>CAWGWZ010000028.1:0-823560 GCA_963826305.1 uncultured delta proteobacterium | reverse complement strand
CTGACCAATTGAACGTGGGTTTCTTGAAGCCTCTTCTCCATCATGAGACGGGGTCTCAAATCTGTAAAGATACCGACACTGGCATTTTCCTGTCCTTTTCCATCGTAAATGAGGGCAGCGGAAAGCTGGACGTGTATTTCTTCTCCAAACTTATTGACAACTTTCAACTGGGAAGGAATGAATTTCCCCACGCCGCCATATTCCGGGCTTCGGAGTTTTTTCATAATCTCTTTAGCCACGCCCTCAGGGTAGATCTTTGTAATATGGAGTTTACCAATCACCTCTTCGGCATTATATGCAGTCAGCGCCTCCGCCCCTTTGTTAAAGATAAAGATATTCCCCTTCATGTCTGCGGCAATGATCCCATCGACAGAGCTTTCGATCAGGTTCATGAAGAACTCATTGGCCTCGCGGAGCTCATTTTCAATTCGTTTTCTTTCCGAGATGTCTAAGTTGATTCCTTCGTAACCTACAATTTCTCCCTTCTCGTTTTTGATGGAATGGCTTGTTAACAGAACGGTGATCTTCTCCCCGTTCCTCTTTTTGAATTCTATCTCCATATCCTTAACATAGCCATCCTTTTTGATTCTCTCCTGGAAGGTCTTCCGATCTTCAGGATTCACGTAGATGTCCTGGGCGATATCAATGTTGAGAAATTCCTCCTTGGTAGTATATTCCAACATATCGAGAAGGGCTTGGTTGCAGTCCAAAAACTTGCCCTCCTTCGAGCTGATGAAGAGGCCGTGTCTCACTCTTTCAAAGAGGTTTCTTAGCTTTTCCTCCGAGCTCCTGAGATCCTTTTCAAATCTTTTTCGTTCCGTGATGTCACGGATGTAGGCATAAGTCCTGACCTCACCGGTATCAGACTTGGCTAAGGCAATACAGACTTCTGCATCCTTCTTTTGTTCTTGTGGGGTCAGAATGGTCATCTCCGTACAGAGCTTCTCACCGATTCCCACCCCTCGGGTAACCGTTCCCTCGAGAAATTCTTTATCCTCTTTACCGATCACCGTAAAGAAATTTCTTCCGATCAGATCTTCCTTGGGGATCCCTGTCACTTCGGAGGCCATCTGATTGGAAAAGGTGATCTTAAAAGCCTGATCAAAGACCACGATCCCGTCATCACCCATCTCCGCAATCTTCTCAAATTGCTGGGTGGCCTCGCGAATCTTTCCTTCCATTCGCTTCGCCTCAGTGATATCCCGGATGTAAGCGTAGCCTTTTGGGGCTCCGAGAGGCGTCTTCGCTAAGGCGAAACAGACCTCGGCCTCTTTGGCCTCGCCTCCGGATGTGAGCAGTTGAATCTCTGTACAGACTTTTTCGCCGTAACGCTCGGGGTGAACAAAGAGGTCTTCGAGAAGAGCTTGATTGGTCTTGCCCAATAGGGAAAGGATGGTCATCTTCAACAATTCTTCATTCGAATATCCAGTGATCTCAGAGGCCATTCGATTTGCAAATTCGATCCCATAATGCTCATCGAATACCAGAATTCCATCGTTTCCCAATTCGGCAATCGACTGAAACATCTCCGCCTCTACCCTTTTATCGAGAAGGGTGAGTCGTTCAGTTGTCCTTCTTCTCTTGGCTGGAGAGGATTTTTTGGGCTCCATACCCTTTCCAAAGTGACAAAACACCCTGAGGTCGACAAGGGAACCGGATTCCTTCATGTCCACTTTTGTTCAATTTAAAATGAAGAATAATAAATAAAGAATGCGAATTCTAATCTGATTCAAATTAAATTATGCAATTTGCAATCTGGAAATTCAAATCTGCAAAGGCCTTTTTATAGCCCTACATAATCCAGAAGCGCAGGGACCTGCTTTTCCCACCCGATGGGGATGATCTGAACTCCCTGGCAAAGCCCTTTCAACTCTTTGATCAAACCCCCTGCAATTTCAATGCTTGCTCTCTGTTTATCTGAAGCCTTCATCAATTGATCGATGATCGAATCCGGAATAGAGGTTCCTTCTACATGTTTATTCACATATCGGGCCATGCCGACTGATTTGAGCAGGGTGATGCCTACGATGATGGGAACCTTGAAGTGGGCAACCTTTTTGATAAAGGGGTCTAAAAGGCTGACATCGTAGATGGAGTTCGTGAAGAAGAAATCGGCCCCCATCCGGATCTTCTTTTCCATATCCATGACCTCCAAATCGAGGACATGGCCTTTTGCCGCGGCATTGACCTGGGTGCCCACGAAGAACTGAGGCTTCCCCTTGAGATCGTTGCCCATCATATCATAGCCTTCTTGGAGGCGCTTGACCGCTCCCAGCAAGCCCACCACATCGAGATCAAAAACCGGTTGAGCTTCGAAATGATCTCCAATCGATGGATGATCTCCCTGAAGGATCAGGACGTCCTTCAAACCCAGCGCAGAGGCGTTAAGGAGTTCGGACTGGAGTGCCAATCGGTTCCGATCGCTACAGGAGAGATTGAAGATCGCCTCCATCCCTTTTGCCTTCAGGAGGCTACAAACAGAGAGAGAGCCCAGCCTCATGATCGCATTCTGAAGCTCTGGCACGTTGACCGCGTCGACGCGTCCTCTCAGGGGTTCGGCATATTCATAAACCTCAGAGAGGTCATTCCCCTTTGGCGGCTGGACTTCAACGACGACTGCAAATTTTCCCGAATCCAAACGCTCCTTTAATGTCATGGCTTTTTCCCTTTATTCGACCTTGGGTCGGGGTAACAATCCGGCCATCTCGGTGATCTTACTCGTCATCTGCTCCCATTCGATGGCCATGATATGGACCCCGTGGACCCCTTCGATCTCTTTCAGTTCTTGAATCTGTTCCACACAGATCTTGATTCCTTCCTCAGCCGGTTTTTTTGCTTTGACCACCCGATCGATGATCTCATCGGGGATGATGATCCCGGAGACATTCTTGGCCATATATCGGGCCATACCTCCGGATTTGAGTGGGGTGACACCCGCCAGAATGTGGACCTTCTCGTGGAGTCCTCGATCTCGGACCATCTTCATCCATTCCTTGAAGCGGTTCATATCGTAGATACACTGTGTCTGGATGAAGTTGACACCGGCAGCCGCCTTCTTGCCCAACCGGGTGGCCCGGAATTCAAAAGGATCACCAAAAGGATTCTCCGCCGCACCGATGAAAAGCTTGACCTCCCCCTCAATCTTTTCTTCTCCACCGAGGAGTGTCCCCTGATCCCGCATCGTCCGGACGCAGCCGATCAGTTGGATCGAGTCGAGGTCATGAACGTTCTTCGAGTCGACCTGATTTCCAAAGGTATGGTGATCTCCGGTGAGGCAGAGCATGTTTTTGATGCCAAGGGCGGTGGCACCGAAGACGTCACTTTGAATGGCGATACGATTCCGATCGCGGGTGACCATCTGCATCACCGGCTCCAGCCCCATCTGAATGAGGAGAGAAGAGGTGGCGATACTTGACATCCGGACGATCGCGGTTTGGTTATCGGTGACATTGACCGCATCCACATAACCTCTCAGAAGATCCGCTTTCCGTTTGATGACACTGACGTCGTTGCCCTTTGGAGGACCCAATTCGCCCGTGACCGCAAAAAGTCCTTTCTCCAGAATCTTTTCCAGATTGCTCCCTGCTTTCATACCTTGAGATCCTCCCTCACGATTCTTCTTGGCCCACTATCCCTCGACTCCACACCCCATCTCCTTGCCGGAATGACTTCCTCCAGTTTATCAAGTTGGCCCAGGGTCTTAAGCCGATCGTAGATGAGTTGCCAGGCACAATCGGTCTCTCGTTTGATTTCGCATTTTCCTTTGGAGGAGCCGCCGCACGGGCCGTTGAAGAGTTGTTTGGCACACCGTGCAATGGGACAGATGCCTCCGGTCTTTTCAAGGATGCAGTTTCCGCAAGCCTGACATCGCTCTTCCCAGACGCCATGCATGACGGTCTCACCTAAGAAGGTGGTATTGACACCGGGAAAAACAGGAGTTTTTGGAAAATGGCGAACCAACGTCTGGACACCCACTCCGCAGGCGATGGAGACGACGGCTTCCACTTTTTCGATGGTTTCAGCGAGCTCCAAGGCGAACTCGGGTTCGCACTGACGGGCAGGCGCTGCCTCGAGAACCTCGATCGTTTTTCCGATCTTCTTCCTTGCCATTCTGAGACTGGAGGCCAGCAAACCCACTTCTTTTTCACCCCCAGCATGGCAAACGGCAACGCAGGCCCCACATCCTGATAGCAGAATCTTATTGTAGGGGTCGATCGATCTCAAGATTTCATCGATAGGTTTCTGCTCAGCTTTGATCATCTATTCCTCCTAAAAGCAAAAGTTCAAATGTCAAAATCCCTGCCTTCGTCCCGCAAGACGGGACTTCGCGCAGGCAGGCAAATGTCAAAACAACGTCAAAGTTCAAATTCAATCAATAATCCCCCCCCGCCCCCCTTTAGTAAAGGGGGGTTGGGGGGGGATTTGACATTTGGCATTGTTTCATTTTACTGGGTTGGGACCCAATTTCCTCAACTGTTCCGATTTTCGTTGAAGAGCCTCCGCCAGTTTTGCGCCGCTGTTGGTGGCAAGATGACAAATCTCCAGCCGTTCCTTTTCCAGGCCGATCTTCTCCAACATCCGATGGGCATAAGAGAGGCGTCCTCTTGCCCGAAGGTTTCCTCGGAGAAACTGACAGTTCTCCTCATAACAGGCGAAGATCAGAACGCCGTCTGCGCCTTTCTCCAATGCCTTTAAGAGATAAATCGTCTCGATGCGACCCGCACAGGGGACACGGACGATTTCAACGTTCTTGGGGAGTTTCAACTTCAAAGTTCCCGCCATGTCCGCTGCTGCATATCCAGACTGATCACAACAGAAGGCGATAATTTTGGGGTCAAAAACCGGCATATTGACTCCTACAATAAAAATCCGAAATCCGAATATCGAAATCCGAAACAAATTCGAAATTCAAATTTCTAAATTTTAGTCAAACATATTTGAAACTTCCTTAATCTAACCCCCTCCCCCTTGGATGGGGGAGGGTTAGGGTGGGGGTGGATAATAAGAACTTAGTCCCCCTCCCCTTTATCCCCTCCCACCAGGGGAGGGGATAGATTTGGGGGGTTAATTTTCAAAAATGTTAGAAGAAAATTCTCAGATTTAACCATGTAAGAATCTGTTTTCTGTTCGGATAATTTGTATTTTGAACATTTGCGCTTGTTTCGGATTTCGTGCTTCGAATTTAGAATTTTTTCCCCATTCCCCCAACTCCCCATCTCCTCATCATTCAGTGAGGTTCATCTGGGCATAGATCTGTTCATCTGTCTCGTGGTGGAGGGTGATGGCCTTTGCCGGGCACTCGGCGACACAGATGCCACATCCGTAACAGGCCACCGGGTCGACCTTGGCCGCTCCCCATTTCGTCTCCTCCCCTGCTCCGGGAGGGGAATAGATATTTCTCTCTGCATACTTCTCCACGGTAATCGCGGAGTGAGGGCAGAGTCTTGGACAGGTATAGCAGACCGCACATTTCTTGGGATCCACCTCTGCCACAGCCAGGTCATAATTGTAGGCCCCTTTTGAAAGAAGAGCGATCACTTCTTGGGCAACTGCCCTTGCCTCGATGAGTGATTCCGAAACCTCCTGTGGAAATCGGCATGCGCCCGCCACGAAGATCCCTCTTCGATTCGATCTAACCCGAAGAAGTTGGGGATTATCTTCCATGAGAAAACCCCTGCTTCCCAAGTGGAGTTTCAGCAGCCTTGAGAGGCTTTCCGTTTCCGGAGTGGGAGTGAAGGCTTCGCTGACGACAATGAGATCACACAGCAAGGAAACTGGCCATTGTTCCCTTTTTTGAATGGCAGCGGTGTCCTTCACATCGACTTGGATCTGGCCATTGACGATGGAAAGCTTCGGAGGTTCTTCGTATTTAAAAAAGAGAACTCCCTTTTCTCTTGCCTTACGATAGAGGCGCTCCATGCCGTCCGCCGCCACCTTCACGTCTTTACACAGGATGGCTACCTGACAACCGAAGGTTTCTTGGAGAAGGAGGCCTTGTTTGATGGCGTTGATCGAATCGACCTTGATATCCTCATTCACCCCATCCAGGACGAAGGTGAGCATCTCGACTTTCTTCCCTTCCCATAGGAGGGAGGAACCGGTGGCCTCTGAGAGGAGTTTTTCCATCTCTGGAAGACTGATCACCCTCTTGTGGCTATAGATGCCTTTCGCCTCACGTTGTGTCGTATACCCTGCGGCCACAACAATGGCAGAGGTGGAAAACGGGGTTTCTGTCCCATCGTGTCTTTGAATCTTGGCTTGGAACCGACCCACATGACCATCGAGACGCTTCAATTCTGCCTGGGTGATGACAGTAATGTTGGTCGTTTTACTAACATCTGAAACCTTCTCGTCCATCCATTTCCGGACTTCTTCAGGGCGGTTGTAAAACTTTCGCAGTTCTAAAGCGTTTCCCCCAAGACTTTTTCCCCTTTCCAAAAGGGTGACATTCATCTTGGCTTTCGCCAATTCTTGAGCAATGGAGATTCCAACAATCCCACCCCCGATCACCAAAACCTCAGGTTTCAGAGGGAGAGATTGAGCCTCGACGGCATGGGACGTGGAGACCATTCGAATGGTTTTAGCAATGATTGTTTTTGCCTTCTCGATCGCCGCAACTTCGTCCACCATCGGCCATAAGGCCTGTTCTCTGACATTGGCAACAGCAAACAGATAAGGGTTGAGAGGAAGGTGATATCCCCATTTGTGGAAAGAGGCTTCATAACGTTTTGGACTTCCTCCAACGATAACAAATCTATCCGCCCCTCCTGCTTCAAGACGCTTGGCCATTCTGTCCAGACCTTCCGAAGAGGTGACGTTTTCCTCCTCAACGCAGAAGGCAATATTCGGGAGGCCCTGGATGAAGGTGGCGATCGATTCTCGGAAAGAGATAGGGATTGATCCCTGCAAGGCGTCGATAAAGATCCCGATCCGAGCCATTTAGTTCCTCCCTTTCAGATATTGGTGGACATGAAAGGCTGTCGACTTCGCGTGAAGGATTGAACGGTCAATGTCCTTTGGTCCACTGCAGGCACCGGTAACGAAGACGCCGCTATCGGGTGCCGGTGGTGCGATGAAACCATCCTCTGTGAAACTTAAGCCGAGGAGTTTGGCCAGGGGTTTTGCATCCTTATTCAAGACCATCCCTACGGAGAGAACGATCAAATCGAAAGATTCTTCCACCAATTCTCCCTTCTGCGGATCAATGAATCTTACCCTCAGGTTATCGGAAAGCGGGGAGTAGTAAACCTTGGAAGGGAGGCTTCGGATGAGACGAATCCCCTTATCCGCCCGACAGGATGTGAGAAACTCCTGGAAGGATGCTCCAGCAGGCTGGATGTCCATATAAAGAAAAGTGGCATTTACCTCGGCGTATTGATGGCGGATCGCTTTAATCAGGCGGAGCGCATAGGCACAGCAGACCTGGGAACAGTAAAGGTTTCCGATCGACTCATCCCGACTGCCCACGCATTGGAAGAAGGCCATCGTCTTCGGGAGCTGTCCGTCGGAGGGGCGGAAAAGTCTCCCCTGATATCGGAGCATTTCATCGAGGTCCTTGGCAGTGATCACATTCTTGAACTGCCCGTATCCATATTCTGCCTTCTGAGAAGCCTCATAAGGATCAATTCCTGCTGCGACCACGATGGCTGAAACCTTCAAGTCGGCTCTCTGCCTCCCCGTTTTTAGCGATACAGTATAATCTCCCGGATTTCCATTCAGACCGGTCGGTTCGGTTCCGGTGAAGATCGAAATATCCTGGCGACTTCGGATCTCGGAAATCCTCTTGTCCACCACACAGGCGAAGCACTTATTGCATGACTCTGAGGCTTTACAGCAGAAGGAAGCAGAAAGCCCCCCGATGGCAGATTCTCTTTCAACGAGCGTGGTGGGGATTCCCAACTGGGCTAATTCCAATGCCACCGTGATACCGGAGATTCCTCCACCGACGATCAGGACATCTTTCTTTTCCATCAAATCCTCGCTCACTTGCGGTGGTAAAATGGGTAGGTTGTTAAATTATGAGAAATTATTCACAAAAATTTGTAATTTATTTTGCTTATTTTGTCAAGAAAAATATGACGTTGTTCTCACAATTCGTAAGATTTCAGCTACGAGCGGGATGTTTTTTAATAAGTATTGGGAAAGTAAGGGGATTTCTACCAGAGGCTATCGGTTCAAAACCCGATCTATTATTCATGATTTCGAGGGGAATCTTTGAAAAAGATAATTTTCACAATATTCTTATATAACGCGGCATCTGCCTATAGGTTAACGGATAAGAAAGAGTGAACAGCAGACATCTTATAATGACCCGAAGGCCAGGATTTTACGGGCTTGCCTGTGCAAATCGACTAAATGAGCCGAGTCCATTTTAGATGATTGTTGCCGCTTTCTTAATTGTCACGAGCAACTCGTTCTAAAAATTCTGTTGCCATTTTTCTCCCTGTCACTGTTTTGAAGTTCCTTCCGATGATTTCTTCTATCTTTTCCGGATTCTTGGAAAGTCCGTCCTCTTCCATATTGACCAGCCAGTCTGCCTCGTACAAGATTTGAAAATTGAGCGTCTCTTTTTTCCTCGGGTGGTGATGGTGTCCGATGATATCACAGATCTCATTCACGATTCCCCTCTGAACATTCAGTCTATTTAAGATGTCTCTTGCAATGTCTGGTCCTATCTTCTCCTGATCCTCGGCAGATGCATTTCCGTATTTCTCTTCAGCCTCCTTAATCCCAATATCATGGAGATAAGCAGCTCCAAGAACGATGAGGGGATGACCGCCTTCTATCTTTAGAATCTCCTCCGCGTATTGGGCTACCTTGAGGGCGTGGTTTACACGCTTCATATCCTTCATATTGGGGCCGAAATATCTCTTCATTTCAGAGGAGATCCTCTCCCTCAACCGATTATTCTTTTCTTCCTTTTGTCTCACCTTCATCTCTTCCGGCAATCCTTCAATGCAACTATCCCCATAGGAACACCACTCGGCACATCCAAAATTGATCTTTGGGTTGACCATTTCATGACCACACCGACATTTTCTCTTCACGTCAAATTTAAAGAACTCCACTTGATAGCCACATTTTGGACACGAAATTTCAAAAATATCACCGGGCTTCCAGAACATTGTATCTTGACCAGGACATCTCATCTTCTTTGTACCTCCTCATATCTTTCTTTCTATCTCTTTTTTAACATTCCATTGAAAGGTTGGCCTTGACTTAAGTCAAAGTAAATAAAAATTCCAGGATTGGAGTGGCCCCGGGTTCAAGTGTTTCTACTCGAAGGTTTGAATCCCTGCCTTCGGCAGGCTTGAATCCTGCTCTTCTAACCAACTCTTTTTTTGTCTATTTCATGAACAGGGGAAAGGAAGTCTATTTAAGGTTGCAGAAGT
Organism: uncultured delta proteobacterium; assembly: GCA_963826305.1. Classification (GTDB taxonomy): domain Bacteria; phylum Desulfobacterota; class BSN033; order BSN033; family UBA1163; genus CAWGWZ01. The sequence goes on along the minus strand of CAWGWZ010000028.1, from coordinate 814,168 downwards.
TAAAGATTGAGAAGGGGGATGCAATAAACTGCGGTCTCAACTGTATTACCCATCACCACCTCCGATCTGTAGGAGTCGGCCTCGAATCTTTTGCCTAGAATGTAGAACTTGGTTTTGTTGTCGGGTATAGTCCCCGATTTTGAAAGAAACGTCTCAAAATCCCTGAGCACAAGCATTTCTCTGTTCATCATCCTTCCTTAATAATGGATTTGAGGTTTTAATTATATGCAATATTACATTAATTTTCCAATAGATTCTTCATTCCCCAACGGATGTTTACGCAGGTATTGAGATCGTAAGTAACAGAAAATGCTAATAAATATAATTTGTGAATAATTAGGAATCATTAGGATCACTTAAATTCTAATTGACAAACCATATTTATCAGCGTAGCATTTTGTCGAAATATAACTTGCAGTTCAATAATTGTTATGCATGTGCACTGATGAACATGGTGACATTATTAGGAGGTAATATGGAGAGGAAGTCAATTATTACCATTGTCTGTTTCCTGTTTTTCTCAGTGATAATCTGTTCTCCAAACGCGGAAGCGCAGATGCTCGACAAGATTTATGCTACAGTTGTCTATCTGGAGCGAGATTTTCCCCAAACGGCCAACATTGATGGCATAGACTACGAAATATACCTCAAGCCCATCGGCAAGGAAGTATTCATTCCTCGAACCATAAAGAAATTGGGTACAGGATTTCTTATTGTGGACGGCGACCTTCTATTCCTGGTCACGGCACAGCATGTTGCCTCGCAAATGAGCCGTGATTCTTTGGCGGCCCTCAGAACATCAGAAGATCGGCCAATAACGTTTACTCTGGCCAAACTATCTGGGATTGCTGGTGAATTAAAGTGGGTTCAACATGATAAGGCTGATGTAGCAGTTCTCCTGCTACATCCTGACTCTGATGTAATGCCGCATTTGAAGGAACACTTCCTCCCGAAAGAAATGGTATCAGCGAAACTCGAAGCTCCTTCCCGCGAGCTCCCATTGACAACCATTGGGTTCCCTTTAGGCTTAGGAGTGCAAGAGAGGTTTTCACCGATTTCCAGAGAATCAAAGCCGGCCAGTGGTCTTCTCACTATTCCTCGTTTTGATACAAACCAAACAGCCATCTTTTATTTGTTGGATAACCCCAGCATAGGCGGCTTTAGCGGCGTGCCTATCTTTGAAATACCAGGGGCACATTCATCACATGGGGGTCTTGTCATTCGAGGCAGGTTGGCATGTGTGGGCCTCATTCATGGCACGATTTCAGATGATACGGGCGGAAAGCTGGGTGCAGTTGTTCCCTCAGCATTTATCATAGAAACTATAGACAAAGCAAAAGCTGGGCGATGAAAGAACTGAGCAAGTTTTAGAAAGCGCATAACGAGTCGCTCCACCGGATCGCCCAAACTGCTGGCTCCCGGTGACCTTTGCGTTATCTGTAAAACTTGAAGGAGGTCCAGATGCCTTTAGAAGAATTTCATGGTCAGACATTCGTGGCGTTTGTGGACATATCAGGCTTCAAAGCATTGATGAAAGATGCTGAAAAAGCATATAAGGCATTAGATAATTTTTATAAAATTGGCTATCGTTCTTTAAGGTCAGATGCAAATCAAAATAACCATGATAAAGTTGATGGTCTTTTGATCTCGGACTGCGGAATCCTCTTCTCACGTTTTAATGGGGAAAATCATGCCAACCCGTACTTTCAGCAACACCTATCCGCATTAAGTAGTTTATTAAATATCATCAAACGCATCTCCGAAGAAATGATTGAAAAAGATTTGATGCTCACAGCATCAATTGCTTATGGCAAATTCGATTACCATGAAAGAGTTGAGTTCCCTGGAATGGAAAAAAATCTCTTACTCGGAAATGCCTATCTTGATGCCTACCTGGATAACGAAGTAGGGAAACCCAAATTGGATCCTGGCCAATGCAGAATACTCATCAATAATCAACTAAATGGTTTTTCGGATCATGTGCAGGATTCAAATCAGGTGCCATTCAACAGAATAAGAAAAATACCAAACGATACAAAGCATCTATACTATTACTGGATGGTGTCCAATGAGAATGAGATTGATAATTTCAACAGGAAATACAATGATACCTACAACTTGAAATATCGAGGTATGTTAAGTGTCCTCAAGCAATTTTCAAATCAAAATCTTAACAGATAACCATGTGGTGCACCGGATCGCCGATAAATCCGGCTCCCGGCACACACACACAGGGGACGTTGATGAAAATAATCACTTTACATCCCTTGGTAATTGTGGTAGAGGGCAGAAATAGCGGGACACGTGGGGGTATGTGGATCAGTCGTCAAGGTAACTCAAAAGATGGAGTCAACAGACTAAATTCATATATTTCATCAACGTCCCCTTTTTTCCCGATCATTGTGGTCGATTGAGGATCTCCTACAACTCCTGCCGGAACCGCCATTGCCCCAAATGCCAGTGCCTGGATAAAGAGCGATGGATTGAAGCCAGGAAAGAGGATTTGCTTCCCAGCGCTTATTTTCATCCGGTCTTTACCGTGCCTGAAGGCGTGAAGCCTCTATCCCTGAGAAACCAGGATGTAGTCTATTCCATCCTTTTCAAGGCCGCGTCGGAGAGCATCAAGGAACTGACGGAAGATCCCAAGCACCTTGGAGCGAAGGTGGGCTTCATTGCGGTTCTGCATACCTGGAGCCAGACGCTCGTGGATCATCCCCATCTGCATTGCATCGTGACAGGAGGTGGGTTGTCCCGGGATGGGCTGCGATGGACACCCTGCAAGGGAGAGTTTTTCCTTCCGGTCAAGGTTCTCTCTCGGCTCTTCAGAGGCAAGTTCCTGGCCTACCTCAAGGAAGCCTATGAGAAAGGGAAGTTGGTGTTCCCTGGCAAGGTCGCCCACTTGAAAGACAAGAGCGCATTCAACGTCCTGCTCAAGGAGCTCTACCGACAGGAATGGGTGGTCTACTGCAAACCCCCTTTCCAGAGCGCAGAGAGGGTGATGGATTACCTGGGTCGGTACACCCATCGTGTGGCGATATCGAACGACAGGCTGGTAAAGCTGGAAGGCGACAAGGTGACCTTCCGATACCGGGATCGCAAGGACAACGACAGGATCAAGCCCATGACTCTGGAGGCTACGGAGTTCATCCGGCGCTTTCTCCTGCACATCCTACCCGATGGGTTCGTCAAAATCAGGCACTACGGAATCCTGAGCAACCGGAAGCGGAATACCAAACTGGGCCTGTGTAAGAGACTCCTCAGCGTTGATTGCCGGCATGAGGGAAGAGAAAAGAAATCCGAATCGTGGCAGGACCTCCTCACCCGGATAACCGGCCACGATCCCCGGATCTGCCCAACCTGCGGAAAAGGGAGGATGGTGCTGAAAGAAGTCCTTAACCCATCCGCGCTTTCGCTACCTCCATAAGAATGATTTTGCACCATGGACAACCAATCACCCTTGTATTGGCCCCCATCATCGGCAGAGGGGAACTATGTGCTTTTTCAGGAATCCACGACTTCAACCCTTCCAGGAGACATCGTACGAACACTGCCTTTCCATTTCTCTCCCGCGAAACGCTATCCAATTGTCAAAGATCACGCCGCTCCGATAGAATCAGCCTGGAACAAAGGGGCCATTGAATCCCCATAGTCCAGCGAAGCGGCTCAGTTCAACAGATTGTAACCGGAATGAAGAAAACGTCACTCCGTTTACAATCTTAATTGTTAGGAGTCAAAATAATTACAAAAGGAGGAACTTAAAAATGAGCGAATTAGATTTTTCAAAATGTCCCCTCTGCAATGTCGAGTCACCCCATGATCTTTGCAATCATGGGAACATCTATTTCTATCATTGCGGCACATGCACCGACTTCTTCATATCCCGTAGTGCAGCAAAATGGATCAATAAACACGAATCCCATAGAAAAGGGATGTTGTCAAAAAATGCTGCTTTATGCAAAGGCAAAACAAACATACTGGCAATCACCCTCAAGAATCGGGTGCTTCATCAAGAAGTGGTTCCTCGCAATAAGTACCAAAGTACACGGTGATCTTGTTACCATTTACGGATTTGAAGGATTGGGGGCTACCGCCTGCCCCAGCCGTCTTCTCGCTGTAATCTGCATAATCGCGCAGTGTTTTTACAACGTGGGGGTTCCAACTGTCATCACCTATTTTGTCGTTTTCTATGATGATGACCACTCTCCGTCGCGGGTAAAAATCAGGATCGGTAATGGGTATATCTTCAAACTTCATAAACACCTCCTAACAATTCACTCAAGCCGACCGTGGATAGCTCGTAGCTATTGGATTTCCGCAGTCGGCGGCTTAGTTTAACGTTATGTGAGACTAAAATGAATACATATCTCTTTACGTGGAATCCGAGCAAGTGGCATTGGCATGATTTACCCGAGGCTGTTGTCAAAGTCAATACAGGCGAAGATTACTATTTTCGGTGGAGTTGCGGGAATAGAAAGAATATACAGATTGGTGATACTTTCCTCTTAATGAAGCTTGGGGTTCCACCAAAAGGTATCATTGCCCTTGGGCAAGTCTTGAGTAATCCGTATTCTCTGCCTCATTGGGATGAATTAAAAGCAAGAGATGGTAAAACAGCTCTTCGCGTTGATCTTCTTTTTAGTCAGTTAAGCGATTTCCCGATAGTTGAGGAAAAAACACTAAAGACTGATAAGACGACAATGAAATTTAATTGGTTTCCTGAAGCGTCCGGAGTTCTTGTCCCTCAAGGCATTGCAGACTATATCGTGAAAATCATAGAGAAACAGTCAAAAATAAAATATAAACCGTTAACTCCTGAAAACCTGACAAAGATTTCAGAAGGAAAGGCCAAACGGCTGACCATCACAACATATGATAGGAGTCCATTAGCGAGACAGCAATGCATTGACCGTTATGGAACGTCATGCATAATTTGTGGCTTTAATTTTGAAGTCAAGTACGGACAAATCGGTAAGGGTTTCATACATGTGCATCATATTAAACAGGTTGCCGATGTTGGCGAGGAACACGAAATTAACCCTATCAAAGATTTACGCCCAGTCTGTGCAAATTGTCATGCTATGTTACATAAAAAGCGACCCGCATATGGAATCGAAGAAATCAAAATACACACATAACGAGTCAGTCAAGCCGACCCGGAATAAGCCGGGTTTGGTTGGCAAAGCGCTGTGACCGGGCGGTTTACTTTGCCGTTAGGCCGTGACCGAATCTATTCACACCCGTAAGGAGATTTTCTGCAATGGATATTCCACGGATCTTCAACATCACCGAAAGTGCTCACCGCATCCATAACCCGTTCACACCCGAAAAGCTCGCCACTCTCGGCGCGGCGCTGCGTCTGGAAACGGGAACCCGAGTGCTCGACCTCGGCAGCGGTTCGGGGGAGATGCTGTGCACCTGGGCACGCGATTACGGAGTCATCGGCACCGGCATCGACATGAGCCAGTTGTTCACCGAGCAAGCGAAACTCCGCGCTGAAAAACTCGGTGTCGCCGATCAAGTCAAGTTCATCCATGGCGATGCTGCCGGCTTCGTCTCTGACGAGAAGGCCGGTGTGGCAGCCTGTCTCGGTGCCACGTGGATCGCTGGGGGAGTCGTCGGCACCATCGAGCTTCTGGCGCAGAGCCTCCGCCCCGGAGGGATCATCCTCATCGGCGAGCCCTACTGGCGGCAGTTGGCGCCGACGGAAGATGTTGCCAGGGGGTGTCTTGCCGGCTCAATCTCCGACTTTCTCCTGCTTCCAGAACTTCTCGCGTCTTTCGGCCACCTCGGCTACGACGTCGTGGAAATGGTTTTGGCAGACCAAGACAGCTGGGACAGATACGAGGCGGCCAAGTGGCTCACCATGCGCCGATGGCTTGAAGCCAATCCCGACGACGAGTTCGCGAAAGATGTTCGAGCCAAACTAACCTCGGAACCCGAGCGCTACGCCGCTTACACGCGTGAATACCTGGGCTGGGGCGTGTTCGCGCTGATGACGCGGTGATGAGGGGATTACCGGGCGACTCAGAAAGTGGGGAAAATCCAATCATGCCTAACAACTCATTCAAGCCGACGCCGCTTCGCGGCGCGGCTTAATTCAGGCGTTAGCTGCTATGAACAGCGATCTCGGTTGCAGCTGTTTACACGTGCAAGGAGGTGCTCTCAATGATTTCCATATCGGAGAAGGAAGTTAGTAATGGTCAAGTTGCCACCGGGGAAATCTATTCAGCTCTCGTGCAACTTGTGATTCACGCTGAATCGATCACCTGGAATCGTTTCTATAACTATCTCACCGGGAACTCCATCCTCGTTTTGGCATGGGCTACCATTTTTTCGTCAGATCAGAGACGAATACTGCGCAGCCTGGTCATGGTGGGCATCTGCTTACTCGGTGGCCTTAGCGGATTGGCTTGGGCTGGGTTGGGAAAACGTGGGCGTGCTTTTCTCAACAAGTTTGTTGATTTGAGCGCTGGTCTTGAAAACGATTCCACATGCTGGCCCCAAGCTCAAATGCAACGTAAGCCTTTGTCGATTGCCAGAGAAATGAGGGAGGATCTGGGATACAAAAGATTCGGTTCGTATTATCTTCTGACTTGGGGTCCTCGTTTGTTCTCAGTCTTATACTTGCTACTCTTGATTGCGTCAATGTTCGAGTGTTTGTAATGGTAGATTTATGGCCAAGAGTGGAAAAATTGTAAATCCCCAGCTAACAAATCACTCCAGCGTAGAACCATAATTGCGGGGACGTTGCTGAAAATCGTGACTTTATATCTTTGAGTCATGAAATGGAAATACCGATGGCAGAAATAGCAAGACACGTGGGGGGATGTGGATCAGCTGTCGTTAAGGCAATTCGAAAAATGGAGTCAGCGGATCAAGATTCATAGATTTCATCAACGTCCCCCATATCCCGGGACTGCGATTTGGCAGTAGAGCCAGACAAGAATGCTATCGGGATGGATTAGGCCGACCGGAGACCTTTCACTTCTTAGGATTCACGCACTTCGTAAGCTTGAGCCGCCGCGGGAGATTCGTGGTAGGCAGGAAGACGGAGGGGAAGCGTTTTCGTAAGAAGCTGAAGCTGTTGAATCAGCGCCTACGGGACCTGAGAATGAAAGGGGGCAGAATCATGATGGAGTATGTGAAGTATCATCTTCGTGGGCACATCCAGTACTACGGAGTCAGCGGTAATATGAAGAGTCTGAAAGCATATTTTTATCTTGCTTGTCGGCTCCTGTGCAAGTGGCTCAACCGGCGCAGTCAACGTCGCTCGATGACATGGGCGTCGTTTTGGGCAGTCATTGTACGTTGGCTTCCCCGAGTGCAGATTGTTCATCACCTCTATCCTCAACCTTCGTGGAGGACCCAAACTGGGAGCCGGATGGTGTAACGCACCACGTCCGGTTCTGCGAGGGTTGCGCCTTGAAGCGCATGGAAGACTGTGGTCTGCGATGACCGCCTTGACAAAGCTTAGCCAGCAGTCAAGCACCGAGTCTTGCGTGGTGTGCGGTAACAAACATCGCGAAGCGTAGACAGGGAGGTGATAGGCCGGAATCGAAAGATGAAGAGGACAATTAGCCCCGAAATCGATCGTGTTGTGAAGCAGTCGACCTTATCTCTCTATGGGGAAGACGGAAATGTCATATTCGTTAATTGGCGAGAATATGGGATTGCTTCCGGGGTCGGTACCTACGGCATGTTACCAAAGGATTCCATGTGAACAAGGGAGATCCGGCAAGCTCCCAGAAGGAGCGGGGTAGGGTCAGACAAGCCTACAAAGCGAGGATGGCCTGATGGTTTGTCGGAAGTCGGACTGGCTGATAGTACTCGGAGACAGGGAGAGCCTGTTACATGGGGAAGCGGCCAGCAGGGTTTGAACTCTTCTAAGGAAACATGAGCTTCATTCAAAGGGAGGGTACGAGCCTTAATTCAAAGTAAGGGGAAGCTCAGTCATGGGAACGGGATTAGAAGGGATAGCAGCGAAAGCTCGGAGGGAAACAAAACTCAAGTTCACGTCTTTGTGCCATCACATTACCCGAGAGTTGATTTGGGAGAGTTTGAATAAGATTCCTAAACAATCCGCACCGGGGGTGGATGGTATTAGCGTGGAGGAGGCGAAGAAGACATTCGAGGTATGGATTGAAGAGATGCTTTCGTCGATCCACCGTAAAGCCTACAAGGCCCCACCTGTAAGGCGTGTTTGGATCCCCAAGCCGGGGAAGACCTCCAAGCGACCTTTAGGTGTTCCTTGTGTGGCGGATCGAGCCTTGCAGAGGAGTGGTTCGGTGGTTCTGTCATGTATTTATGAACAGGACTTCTTACCTTGCTCTTTTGGAGGCCGACCGAGACTCAGTGCTCACCATGCCCTATCCACACTCAATGAGATCATTGCGGGCAAGAAGGTCAGTTGGGTACTGGAGGCAGACCTGAAGAACTTCTTCGGTAGTTTAGACCATGGATGGTTACTACGGTTTGTTGAACATCGAGTCGGAGACCCGAGGATAATCAGTTTGATTAAGCGATGGTTAAAAGCGGGCGTTCTGGAAGAGGGCGAGTTGCACTCGGTTGAAACGGGGACTCCTCAAGGGGGTTCCATCAGCGTATTACTGAGCAATATCTACCTCCATTACGTCTTGGACCTTTGGTTTGAAAAGGTGATAAAGCCCCAACTCAAAGGAGAGGCGTATTTGGTAAGGTATATAGATGATTTTGTAGTATGCTTTCAACTTCGGTCGGATGCGATTCGGTTTCAGGATGCGTTGGTGAAGAGACTTGAAAAGTTCTCTTTGGAATTAGAGCCTAAGAAGACTCGTTTGGTGGAGTTTGGGCGCTTTGCCCTTCGTATGGCGAAGGAAGGCGGAAAGAGACTGAAGACGATTTATTTCCTGGGATTTACCCATTTCTGTACGCGCAACCGTAAGGGAAACTTTATGGTGGGGCGTCAGATAGAAAAGTCTCGATTCCGGCGGAGTGTTCAAAGCATTCAGTCACTGATGCGGGAAATTAGGCATTATTCCCTAAGAGAGCAAGTTGAGAAGATCAACCAAGTTTTACGGGGCCACTATGCCTACTATGGAGTAGGGGGAAACTTTAAATCTTTGTTCAAGATTCATCGCTTCACCGAAAGATACTGGCATAAGATGCTTTGTAGCCGGAGCCGAAAGAGCTATATTACCTGGGAAAGATTTCAATTCCTTAAACAGGTGTTTCCGTTACAGCGGCCTAAGCTTTCTGTTCCGTATATGAGGATGAAAGCACTCGCTGTGCTGTGAATCAAATTCTGAAGAGCGTAGTGCGAGAAATCCGCACGCTACGTTCTGTGGGGGTTGGGGCATCCATTTGGTGCCCCTTCTACCCGGCGCCGGGAGTAACGGTTGGATGGTTGAGATCATGTGGCACCGCCGGGAAACCAGGCGGCAACAGAGAAGACAAACATCAACCTGTACCACGCGGAGAACCCGGTCTACTCACCAAGGGCACCTGTCAAGGCTCGGTTCGGTGTGGAGATGAACAAGAGACTACTCATTGTTGTAGCACATTTGGTGTTTTGCTTCTGTGCTCTCGGTAGTTCCGCTGCCAATCGGCCGTCGACTTGGGCAACGCCGATAGAAATGGAGGGGGTTCCCAACCTCCACAAGGTGAGCGATGCCCTCTACCGCAGCGCTCAACCCACGGGCGCCGGCATGCAGAGAATCAAAGAAATGGGGATCAAGACGATTATAGATCTGCGGTCATTTCACTCAGACCGCGATAAAATCGGGGAAACGAATCTCGGGTATGAGCGCATTTACATGAAGGCATGGCATCCAGAGCGAGAAGATGCGGTGCGATTTCTTCGTATCGTCACCGATCCCGAGCGCACGCCGGTTCTCGTCCATTGTCAACATGGGGCTGATCGAACGGGAACGATGTGTGCGATATACCGTATTATCGTTCAAGGATGGTCCAAGGACCAGGCCATCCGAGAGATGAGGGAAGGGGGATTTGGGTTTCATGAGATTTGGAGCAATCTCCCCGCTTGGATTGATGAGATCGGCGTCAAGAACCTGAAAAAGGACGTGGGGTCAGAATAGAACACCGAACCACCGCTTCCACCGTTCGGGAAACCGCCGGCGGGTCTCGCATACGGTAAAGCGCGACGTTGAGGCTGTAGAAAAAGTCTTGAAATGGGTATCCTGTAGGGGCATATGAGAGTTTGAAGAATGGAAACGGAGGAGAAGAGATGGCCCGTTTCAAGGATTACAGTTTGGACTATAGTTTGTATTTTCCTCTCAATATCTGTGAGATCTCTTGCAAGAAGACGAACGCCTTCTCGACGATCTTCTCCTCCACATTAGGGATCTCGCATTTTCCGCTTGTTTCGGGGGCGATATCCCGAAGGCAGCATCTTGCCGGTCCGATTAATGCCTGCTCCGCAATTTGTCCCAAGGCCAGGCCCGTGTTATCCGAAATCACCTTCCAATAGTCCGAAAGAATGGAGGCCAGCTTTTCGGGTGTCTGGATCGAAAGAACCGAGGATTCCGCAGGCACAATACCCCAGGAGACCACACCTCCCTGTTTGATAAACTCGGCAGCACTCCAAGCATATTCCTTAGGCATGAAACCAATTTGAAAGGCATCGAAGGATAGAATTTCTATTCCTAATTCTAATAAATAGGGTAGGTTCACATCGGCGCAGAGATGTAGTCCTTTAGGCCCTTCAAGGCCTTGAATAAAATTGAAATAGTCTTCCTTGGCGTGCTGGTCATTATATCCTGAGAGGCCACTGAAAACATACCCCAACCCTGGCTCATCCACCCAGACGAAGGCATTTTGGTTTTTGACCTTTAGCTCCTGATACTGAACATTCACCTTCTTCTGGATAAAATCGAATAGGATCGTTTTAACCTCTTCGTTATAGATAATGGGTTTTAAGTTTTCATCGAGCACCTTGAAACCAAAGCTCACAGGCCCGGTGATCTGACCTCTTATCGCCTTATAACTCCGGAGCTCCCTGGAAAGAAACCTTTTAAATACCCTGGAATACTCTTGGGTGAGGGCGTAGGTCTCTGGATGTTCCATTTTTGTGAAGTAATCTTCGAGTTCCTCCTGAAATCTTGCCGTACTGAAAACAAGCCTTCCTCTTTCGAAATCGATCGCTATTCCAGGAAAATGCTCCGAGGTCTGAACATACATATCCTCATACAGGCTCACATTGGGGAGCTGCGGCCAGAAGGGGACATCCAGACCCAAGGCAAGGTTAAGGGCCTTGTCCACATCCTTATGGGGCATGATTCCCATCGCGGTGGTACCACATCTTGCTTCAAAGATCACGGGGAAACCTCATGAGGAGGAAGCCTTCGCCAGATTGATTAATTTCCAAATTAAAGTTTCGGAAAGCACAACAACGTCTTCGGTGGAAAGATAATCAGCAATGTTTTTATCAAATAGGATGTTGCCGCCGGGAGGAACTTCATGATCTCCTCGCCATAGAACGATCACGATCCGGACAAAGGGGAAGGCATCCACACTCACCGATACATCGCCATAACCGGCTTTCTGGCCTCCGAATCTCTGTGCCACGTCAAGGAGTGACTCCGGTTTGGCTCCAAAGAATTTTAGGATGGGTTCTAACGTCCTTTTTTGAAAGGCTGGACAGTAAAATCTTCCTCCCTGGAGTTGCGCATAGGTGATCAGTTTATTCATGTAAGGGACTCCTGTTGCCTGGGTCAAGTAGTGGAGGATCAATATCCTATCCTTCACAGAAACCTTCTCTTCTTCACCCTTTAGCGAAATTTCGCCGTTCGGAATGCCAACCAGATAAGGTCGGTTCAGGTAATGGATCATGATTGTATTTTGATCGACGGGACGGGCCCCAGTCCTTCTGCACAGTTCTTCAGGAGTCACACACGTCAGCTTCTTACAAGCCAGTTCGTAAGCCAGTTCAAAGCTTTCTTTGGAGATATCCTCATAGGAGCACATAACCAGCCTCCAGCAATATCTTTTTAACAGAAATGGCAGAAGGAGAGTCTTCAGGTATTTTTAACAGGGGTTCACCTTTTAAATTGTACTCCCTGACCAGGGGATCAGAGGCAATTCTTCCCAGATATTTCTCACCACTCCTTAACAAATACGCTTCGATCTCGTCGGTGAATCGGTAGTTCCCCACGAGATAAAATTGATGATAGGTGATGTTGACGCCCCTGGTGACATACTTGATTCTGTCTATATGTTTTGCCGATTTTTCAGACGGATCAAGAACAACGAAAAGGTCGTTGATGTCAGGTGTCACTTTCCGGTTAAGATGCTCTAAACCAGCGGGGGAATCGACGATGACCATCTCGTAATTTTTGTGAAGATTCCTGATCGTCTCTTTAATCATCTCGTCGGGCAGGCAGTAACAGCCAGCGGCAAGCTTTGTTCCGAGAGTGATGAGATCGAACTTTTCATCCCTGTAAAGGATCGTCCCCTCTTCGATTTTACGCTTCAACAGGTCAGGTACGTCTTTTGTATCTTTACCCTTTCCGATGACCTCGAAAAGTGCATCGGCTACAGTCGATTTACCCTCTTTTTCCAGATCGACACCGAGCATCTTAGCCAGGCTTCCATCCGGGTCGAGATCGATGAGGAGAAGGGGCTTTGCTTTGATATATTTTGCAAACAAAGTGGTAAAGGTCGATTTCCCCGTTCCCCCTCTGCCGGTGATTACATTTATCTTTCCCATTTCAAACCAACCCCGCTTTCTCTAAGATCCTCCTCACCGAGCGACAGGCCGGTGAATCCTCAGGGAGTGTGTGCAACGATTCTCCTCTCAGATTGTATTCTTCAACTCTTTTATCGTAATCGATCTTCCCCAAAAAGACTTCACCCGTCTCTTTCAAATAACGCTCCGACTCTTCATCGAACATATAATTTGCCAAGAGATAGAATTGGCCATACATCACCCCGACCTCTTTTAAGATGGCCTTTACCTTCTTGATATGAATCAGTGACTTGTCGGTTGGATCGAGCACGACAAAGATGTCATCGACCTCGGAGACGATATTACGATTGAGATGTTCCAGGCCTGCCGGAGAATCGATGACGACATTCCGATAATTTTTAGAAAGCTGGGATATGATTTTCCTCAATAGGTGATCGGGGAAACAGTAACACCCTTCGAGGTCCTTCGTCCCGAGGGTCAGGACATCGAAACCCTTCCCCTCATACAAACAATCACTCCAGATCAGTCCCTGGAAACGATCCTCCACCGGGGTGAGAGGACTTCCTCCGCGTTGTCTCTCTTTCACGGCATCATAGAGTGCCTCAACAATAGTTCTCTTACATGCTCCTTGGAGATCCAATCCAAGCATATCGGCCAAGCTGAGATCGGGATCGAGGTCGATGAGTAAGGACGGGGGTTTTAGATAGCGACTCATCAAGGCGACAAAGGTTGATTTCCCTGCTCCTCCTCTCCCCGTAGAAACAATCTTCCTCGTCATTCTATTGACCTCCTTCAGTTGAGACTGCTTTATCCGGTGGGCTTGGTGGGAGTTTGCTTACAGGCGAGATTTTTGTCACAGCCTTATACTGCGGAGGACAGACCTCAAGACAGGTGCCACACTTTGAGCATTTTTCCTGATCGATTCTCTTTACCTCTCCTTTCCCCCCTTTGATTGCTTCTGTGGGACATACAAGGACACAATGCTCACAGGCCCGATCACATTTATCAGGAAGGATATAGTAGGCAATGAGATCCTTGCAGACCAGTGCAGGGCAGCGTTTCTCGAGGATGTGAGCCTTGTATTCATCACCGAAGTAGCGCATCGTGGTGAGGATGGGGTTGGGGGCCGAACGCCCCAGGCCGCAAAGGGATCCCATCTTGACATCTTCAGACAGTTGTTGAAGAAGATCGAGGTCTTCCATTCTGGCCTTCCCAGTGGAGATGTCCTCCAAGATACTCAGAAGCTGCACCGTGCCCAAGCGGCACATCGTGCATTTGCCACAGGATTCTCTTGTGGTAAAGTCGAGAAAGAATCGCGCCGTATCGACTGCGCAATCATCCTCATCCATGAAGATCATACCGCCCGAACCCATCATCGAACCAGCTTCATGCAAGGAGTCAAAATCGATGGGGATGTCAAGTAAGCTCTCGGGTATACAACCGCCAGAAGGACCGCCAATCTGCACCGCCTTAAATTGTCTTCCGTTCCGCATACCCCCGGCAATATCGTAAACAACTCTTCTCGGTGTTGTACCCATAGGCACCTCGGTCAGGCCAGGGTATTGGACCTTCCCAGCGAGAGTAAATACCGCGGTACCTTTGCTATTTTCTGTCCCAATCGAAGCAAACTCATCGGTTCCATGTCCCCCATCTCGTCCAATGATCAGAGGGATATAGGAGAAGGTCTTTACGTTATTGAGAAGGGTAGGGCACCCCCATAAGCCGGCTTCCGCAAGGCGAGGAGGTCTGACCCTCGGTTCACTCCTTCTCCCCTCCATGGCTGCGACCAGAGCCGTTGCTTCTCCGGAGACGAAGGCCCCAGCCCCTTCTGCAATCTCAATATGAAAACGGAAGCCGCTACCGAGAATATTCTCCCCTAAGATCCCTATGTCCTCTCCCTGTCTTAAAGCAATCCTGACACGTTCAATGGCTAATGGATATTCGGCACGAACATAGATATAGCCCTTCTCGGCACCCACGGCATAGCCGGCAATGATCATGCCTTCGATGACCTCTTGGGGATCGCTCTCCAAAATAACCCTGTCCATAAATGCCCCGGGGTCACCCTCATCCGCATTACAAACGACATACTTTGTCTTGCCTTCTGCTCTACGGCATAGCTCCCATTTAAGCCCTGTATGGAATCCAGCCCCTCCTCTCCCCCGGAGTCCTGACTTTTTTACCTCTTCGATGATCTTTTCGGGCTCCATCCTTAAAGCCTTCTCTAATGCAGAATAACCCCTATTGGCAATATAATCATCGATATTTTCAGGGTCAATATAACCGCAGTGGCGTAAGATGAGGCGGAGTTCATGTTCAAATCTTGGGAGCTCGGGGATATAGGGAGTTCCCCTTTCATCTGTCTCGAGAGTACCTAGGGCAAGCTCAAGACATGGATCGTCACCCTGGATATACCCTTCTATAAGCCGGGGGACTAAATCTGGGGTGATGTTGTGGTAGACGATACGGAGGGATTCCGGTTTGGAAATGATCACCAGGGGTTCAGCATAGCATAAACCAATACATCCTACCTGAATAACGGGTGCATCGATGCTCCGTCGTGACAATTCATTTTTAAAGGCATCAATGACATCCAAAGCTCCCGCTGCTTTCCCACAGGTAGCAGCTCCAACAAGGATATGGATTTTACCCTCTATGAACTCCCGGTGAGACTTTGCTCGTTTTTTAATCTCTTCAAACGTCAATTTCCTCTTTACCCCGTTAGAAAACCCCGGTATTTATAGTGGTGATTACTGACGATTTATTAATCTTCGGTTTAAAATGCGAGCTTAAAGCCCCACCTTTTCTAACGGGGTTTACTCTTCCTGCCGATATGGAATTAAGGATTCCTCTACCTTAAAAGGAGACATCTTGGAATAAATTTTATCTTTTATCACCGTCACGGGAGCCAGCATACAACAACCGATGCAGGCAACCCTTTCGAGGCTGAAATGACCATCTGTCGAGGTCTCGCCTACTTTGATGCTAAGCTCCCGTTCCAAAGCTTCTAAGACTGATCTTCCTCCTGCCAGATGACAAGCAGTCCCCATACAAGCTTTAACATGGTTCCTTCCCAGGGGGGTCAATCGAAATTGATTAAAGAAGGTAGCGACCCCCCAGACATCCGTTGGCTTCATCCCCAGAAACTCAGCAACCTCCTTCATCATTTCTTTTGGAAGATATCCAAACTCTCTCTGAATCTCAAGCAAGATGGGGATTAAGCCGTTACGCTCTCCTCGATGTTCCTTAAAGATATTGGCGAGCCGTTCTTCTCCTTTCTCTGTCATTTCTTTAATGTCTTCATATATTCCGGTAGGAATGCTCCAATGCCTGCTGCTTCTCTGGGACCGACCACCACTTCCCAACCAGGTAAAGCATCCTCCAGCTCTCCTTTAATCCTTGCCACTCTTCCCGGGAGCACGATCTTTTTATTTTTGACCTTATTTTCGATACCCGATTTTTTCACCATTGCACCCACTGAATCGCCACTAAACTTACCGGCTGCCCAACCCGTGAGGACACCCAGTCCCTCTGTATCCTTGACAACCAGAAAAGAAGGGACCTTCGTTGCCTCAATCGCTGAGGAGACAATAAAGTAGGTGAGTGCCCAGTTCGAAGTGATGAGAACCGGGGCATTCTCGTCTGGCTCTCCAACTTCATAATATTTCTCTTCCACCGCCATCGGAAAACGAGGATCGGTGTAGATGTTGAGGCGTTCCACCAAGAGGGGGAGAAGCGAATATTGATCGAAATCGGAGAGAACGATAATGGCAGCAAACTTGTTTATAAAAACAGAAGCTGCCAGGATCTCCTTGATTCCATCTTTCGCCATGAAGCAGGGGAAAGCAATCGTTGGGTATCCAAGGGGTCTAAAACCTTGTTTCAAGGCTGCCCTTCTAATGAAAGTCTGATCCTTTATTGCCTCCAATAGGTTCTTAGAACCTGGGTCCAAAACGGCCTCATCGACTCCAGCCTCCTTCAATTTCATCGTTAAAGGAATCAGTTCTTCAATGCTCGCTCCCCGAACACCGACAGGAGTTGGTTTTCCCTTAATTTTTGGGATGGCCTGATCGATATTCTCCTTTGTAATCGGGTACAGCAGAGGTTTTTTGTCAGCACATATATCCCGAGCAGCAAATAAGGTATCCAGATCCTGTGAGATGAGAATCATCCCGAGGTTTGTTGCAGACGCCTTTTTAACCAAGGCGAGGAATTTGTTCTTGTCTCCGGATTCGAATTGAAGGGCGAGAAGCTCTGCCTTGAGAGTTAAACCCACCCATGGAAATTGCAGTTCTTTTAGCTTTTTTATCTTCTCATCAACCTTGGCTTCGCTTTCTTTATCTGAAATGAGAATGGCAATACCCGGTGTATGGACGTAGGTCTTTTCATGCCGGTAGATCACCTCTTCATTTCCAACCTGCACTTTGTTATCTCCTGTTCCTATCGTAACAAGTTTGATGGCCGGTGCCAGCAGATCTTCCAGCTTAGCCTTCACCTCTGCGGAGAGATAAGGACATTTCTCGACCGTTGTACCACCTGTGGCCAGCTTCATCGCAAAAGCGAAACATGTGGGAAATCCACAATCCTTGCATGGTTTTTTTCCAGGAAGCATCTTTACAATTTCAGAACCTGATATTGGCATATTCCACCTCCATAATTTTTCGTGTCCGTCATCCGTGCCTGCACGCCGAAGTGCGTTTCGGCACGCAGGCGTGTCCGGACACGTGACACGTTCACGGTCACGATTTTTTAGGTTGGAAGTTCTACTTCACCCTTTAACCAGGGGTGCCCCACTTTTTCTAAAAATGCAGCAAGTTCATCGGGGTTCTTGGCATCTTCCTCTGTGGCGATCTTATCGTATAGTCCCTTTGCTTCTATCACATCTCGATACCTTTCTTTTATCTCTTTAGGCATCCAAACGATCCTCGCCAATCCACCATCTGCCTGGATGAATTTTACGGATCTCAGTTGCTCCAGACCGGTTCCGAGCCTACCCTCGATCTGTTTTCCTCCGGAGGTCTCACCCGCCATGCGGGAGAAAGTATTCCCAATGACGGTCTCCCCTTTATACTCCCTGTTCACGATACCAAAGGCATCGACTTCAGGGATGTAGAAGACGATCGCCTGGAAACAACCGCATGAGGTGTGGGGATGCTCAAAGGCGCTATAAAGGTAAACTTTATCATAGGTCCCCAAGGATTTTTCCACTACGACTTTATTTACCCCCTCATATTCCCCCCTTGCAGCACTGATCAATTCCCCTTTTTCTATGGCGAAGATAGGACCTTCGGGGTCGATTTTAGCGGCTGCTCTACCATCAAACCAGTTGATGGCGCCACAATTTGCGATCCTATTTGGAGCGATGATAGAGCAATGGGTTGGGGCAAAGCTCTGGCACAAGACACAGCCATAAAATGTATCGACATCCTCGTCTTTGATCTGCCTCGCCCTTTCATCTCTGGCATTATATACCTTGAGAGCTTCTGGCAAAAGTTCCTGCACTTTCTTAGGATCCGTAATGATGGTTGTTTGGATCTTTTCAATGATCGGCATCTCTGAGGTGAAGAGGAAGTTGAAGATTTCACCCAATTCTTTTAAAGAGGTGAAACCTTTTTTATAGGCGTCCTTGCTTATCCTCATCCACATATCCTGTCTCTGATTCATATGGTACCAACCCTGAATAAAATTGGAATACATATGGATCTTTCTTTCGATGATGGCCTCCGCATCCTTATCCAAATCAGATCCGGCAACATCGATTAAAAGAGCGATGGGATAAGTACCGCCTTTATCCGTCTCAGGGTTATAGGGTTCCATTTCATTCAGGTCAGGGCCGATGATTTCGACCTTTTCATGCTCCACTTCGTCGGGACTCTTCACCGTTGCCAGTTCAAACTTATACGGTACCTTTGGTCCTCCGAACTCGATATACAGATTCTCCTTCCTTATCACTTCACCTTCGTATTGCGGTCCGAGGTCAGCATGAAACTCCATCTCCACTCTCCTTTCGTAGGATTATTTATTCTTTCTTTAGATTTTCAACGATCCCTTCTAAGATATTCTTCCACTGTTCATCCTTTCTGATATTGGGAAGGGAAAAATCGGCATGGGGGTAATAATATTTGCAAAGGGTCATTGTCTTCAGATGGGGAGCAAAATGCTTGAGAACAGAAAGTCCCTGTTCCCCGAGATCGGTTCTAAAACCGAAGAACATCACCAGGTCGTGATTCCCTTCTTTCCTCACACCTTTCCATTCTGGGTCTTTCAAGGCATTGATAATCTCAACGACGTCATAGACACTGTCAGGTTTTACCCCCAATTCCACCATCTTTGATTTAACCGTTGCGGTGGCACAGATAGGGATATTTTTGGCCTTCGCAATGTCCAGAGCATATTCGATGAGCAACCTTTCGCCCAGGGTTATTTTAAGCAAGCGCGGGCCGAGAACGAGGAGGGGTCGCTGTGCCTTCGTGATCTGCTTGGCATACTCTGCGGGATCCTCCACTTGCCTTGCAGTCCTCGTTCCCGTGAGGATATTGACTCTATGATATGGCATTAATGGTGCTAACTGGCTCATCTCTCCTTCCTCCTTTTTAGTGTATGACCGAATCCAGCGGGACCTTCGTTGGATAAGTTCCAATGAGGGTGGGAAGTCCGACAGGTTCTTTTGGTTTCCAGCCGATTTGGGTTAAATAAGCCTTTACCTCCTTTTTGTAAACGATAGGGATATCGGCATCTCTTCTCACATAGAGGGGGAGGTCTTCCGGGAGACCACCTCCCATATACTTCTTGTAAAGGGAGATATAGTGATTCAGTTTGATCGCCCTTCCCTGAGGCGTATCATTCTTCCGGATGCACATTTTGGGGATCATCACCATGGCCTTCTCTTTTGTCTCACAGACATAGGCGAGGTGCTCGGGTGAAGGCTCCCCTGTTTCTACGATCTGCCTCTTTCTCGCATCCATGACCTTCCATTCATCCTCTTCTTTTCTCGAGAGATAGAGCCTTCGATATTTAGAAGAGTGAGGGCCGAGGATGACCGGGACCCCCAATCGGTTAAAGCCTGTACCAATGGAGGCTGCCTTTTGAGAATAGGCTCCCC
Source organism: uncultured delta proteobacterium (assembly GCA_963826305.1). Classification (GTDB taxonomy): domain Bacteria; phylum Desulfobacterota; class BSN033; order BSN033; family UBA1163; genus CAWGWZ01. Next base: position 794,384 of record CAWGWZ010000028.1, on the reverse strand, counting down.
AAGCGATACCAACCGCGCCAACTCGGTTAAGAACATAGTCCGCCATGACTTCATAATTTGCTCTCAAAGGCAAGGCGGCAAAGATATTGGCGATCTTGATGGCCGCCCCGGCGATATGGCTATTTGCAACACAGGAGCCCACATTGACCACGCATCCAGCATCGAAATCGCCTGGATACTTCTCATAGATGGTCTTTCCATCAGCATCCTTCCACATTCCTACTGCCATAGCCGTACAGCCGGAAACGACCACAATGTATTTCCTGCGGGCAAATTCATCCACCATTTCTGCAAGGTCTCGTATATCGGGGAAATTAGAGCAGCCCACGAAGGCCACCACTCCGGGAATGGTGCCAAGGGTGATCGGCGCGCCCACGGTTCTTATCTCGGTATCCATAATGGGACCTCGTCCTGCCCTGATCTTCCATTTCTCTTTGCTTGCCCCGACCTGCATGATCTTCAGGATGGGAAGATCTCGAGGACATTCCTCCTCGCATTTGCCGCAGCCAACGCAAAGGTTGAATTGTTCCCTGATGACATCAAAATTGCCTTTGGCAACTTGACTGACACCGCTCCCGATGTCGAAAAGGTTAGGACATGACTGCTCACATATGCCACAATTACTGCATTTTTTCGCAAGCTCTGTGGCCTCCTGCTCGGTTAACCACTCCTTCCTTCTCTGTGGGGCAATGGTCATGGCCACTTTGACAGCCACTTCAGCCGCCTTTTTCGGGTCCAGAATGGCAAAATGCTGCTTCTCCTCAACCATCTTCTTCACGATCTCTCCGGTGTCCATCTCAGTGGCATTTTCCAGTCCGTACATCACCTTGTCGAGGGTGGCAATGAGGGCTGAGCCGGCTTTGGTGGCTTCGATCGGCATGTCGGTTCTGATGCATTGCTCATCCGTCATGATCACATCTGCAAAGCCGCTTCGAAGGAAGAAAAGTTGTCGCGAGTAGGGACCGATGACCTTTGCTTTATCAGAGTACCGGCTCGTCTCAAGGGCGGTACAGCATACCCCGCAAAACTCCACCTTGTCATAGAGGTCGTTTTCTCTCAGATAGTCTACCACTACCGTGGAAGTAGCGGGGTTGTGTCCAACAAATAAGATGATGGGTTTTGTTTTATCGACGGAATTCCATCCCAAATCGACCAATGGAGTATTGGCAACGGAAGTGGGATAGTTAAACCCTACGATCTGGGCGATATCACCCACCTCCATCCCTACATGGTCGAGCATTCCGGCGTGTAAGGCCTTTGATTCATAGTCCAGGTTACTTCCTTCCTGTCCCATATTCGTAGCGTCGAGAAGTTGGGTGATCTCTTTGTAAACATATTCAATCGCTGTTTTCAGGTCACCCAGTGTCTCTGGCTTTAGCCCGAGAACCGTCCTGATAATCGGTGCCTCAAGTTCGATGGATGTCCCTAAATTGATTTTTTTATCCGGACCATGCTTCTCAATTAAGAGCTCCAGAATATGTCCTGCATGGGAGGCATGGGCTGAGGCTCCCATCAGGCAGGCGAGAAGAATCCACCTTCCCTGTTGAGCGCCGATATCGATCCCACATGCCCCTCTCCTTGACTCCGTCAGGTCGCATTTGCCGTAGGTGCAAAAGCAGCATAGATCACAGAACGGGGCATAGAAGGGCTTGTAGGTTTGAAGAAGTTTCATATCCCAGCTTCTGAGGTCTGACATCTCCGGCATGGGCGTATGGCCGATTGGCTCCCAAGGGACCTCCGCCTTGATCTTTTCATGAACCTCCTTTAACTTTTTTGTTAATTCCTTAATTTCCGCCATTTGCCATTACCTCCCTATGGTTTCTCTTACTAATTTGAGTGTCTCAGGATGCCTGAACACAAGGATATTCGCTCCAGCCAGATAAAGGGATAGCGCAGTGATTCCCTCCCAAAGCAATCCCTGTGTCTTATTCTCTTTGGCCTGTTTTGTTTTCCAGCATTCATCGCCGAGATTGGCGATGATGGGCATCATGGTCATACTATCCTTCGTGATGACACCGATCTGTTTCACCCTCTCTATCAGGGAAAAGCTATATTCAATACCATAACCCAGTGCTGAGGAGAGGGGATCGATGATGACCCTTTCCGGGGGCAAAAATTTGCAGAGCTTGACACTTAATTCCTTAAGAAGGTTAATGTCGAGGGGACTCTGAGCAATCGCCACATGTCCGTTGTCCAATATCGCCTTGCCCACTACCTCAAAGTTTTCCTTCTGAACCGGCCCGATGAGAAGATTCTCGCCGGCACATACCCAGGCCACTTTAGGAAGAACCTCTGCATCTTTCTTCTCGTCCCCTGACCCATAAACGATCAGAGGCTTTTTGATCTCTCCAACCATCCGCTTTACCAATTGAGCAGCCCCATCCGCAGAGGAATCCTTCTCGGCAGGATCGGTACTGACGAGTGCAAGGCAGACGGCGTCGACACCGAATCCCTCACATTTTTTTGCCCATTTGATCGGGTCGGAAATAACATCTGCAAAGGGCTCCATGAGGTGGGGGGTTTTATCCGTGGGTTCCATATCGAGCACTTCTAAAACAAACTTTGGTGGATTGGGTAATGAACCCTCGTCAAAGAAATGAAGGGGAAGGATATTCTCTCCTCCGACCTTCAGAGTCTTATCTCCTTTTCCAATCGTTACTTCTCTTACCACTCCCTTATAAGCTTCCTTAGGTGCCTTATATTCCATCATCCGCCTCCTTCTATGAAGTCTTAAAAGAATTATTTAAATTATGACATGAGAGTTTTTAAATTTCCAGCCACGCATCCGAATAAAGAGATTGGGCCATAAGAACCCTCGCTGTCTTCACGTACGCCGCCTCTTTCTGAGATAAAGGAGAGAGGTCGATCTCCTCGCCATCCATTGTTCTGTAGATGAGATCGGCGATTTGAGGGATCTCACCTTTCATAAATGCCATCAGCTCTTCATCGAGCGGATCAGCGATGGCTGAATAGAGTCCGTTCCTCCCAAGCATCACGAGATAAGTACGGTTGAGGATTGGTCTTAAGTGAGCAGGGACTCCGTTGGAAATATTGGAGAGCCCCACGGTTGATTTTACGCCAGGGAGGACATCCTGAAGAATCTTGATAAATTCCAAATTTCCTACAGCGATATTTTGACCTTCACCCGCCGTGCTCACAGGAAGAATGATAGGATCCACCCAGATATCTTCATTCGGGATACCCAGTTCATTGGCATGGGAAACCGTCTCCATGATGCTGTCTATCTTCGATTCAATCTCAGGAGGCATTCCTTTGTCTGTCATGACGGAGATCACCACATCACACTTATATTTTTTTGCCAATGGAAGCATCTGGGCTTTAGAGTCGGTCTTCCCTGATGCGGAGTTAATGAGGGGTCTCTTTTTACAAAACTTCAATCCCGCCTCCATCGCAACAGGGTTCATGGTGTCAATGGACAAAGGTAAATCGGTGACATCCTGAACGCAGTTGACCAGCCATTTCATCGTCTCCTCAGTATCTTTCTTCATCGGCCCCACATTCAAATCGATATAATCCGCCCCTGACTGCGTTTGTTCCTTCGCAAGACCCTGGATCACTTTTGCATTCCTCTCTCTAATCGCCACCGATACGTCTTTAGCAATCACATGGATATTTTCGCCTATGATTATCATGACTCATCCTCCTATTTCATTTATTCTATTTTGTCTATTCCGTTTATTCTTTGCCACAAAAGCACCGACAGGGCAGATCTCCGCCAATTCGATCCTGTCCTTGCATTCCGATAATCCTACTGGTTCATCATCAAAAGTTGTGACCCATCTTTGAAAGCCACGGTAAGCGAAGCCGATCGCTCTTGTATCGAGCTTCTCCTGACATAACCATACGCACCTGCCACAAAGGACGCATTTATTCGGATCATAGGTGAACACAGGGCTCGTCTCATCGATGGGCAGATCCCTCAAAAATTTCCGAAATCTTTTTGAATTCAATTTGATACCTAAGTACTTCGCAATCTTCTGCAACTCACATGAGCCACTCTTAAGGCAATGGGCACAGTCGACCGGGTGGCTGCTCAAGATGAGCTCAAAGGCAGTTCGGGCAAGTCTGAAAGCCTTTGTCCCTTTTGTATTGGCTACCAATCCCTCTCTCACTCTTGTCGTACAGGCGGTGACAGGCCGGCCCTCACCTTCGACCTCGACAAAGCATAACCGGCATGCTCCGTAAGGCTCTGCCATCTCTCTCATCGCACAAAGATTGGGAATATAAATCCCATTGTCCAGGGCCGCCCATAATAACGCTTCACCTTCATCACATTCGATCTCTTTCCGATCAATGAAAAAACGTATGGGTTTCATACTTCTATTAGGACTCGTGCCTGCACGCCGAAGTGGCCGGCGTTTCGGCAGGCGTAATTCCTGCCTGCCGGTAGGCAGGCAGGAACCGTGAATACTCTGAACTCTCATTTAATCCCTGCAGCCACTTTAGCCGCCTTCACCGTATTCATCATCAGCATCGTAATCGTCATCGGTCCAACTCCGCCGGGCACAGGGGTGATGGCACTTGCCTTCTCCTTCACCCCATCGAAATCGACATCCCCGCAGAGTTTTGCCTTTCCCTCAGGTGTCATTCCAATCCGATTGACGCCCACATCGATGACCACTGCTCCCTGCTTCACCATATCCGCAGTGACGGCCTTCGGTTTTCCTGCAGCGACGATGAGAATATCTGCCCTCTTGGTATGAAATGCCATGTCTTTTGTGCCCGTGTGACAGATCGTCACGGTTGCATTCGCCCCTTTCTGCTTTTGCAAAAGGATGTTGGCAATGGGTTTTCCAACAATGTTCGACCTCCCCACCACCACGACCTCCGCGCCATCGATCTTTGCGCCCGAGCGGATCAGAAGTTGTTGGATACCCGCCGGCGTGCAGGGAAGATAATCCGCCTCACCGATCATCAATTTTCCGACATTGACCGGATGGAAGCCGTCCACATCCTTTTTCGGATCGATGGCGTAAAGAATTCTTGTCTCATGAATATGTTTGGGAAGCGGAAGCTGAACCAGGATTCCGTGGATTTTGGGATCCTTATTATACTTATCGATCAATTTCAGCAATTCTTCTTCCGTGATCGTTGCAGGCTGGTTATCCTGAATGGAATAAAACCCTAACTCTTTCGAAGTCTTTTGTTTTGCAGTCACATAGCTGATGGAGGCAGGGTTTTCACCCACCAGGATGGTCACCAGTCCTGGGATAACATTATATTTTTCCTTTAATTGAGTGGTTTCCTGTTTCAACTCCTCCCGAATCTGCTGAGCAACTTCATTTCCATTAATCAGTTTTGCCGTCATGTTTTTCATCCCTCCTTCTTTAGAATAATTAAAATAACGTGAACCATGTCACAGACCCTGTGAATGGTACGTCCAAACTATTTATTGAATATAATCCTGAAAGATACGTCCGGCGGCTTGAACCGCCTTTGACTCCAAAGGCAAACCAATGGTAGGCTTTCCTTCGAGATCGTATCGGTAGACCTCCTCATCCACAGGGATGGTTCCTGCTAATTCGAGGTTCTGCCTTTTTAACTCTTCTAAAATTTCTTGATCCAGTTCACCCTGAACCCGATTGATGACCAAAACCTCCCGGACGATCCGCAAATCCAGTTCATGAATCAGGTCCCGAATCCGCGATGCGGTCAAGATGGACCTCCGGCTGGAGTCGGAGAGGATGAAAAGGAGATCGACATCACGCGTGGTCAGACGGCTGAAATGTTCCATCCCCGCCTCATTATCGATCACGATATAACGATAATTTCCTGTCAAAAGATCCAAGCATTTTCTTGCCAGGGTATTCGCCGCACAATAACAGCCTGGTCCCTCTGGACGGCCCATTGCAATGAGGTCGAATCCCTTCGCCTCCGTTAGCGCTTCCTGAACCTTATATTCAAACCAGATATCCTTGGTCATCCCCGTGGGGACATCCTTTTTCATCATCTCCCGGGCTTCGCCGATGGTGGACCGGACCTCCACACCCAACACCTCATTGAGGTTCGAATTCGAATCCGCATCCACGGCCAGAATCGGGCCCTTTCCTTTATCCAAGAGATGGCGAATCATCATCCCAGCAAAGGTCGTCTTGCCCGTTCCTCCTTTTCCTGAAACCGCAATCGTGAAACTCAAAGCTGTCCTTCAACCATCCTCTCCGATCGATATTCCCTTCTCACCTGGTAAAGCCTTTTCATCACCTGGGGGAAGGCAGAGGAATCGGTGTGGGGAAGAAACATCGCTGCGACGAATTCGTTCATAAAGGTCGGGTGATTGCTCAGCTCGAGGTTCGTCATCATCAGAGCGATGCGCTCCGTCTCCTTCAAGAGATTCTTGGAGAAGGAGAGGAGCCTCGCCCCCAGGAGGGAGCCATTCCCAACGAAAATAAACTTTTCGATATCGATCTCTGGAAGGAGACCGATGAAGATTGCCTTTTCCAGATCGAGATGGCGACCAAAACCACCGGCAATGATAAACTGTTCAAGATCCTTAAAACTCAGTCCGAGGCTATCCAATAAGACTTTACAGCCGGCATAGATGGCTGCTTTGGTACGGATTAAATTTTCAACATCAATCTCAGTGAGGACGATGTCCTCATGAATGATGGTCTCTTTTTTTCGCGCCAGAACATATTCATAACCATCCGGTCCTTTTCGGACCCGATCCGTTGGAAGGTCCCTTCGGAATTTTCCATTCTGGTCAATCATCCCAGTTTCCAAAAGTGCAGCGACGGTATCAATCAGGCCGGAACCGCAGATGCCGATGGGTTTGGCCCTTCCGATCGTAAGGATCATGGGTTCATAAGTCCGATGGTTAATGTTAACCTCTTCAACGGCGCCACGGGTGGCCCTCATCCCGAATTTAATCCCCGCTCCTTCAAAGGCAGGGCCGGCCGAGCACGAGACACTGGCAAGCCAGTCCTTATTCCCGAGGACGATCTCTCCATTGGTGCCGATATCCATGTAGAGGGTGAGGGTTTCCCTTTGAAAAACCCCTGAACCCAAGATCCCTGCGACGATATCCCCTCCCACGTAGCTTGCCACCATCGGAAAGATATAGATGTGAACATGATCACCGATATCGATTCCCAAATGGACCGCCCTCACCGGAGGAATGAAATTGGCCGTTGGGACATAAGGATCTTCTCGAATATATTTTGGATCCAGTCCCAAAAGGAGTTGGGTCATGGTCGTATTGCCGGCGATGACGAGATGGGAGATGAGAGAGCGATCCACCCCGCTCATCGCAAGCAGTTCTTGAATGATTTTGTTGATGGTCGAGATGACCACTTCCTGTAATTTTTTCAGTCCCCCGGGCCTCTGAGAATAGACAATCCGGGTGATCACATCTTCTCCGTAACTGATCTGAGGATTGTAATCAGAAGCCTCGGCTAAGGCGAAGAGGGTTGACCCATCACACTGGCCCCCAGGGCATGCAACGACCACGCACCCATTGAGGTCGAGGAGTTGACCAAAGATCGTCGTCGTTCCGATGTCCAAAACGATGGAGTAGTTTTGTTTCGTGTTATCCGCGGGTTCCACATTAATCAGTTTGTAACCTTTTTTCGTCAAGACCAGTGTGGCCGTTACCTTCCACTCCGATTCCCGAAGGATGCGGCTCAGCTTCATGATGACACGGAAATCAGCGGAAATCCCTTCAATTCCGTGTTGTCGCTCTAAGGCATTGGTCAGGCGGGTCAAGTCGCTAACATTGTCCTTGAGCGTTGGAGCATCGAGCTGGACATATCTTTTGAATACGGCCGGATCTACCTCCCAGCCCTTCACCAGTTGGTAAATATCCTGGGCAGAGAGGAGATATTTGTGGGCTGCTCGATCACCCTTCAGTGCAAGTACCGATCTATCCACCTGGGATTCAAGAGGAATTTCAACATCAATATCACTTTGAATCGATGTCAAACAGGCAAGGCGATATCCTTGTTCATACTCCCACTGGATGAGTTTTGGATGTTTTGGAGAATCAACCGATCCTTTCAGGAGTTTGACTTTGCACTTCCCACAGGTCGCACTTCCGCCGCAGGAGGCATTGATATGAATTCCTGCTTCCATGGCGGCCTGTAGGAGGTTCTCCTCCTCATCTACGGAAATCTTTCTTTCGCTGGGGTAGAAAGTTACATTATGCTTCGGCATGAAAATCAACTAATTATAACCCAGTTCCGCCCCGATTTCGACCGAGGCGGAACTGGAAATTTGTTTGATCTGAAACGATCGGATAAGGAACGGTGGTTCTTCTTAGAAGAGCCCCGTTACCTTGCCGGTATTGACATCGACATCAACCCTTCTAAAAGCAGGATCAGAACTGGTCCCGGGCATCAGGCTGATCATTCCAGTCATCGGGCAGAGGAATTTTGCACCGGCAAAGATCAAGACGTCACGAACCGGCAGTATCCAGCCTTTGGGCACTCCCTTGATAGCTGGATCATGAGTTAGGCTGAGATGGGTCTTTACCATCATGGTAGTGAAATCCTTCAAATTAGGGTCGGCCTCAAACCGTTTGGCCTTGGCTTCAGCATCAGGAGTCCAAGAGACACCAGCGGCCCCATAGACTTCCTTTGCAACAGTCTCAACCCGTTGTCTAAGCGGCATTTCAAGTGGGTAGAGGAATTTGAGATTAGGTTTATCTTTGCAGGCCTCCATCACCACATCGGCCAACTCAAGAGCTCCATCTCCACCTTTCAGCCAATGCTCTGAAAGCGCGCAACGGGCGCCGGCCTGTTCAGCAAACTTTCGCACCAGGGCGATCTCATCTTTCGTATCCGTATGGAAGGCATTGATACAGACCACCGGGCTGATTCCTGATTTCCTGATCACACCGATGAGGTGAGTCATATTTTCTATTCCCTTCTCCAAAAGTTGCAAATTCTCTTTCGTATACTCAGAAGGGATAGGCAGTCCTGCGACGACCTTAGGCCCGCCGCCATGCATCTTCAAAGCTCGGATGGTTGCAGTCAGAATTGAGACATTGGGAACTAAACCACTCAACCGACATTTCACGTTCCAGAATTTCTCAAAGCCAATGTCCGCAGCAAAACCACTCTCAGTGACGTGATAGTCGAACATTTTTAGTGCAATGCGGTCGCCAATAATGGAGGACTGACCGACAGCGATGTTGGCAAAGGGGCCAGCATGAACCAGACAGGGCTGATATTCTGTGGTCATCATTAATGTGGGATTGATGGTATTCCGCATCCATGCAGTCATTGCACCTGCCACTTCAAGGTCTGACGTGGTAACCGGCTTGCCTTTCTTGTCGTAAGCCACCACAATCCTTCCCAACCTTTCGCGCAGGTCTGGCAAGTCCCGTACAATGGAAAGGATGGCCATCAGTTCTGAACTCACTGTGATGCCAAATTTGGAGGCTACCAGAAAACCATCCATCTTTCCCCCAATACCCATGATAATGTTCCGCAAGCCCTGGGCGCAGAAATCCATGACCCAGCCCATCTCTATATTTGTAGGATCAATATCCAAGCGTTTGAGCTTACGTTTGGCCAACTCGGTATCATCATAGTTTCTTTCGTGCTGCATCCGGGCATTCAGAGCAACCATTGCCAAGTTATGAGCATTGGTAATATCGTTGATGTCTCCAGTAAGGCCTAAAGAAAATTCGGTCATCGGAATGAGCAGGGATTTACCGCCTCCTGCAGCCGTACCCTTGATATTCATTGTAGGGCCGCCTGAAGGCTGACGGATACAACCACCCACGTTCTTGCCCCTTTTACCCATTCCCTCCATCAATCCCATAGCGGTCGTTGTTTTTCCTTCTCCTAATGGGGTAGGCGTGATAGCCGTGACCTCGATGTACTTCCCGTCTGGTTTGCTTTTCAGACGGTCGATGATCTTCATAAAATCGAGTTTGCATAGCCTTCCCATGGGAATGATTTCGTCCTTCTTGAGGCCTAATTTGTCTTGCCACTCGTCGACGGTGGGCATGGTTTCTTCGGCGATATCCGCAACCTGCCAATCTGGAAGTTTTCTTGGATCTGCATCATTATACTTTTTTGTAATGTTGAAACCCATATTCTATACTCCCCCTTTCTTTTCGAATTGTTTCAATTTTGTTTCAAATCTTTTGCTAACACTTAACCCATTTAAATATCAAGTGATTTTAGCTTTTAGTTTCGGAATCCCCCCTTTCTTTTCATATGATTTTTTGGAGGTTGTTTCTGGTGCTTCAAAAAACAGATTCTTGAATGATATTTTCCATGTGACAAGAGTCACAATGTCGATTCGGATACTAAGATAATTAGGTGTTTCTTGTCAAGGGAAAATTTTGGTTAAACTCATGGATGAGAATGAGGGTGGGCAAGTACGTTGAAATTATTATGTATCTCCTGAATTTATAAGTTTCCCAAAAGAGTCAATGGAAGGGATACCAACTAAGAAGAGAATCGCGATGTTGAGAGGGTGAAAAAATGCATTAGTTACGCCAAGGTTCACCCAAATTCCGATTTAGAAATTGTCATTGCGAGGGAACCGAAGCAATCTCGCCCTTTTCAATGAGATTGCCACGCCTGCGTGCCGAAACGCCTGCCTCGCTCCGGCGAAGGATAGCACTTCGGCGTGCAGGCAAGCACCTTGTCCCGCTTTTAGGGGGACTCGCAATGACCGCACGAGAAAAGGGTTTGGGTTTCTAAATCGGGATTTGGGGTCCACTGCAATTCAGACAGTAGGGAATTCCAACCAGGCGGATTCCTCCGGCCCCACGTGACCCCGCTATAAATCGCTATTTGGGGGGGCTAGGAGATTTGCCTCCGTTTCCCTTGAAAGAAATTTTTGGGGAGCTTCACTTTTTTCTTGACTTTTGTTTTAAAATCTGTATGTTATTAATATATGGGCATACAGAGTAAAATAGACCGAGAGAAGTTGAGTCGACTTCGACAGTCCCTTCTTCACCTGACCGACGCGATCAAGGGACTTGTCGAACCTTTTTTTTCTGACCGGCCAGTGATCAAAGGGACGGTCTATGAACTGAAGCGCCGATGTGGAAAGTCGGGGTGTAAATGCGCTCGTGGGGAGCTTCATGCGCGCATGGTGGTCAGTGCCAGCGAGGGAGGGAAGACGAGATTACAGGTGATCCCCCATGGATTTCTTGTTGAGGTTCAAGTGAAGGTAGGACGTTATCAGGAGCTTCGGCGGGTTCGGGCCCGACTGGGAGAGATTTATCGGAAGATGCTGCAGGTGATGGATCAGATGGAGGGGATGCGTCGGGAGGAATGGTCTTCATCGAGCAACAAGCGTCCGGGAAGGGTGAAGCGGGATGGACCTCGTGATTTTTGAGGAGAACAAGCCCTTCGTTTTGGAGGCGCTGGGGAATGGAGAGTTTGACTATATGGAAGCGGCCAGCGAAGTGTTCGAGGCCGATTTTTTCCGTTTCATCAAAGCCCGAGCGATACTCGATCAACTGGCAGAGAGTTATCCTACGCCGCGGAAGAAAGAGGATGTGCCCTTCTGGTTTTATGTAGCCAGCAATCTGTCCATGCGGCTTCACGGGGTGCACGCTTTTGATGCGTTTCCCCTGGTGGTTCGTTCTGGAGGGATGCTTCAGGCCTTTGGGCCCAAGGCGGGCCGCAAGGTGGTTCATCCTAAGACAGGGGAGACGACGATCTTCTGTGAGGGGTTTAACCAGAAGAATCACTACGACCGGGAGACCCCCTGTGATCCGGATTATTTGCGCAAGGTCGCCAAGGACACCGAAGGCCAAGCCTTGATGAGATGGTTTGGGCAGGATGGGGTTCGGGTGTTTCAGCGCCAACGTGCCTTTGATCCAGGAGGCCTTTTCATCGGGGATGCCTCCTACTTGTTTGTTCCGGACAACCCCCGCTATGAAGGCTCCGTGAAGCTTCTGTTTGACGAACACGATCATCCCGTTTCCGAGGGGCAATACCACAAGATGACCGATGGACAGAAGATCCGCTGCCAGTGGCGGCGGTGCTATAAGATGGTGACGTTGCTGCACACGAACCGGGCGTTGGACTTCTTCCTCTTTGTGGCGGTGAAGGTGGTTTCGGGCAAGGACCACGAATCTCCTGTGCTTTATGCTTTGGTGAAACGGTTTGTGGAGACGGTGGGTAAAGGGGTCATGAAGAGACTCATCCTGGATCGGGGTTTCTTGGATGGGAAGGCGATCTCCGTCTGCAAGAAGAAATACGACATTGATATTCTCATCCCGATTCGTCAAAACATGGATCTCTATGTCGATGCGATGGCTCTGTTCCAAGAGCCGGACGTTGCGTGGGTGGAGTGCAAACCGCCGAGAGAGGAGGTCAAGGAATCGATTCACCTCAGGCCCAAGGCCATCCGCAAACGAGAAAAAAAGCGGCAGGAGAAACTCCGTCAGTTAAAACAACAGCCGCCCCCACCGCCCGAAGAGGTCTTGATCAAAAAAGAGGCGGCTGCCATTGGCGAGTTTCGGAGTTGGTCCTCCTGCACCGTACCTCTCACCGTGGTGGCCAACCGGGAACACTATGCCGATGGTCATCAGGAGATCTGGTTCTTAATCGACACCAAAGAGGTGCGGGATCCAAGCCAGACCCAGCAGGAGTACCATCTGCGTCCCTCGACGGAAGAGCGGTATCGTCAGCTCAAGTGTTTTAGCGACTTGACCCATTTCACCTCTCGTGCCTTCTCCGTGGTCATCAATCAAGTCGTCTTTATTATGCTGGCCTATAATCTTCTTCAACTTTACCTGCTGAAGCGAGGACGCAAGGAGCTGAACCAAAAGACGCTCCCTCGTATCCGTCAACAGCTTCTGCCTTCCGATAACCACATCATTGTCTACTACCAGACCTACTACGGTCTATTCAGACCGTTCGAACTTATCGGATTTGTGGTGATGCTTCATGAGGAAGCACGCAAAAAGATCGCAGACAAATGCCGACGTATCGGTCGTGAGTTGAACGGACTGATGCAGAATCCTCGACCCCCATAGAGGTTTTACCTCTACCGCCAACAGTGATCACCGCTCAACGTTTACCTCGTAAAAGATAGAGGGAATAATCGCTCTGCCATCGTCGATTCTTCTCGTTGCCTCCATTAAAACTGTCTGCCGACTTTGAAACGCCCTTCCTAAAATCCCCAGCGTCGTGCCTTTGACTTGTTGACCCACCATTGAGAACCTTCTAACCCCAAACCGGCCTCCTTACACGAATGCGGACCTCTATAGTGTCTGAATTGCATTGGGGTCCACTTAATGGTTGACTTGCGCATTTTTTTGGAGGATAATGTTTTTGAGAATTGAGATTTTTTGGCGATGAAGTTCGCCATTAAATGCCCCCCCTCTTATCGGGGCCTGATAACTTCTACTGGTTTTGCCGGTAGAAGTTTTTTTATTTTAGGGAAGAAAGGAGGTTTTCGTATGAAGACAAGGAAAGAATTTCTCGAAGCTGTTATGAAGATGGCGAACCTGAAGGATTTAAAACAAGCTGATGACGCAGCCAGATCGGTAATTTCACTTACAAAGTTAATCATCGGAGATGAACTGTCCCAGAAGATTGCAGACGTCTCACCACCTGATCTTCGTTTGGGATGGGAATCTATCAGGGCTGCAGGGATGGATGACTTTCAGCGTGATGAACACTTGTTTGAAACTGGAGAAGTCGACGAAGAAAGGGCGTAAGAAGCATAACAGTTATAGTGAACGGTTTAATAAAGTAGTCACTGCGAGGAGCGAGGCGACGTGGCAATCTCATGAGATTGCTTCACTCCGTTCGCAATGACACCACGGGAATGTCAACTTATTTATGGCGTTCACTATAGTACCAAGATTGATCAACAGAGGCGATGAGGTTCGCCTTTAACCGTCCTTTTATTGAGACAGGACTGATAACTTCTACTGGCTCGCCGGTAGAAGTTTTTTTTGGATATTCTCAATGAATGGAAGAAGAAAGAAATGGATCGACTATTTTAATTTGCTCGATGCCCTGAAGATTTCAGGCTGCCCTCTCTGTAATCGCATGAATGCACTCTCCTTAAGGTTTCTCGATAGCCTTTTCTACGAGCGTGTAACAGATGTTGGGACCCGGGTAAATTTGGCAAAGGCCAAGGGGTTCTGTAACTGGCATGTGTGGATGAGCATGAAGATTCCAAACAGCGGCTCGGGTATTGCCATAATCTATAAAGATCTTCTTGATGCCGAGATCTTCCGATTCTCCAAATGGTCGAACGCAAGGAGTCTTTCTGTGAAAAGCAGAAATTTGAGGCTGGGTAAAAAGGGTCTTTCTGCCGTTCTTTCTTCCTGGACAAACAAGGCTTGCTGCCCCGTCTGTAAATTGATTAAAGACCATGAACGGATGGAGGTAGGTGTCCTTTTGGATTTTATCGATGAAGAGATATTTTGTCAGGAATTTGAGCAGTCTTCCGGAATCTGCATTAAACACCTGATCTATATCATGCAGAACTTTGGAGAGCATCCCAATGTTTTATTCCTGGTTGAAAAGCAGATTAAGAAGTACCAATTCCTTTCTGATGAACTTGGGGAATTTATTCGAAAACTCGACTATCGATTCTCCAAAGAACCGAAAGGTTCTGAAGCGGATTCATGGAAGCGAGTGATAGAACAATTCTCGGGCCACAGAGAAATCTTTGGAAACGAGATGGATCGCTTGAAATGAAAAAGGACCTTCAAACGTTAAAAGGGAAGATCGAGTCGCTGAACGATCAGATCCTAATATCAAAGGTCATCCGGTATCTAAAGGAACGGGAGAAGGAGGAGGGAGGGTTCAGTTTCGTCCCTGAACTTTACCCCAATATTGAAGACACCTATTATGCAACTCGTACATTCCAATTACTAAAGGTCAAAACAGATCGAAACAAGATGGCGAACTACCTGAAAAGTATCAATTGGGAGGAATTCGGTTTCCCAAGGATGGTTTATATGCTTCTCTATCTCCATCTATCGATGGGCATTGAATTACCACCCCAATTGATTGAACTTCTTAAAAAGGATTGGTCAAGATTTCAAATCCTTGACGCCCAATATTTTTCTGATGAGATTCAGAAACTTCTTAATCAGCCATTGAGACCTTTACTTACTTTGTTCCCTTTCCAATTTAGTCGGCAGGAGAATTTGCAGAGCCTTCGCAAGAAGGTTTCAGTCTTACTAAATCGTGGGGTTGGCTTCGAGAAGGAAGAAATCATTAGATGGATTCAATTGTGTCAGAACGGAGATGGGGGATTCGGATTTTACCCTATAACTACTGCCTATATGGAGAATACTTATTGTGCACTTGAGATTTTATCAAAGCTCGATTCTTATCCTATGCGAATCGATCTCTGCCGGGAGTATATCCTTGGGTGCCAGACCAAAAACGGAGGCTTCGGCAGAGCTCCTATCAGTTTTCCCTTTATCGAGAGTACCTTTCAGGCAGTAGCAGGATTGTTTCTTTTAGAGAAAATGGAAGGGGAAGATGAATGATTTTTGTCGTCAGAACTGATCTCGTGGGAAGAGAATGAAAAGATTTGCTATAAACGCATCGTGGTTCAATAGGAATATTATTGGGATGGGTGCCGCCAGCCTCCTCAGTGACCTTGGGCATGAGATGGCTACAGCCATACTGCCCGCTTTTCTGGTCTCCCTGGGTGCTTCTCCGTCTGTGTTAGGGACCATTGAAGGCATCGCCGATGGGATATCAAGTTTTGTCAAGTTGGCAGGAGGATGGTATAGCGATCGAAAAGTAGATAGGTAAAAGGGGTTTAAAGTAATTGAATGTTTTTTGATTTTGTTCAGGTTCGAAGACTTAACTTGTGAAAAGTTGATATATATCCGAACAGATGAGGAGGCAAAAAATGGTAACAAAAATCAATCAAATTCGGGCCCGTGAGATTTTGGATTCCCGTGGCAATCCTACTGTCGAGGTAGAAGTCCGTCTGGAGTGTGGCGCACACGGGAGCGCAGCGGTTCCCTCTGGTGCCTCCACCGGTGTCTACGAGGCACTTGAAATGAGAGATGGAGATAAAGGACGTTACGGTGGGAAAGGTGTGCTCAAGGCTATTGAGCACGTCAATCAAGATATCGCCAAGACCCTCCTGGGATTGGATGCATCAGGCCAATCTATTGTTGACCAGGCTATGCTGTCACTTGACGGAACCCCTAACAAAAGCAAACTGGGTGCTAACGCCATTTTGGGTGTGAGTTTAGCTATAGCCCGGGCTGCTGCTGTAGCACTGGGTCTCCCACTATATCGGTACCTGGGGGGAGCTTCGGCCAAAATTCTGCCCGTGCCGATGTTCAACATCCTCAACGGCGGAGTCCATGCTAACTGGCAGGGTACTGATCTCCAGGAGTTTATGATTGCACCAGTGGGTGCACCTAACTTTCATGAGGCATTGCGTTGGGGGAGTGAAATTTATCATGCCCTCAAGGATGTGCTCAAAAGCAGGGGATACAGCACAGGTGTAGGCGACGAAGGTGGTTTTTCACCGGCGTTAAAGACCAATTCCGAAGCAATCGAACTGATTCTGAAGTCTATCGAGAAAGCTGGTTATCACCCAGGGGAACAAATTTTGATTGCCCTCGATCCTGCTTCCAGCAGTTTTTACGAAGATGGGTTGTATAACTTACGGACAGAAGGCCGGAGAATTACATCGGAGCAGATGGTAGAAATGTACGACGAATGGCTGAAGAAGTATCCTATCGCCGTCCTGGAAGATGGTTTGGCTGAAGACGATTGGACTGGATGGAAGCTGCTCAATCAAACCTTAGGCGATAAGATTGAATTGGTAGGTGACGATCTTTTCGTTACCAATGTTAAGCGCATTGAGCGCGGCATTGCCGAAAACGTGGCTAATGCGGTACTCATTAAGCTCAACCAGATCGGTACGCTAAGCGAAACCATTGCGGCGATTGAGATGGCTCGAAAAGCAGGCTGGGGGGCTATGGTGTCTCATCGGAGTGGAGAGACGGTAGATAGCTTCATTGCCGACTTCACTGTTGCGATGAGCACGGGTCATCTCAAAACCGGGGCACCGTGTCGTGGTGAGCGTGTAGAAAAGTACAACCAGTTGATGCGTATCGAGGAAGAATTGGGCGATGCGGCCGTTTACGCTGGGCGTAAAGCCTTCGTTCGTTAAAATAAATCTCAGGACACCAAGAACGGCCTAACCTCAATTGAGCCAGCGGCCGGTTAGTCATGGACAAATACAGAGACTATGGCAACTTCATGATTTTATCATTGAATGACACATGCCACCTGCGTTTTGGGATTTAACATGCCTTGAAATCAACCGTTTGTGTTAAGGAGATGAAATAAATTCAAAAAGCCTTTGGAGATGGACGAAATTAATGTCTTAGGCCGGAGGTAGCAATGGGAAAAAAATGTACCATGTCAGTATTAACAGCTTTACTGTTTCTCTTTCTCTTCAGTTGCGCACCTGAGAGTGTGCCAGACAAAAGGGTTGGGATTCGGCTTTTGATTCTGAGCCCTAAAGCAAATGACGTTCTAAGGGCGGGAGAATCTTACGAGATCCTCTGGAAAGCAGAACCATCAGAATCCGAATTTGGATCGATGGTGACTGTTGAGTTTTTAAAAGATGGAGGAAAATCTTGGGAGAAGGTAGAAGAAGATGAAGATGTACCCAATAAAGCGAAGTACGTATGGAAGGTTCCTCAAATGGATTCGATACAGTGTAAGGTCCGGGTTTTATCCAAGTATAGGCCAATATATCATGGCACTTCGGAGGTGTTTTCCGTAAAGTAAGGGCGTTAAATCCAATCCTTTGATCGATAACTGGATCTCTCTTGCAGGATTTATCAATAACGGGGAATCACACTCATCGGTGGGTCATATGAACTTGACAAAACTCTCTCAACTCAGTTAAGAATAATTTAGTTTTAGAAGAGTGGTGATGGAGTTCACCCATTAACCGCCGCTGAGGCTGATAACTCCTGCGGGGAGAACCTGGAGGAGTTTTTTTATGGGCTTAGCATTAAGAAATGCGACTCTCGATCCCTTATTGGAAACCTTTAAACCTTTACTGAGCCAAATTCAGGAGATCTGCGATCAGTTTCATATCGTCTCCCTGAACCGCCAGATCGAAGCCTGCAAAAATCTTCTTCAACAAGATCAACTGATTGATGTAACCATCCTGGGGCAATTTAAGTCCGGGAAAAGTTCCTTCCTCAACAGCCTGATCGGAAAATCCATTCTTCCTGTCGGGGTCATCCCCGTCACCACCACGATCACCCGCTTACAGTATGGAAAAAGGGAAAGGGCCATTATCCGGCATTTTGATGGGCGGGAGATCGAAGCGGATATCGCCGCCATTGGAGAATTTACCTCTGAGGCTCAAAACCCTGCGAACCAGAAAAATGTGGAAGTAGTTGACCTTGAGCTTCCCTCTCTGGAGAAGTACGCCGGGCTTCGGCTGGTGGACACTCCAGGCATGGGGAGTATCTTTAAGTACCACATGGAGACCTCCGAAAACTGGCTCCCGGATGTAGGAACAGCTTTGTTAGCCATCAGCTCGGATCGCCCTCTGGGGGAGAATGACCTCCAGCTCATTCGAGAATTGCGGAAACATACCCCTAAGATTGTTCTCCTCCTGACTAAGGCCGACCTTCTCTCCCCGGAGCAGCAAAAAGAAGTCGTCCACTTTTTCCGGACCGCACTCCGAAGGGAGCTTCACGAGGAATTCCTCATCTTCCTTTACTCTATTCGCCAAGAGACCGAACGATGGAAACAAAGGCTGGAAAACGAAGTCTTTCGACCCCTCTCCATAAACCGGGGAGACGAATGTAAGAAGATTCTGCAGCACAAGATCCAGTCCCTCGCAAAGGGTTGCCTGAGCTACCTGGAGATTGCCTTAAAGACATCCCTGCAGGCGGATCTCGACCGCGAGCAACTGCGGAAACAGATTCTAAATGAGAAGGTGAATCACGAATTGATCCGCGAGGAAATTTCTCTGATTGCGCGAGAAAATGCCCAACAAACCCGGGAACTCATCAAGAATTACCTGAAAACATTTCATGAGCCTCAACTCAAGAAAAGGCTTCTGGAAATACTGCGAAAAGAAATGCCATCCTGGAAAGGGAATATCGGGAAACTCACACGAAGATATGAAGATTGGCTCCAGGAAACCCTGGCCGAAGAACTCGATCATATTTCTAAGACCGAATATAAGCATTTTTTAGGTACGTTCAAAAAGGCCCATGCCAGCCTCTCACGCTCCCTGGAGGCTTTCCGGAGCCTATTAAACCAGAACATCGAAAGAGTGCTCGGCTTGCGGCTTGCCGAAGCCGACTGGAAGATCGAGGTGGCCGAACCCCATCAGCCGGATATAAAGATAGGTCGGACCTTTGACTTCCATTTTGGTCTGATCTGGTTTTTAATTCCCATGTTTATTTTTCGCCCTTTCTTTGAGAGGCATTATTTAAACGAGGTCCCCAACGAAGTTTTTGTAAACCTCTCCCGCCTGGCCGCCCAATGGGAAGACCGGATCAACAAAGCCATCGAAGGGATGAAGAAACAGGCGATGAACTATGTCCAGGATGAACTGGCCACGATCGAGTCCCTTCTATCCAGGCCCTACGGCTAAACGGAGGAGATTCGGCGGGCGATAGAGGAGTTAAAGGGGATAATAGAATAGATTGGTCCGGCGATGGAGTCCGCCAGAACCGCCTTTTTGGCTGATGACTTCTACCAAAGTTTGTATCCTTGGCGGGAGTTATCAATCGGTGGTTGCACTGGAAAAAACTCCTACCAGAAAAATTGGAGGAGTTTTTTTATGTCTGATCATTACATTGCTCTAATCATTGGGTTACTCGTATTTGTCGGAAGTCTGATTTCTGTTGAGACTGGCATCTCAGTCGCCTTGATTGAAATCACATTGGGCGTAATCGGTGGAAATTTTCTCAAACTTACCCCCACACCCTGGCTCACCTTTCTCTCAGGATTTGGAGGAATCCTCCTCACCTTTTTAGCCGGGGCGGAAGTGGATTTGGTCATTCTCAGGGAGAAGGCGAAACAGAGCCTTTTAATCGGAGGGTTCTCATTTTTTGTGCCTTTTCTGGGTACCATTGTCTACTGCTATTGGATTGCACATTGGAGCTTGAACGCTTCCTTGATTGGAGGCATAGCCCTTTCAACGACCTCACTGGCCGTTGTCTATGCCGTTTTGGTTGAGACTGGGTTGACGAACTATGAGATCGGAAAGATTATCATGGCCTCCTGCTTTATCACTGACCTGGGGACGGCCCTGGCCTTAAGTCTCATCTTTGCAGAATTTAGCGCCTTTACCATCGTCTTCGCAGGGGTTTCGATCGTTGTCATCTTTATCATGCCGAAGATTTCTCCATCCATTTTCAAACGATATGGGGAACGGGTCATCGAACCGGAGATCAAGTTGCTTTTTTTCATCCTCTTTCTTTTTATCTATGTGGCCAAATTAGGATCGAGCCATGCGATCCTGCCAGCCTTTGTGACCGGTCTGGTCCTTTCTAAGAATTTTAGTGAAAATCGACTCCTCCAGAGGAAGCTAAGAATCATTGCCTTTGCAATGATCACGCCTTTCTTTTTTGTTAATGGAGGCATGAACATCTCATTGCCATTACTCTATCATCATCTTGGTTTATTTTTCATTCTCTTTGGTGTAAAACAGGTGACTAAAATTCTGGGCATCTATCCATTTGCCAGACGGTATATCAAGAAGGAGGCGATGTTTACCACCCTGCTTATGAGCACGGGTCTGACCATGGGGACTATCTCGTCAATGTTCGGTCTCTCTTCTGGGATCATCGATCAAGGGCAATTCTCCGTTCTCGTGGCAACAGTAGTGCTGAGCGCAATTCTTCCCACATTTATTGCTCAAAAATGGTTCTATCCATCCCACATTATCAATGGGGACACCGCCCCCATGGAGGATCAAAACAGTGGAGGAGAAGATGTTTAAGAAGATCTTGGTTGGATACGATGGCTCGGATGGCGCAAAAAAGGCCTTGAGGACGGCCGTTGACATTGCCAAACATTACGGAGCCGAACTTCATTCCATCTCTGTGGAGGAAGACCTCCCCCATTATGCGGCGACCGTGGGTGAAGTTCTTGAAGCCAAGGCGGAGAAAAACGGCTACTTTACAAGGTTGAATGAAGAGGCCAGAGGGATAGCAGCGAAAGAAGGCGTTACACTTCATACAAAAGTGATTGCAGGTCATGAGGTTGAGACGATCGTGGATTATGCTAAGGATCATCATTTTGACCTGGTGGTGATCGGTTTCATGGGCCATTCAAAAATCTATGACCGGGTCTGGGGAAGCACCTCTCAGAATATTGCCAGATTGGTTCCGTGCACAGTAATGGTTGTGAAATAAAGGATCTAAGATGGAGCAGTCTTTACAGGAAGCATTTTTGAATCTGGACGCTCTGATCTGCTATATGTTGAGTAAGGGAGAATAGTCTTTCCCCACTTTTCTTATAAGGAAAACTTTGAAAGAAATTTATAGGGTGTTGTATTATGGAAAATCCCATGAGGAACAAGGTTAACCAGCGGCCACAAGACTCAACGCGAATCTGGGGGCTTCCGAAGAATGTCTTCTTCCTTGGATTTGTCAGCCTGTTCACGGACTTTTCCAGTGAGGTGGCCATTCGCTCTCTGCCGCTGTTTCTTTCCAATGTCTTGGGAGTGAAGGCTTCTCTCATCGGGTTGATCGAAGGCATCGCAGAGTCTACTGCAACATTGATGAGACTCTTCTCCGGTTGGATTTCAGACAAAATCGGAAAGCGCAAAGTTCTCGTCACAATGGGTTATGGGTTTTCATCCTTCGTGAAGCCTTTTCTCTATTTTGCAACCAGCTGGCTACACGTATTGGCTATTCGCTTCCTGGATAGGGTTGGCAAGGGAATACGGACCTCTCCACGGGACGCGCTCATCGCTGACTCATGTCTTGAGAGTGAACGGGGCAAGGCCTTCGGCTTTAACAAAACGATGGACCCGTTGGGGGCCGTGGCAGGCTTGACCGGCGCTGCTTTCCTGGTCTACTACAGCCAGGGGGGGATGATCAATCTCACACGAGCCACTTATCAAAATTTAGTGTTATTGGCCGTCATTCCCGGCTTCATTTCGTTCTTCTTATTGCTTGGCCTTGTGCATGATGTGTCAGACGTCACCCCAAAGGCTGCGGAGGCGAAACCAGGTTCTGAGACTCCGAGGTTCGATTCCAATTTTAAGCGTTACCTTGCTGTCATGGTTTTCTTTACCCTCGGAAATTCGAGCGATGCGTTTCTGATGCTGCGGGCTCAAAACCTGGGCATGGGCATCGGAGAGATCTTTGCACTTTTGGCAGCATTCAATTTGGTTTCTTCACTTTTTTCGTATCCGGCTGGAAAACTATCAGATAAATTAGGTCGGAAGACTTTGATCTCAATCGGTTGGCTGGTTTATGCGGGTGTCTATTTCGGTTTTGCTATAGCGACCAGTCTTGTTCATATTTGGGGGCTTTATATCGTGTACGGAATCTACGATGGGGTGACAGCAGGAGTAGAAAAAGCTTTTGTGGCCGATCTTGTCCCTGTCCGGGTTCGCGGAACCGCTTACGGACTTTTTAATACAGCGATAGGTATCTCGGCTCTGCCTTCCAGTCTGATTGCCGGCATTTTGTGGCAAGAAATCGGCCCTGCAGCACCTTTTGTTTTTGGAGCGATCTTGGCTTTCATGGCACTCATCGGCTTGAACATGTTTGTAAAGAAAGAACCAGGCACTTCAGGATGAGGATTTGTGTTGGTGCTTTTCATGGTCATTCTAAATGTCATGGCGATTGACGAAGGAAGAGCAGATGCCATTCCAAATTTTCACCCTGTCAATTCCTGGCTGTATCGGAGCGGTCGGCTATCATGGGTCCCCATCGCCGTCAAATCAGCGGTAGGTCTTTGAATTTCAATACTACAGTAAAGTCAATGAAGAGGCTTCCCCCATTCCTCTTTTTTGCTTGCCAATTCAGATACCGTTTAGTATATTAGAGTCAAAAGCCATAAATTAAATAGGAATTTCAAGATGCTAAAAGTAAGTCCTGTTACCGATTATCCCACAGAAGCAGGATGCTTTTTGCGGGGGAATGATTATTCTTCAGTGGCGGTTGTGGTTCTCCTAAACGCTCCCTACGGTACACTCCCTCCTGAAGTGCAGAGTATTCCTCCGGAAATCGAAAAGTTGGTTAGAGTGGCGATAGAAACAGGAGCCGCCTTGTCCGGGACCTTGCAGACCGAAAACATCGGCATCGAGAAGATCATTTGCAATGTCGTTGGCAATCCCAACATCCGCTATCTTGTCCTTTGTGGCAAGGAGGTGAACGGCCATAATACGGGCACCGCGCTCAAGGCCCTGATAAAAGAAGGAATAAATGACAGGAGGACCATCGTCGCATCCCAAGCGAAGACACCCTACCTTTTCAATATCCCTCTGGAAGCTATTAAGAGATTTAGAGAGCAGACGACCTTGGTGGATCTGACAAGGGAGATGAACCCAGAGATAATAGCAAAGGCGGTTTGGTCCTGCTATCAGGAGAACCCAACTCCTTTCCAAGGTTTCACTCTCTGCGATCCCGGGGCTTTTGCAGAAACCGGGCTTTCTTGCTGCCTCACCTGGAGGGTCAAGCATCCGGAGGAAATTGAGAGTTGGGAAATTGATAAAGAATTTATGATGAAAATTGAAGAACCCTTGGAGGGGGTAGGTGGTGAAACGATGAAAGGAAATGAGCAAATTCTATCTTTGACGAAGCGCCTCCTGAAGGTTACAGAAGAGTTGGCAGCGATTGCGAGGCTCTGCATCGAGGGACTGGAGAGGCCTGAAGAAGTCTTAAAAGAAAAAAGGTTGGAAGAGGAAAAACTAAAACCAACCATACCGCCTAAAGAGGAGCCTGTGACAGAAGAGGAGTTATATTTTGCCAATCAATTGAGAGGTTATAGAGGAGTTTTGGCGGCGTTTAAGGCCCTCGACCGGGATATCTGCCACGATGGATGTAGCTTGCCAGCCGCTGTGATCTCGGCAGGCAAAAGACTGAAAAATCTAAAAGCCTCCCTGGATAAATCATCTCTCCCCGAGAAGAAGAAGGAGAAACTCCGGAGGGAATTGGATGAGTTTGAGGGAGCCCTTCAAAGCCTTCCCCAGGATACGAGTCAACCCTGCCAGAAAACCGTGGGAAATTGCACGATCGGTTCTGGATGTTTTGCCAATGCCTCTCTGGATCTGCTGAAACTTGTCACTGAGCCAGCATTATCATCAAATGCATGAGAGGGAGGTGAAAAATGGACACATATTTTAAAAATCAATTAAGAGGCTATGATGTGGTCCTGGCCACGCTTGGTGCCTTTTCTGAAGATATCTGTCGGAATTGCATAGGCCTCTCAGGGGCCCAAACGAAAGTCGTCAAAGGGCTGAAGAAAGTAAGAATGGACTTGGAGAAGTCCTCGATTCCAAAAATGGAAAAAGAGAAGTTACTCATTAGTATTGAATCCTCTCTTAAAGCAGCTGAAGCTTTGAAATTGGCCGAAGAGGTTAGTTGTCAAAAGACAGCGGGTCTATGCAAGATTGGGCCAGGTTGTTTTCCATTGGGAGCCTTGGAGCTAATGAATCAGGTCACCGAGCCCACTGTTCTACCTGAGAAGGAGGCGAGCAAAATGGCAAAATTAATTTGCGAGGTCTGTGGCACTGAAGAACCGGTCCCTGTTGTACACTGAGGGCCAGGAATCTCCGGTCCGGAGACAGATAAACTTTATTGTCCATGCCTCCCCGAAGGTCACACGGAAAATATCGACATGCCAAAACACTGTGATAAACCAATGAAGTATATCAAATGACAAGGAGGAAGGCCGTGGTGGAAAAAGAGATAACTATCTATATCACGCCAACATGCCCTTTTTGTAAGGCGGCCAAAGAGGACTTGGATCGAAAAGGTATAAAGTATAGAGAAATCGACGTTTCTAAAGATGCCGAAGGATTAGAAAAAATGGTCAAACTTTCAGGAAAGAGATTGGTCCCAGTAATGGTCGATGAAGAGAATATCACGGTTGGATTCGGTGGTACTTGAGGAGTTTGACAATCCAGCGGGCAGTTGGATATTTTTCAAACTTGATGCGACCGTCATGGGCTGAAAACAGGATTTATCTTGAGCCTTACAAGGAAGATGGCACGCTCAATGAAGTCATTTATGGGGAAGACCCTGTTCTAATCGCCGCTACCGCCATTGATCGTGGACTTGTTTCAAGGCTCGACCATGCTGCCTATCTCGGCAGAGAACTTGAGAAGGCTAACCTCTCGATGCGATATGGATTTCGATATGTTCAGGATAGTGCCCCAGGAGAAGATGGATGAAAGGAATAGTCTAATTTAAAGGATTCTTCCAAATTTTTTATCTTATTCCCTCAAAAAGAAATTTTTTCAGACTCTGCTTATTCAATTTGGAAAGGCCCAACTCCTTAACTCCTCTACCAGTTTCCCAGTAATTAGTACGGTTAATAACTGAGGCCAGTTGGATTACTGCGTCGTGAGTAGGGGTTGGGATACCAAGGAAATCTCCCAGTGTGGAGAGGAGGACCATTCCGTAAGGAACATCTTCAGTCACAAAACGGTCTTTCAAGTGCTCAGGTCCCTTCATCTTGATCCCTGCGTAAATCCCATCCTTTCCGAAGGCCGCATCCATGCTGGTGTTAAGGATCCGATAGCGGCACTCCTCCTCCGTCTCGCCCAGGTTGTAATTCTTAAATTCGAGATTGTCCCAATGGTAAAGTTTATATCCTAATGCCTTACAAATGGAGAGCCTCTCTTCATTGAGGGATTCAAAAGTTCTTGCAACAGAAGGAGTCATTCCCTCGGCATAGAGGTAGAATTCGCCCCTTGAATGTTCGATGCGGGTGGCGCTCAGAAGAGTTGCGGCCGGATGGACAACGGGATTCGGATTGTTGATAGCCGCCTCCAAAACGTCCTTTGCAGGAATGATCGTGGAATAAAGGTGCTTTAATTTTGGGATCACCTCAGCGGTCCTCTTCGACGGGAAGACTCCAGTGGGAAGGATGACTGCATTGATGAGTATCGATACATGGCCAGGCCCTTTGAGCCGAGCTCCATAGGGAAGGGTGCAACTTTCACACAAGACGATTTCCTTTTTAACTTTTTTTTCTTTGAAAATCTTTGCAAATTCAAGACTTCCTCCCGATCCAGGCATCAATAGAATGATCTGCCCATCTTGAACATATGGGGCACAGACTTCAGCCATGACCCTGTGGCCAAAGGCAGGGGTGATTACAAAGATGACCTCAGCATCTTTGATGGCGTGTTTGATATCGGTGGTGGCTAAATTCAATTTGGCCACTCCATCGATCGACACCCCCTCGATTCGAACCTCTTTTGTCCGCAGGACCCTTTCAAAGGATTCTGCGAACTGGGGAAGCTCGAAGAAGTTGACCCTAAACCCTGCGAGGGAGAGGTTAGCGGCCACAGCATGACCGCCATTTCCACCGCCCAAAACCGCTATGAGGTCCTTTTCCATGAGATGCCCCTCCGGAGATAAATTCCTTCTACTCTGAGCCAAAAGCAAAAACCCAAAGTAAAATTACCTCATCTGTCAGAAAAAGACAAGGAAGTTTTTAATGCTGTTTTTAAAGGCGAGGTGATCCATTGACGGGGTAACGGAATGGGGTTAAAATTTTCATAAAAATTCGGACAGACAATGCCCTTCGCCGCCCACTACCAGTTTATTGGCCAAGAGAGCGAGAAGGTCCTCTATGAGACCGATGTGAGGACCACCGGTCACTTTGATCAGGACAGGGTGAAATACGCCGTGGAGAGAAACGCCGAGGCCGCAGCCAAGGTTATTACCCAGTACAAGATGGGGAGGTAATCTCCTTTCAGCGAAATAGAAAAAGACAGGACCACGGTTTACGAAGGCGAGTATACATGGAAAGATATTCTCATCGATTTGTGGAGACATACCGGGGATCGGTGGCCTTTGGACTCTCCCGGGAATTGGACGAGTCCTCCCTGATTGTCTATCTCCAGAAATTCTCGGACGATCGGTTGATGGAGGTCCTCCGGAGTCGCCTTTCGGATGAGGAGATCCTCCGCACAGTGGAGTGGATAACGGGTCTTCTTCGGAGGCATTTCACGGAGGAAGAATATCATCGTCTCTTTCTTCGTGAGTAGGATGATTAAACTTTTGTCAGATTGAATGCCTTCTCCGAATATTTGTTATCTATACTTATTTTATCCACATGAGAGTGGTGGGCTGTCCGGGAAGAGATGTTTCGATTGGAAGAATATTCTATGTTGCAACAGGAGGGGTTAGATTTATGAGAAGATGGGTTCATATCCTTTTGGCATTGGTGATTCTATCCGTTTCTTTCGTTGGATGTGCAGGGGGATCGAAAGAGATAAAGACGAGGTGTCCGAAATGTGCCGGTTATTTTAATACGAGAGAGGGCGAAGAGGCATTTCGGTCGATGCATGGACGTTAAAGAGGCATCCGGGAGGGCTTCGTATTTCTAAGGGGTACGCTCCAACGTATCAACGTATCAATAATGCAGAAGTGGTAATTTTCTTATGAACCTGAGATTGCGATCAATTTATTACTTTTTCAAGAGTTCCCCTATTAAAAGGTTTCTTTACGATCAAGACAAATTCTACACCATAAAATGGTTAAATTTCGAATTTTGTTCTGCCTGTAATTTAAGGTGTAAGTGGTGTACGCTTGATCATCAGAAGCCAGTGGTAATGATGAGTCCCCTCATTTTGGAAAAGGTCTTGGATGAACTTGCAAGGAATAGAAATTTCAGATTGGAGAGGATTGATTTCCATAATGGAGGAGAGGTCTTATTACACAATAACTTAAGAGAGATGTTGGGGATAGTGAGCTCAAAAAGACGACATCTCCATCATCGTCCGTTAATTTCTCTACTCACCAACGCGACGTTGTTAACTGAGGAGAAAGCCGAAATCATCGTTGAAAGTCATGCCTTAGATGAGATCAGGTTCAGCGTTGACGGGGGTACCAAAGAGTTGTTTGAAACCATCCGTGTTGGGGCAAAGTGGGAAACCGTCAAAGAGAATATATTGAAATTCGTGGAAATAAATAATAGAAGTGGCAAGAAAATCAAAACAGGAATTATCTGTATCGTGCCCCCAGAAAAGGAATTTGATGTGAAATGGATGAGTGAAGACTTCAAATTCTTGTTTTCAAATATTGACGATATCTCATTGAGATATCCACATAATTTTGACGGCAGTAAAGACTTAGGTTTGCCTCGAAGAGAACAGGACACGGCAGAACAAAAAATGTGTTATCTCTTATTAGGAAATTTGGTCGTATTACCAGATGGCGATACCGTTGTTTGTTGTGCTGATCTGAATTCAAGGGGAGTCATTGGCAATATTACGCAGAATACGCTCGAGGAGTTATATTTTAGTTCAGAAAGATTATCGATGGTTGAGATGTTTGTTGAAACGGATGTTCACCCCTATATTTTTTATAACTATTGAAAATCGTTGCAATTATATATTTTTTTGCTCTGATATGTAGTCACTAATTATTTGGGTATACTAGTAAAATGATGCTTGAAAGTAGGGATTAATTGAGGTATATTGTAGTTATGCATATTGTGGAGAACCAATCGGCCCCGAAAACAGGTAAAAAGATTTACCGATCCATCCTTCTGCGGGAATCTTATCGAGAAGGCAAGAAGGTCAGAAAACGCACCATCGCCAACCTCTCGCATTGCACGTCAGGGGAGATCGCTTCCATCAAGCTTGCCTTAAAGCATAAGGGGGACCTAACGGTTTTGGGATCGATCAAGGAGTCGGTTGAACTTCAAGAGGGGCTTTCGGTGGGAGCCGTCTGGGCCGTGTTTCAGATTGGTAAAGACTTAGGTATTGAGAAGGCGTTAGGGACTGATGGTGAGGGCACGCTTGCCTTTTGGCAGGTAATTGCCCGAGTGATCGATCAGGGGTCAAGACTTTCAGCCGTTCGATTGGCACAGATGCATGCGGCTTGCGACGTGTTAGAGATCAGGCGGGGATTTGATGAGAATGATCTGTACGATAATTTAACCTGGTTGGCCGATCATCAGGAGAGGATTGAGCAGCGGCTTTTTTTATCCCGGCGAGGCAAGACGAAGCCACAGCTTTTTCTTTATGATGTGACCAGTAGTTATCTGGAGGGGGAGAAGAATTATTTTGGTGAATATGGATACAGTCGAGATGGGAAAAAAGGGAAGAAGCAGATGGTGATTGGTTTATTGTGTGATGAGTGCGGAGATCCCGTAGCCGTAGAGGTGTTTTCGGGCAACACGCAGGATATGCGCACCTTTGCTTCCCAGGTGAGGAAAGTGGCGGAGGGGTTGGGATGTCGGGAAGTGACCTTTGTCGGGGATCGAGGAATGATCAAAAGTACTCAGATCGAGCATCTTCCAGAAGGGTTTCACTATATTACGGCGATCACGAAACCGCAGATTGAGGGGCTCATGAAGAGAGGGCTCATCCAATTTGGATTATTTGATGAGAAGGTGTGTGAAGTGGAGGAGGTGGGGATTCGCTATATCTTAAGACGGAATCCGGTACGGGTGGAGGAGATGGAGAAGAGTCGTTTGTCCAAGCGGCGCACCCTAGAGGAATTCGTTCGTGAGAGGAACGATTATTTATCGGAGCATCCGAGAGCCAAAGTCTCCACTGCCGTAGAGAAAGTAAGAAGCAAGATTAAGTTGCTTCGTCATGAGAAATGGCTGAGCGTGAAAGTACAGGATAGACAATTAAGCCTGGAGCAAGACGAGACTGTGCTCAAAGAGGAAACGGTTTTGGATGGTTGCTATGTGATTAAGACGGATCTTGCCAAGGAAGTGGCAGACAAGCAACTCATTCATGATCGATATAAGGATTTAGCAGAGGTTGAAAGGGCGTTTCGTGACTGCAAGACGGCAATCTTGGAAGTTCGGCCTGTCTTTGTACGATCGGAGAAAAGTACGCGGGGACACGTGTTGGTGGTGATGCTGGCGTATCTGATTATACGCAAATTACGTGAGGCTTGGGCAGCTCTTGATATGACGGTCGAAGAGGGGCTCAAACAGTTATCCACCCTTTGTTCGATGGAGATAAAAGTTAAAGATCATGGTTCCTGTCTAAAGATTCCAAGGCCTCGCGAAAAATCGCGGGAACTGTTGAAGGCGTTGGATGTTCGAATGCCTATGGTTTTACCTCATCGGGAGGTGCGTGTAGTCACCAGAAAAAAACTACCGGAACAACGTAGAATGCCTTAAAATACGTTCACTAAGGCCCTTTCATCTCTCTTTCATCAGGGGTGAACATCCGTTGAAAATAGGAAGAACCAAATAAGTCTTTGTGAAAATTGTGAAGGGTTTTATTAATACGGATAGTTGAATTTCGCAGATCGTGAGATCCCGAAACGAATTCGGGATGATGTCTTACTTAACCACCATTCATTTTCTTGGTATGTCGAATCATGGGATGGACTGAAGAATAAGAGCCAGACAGATCTGATGAGCTTCGTTTTAGTGGAATAAGAATACGTTTAGCTTTTTGGGGACAGAAAAGGGTTGGGCCACAGAAATACGGCCGGGGTCCATCTGAGAAATTCAATCAGCCCACGGGTAGACCTTAATACCTATGAGTCCCGTCATACTTACCCTTGCCCCCATGATAGAAACCATCATCATGATCGGTCGAATCCGTATAATTGCCAAGCCCCGCGCAACTCGACAAAATTAAAGCCAGCGTCAGCGCCAAAATAATCTTAGCCATCTTTTTCTTCATTGGATCGCCTCCCCATTTATATAAAGATAATTATTAAACCTCAAAGATTCAAGAAGAAGCGATCACCCAAATCCCGATTTAGAAAAGGATACCGTTTTCCCCACCCGCCATTGCGAGTCCCGCTAAAAGCGGGGAAAGGTGCGTGCCTGCACGCCGAAGTGCTATCCTTCGCCGGAGCGAGGCAGGCGTTTCAACACGCAGGCGTGGCAATCTCACTGAAAGAGGCGGGATTGCTTCGTATCACTCGCAATGACAATTCCTAAATCGGGATTTTGGGATCACCTTTTGAAGCAGGTAAAGTGGAGGAGACACAATAGACTAACGTAATAAATGGATCTAAACACGTCAGGCCTTGTAAGATCAATTAAGAAAACTTGGGAAAGATAAAGTTACAACGGATGTTCACCCCTGATGAAAGAGAGATGAAAGGGCCTTAGTGAACGTATTTTAAGGCATTCTACGTTGTTCCGGTAGTTTTTTTCTGGTGACTACACGCACCTCCCGATGAGGTAAAACCATAGGCATTCGAACATCCAACGCCTTCAACAGTTCCCGCGATTTTTCGCGAGGCCTTGGAATCTTTAGACAGGAACCATGATCTTTAACTTTTATCTCCATCGAACAAAGGGTGGATAACTGTTTGAGCCCCTCTTCGACCGTCATATCAAGAGCTGCCCAAGCCTCACGTAATTTGCGTATAATCAGATACGCCAGCATCACCACCAACACGTGTCCCCGCGTACTTTTCTCCGATCGTACAAAGACAGGCCGAACTTCCAAGATTGCCGTCTTGCAGTCACGAAACGCCCTTTCAACCTCTGCTAAATCCTTATATCGATCATGAATGAGTTGCTTGTCTGCCACTTCCTTGGCAAGATCCGTCTTAATCACATAGCAACCATCCAAAACCGTTTCCTCTTTGAGCACAGTCTCGTCTTGCTCCAGGCTTAATTGTCTATCCTGTACTTTCACGCTCAGCCATTTCTCATGACGAAGCAACTTAATCTTGCTTCTTACTTTCTCTACGGCAGTGGAGACTTTGGCTCTCGGATGCTCCGATAAATAATCGTTCCTCTCACGAACGAATTCCTCTAGGGTGCGCCGCTTGGACAAACGACTCTTCTCCATCTCCTCCACCCGTACCGGATTCCGTCTTAAGATATAGCGAATCCCCACCTCCTCCACTTCACACACCTTCTCATCAAATAATCCAAATTGGATGAGCCCTCTCTTCATGAGCCCCTCAATCTGCGGTTTCGTGATCGCCGTAATATAGTGAAACCCTTCTGGAAGATGCTCGATCTGAGTACTTTTGATCATTCCTCGATCCCCGACAAAGGTCACTTCCCGACATCCCAACCCCTCCGCCACTTTCCTCACCTGGGAAGCAAAGGTGCGCATATCCTGCGTGTTGCCCGAAAACACCTCTACGGCTACGGGATCTCCGCACTCATCACACAATAAACCAATCACCATCTGCTTCTTCCCTTTTTTCCCATCTCGACTGTATCCATATTCACCAAAATAATTCTTCTCCCCCTCCAGATAACTACTGGTCACATCATAAAGAAAAAGCTGTGGCTTCGTCTTGCCTCGCCGGGATAAAAAAAGCCGCTGCTCAATCCTCTCCTGATGATCGGCCAACCAGGTTAAATTATCGTACAGATCATTCTCATCAAATCCCCGCCTGATCTCTAACACGTCGCAAGCCGCATGCATCTGTGCCAATCGAACGGCTGAAAGTCTTGACCCCTGATCGATCACTCGGGCAATTACCTGCCAAAAGGCAAGCGTGCCCTCACCATCAGTCCCTAACGCCTTCTCAATACCTAAGTCTTTACCAATCTGAAACACGGCCCAGACGGCTCCCACCGAAAGCCCCTCTTGAAGTTCAACCGACTCCTTGATCGATCCCAAAACCGTTAGGTCCCCCTTATGCTTTAAGGCAAGCTTGATGGAAGCGATCTCCCCTGACGTGCAATGCGAGAGGTTGGCGATGGTGCGTTTTCTGACCTTCTTGCCTTCTCGATAAGATTCCCGCAGAAGGATGGATCGGTAAATCTTTTTACCTGTTTTCGGGGCCGATTGGTTCTCCACAATATGCATAACTACAATATACCTCAATTAATCCCTACTTTCAAGCATCATTTTACTAGTATACCCAAATAATTAGTGACTACATATCAGAGCAAAAAAATATATAATTGCAACGATTTTCAATAGTTATAAAAAATATAGGGGTGAACATCCGTTACAAAGTGGTACCACCCAAAGCCCGGTATCCTACGTGAACCCAAAAGATGGTCATTTGCTTTTTCACGATCCAATTCTTTTCAAAATCGACACTTCTTTCAGATCAATGTCCAATTTATATTCCTTGTATAAATATTCCACCACTTCAGGAACCTGTCTGTCTTCCGGAATACCATCGATACGGGGTGCATTCCCGCTGTAGATTACATATTTAGGCTTATTTTTCTCCAGATCCCCAACTAACTCCCGCCGCTGCCTCCTCGTCACTGCGTGATAAGCACCAAAATACCTGGTAGGATTGTTTCTGTTGAACAAAAAATAGTAGGCAGCCTCGTTGGGAAAGAAATACGTATATTCACCGGGTGCCGTATTTGTTTCAAGAAAGTTATGGATTTCTCTCAAGGTTTCAGCCGTTCGAAGATCAAACGGCACACCGCCTCTTTTGAGATCAGGGATCCTGTATCCATTCTCCAAAAGCCTCCAGCTTTGTCGATCATTCGTAAATGCCTCTGGTTTCGTAAATAGAAATAGGGTCGAAGTCAGCAACATCACCAAGGATAGCACCTTGGCGGTTCTGGACCAGATAGGATTAGGCTTTAATATGCCTCTTATCGAGCCGTCTGCAAAAAGAAAAACCAGCAGAAAAGCCGGTGGAGAAACAAAATGGATGTGATGCAGATCGGACCTTCCGAGAGCGGACCGGAAGAGAAGAATTCCAAATATGAGCAAGGAAGCCTTAAGAAAATGGTCCTTATACAGCTGCCCCAAAAGGATCCGGGGGATGAGATAGCTTGCAGAAACAATGTAAAGGAATATGATCCAGTAGGCAAACCATACCCCCTTTACCCAGGGTGAGGCAAGAAAGTCTCTAAAGTTTGGAAAAGGAAGGGCCCCAAAGCCGATAGCGAAATATTTCGGATATTCATAAATGTTCGTAAAAAATGGGAGGAGAGCCCCTTTGAAATAGAAGTAAAGTAACATCGGAATGAGAGAGACAAAACATCCTGTTAAGACGAGAGAAACTTCCCGTATAAACAACTTCCAATTCCGGTTTGCGAGGTTATTCATCATAAGGAAGGCAAACAGAGAGAGGAGTGAACAGATCCCCGCTTCCTGGCTAAATAAAAGGCTTTGTCCTAATAGGGCTCCAGCAATTGGCAAAAGATATTTTTTGTCGTTTTGAAGATAAAGGTAAGCCAGCAAAAGAGGAAAGAGACCAAGAGTAACCCTCAGATACGACCATTGAGGAGCAGGAAGGATGAAAACTGGAAATGCCACAAGGTAGATCATGGAAGACAATAAAAAGTTTGCCTTCGACTTCAGTGTCCGGTATAAAAAGAAGATAACAAGACCATAGGCGGTTAGATTGAGTAAGTAGGTATAAACCCTTGCAACGAGTATTGTAGTTCCAAATAATTTCATTAACCAAACCATAGGATAAGTCATCATCGGACCATAGGGAGAGGAGAAGTCTTTTCCGTAAACTCCTCCAGACAGGATGCTTTGGACAATGGCGAGATGCCCTCCTTCTTCTCCTAAGAGAGCCCATCCATAAGTGATCCAGTAAAGATAGTTCGTGTCGAAGGAAAGAAAAAGGTAACACCCTATGACCACGAGCAAACAAACGATCCATCCGGTGTTTTTGAAGCCCGCGGATTCTTCGGCCGATCCGAACGCTTCCGTTAAATCCCTGCTGCGTTGTTTTCCTCTCCAGAACAACCAGATCGCGATAGAGAAAATGATAGGGAATCCAAGAATTGAGACATATGCCAGGATGTCCCTTGACTTCGGATATCCGGCAAGAATGGTGAGGCTGACGATCCCGAGGTTTCTGGCAGCTTGGAGTTCTCCGGGAAAATGGAGATCTAATGAGACAAAAAAGTAAGCGATCAAGGTCCCCAATAAAATCCCCAAAAGCAATATCCCAATATGACACCAATAGAGCTTCGCAAGGGGCGAGGTGTTTTTATTTGTTGTTTTCGTGGCTGGAAATTTTTTACGGCGAGTCATGGTAGAGTGCTCTTCTGGGATCTTTTAGTTTTGATAAACATGATAAATCTACGGCATCGTGAACTCGGTCGAATAGAACCATTGTAGAAGAATATGGTTGCCGTACAAGGAAAAGGGGACTTAGATTAATGGGATAAAAAGGGAATGGCCCGAACGGACACCCTGCCTTGTTCTTATTGGAGCCCGTGGACGGATTTAAACCGCCAACCCACAATAATCACCCCCGAAAGGATCGCCTACTGATGAAAATATCAGCAGGCGACTAAGCTTAACCTACCGAAGATGTTAATTTCTTTTTAACGAAAAGTCAACTGCTGGTTTCTGCAGTGTCATTTGGTTTTGAGCGGTCCACTGGGCATTCCGAAATTTATGCGCTGCCTTTTAACCGGCTATGCGACTCGGTTTAATCGGAGATCTCACCGGAGGGGCCGTTTCATCTTCGAGCAACGAGAAGCGGCATGATGGCGAACACTCCAAGCATCACGTAGTAAACCGTTCCCGACACAGGGTCTCTGCTTGCAAGATACGCACTGATCGGTAGGCCCCGAATCCAGAGCACAAGCGTAAATTCCGCGACCAGCATGAGGCCAAGCGCGACGCAGCCCATACCCAGTCGGCTAAATGCTGTGGACGGCAGAGCGAGACGCCGAACGATCCATCGCGCTGCGACAATGATGACCGCGAACATGATGGGCGCTTCCATCAGCTCAGCCATTCTCGTGCCGAAGCGGGGGACCACCCACAGTATGCGAATGGGTCCGAGTACGAAGCCCGCTCCAAATACGAGCGCGAAATAGACCTTAACGTTGCATAAACTTTTGACGATACGGACATGGGCAAGCCGTTCGGAAAGGCTTCGAGGCGAACCTTTTGCCGAATTGGCACTCTCGTCCCCTTCCCCTGCTGGAATTCACTTGGGGTGATGTCCTCCGATACCCTTAAATTTTCAAAACAACCGCCTTTTGAAGCCTTGAAGGGCGGTTTGCCCGTGTCCGTTTTGCAACTGTCATGTAGAGTACGCCAGCTTTCAAAATCTGCATGACGGCTGAACCTTGCTGATCCGCAGCACGGGCTTGACGGTGTCGCCGCGCTTGGCGTCGGCGATGGCCCGGTTGATCTCGCTGAAGTCATAGAACTTCACGAGGCGGTCAAAGGGGAACTGACCTGTCTGGTACAACGCAATCAGTTTAGGGATAAAATTCTGCGGCACGGCGTCGCCCTCGATGATGCCGAGGGTTTTCCGTCCGTCTGGCAGATCCATGCCGCTCTCGCCGGTAAGAAGTGCCACAATGCCATGCGGCTTCAGCACGTCAATGGCGAGTCGGTGCATCTTCGGGTTGCCGGTGGTTTCCACCACGTAATCAACGCCACTACCGGTGATTCCCGCGATCCGGGCAGCGACGTCTCTGACGACGATTGTCGATCACGTGGGTGGCGCCCAACTTCAGGGCGAGTTGGAGCCGCTTAGGTTTAGTGTCGACCCCGATGATCGGGGCAGCGCCGACGATGCGAGCCGCCATGACAGCGGCTATGCCGACCGCTCCCGTACCGAAGATGGCGATGCTTTCCCCGCCCGAGAGCTTTAACGAGTTCATCACGGTGCCGGCTCCGGTCTGCAGGCCGCAACCAAGCGGTGCCAAGAGCTCCAGATTTAGATCTTTAGAAACCTTGACGAGGTTGCGTTCTGTTGCCAGGGCATGGCTGGCGAACGAAGACTGACCGAAGAAGTGCCCACGGACGCCGCTGCGTTGCAGCGCATTGCTGCCGTCCAGGCGCTGGAAACCAAAGTTCGCCTCGTAGAGGGACTTGCAATGAGCGGGGTGTCCGCTCCGGCATTGGCGGCAGTGGCCGCAGGACTGATAAGAGAGAACGACATGATCGCCGCGCTTCACACTCTTCACGCTCTTGCCCACCCGCTCCACCACGCCCGCACCCTCATGACCAAGCACCACAGGAGTGTCGGCTTCGTCCCAGTCGTCGCAGAGGTCTATATCGGTACGACAGATGCCAGAGGCGACGATGCGCACCAGGATTTCATCGTCCCGAGGACCTTCCATCTCGATGGATTCGATCATCAAGGGACCGCCCTTCTTGCGCAGAACGGCCGCCTGAATCTTATACACTTGCATGTCGAACTCCTTTCCGGACTGAGCTAAGTTGGGCTAAGTTGGCGCTCAATCCGGTTTTCATCCTTTCCTTTCTTTGCTTGGAGACTTCACACACGCTAAGTATAACCCCTCTCGTCAAAGCAATAAAAGATTTTTATTCGTAAGCCCAAGATCCGGCGCTCTTATTGCGAGACTGAAAAGGGGACCTATGAAAAAGATACTCCAAGCCATGCCGGCGTGTGAAGGATGGTAAACTGTGTTCTCTCTTTCTTGCCCTTAATCCGCTCCCCCCATAATTACGAAAGAGTACTGCCATTCCGTAAGCAGGGAAGAATTTTCGCGGATGGAGGTCAAGAGAGGTATGCGGGTGCGGTGGTGGCACGATTTTTTAACTTGAATCCATGATAAAGGTATTTTCAGATAGAAAGGCCTCCTATATTGTTGGATAAGATGGTCTCGGGACTGCGAGTATCCCCATTCTCTTTTCCAACCCCAAACGCCGACGCCAAGACCTCTCCGAGACGATGGTATTTCATGGTAGTCCTGATGTAGATAGGGGGATCAATCTTTTCTGGATCGACCTTTCCATCTGTCAAGCAACCCTCACTTACGTAGATTTCAATGATCTCACCAACGATGAGGATATGGGTTCTCATATCGAGATAATGGAGTGCCTTGCACTCAAGATTTATCGGGCATTCTTCTATGAGGGGAGCCGTTTTCAGTTCACCGTAGAAAGTTTTGAAAATTTGCGATTTATCCCTTTTCCTCCCGGAGTAAATACCACAATAATCGGTCTTCTTGATAATTTTGCAAGAGGGGACATTAACAGAAAAAGTCCCGTTTTCTCTAATACCTTTCAGGGTATACCGGGCTCTGTTCATGGCAACGGTAATAGCTGGCGGTTTGTATCCAGCGATCCCACACCAAGAGGCAATCATAAAATTTGGTTTTTCATTGACGTTGGCGCCCACTACTAAGGCTGGCATAGGCAGAATTAGAGGTTCTGGACCAAGTTTGATCTTTTCCATTCTATTCCTCCTTTTGTTTATTTATCTGATTCCCTTGAGAATGTTAGCATTTTGAACTATCGGCACCAGGATTGTCAACCCAACGCATCCTGAAAAATGCGGGGCAGCCTTTGACATTCGACCAATCATCTCGGGGGACCGATGAGAAGTCATGCGGGCAGCACCCATTGATTCACGGTATCCATCAAGTGCCCATAGATATCCGCGGGTCACATTTATGCTGCTGCTGCGCCTATCTGGCTCTCGATATATTTTTAGATTGCTGTGGGGTCGGACCACGACAAATGATTGATTCTTGAAATCAATTTCAAAAAGGGAGTCTGATTTTAGCCTTAGAATGACAATTCTTGGGTTTAAATTGCGATTCTTAGGTTGACCAAGGCTGGAGGTCTTCCCGGGGATATAACAATCAACGGGAACCTGAAATGTCTTATGGCCGGAATTTTGCCGGTGGAAATGGCGATTTAAGACCGGAAGAAACGTGATCCAGGGACATATCTTATTGAATCTCGATAAATTAGCCTGGTCCGAGGTGGATAGAATAGCTGGTCGTGTCCGTTATAACCGGACAATTTCTTGAGGGGAAGAAAGAATCTTTTCCGCAGATAAGGCCGTGATCTTTTCCCCGAGCGAATAAGATGTCTTTCCAGGGTAAATCAGGTACCCCTGGGGAAGTTTCAGATCTTTCATGCAACGGCGCAGTCCGTTCGCGTCTTGCGCCGTCGGTGCCGAGTTAAGTATGATTTCAAAAGGCACCATTCTTTCTCCTAAGTCCCACAGGAGGTCGACCTCATTTCCTTGTGAGGTCCTCCAGAAATAAGTTTGATTCTTCGGAGCGATCCTCTGGAAGGCTGATGTCATCTGGTCAATAATGAAGGCCTCCCAGCTCATCCCACGGGCAGGGTGCACGTCCAATACAGAAGGGGAATCAATTCCCAGAAAAAAATGTAAAAGCCCTGTGTCCCGAAAATAAACCTTCGGGCTTTTTATAAGGCGCTTTCCTATGTTTGAAAAATAAGGGGGGAGCTTCCGAATCAGGAAGGTCTGTTCCAGGATATCGACGTAGCGGTTGACGGTGTGGTAGCTGATGCCTAACGACGCTGCCAACTGGGATGCATTCCAGAGGGCTCCGTTGCAGTGGGCCAGCATCGTCCACAATCTTCGCATCTGCGAAGATGAAACGTCAATGCCCAGAAGGTTGAGGTCCCGTTCGATAAAGGTTCGTGTGTAGGCTTCAAGCCAGTCTTGCCGTGTGCGGTCATCCCGACTGAGGAAGGCTTCAGGAAACCCTCCTCTCAACCACAACGCTGAAAGGACACCGGGAGTCTTTCTGCCCATGACTT
The DNA here is from genome assembly GCA_963826305.1 of uncultured delta proteobacterium. Classification (GTDB taxonomy): domain Bacteria; phylum Desulfobacterota; class BSN033; order BSN033; family UBA1163; genus CAWGWZ01. The sequence goes on along the minus strand of CAWGWZ010000028.1, from coordinate 754,862 downwards.
CATCCCACCGGAAGGGAGGTAAATCGACAAAGGCCGTGCGCCCTGCCAGCGATTCTGAGATCTCACGGATCAGGGCGGGAGAGGCAGAGCCCAGCAGCACAAAACGGCCGGTGCCGGATCGATTCCGATCGATATTGCTTCGAAGCACAGGGAAGAGTTCGGGAACGCGGTGCGCTTCATCGAAGATGATTCGGTCGCCCAGTTGTCCTAAACGGGATTCCGGATCAGCAACGAGAGGGGTCGCATCGGATGGTCTTTCAAGGTCCAGATACGTCCAGGAGGGAAGGGCCTGGCGGATAAATGTGGTTTTTCCACACTGTCGAGGGCCTAATACTGTCACAGCAGGAAATTTCTTCAGGAGCCGTAGGAGCATCTCCCCATAGCGTCTCTTAATCATGTATGTATTATAGAAGCCTTGCTTCTAATTTGCAAGGTATTTTTTGCTTTTTCCAAAATGAGGGGGTAGCGGAATCAGATGCCATTGGTCTTCTTCTAACCCTTTTCTTCTCCTGCTTACGGCTCACTTTTTCTTTTCTCCTTTGAGTTTTCTCCCTGATGCTCTGCGTTTACTGCCCACTGTCTTCTGCTTTCTGGTTTTCCCATGGACCTCCTGCTTCTTCTTCGCCCTTTGGCGGAAAAGAACGGTGTGACCTGAGTTGATCCGAGCCTTCAGATTGAAGTGAAGCTCTCAACTCCGGGGGAGTCGAGAAGTTCACCCTGAGCCGCGCTTTTTTACCCCGCCTTCAAAGGCGGGGCGTCGCGGTCGAATGGGTCAGCTACTTTGAGGAGACCGAAGGGGGCCATTTCCGCTTCCCGTGTTCAAACGGATCGTGGCCTAAAAGAAATTGGCTAAAAAATCCGTGTAATCATTTTTTGGAATCTGTGCAATCAAGAGAGCGTACAGAAGTTGTTCAGAGCTCTCCAACTGTGATTCAGACAGTAAGACTATAGACCTCAGACCTGCCTGCCGGCAGGCAGGCATTAGACTGAAGAAGAGGAATGGCCAGAGATGACACAGAGATAAAGGGTTCGACGTGAGCTCAGCTGAACGGCCTGACAGCCAGCAGAGGAACTGGCACTCTGGGTATATGCGAAAGAGTTTCAAGCGAGGGAAACAGAGTAAATTCCCTATATTAGAGAAGTCTGGTGTCTAACGTCTGAAATCCAGTGTCTGAATTGCAGCTCTCCAAAAATAACCTTGATTATCTTCATATTTTGGTGTAAAAATACACCAAACGGGATGGGGTGATCACACATACTACATTTTAAGAAATTATTCATGACGGATATCTCACCATGAAATCGTTAGAATCTGGTGTTTTGCGGACACGGATCACGGACACGGTCACGTTATTTTTTACATAAGGGTGTAAGAGCATGCGCGAGGTCATCTTCGAGGGTCTTAAATGGTACATAACGGTGGAAACCACCTCCAGCATTGATAAGAGGAAAAAGAAAGGAAAGAAGAAGGCGGATTGAGGATGTGCCTCATGACCGCCCTCATGAGCCAAATTGATCTCTGAGAGGTATTTTGATATACTTTATCATAAGAATTCATTACCTGACATGATATAGAAGGGCGATGATTCCAGGATTTAACAAGGACGGTAATTTGCCAGAGGGTATTTATTCAGCGGGCGAAGAGGAATTCCTGGATCGTTTTGCAACCAATTCATCAAGAAGGAAATGGCTTGGTCAAAGATTAAAGGAGATTTTCGTCTTAGCCAAATCAACTGGAAAACTCAAACGGATCTTTGTTTGGGGGAGTTTTGTGAGTGTCAAAGAATCACCCAATGATATCGATATGCTCCTCCTCATGGCCGAAGATTTCCAACTTGAAAATGCGCCTGAAGAATGCAGGATCTTGTTTGACTATACGATGGCCAGAGTGAGGTTCCATGTGGATATTCTTTGGTCGAAGGCTTCAATTGGCGAGGATACTCTTTCCCTCTGGCTGGATACCTATCAAGTGGGGAAAGACTTCAGACGCCGAGGGATCGTGGAGGTAAAGTTATCATGATTCAAAATGATGAACAGTTGAAAGCAGCCCAGCAAGCCATTTTTAATTTAGAAAGGGTCCTTTTGGAAGCGCGGAAGGTTCATTCGGTGGAAGAATATCGGTCCATGTCAGAACCTATTTTGTTAGAGATCCAACAGCGTGAACATGAGATTCTCACTTACCTGAGTGCAACAACCGCTGAGGTTTCGGTTGGCTAGCGGCACGGAGGAGTGTATGGAATCGACACTTCCACTGAAGGGGATTGGCACCCGAGAATTATTACCAAAGGGGAAAGTGAAAAAATGAGGAAGCGCGGGAACGTGCCGCCATTAGTCAGTGAAAGATGAGAAAAAAGAGCCATGATATGTGCGAATTCTGTGAAGGGATAGTGGAAGAGCGTATCATCCAGGCCAGGTTTCATTTCAAGGGTCAAACGATCTATGTTGATCGCGTACCCGCCTGGGTATGCGGGAAGTGTGGCGAGCAGTATTTTGATGCGCCTGTCTACAAGCGACTGGAAGAGATTGCCAAGCATCGTACTCAGATCAAGAAAACAATCTGCTTCCCTCTTGCAGAATATGATGCAGTTCTTGCCCAAGCCTGAGAGGATTTGCGGAGCTTTTGGCTCTTTGTACCTACGCTATGCGCTCTGCTATTTTCTAACGGCATCGGGGTAGAATTATGGAGCAAGGTGAAGGCGAAGGCGACCTTAGAGCGCAAGACAATGCGGGAGGTCATCTTTGAAGGTCTCAAATGGTATATAACGCCAGTGGAGACCGCCGCCGGTTCCGACAAAAAGAAAAAGGCGAAAAAGAAAGATTGAAAAAGAGGAAGGACTGATGTTGAGGCGTTACGCCCGGCAACGGTTTCTTTTTGAAGCTCTGACTTTTGAAAACCGGACTTCCATTCAATGTAATAGACGGGCTCAATTTAAGTCGGAAGATATCTTATCCATACCGTAACTTTTCGGTGGGTGCGGGATTTGGCAAGATATCCGCGCTAGCACCCAGGGGATTCTCATTCAATTATTACTCGGAGCATATTATAGTTTGCATTGCAATCGAACTGTCATTGCGAGCGAAGTGAAGCAATCCCATGAGATTGCTACGTCGCTCAGGCTCCTCACAATAACTACTGTCAGTCTTTTAATGCACACTATTTCATGCTCCCCTTAATAATATCAAAGAGTATGAGTTGGTGATAGTTTGGTTTTGAAGGGCGGAGTAACGGTGAAGCAGGTGACGGAGGGAAACTGTGACACCTGGTATATAGATATTTGAGCTTTAGCCTTTCTTTCAAGCTCTTTATCCACCCATTTTTAAGGTTATTCCTGATGTGAATCCTGCCGAGTTAAAGGTTTGGAGTTATCTCTCTTTTTTCCCTTGACTTGATTTCTCTTACCGTTTTATACTCGACCCGTTCTTGAGGTCTGCTAAGGACAGTCTGAGTTTTATCGTCCAGCAAAAGAAATGGGGATCCATTTTTAAAGCGTTTTAAAAAAGGAACAGATGAGGACATACGATGAGTCGAGCTTTGGAAGGCATCAGGGTCGTCGATCTGAGCCACGTTTTGGCTGCGCCAACAGCAACGATGTTCCTTGCTGATCTGGGAGCGGAGGTCATTCATATCGAGCCTCCCCAGGGAGACGATGCAAGGGAGTTTGGGCCCTTTGTGGGCGAGCCTGGGAAAAATCGCAGCGGTTATTTCATCAGCTTAAACCGGAACAAGAAGAGTATGGTTCTGAATCTGAGACAGGACAGGGGGAAAATGATTCTTGAGGAGTTGATCAGGAAATCCGATATCCTTGTTGAGAACTATCGCCCCTCTACGATGAGAAAATTGGGGTTCGGCTGGAAGGAAATCCAGAGAATCAATCCACGAATCATCTATGCCTCTATATGTGGATTTGGCCATGATTCCCTTCCAGGTTACGACTCCCGGCCATCTTATGACGTTGTTGCCCAGGGCTATAGCGGTCTTATGAGTATCACGGGCCCGGAAGGAGGACCTCCCTGTCGTGTGGGGTCTTCTGTCGGTGACATTATTGCTGGGCATCAGGCCGTCATCGGGATTCTGGCAGCATTGCGGTACCGTGAAAGGACAGGGCATGGCCAACATTATGATGGTTCCCTGGTTGACGGCCTTTTTGCCATTCTCGAAAACGCGGTTATTCGGTTTACGGCGACCGACGAAGTCCCGGAACCTCTTGGAAGTCGGCACCCGTCGATCACCCCCTTCCAGGGTTTTCGAACCAAGGATTCGTGGATCATCATCGCAATCGGGAATGATCTCCTTTGGGCAAAATTCTGCCGACTGATTAATCATCCGGATTTGAGCGAAGACTATCGGTTCAAGACAAACCCTCTGAGAACTCGGTATGTGAAAGAGCTCATCCCTATTCTGGAGGTTGAATTCCAGAAGAAGACAACGAAAGAATGGGTGGTTTTATTGGGAGCGGCTGATCTGCCCCACTCTCCGATAAACAATATCCGGGAGATCTGCGAGGATTCCAACATTCGATATCGAAGGATGCTCGTCGAAATAGAACAGCCAGGGGTGGGTAAGGTACGGGTAGCAGGTTCTCCCATCCATCTTTCTGAAACACCGGGAGAGGTCTATTCCCCTGCCCCGCTTCTCGGCCAGCACTCTGAGGAAATACTGAAGGACGTCCTCGGCTATTCAAAGGAGGCAATCGATCAACTGCAACGAGAAGGCATCATCAATAAATAGCGAAACGAATTAGCAGGTTGCCGAAGAAGTCATTTCCCTCAGGCTGCTTAAAAATGCCCAGATTCAAGGTTCTTCGAATATAGAGGAGTAAGCTTTGCTTGGTAGTACACTGCGATGACGAAGGATGAGGGAAACCCAACAAATGGGTATTTATTCTGCTGCTAGTGTAAAGCAGGTTTAAATATCTGCTAAGACGGAACGTTTTCCGAACCCAAAGTATTTACAATCTGATAATCAAATGGAGACATTTCCTATTCTTTTCTGGGAGTTGGATTTGGCAAGATATCCGCAGATTCGAGTTTAGATTGCTTTATCGCCACCTTATTTGTTTCCTCCTGAACCAATGATTGACAAATTTCGCTGGAAGGTATAGATTTTTTCTGAAGACAAAGTTTGGGACAGTTTTCGGATAATAACCTCAAAGGTGAAAGGAGAACTGACAGAATCAGACCGTAAAGCAGGCCTTGACGTTGAGACAGTCTTGCGTGTTCTTGGCTTTGGAGATGAGGATGGAGTTGCGAAGGATTTTAACGAAAATTAAGAAATCGAGGTGTTAAAAGATGTTAGAACTCTCTGAGAAGATAAAAGAGTATTTCCGCAATCCTCAAAATGTGGGGGAAATTGAGAACGCAGAAGGGATAGGGGCGATTAATAATCCGGTTTGTGGGGATACAACAAGACTCTATCTGAGGATCAAAGATGGGGTTGTTGAAGATGCTAAATTTTTATCCTTTGGCTGTGCAGTAACCATTGCTTCCGCCTCTGTATTTACGGAGAAGATAAAAGGCAAAGAAATTTCCAAATTTTTCTTGGGGACAGATGATGAAGTCATCCAAAGACTCGTGAGCTTGATTGAGAGTGAACTGGGGGAGATTCCTCCAATAAAACTCCATTGTCCACCTGCCACTGTCCAAGTCTTTCTGGAATCAATTACAGGATATTTGGAAAAGGAGGGGAAGAGCGAATTAAGTTCGAGAACCAAAAGTCTGATTCCGAAAATATCAGAATACTACAAAAGGGGTAAAGAGGAGTAAGCTCGTCATTAAGCTTTATTTCTTCCCGAGTCATTCTTGAATTTTATCCGATGTTGCAACATTTCAAGCGATAATCCGCAATAGATAACTGGAAAGGGCAAAAAAAGATGGAACTTCATTAAATCGAGAATAATCAAGTGAGGCTACGGTTCTACAAAGAAGGGATACTGCTGAATTGCTCTGAGAGTTCATACGGAAGCAGTATCGGGATCAAGCCCTTCGAAAGAGCCGACTCGGCCTCTTCATTTGTGGAAACCCGTCTAATGAGGTCTCCTTTAGCCTCAAGCCCTAAAACCTCTACAAATGCGTCCAACATCCCTTTTGGAAAGGCGTATACAAAAAGGTGTCCCTCAACAATAGTAAATGTCGGGTTGAACTCAATTGTGAGCCCTCCTCCCACGGGTTTTGTCTTGAGCATACCCGCTTCTATAAGCTTTTCGGCAAACTTTTTCCGTGCCACCGACGATCTCTCGAGCAACTTCGCAATCTCCAGAAAGAGCTGCGGCATCCTTTGAGTCATGAGCTTTCTCGAAACATCGAACCGGAACCACCACAGATCATAGCTAAAGAGAGATTTTCTTCTAGAAACTTCGCTCATTTCTCCTGCATACATGTTCCTTATGTAGAGCTGGTTCGGGTAGTCAAAAATAGCAGAAGGCATTTCCCTTGGGCAATCCTCAGAGGCAAATCTTTCTTCTACGATCAGTTTAGTTTCGAGATCCTTGTTCCAGAAGCGCACTATCTTCTCCATGAAATCCTGGTCTGCCTTGTAGCCAGATAGGAGAATTTTCGTGCCATTGATCGCTTCTTTAGATCTTCCCAACAGAATAAAGATCCCGGGATTTGGTCCTTCTCGTGGCAGAGCAATGAATCTGAAGACCATCTGCCTTGTGAAAAGATAGACCGGAATTTGATTGAGAATCAAGTATGATGCTGCCAGTTTTAGTCCCTCTCCGTAATATCCACGCATCCAACATTCCTTATTGGTTCCGCCTATCCGAAGTGCTTCCACCGTAATCCCTCGCCCGCTATCTACGATCCATGTGCCGTGAGTGTCTTGCTCAATCCGGACATCAGGTTGCCCCCTTACCATCTCCTCCTCGTCCAAGGCGTTCTGGAGTAGTTCCCTTATTGATACAAAAAGATTGAACTCCCGCTTGTCAACGTAGTCCTTTGACAATCCCGTTGAAAAAAGGGCATCATACCCTGAGATTTTCGATACCAGCCCGGGAGGTTCTTTAAGATCAAAAAGGAGCCCTCTGCTTTCAGCTTCTTTCAGGGGGATGATTGAAGCCGACATGGTAGGGGAGACATTGTAGGTACGGAGGAGGTCACTCATTTCCATGAGAGAGCCAATTACATGATGTCATATAATATAACAGATAATACTTTTTTGCCCAAGATGCTTTATCGGTAAAGATAGGGTGGTTGATCCACCTCAATGCTTCGACATCGCTCACCGTCCCGAGATACCTCTGAGTGGTGGATAGATTCGCGTGTCTGAGGATCACCTTGCTCACAATTTCTATTGGCACTCCCGATCGAGAAGCGTAGGTCGCTGCATGTCTTCTGAGATCGTGGGGTTTCAAGTGGATCCCAACCACCTTTCCTGCTTTATTCACAACTTCTCTCCCGGCCGTATAGGATATCGGGAATATTCGCTGATCAGACCCAATCCCTTTCATGGTTATGTATTCACATTTCTTTCGGCAATCGTTGACTACCAACTATCCCGCCTCCGTATTGAATAATAGCGCAGACCACTCTTTTTTGGCTCTTGACAAATAATGAGCATATGCTTATAATTAACAGAGACGGAGGAATTCCAAATGGCAAGGCCAATAAATTGTAGACGAGTTGGTTCCATGCCTCAAAGTGACTACTTTAAGCCAAGAGGTATTCCTCTCTCCATGCTGGAGGAGGTTGTTTTAACGGTTGATGAGTTTGAGGCTGTCAGGCTTGCCGACCTTGAGGGTCTATACCAAGAGCAGGCAGCGGAAAAGATGAATGTCTCCCGGCAAACCTTTGGCCGGATTATCGAATCCGCCCATAAAAAAGTGGCAGAGGCATTGGTCCAAGGCAAAGCATTAAAGATTGAAGGAGGTGAGTTTGAAATGGCATCAATCAGAAAATTCAGGTGCTACGAATGCCAACACTCCTGGGAGCTCCCATATGGAACGGGCAGGCCGGAAAACTGTCCTTCCTGTAAGAGCGGCAATATCCGCAGGGCGCAAGAAGATAGAGGATATGCGACGGGCTTTGGCAGGGGGCAAGGCAGATGTTGCCGCGGAAACCAACAAAAACAACAACGATAAAATACCAACAATTTGTGAACACGGGGTGACGGAGCGATGGGTTGCTGTTTCAACGATTACCTCGGGAATACATCCAATGTAAAACGAGAAAGGAGAAAGTCATGAAAGTAGGTTTTGCAGTTCAGGGTAATGAAGGAGTTGAAAGCAAGGTTTATGACCATTTTGGTTCGGCACCGGCATTTATCATCGTCGATACCGAGGGGAAAGATGTTCTAACGGTGAATAATAGAGACTTACACCATGTCCACGGTGCATGTAATCCAATTATGGCTCTTGATGGGAAGAGTGTCGATGCAATGGTCGTTGGAGGTATCGGTGCAGGTGCACTCACGAAGTTGAATGCATTGGGGATAAAAGTGTATGGGGCTGGGGCGTCGACCGTAAAAGAGAACCTTGACCTCTTAAATGAAAAAAAGCTCCAGGAACTTTCCGTGTATAATTCCTGCCGATCACATCAAGGTGAATGCGGGCATTAGCAAGTATAGTGGTATTAAAGAGATAGAGAAATAGTTTGGAAAAGAAAAATTCTCCCCTCATTTCACGGAACAGGAGGCGAAGAGGTCAGGAGTCGGCAGAGGACTGGCAGAGATTGAAGCCTTCTTAAGGTGTAAAAATGTCTGAATACAAGAAATGTTGCTATTGGTTAGACTTTGAAGGGTTAAAAGCTGTTCGGGAGCATCTTGAGAAAAAAGAAGTTAAACTGCCGGAGGAAACCCGTATTCCCTGTCGAGTATTACGGACATCCATGGAGGTCGGTTATATCGTGCCTCTCGCCTGGGAGGGCTTCTGTAAAAGGAGGACCTCCTGGTATTTGGGTTCTGAGAAGGCAGGAAAGTTTCTGGTTGTCAGCGATCGACCGTTGAATCTTTCGGGTCTGGGTAACCCGATTCTCATCATGAATTCGGATTTTATACCTGAACGATTGCCCACCTTTTCGGAAACTTCTGAATTAGCCCGATCTCGATCATTTCAAAAGGCGATGCCTCGATCATGGGATAAACCTCATGCCCTTGAGAAGGATTTTTATCAGAGATGGTTTGAGCGTTATCAGGTCAATGAATCTTTCGATTTTGGGAAAATCATTTTGAGCCATTCAGCAAATCATGCCAACTTTATTGATCCTAAGTTTTTCAACGACCTGAATGGCAGTAAGATCCCTTATTCAATCGCCAACAGTACCCACGTTTGTTCTTCTTGTCTGGAGTTTTTCAATATCCTGGGGAGTCAATGGCCGGTGAAGTATGTGGTCCCCTGTATCGGTGCTGTTCAATTTGCTAAACTCTCCATTGACCATTATTTTAAGGTAGTCACTTCAGGAAAAATATAAAGGAGAAGATATGCCAATTTACGAATACCGTTGTGAGAAGTGTGGTCAAGTAAATGAATTTCTTATCCTGGGAACTCAAAACCGGCTGCAATGCGAACAATGCGGGAGCGAAGACTTAACCAAGCTTATGTCCGCTCACAATACGGCCAGTGGCTCATCCCGGAAATTTACTGAGCCCAGTTCCGGAGGTTGTTGCGGAACACCCAATTCTTGTGGCACACCGGGGAGCTGCTGTTCCGGTTAGATGCCATCTCTTCAGTGTCTCTGGTAAAAGCGAGTGGTTTAAAGAGAGATTAACGACTACACCTCTTCCTCGGTAACGATCTCATTTTTAATCAGAGACAAGAACTCTTCAAATACGGGGAGGACGTTGGTCTTGAATCTGCCTGCCACGAGCAGGAACATGATATTGTCCCCGACCTTCAGATTTCCGGAGTTGATCCAGACCTTTACCTCTACAACCCCGGTTCTCTGCTGAAAAATGGGGATAACGGAATTCAGCCTTTTCTGGTCATACGATAGTTTCATGCCTTGCACGGGTCTGCCCGACTTTGAAGTGCCCCTGACAATACCATTATGAACCATTATCATTCCGAGATCTTCAGGATTCGCCCTCTGCTTTATCTCATCGAGCCACTTGTCTACCATCAAGGTTTCCTCCACGTTGCTTCCCCAAACGATTCTTTTTGTTTTAGAAAGAGATAATAGAAGAAAAATATTATAAAATCAATAAAGACACTGATCGGATTCCCTGCAAATGATTCAACAAAAAGTTCGAATTTCGCTAACGTCTAATGGGGAAGAAAAAGAAAGGAAGAAAGGGAAAAAGATGAAGGGTGAAGCCATTTCATTAGGTGCAGATTTTAGGAAATGTATTGAATTTCACGGCCACACGTGTCCGGGATTGGCCATTGGATTTCAAGCGGCTCGAACTCTTATGGAACGGTTGGGAGTCAGGAAAGCACCCGATGAAGAGTTGGTTGCGATCGTGGAAACAGATGCCTGTGGCGCAGATGCCATTCAAGTGATGACGGGATGCACCTTTGGAAAGGGGAACTTTCTTTTCAAGAATTATGGGAAACATGCTTTTTCTCTAATGGACAGAAGGAATGGGAAAGGAGTACGTGTTTGCCTACGGCCCGATGCTTTCAAGATAGACCCGGAATCTCTTTCCCTTTCTGAAAAGGTCCAGAAGGACGAGGCATCGGCAAGGGAGATAGAACGGTACAGAGAATTCCAGCAGGAACGGGTAGAGAACATTCTAAAGGACGATACTGAGTCCTTGTTCAAGATTGAAGAAATTACCCCTGAAATTCCTGCTAAGGCCGCGATCATGGACTCTGGAATCTGTGATTTCTGCGGAGAATCATTTAATCCAACCATTCTGTGCGTAACCCACGATTTCGAAGAGGCATATTTTCTCAGTGATAGAATCACAATTTTCATGGACGGAAAGGCAGAACAGGTTGGGAAGAGAGATGATATTTTTTTAAAGCCTTCGTCCAGGAAAGTAGCCCAATTCTTAGGGGCAAGAAACCTTTATCGGGCAAAGGTCTTGAGCAAAGACGGGCTCATTCAACGGGTGACTCTCGAAGTCGATGGCCTTCAATTTTCCATGCCGATGAGATTCTATCGAGATTCGATTGAAGTAGGCGAAGAGGTTGACCTCTTTATTCGGCCTGAAGAGGTTATGATTATTCGTAAGGGAAAACCGGTGAAGGAGTCGCTAAAATGAAATATTTTCCCCGGTAAAATTATGGACATTACCGATAAAAGAAGGTACCAGTTGATTAACTTCCAAACGATGGAGGGAAAGATCAATATTGAGATTTCCATTCCCAATTATGCCTTTCGAAATTTGGACCTTTCCACCGGGAAAATCGTCCATGTGGCTCTTAGGGAGGAATCTCTCTGGGTGATGAGCTAAACCGAATTTCATAAAGTAAGAGACAAGAGGTTATATTGCAAAGTATTCTGAAGTCTCAGGACTTAAGGTGTTCATAAGGAAACACTTTATTGAGATGGGTATCTGTTGTCATGCCAACTTTCTCATGGTAGTAATCAATTCTTCTATCTTCTATGAAAGCGAGGATTGTGGTTTAATCCTCAGTAGCACCTTTACTGACTCTCTGCCGGGCCAAATCGTGTCAGCACAGTTAAGGGAAGCTGGACTTAATAAGAAGCCTGAACCAAAAGTGTGTATTTCTGCTATATAGTCGCTGGTTCCAACAACTCCAAAAAGTCACGGTATGATTTTCAAATATTCAATTCAATTGAGCTGTCCAAAAAGAATGTTTAAATTCGATTACTCCAGAGGCGCCATAATTCAAGAGGGAAGGCCGGGTCTTTTGGCATGGTTACTGCGTTTCGGGGGTGAAACGGGATTGCGTGAACCATAAGGTGGGGGAGGGTATAGGGCGGCTAAATATCGTGACATAATCGAAATCCCAGGCCGGACCTGCCTACGTCCCGCAAGGCGGGACTACGCGCAGGCAGGTCTGCAACAAGCCGGGACTTCAGTTCTGACTGTCACGCCGCGCAAGCGCTGGCGTTGCGGGTAAGATCACCACGCCTTTCCCCTGGGATCATTCTTGTCCAAAATAGAAATTTTACCGCAGAGACGCCGAACGCGCAGAGAAGTGATTGTTTTTATTTGGCGGTGAGAGACCGCCAAATAAAAAGCCCTCCTCCGTAACAAACCATGCATTTTTTAGAGTCCTGTAGCCGTGAAACGGAATCTGTATCTATTCCCGAAGGGTGAGAGTTTATGATCCAATCGCCGTCTCCTCTCCGACCCAGAGGCTCTCTGAGCCGATGGCCGATTGGATCTTAAGAACATGTCCTCAGCGACCTCTGCGCCTCCGCGGTGAACCTGGATTTGAAAGAGGCGCCCGGTCCGGCGCGTTGATCGCTCCGCAATCGCCGCACTGGATACTCAGACCTGCCTACGTCCTGCAAGGCGGGACTACGCGCAGGCAGGTAAGGTCCGCTCGCTATCTTTAGAAGAAAGAGAAGATTTAATCAATGGTTGACAGTTTAAGCAAACGGTAGTATTATTATACCATAACGGTATCGGAGGTGCGCAATGCCTGCCTTGTTGATAAAAGACATACCCCGTGAGGTGCATGATTGGTTGAAGCGCGAGGCGGAAAGAAACCGTCGTTCCATGACGCAACAAGCGATTGTTATTTTTGAAGAGAGGATGCGGCGTTTTCAACCCATGAAGTTTCCGTCCCCGGCGCGAACTCGGACGCTTTTGACGGCGGAATTTATCGATCAAGCCAAACGGGAAGGGCGTCTATGATTGTTGTGGACTCGAACATCATCACGGCGAGAAACTTGACCAGCGTTCTTACATCCAAAGCCGAAAAGGTTGAGCAAAAGGATCCGGTGTGGATTGTGCCTGTCTTATGGCGATACGAATTCCAAAACATCCTTGCCACAGCGATTAAAGCCGACCAAATCAAGCCGGAACAGGCCTTACACGTTTGGCAAAAGGTCTCGGCTATCCTGGCGGAGAATGAATCCGAACCTTCCACAGCCAAGGTAATCGATCTCGTCGCACACCATGGAATCACCGCCTACGACGGGCAGTTTCTTGCGCTCGCCATTGAGATGGGAGTCCCATGCGTGACTGAAGACCGGGAACTGCAAGAAAAGTTCCCGGGCGTTGCGGTTTCTATGGAAGAGTTTTTGGAACCCCAGCCTATCAATGGTGTTCGCGAGAGGAAAGTGAAATATCGTGCAAAACGAAAATAGGCGGTGGCGTTATTCCATTTCCCGAAACAGCCTTTCCAGTAAATCCAGGATCTCCAGCTCTCCGGCCCACTTTTCAAGATAAGCCCGGTCCAGATTGTCCCTCTGAAGTTTTGCCACGCCCAAGGCGTCGCTGAATTGCCGTTCCGAGTCAGATCTCTTTGACCATTCCAGCTTGGCCAGGATGGTGTCCTCCGCCGTTGCAAACCACCGGTTTGCCCCAAGATAAAACGCGGGCTGCCGTCTTGAAAACTCCATTCTGCTAAAAGACCTCGATTTTCGGATGATGAGGTCGACTTTGAACCCCGTTTCCAGATGGACCACATTAAACATTTGCTGTCTGGTCAGAGCATCCATTGCCACTTCCGTACTCCAATAGAACGTCGGCCCAAGGCTTTCGAGAAAACTTTTCAAAGCCCGTTGCTCCGCTTGAATAATCACATCGGCATCCTGAGTGGCCCGGGGGAGCCCATGGATATTACTCGCGAAGGAACCTGTAATCATATAGGGAATTCCACATTCATCCAATTTGGACAAGAGAAGTTTCAGGGCATCTTCAGACATCATGGCAGGATGTCGTGGGCACCGGGATAGGCCCGAAGAAAAAGGTGTTCGGGAATCAGGCACCGGATTACCGCCAGCCTGATTTGTTCTTCGTTGTAGTTCGGATGACGCCCCCGGATTCCTTCCGCCAGAAGGGTACGGCAAGCTTCAGAAAGGAGAGCAGCTGCCCGGAGACGGTTTTGGGGTTCCATGCGTCGAAAGATTTCGATCTGGACCTTTTCAGCGTCGGGGCTCGTATCGAGGGGCCTCATCGGTCGGTAATACCATTCGCCTTTAATGATTACGAAGCAACTCAAAATCATTGGAGCCCACGGACGGATTTGAACCGCCAACCCGCTGATTACAAATCAGCAGCTCTACCATTGAGCTACGTGGGCGCTGTCAAAAGTAACGTGACCGTCTTCCGTGTCACGTCTCCGTTATTATATGATATTTCCACTGATGGATCAAATCTTGCAAAGCTGAAAGCCCAAAGATGGAAGCTCAAAGCTCAAAGGAATTTAGGGCTCAAGGGTGAAAGCTCAATGTTCAAAGCCAAGGGGAATTATTTTCTTTTCTCCTCCATCGCTTTTTCCAAGAATTTGATCCCTTCCTGGGAGGCATTGATCGACTGGGTCAGTGACTCCCTTGCCTGTTCAGGATTGTGGAAGCCATCGCTGTTCTCCGCCGTCCACCACTCCCACAGGATATGGGCCTTATCATGAAATGGCCACACCTCTCTCAGTATTTGATCTTTCACACCGAGGTCCTTTGCTCGGGTGTAAGTTTCGATCAGCTGTCCCAGCCAGAATTCAGCCTTTCTCATTTTTCCGCGGGTGTAATTCTGGATGGCATCGACCTGATACTCGGCTTCCTCCTGCGACCAATAGGAATGACAACGGACACAGGTATCTTTCAGCATATATCTCGCACTTCTCTGTCCATGGAAGGTGGAGGTTTTCCCATTCTTACCTTTCACTTTAGGCATATGGCAATCCTTGCATTCCACACCGGCCCGTTCGTGTCTGCTTCCCCAAAAGGTCTCGGTCTCGGGGTGTTGAAGCTTTGTCAAGGGGGCCCCTGTGACACCGTGCTTGAAATCCTTGAAGCCGATTTCTGTGTACCTTTTCTGAACGTCAAACACATTCACCCATGGGAAGTAGTTGGTTCTTTGGTCCTCCATTCCAATGGCTGCATCGGTATTTGGGTCAAAGCCCGGATTACAGGCATATTCCACATGGCATTGGGCGCACAGAATCGTGGAATCCGGCTTGTTAAGGACCCCGATCGCCCTGAAGGGTTTGCCACCTCGTTGAAATTCTATTTTTGCCAGCGTCACTTTTTTGCTTTTTTCTTTGTCATAGGGGTAGGTCCCCTCTCTCCGGTCCACAATCGCCTGGATTAAGGCATCTCGAACCACCCTTGGTTTTGCTGCATGGGGATCATGGCAATGGATGCAACCCATAGGGTTCTTGAGGTACTTTTTAGCCATGTAGATGGTTCCGGGGTTTCCTCCCCTCTTCAAGTCTGTTGCGGGATGTGGGTTACCCATATAAGGCCACTTCAAGATGGTGTCGGTGGTCTTGCAGGTCAGGCAGACCGTATTACCCGCTTTGGCCGTCTGCGGCAGCTCTTTTCCCGTATCGACCAATAGATCCCAAACTTTCCCTGGCTTGGTAATCTCTTTCCAGCTTTTTAATTGAAACCTTCCGCCATAGGCTCTGTCCACGATGAGGTGGTCGGTCAGCATAAAGACATGAGATCTGGGCTCATTATGTTCTTTGGTGAAGCCATGGGGTGTCATCAGTTTATCGAAGGTCGGGGATCGGCTCGTGGTTGTAGCCTTCTCCACCTTGGCCTTCGATTTCAGATTGACCGACATCAAGGTCTCATATTGAAATCGATGGCAGCTGCCACAAAGGGATAATTCCAGATTCGTATCAGGGTTTTTTTCTGGATCTTTGAGGTGCTCGGTCAGTCTGCCATGGCACCTTGCACAGGATAGGGAAGCATGTCTGTTTCCTACCTTGAGCGATTTGATCTCTTCGTGACACTGGTAACAAGAGGCTTCTCCCGTGGGAATGGCTTCCTTCTTAGAATAGGCAAGGGATAGCCAAAAAACGAGGGATGAGAGGACGAAAATGAAAATGAAAAGAGATCTTTTCTTTAACATAAAGTCACCCCTTTCTGACCGGGGAGATCATCCCCTTAGTTTGGTCTTATCGTGCAAGTTTAAATAGATGAAGGACAAATAGGGTCCTTTTCCCACAAACCGTTGGCGGAAAAGAGTTTAAAGATTCAGGCCTGCCGGCCTTCCCTGCCGCAGGCAGGCGGTGAGCAGCGGTTCGTGGGTCTGAGTGTAAAATAATGCGGGGTTCAGCCCCGTGCCTCGCGGGGCAGGATTCATGGGTTCGACTGTTTCTAAAAATGTCTTTGCGTCGCAGCGTTATTGCGTCTTAAAGACTCGACGACTCAATAACCCGATGACCCAAAGAACTTATTATTTCACTTGACCACTTGAATCCTTGGCCCTTTGTACCCTCTTGATACACCGGTTAATTCGGCATTCATCCGAAATTATTTGGGTCCCGCCAACAAGATGACGATGGTCCAGGCAAAGAGAATGACCAGAAAGAAAATAAACTGTTTGACTAATTTGGATTCCATATGACCTCCTTCCCTGTGAGGGTTCGTAATGAATCCTTTCGTTGTATTAAGATCGGATTGAATTCGTGATACCCCTCATTTAATGATCAAAAGCAGCAGGCTTCACGGGCCGAATTCAACTCAACAACAGGATCAATTGCCTTTTTCTTCAAAATGGTGTATGGAAAATAGTAATCCTAAAGAGAAATATACCGAACCTTCGAAAAATTTCAAGAAAAATGTATGCAAAATTCCGGAAATGATCTTTTTAGGCTAAGATGGATGAGAAATGCAGATGATCACTGATATGACCGGACAGAGAAAGATGGCATTCTCTACCTCATCACCGGAGGCTGAGGCGGTTGATTTGGAAGGATAAATTCGGGATAACCTTGTGATTGAATGAGCCCCGTTGCTGAATAAGTGTTGAAACCTGAGACGAGCAGGCTTTCATTCAGTCCGGCCCTTCCTCTGCTGTTTCGCATCATGATTGACATCCAACAACGAGGCAAAAGGAAAGGAGGTCGAAGATGGGTTTAGCCTTGGCTCTGATCGTGATGGGAGTACTGATCCTCCTGGATCGAATGGGTACAGGGTATGGGCTGAGGGAGGGATGGCCATGGATCGTCGTCGCCCTCGGAATAGGAGGCCTTTTTCGAAACGCGAAAAGCCTGCCCGCCTGGATTACAACGATCCTCGGAATCTGCATCTTAGGAGCAAAATACTATTCCATCCACATCTCGATTCCCGCGGTCGTTAAAACCTACTTTCTGCCCGTCCTTCTGATCGTCATCGGCTTTCTCTGGCTCTGGAGACATAAGAAGGATTGAATGGGTTAACCCCAAACGGAAAGACTTCGCTGGTGAATAGGGGAGGGATCTGTTGGCAAGAAGGGAATGCTTCGGTTCAATAAAAGAGGTTGTCCTTCAAAACGGACTCACCATGATCCAAACAAGGCCTGAGTGCCGGGACTGCCAGGAGTTTCGAGATTGTCTACGCCATAGCAAACAATCCGTCGAAGAGAACTATGCTCGACTGGCCATCGACGAAGATAAGGAAAAGAAAGAACTGAAAAAGCAAGAGATGATCACTCAGATTATTGATCTGTCACAGGTCCTTTCCAATGAAATCGGATCATGCCTATTAGAGTTTCTGAACAGGACCTACAACTTACCCCTGGGAGAAGTTCTCTTTAAAAACCTTCTTTTATTTTATGAACTGCCTCAAGACACGTTGTCTCATACACTCACCATTACAGTCGCCCCACAGACCCTGGATTTGATTCGAGTGGGAGAGGTGAAGGTAAGCCACCCTATAGATCAGGGAGGAACTTCTCAGCGGAAGGGCACTCGGGAAGGCATTGCCGTTCGAATTGTATTGATTCAAAGATCTTTCTCAAATAATCGGAAGGCGAATATCGGACTGATTGCTTATGAAGTCGCCCGCTTGCTCTCTTCCGACAGCCTCGGAATCGGTCAAATTCTCGAGATGCTGCCGGGTTCTGAAGCTGACCAATTTAAGAAGATGGATGTCGAGGGGCGAACAGTTTGGACCCTGATGAAATGGGGATTTCTGGAAGAGCTTAAGGCATTAAAAAAAGAGACTGACCTCCTTAAGCCGAAGAAGAGAGATTAGTTGGTATCACCCAGTTTCAAGTCCTGTACCTCATAGGGTGCAGGGCAAACACCCATCCCGCCACAGCAGGATTGAGATTTGGTTATTGGAGTTTGATTTATGACTATCCTGGGATGAGCCCAGCGACCACCAGAATGATAAGCTCCTCCTCCCCTATATTGGTCAACTCATGAAAATGGCCGATGGGAATGTGTATCGCATCTCCGGGTAGAACCTCGCGAACCTCATCGTCCACCTGCATGCGGCCACGGCCCCTTTGGATCATGTAGATTTCCTCCATGGGATCGACATGGCCGATGAGCTTTTTCCCCGGGGATAGAAAAGCGTGAGCGAGAAACATCAGGGTTTGCAGGTGGCGGGTATCCAGAATCATGTGCGCTACGCCCCCACCGTGGGCTTGATAACGAGTAGCTTTCACCTCGGGATGTTCTAAGTTGCGCAGTATCATGGAATCGGTCCTTTTCTAAATCATGAAAGGATTCAAGGGGTCCAGCAAAATCCTTTTAAACAAACGGCACGAACGGTCAAGGATTCAAGTGGTCAAGTCAACTCCTGAAGTATTTTATCAAATATTTAAGCATGGAACACTCGAACCCACGACCCCTCGAATCCTTGCCCCCTGATTTAGGAAGTGATTTTTTTCCTCACAGCCTCCACCATGTCCTGAGCCTCTGAAACGGTTCGCTCAATGACTTCTTTGCAAGTAGGTAAATCCTTGATCAAACCGATGGCCTGGCTCATGGGCAAAATTCCAGCCTCCAAATCGCCGGTTTCAATAGCCACCTTCAATCCTGTGATGTTAAGTGCCTGGCGAGCAAGGTCCTGAACGCCTCGCTGCTTGAGGCCCCGGAAGAAAAGCTTGAAGAAGGGAACATCGATCATACGTTTAATCTGGAGGGCACTGGAGAGTGCCTGAAGGAGTGACGGCTTCCCCTTTGCCATCCTGAGGGCTGCTGGAGTCTTGAGAAATCTTCCAGGTAAACCATCAATCTTCTCGGAATAAATGGTATCTTCCACCGTTGCTTTCAGAGAGAGCTCTTTCGCCTTTTCGTGCATTCCGCATTCCTGGGTCAACATGAACCGGGTGCCCATGGATATTCCGTCAGCCCCCAAAACCAAAGCGGCTGCCAATCCCTTACCATCGCAAAAACCACCGGCCGCGATGATGGGAAGTTTTGTTTGACGGGCGATTAAAGGGATTAATATCAATGTACCCGCATCTGCTCCGTGGGCTGCTGCCTCGTGACCTGTCACCACCAACCCATCTGCTCCATCCATCTCTGCCCGACGAGCATGTCTCTCTATGGCCACCGTTGCCAGAACCTTACCGCCGTATGCATGGGCTCTCTGGATTATCCAATCCCCTTTCCCCAACGCATAATTTAAAATTGGCACTTTTTCTTCAAGAGCTACCTCGATATTTTCTTTCGCATTGGGCAATACCAAGGTGGCATTTATCCCAAAAGGCCTATCCGTGAGAGATTTTACCTGTTTGATAACGTCTTTCATTTGGTCGGGGGTATAGGCGACGGAGTTCAACATTCCAATACCCCCGGCATTCGAAACTGCGGCGACGAGTTTTGGCAAACTCACGAAGGCCATTCCTGCGAGCATGATGGGATGTTCGATTCCTAAGAGTTCAGTCATTCTCGTTTTCATTGTATTCTCCTTCTATCTCATTGCGTAAATTTGATACCCAGAATTTGGATCAAGCACGTCTCGAACATAAGCTTTCCTCGACGAATAAAAGTCGTTGAACGCATAAAACGATACGTGTTTCAGAAAGGGGGAATTTACCCCGTTAGAAATAATGCCCCGCTGCTCTGCAGCGGGGTTAGATTTTAGAATAATTCCAGCGGGGTTTAATGCCCCGCTGGAATTTCTAACGGGGTTTACTCCCTTCATCCAGAGGTTTTTCATGTCTAAACAAAAAATGATAATCATCAGTCGGAATTATATATGAGGAAAGAATTTTGTCAAATTGCCATGGCACCCCGGCGATCAAATGTTCGCGGGTTTCTGCCCCATCGTCTCAGAAATAGTTCTTGTAGTTTTGGGCCGAATATGCTAACTATCATCCAATCCGGGTAGGTGATGTGGCCTGAAGGCTCTGCCGGGCAGATACTACTGGATTTGCGGGAGGGGTCGCTCTTTGGGCCAGGAAGCCTGAACGGTTTCAAGATACGGAGGTGGGAAGTGGCGCTCTATAAAGTAATCTTCTTAGGTATGACTGTGGCCGGACCGGAAGCGGAAGCCCGTTTAATTGGGGGCCTTAAGAAAAAGTTTAATCTTTCCCCTGAGAAGGCTGAGCGGTTGCTCCAGAGGGTTCCTATCGTCGTAAAAAAGGGTTGCTCGAAAGAAGAGATGGAGAGGTACGTGAAAGCCTTCGAAGAAATTGGGGGAAGGGTCAGCGTAGAGGAAGAGCCGATGATAACAGAGCCCTACGAAATCTCCCCACCGCCTCCTCCCGAACCTGTTCGTGAACCCCTTCGCGAAAGAGAGCCTCGCGGGGGGGCGATGATCACCTGTCCCCAGTGCGGGTTCGAACAGCCGGAGACCGATGAGTGCGCCAAATGTGGTGTCGTCATTTCCAAGTATTTGCAGTATCAGGAAATGGCCCGTTCGTATGAAGGGAAGGTTCGAGAAATTTCATCAGAAGACAAATATTCTTCATGGGAAAGTGGAGAGGGATTCATCTGGGCCTTTTTGAAAACAACACGGGAGGCCCTTTTTTCTCCTACCCGGTTCTTCAAAAAAATTGCATCAGGAGAAGGATACTGGTCTCCTCTGATCTATGGGATGATTACCGGAATCATCGGATTCGGGACGGGAATTCTCTGGCAGTGGTTCTTTTTTTCCCAGTGGTTCTCTATAGAAAAATTTTCAGTCTTTTCTTCCAGTCTCTACTTCGTCATCATCACCATTGCACTACCCTTTATGGTGGTCTTCTCTCTGCTGATCGGGAGCGGTGTGACACACCTCTGTCTCATGATCGTTGGCGGAAATAAGAAGGGGTTTCAAGCAACCTTTCGTGCCGTTTCCTATTCCTTCAGTGGATATCTCTTTGGAATCGTCCCGTTCATTGGGAGCACCATCGGTGGTATCTATGCGATGATCCTGATCATCCTCGGTGTGAGGGAGATCCATGGTATCTCGACGGGGAAAGCGGTTTTGGCGGTTCTTCTTCCTATCATTGTAGGGGTTGGCCTCGGCATCCTCGCAGCGATCCTCATCCCTCTGTTCTTCGGGTCGCTGAGGTTGTTTGGTGGAGTGGGAGTGTAAATTCGAATAAGAAGGGCTTGATCGTTCACGAAAAGGGGGCGTCGGGTGCCCCTTTTTTATTTTGCATTTTAAGCGAGGAGATGGATGAAGATTGCATTGAAGGGTATGCCCCGACGTTCATTCCTCTACGCGTTGGGATTGGCACTCCTCATGCTGTTTACCTTGCGCTGGCGAGCCTGCTGGTGGCCTTTCATCTTCCGGCCCCCAAAAGGGATTCTTCCCTCCAGACCAAATGTTTTCAGGGAGGGAGAGGAGAGACTGGTCAGCGTGGTTCACGGAAGAGATGTTGAGGCAGCGGTAAGGAAAGCCATCGATCTCGTCGGGGGGATAGAGAAACTCGATGTTCAAGGGAAATCGATCCTCCTCAAGCCGAATATTCTCGATGGATCCCCCCTCCCACAACGACCAATCCAAAGGTGATCAAAGCTGTTGCAAGAATCCTTTACGAATCCGGAGCCCGCCGGGTTCTGGTCGGTGATATGTCCGCTTTCCTCAAACTGCCCACCCGGAAGAATATGGATATTACCTTTGTCAAGATGATGGCCGAGGAAGTGGGAGCCGAACTGGTTCCTTTTGATGAGAAGGGATGGATTTCCGTTGGGATCCCCCAGGGGCAATTTGTGAAGAGGGTTTATGTTACAGAGACTCTCTCTCAGGTTGACCGGATCATTAATCTTCCTGTGATCAAGACCCATCAATCCTCCACTTACAGTATCGCATTGAAGAACTTTGTCGGGGCGACTCACTTTAGGCAGAGACCCTATCTGGTCGATCGGACCCACTGGGAGGAGGTGATCGCGGAACTGAACTTGGCCTATACCCCTGACCTTAACATTGTAGACGGGACGAGAGTGATGGTAGAGGGGGGGCCGTGGAAAGGCAAGGCTGTTGATGCCAACCTGATCATCGCAACAGGGGATCGCATTGTCGCGGATGTGGTTGGATTAGGGGTGCTGAAAAACTATTCCCAACTTCCGCAGATCAAAGAAGTCGATGTCTGGCAGCAGAGGCAGGTGAAACGAGCGATCGAGTTAGGGTTAGGTGTAGGAAGAGGGGATGAAATCGAATTGCTCGAGGCAGATCTGGAGTAGAATATCCCAGGCTTTAGAGCAGTGATCGAGAAGGTGAGAAGCGCCGTTTTAAAAGAGACGTTGGAGTAAGGAAGTTTAGAGTTAAGAGCCGAGAGCTAACAGCCATCCGCTGTCAACCTCAGGATCACGATGGGAAAGAAGCGAATAAAGAAAGAGAAGAAGATAGATCGGAAGAAAATACGGCTCGACCTTTCGGCAGATCAAATTCTCGGTGTGATGGAGGAAGAAGATCGGCCCCTTCTCTTAAGAGAGATCCTCGGGCATTTAGGACTGCAAGCAGAGTGGAGACAGAAGACGAGAGCCCTATTGAGGGATTTGGCGGACGAGGGAAAAGTCGTTCGAATTCGGGGGAACCGTTACGGCCTTCCGTTAAAGATGAATCTGGTCGTGGGAAAGGTGAAGTGCCATCCCGATGGATATGGTTTCGTCATTCCAGAAACAGCAGGGGAGGAAGATATTTTTGTCAGTCCCAGAAATCTCAAGGAGGCGATGCATGGAGATCGGGTAGTGGCTAGGGTGGAGTCGGTCCGGAGGAAAGGCAGGGAGGGAAAGGTCATCCGGATCCTGGAAAGAGGCCTCCGGAAGGTCGTTGGCAAGTTCATGAAGGCGAAGAATTATTCTTACATCATCCCGGAGGATGAGCGAATCCTTCAAGAAGTCTACATTCCCGAAGGGGAGACAAAGAGGGCTCGGCCCAATCAGATCGTCGTTGCTGAAATTATCCAATACCCAACCGAAAGGGCAAGGCCAGAAGGTCGGATCACTCACATCCTGGGGTATCCTGATGATCCGGATGTAGAACCTCAGATCATCGTTCACAAATACGATCTCCCCCATCGATTTTCATCGGCTGCTTTGCAAGAAGCAAGGAGCCTTCCTCTTATTTTCCCCTCCCGTGAATACGGAGATCGAGTCGATCTGAGAGAGATTCCCACCTTCACGATCGACGGAGAGAAGGCAAAAGATTTTGATGATGCAGTTTCCATTGAGAAGGAGCAGGATGGAGGGATGAAGCTCTATGTTTCGATCTCCGATGTCAGCCACTATGTGAAGGAAGGAGAGGCCTTGGACGAGGAAGCCTTTCTCCGAGGCACCAGCGTCTATTTTCCGGATCGTGCCATCCCCATGTTCCCCCCAGAGCTCTCCAATGAGATCTGTTGCCTCCATCCCAGAACGGATCGACTGACCATGACCGTTGAACTGAAATTTGATGGGAGCGGAGAGAGAAAGGCGGTTCGATTCTATCCCAGTGTGATCCGTAGCGATGAAAGGTTGACTTATACCCTCGTCAAAAAGATTTTGATGGATGGGGATGCTCAGCTGAAGGAGAGGTTCGGACATATCGTCCCATTCTTAGAATGGATGGCCTATCTTTCCAAGAGGCTTCGCCAGAGAAGAATGGAGAGGGGAGCCATTGACTTTGATCTTTCAGAGCCTGAGGTGATCCTCAATCTTCAAGGAGAAGCAGAGGACATCATTCGAGCGGAGAGAAACCTATCTCATCAGATGATCGAGGAGTTTATGATTGCGGCCAATGAGGCCGTCGCCCATCTCATGGAAGAGAGCGGATCCCCGTTCATCTATCGAATCCATGAATCACCACGACAGGAAGCGATGGACGAGTTTCGGAAATTTATTTCTCATTTGGGGTATAAGATGAGAAGGGATTCTGACCATTCTCCCAGAGAACTGCAGAAAATCCTTCTCGAGGTGAAGGGAAGGCCTGAGGAGAAGGTCATCAACAATGTGCTCCTTCGCTCAATGAAGTGGGCCAAATATTCCGGCAAAAACCAGGGCCACTTCGGATTGGCTTCAGATGCATATACCCATTTCACCTCTCCCATCAGAAGGTATCCTGATCTGATCGTCCACCGCCTCCTTAAAAAGTTTCTGTCTAAGAAGGAAGGGAAGATATCAGAGGACGAATTGGCCAAAAAAGCAGATCATCTCACCCACAGAGAGAGGGTGGCCATGGAGGCTGAGAGAGAGATTTTGGACAGGTATCGCGTTCGTTTTATGAAGGAGAAGATTGGCGAGGAGCTTGAAGGGGTGATCAGCGGCGTGAACGCTTTTGGTTTCTTTGTGGAGCTGAAGGATATTTTTGTGGAAGGGTTGGTGAGGGTGACAAGCCTTCATGACGATTATTATCATTATCATGAAAAACGATACTGTCTGGTCGGTGAGAGGACTCATCGAACCTTCCGGATTGGAGACGAAGTGAAGGTGAGGCTGGATCGGGTCGATATGGAAAGACGGCATATCGATTTTGGACTGGTAAGATAACAGATAGAGAGATGGTCTCCCAATCTCCCTACCTCCTTATCTCCCCATCTATCATTTCAGCGATTCGACGATGGATCCTGGACATGGGAAAAAGATTGAGGTTTCGGATGGGAGTCCATCGTCCATTTCCCTTCCCATCGAGCGCCCGGCAATGATAGGCGTGGAGGGTGAGTTTGAAATGTGAAAAGGTTTGCTGAAAAGGACCTAAAGGTTCCTTTACTTTAACACGTAGACCCATTTCGCTTTTTACAAGATTAACCAAGCGCTCCATTAATTTTTTCTTACCATTTATCTTCCAATTTGGAAATTCCCATAGTCCTCCCAGGAGTCCCCTGGGGGGCCTTCGGTTGAGGAGAACCCTTCCTTCCCTCTGGATCACTGCTGATACGGCTACAATATGTGGAATTATTTTTTTAGGAGTCCGAGGTGGGAAGCTTTCAGGTTTTCCTGAACGATATCCTTTACAGAGATTTCGGAGAGGGCAACGAGGACATTGAGGATCTTTAGGAATGCAGAGCATTGCGCCAAGGTCCATGAGGGCCTGATTGAAAGAATTTGAATAGCCTTTGGGAAGCAGAGATTCTGAGGTGTGCCAGAGAAGCTGTTCCGTCTTTCTCTCCTTCAGACTTCCCGAGATGGCAAAGAGTCTTGAAAGGACCCTTTTCGCATTTCCATCGAGAATCGGTGCATCCTTATTATGAGCAAAGGAGAGGATGGCCCCTGCTGTGGACCGACCGATTCCAGGAAAGCTGAGAAGATCTTTTAGATTGTCAGGGATTTTCCCATGGAAATGATTCAGCACAATTTTTGAACTACGGTGGAGGTTTCTCGCCCTCGAATAGTATCCCAGTCCTTCCCACACCTTTAAAATTTCTGAAAGGTTTGCCTTGGCTAAATGTCGGACCGTTGGAAAAGATTTCAAGAATTTTTGGTAGTAAGGAATTACCATAAGAACTTGGGTTTGTTGGAGCATGATCTCTGATACCCAGATCGCATAAGGGTCTTTGGTTTTCCTCCAGGGAAGGTCTCTTGCGTTTTTCTCAAACCACCGAATCAGCCTTTGCTGGATTTTTCGTTTTTGAATGATAGGGTCCATTTGTCTATTTCTATAACTTGTTTCTTTTCTGCCTTCAATCAATGATGTGTGTCGGGGGTGCACTCGATGAAAAGGGTTACCTTAAATTGATTCAAGGGGTCGGTCCCCACCTCTTCACCCGTCTCTGCTGCTGAGGAGCAGTAGAGGTATCCCGATCTGCTGAAAAAAACTTTTATGATTTCTCTTGACATATTATTCATTATGGATTATATGATTATTAAATCATATTTACATGGAGGGATGCGATGGAGGAGAGGGTTCTTGAATTGAAGGCCGAAATCTTAAAGACCCTTGCTCAACCCACCCGTCTGAAGATCTTAGAATTGCTTCGGGACGGAGAGAAATGTATCTGCGAAATTATTCCGGCCATTGATGGAGAGCAATCCAACATCTCCCGACATATTTCCTTGATGCAGAAAAGCCGTCTGGTCACAACCCGGAAGGATGGGGTGAAGGTGATGGTGAAGGTGAGGGATCCGCAGATCTTCAATATCCTGGACAGGGTGGGCAGGATATTGAAAAACCAGATGAAAGAGCAAGAGATGCTTTTTTCGAAAATTTGACCTCCTGCGGGGGAAGATCTGGACGTAATGATCGAAATCTTGAAGCCCACGGGACAGGAACGGTTCAAGATCAAACAAATTAATTCAGAGGAAATGAGGATTGTTTCATGTTCAAATATTTTGCTGATCATTTGGTTTACCAATTAATGGGAATCAGGCCTGAGACCATGTTAGGAGAGGCACTTGACTTCTTCTTTTACGATACCATGAAGGTATTCTTTCTTCTGGTTGTTATTATATTCGGAGTGGCGATCATCCGGAGTTTTTTCCCTCCCGAGCGTTCACGCAAGCTCCTTGGCCATCGAAGGGAATATGTGGGAAATTTCCTGGCGGCTTCCTTAGGCATCGTCACACCGTTCTGTTCCTGCTCGGCAGTGCCAATGTTCATTGGCTTTGTAGAATCGGGACTACCGTTAGGGGTTACTTTCTCTTTCCTCATTTCGTCTCCTACGGTAAACGAAGTAGCGTTGGTCATGCTGTGGGGCTTGTTTGGATGGAAGATCGCTTTCATATATGTTGCTACTGGAGTCACTCTCGCCTTTTTCAGCGGTATCCTTATCGGAAAACTGAAATTGGAGCACCTTGTGGAAGACTACGTCTATCAAATTAAGATGGGGGAAAGCGAAATAACCGCCCCAACTTGGAACGAAAGGTTAGCGTACGCCCGCGACTATACGAAGGATATCCTGAGGCGAATATGGCTGTTCGTTCTCATTGGCATCGGACTCGGGGCATGGATTCACGGTTATGTCCCCATGGATTTTGTTCTGAAGTACGCCGGGCCGGGTAATCCCTTTGCTGTGATCGTTGCCGTTCTGATCGGCATTCCCCTTTACTCCAACGCCGCCGGAACCATCCCCATTATTCAGGCGTTGGTAGAAAAAGGATTGCCGATGGGGACGGCACTGGCTTTTATGATGTCCATTGTGGCCATATCTACGCCGGAGATGATTATTTTGCGCAAAGTCATCAAGCCCAAACTCATTGGCATCTTTGCGGGAATTGTCACTGTGGCTATTATCATCGTAGGCTACCTCTTTAATGCCATTTTATAATTCCAAATGATGAGCAAGATTTAAAATCCAAACGAAAGGAGTATGCGAAATGAAAATTGAAGTTTTAGGTATGGGGTGTTCAAATTGCAATAAGCTCTATCAAAATGCCCTTGAAGCGGCAAAGCTGAGCGGCAAGGACGTCGAAGTTATCAAGGTTGAAGACCTGAAGAAGATTTTGGGCTACGGGGTAATGTCGACTCCGGCAATCGTAGTCGATGGGGTGGTAAAAGCCTCGGGAAAAGTTCCAAAGGTCGAAGAAATTAAAGGGTGGATTAAATAAAAAGACCAAGGCACCCCTTTTCAGGGCAGACTATGAACATAAGGAGGAACCTAATCGTGAAGAAAGTTAAGAAAGCGAAAACCGTAAAGGTCATCAAAACTGTCATTTTTGGTACTGACGGTCCGATGCCTGACAGCAGTTGTGGCTGAGATCCTTCACCGGAGACGGCAGGCTGCTGTCCAACGAAGACGATGAAGGAGCAGGCGGAGGATCTCAGAGATTATCTGAAAGAAAAATTTGGCAACGGGGTAAAATTCTCCTATGTCGATGTGCAGAGTGATGAGATGAAGAACTATCCGAGCATTCTGAAGATTCTGGGGATGGTGCGCCTTCCACTCACCGTTATCAATGATGAACCCCGGTTTCATGGCAGTTTATCCGAGAGAATGATCGAAGACGCCATCGGTGAGCTGTCGGCGTAATTTTAATTTATCCTTTTTCCTTCTCGGAGATGGGGAAAAGGAGGGAGGGATGGAGGAAAAGGATTATCGCCTCGTTTTCATTGGAAACACACAGGTGGGCATGATTGGGCTGGAGGGCATTTTCGAGGAGTTGAAAGGGCAAAGAGGGCAACCGGAGTCTGTTTTAAGAGAGATGCTTGTGGAGAAGGCGGGAAGGAAGAATTACATTCCAAATTCTGTGAAGGGCGAATATGAAAAGGCCCTTTTCAGAGAGTTTAAGAAATTCTTTGGAGAAAAAGTTGAAGAGGAGAGAAGCGGTTTTCTTGAGGTTCTTATTCTCGGTCCGGGATGTTATTCCTGCAATCAATTGGAGCAGGATGTCATGGCCATTCTTTCGGAGACCGGAATCCAGGCAAGCTTCAATCACATCACCGACCCTGCCCTGTTCTCCCAGTATGGAAACCCTGCCATGCCTGCCCTGATTATCAACGGGAAAGTGAAATCCAGAGGAGCCCTTCCCATGAAAGCGACGATCAAGAAATGGCTGGAGGAGACAAAAAAATGACGACTAAAAAAGTCATTCTCAGCCTCAGTTCAGAAGATACTTCGAGGTTCACAAGAATTGTGATCGATGGTGACAAAGAGGAGGCCTTATTGTTTCTAAAAGAGTGTATCAAACCTCAAGTTGATCAGGCGACTCGGGAACAGTGAGACCCATTCCCTTGTAAGCTTCGTGGGAGCTGAACAAATGTTGAAGAAATATTTGAAAGGCCCGGAGGTGCTCCAGCCCACCCTCAATCTCCTTTTTCCATTCAGCTCTATTTAAAAAGAGTGGCTTATTGAGGAGTGGTCTTAGATCAATTGGCCTTCTTTCTTCAAAAGAGCGCATCATCCATCAAATTCATCACTTCCTTGCTATTTTTTATCCTCGGAGGAGTATTGATGATGAGCCTTATATAGGAGGGAATATGTTACTCCATTCATGTAAAATCACGCGGATTCTCCCTTGCATCGCTGATCCAGAAAAGATCCGTGTCATCGCAGAAGTCTCGGACGAAATCCATGAGGTCTTCCCTTACTTAAATGCCGTCGTAAAAGGGTGTATCTATAATCACGCCGCTTTAACCCTGACCATCAGGAATGAAGAAAAATTGATCACCCTTCATGCCAAGCATGTAACATTGACATTGATTGAAGATGAAAAGGAAGCCAATGAAATGTTAAATTGGTTAAAAGACTTGATTAACCAAACCTACGAGAACAGGAACCAAATTGAGCCCAACTACTCTGATGGGGGCCAATTAAAACCATCCGATATTCAGAAGCTCCTTCCAGGAACGAATTGCAGGGAATGTGGTTTCCGGAGTTGCCTTGCGTTTGCCTTCAAATTAGTCGATCAGAAGATCGAAATTGTAAAATGTCTTCCGCTTTTTTCAGATCAATTTAAAGAGAAACGAGCGGTGCTTCTCGGAATCCTCCGGGACGCTGGATTGAAAGTGCCAACCGAGTTCTTGGGATCCGAAGGAAGCTGAGAAAAGGCATTGTGATGGAAAACCTTTTCGAAACAATCATAGATCTAAAGAAATCTGGAAACCCCTTTTCCCTTGTCATCATCGTCAAAACAGAAGGTTCTACCCCCCGGAGGGTCGGAGCGAAGATGATTATTATGAAGGATGGAAAGACTGTCGGTACACTGGGAGGCGGTGATTTGGAGAAAAAGGTGATCGACGAAGCCTTAAATGCCATCAAACAGGGACAACCGAAAATCGCCTCTTTTACGTTGGATATCGAAAAGGGGAAACTGGACATGATGTGTGGAGGAGAACTCGATATCTATATCGAACCTATCTTTCCGGAAGCAAAACTCATCATTTTTGGAGCAGGGCATATTACCAGAAGTCTCGCTCCTTTGGTGAAATTGGCCGGATTTCAAGTTTCTGTAGTAGAGGACAGTCCGGATCTCCTCCAGAAGGATAGGTTCCCTGAGATCGAAGAACTAAGCCAGACTGACATGGAGCAATTTGCCGGAGATCTCCGCTCTGATGCACAGACATATATCGTGCTTCTGTCGAGAGGGTTTTCAAGAGACGAGGCAATCCTGAGTAAACTCATCCAAAAAGATTTCAAATACATAGGAATGATCGGGAGCCAAAGAAAAATCAGAACGATGGAAGAAGAGTTACAGAAGCAAGGCGTTCCCAAAGAAGCCTTTTCGAAACTTTACGCTCCTATAGGATTGGATATTGGAGCGGAGACTCCTGAAGAGATTGCAATCAGTATCGCCGCGGAGGTCATTGCAGCAAAGAAGGGTAAATTAGAGACCCTCGAGAAGAAAGGAGTAATTAAGAATGTTACTGAATGACTATCAATTGAGAATCGTTCTTCCAGAGTGCAATTTTTCAGCAGAGAACGTTAATGCACTCGTTGCTCTTTCCGAGGACATCGGCGAAGTCCTTCCATATCTCAACAGAGTGCTTAAAGGTCTCCACTACATTGATAAAAATAGAATCTTAACCATAAAGAGAGGAGGACGACTTATTACGTTTAGACCCAGACAAATAGCCATCACCAAACTGGAAGATGAAAATGAGGCGAAAGCGGTCATGGAAGAGTTGAAACAGATTATCAATGAGACTTATCAAAATCGTGACAAAATTGAACCCGATTACACCATGGGCAAGGAGCTAAAGTCCTCCGATATTCTGAAACTTCTTCCCGGAGTGAACTGTAAGGAATGCGGAGAACGAACCTGTTTCGCTTTTTCATTTAAATTGATAAGGCATGAGGTTGTTATCTCAAGGTGTACCCCGCTGTTTTTAAAAGAATATGAAGAGAAACGAAAGATCCTTTTCAGGCTACTTGATGCCTCTGGATATGAAGTTCCGGGTGCCTTTTTAGGTTCTGAAAAGACGTGAGGAAGGCAAGGAAGAAAATGAAATTCTGGTACCTGCCAAAAAATGCATTGAAAAATGAGGAAAAGATGGGAGATAAAAAAATTCTGCTTGGTATTCTCATTTCATTTTTCTTTTTCCTTATAAGAACCTCCCCCTGCATCGGAAAAGAAACCCCTCTCACACTGATCTACACTTCAAATACCTTAGGGGAGGTAGAACCTTGTGGTTGCCCTGAAGGGGGAGATAATGGAGGGTTACCCAGAAGGTCTCACTACCTCAAAATGGTCAAAGAAGAGGTCAAAGAGCTCCTCATTCTCGACGGAGGGGATGCGTTGATCATCAGTTATTTCAGTCAGCCAAGCGAACGAGAAAAAGCCCGAAGAAGAGCAGAGTTTGTCTTAAGGTTATATGAAACACTGGGTTACCATGCCCTTAATATCGGAGATACCGATCTAGGATTGGGAATTGAATATCTAAGGAATCTTCAAAGAAATTCGAAGATTCCATTCCTCTCGGCAAATCTCAAAGAGAAAAAGACAAAAAAGTCTGTTTTTAAACCTTATATCATAAAGGAAATTGAAGGAATTAAAATTGGAATCCTTGGTCTTATTACAACTGAGATTTCCCTTAATACTCGAAAAGAATTAAAAGATTATTTCATCGAAAATCCGATGAAAGCTGCCATGGAGACAATCAATCGCTTCATGTCTTCGTCCGACTATATTGTTGCTCTTGCCCACTTAAACCCACCTGAGATTGAATCTCTTGCTAAAGAGTTTCCCCGAGTCTCGATTATCATTGGAGGAAATGATCGTTCTTTCATTTTCCCCAAACAGATCCACCGTTCCATTTACGTTCAGACGGATGCCTTTGGTGTCCATATCGGAAGAATGAATTTAAGGCTCATAAAAGGATCCAACGAATTTGTCGATGTCCTGCCACGAACAATGATCCAAAAAAACATTGGAGAGGTCCGGAAGGAGATGGAGGAGCCTCAATATGCCAAAGAAATCGAAAACCTCAAGAAGATGCACAAACAGTTTAATGAACAGTTGAAGAAAATGCCAAATACAGAGGGGAAAAATACTTTTGAGAACCATCTCCTTCTCATGCATCCTGGCATGGAGTCTGATCCAGAAATTGAAGAGTTGATCACTATGTCAAAGGATCAACTTAAAAGACCGATCCCTTATTGAGATCGCATGAGGCTGAAATCAGAATTACGGGCTTATGTGGACGATGAAGGGCGACTGATTCTGCCGCCGGATGTGGTGTCCCTCTACGGGCTGAAGCCTGGTGCCGAACTTTATATCGATGAATGGTCAAATGCCTTGCATCTTCGCCAGCCTGTGACGCAACTGTCTAAGGTGTACATTGAACCAACGAATGCCTGTAACCTGGGGTGCCGTACCTGTATGCGAAATGTTTGGGATGAACCCTTAGGCCAGATGAGCAACGAGACCTTCTCGCGGATCATCACGGGTTTGAAAGTCTTCTCTCCTCCCCCTGCTAACTTTTTCGGTGGATTTGGTGAACCCTTGGCCCACCCCGCCATTCCAGAAATGGTGGCACAGGCCAAAACCCTCGGTGGATCTGTAGAATTGATTACCAATGGCACTCTTCTTACAAAAGAGAGGTCACACCAATTAATCGAAGCAGGACTTGATGGACTGTGGGTCTCGCTGGACGGAGCGAGGTCGGAGAGTTATGCAGATGTGCGCTTGGGAGCAGCGCTGCCCGAAGTCATCTCAAATCTTTCAACCTTTCGTGATGCGTGTCCCCTCTCGGACTATTTATTCCGCTATCCCACTAAGCCCAGAATAGGCATTGTCTTTGTGGCCATGAAACGTAACATTGTTGATTTGCCCTCTGTGGTGCAAATCGGCAATCGATTGGGAGCAATGCGATTTTTGATAACGAATGTCCTCCCATACACTGCCGAGATGCGCGATGAAGTATTATACAGCCGGTCGATAAATGATATTGTCTTTACACCTTCGATGTTTCGCCTGGAATTGCCTAAGATAGACGTAGACGATCAAAGCCGTGGAGCCCTGTGCCGGATTATGCAAGGTAGCCAAAGCCTTTGGTTTGCTGGCAGAAGTTTTGAAGAAGCAACCGATCGCTGCCCCTTCATCGAAAAAGGGGTTACGGCGATAAGCTGGGAAGGAAACGTCAGCCCGTGCTTGCCGCTACTTCACAGCCATATGAGTTATGTGGATGGTCGGGAACGTTTCTCCCGACGTTATCTTGTCGGAAATGTGGCCGAGCGTGATCTGGATGATTTGTGGAATGTACCTGAATACGTGGCTTTCCGTAAGAGGGTGCAAGAGTTTGGTTTTTCTCCCTGCATCATCTGTGGAGGTTGTCACCTCTTTGAAAAAAACGAAGAGGACTGCTTTGGCAATCCCTTTCCCACTTGCGGTGGATGTCTGTGGGCGCAGGGTATAATCCAGTGTCCGTAATTCTTTGTGGGGAGAGGAAAGATTTCATTTGAAGTCACTTTTGTCCAAATTGGGTTTTTAAAAACCCCCTATTTTGGACAGCACAATGAAGATGGCCCCATGATTAACCCAATAATGCCACTGAATACCCTGTCTTTGGGACTTTTGAGGGCATATAAATAATCCTTTGACCTTTCCATTTTGGACAGCAAAATGAATGCATAAAAAAATTTAATAAGTTCTGTATCGAAATTCCCATCAATCATCCTTATGGATATGCCGCCATTATCTCAACAGCAAGAAAATTATGAGGGATTACGACCGTATTGCTAAGAAGATCACAATAGTGCTGTTTCTGTCCCAGAGCCTCAGTTCGGCCGGATTCATCGCTGCCTTTACAGTCAATGCCTTGGTTGGCGTTGATTTGACCGGGCAGCCGGCTATGGCCGGTGTACCAGGTGCACTGTACGTTCTAGGACAAGCCTCCGGTGCAGTGATCTGGGGCTTTAGTATGGAGAGGATCGGCCGCCGATGGGGCCTCGCCATTGGGCAGGTCATTGGGGTGATTGGATCGGCAATCGCCGTGGTCTCCGTCGTCAACAGATCCTTTCTATTCTTTTTAATCGGTCTCGTTTTTGTTGGAATAGCTAGGTCAGCCGTGGATTTAGGGCGCTTTGCAGCTGCGGAGGTCCATTTACCGATGAAGCGAGGACGGGCAATCTCAAATGTGGTTCTGGGGAGTACTGTAGGTGCAATTTTCGGTCCTCTCCTGGTGGGCCCCACAGGGAGGCTGGCGATGAAAGCAGGGTTCCCGGAACTTGCAGGCCCTTATGGCATTGGATTCACCGTTCTTGTACCGGCTGCTATACTAATCTTCTCTGGGTTGAAACCCGAGCCCCGTGACATCGGAAGGGAACTTGCCAGCATCCATCCGGAATCAGTCCCCTTACAGATGACTCGCTCCCTTGCAGAGATTGTGAGGCAGCCCGGGGTGGTCGTGTCTATAGTCACCATGGTCTTCGCTCAGATGGTGATGATGGTGCCAATGTCGATTACGTCTGTTCATATGAAGGCTCACCAGCACCCTCTGACTTCAGTGTCGCTGGTAATCTCCGCCCACACCTTGGGGATGTACGCCTTCTCCATCTTCTCTGGGAAGTTGACAGATCGGTGGGGTCGAAAACCAATGATCATTTTAGGATCAATATTGCTGATCCTCTCCTGCCTCATGGCGGCGCCTTCCGTTGGTCTTCTGCCGCTGACGGCCGCGCTCTTTCTACTTGGATTGGGTTGGAATTTTGCCTATGTAGCCGGTTCCACCCTGCTAGCCGACCAGCTTTCACCAAAAGAGAGGGCCAAAAGTCAAGGGTTCAACGACCTACTGCTGAACCTGGCCTCGGCAGGCAGCCAGGTCGGGAGCGGTGTTATCTATGCCATTGGCGGCTTTGGGCTTATGGGGCTGTCAGCGGCGATAATGGCGGTTGTACCCCTCATACTGGTCCTATGGTGGCAGGCCACGGATTGAGATTCTGAATTGACATGTAAATTTAAGCGACTGTTCCCAGCGCTGTAAGCCGTGCAATGGGGTTCATGGTATCTAAAGCAGCTGCTGATACTTATTGATAGGAAGGTCAATAGGAGGTTCTCAAAAAGTCAATTGAATTTTTCTCAGTTTTTTAAAAGAATCGTGGGAAACAATTCGTAAAATATGTCGCTATTTGTAATCCTGTAAAGTAAAAATGGGACTATCTGATGTTTTCAAGGGACGAACCTTGGGGACGTTCGTGCAAAGCGTGCTTGGGGGCAATATCAACACTTGTTGGTGTAAGCGATGACCGAATGGGCGAGGCAGAGACCCTTTCTGGGGAGGTCTCAATATCTGCTATAGATGCTCTGTTTTTAGGCCACCGAAAATGTTGTGATATAATTCTCATAGATTGAATCGGCATTCACAACTTCTATCGGTAATCGAGGACCTTCAGAGTTGCCTCAGACTCAAGGTTTGTAGGTGCAAGTTGCAAGAAGGGGTGTCTTGACACTGTCCGTCAACTCAAATGCTGGTCAGGACACATTAATGGTACTTGCTAACTACACTTTGAGGATTGTGTTCTCGGTCTATAGACCGAGATTACGAAATGTGCTCCTCTCTTTTCAGAAGAACATTTAGAAAAGCAGAAAGTACTGGTCGAAATGCTTCAGGCCGCAGGATACCATATCCCGATAAAGGAGGACGCGAAGAATGGCTGAGGAACGGATTAGTCAAAAACTCTCTTTTCTGGACCGCTTTTTAACGCTGTGGATCTTTCTGGCGATGTTTGTCGGAGTAGGCTGGGGATATCTCTTCCCAGGTGTGGTTAACTTCTGGAACCAGTTTCAATCCGGTACGACCAACATCCCAATTGCCGTTGGGCTCATTCTAATGATGTACCCGCCTTTAGCTAAGGTCAGATATGAACAACTTGGGCAGGTGTTTCGCAACTATAAAGTCCTTGCCCTTTCCTTAATCCAAAACTGGATCATTGGGCCTATCCTCATGTTCCTTTTAGCCATTACCTTCCTTTCCGGCTACCACGAATATATGGTGGGTTTGATTCTGATAGGATTGGCCCGCTGCATTGCGATGGTCATTGTGTGGAATGACCTGGCTTCAGGAGACAGGGAATACTGCGCTGGCTTGGTGGCCTTCAATTCGATCTTCCAGGTACTTTTCTTCTCCATTTATGCCTATATCTTTATCACCGTGCTGCCCCCGTGGCTGGGGTTAAAAGGAATGGCAGTCAAGATTACGATTGGACAGATCGCTGAGAGCGTATTCATTTATCTCGGAATACCTTTCATCGCGGGTGTTCTTTCGAGACTCATCGGCCTGAAAACATTGGGGCGGGAGTGGTACGAACATAAATTCGTCCCTAAAATCAGCCCGATCACCCTGATTGCCCTTCTTTTCACCATACTGGTGATGTTTTCCCTCAAGGGTGAATACATCGTCCAGCTTCCGCTCGATGTCGTCCGCGTAGCTATTCCATTGTTCATCTATTTCGTGCTCATGTTCTTCGTATCTTTCTATCTGTCGATGAAAGTGAACGCTACCTATGAACAGTCTACTACGCTGAGCTTCACGGCTGCATCAAATAACTTCGAGCTCGCCATTGCAGTTGCTGTGGCCGTCTTCGGGGTCAATTCGGGCCAAGCCTTTGCGGCGGTCATTGGTCCTTTACTGGAGGTCCCTGTTCTGATCAGCCTTGTCAACGTAGCCCTCTGGTTTAGGAAGAAATATTTCCCCTATGCCGTTGAAACGCCGAGCGGGGTTTGCCATGTGTCTTGTGAGCCATGAACTTGAATTCTGGAATGATGGAATAGTGGAATAATGGAATGATGAGGAATTAGAAAATCATGAAAAAAAAGAGAATTGTTTTTATCTGTGTTGAAAATGCCCGGCGCAGTCAAATGGCTCAGGGCTTTGCCGAAGCCCTTGGTCAAGGAGAATTGGAAGTCTACAGTGCGGGGTCCCACCCTTCTTCTTCAATCGATCCATTGGTTATCGAGGTCATGAAAGAAACGGGGATTGATCTTTCTTTTAAACGACCAAAGGGATTGAGTGATCTTCCGCCTGTCGAGATGGATTATCTCATTACGATGGGGTGTGAGGAAACCTGCCCCGCCGTTCCCGCAAAGAAGATTGTCGAATGGGAAGTTCCGGACCCCAAGGGAAAAACGATTGATGTCTTCAGGAGTGTGAGGGATATGATCGAGGACAGGGTAAGGGCCCTACTTTCAGAGATCGATTAGATTAAGAATTGAGCGGTGATCAAAGGAATCATCTTTTTCTCTTGGGTATTGTTCGGACAACTCCCTTCATTCTTTTTGCCTTGTTTAGCGCATCTTGAGAGAAAGCAAAGATTGATTGTGAGCCGGTTCATTCGGGGCTCCTTTCTTGGACATTTCAATCCTTCTGGTCTCTGGTGTTTCCATGGCCTAATCGCGGGTAGAAAGGGTCTTTAAAAAAATTTCAAAAATATCTTAATAAGGGAAAACCAAGTGTAAATAATATGAGTCAAGGCTCATATAGGAGACAACTCATATTTGAAAGGTTACAGGTTTTAGACCGTCCCTTTACTTCTCTGTATATTTCTGTTAGTGGTAGGGTCAGGTCTTTCATGGGCGAGGAGGTTCGGCATGAAAAGAGTGGATACTGCAAAATTGATTTCTGAGAAAGCAAGGATGTTTTTTGAGGAAGGGTTTAACTGAGCCGAATCAATATCCTTGAGTTTCAAGGAGCATTTTGGGATTCAGGATTCGATCGTTCCGAGATTGGCAACAGGATTCGGTGGAGGCATTGGACGGAAGGGATCACTCTGTGGAGCATTCACTGGATCAGTAATGGCTATTGGCATGAGATTAGGAAGGGCCGATCCAAAAGATCGGGAAGCGGTCTCAAAGGTCTATGAGAAATGCCAACAGTTTTGGAATCGGTTTGAAAAGGAGTTTGGAAGCTGTATCTGTTATGATTTAATCAACTGTCATCTCGATAATGAGGAAGAACGTCAAAAGTGGTTGGCTTCAGGCGGTATGGAGACGTGTGGCAAAATCGTTCAAAAGACCGCCAAGATGCTCTGCGATTTCATCAAGAAAGTCTAACGACGAGTCTAACGAGGGTATTGATTTTTTGAAGGGATTAAGATAAATTATCTTTGACTCGAATAGCTCAGTCAGTGTGAAGGAGAGAGGGAAATGTATCTGGTCTGGGTTTGGCAGAGAAGCAATAAGAGTGGATATTGTCTAAGCCCTCTACATCCGTAATCTGACGAAACGGGACGGGCAAGAGGCCATGGGCAATATCAACCCATGGCCTCTTTCATTATTAAGAGGCGCTAAGCGCTTAACGCTTTGCGCGTAGCGCCAAGGGAAGGAGTCATCGATGGATCGTATCTTCAGCGGGATTCAGCCTTCAGGCGAGATTCACATCGGCAATTATGTGGGCGCTATCCGCCACTGGGTCAAATTGGGGGATCAGTATGATTGCATCTATTGTGTGGTGGACTATCATGCCATTACGATTGAATACGATATGGCCTCGATGCAACAGAGGATTTTGGAAACAGCGACCGTACTTGTTGCTTGTGGTTTAACTCCTGACCGATGCAAGGTTTTCGTCCAGTCCCATGTGCCCGAGCATACAGAACTGGCATGGATTTTCAATTGTATCACGCCTGTGGGTGAGCTGGAAAGAATGACACAGTTTAAGGAGAAGGGAAGACAACATCGGCACAACGTCAATGTCGGGCTTCGTGACTATCCGGTCCTCCAGGCAGCGGATATTCTCATCTATAAGGCAGGCTATGTGCCGGTCGGAGAGGATCAGATCCAGCATGTTGAATTCTCGAGGGAGATTGCGCGAAAATTTAATACCCGTTTTGGAGATACTTTTCCTGAACCTCAAGTGCTGCTTTCAGATGCGCCCAAAATTCTGGGAACGGATGGAAGCTCGAAGATGTCTAAATCGTTGAATAACTCCATCGGACTTCTCGAACCTCCAGAAGTCATCTGGGAAAAGTTGAGGACAGCTTCGACCTGTCCACATCGGCAGAGGCGGAGTGATCCGGGACATCCAGAACACTGTAATATCTTCACCATGCACGAAGCATTTTCAAAACCAGATCGGATTGCTTTTGTTGATCATCATTGTCGGACAGCGGGAATCGGATGCATTGAGTGCAAAAAGATCCTTTTTGAGAATATGATGGAAGAGATCGGTCCCATTCAGAACCGCGCCAAAGAGATCAATCGAAACCCTCAATACATGATTGATGTATTAAAGTCCGGTGCCGCCCGATGTAAAGCAATTGCCATAGAGGTAATGGATGAGGTGAGGACAAAGATCGGCGTCAAACCGTCTTGGTAAGCACTCCTCTTTTCTTGAAGTAAGGGACACATCCCATTTTATTTCAGGGCTATCATTCAAAAATAAATTGGGATGTGTCCCTATTTTAGTGTCTATTTTGGCACCCAAGATGGTAACTTTGATTCTGAGATTAGGCTACCGGTAATGGTAATTCCACCGACCTTACCACTACGGGGGTCGTCTTGGCTCTTCTTCCAACTGATACCTCCCATCGTTTTAAATGTAGCGCTTTTTAAAATTCCACCTGACTCTTTTCCTGTGATCCGTGCAGTAAATTGTTCGTGGTGTTCACTCTCCACAATAACACCCAAGCACAGAAAGTCCAAATCCGTGCCACCTAAGTAATGGAGTTCAACGATATATTGATTGAACTCTCCCCCTCCTTGATCGCAACCAGAACACCTTAATAATGGATCAGAGGGGTCTGTTGTATCCCAGGCCGTAATTTTCAGAAAGGCAGGAACCGTATGACCTTGAGTTTGAATATAATAATCTCCCTCAGTGTTTTGGGTATTCCACTCTTTGCCGTTAGCAGTAAGCTTGAACCATTTTCCCACCCAACCGGATAAGTCTTGAGCACGAGTTGTGCTGGCAGTGAAACACGTGATAACGAACGCAACTACGAATCCGCAAAACCATACCTTATTTGATTTCATATCTTTGCACCTCCCTGTCTAAGAATGTTTAGGAACTCCCCACCACGCGGTGATTATAGAATATCAGAGATTAACGTCAAGTAAAAAATGAACAGAGAAAGGTGGTCCTTGAATCTTGAACAAAAAATATGGTATTTTTTGAGTTATCATGACTCCATTTTCTCAGGAAGCTTTAGGGTAAAGAGGTTATAGACATGAAGAGGTTGAGGATCGCCGTTCCCCTTTCGATATTTTGTCTTTTCCTTGTCGGTTGCGCTACAGATCGATCTGCAAAGAGAGAACCGGAGAAGGTGATCGTTCAGGAGGAGTCTTCTGAGAAGTATGATTCCTTGGTAGAGAAGTTGAGGACATCGGAACATTCGATCTCCTCCCTTCGTTCGGAGTTAGAGAAGATGGAAGCTCTGCAAAACTCCCTCACTCTACTTCGCTCAGAACTGGAAAAATTAAGCGCACTGGAAGCGTCGGTCTCCACACTCCGTTCAGAGGTGGCAGGTTTGGAATACCGCCTCAGAAGCATTCACGTCCGTCCTCCCCTCACCTCCTACAAACTTCCAAAGGAGGTGTCCCTCTGCGGAGAGAGGGTTCCATTGGAAGATCGAAACGTGTGGGAGAATTTGGATCGAGAATTTCTCGTGACATTGGACAACGAGGCTCAAGTCCTCCTATGGATGAAGCGGGCCAGCCGATACTTTCCCTATATTGAAAAGAGGCTGAAAGAGATGGATCTTCCGGACGATTTGAAGTATGTCACCATTACGGAAAGCAGCCTGCGGCCCCATGCGGTGTCCTCCTCCGGGGCATCTGGAATCTGGCAATTCATCCCTTCCACTGGTGAAAGATACGGGATGAGGAGGAGTCGTGTGATCGATGAACGCTTCGATTTCTTTAAGGCCACGGAGGGTGCTCTGGCCTATCTAAAAAGCCTCTATGAGGAATTTAAGAGCTGGACGTTGGCAATGGCTGCCTATAATGCAGGAGAGAATAGAATTCGCAAGGAGATAGGACTCCAAAGGACGAAGGACTACTTCTACCTTGATCTTCCCATGGAGACGGAGCGGTACGTCTATAAGATAGCGGTCGCTAAGATTGTCCTTTCCGAGCCAGAGAAATATGGGTTTTATTTAGAGAAGAACGAGTGTTACGATCCTTTGCAGGTGGATAGGGTCCAGATTGAATTGCCTCAACCTCTTCCCATCATGGATGTGGCAAGGGCCGTTGGATCTTTTTACAAAGAAATGAGAGAGATGAACCCACACTTCTCCGAGGAGACCATTCCATCTGGAACTCATTTTCTCAATCTGCCACCGGGAACCTCCGAACGATTCTGGGCCTTCTTCTCCACTTGGAAAAAAGAATTGGAACGCAAATAACCGTTGCCGGGCAACGTATCTCGTGAATTGCGTTCCGCCCGATGGCAGGCTTCACAATTTTGTTGAAATTACTGCATAAAAGGAATATCCTTTCTGTTGATGATCCGGTGGTAGGTTTGGCAGGGGCGGTCCTCCCTGCCTACCGCAGGCAGGCACGGAGTGGCTCTCCCGCCTCTCTTTTTTGATAAAAGTTGAAAAGGATTTCAAGATGGAAAAGGAAAGGATTTTAGTGGTAGATGATGAGGAATCGGTCCGAGAAATGGTTTCCAAGATTGTGACCCACATCGGCCACGAGGTCGTAACGGCCAGAAGCGGGAAAGAGGCGTTGGAGGCGTTAAGGAATGAGCCCTTCACCATTTTGATCACTGATATCAAGATGCCCGAGATGGATGGGTTCGAATTGATGAAGGCCTGCCGAGTTGAATTCCCCGACCTCTATATCATCTGTGTGACCGCACACGGGGCCTCTTACACTTACACCGATGTCGTGACCTCTGGGGCAACGGACTACATCACTAAACCCTTTACGATCGACGAGGTCAGGGCAAAATTGAACCGGGTTATCCGTGAGAGGAATCTCATTGGCGATTTGACTCAGAAATCGGTGGAATTGGAGGCGGCGAATGCAGAACTCAAACGGCTCGACCAATTGAAGTCTTCCTTCATCTCGAGCGTTTCACATGAACTTCGGACCCCTCTGACCGTCATCAAGGAATTCATTTCTCTTATGCTTGAAGGATATGTGGGAACCCTTACGGAGGATCAGAAGGAATACTTGGGCATTGCCAACAAGAATATTGTTCGGCTGACGAATCTGATCGAAACCCTCCTCGATTTTTCGAGAATCGAATCTGGAAAGGGTTTGAAGTTGAGGTTTGAGCCAATTCCTCTGATCGAGGTCATCGAGGATGCATCGATGACATTGTCCCAACAATTGGGAGAAAAGGGAATCACACTGGAAAATCGCCTCGATCCGGAAACACCATTAGTTTTGACTGATCGCAATCGATTGGTCGAGGTTTTCATCAACCTCATTTCGAACGGAATTAAATTTACCCCTCCAGGTGGGAAGATCACCATTGATTCAAGGGGGCTCACAGAAGGCCGGGATTATTTAAAGGTGGTCGTGAGCGATACGGGAGTTGGTATTTTGCCGGAAGACCTGCCCAAAATATTTGACCGTTTCTATCAAGGGAAGAAAACCCAGATAGGGATGATCACGGGAACCGGTCTGGGCCTCGCCATTACCAAAGAGATCATCGAAGGACACCAGGGTTCCATCCATGCAGAGAGCAAATCCGGAAGCGGCGCCTCCTTTGTCTTCACCCTCCCACTCTTTGGGGTGAACATCGTTTATAAACTCCTTCTCAACCCAATGGTGGAGGAGGCGGAAAGGGATAAGATGCCTTTTTCGATCATTCGGGTGGAGTTTTGGGACCAGCGGACCAAGCGAGAGGTTGCGCTCAGCCAAGACTCTTGGGAAGGGGTGGTATACGCCCTCCAGAAGATGGTCCGGGCGGTCGATACCGTCGTTCCTTTTAAAAGCAATATGGTTCATATTTTTTCTTTCAACGATAAGAGGATGGCTAAGGAGATTGGCGAAAGGGTTCAAGCCAAATTGACCCAGGGGGGCTATATCCCAAAGGGGACGGAGGTGCAGCTGAGAACCTATTCCTACCCAAAGGCTGCTCTCACCAAGGAAGACTTCCTGAAAGGATGCCGGCTTCTTTTGAAAGAGGATTAACCCTTTCCGTCGCTCAAGGGGCTGAGGTGGAATGAAAAAAATACCGATACTCTGTATCTTGGTGGTGTTCGTCATGATTGGCTGTAAGGGAGAACCTCTTGCCCCGCAGGAAAAATCAGAGGTTCCGTCGGTCCCGAAGATCGTGGTGGAAAAAGAGAAGGCAGGGAGGGAGCTGCCTCTTCCCCCGGAGGTGAAGATTAAGCTGAAGAAAGATGGGAAGGATAACTATTCTTGGGAGCTCAGCGGTTCGGATGTGGATCAAATTTTGAAGGTCAATGAAAAACTGAAGAAACAGTTGGGAGGAGAAAAGGCCCGTTAAGAGAAAATTCGAAATTCGAATATCGAAATCTCTGCCTTCGTCCCGCAAGGCGGGACTACGCGCAGGCAGGCGAAACAAACCCAAAATCCAAATGGCCAAATTTGGCACTTTGAATTTCGGCCATTCGAATTTGTTTCGAATTTCG
This sequence comes from uncultured delta proteobacterium, assembly GCA_963826305.1. Classification (GTDB taxonomy): domain Bacteria; phylum Desulfobacterota; class BSN033; order BSN033; family UBA1163; genus CAWGWZ01. The sequence goes on along the minus strand of CAWGWZ010000028.1, from coordinate 711,352 downwards.
TGCTTCGGATTTATGATTACCGACATTGATAACTTCGGATTTGGAAAGGAGATCCAAGATGGGGATGGAATGGTATCTTGAACAGATCTTTAGAGAACTTCCTTTTGGGATCGCCATTGCGATCGTCATCTTCTTGGGCATCCTCCTGATTATTTGGCTTCTTCTTCCCCTCTGGGTCTTGTTCATCCAGTGGAATACGGGAAAGATCAAGGATGAAGTTCGAAACCTCGTTGATCTGATGGAGAAAAGGGAATGGGATGGGAAGGGTAAGGATGTCTCCGGACCGAGGGATTGAGAAGATTATTTTCATTCTATTTTTATTCTGGATTCCCATTGCACATTCTCAGAGCTCCCTCAGGATCCCTCTTTACATTAAGAGCAAAGAGATATGGGTGGAGGTAGCGAAGACACCCGAAGAGACGAGCAATGGTTTGATGGGCAGAAAGCATTTGGGGAAGGATGAAGGGATGTTGTTCATCTTCGAAGTGGAGGACTATCACGGATTCTGGATGAAGAACACGCTTATCCCGTTGAGCATCGCCTTCATCGACAAGGATGGCCGGATCGTAAAGATCACGGATATGAAACCCCTGAGCTTACAAACCCACGCCCCACCCAGACGGGTCATCTATGCCCTGGAGATGAATAAGGGATGGTTTTCTTCCAATGGCATCAAAGCGGGAGATATCGTAAGATTTTCTAAGTAACAGAGCGTTCAAGGATTCGAGGATTCAGGGGTTCAAGTTGAAATATCTTGTATTGATTACCTCTTCACTTTGACAGTTTCCTCGGACCCTTGACCCCTTGAACCCCGGACCCCTCGTGGAATTTTGTAGTCTCCGCTCCAACAATAGAGGCAGAGTTTCTCCTTTGGGAGGCCGATCACCTCAACCCTATCCTCGATTTTTTGATATCTCAGCGTGGTCACTCCCCATTCCTTCCGAATCCGCTCGGATCTTGATGGAAAGCCAGGGTCAACGGGATCCGGGGGCGGAAGGCCTCGACCGAACGATCAAGGCGTCTTCGTTTCCGTAATAGTTCGGAACCACTCCGGTGATCTGGAATCCCATACGGAGATAAAATGCCTGTGCTCCTTGATTGCTCTTTCTTACCTCCGCCCATATCCTTTTGTGAGGTGCAGCGTCCATCACCCTTTGGAGGAGTTCTTTCCCGATGCCTTTTCTTCTATCGTGAGGATGGACGGCGATAGAGATAATGTGTCCATCCGGAGAGAAGATGATATAGCCCCCAATTTGGCCTTCCTCTCGGTCACGGGTCTTGTCGACATAGACCAAGAAGGTTTCCGGGTAAAGATAGTGGAGGTTGACGAAGGTGGCCCAATCATACGGAGATTTGGGAAAAGATTGGAGTTCGATTTGGAGGATACGATCGAGATCGGAGAAGGTGAAGGGCCGAATCATTGGCACTTTTTCATTCCTGAGATGATGGAGGCAATGCCACCCGTCAAAGGACGGGAACTCACGCTCTTCAGCCCTGCTTTCTTCATGATCTCCTCATAATCTTCAGCATATTGAAAATGGTAGACCGATTCTGGAAGATACGCATACGCACCTTTGTCGCCGGAGATGAGGCCACCGACCCAGGGCAGGACCTTTCTAAAATAGATGGGATACAATCTTCTCATCCATCCCGTCTTTGGAAAAGTGAACTCGAGAATAATCACTTTCCCCCCCTCTTTGATGACTCGGACCATCTCGGCGAGAGCCTGTTCCTTCTTCAGTATATTCCTTAAACCAAAGGCGATCATCGAGGCGCTGAAGGTATTCTCTCGGAAGGGAAGAGATAGGGCATCCCCGAGGCTTAAGATAATTCTTCTGGAAAAGCCTTTTTTTAAGAGTTTTCGGTGGGCCCTTCTGATCATGGGGTCAGAGAAATCCAATCCGAAGACCTTTCTCTTATAACCATTCTGATGAGCAATCTCTATGGCGACATCTCCGGTCCCTGTGGCAATATCCAATATCCAGCCTTCAAACCCTTTGAGCTCCCGGACGGCCATCTTCCTCCAATAGAAATCCCTTCTCAGGCTGAGAAGATGATTGAGAAAATCGTATGTGGGGGCGATGGTGTCAAAGAGCTTTCGAATTGAATCCGGATGGAGAAAGTAAGTCCTCATCCACACCACTTTCCCCCTCCCCTGGTGGAAGGGGATTCACCCTGTTAGATAAGTTTGATTATCCAGCCCCGTTATTCAGGGAATCTTCTATCTGACAGGGTGAAGGGGAGGGGGCTTAAGTTCTTTTTGTCCGCCCCCACCCTCGCCCTCCCCCATCAAGAGACTGTGTCGTAATCAACGAGAAACTACTTCCGTTGCAAGACGGAACAGGCGGTCGGGTGACGAAGCTTTAGACCTGCCTGCGCGTAGCCGCTTCGGCGAAGGCAGGGCGGAAACCTTTCATTGCTCAGCTTCGAGACTCCAAGCCCATTAAAAGAATCCCATTTTTAAGAAGGCCGATTACCCATAACTTTAAACGACCGCGTTCTAAAGCTGAGGAGCCTGACTGCCTGTTCTGCCGGAATCTACCCTCCTTCTTCATTACGACACACCCTCCAAAGGGGGAGGGAAGGTTATAAGGTTTTTTTATTTCTTAGATTGCCTAGAATAAAGATCAAGCGATTTTCATAAATTTCTTTCCCGGAGCGCCGCAGATCGGGCATTTCTCAGGCGGAGCCTTTTCCACGGTATTTCCGCAGAAAGGGCAGACATAGTAGTCCAATACTTCGTTCTTACCCAAATTCTCCAAGGCCTTTGAGTAGAGGGCTGCGTGAATCTTTTCTACCTCGTTGGCATAATGAAAGGTCTGCACGGCATCCTCGTTCTTTTCAGCCTTTGCTGCGACCATCATTTCGGGGTACATCTTCTTGAATTCGTGTGTTTCGCCGTTGATGGCGACCTGGAGGTTCTCTTTTGTGGCCTGGATTCCCTTCATGACCCGAAGATGGTTATGGGCATGGACGGTTTCGGCCTCTGCGGCAGCCCTGAAAAGTTTGGCAACCTGGGAGTACCCGTCTTCTTCTGCTTTCTTTGCGAAGGCCAGGTATGTCCGATTGGCCTGAGATTCACCTGCAAATGCCTCTTTTAAGTTTTCTTGCGTATTTTTTCCCATCCTTCTCTCCTCTCTATCTGAAATTTGAATGAAAATTATAACAGAGGGAGGTAGAAACAGCAATTGACAAGTTCTTCTGTAACCGGTAGAATGTTTTTGTCCCTGAGCAACGGGAGAGAGAATGAAAGTTATTTTCCTTTTTATCTTCATTTTGGTCGTCTCAACATCGCCCAGTTACGGAGAAGTGTATAAATGGGTGGATGAGAAGGGGACCGTCCATTTCGCCGACGACCTCTCCAACATTCCGGAAAATTATCGAACAGATGTGGAGACGCTGAAGACCCCCAAAGAGCTTCCCTCTCAGGGAATTAGAGAAAAGTCCACTTCGCCTTCCTCACCGAAGCCCTCCAGAGCCGACCGGGCCGAAGGGATTGAGGTGAATCTTCTACGAAGACATGAACTACTGCTGGTGGACGTCATCTTGAATGGTAAGGTGCCACGGCAGTTCATTGTTGATTCGGGGGCGAGTTTTACCCTCATCAGCCGGCAAACGGCAAGGGAATTGGGCCTGATCATTGATGACAACACCCCCATCATTCCCGTCTCGACCGTCAATGATGTCATCCTTACTCCTCTGGTGACGTTGAGATCTTTGCGGGTAGGAAATGCAGAGGTGGAGAATGTGGAGGCCTTGGTTTACACCATGTCCTCCGATAAGGAAGGACTCTTGGGAAACTCCTTCCTCAATAAGTTTAAAGTGGTTCTTGATTCCATCAACGGGAAAATGACCCTCTATCCATTGCAGGGCGAGCCATCGCCCGATCGACCAGACGGGTATGGTAGAGATTACTGGGTCGGTCAGTTCCGCTTTTACAATCGAAACCTGATGGAGTTGAAAAAGCTGAAGGCAAATTATGAGAGCCGAGGGGCCCGCTCCGAGTTGAATCGGGTGAACAATGCGATCCGATATTTTGAGAATCAACTGGACGAATTAGATCGAAAGGCCTCCCTTGTTGGAGTGCCCAGGAACTGGAGAGAATAAATCAATTGCGGATTGGCGATTGCGGAGTAAAAAAAACAACTTTCAGGAAGGTTGGGGGATTTCAAACTGGACATTAGAATTTCAATCCGAATTCCGCATTCCGAAATCCGAACTCGGGTTAGGGGGTATAGATGACGACGAGGAGTTCGGCTTCCTCATCGCTGAGATTGCGAAGTTTGTGCGGGATTCCTGAGTCGAAGTGAAGCGTTTCCCCTTGTTTAAGAAGATTTTGATTTTCCCCGACCATCACCTCCACATGCCCTTTTAGAACATAAAGGAACTCCTCTCCTTCATGTCGGTACTCCACCATCTTATGATCCTGTCTGGGATCGATGGTGACGAGGAAGGCTTTCATGTGTTTTGTCTCTGCCTCCGGAGTGAGAGTCCGATAAGAGTAAACCTGAGTCCGCTTGAAAAAGCTTTCCCTCCTTCTTCTTTCAGAAGCTGCCTGTTCTTCAGCAGAGAGGAAAGACCCGGAGTCAATGGAGAGGGCCTTGGCGATCTGGATGACTGCTGAGACAGGAGGGATGGCGACTCCTTCCTCGATCTCCTTTAAGTAACGCTGGGAATATCCCGTTTTATTAGCAAGATGTTCCAAAGAGGTCTTTCTTACTTTGCGAAGCTGCTTCATTTTGGCCCCGAAGGATTTTTCATCTACCTTTTTTGCTGCCATGCTTCCTCCCTGCTATCGCATTGACATTTGATAAGTCCATTATATTCCCTATTTAATCCAAGGTAAATAAATTCAATCACTTATGGCCAATTGTGCCATTTTTGTGACATACTCGTCAAGCCTCTCCACTGAACTTCTTAGGCTTTCAGGGGAATGATGAGAATATCTTTGAGTCATGTTCGGTGATTTGTGTCCTAATAACTTTTGGATCTTGTATAGGTCTTCTCCAGCCTGGACTAATCTCGTTGCAAAAGTGTGCCTTAAATCATGGAAATGAAGGTTTTCAATTCCGGCTGCCAGGCAGGCTCCCCGAAAGGCAAACTGAATGATATATTTCTTTAGTTGCTTTCCGTTCGGTTGGAAGACATGGTCACATGAAATGGATCTGACTTTCAACTTTTCCTTCAAAATACCGAATGCTCTTTGATTAAGAGGAATGATTCTGGGTTCATCATTCTTAGATTCAACAATCGAAATGGTTCTTTTGAAAAGGTCAACATGAGGTATTCGAAGGTTGCAGAGTTCACCTAATCGAAGTCCGGTGTGTAGGTCGAAAATCACGATTTCTTTTAACCAATGGGAACAATACAAGAGGATAGCTTCTTCCTCTTCTGGAGTTACCCATCGGTCTCTCTTGGCCTCCTCCCGTTCAAGATGAACGAACCTGATCGGGTTTTCTCTAAACCATGCCCATTCGTTTGTTGAAACATTGAACATTCGTTTTAGAATCCTTATTTTGTGATTGATGCTGGCTGACTTCTCCCCTTGATCTCTTAAATCCCTCTTAAATTTGTTGACCACATTCGGAGTGATCCTGGTAAGAGGACCATTAAAAGCCTTTGACAGGGTTTTTAAAACGGATGTATAGACCACAGTAGACCGTGGGGGAATGTTCTCATCGGAGAACTTTTTAACCATATCCTCAAAAGTCTTATCTTCCCCTGGTAGCCTCTCAAACCATTTCCCTTCCGCAACCTGGCCTTTGACCTTATCATAAATCTTTTGTGCTAATTTTGGATCTTCGGTTTCTGTTGATCTTCGATAACGCCTTCCCTCATAGACAAACGACATTTGCCAGACCCTGCCCCTTTTATAAAGTGCCACTGGACACCTCCTTTCTGAGGCCCCTGACTTGGTCTGGTCTCCCGTGATCGGGAGTATACAAAATTTCTTTGACATCTTCAATAGATTTTTTCACAAGCCTGTCAACGTCCGTCTTTGGCTTATCTGTAGGTCTCAGAGTGACCTTTGCTTTCTTATTCACGTCAATGCCTTGTCTTTTGTGAGACTCTATCCATTGGTTCACATCATCCCGTTTGAATCTTATCCGACGGCCTATCCTGTAATGAGGCAACTCCCCGCTTTCAACTATGGAATAAAGGCCGCTTCGCTTGATGCTTAGATATTCAGAAAGCTCATCGATCGTTAAAAATTCTTTCAATATACACTCCAGGATCGCCTGTAAGAAGACTTTTTGCTCTGACCGATGGTCACATCATCTATCCTTATTTGATCACTTGAATTCCCAAAGCTTCCAGATCAGCGAGCATTTGGGGAGCGTGGGTGGCGAGGAGATCCTTGAAAGACCCGTGCCACCCCTTGTTTAGAAATTGACGATAGATTCCATCTAACTGATTTTTCATTTCCTGCTGCAAGACACTGTAAAGATGATTCAAATAGGCTGTTCGGACTTCGCTTGCGTATTTAGCTAAAACACGGTTCCGGACCATCAGGCCGTAAGTCATCAATTCTTGAATCGAGAGGCTTAGAACGTCCATCCCTGAAAGAGTTTTTTCTACCTGCATGAAGATTTCGGCAAGAATGGAGGTCGGGAGGAAACTTACGAGATTGGAAGAAATCGCTTTTTTTACATGGTCGAGGCGGATTCGCTTTTTTTGGTCCCGCTCTTCGCTCTCGTGCTTCTGTTGGTAGTTTCTTATCTCCTCCATCCGGATGGCCATCTCCTTATCCTCCTTTTCTATTTTCTCGTTCTCTTTTAAGGCTCTCCATCTTTCCCGTTCGGCTTCAAGCTTCTCCAATTGAAAACTTATTTCCGTGGCTTTGAGGTCCATTTCCAGGCTTCTTAAGGGGGTGAAATGGGCCTTTTTCGATCTGGGAACGGATTGGACACTTGCTTGGGAGTCCTGGACATCATCATTGAAATCACTTTGTCTATCGTCCAACTCCCTTGTCAAAGCTCTGTTCCCCATCTTCCTTAGATTCGCTGACGCTTTTGGGACAGGAACATTGGACATTGGTCCTTGAGCATCGTTTCTGACACTATCTATATCTACAAGGACATGGCCGCCCTTCACTTTGGAGCGTATTTTTCGGTTTTCTTTCCATCGACGGATAGTTTTATTGCAGACACCAAATTCTTTCTGAGCTTCCGAAATGGTCGTCCACTTCACTTCGATCCCTCCTTAAAGTTTATCGACTTCTTCTTTTAACTCTTCCATATCCAAATTCGCATAGGATTGCTCGATGGTACTGAAACTATCTCCTGTGATTTGGCTTACAGCTTTGGGACTCAACCCTTTCCGTTTGGCAACTTTAATAAAACTCCGTCTCAAATCATGGAAGGACAACTCCTTCTTTATCCCTGCCTTCTCTAAATAACGCTGGAGCCTGTTGTAGGCGGTCCGTCCCGTCATATCGAAGAGTCGCTTTCTATCGTTAGGATAAGTATTGAGCAGCCTTCGAATCTCCTGACAAACCTCAATGGTTAAGGGAACCGTCCACCATCTTCGTTTCTTAGACTCCCAAAATCTTAGTTGCCGGTTGTCAAGGTGAATGTTCCCGATCTCAATGTTGGCAATGTCTTCCCTACGGATACCCGTTGACAATGCGAGCCGGAACAAAGCGAGGTCTTCAAAGGACTCGGTTACGCTTAGGAGCCGATCCTGTTCCTCAAGGGTAAGAGAATTTGACCTGTACGGTTTCGGTTTCCTACTTACCTTCTCTTTAGGAAAATTCTTTCCAAGAGCAGTATCATTCTCCATCGGTTTTCACCTCAAACTTTCCTTTATTGCGACTTATCGGAAAGCCTTAAATTAGCCTGCCTATGACTCACTCATCGTATTTTTCTTTTCCTAAAATTTCCTTCCACTCAAGTGGGCTGTTTTTTGCAATAAGAACCCAAATTCTTAATTACTCCCACTCCCTTACGCCGTGGGTTATGTCCGAGTCGATAAAGGTAGAGGGGGCAATCCCTCTCTTGGCATTCTCTCACCATTTTCGGAGTGGAGGAGCACTCCAGACATTTCTTTCGAATTGACTTAACAGGAGTGAGATATGTCATTTACCTTTTCCCTGCTTTTTGGGGTCACGCCACTTTCTTTAACTGAGAGAAAGAATGCCTCCGTATAAATTCAGAGACCATCTCCTCCAAGAGAGCTTCGTATTTCATTCCCTTGAGCCTGGCGATCTCTTTCATGGCCTGTGTCTGTGGATCAGAGAGAAAGATCACCCAACGACCACACGGGCCTAATTGTATTTGGATTTTGTTCACGTCTTACCTCCTCTCTTTGGATTCTATCTCCCCACCTTCTTGGGGGATTCCATCCCCCAAACCCCCTGGGCCGTTTATCTCCCATTAGGCATTAAGGAAGAAAGGGAGGCACCTGCCTTATGGTCGGAGGTTCTCACGGCCAAGAGATTTCCTCCACTGGTTTGATGCCTCCCTTTTTTGACATAATAAACAACCGGACAGGAGGGGGAAAGACTCTCTGCGATCTTATCACCCCCCCCGCCTGGTGCCCCTGACCTTTTATTCATCATGGCTCTGTTCACCATATTTTTTGAGATGGCCCCACCCCTCCATTCTCAGATCCCATCTGCCGGAGCGAGCAAGCAAAGCAGATCATACACTAACCTCTTCTAAACGTATTGGTAGCTCAACACTCAAATTGCCTATCTCAACTTGATTCTCAGGAATACCAACATTTTCACCCTCTACAAAGTAGAAAAACTGACCATTTCCATCGTCTCGATCCCAACGAACAATTTTTCTTGGAGTCTTGAATGTTTCTATTCCCTGGGATATCCGCTGGACGTAATCTCCAATTTTGAATTTTGGAGAGGGTAATGAGGGTGATAAGGGTGATAATGATTCTCTGGGTTCAGAGGAAATTTCCTGTGATGGAAAGTTTTCCTTTATAATTTTCCTGTAGACCTGAATAACATTATCACCCTTATCACCCTGAGTTTTGAGGTTTGGGCGAAAGGCCAACCACACCTTACTATTGTGTTGGCCAATCTGTTTGCTTTTAATCCATCCTTTTCGGATGTGCTTATTGTATCGTGCTCTTGCACCGGAGTCTGTCAAACGCACTATGCCTTTAATTTTAAGAATGTAATCCGCAATGGACAGGGAGTAAGAACTTTCATCTATAACCCCTTCATGGTGCAACCATTGCAAAAGTTTAAGATCATCGCCTTTGGCCCCATGCCAGCTTTCACCGTAGTCCAGAAGACCTTCGACCTTGTTTTCCACAAAATTAAGGGTGGAATGCAGAAATTCGAGGAGATCGCAAAAGGCCATCTCAACCTCAAAAGTGGATATATCTCTCTTCTTTCGGCTAATTGCTAAAATGCAGATCATCTTGAGGAGCCATTCTTGAAGTGAATAACCGATCATGTTCGTAAAGTTAGAAGCTTTATCACCGTAAGACTTCCCATACTGGATAAGAGAGGAATGGCACTCGTTAAATTTTTCTTTTGCTTCCTCTGTGAAGATGAAGGGTTCAATTGGGTGGTTGTGTTTTAATGTCTTTAGGTATTGTGAAAACTGGAAAATATTTTCATCTGTTTTCCCTTCACCGTTCGCTTTCTGGACGTATTCCCCTTGGTCTCTCTCGTCAAATCCTACATAAAGAATGAGGAATCTTCTGAATAAGCCGCAAAGAAAGACCTCTTCGGGGAGGAAATAGGGTTGAAATAGAAGGACAACGGTGCAAGCGGGAAGGTACTTAAGAGAGTGCTCTCTCGGAACATCAACCGGCCTCTTCGTAAGTCTATTCTTCCCAATCGTATCCAATGCCTTGCAAAGATAGGTGCGGGAATCCTGATATTGCATATCCTGCCCTCTGACAAGGTTAATCGCATCCTCAAATAAGACCAGATCGTCTGCAAAATGACCTTTGATCTCGTGATAGGTGATGCTCCCCTTCTTCTCCATCCGAATGGTTTTCCCGACTAACTGTTCTGGATGATAGCTTGTGGGTTGGCTGAATTTTTCTCCCAGTTCTTCACAAGCTTTCTCAAGGAGATGCTCGATGTGTAATTTCCCGTGGCCGCTGGGGAAGGGGAAGGCAACATTCCATCTTAAATCAGTCTCGATGTCACCGAGTCTGACAATCTCTTTTCGAAGGATTTGTCCGTGGAGTGTGTACCAGAGTGATTTTTTAATCACTTCGTATCGCTCACCGTAGAGGCCTGTAGCTTGAGAAAGTATGGAAAAGTTTCTTAAGTGAAATGTGGGGTAGCTAAAATCAAGTGTTTCGAAATTTTCATTTTCCGTACTCATTGGAGTGCTCGCTCCTTGATGTTTCTGCTAAAGGATGAAGGCCACCGCTGCCCTCCAAGGTGGCCCTCTCGACTCAATCTTCTTCCTCTTCCTCCTCTTCCTCATCCTCTTCGATGAGATCATCGATTTGATCTCGTATCTCAGATAACGCTGTGCGGAGGTTCTCATTCTCTTCCAATAATTCCTTTTTCGTCACGTCAACCACCTCTTTTCATCTTAAATTTTCTCCACCGGAGAAGATCTTGCTTCCTAAAAAAAAGTTGCCTACCAATGCGGGTATACGGAAGTCCTTCTTTGCACCATCGCCAGATCGTTATTCGATTTCTACTTACGAATTTTTGGGTATCCTCAAGATCAAACCAATTTTTCATGATTGACAATTAAACCAAAATGGTTTAAACTGTCACTATTGGAAATTGAAAGTATAAGCCATGAAAATTATAGGTAAAATTCAAACATTTGCTAAAATGATGCCTGTCATTGAAAAAGATCAATTGCCAAATGAGAATGAGCCCATATCCGTTAAGGAGATAATTAAGCAAGATGGATTAGTTAAGTTTCTAATACCCAAGGAACCTATAAAGCTTAACGAAAACGAATTGAAGTTTAGAGGTGTGTGTACGATAGAAAACGGTGAAAAGAACTATAAGAAGATAAACCGCAAGTATAGGGTTAAAAAAGCCGTGATTGAACTTTTGGAGAGGTATCCTTGTTTTTGGTTTACTAATGAGCCATGGGTAATAAAGGCGTTAAAGGAGAAACCTGTAAAAAGTGGTAGAAAGAGGAGAGGTAGAGCATTAATTAAAGCTTTGGTTGATGCCTTAAAGGAAAATGGATATAAGGAAAATAGAGCTTTTAGGATACTACCAACGAGAATAAAAATAGGAATAGGATATGAACGGATCAGAGACCTTTATTACGACGCTAAAAAAAACCTGATAGATAAACCATTCACAGTGTCATCAATATCGAAAAGTATTGGTAAACATGAGTCAACAGATCTTGTGGAATATACATTTATTTTTATTAAACCAGGTGTAAAAATTGGCCTTGAGGAAGCAAAGGCTATAATGTCACAAATTGGATAGTATCAGGGAGGTTATAAAAATACATGAAAACTTACATATTCAAGGTATTCATTGAGGAAGATCCAAAAGATGATCGTATGGCCTACCATGCTTACTGTCCGGCACTTAAAGGCTGTCATACCTGGGGATATTCCTATGATGAAGCATTAAAAAATATTAGGGAGGCGGTAGACCTCTATATAGAAGACCTTAAAGAAAATGGAGAACCTATACCAGAAGAAGAGGCTTTAGAAATTCTTCCTGAAACTGCAATAAGTATCTGGGCATGATCCTTCCCAAGAATATTACTGCCAATAAATTTAAACACGCATTAGAAAGGGATAGATTTAAACAGACTAAAAAAAGAGGGGGTCATCTTGTCTTTAGAAATCCAGACGGAAGAAGGGTTATCCTTTCATTTCATAAATCCAAAGATACCTTCCCACCAAAAACTTTGAAGTCAATGATTCAAGATGCCGGTTGGACAGAGAAAGATTTGAGACGATTGAGTCTTATTTAATCCTTACTAAAACCTTTAGGAAATGGCCGACCTCAAAACTCATTGTAGAGATTGTCTTCAAAGGTAGGCAATCTCCTTTTTTGATAATCCAAATGCCTAAGCAAGCGTTTATGAAAAGTTGTTTCTGTCAATGTTGATCAGACTGCCCTCCCATATCAAATGAAGAATGAATCTGTTTTCTATATTTCTTAAACTGTTCTTCTGTTATATATCCTTCTCTTAAGTCTATCTCAGTTATACAATCCCACAACTCAGCGCTTATAAGTTCCCTGCACTCAGGGTAACATTTCCGAATCTTCATGGCTTCTCTCTCGTTTTCTTGACTTCCCGAAAGAACTCTTCCGGCACCAATTAGAACTTCACTCGTTGTAAGTTCACATGGGCGATGTGCATAAGGGAAAGAGCATCCACACAACAAAACTAAAAGTACGATCATGCTCCATTTCATTTTCGTCAGCTACTCCCTATTGGATCGGCCCAAAGACTACAATGTTGTTCGCCTTATTAACTTCTGGCACATCACCGCCTGCATCAATCAACGCTTTGATATATTCGCCTTTTGCGGTCCGTCCCAACGGTAAATTATAGGTGAATTTGATTGCCTTACTATCTTTTGCCTTAATGGCTCCTACTGATGAATCCTTTAAATGTTCACCTAATTGTACATCATTTTTATGATACGAAAGATAAAATGCGACCAGAAAAGAAGATAATACATCTGTGTTGCCATCATTTCTGATAGTGAGTGTACAGTTTATAGTACACTTTCTCCCCTTACTTGTGGTCCTACAGGTCTGGGTCACTGGTTTTGTCCAATATCCAGTAAGGTCATAACCCACTACTTGAAAATAGGCCGTCACAGTCATATCGTTCTTCATAGTGATAGTGATGGGATTGGCTGTGCTGTAAAAATCTCCAAGACACCTACTGAAGCTATACCCAGGATTCGCTGTAGCCGTCAGAGTCACCACATCCCCATAAACATAAGTCAATTTATCCGGATTTCTTGTGACCGACCCCGAACCAGACGGGGATATTTTCACGGTGAGCGTGTACTGATTCTGAGCAAAATTTGCTGTCACGTTCTTATTGCCATTCATCGTCACAGTGACAGGATTGGTTGAACCTGTGACATCGCCGCTCCAATTGCTGAAGGTGTATCCAGAATTAGCCGTGGCGGTCAGCTGAACCGTATCTCCATAAACATAGGTTGCTTTATCCGGACTCTTGGTGACGGACCCCGCCCCTGTAGGATTGATATTCACCGTCATGGTTTCAATGGGGGAAGTTAGTGTGGCCGTCATTGTTGGGCCTGATACACTAATGTTAGTAACACTGACCCCACTTGGATTGCCATTGTAAAGATCGCTGTTAGGAGTTGAATTTCCAGTAAAAGAGGTATTGCCTGTTGACCCTGGGTACGGGTCTCCCGTGTCTCCAGAATTAGTATTCTTTTCCAAGTCCCACAGATTGTCAGCTTGCACAAGTGCAACATGGTAATGATTTGTTACACAGGGAGGTCCACCTGGGTAACATTCATAATTATTGTCATTTTTGTTCTCATCAATATGCCAGATCAATAGACCTGCTCCTGGTAGTCCCTCATCAAATCCTACCTTTTGTCTGTTCTCGATTAGAAAATACTCTCCTCCGATTGATGGGCCTCCGGCAAGAAGTTGGTATATATCGGGGGTAGTTTCTACCTGTGTGATTGGTTGATCAATTAGAGTTCGTGTAACCTGGGTTGGTGTTACCCAGCCAAGTTTGTATTTGGACCATGCATCCAGGTGAGAAGGACGGTCTCCGGGTTTTGACACTTTACCCCATGAACCGCCCGCCATCAGGCTCCAATCACCCACACCCATAGAACTATTATCCGTGTCATAAAGGTCAGGGAGTCCAAGGGCATGACCATACTCATGGGCAAAAACACCTATTGTAGTTATACCTCCGGATTCGGCCTCAGTCTCAGGGAGAATGATATAATGATTAACTTTAACATATCCTCCCTTTGAACAGGGGGATGTTGTTATCAATTCACCCCCATCACTGAATCCATATTTATAAGCACTATTTAGGTCCCATTGGTGGGACCAAATATCCGTTGGGTTCCCACTATCTGCCTCATCTGTCCCTTGATGGACTATTGCTACAACATCTACGTAACAATCTTCGTCCTGGTCGTAAGGACTCCAATTAAATCCAGCAGCATCTGCTGCTTCCGCAGCCTCTCTAACCAGATATCCGGGCCGTTTATCGTTTCCCTCATTATCATTCTCCCCATAATAGTCATGGGTATGCGAAGCCTTGTACCATCCAACCACGCCATTGGGTCCCGAAGAAATGCTAAATTTTCCATAGGAGACCTCTTCATAATAATCTTGCATGCTATAATTACCTGCGCCAAAAAGTAATGGATCAAAGTTTAACGGTGAGTAGGTTGGGTTTGTATCAATAAAGTTCACAAAGATGACAGGTATATTTGCAGTTCCCGTCGGTGAGACGCCTTCGTGATATAACTTTCTCACCTTATCCATTTTTATAGAGTGGATTATCTTTCGAGCCTGACCTGTTGGCCTGATATGTCTCGAAATATCGATAGGTGGGTAGTCTTTCCCCACAATTCTTGAAGAACGTATAAGGTTTCCATCAAAGTCGTGAGTTGCATACGTCCAGCTTTTTAGATTTTCATCAAATACAATGGTATACCCCTCTTCGGTCTCCCAACCGTGTAACCATTCATCCCCCCACTGTCTTGCCTTAAAAGTTGAGCCATCTGACTGTGTCAACGTATGTATCACTGGTGCAGCATGCACGGCCCAGCTTTCAAGAGGAAAAGCAAAACCGATGAAGACCATTAGAATAAAAAAGGTTAAGCCTGTATGAGTTTTCCTTACTAACATAGGAACCCCCTTTTTATTTTATAATTTCGATATGCTTTATCCAGAAAATACCGCCTCTTTCATCCCCAATATATACGGCAAGCGCCTTTATTTTTTTTCCAAATAGTTCTGAAGGGAGTTTCTCCTTTGAGTAGAATGTCACAGATTGACCTTCTTTACTTTTGAGAAAATTTGGATAGTCTTTTACATCCTCAACTTCTCCGACAGAAATTATTACTTTAAAAAGAACCTGCTCAGGCTTTGCGCCTGAAAGACTGGACGAAGTCATGCAGTACTCCATTACAGTCCCGATCAAGACCGCTTCGTTAGGTACGACAGGGACAGCGATGGCCACCACAATGAACCCGAAAAAATAAATAAAGATCAGAATCAAATTTCGGATTTTAGAATATGAAAAGGGGAAAGTTAAACCCTTCATAAGTATTCCCCACATGAAGAGTTACCATACTGCCGACCTTTATGACAGGTCAAATTAAAACCCCATTCCTTTTCTCAGAAATGGGGTCTTAAGATATCGTCACCTCTTGGAATAGCCTATTCATCAATCTCTCCAAAAGGCTAAAGGTTAGGTTGTTAGGTTAACTTAGGGACGAACGGAGAACCTCACTATTGATAGAAGGTTATCAAAATGGTGGGAAAAGTCAATACCAATCTAAAAAGGCGACCTTTTCGGTCTGTCAACCCGAATCAATCCTAAGAAAATGAAAATTATGCAGCTTTCTTAATTCTCATCATTCTAAGTTTCTTTCTGAAGGATAGAGATCTCAATCTCTTTCTTTCTCTCATCCTCTGCTGATTAAAGATTTCCCAAAACTCTTTGTAACCTTTGGTCCAAAGGAGTCTCTTCATCAGTAAACCTCTCTACCATTATTTTCAACTCTCTCATGTTTGCTAATTCTAACAGGTCTGGAATTACCATCTTGTCCTTCAATCTGAAAGCCATAAGGAGTGAGATAATCAGATATTCTACGGTTAAAACTTTTGTAGGAATACCACTTACCCTAATTTTCTTTCCTCTCTTAACTGCTTCATTAATAAACGGATGAAGTGAACCAGGTATGAAATGTACGGGTATATCGTTAATAATCACATGAGTACCCCTAAGACGTGCTTTCTTGATATAAGCACGTAAGTTATAAAAGGCTTGATCTGAGTCTATAAAAATAAATATGTCAAGATCAAGAGTTTTAACAGGTTCAAGATAGTATGCGACAGCATGAGCACCACCAATTGCATAGTCCTTGATAGTTCCATTTTCTTTTAATTTATTCAACTTCCTAATAACTTTTTCCATTGGTTAGCTCCTTAACATTCTATCATCATATCACTATCTTATTTCTGTGTGAAGCTAATTTTAACTAAGGTCATTTCCTATTACTTTGACTATCTCTTACAGAATCTTCTCTTTCGTTCCTTGATCTCTTCGATTGCCTTCATATCGAAGTGGATATGAGGAACCTTGACAATCTTTCTTCCCCTCTTACGTCCGGTGTTTTTCCTCTTCGCTGGTTTCATCCCTTGCCTCCGTTACCTCCTTTCACATGCTCTCTAATTGATCAACTCCCTTAGCTTCTCCTTGTACTCCTTTTCCCCCAGGTGAGCATAGATTTCAGTCGTGGAGACTGAGGCATGGCCCAGAGCTTCTTTGATAAGCAACAGGTCAGCCCCTTTGCGTCTCAGATTCGTCGCGTAGGTGTGTCTCAATAAATGTGGATGAAGATTCTCTATCCCTGCTCGTTCGCCGATCTCCTGTACTATCCTAAAGGCATGCCTGGTATCGAGGTGCTTCCTCCACTGATTGAAAAACAGAAAATCCGATCCATTAATGAAGCGTTCTCTAATCGCTTCTATCAATCGATCGCTGAGGATAACCATTCTTTCCTTTTGGCCTTTCCCGAGAACCCGAAGAGTTCCATCTTCAAGGTTGATGTCTCCTTTCTGAATTGCGCACACCTCACCGATCCGCAATCCGCAATCTAAAAGAAAGACGACCAAAAGGTAATCCCGATCCTTCATGTAAGGTCCGTTCTTATTTGGATGATGAGTGTTTTTTGAAGCCTCCAAAAGCACCTTCTGTTGATCCTCGGTCAAATACCTGGGGAGGGTTTTAGGCTGTTTCAGGCTCTTTACAAAGTCAAGCGGATTCTCTTTAACTACCTCAACCCTCCTAAGCCACTCGAAAAAAGATCGTAAACAGACAACCTTCCGGTTGACAGTTTTTACACTCCTTCCCTCTTTTCTCAAAGAGATAATGAAGGAATCAACATCTCTGATCTTCACTCCGGTAATGTCCAGACTTCTATCTTTGAGGTGCTTAAGGAATTGCTTCAAATCCCATTCATACGAACGAACCGTATTTTTTGAAAGCGACCTCTGATATTCGCAAAACTCCAAAAACTCCTTTAAATAGTCCATGTTGACCTCCCGTTAGCATTATGCTAAAAAGGGAGACAGCGGGTAAGGCTGTGCAAACGGTTACTACTCGCTGAAGGCCCCTACATCTTCGTCCCCACGATTGCCAGGGGCCTTCTCTTTCGGCCAAAAGGGAATGATCTCCTTCAACTCTTTTCTCAATAAATTGATCTCTTTCACGGCTTCCGGGTCCGTCACATCGAAAGCCTGACCCACAACATAACCCGCCGTGAAGAAAATCCCTGAATACTCATTGATGAGAGTGGCGATTTGCCCGTCAATCTCAAGACATAATTTGAGATCTAAATTTTTAAGCCTCTCTATGCAGGCATTGAGAGATCTTCTGCATTCCAAACGGTTGTCATCGTCACCTTCCAAAAGCTGAGCTAAGCACTCGCTCATTTCACACGCCTGATCAAAAAATAGGATGTCTCTCCGAATTTCATACCCTACCTTCCTTTCTCCTTACCCGCTCTCTCCCTGGTCGTTGGCTCGTTAAGAGTTATTGGGTTCACCTCCTTCATTTTTAGATTGCCTGGAACAAAAAAGCCTCCGCAATCCCCAGGTGTCTACGGAGTGCATGCTTTCGCAGGTTGGCTCCCCTGAAGATTTTGGAGGCAATAATAAACAGGGATTGTCTCTAAAAACAGAAAAAGCATGCTGAACCTCCGTAGACGGCTCTAATATACGCACAATTCAGGGAGAATGTCAAGAATTTTTTCACGAAGGGAATGGGGGAGAGTATGAGAGTGTCACACATGGAAAACTGTGTCATTTTTGTGTCATAATTAACTAAAAAAGACTGAAACAGATAGAATAAACCGGAATAGATCGAAAACGTTCTAACTCAATATTATCAAGACTTTTCGGGAAACCAGACCAAATATCAAGGACTTAGAAAAAATAGTATTTTTCAATTCCCTATTTAATATTTTTCAACTTAATTTTTGACGGTGGAGTAACGCCTCACTGAAGCGTGGGTGAAATCCCCTGCCTACCGCAGGCAGGGATGATCCAGCAGGAATGTCTCAGCAAATTTCCACGGTGGAGTGGGGCATGACACGGCCGAGGATCAATCCCTGCCCCCCCGCGGAGACATGGTCCATAAAGAGGGGTATCCTTCCCATTGTAAAATTAATTCTTTTGGTTATTCCAGATTCGTTATATAATAAATTATGAGGTAGGGAATGGCTCGATGGGTGAAGGCGGGGATTGTTGAAAATCGATTTGAAGGGGACAGGGTTTCTCAAGCGCTGAATGAGGCAGAGATTCCGTTTCTGATAAAATCCTTTCTCGATACGGCATACGACGGACTTTACATTCCCCAGAAAGGGTGGGGAGCCGTTCTGGTTCCTGAGAAGTTTAGTGAAGAGGCGGAAAGGGTCATTTCCGAGGTGAAAAAGAGTTTTGGGCCGGGGACGTACCCTGTCCCGCCTAACGGGCGGGATTAAGGAGTACAATACGAAATGATGTTACATTTGCAAGAGGCTCCAGCAGAGGGTTGGGGAGCCTCAGAGGAGGGGGAAAATGAGATTGGACAGCTTGGATGAGATCTTAAGGTTCGCCATTAGGAAAGAGGCCGACGCAGCAGCCTTCTATCGAATGGCCGCAGATCGATCAAACCCTGGAGTAAAAAAAACCTTTGAAGAATTGGCCAAGGAAGAGGACGGGCACAAGAAAAAGCTTGAGGGGCTCGACTTGAAGAAGATTGATCAGATCGAATTGAAAGAGATCAAGGGGTTGGGATTGGGTGAACTGATGGAGGATGTCCCTTATAGTTCCGATATGAGTTATGCCGATCTCCTTCGTATGGCCATCAAGAATGAGGAGAAGTCCCAGCACCTTTATAGCTCGACGGCACAGATCGTCACCGAACCGATGTTGAAGAAATTACTCCTGATCCTCGCCCAAGAGGAATCAACCCATAAGGAGAGATTGGAGAAGATTTACGACAAAGAAATTTTACAAGAATTCTGAAAGCCAAATTTCAATCCCGCCAAGGCGGGACCAAATGTCAAAGGAATGTTAAGCCCTGAGATCAAAGTCGGACGAACCTCGGCATTTGGTTTTACAGGATGAAGAATGGGGTCGAACAAAATGCTGCCTGGGCTGGTTGGAAAATCTGAAATGATCGTAAGGGAAGAAGATCTGGTCAGCAATTTGGGGGGCATGGCTGTGGACGTCCTTTCCACCCCGAGACTGATTCAACTTCTTGAGGAGGCGGCCATCGAAGCGATTCATGAGTTTGTTCCGTCTGATCTGTTGAGCCTCGGAACACAGGTGAAGATGAGGCATCTCTCCGCAACACCTCTCGGCATGAAAGTCACAGCCCATGCCCTTCTCAAGGAGGTAGATAAGAATCGGCTTTTATTCATCGTCAATGCCTATGATGAAAAGGAGAAGGTGGCGGAAGGTGAACATGAACGCATTCTCGTGTCGCGAGAGCGGTTTCTTCAAAAGGTGGAGGGGAAGAAGGTGAGATGATTCCCGTTTCATTCTCCTGGGATACTAAGAAGAGGTCGATCTCACTTAAATGGGATGGGTTCTTTTCTTTCGGGTGGGAAAATGGAAAGGTGTCGACGAAAATTCTCGGGTTTCCCATTCGATTCGGCTTCAAGCCCAAAAAGATCCATTCTCCGATGCGATGGGTTTACTTGAAGGAGGGGTTTTCTTTTCTTTCGAAATGGAAACTTAAAAAGGTTGAGGGGACTTTTTCTTTCTCAGACCCGATGGTCAATGGATTGCTCTACGGGTGGGTGAGCGCCATCGAAACAGGAAAAGTCGATCGAACGATCAATGTGACCATCAATTTTTCGGGGGAGAACCGATGTTCAGGGGAAGCCATCCTCCCTCTGAAGGCTTTTTTCCAACATTTAAAAAGATGGATCTTCCTCTTTCTCCAGGGAAAGAAGGGAAAGAGAACATAACGAGGAGGTGAATCACAATGGAAGCAACAGACTTAATCAAAACACTTTTAGAGGGTTTTAAGGCGGTAGCCAAGACAGAGACCATTGTTGGAGAAGGAATCAAAGCAGGAGAATTTACTGTTCTTCCAGTCTCTAAGATCTCTTTGGGCATTGGTGCAGGTGCTGGAACAGAACAAATCAAGACCTCTGGTGGAAGTGGAGGTGCAGGAGGGGGAGGGATCTGTGTTGAGCCCATTGCTTTTCTTGTTGTGAAGGAGGGAGAAGTATCGATCATAAATCTCCGGAGAATGCCTGCAATGATAGAATCCTTCTTCGGGAAAATTCCGGACCTGATGGAGAAAGCGATCAATATCGTCAAAGGTAAGAAGAAAGGGGAGCCATCTTAGGCCGGCGGATGAAGCGCTTTGAAGTCTTAGATCATACGGCAGATATAGGCCTCATCATTCATGGTGAGGACCTCAAGGCGCTGTTCGAGAATGCAGGGGAGGGCTTCTTCCACCTCATCACCGATTTGAGGAAGGTGAGACGCCGTATTGAGAGAGAGATAGAGATTGGGGGGGAGAGTTTGGAACGCCTGATGGTGGACTGGTTAAGCGAACTTCTTTACCTTCACGAAGTGGAGAATCTCCTTTTCAAGGGGTTTAAGGTGGAGTCTGTCGGAGAGGATGGATTGAGGGCGATGGCAAAGGGGGAGCTATTTCAGGAGGGCGTTCACGTGATCAAGACAGAGGTGAAGGCTGTGACCTATCATCAGATCGAGGTTCGAAAAGAGAATGGGCGCTGGAGGGCGCAAATCATCTTCGATCTCTAACGGACCACGATGAACAATGAACAATGAAGAGTGGACAATGAAGAATGAACAAGAATACCCTTCTTAGATGTCGCTGAAGCAAAAGGAGTGACTACAATGGTGGCAGAGGAAAAAATCAAAGTTCAGAAGATCGATGATTACCGGTGGAGAATTCCTCGAGAAGGAAAGATGAGGACCGATGGAATCATCTATGCCGATGAACGTATGTTCAACGATATTCGAAAGGATCAAAGCCTCGCCCAGGTTGTCAATGTGGCATGGTTACCAGGCATTGTCGGCCACTCCTTAGCCATGCCAGATATCCATTGGGGTTATGGTTTTCCCATCGGAGGTGTGGCCGCTTTCGACATGGAGGAAGGGGTCATTTCACCCGGTGGGGTAGGTTATGATATCAACTGAGGCGTCCGATTGATGCGCTCAGGATTGAGCCGCACTGACATTCAGGGAAGGATGAGGGAGTTAGTGGAAGCTCTCTTTATCAATATTCCCTCGGGTGTGGGGTCTCATCGAAAGGACCTAAAGCTGAATCGGGAGGAGGAGAGACGGGTTCTCAAAAAGGGGGCGAGGTGGGCAGTGGAAAAGGGTTTTGGCACAGCCGAAGATCTCGACCACATTGAAGAACAGGGGTGTATCGAGGGAGCCGACCCAGACCGTGTCTCTGAAAAGGCGATGGAGAGGGGAAGGGCCCAGTTGGGAACCCTTGGTTCTGGAAATCATTTTGTTGAGGTTGGATATGTGGCGGAGGTTTTTGATGAGCCCGCCGCTCAGGCATTGGGACTGTGGAAGGATCAGGTCACCATCATCGTGCATACGGGTTCAAGGGGTTTGGGACACCAGGTGTGCGATGATTATATCCGTGTGATGCTGGATGCTGCCCGAAAATACGGAATCGAACTTCCTGATCCGCAACTCTGTTGTGCTCCTGTTGCTTCACCGGAGGGAAAAAGATATCTGGAGGCGATGGCCGGTGCGGCCAATTTTGCCTTCGCTAACCGGCAGATGATTACCCATTGGGTGAGGGAAACATTTGAGCAGGTTTTTCAGAAGGGTCCGAAAAATTTAAAGTTGGATTTGATCTACGATGTCTGCCACAACATCGCGAAGATTGAAAATCATACGGTGAGTGGAGAGAAAAAGAAACTCTGTGTCCACAGGAAAGGGGCGACAAGGGCCTTCCCTCCGAATCATCCCGGGATTCCTTTGGATTATCAATCTATCGGCCAACCTGTCCTGATCCCCGGTGATATGGGCAGATGTTCGTACGTGTTGGTGGGGACGAAGAGGGCAATGGAGGAGACCTTTGGAAGCACCTGCCATGGAGCGGGTCGGGTGATGAGCCGCCATCAAGCGATCAAAGCAGCAAGAGGAAGGGCAATTGTCAGAGAATTGGAGGATAAAGGGATCATCGTAAAAGGAGCAAGCCAAGGGACGATCGTGGAGGAGATGTCGGATGCTTATAAAGATGTGACCGATGTCGTCAACGTCGTCCATCATGCGGGCATCAGTCATAAAGTGGCGAAACTGGTACCCATGGGAGTCATAAAGGGATAGTTATCAGTAACCAGTAGGCAGAAAGCAGAAGGCTGGAGGCTGAAAGCTGACAGCTCAAACCTCAAAGTTTGGACACTTAGTGACTCAATGACTTAATGACCCAATGACTTTATATAACGCAACGCTTCTAGGAGAATACGACGCAAAGACGCGATGAAGATTCTCGCCATTGATATTGGGGCCGGAACACAGGATATTCTCCTTTTCGACTCGGGAAGAAAGATCGAGAATTGTACGAGCCTCGTCCTCCCCACCCCATCCAAATTTTTTGCGGAAAAGTTAAAGACGATCGTTGGGGATGTCTATATCTCCGGTGATACCATCGGAGGTGGATCACTTGGTCGGGCCATCCTGCGCCACCTTCAAAAGGGATTTCGTGTGGTGATGGAAGAATCTGCTGCGTACTCCGTTCGAAATGACCTGGATGAGGTCAAGTCGATGGGGATTGAAGTGGGAAGAAGGCCTGAATCTGGCCATTTTCAGGAGTTGGAGATCCGGGAGCTCGATCTTGACCTTCTGCAAAAATTCCTTTCACAATTTGGGGAAGATCTCAATGTTGACGTGATTGCCGTTGCAGTCCAGGATCACGGTGTATCGCCCAAAGGGGTTTCAGATCGGGCCTTTCGTTTCAAGAACATGGAGGCGATGCTCCGAAAAGATAATCGCCCAGAGGCTTTTCATTTCTGCGAGGACGCGGTCCCAACCTCTTACCTCCGGATGAGGTCAGCCGTTAAAGCGGTGAGAAGAACTTCTTCAACCCCGGTCTTGGTCATGGATACCTCTTTCTCTGCGATTCTGGGTTGTGTCGATGAAGTCAGCGGACCTTCCCTGATCGTCAATGTGGGCAATGGACACACGATCGCCTCTTTATTGATCGAGGGGAAAATTGAGGGGCTTTATGAACATCACACCCATGAACTCACTTCGAAGAGACTTGAACATGATTTGAGGTTTTTCGTTCGAGGTGAATTGAGTAATCGAGAAGTTTTTGAAGGAAATGGCCACGGAGTGATTACACTGAGACCTTACCCAGGGGAGGTATCCGTATTCGTCACCGGTCCAAACCGCGATCTCTTCAAGGATACTTCATTTCAATTTATCTACGCCGCCCCGGGTGGGAATACAATGATGACCGGACCCATGGGTTTGATCAAAGCAGCACTATTCCGTTTTAGAAAATAATAAATTCCCTCTCCCTTCGACGGGAGAGGGAGGGGGAGAGGGTGGAAGCGGGTGTGGAGGCGGGTGTGGAAGTAAAGAATAAAACTACTACTATTGCTCGAACCCTTAGAAGAAATTCTACAGATGCAGAAAATTTATTATGGAGACAATTACGAAGAAAAGGGTTATCTGGACTGAAATTCAGAAGGCAACAACCGATAGACAGTTATATAGTTGATCTTATATGTTTTGAAAAACGCATCATAATAGAAATAGATGGAGGCCAACATGCTTTAGAAAGAGAAAAAGATGCTGAGCGGGATAATTATTTAAAAAGAAATGGTTTTAAAATTTTGAGGTTTTGGAACAATGAAGTTTTGCAAAATATGGAAGGAGTGTTGGAAGAAATAATGAAATCTTCTTGAATTCACCCTCCCCTTAATCCCCTCCCGTCAAGGGAGGGGAGTTTTCTTTTTTAGGAGCGAAATATGGAAACAGTTTGCTATTCTTCTTTTAAATCACCACTATTAAAAAAGGTTTTTGTTGCGTCAACGGAGAGAGGTGTGTGCATGGTGGACTTTCTCAAATCAGAGAAAGTTTTCTTGAAAAGATTGGGGGAACGATTTCCCGGAAAGATCATCAGAGACGATCAAAAGAATAAAGAGGTCCTATCTCAACTGAAAAGATACCTGAAAGGGGAACTGAAGCGTTTCAATTGCTCCTCGGATATTAAAGGGACTCCCTTCGAGAGAAAAGTGTGGTTAGCACTGGCAAAAATCCCTTATGGCAAGACCCGATCTTATCAGGATATTGCGCAGGCCATTGGCCATCCAAAGGCATTTCGGGCAGTGGGGAATGCCAATGGTCGCAACTCTCTGCCATTGATTGTTCCGTGCCACAGAGTGATTCACAGCGGCGGAGGCTTAGGTGGCTACGGCCATGGACTTGAAGTGAAGAAGCAGCTGTTGGACTTCGAAAAGGCCCATGCACTTTGACGAATTTCTCAGAGAGGCTGCTCCGCTCTTTGGCTTGCAATGGCGACCCTTTCAAAGGAGAGGGGTCAAGAGAAAGATCGAACATAGGATTCTCCAAATCGGTCTCTTTAACTTTGAGGGATATCTACTCAAGGTTAGAAGTGATCCCGCAGAATTAAATCAATTATCTAAAATCCTCACTATTACCATTTCGAGATTTTTCAGAGATCGGGAGGTGTTCAACACCATCGAAACCTCCCTCATTCCATTGATCATTAAGAAAAAGGGTGAGGCCGATTTGAGGATTTGGTCGATTGGCTGTGCAAACGGTGAAGAACCCTACACCCTTTCCTTGTTATGGAAGGAAAAATTTGAAAAGATTCGCCGTCAGATCCATCTCTCCATCCTCGCCACAGATATTAATGAGAATCTACTCAAAAGGGCGAAGGATGGGAGGTTTAAAAAAAGCAGCCTCAAGGAAGTTCCTCAGGAGATCCTCGGAAGCTACTTCAAGAAGGATAACGAATTTTATGTTCTCGATGAGGGTATTCGTGAGAGCGTCAAATTTAGAAGGCACGACATGATTCACGAAGAGCCATTTTTGGGAACGGATGTGGTCTTTTGCCGAAATTTAGCCTTCACCTACTTCTCGAAAGAATGTCAAATTGACGTGTTAAGAAAGATCGCCATCAGTTTAAATAAGGAGGGGTATCTGGTCATTGGGAAGGATGAGTCCCTTCCGCTTGTCTACCCCACCCTATTCGTTCCGGTCTTTCCAGCGGAGAAGATATATCAGAAGTTCAACCCGAATTATGCAGCTTAGACGATATATTCTGGAAACCGGCGAGACAATTGGGATTCGAAATGGCGAGAATAAAATGACTTGACTTCCTTTGCCTCGGGATGTAATTTGTCTTTAAAACGTTTCAAGGAGGTATGAACATGGCCAAGATGTCGAAAGAAGTGATGGATGTCATTAATGACCCTGGTAGTGCAAAAGTTTTAGCTACGGCAGGCACCGTCCTGGAAATCAATGCAGTGCCAAAAGGGAGTTTGAGAGCGATTGGCGAAGAGCAATTGGCTTTCGCCGATATATTCGGAGATAAAACGAACAAAAATTTGGAGGTCAATAAGAAGGTTTCGGCCTTGGTCTTCAAGATGAGTCCACTGGCAGGTTACCAGATAAAAGGCACCTTTTTAGGATTCCAAACCTCAGGAGAACTATTTGATCGATTTGCTAAGGAGATAAAAGAAAGGATAAAACTGAATATAAAAGCAGTGGGCACCATAAAAGTGGATGAGGTCTATGCTGTCGCCCCGCCGCAGGCCGGCAAAAAGATTAGTTAGAAAAGAACCTTCTAAATCCCCCCATCCCCCCTTTACTAAAGGGGGGCGAGGGGGGATTTTCATGGTCCGCGGGTGACGTCCGGTCATGACGGATTGCCTGATAACGTGGAAAAGTTTTGCGTGAAAATGAAGTAAACTCGCCTCTTCGGTGAACTCCTCTTGCGTGATGTGCTCTGTTCGCCAGATGTGCGGTCCGGAAATCTGTTGAGTTTTTTATCGAGTTGATCAACACGGACGGGTCTGCGATTTGAGAAAAATTCGAAATGAAGATTGAATTTGCGTCCACAAATGATGAGGTTCTGATAAAACAACTGCTTGCAGAATGTGGTTTGCCTTACGAGGACATCACTTCAGCACATTTACGCCATTTCTTCATCCTGTGGGAAGAAAAAGAAATTGCCGGGGTAGTTGGGCTGGAGGTCCATGGCCGGGTTGCGCTGCTGCGTTCGCTGGCCGTTCCTGTTCGTTATCGCAGGCGGGGATTTGCGTCGCAGTTGACCCATAAGGCAGAGGAATACGTATCTTCGTCGGACGTGGATGCACTCTATCTGCTGACCACAACCGTTGAGAGGTTCTTTGCAGATCGTGCTTACCGGAGATTGGATCGGAATGCCGTTCCGGCACAGATAAAGGGGACAGCTGAATTTCAGGGCATGTGCCCTGCCAGTTCCGTTTGCATGGTCAAGTATCTTAAGGGCACATGTCTTCCATCTCTATAAAAGAGGAGAGATGAAAGCGAGGAGGTATTCGATGAGGCTGCCGGAAAAATTCCTGCGTTGGATAAAGCCGGATACGAATCTATTACGATGGCTTATATTTCAGAGAATTTACGTCAACCCGAAATTGAAAAGAACGATCATCGATCAGTTCCATAAACTTTACTATGATTATTTCGTATTCGGGGGAACATGGGGCAATACATTTTGGTTGGGTGTTCCCGTGCAGAAACTTCCCTTGGATCTCTGGATATATCAGGAAATGATCTATGAGACAAAGCCAGATCTCATTATCGAGACCGGGACGGAATATGGGGGAAGTGCCTTGTTTCTGGCCTCCATGTGTGACTTGGTGGATAATGGGAAGGTCGTCAGCATCGATATTCGAGAGAACGAAGGTAGACCTCAGCACAAAAGAATAAGTTATTTGACTGGATCATCTGCCTCAAGGGAAATTGAAGAACAGGTCAGAACACTCATCAAGGATTCCGATAAGGTAATGGTTATTCTGGATTCAGACCACCATAAAGAGCATGTGCTTAACGAGTTAATGATCTATAGCAAATTTGTGACGAAAGGGAGCTATTTGATTGTAGAGGATACAAATGTAAACGGCCATCCGGTATTTATAGAGTTCGGTCCGGGTCCAATGGAAGCGATCCAGGAATTTTTAGGGGGGAACGAAGAATTTGTGGTGGATGAAAACAGAGAAAAGCTCTATTTAACATTTAATCCAAAAGGTTATCTGCGAAAAATAAAATAAGGGGCTTTCCCGTAGATTAAAAGCGGGCGGAGATGGCGAGGATGATCACACCTTCGCCGTGCTGTGGACCACCGATCAAAACGGTCCTTCCGTGTGAAAGTCTAACCTGTGTATTGAGGATATTCATTCCATCTCGTCTGACCCTTATTCTCAATTCAACCGTCTTCAGATATTGCCCAAACAAGGTGACCTCCATGGATCTTCCCCTGTGAATAGGAACCTCCACAGGCCGGTTTCCAACGAGGTTCAGATTTAATTCCCTCAAAAGGCGGTAAGAGGTGAAATTGAAGAGGGTTCCCAGTTGATCGTGCACATCCCCCAAAGAGGGGTCGATGCTCGATCCGGCGTTTGAAGCCTCAATGATCCTAACCCGGGTTTCAACCTCGGCAAAGACCGCAGAGGTGGAGAGGAAAAGTATAATAAACACCAAGGCGAAGAGAACATCTACCCTTCTCACGAGATGGACGGCTCCTGCTCGGGCTCTTCGAACAGCCATATCACGGTCACCTTCGCCTTCTCTGATTCATAGATCATCACGTTGTGGGTTTGACTTTCGATGTATTCTACACCAGATGGCCTTGGATAGGAAGAAAATTCTTTAAAAAGGAGTTGGGCCGCGATGAGGAGGACCGCGATGGTCGCCGCTACAGGAATCAAGACTCTTTTTCGAAATAGGGGGGAGAGATCAAGCCAGGATCGTAAGGATTCCCACCCAGTAGATCTTTCTCTAAGCTGGATCCCCCTTTGGACCTTCTGCCATACCCAGTAAAACTCCTCCTCTTGGACAGCCCCTTCAATAGGGGCCTTTACCAGGTCCTTAAGCTTCTCCATTGACCTGAGCTCACCCTGACAATGAGAGCAATCTCGAAGATGACTTTCAACAAAAGACCTTTCCTTATCCGTCACCTGCTGGTCAAAATATTTTTCTAAGAGTTTCGATATGGAAGAACACGGATCTTTCATTCCTCCTCCCCTCTTTTCACATAATTCTTCAATAATTCCTGCATTTTCCTTCTGCCATAGTGGAGACGGGACATCACCGTCCCGATGGAACATCCCATTGCCTCTGCCATCTCTTGGTAGGAGAGACCTTCTACTTCCCTGAGGACAAGGGCCGTTCTCTGATCGATGGGAAGTTTTCCCATTGCCAAGTTCACCCTTCTTTCCAACTCCTTATGGAGAAGAATCCTGTCCGGTCCTTTTTCAACCCCATCTACGGGTTGGAGAACCCCCTCTTGGTCAAGGCTTGAAGCAGGATATTTCCCGGCCTTCCGAACATGGTCAATGGCAGTATTCATTGCCAATCGATAAAGATAGGTGTAGAATTTGGATCTCCCTTTAAAGTTTCGAATGGAGCGGAACAATTTGATAAAGACCTCCTGGACGATATCGAGTGCATCCTCCCTTTGTCTCACCACCCCGTAGGCGATCCGGTAGACTCTCTTGTTATACTGATCGAAGATCTCCTTGAGCGCATCCTGATCCCCTTGCTGACATCGGGAGATTAGCTCCGCCTCCCCTTGATTCACTGACCCTTACCTCTTTATTAGACGGGAAATAGTTTTAATTATTCATATATTGCTTCAGTGTTAAATTAAGAGGAACCTCAATCGAAGTCAAGGTTTGCCCGATTTTGCAAGGCAGTTATATTATCAAGACGGACCGACAAAAGTTTACCCTCGTCAAGAAATCAATGGAATGAAAGGGAACAAAAAGAAAGGGATACTTTTTATCGTGATTGGCCTGACAGTCCTTTCCTCTCGAAGCCAATCAATAAAGCGTTTTCTGAAACACCTTGAGGAGCGGTATCCCCACCACCACAGACAGGTTTGGATCTGGCAAGATAAGATCAAAAATTTATTTATCGATAATGTCATATTGCTTCTACTTTCTAAATTTATTATTATCAGGAAACGAACCGGATGGCAAACCTTTAAATTTGGAGCCCCATCGTCCATCCGTCCAACCCGTGGGGCTGGATACCGTAGTGGCCGCTTGGGCGCCAGCAGGCAGGGCATGCAGGTATTGAGAGGGAGGTGGATGGGCGGCTTCGCAACGGGAATAGGATCGATTACCGCTTTTAGAAGAGATTTCTGAAAAAGTTCAGAAATCTCTGATTACACCGATGATGAAACGATTGCGCAGATCAGAGACATATTGAAAATAAAGAAGAATCTGTGTAATCATTCTTTGAAATCTCTGTAATCAAGATAGCGTGAAGTAGTTTTTCAGAGATCTCTGAGAGGAGGAATGACGATGAAGAAGATAGATTTAAATGAATGGACGTCCAAGCTGGCGCGGATCGAGGAGAGAGTTGGAAGGCTTGCCCTCCTTTCACAATTAAGTCAGCTTCTCAATTCTACGTTGGACCATCAAGAGATTCGGAGAAGGGCGATGGAGGCTGCCACCCGATTGATGAGGGCAGAGGTGAGCTCCCTTCTTCTCGTCGATGAGGAGAAAGGACAACTCTATTTTG
This sequence comes from uncultured delta proteobacterium, assembly GCA_963826305.1. GTDB lineage: Bacteria > Desulfobacterota > BSN033 > BSN033 > UBA1163 > CAWGWZ01. The sequence continues at coordinate 681,417 of CAWGWZ010000028.1, read as the reverse complement.
AGGTGGCCTTGGGTCATCGAGAGGAGGAGATTAAGAGGATCACCCTCAACTTAGGGGAGGGGATTGCAGGATGGGTTGCAAAGAATGGGAAACCATTGATTGTCAATAAACCTGAGAAGGACCCTCGGTTTTTTAAGGGGGTGGACGAGAGGACAGAGTTCAAGACGAGAAACCTCGTCTGTGTCCCTGTGAAAGTGAAAAAAAAGGTGATCGGAGTCCTGGAGGCGATCAATAAGGAGGGTGGGGAGCAGTTTGATCAGGAGGATCTCTCTCTTTTCATCTCCCTTGCCGATCAGGTGGCCATTGCGCTGGATAACGCACGGCTTTACCAAGAATTGGAAGAAATGTTCTTTCAAACTGCGGAGTCTCTGGCAGATGCGATTGAGAAACGGGATCCCTATACCGGAGGACATACGAAGAGAGTCACCTTATATAGTTCGGCAATTGCCAGGTACCTTGAATTGAAACCTCTGGAGAAAAAATGGCTGAAGATCGCCTCTGTGCTTCACGATATCGGGAAGATCGGGATTGAGGATCAGATTCTTAGAAAGCCAGACCGGTTGAGCCCTGAAGAGTTTAAAGCGATCCAGCACCATTCGGATATAGGAGCGGAAATCATCGAACATATCCGGCAACTGAGAGAGATCGTTCCCGGAGTGAAATACCATCATGAGCAGATCAATGGGAGGGGGTACCCGGAGGGCTTGAGAGGGGCGGATATACCCATTCTCGCAAAGATTGTGGCAGTTGCTGACACCTTCGATGCGATGACTACGGACCGACCCTACCGGAAGGCAAAGGAGAAAAAGGTTGCGATCAAGGAACTGAGGAGGTGCGTTGGGACACAATTTGACAAAGAAGTGGTGGGAGCCTTTATTAGAGCTTATCGGAAAGGGGAAATATGAAGGCAGAAAGCAGAAGGCAAAAAGCTAAAAGCTGAAAGCAGAAAGAAGGGTAAATACCTTAGAGTTAATGACTCAATGACCTAATGACTCAGTAACTGAATGACTTAATGACTTAATGACCCAATGACTCGATTAACCATTGACCTCATGACTTATAAACGTAGTTCTTGGAGAATGTTTGATGTCCATTGAAGAGATCATCCGATCCTGGAAGCGTTCCCGTACCATCTTACCTTGTATCACTGACCTACGAGTTTTTGAGAAGAGAGAAGGACAATATCGCCCCTTCCCAGATTTCCTCCATCCCCTTCTGAGAGAGGCATTGAAAAATGAGGGAATCGACCGTCTCTATTCCCACCAGGCCGAAGCGATCGAGGCGGTTCAGGAAGGGAAGGATGTGGTGGTGGTGACCCCGACTGCATCCGGGAAGACCCTTTGCTATAACCTTCCAGTGTTGAATTCGAAACTGAGCACCCCTTTTTCAAAGGCCTTTTACCTCTTTCCGACGAAAGCCCTTTCCCAAGATCAGATGTTTGAGCTTCAATACCTCATCCAAAAGGTTGGAGAACGGGCGGCCACTTTCACCTATGATGGAGATACTCCACAAGATGCCCGACAGGCGATTCGCACCCAAGGGGATGTTGTGATCACAAACCCTGATATGCTTCATACTGGAATCCTTCCTCATCATACGAAGTGGGTGAGCTTCTTCGAGAATCTGAAATTTGTGGTGATCGATGAACTCCACACTTACCGAGGTGTATTTGGCTCTCATATGACCAACGTCCTGAGACGCCTGGATCGGATCTGCCGTTTCTACGGATCAAGGCCTCAATTCATCTGCTGTTCTGCGACGATCGCCAATCCGAAGGAATTGGCGGAAAGGCTCTTAGAAAGGGAGGTCTTCCTGATTGATCAGAGCGGGGCCCCCGCTTCAGAGAGGGTTTTCATCTTCTATAATCCCCCAGTGGTCAATAAAGAATTGGGCATCCGAGGAAGTCCTATCCATTCGGCGAGACGGCTGGCTTCGCCCTTCATTGAGCAAGGGATCCAGACCATTCTTTTTGCCACCAGCCGTCTCAATGTTGAGATCTTGACAAAATATTTGAAAGATCGGTTTGAGAAGAGATTGGAGGATAAGGGAAGCATCCGAGGATATCGCGGAGGCTATCTCCCTGAGGTTCGCAGGGAGATTGAGAAGGGTTTGAGGGAGAAGGAGGTCAAAGTGGTCGTCTCCACCAATGCCCTTGAACTTGGGATCGACATCGGGGATCTGGATGTCTGTCTGATCGTCGGTTACCCCGGGACGATCGCCAGCACCTATCAACAGGCAGGACGGGTGGGGAGACGATCAGACAGGGCGTTGGTCGTCCTCATTGCCCGGAGCCAACCGCTGGATCAATTCATTATCGAAAACCCGGACTACTTCTTCGGAAGGCCGCCGGAGCATGGATTGATCAATCCGGATAACCTCCTCATCCTGCTCAGCCATATTCAGTGTGCTGCCTTTGAGCTTCCCTTTAGAGATGGAGAAAAATTTGGACGAGAAGATTTGGGTGAGATCTTAAGATACCTGGAAGAGAAGGAGACTCTTCATCATGTGGGTGAGCACTGGTATTGGACCCGAGATGCCTATCCTGCGGAGAAGGTCAGCCTGCGGTCTGCGTCGGAGGAGAACTTCGCCGTCATCGATACCACGAAGAAAAAAGAGGAAGTCATTGCAGAGGTCGACTTCAATAGTGCCCACACTACGCTCTATGAGGGGGCCGTCTACCTCTGTGAATCAGAACTCTATGCCGTGGAGAGACTCGACTACCCCAATCGCAGGGCTTATGTGAAGAAGACCCAAGGAGACTACTACACCGATGCCATCGACTACACAGATGTCGCCATACTGGAGGGATTTGAGAGGAAGCAGGGGGAAGGCACGGTCCACGAACATGGCGAGGTGAGAGTGGCCACCCGTATCGTCGGGTATAAAAAGATCAAGTTCTACACCCTTGAAAACTTAGGCTACGGAAAGATTGAACTTCCAGACCTTCAGTTTCATACGACGTCCTATTGGATTACTTTTAAGAGGGGTCTGGTGGAGCGACTCCCGTACCATCGCCTGGAGGTTATCGATGGGGTGTTAGGGCTTGGCTACGCCCTCCATTCCATGGCTGCGCTCCACTTGATGTGCGACCCCCATGATCTGAACCGCTGTGTGGGAGATCGGGGGGCGAAGTGGTTCCTCCGAATTTCGAAGGACTCCAAAGGGATCTATACCTCCTTTAATTCTCCAGACGAGATCCCGAAAGAAAGGATGGATCTCTTTGAGCCCACCCTTTTTCTCTACGACAACTATCCGGGTGGAATGGGCTTCAGCGACCAGCTCTTTGACGATACCCGAGAGCTTCTTGACAAAACCCTGAGGCTCATCTCGAGGTGTGAGTGTGGTTATGGATGCCCCTCTTGTGTAGGCCCCACCAAAGAGATGGGTGAGAAGTCAAAAGAGGTGGCCTTAGCACTACTAAAGGAAATTTTAAAATAGAAAATTCGGAATGCAGAATGCGGTCGGTACGACCGCCCGTACCGTGGCGGATTTCGGAATCTTTAACCCAAATTCTTTATTAATGGTCTAAGAACTCCGCAATCCGCAATTAAGAATGATGGATCTCAAAGACCGTCTCAATCGGCTCACTTCCGTTTCTAAACCTTCCCCCACCCATCCCTCCCCCTTCGAGGGGGAGGGTGAGGGAGAGAGGGATTTAAGAGAGAGGCTGGATCGGCTTCTTGAACCGAGGAGGATCTATCGGAAGAAGGAGATCCTTCCTATTGAACAGTTGGTTAAAGGGGAAGTCATTTCAACCCCCGATGGAGAGACCTTCCAGGCCAAGGAATATTTTCCTCCCCATTCTCGATATGGAGAGATGGCCTTGGCGGAAATCCTTAACATTCCTACGTACCCTGCCCATCTCCTTACGAAGGACAGCCGGCTTAAGGAATTGGACTTCCAAAAGGCCCTGTTCCTTGATACGGAGACGACCGGCTTGTCCGGGGGCACAGGAACCTTTGCCTTTATGATCGGATTAGGTTTCTTCCAAGAGGATGGGTTTCTGATCCACCAATTCTTTATGAGGGACTATTCCGAAGAGAGGGCGGCACTCACCGCTGTGAATGAGTTGCTGAGATCCTACCAATTCCTCGTCACCTTCAATGGGAGGCATTATGACATACCCTTGCTCGAGACTCGGTTCATCCTCTCTCGCATGAGTTCGAGGATCAAAGAGATGCCCAACTTTGATCTTCTTTTCCCTTCTCGGAGGATTTGGAAGGGAGCCTACGAGAATTGTCGTCTGATCACCCTCGAGTCTCAACTTTTGGGTATGGAGAGGGTGGATGACATCCCATCCGAATATATCCCATATCTCTATTTCGATTATCTGAGAACAGGGGATGCGGAAAAGATTTACCGGGTTTTTTACCACAACCAGATGGATATCCTCTCCATGGTTGCCCTGGCGGGAAGGATCCATCTTACCTATCACGACCCCCAGGTCGCCCGGCCCAGAAAGGGGGTGGAGCACTTTGCATTGGGAAGACTTTTTTGGGAACATGGCTATCCGGAGAAAGCCATCCTGTCCTTCGAAATTGCGTTAAAGCGGTGTGATGAAGGTCTGGCTTGGGAAGTGATGAGGTGGCTCTCCATGGCCCTTAAGAAGACCGGACAGGGTGAGAGGGCCCGATCTCTTTGGGAGGAGATGGCGACCTGGCCCTATAAAAGGGATGCCTATCCCTACATTGAATTGGCAAAATACCATGAACATCGGCTCAAAGACTTTGAGGGGGCAATCGCCTGTGTTGATAAAGCATTAGAAGAGACATCGCCGAATCAGCAAAAGGAGGTTGAACTTCTCCTGCATCGGAGAACGAGACTGCAACAGAAGAGGGCTGGGAATCCATCTCGATAAAAGAAAGGGTATTGACAGTCTTTTCCCAAATTTCTATATTATTAATACAAACGGATTAGACACTTTTACGGTGTCATTGCGAGCGACCAACGGGAGCGTGGCAATCACGCCCGGGGCTTCAAAATCGGTTCCTCGTTTGACTTCTCGCAATGACACTTTAACTGGTACCTCCGTATCGGTTAACCACTTTTGGACGACATATCTTAGATGAGATAGAGAAAGGAGGGAGATGGGATGCCCAGTTATGATTATCGATGCCTGAAATGCAATAAGGAGTTTTCTACTATCCTCACCATGAAAGAACATGATGCTGGGAAGGTGAAGTGCCCTAAATGTGGGGGGAAGAAACTTGGACAACTTATTTCGCACTTCATGACAAAGACATCCAGAAAAGGTTAGCGGGTTAAAACCAAATTCCAAATGTCAAAGTTCCTGCCACCGCCTGCCTGCGGTAGGCAGGGCAGGCAAATGTTATCATCCCATTCCCTCAGCCCCCTTTTAGTAAAGGGGGGAGAGGGGGGATTTGGATTTTGACATTTGCCATTCCTTTTTTCACCTCTCCCCATCTCCTTCTCATTTATTTATTGATGGGGGGGTAAACGAATGCGGACGGTGAAACGTTCCCACTTGCCCATCCACTTCGGGTTTGATCTCTCCGCGAATACCAATCTTTACCTTTTTTAATGGAATGTTCTTGCCGGAGGCTTTTATTGCATCCTCCGTCGCTTTGACCAAGCCGAAGCAGCAAGGCACTTCCATATAGGGAACGGTTACGCTTTTAATGGGATTCGCCCTGAAAATCTCTATCAATTTTTCTCGATAATATTGCACATCATCCAATTTTGGACAGCCCACCACCACTGCTTTTCCTTTGAGGAAGTCCCGATGGAGGTTGGGGTAAGCAAACGGAACGCAGTCGGCCACCACCAGGAGGTCCGCATCCTGAAAATAGGGGGCGTTGACAGGAACCAACTTCAACTGGACAGGCCATTGAGAAAGCATGGAGACCGATGGTCCTGCGGATTCTGCTTCACTTACAGCCTCGGTGACTTTAAAATGCATTGCTCTCGAAGAAGGACACCCGCTCGGTAAACCAAAAGGCTGGGGTTTAGGCTCATGCTTCCCCTCCTCTTTCTTATGGAGATGGAGGTCCACCGCCTTTTCATCGAACTCCTCAGCTTCCCTTTCAATGACAGTCATGGCATCCTGAGGACAATGGCCAAGACAGGCCCCCAGGCCATCACAAAACTTATCGCTCATCAATCTTGCTTTACCGTCGACAATTTGAAGGGCTCCCTCAGCGCAGTTGGGAATACAGAGCCCACAGCCGTTACATTTCTCCTCGTCAATCTGAACGATCTTTCTCGCTGCCATAATTTCTCCTCCTTCCCTCCCCATCCCTCTCTCCCCCTCAAGGGGGAAGGGTGATGGCGAGGGTATCATCTTTAATTTCAGAATAACCTTTCCTTAATTCTTTTTCCTTGATCTAAGTCAAAAGGAAAAGAAATTAAATTATTTAGTAACGTTCAAAAGGTGAGACGTAAATATTCTTCAAGATATCTTTCAAGATGAGCAAAGACATCCAGCAAATCTCCCCTCCACTGGTGGGAGGGAATGAAGGGGAGGGGGGACCGAATCCAGACCAGATCGCTTTTGGCCACCCCTCTCCGAGCCAGAGGCTTTCTGAGCCGGCGGCCATCCTCTTCCTCCCCCCATCAGGAGGCTGTGTCGCAATTGCTATTTTTTCACCCCGAACCTGCCCTGAATCAAGCCATGTCATCCTGGACTTGATTCAGGATCAGGGTCTACGATTTCAGGGTCCCAGAACCATTTAATTTTATTAGATGCTGAAACAAGCTCAGCATGACATTAAAAGGAATTCCCCATTCTTGTCGTTCCGAACTTGTTTCGGGGTCTCGGTTCCGGTCTTAAATCATTTAGGTTTTAAAGCTCTGCCCCGCGGGCGGGGTTCTTTATTGGCAAGAATTTGTTTTCATATTTAGCTGGACTATTTAGTCCAAGTTTAGTATAGTATCACCATAGCTGTGGTTCTTCGTAAACATCTTCCAATCCTTTAACCATGTATTGGGTGGATATATGGTCTGGAGATTGAGACTAAACCCCATTTCTTAAAACGGAATGGGGTTTAATTTTTTGTTCAATCAATATATTCATCGCTGAAAAGGGATAAGCCTCGGACTGGGGAAACGTGGAATTATGTGGGCTTGAAACAATTCAAATTCGAGTGGAAGGCGATTCACATCTCTCTTTCACAGGGTTCATGATGACCACAATTGCGGAGAGCGATCATGCCAGGCCCAGGGCCATACTCGAAAGTGAACCTTAAATCTCTTGATGCATACCCAATAAAGACATCATCCCCTCCTTCGGCATATTTGCCTTTGACATTTTTCGGCTTGTGTACGTGGAGAGATGGATGTCGAGGATTAATGCTCAAGAGTGTGAGGGCTTTGTCGATGGCTTTTCGTTCACTCAGTTCCAATCGAGAATAGTTTTCCAGGAAGATGATCTCGAAGTGGAGTTTGAACGGAGAAATTTTTGCAGGCATAAAAACTTATTTCTTCATTTTCTTGAGTGCCTCTGAAGGGGTGGCGGCAACGATTCCGCGTCGGATATCGGCATTAACCTTCTGCTCTTTTGCCACCCAGTCAGGGGAAAGTTCCTCTGTAGGGAGGTCCGACATATCGGGGTACTTCCGAACTGTTCGGACTGGGTAGAGGATGATCTGGTCGCCCTTAATGGCATATTCAAACAAAGGTTCCTTTCGGAAAGAAGGAGGAAGAGTGATGCGCCCCCTTGAATCTGTTTTCAAGATTTTAATTTCAGCCATGTCATGTTCTCCGTTCCTTTTTTGGATAGTATTGTAATCCCATTTGTGACAATTGTCAAATATGGGTGAATTGGAGAAGGGTCATCGTTTCCTGTAGCCGCAGGCTTCAGCCTGCGAATGAGATCTTTCGCCGTGCAGAGGTTAGGATGGGTGACCCTCAAGCTCCTCAAGCTCGTCCCTTGAAGCGAAGGATCTGGATGAATTGAAGGCAGTATTTTAAAAATGGCGTCCTATTGGATGGAAGAATATTTGCAAGCAATGGTTTGAGGAACGAACTCCAGAAAAATTGAAAGGTGAGGGGAGCGGAGATTTTAGTATTCAAAAGATAAGTGAAAGAACTCAACGTCATTCCCCGAATTCGTGGGTGGGGGTAAAATCATATCCTATTACCACTTCACCTGGGAAACAGTTATTATTTTCTCTCAGATGTGACCACATCATCTAAAAAATTATGTAATAATTATGATGTCTTATATGTTAATAATAAAATAACATAACATACTATATATAAACTTTTATAATTTTTTACTTGAAAATTTAATTTGCTTTTGATATGGTAGATTTCATGAAGGGTGACGCAATAAAAAGGTTACGCTTGGAACTGGGTTATTCCCAGCAGGAATTCGCTGCCGCCATTGGAGTATCTTTCGCCACCGTCAATCGTTGGGAAAATGGGAAGGCTAAGCCGCAGAAGGATCGCATAGATAGAATTCGTGCCCTCTCGAAACAGAAGGAGCAGTTAACCCTATTCGCTGGAAAAGCTCTCGTTGAAACTCCCCGTCTAAACTTCGAAGGGGATGCGGAAGCGATCAAGCTGGTCATTGATGCACACCGACTTCAAAACGGGCACCTCTTTAACAAAGCTTTCGGTCTTGAACTTTCCCGTGTGGTACCGCTTCCTCATCAACGGATTGCTGTCTATGAATACCTTCTCCCCCAAAATCCCTTGCGGTTTCTCCTCGCAGATGATGCTGGTGCGGGCAAAACCATTATGACGGGTTTGTACATCCGGGAAATGATCAACCGGGGCCGACTATCTCGTGTGATCATCTGCTGCCCTGCTGGCCTAACCTGGAATTGGCGAAGGGAGCTTCGTTATTTTTTTGATCTCGATTTCATCATACTTCGAGGTTCTGACTTTCTTGGAGGTGACCCAATCTCGAATTCCGATAATGCCAAGTTTATTATTAGCCTTGATACTGCTGCGACCGATTCTGTGAAGGAGAGGTTAACAGCGACAACTTCACCATGGTTTGATCTGGTAGTCTTCGATGAAGCACATAAATTGGCGTGGAGTGATCCCAAGAGGAAAGATAGCCAGACTCGGCGATACCGCTTGGCTGAAGCGCTGGCTGCTCGTACCACACATCTCCTTTTATTGACGGCCACACCGCATATGGGCAAGCTTTTCCCATACTTTGCCCTTTGGCGTATATTGGATTCCAAGATATTTACAACCCCGGATGCCCTTCCAGCGCCTGGAAAAGAAAAGCATAATAAATATTTCCTGCGCCGATTAAAAGAGGAGATGGTTGACTATAAAGGTCAGCCCATCTACATGCCCCGGCTTTGTCAGACAATATCCTTTCAGCTTACCGAGGCGGAGCAGCATTTTTACGAGGAAGCCTCGGCATACCTACGCTGGAGCTATGAAACGAATATGACCTTGAACAAAAACGCTGCGGCAATGGTCGTGGCAGTTTTCCAGCGTCGTCTGGCGAGTTCAACTTATGCCATGTTGGAATCACTGAAACGCAGACGATCGCGAATAATGCAGGAAGATTCGACAGCGGTCCAATCCTTTTCGCCCTCCGCTGAACGGATTATCGAACACTTCGACAATAGCACAGCTGACGAGAACGAACCATCTGTGGATGGTCGAGAAACAGATGAACAGTTTGAGGATCAGGCTCTCGACTTGTTGAAACCCCTCAACTTGAAACAACGGCAAAAGGAGATGGAATATCTCGATCGAATTATCGACCTGGGAGAAAAGGTCCGAGAAACACTTCAAGAAGCGAAATTTGTGAAATTGCGGGAATTAATCGAATCGGCAGAATTTCAGAATGAAAAAATCCTTATTTTCACCGAGCATCGTGATACGCTCGATTACCTGCGCCAGAGGTTTGAGGCGCTTGGATATACCGGTCAGATTGCTTCCATCCATGGGGGCATGGATGTTGAAGAACGTGAGCAGCAACGCAATTTTTTCATGCCTCCGGAACTGCGGCAGTCCCCCAAAAATGGTCTCACAGATGGCCGGAGTGCCCGGATTATGATCGCCACGGATGCAGCCGGTGAGGGGATTAATCTCCAGTTCGCCTGGTTGATGGTGAATTTTGACATCCCGTGGAATCCTGCACGATTGGAACAGCGGATGGGACGTTTGCACCGGTTTGGGCAGAGACATGAGGAGGTGCGCATCTTCAATTTGGTTGCTGAAAAAACCAGGGAAGGGGATGTCTTAGCTACCCTTCTTATGAAACTGGATGAAGCACGTAAGGAATTGTGTAGTGACAAGGTCTTCGACGTCATTGGGCAAAAACTTCTGGACGTCTCGCTCCGTGATCTGCTTCGTGATGCCTTGTTCGAAACACCACCTTATACTGCTCAAAAGAAATTGGACTCTATTTTGGCTACGCACAAGTTGAGGGCGACACTTGAGGAAGAGAGGAAAAGGGCTTCAACCTATGGCGATGTTGCCCGCCGTTTGGGACAGCTCAACAATGAAATCGAAGCTGAACGCTTCAATCGGTTACTGCCGGCATTTATTCAAAATTTTATCGAAAAAGCTGCTCCTCGGCTCGGGATTCAACTGGAGGGAGAATTAAGTGAAGTTGCCCGGTTTTCCATATCAGGAAGTGACGGGCAGTGGTTACGCACGCTGGCCGACCATTTCCCGGACGGTCTGCCCGAATGTCTGACTGTCCGGCGCGAGATGGATCTTCCTAACGTGGATGTAAACAGGTGTGCTTTTCTCAGGCCAGGAGAAATAATTTTTGATGCCCTCTGTCAAGAGACCATCCACCTATTTCAAAGAGAAGTCTTGCGTGGTGCCGTATTCTGTGACCCTACGGCTGAGAAACCCTACTATACCGCCGTTTACCTATGCCAAATTGGAGAAGCCCCCTTTGTTTTGAACCATGGCTCTAACCACTCGCCGAATAAACTCTTGGACCGGAGATTAATCGGATTAAGGTGGGATGAAACCGGTGAGTTCAAAGTCTGTGCGCCGAATCATCTCCTCGCCCTTCTGCCGGCACCTCCTTCTCTCGTATGGAAAGCAGGAAATCTGCTGTTGAACCCCGAGGATCATGTCGCCAGGGCTGATCTTCACGCCCGCATGTTGGCGGAATCGACCTATCTGCAACAGGCACGCGCCGCCCTCCAGGCAGAATCTATATCCCGGCTCGACGATCTGATGCGCGGCTTTGATTTTCAAGTCGGAGAGTTGGCCGAGAAAAGGAGTGATCTATCCCGTCAGGTACGGTTGGGCGATATAGCTGCCTCCGAGGACCTTGAAGAAGTGAAAAAAGACCAGATCAGACTTGAGGAAGAGAAAGCAGAGTCTTTGGTCTTTGAGCAAAGAAGGTCTGACCTGCTTGAAGTGGTTAAAATGGAACGGATCGCTGTGGCATTGGTGATTCCAGACCCGAGCCCCGAAGCTCAGGATGTATATAACAAGAACATCGAAGAAATGGCCATACGGATCGCTCGAAACTTTGAAGTTGATCATTATAACGCTCGTGTTTTTGATGTTTCTTCTCCGTACCTTGGTAGAGGCTATGATCTGGAGAGCCATCGGGCTAATGGTGATAGGGTGGTTATTGAGGTGAAAGGCCGGGCTGGTCGAGGCCCTGTCCAACTGACAGAGAATGAATGGCCCACCGCTATCAATGTGCGGGATCGTTACTGGCTTTACGTTGTAGTGGATTGCGCCACGAATCCAAAACTCTACCGGGTGCAGGACCCGGCGTTTAAGCTGGCCGTGAAGACCCGGCAGAGCTTCACCATCAACATCGGTGACATCATTCGAGAGGCGGAACAGGATTAAAGATGAAGGCTAACAACCTATTTCCCTCCCCATTTTGACGGGGGAGGGTGAGGGTGGGGGTGGAAAAAACATGAGCAAAGAAGCCAAGCCAGCGAAGGGACGAGTCCTTCCTACCATCCTGCCAGAGATTCGATCTCTAATCGAAATGTCCCGCCATCACGCAGCCGTTACTGCAAATTTGGCTCTGGTGAATCTCTATTGGAACATCGGGCGCATCATCACGCAGGACATCCAGAAGAATGAAAAGCGGGCTGGCTATGGAGAGCAGCTTTTGAATAACTTAGCAAAAGAACTGATTAAAGATTACGGCCAGGGGTATTCGGCGCACAACTTGCGAGATATGCGCCGCTTTTTCGAAAGTTTTGCAATTTGGCAGGCAGTGCCTGCCAAATTGCCGAAAGGGAAAATTCAGCAGGCGGTGCCTGCCAAATCATCCAATTGCGGGATTCTGCAGCCACTGACTGCAGAATCTCTTGGGAAGTCAATTCGTCAGACAGTGTCTGATCAATTTCGAAACGGCCAAATTCTACAGGCAGCGTCTGTAGAATCACCTGATCGAATTCTAATCGACTTCGGAAAGCATTTTCACCTCGGCTGGACTCATTACCGCACCTTATTAGGCATCGAAGATATCAGAAAGCGTCAATTTTATTTTGATCAGGTATCGTCCCAACGCTGGTCCACACGAGAACTCGAACGCCAAATAAACGGTGCATTGTTTGAACGGGTGGCTCTTTCTCGCAGCACTCGGAAACTCCTTGCTTTGGAAAAGAAAAAAGGCCCTCCCGAAGTAGTCCGATATGAGGACATTTTCAAAGACCCCTACCTGCTCGATTTTCTTGGCTTAAAAGGTGCCTACTCGGAAAAAGACCTCGAAGCCGCGATCATCCATAACCTAGAACAATTCCTGACAGAGCTGGGCAGTGACTTTTGTTTTATTGGCCGCCAATACCCAATGCGAATCGATGACGTGGATTACTTCCTCGATCTGTTGTTCTACCATCGGGGGCTACATTGTCTAATAGCCATAGATCTGAAATTGGGAACCTTCACCGCCGGCGATAAAGGGCAGATGGATCTCTATCTTTCCTGGCTTAAGGAACATGAATGGCGCGAAGAAGAAAACGAACCCATCGGCCTGATCCTCTGTAGTTCAAAGAAAAAGCAACATGTGGAGCTTCTTCTTCGCCACGGTCCTCACAAAATGCAGGTGTCAGAATATCTGACAAAATTACCAGACAAGAAACTGCTGGAAGATCGACTAAAACTTTATAGTAGGCTGTTAAATGAAAGCTGATATACCTCGACTCATAGAAGTAGCGTTTCCCTTAGAGCAGACATCGCTGGCCAGTGTGCATGAGAAGAATGTACGGCACGGGCATATTTCTACGCTGCACATCTGGCCAGCACGACGACCGCTTGCCGCGTGTCGGGCGGCATTGCTGGCGACGCTGCTTCCTGACCCCGGCGATCCTATCAAGCGCCAAGAATTGCTCGATAGGATCGGTGGCAAGGTTGTTACCAAGCCGGTAAAGACTACCGACGAAAACGGGACGTCTTATACTGAGGACAAAAAGACATTAAAAGGTGGTGTCCTGGCCTGGGGTCAAGAGAACGAACCTGCGATGGATGAATTCCGTGCCATGATCCGGGAGTTTTATGGCGGCAAAGCGCCCAAAGTCCTCGATCCGTTTGCAGGGGGTGGCGCTATTCCACTCGAAGCCATGCGTCTCGGATGTGACGTCACCGCCTCCGATATCAACCCCGTAGCTTGGCTCATCCTGAAATGCACGCTCGATTATCCTCAGCAATTTGCGGGGAAGAAATGGCCCCTGCCTGATTTTGTCAGGGAATGGCCTGACTTTGTCGAGGACTTCCTCGGTGGGAAAGTCAAAAGGCGCAAGGGCAGCAAGAAACCCCATTTTTCAGACTTGCAACAACTACAACTAATGAAGCTCCCTGAAGCCGATCTGGCCTGGCATGTGCGGGCATGGGGACGATGGGTACTGGAGAGGGCGAAAGCGGATCTTGCCACACGTTATCCCGTGATAGATGGTGAACCGACGGTAGCTTATCTTTGGGCCCGGACTGCCCGGGATAAGATAACAACCGGGCGAATCCCGCTCCTTAAGACCTTCTGGCTCTGTAAGAAGAAGGGAAAACGGGTTGCTTTGTTGCCCACTCCGAAGGAGGATGGTTCCGGGGTTACTTTTAAGCTGTTGAATGACTCCGATCTAAATAATCCACAGTGGATTATAGACGAGTTTCCATTTTTGAAGAAATGGGAAGTGAGGGCGGATAAATTTGGAGACTTTCTGAATCATGGCACCATGAACCGGGCCGGCGTGTGGAGCCCGTGCAGCGGCAGATCGGGGTTGATTGCGCTTACCATGGATGATTTACGACGCCAGGGGCAACAGGGTTTACTTGGCACTCAGATGACAGCGGTGGTAGTCGAAGCTACAATGTCCAATGGGAAAAAGACTTTCAAGAAATACCGGCTTCCCACCGAAGAAGAACTCAAAGCCGCGCAGGTGGAGATTGAAGATTTGGAAGAAGCGTTTTCGGATATTCCATTTGGAATTCCTGATGAACCATTACCGCCAGTGGGGACGCTGGGGTTTCGTATTCCACTCTATGGCTTCAAAAAATGGAGAGATCTTTTAACGCCACGGCAACTTTTCACCTTGGGTACTTTTGTCAAACATACCCGAAAAGCAATTAAGGAGGTTGTTCCAGGGACAAACCAAATCGTCTCAAAAGAGGCAGTGGCAGCGTTTCTCGAAATATTTTTTGGTAGGTTTGTGGACTATATGAGTTGTGAGTGCAGATGGGAGCCCATGAATTCTGAGATTAAAGACACTTTCAGCAGATTTGCCATGCCAATAGTGTGGGATTTCGCCGAAGCCAATCCTTTAACAGAGTCAGATCGATTCTATTCTGGCGGGGTCATTGTTGCCAGCAGAACTGTAGAATCGTTTCTTAAAGCATGTGAGCATGCTGGTTCTAAACCACAAATACGATGCGAAAGCAGCTTACAACAAAAAGAAAGGGATGTGGGCTTAGTTTTCACCGATCCGCCGTATTATGATGCCATTCCATACTCTGACCTGATGGACTTTTTCTTTATTTGGCAAAAACGCATCCTTGGTGATCTGAATTCTGAATATTCGAGCGTCTACGATCGCCAAGCTGGACCGAAGTGGGACAGTGATAAGCAGGACGGTGAATTAATCGAAGATGAATCACGTCATGGTGGTGACAAATCTAAGGCTAAGAAAATCTATGAAGACGGCATGGCAAGGGCCTTTCGGAGTTGCTGCGATAGCCTGGAAGAAAATGGTCGAAAGGTAACGGTTTTTGCAAATAAAGATGTAGATGCATGGGAAACAATCGTTTCGGCCATGATTAAGTCAGGATTTGAGGTTACAGCAAGCTGGCCAATACAAACCGAGATGCCCAACAAGGTTACGCAAAAAAGGGCAAATCTTTCCTCCTCTGTTTGGATTGTGTGCCGCAAGCGACCCAATACAGCCGTAGCAGGGTGGGATGCCAATGTACTTGGCCGAATGAAACAGATCCTTTTCGATCCTCGAGAAGTTTTGGGAGGGCGGAATATCCTTCAATATTACTTCGACCTTGGAATCACGGGGCCGGACTTTATCTGGGCGGCGTTAGGTCCTGCGCTGGAGGCCTACAGCGCCCATCCTTTTGTGAAGAAACAAGAGGGCGGAGTGATGACCGTTCCGGAATTCCTGAAAGAGGTGCGAAAACTTGTGCTGCAGTTTTCTCTCGGTGAGTTGCCGGGTTTTCGAGATGTACAGAAAGACACTCAGGGACGCGGAGAAGCTATAGAGCTGGACGCGGTCACTCAATACTACCTTTTGCATCGTGCTTACTTCGGTCTTGACCCCGCACCGGCTGGAGCGTGCATTCTCTATGCAAATGCCTGCGGCAAAAACGAGACAGAGCTGAAACTCGTGTGGAACATCATCGAGCAAGGAGGCAAGTCCAAACGTGGCCGTCCTACGAAGGAGGAAACCGAGGCGATGGATGAAGAGGTGGGCGAAAGCAAAGGCAATGAGTATCGCCTTCTGGATTGGTCCGAACGGGTGAAGGATGACCGTCTCGGTGAGGCCCACGCGGGAGGTCCAGCCCCTTTGATTGACCGCTTACATCGCCTCATGGCACTCTTTCAGCAAAACCGCACCTATGATGTCCAGCAGGCTTTTGACACCTGGGGGCTGTCAAGCATACGAGCCTTCAGCCCTCTGCTCCAGGCTATTCGGGAGTTAGCTCTCCGGGACGGAAAGGATACGGAGCGGCGTCTGGTTGAAGCTTTGGCGACACAACTCAAGATGAATCGGAGAGTTGTTGTTGAGGGCAATGTGGTCAAAGAAGGTCCGCTTTTTGAATATATAACGGAGAGAGGAAAGTAACCCGCAAGTTTACAGAGCGGTGACAGAGTTCAAAATCTCAAGTAGTAAGCAAATAGACACAAAATTCTCCTCTCCCCGCCGTGGGAGAGGATGAAGGTGAGGGGGACCAAAATGGACGGCCACCCCCACCCCAACCCTCCCCCATCAGAGGGGGAGGGAATTGTTTGTTACTTAGGAGGCTGTTCATGAGCAAAACGCCTATTATCCAGCCATGGAAAAAAACTTGTGTTCTCAGACAGGAGATCCGGGACCGAAAGGTTACGGCCAGTGACTTTGCTGTGGATTTGCAGAAGGTTATAAATGGAGGAACAGGAGTAAAACCCTTCTACTGTGACCCGGATCAATTTTTTGCCACAACCTACGCCACGCAGAATCTGAGGCAGCTATGCAAAGTGATCCTAAGGCGTCTCGCCAAAGCCAGCGGTAGTGAGTCAATCATCAACATAGCTCAAACCTTTGGTGGCGGGAAAACGCACGCTCTGACCGCGCTCTATTACTTTACGACCCTCGGAACGAATCTTCCAAAGCATCAAACGTCGGTGGGCATGATTCTAAATGAGGCCCAGCTTAAAGATCCGCCGATGGCCCGGGTGGCAGCGGTTTCTTTCGACAAGGTGGATTGGAAGGCGGGTGGTGAGGTGAAGTCTCCAGCAGGCGAGATCCGAAGCTTTCGCATGCCCTGGAATTTGATCGCCTGGCAGCTTCTTGGACAAAGAGGACTGGATATTCTTCAACGTGATGAAACACAACTTGATTTCGACACCCCACCTTCAGATGCACTTTGGACAAAAGTCCTTCGTGAGGTAGAAGCGGAGGGACACGGCGCTTTAATCCTGATCGATGAATTTCTGATGTGGGCGCATGATGCGGCTTCTCCTGATCCCATTGGTGAACGAAGGGATCGCGGTCCGGTCTGGTATGATCGCCTCAAGAATTTCTTCCAGAAACTTGGCCAGGCTGTGGAATCTTCCGAGCGGTCCTGTTTGGTGGTATCGTTGTTGGCAACGGAGCCCGCGAAGAGTGATGAGGTTGGAAAAGCGATCCTCACTGCCTGTAATAATGGTTTGAATCGGCAGGCATCCATTCAGTCTCCTGTAGAAAAAGATGACCTGGCAGAATTGCTCCGGCGGAGACTTTTTTCAAAATATCCTGAGAATGAGACAGATCGCCATAAACATGTCCTTGCGTTCTGGCATCGTCTCGAATCTGTTGATAAGATTCGGGCTAAGATGCCCGACTCGGAAGAGCGCTTAAAAAAATCTTATCCTTTCCATCCTGATTTACTTGATCGCTTTTTTGGGAAATGGACGGATCTCGATCAGTTTCAGAGGACAAGAGGTGTCCTTCAAACCTTTGCCATGGCCTTGCGCGATGCCGAGGGATGGGATGATTCGCCGTTGATCGGCGCCCAGGTCTTTCTGTCTGCACCCGGTCAGGATGGACTGAGCGAGGCATTGCTGAAATTAGCCGAAAACGCAAAAGACTCAGACAGGGTGAGGAATCCTCAATGGCCGTCTAATTTGAAGACAGAACTCCCTCGCTCTCTGGAGGCCCAAAAAGCAGAAGCTGCCACACTCATGGGCCGAGAAATCGAGGCGGCGTGTGTTGCTTCATTCATCTACTCGCAGCCGATTGGAGAACAGGCTGAGTTGAGTGATCTGCGTTGGCTTATCGGTGGCATGTGTGATATGCCCCCCGTGCTGAATAATGGTTTGAAGGCATGGGCCAAAGCCTCATGGTATCTGGAAGAATGTGAAGCCACTGAGGCGGGAACGGATGTGCCTAAATTCTGGCGGCTCGGACCCAAACCAAACCTCAATCAATTACATGATTCCTACAAAAGACAGGCATTGAAGCACGCTAAGAGCAAGTTCGATGAATTGGCGGCCAAGAAGTGTCCTCCTCTATATGAAGGGCTTGAAGAGGGAGTGATCGTCCATAAGCTTCCAACATCTCCTGCCGATGTGGATGATGATGGTCAATTCAGGCTGGTTGTTCTGGGCGCTGCCTATGCGGGTATCGTAGGCGATCCGCCGAATTCTCAAGCTGCCGACTTTTTAAGAGTCCACTCATCTCCTACAGACACACGCACTTATCAGAATATTCTACTGGTAGCGACACCAAGCATTCCCGGACTTCATCAGGCCGAGCAGCAGATTGCCGATTGGATGGCCTGGGGTGAGATTAAGCAATCAAGTCAATACAAAGAGATGGATTCGTTCCAGCAGGAGACGGTCAGAAAGAGGGAAAGGGAATCTCTTCAACAGGCCCAGACGTCCGTCAAAAATGCATATGAACTGGTGATTTATCTGCATAGCGATGGAACAATCCAGGCCAGGAAGATTACCATGGGCGCGCAATCCCTCTTTGGCACCCTTCTTACGGAGAAGGAGTTGAGGTTGTTTAAGGAGAGGATCGATGCGGAGGCCATCATGCCAAATGGGCTCTATCCTGTTTGGCCTTCCAATGATGCGAGCATAAGAATTCGAGATCTGTACCAAGCATTTGGTCAGCAGCCCCGCTTACCCAAACTTCTGAGTTACCGTACAGTGGTTAAGACCATTGAAGAGGCCGTGAGGCGTGGAGTTCTGGCCGTATCCTGTAAAAGGCCGGACGGGTCTGAACAGTGGTATTGGAAGAGTGATATTGATATGGCTGAATGGGACAAGGTTGCAGAGGCGTGGCTGTCTGGAAAAGCTACACTCAACTCTTTGAACCCTTTTGCCATTCTGCCGGATTCGCTTATAGGACTATGGCCCGCTGATGATGCAGGTGTAAAACTTTCCGCCTTGTGCTCGTGGTTTGACGGGAACCATATGTATGAAGAGAAATTACATCCGGATTACCCTCCTGAGTTGCGACCCATTCCAAAAGTTGATTACAAACTGGTCCATCAAGCGGTGAGCAAAGCTGTGGCGAATAAATCTCTGTGGCTCGTTTTAGGGAATGATAGCGTATTCCAATCTGTCCCCAGTGCAATCCAACTCGACGCTGAAGCAATACTGTTCCGCCCACCTCAGTCGCTATCTGCAATCGATTTTCTTCCCAATTCACTGCCCGCAGCCTGGTCTGATGACCCGGAACCAAAGACAACTGTAGACACATTATATGCAGCAATTAAGGCCAGCCGAGGGAAGCCGTGGCCAGAAAAAATCTTTATTGATAACCTGAATTCAGCCCTTGGCCAGGGTTTCATCCATCGGGTTTCTGGGACCGGTGCAATCGGGTCCTTGCTCCACGACGGAAAGGTCCATATAGAAATCAAAAAAGAAGCGCCTCCACCTCCCCCTCCGCCGCCAATACCTGGAAGGAAGATGACCAATACCGTAATCTTAAATCCCGCAGAAGTTCAAACCTTGGGAGAAGAGATCGCTCAATTGACCAAAGCACTTGCCGGATGCGATCCTCAAGTTGAGGCGAGAATCAGCATTAAATCGAAGCCGGATAAGAATTTGAGCAAAGCAAACGAAATACTTCAAAAGATAAAACAGAAATGGGGGTTTTAGAAACGTGGGAAAGGAAAGGGACGTTGTTGAAAAATAACACTTTATAAATGAATTAGAATTTGATAAAAGATATATGAAATAGAAGGGAGCGGTTGTATTTTTTCCAAAAAGAAATAGAGCGAAAATAAAACCACTGAGGCCACCTTAAAACCTCTTCTCTATGGCTTGATAAACCTTTTTTCTGTGAATAATACCAAGTATCCAAACCTCTTCTTTCATAATCTTGAAGATGACTCGGTAATCCCCAACCCTCAGCTTCCAGTAGCCGCGGAGCGTTTTTCGTAAGGGTTCACCATAAAGGTGAGGTGCTGTAGTCAGCCGTTTTTCAATGGCATTCCTAATACGGGTCTTAAGCTTCTCGTCAAGGAGAGGAATGTCGATGGATTTTACGTCAGGATGGTATCTGAGCTCGAACGACACCGTTACCAAACCTCGTCAGGCTTCAATGCCTTTGATTTTATGAAGGTCCGTTCTCTTTTTTCTGCGAATGCAGAAAGCGCTATATCCTCTTCGATCTCCAGTGCCTCTTTCACGAGGTCGCGCACCTTTAATGAGAGGGAAACACCTTCCCTGTTCGCAAGCCATTCGATGGTATGATAAAGGGGTTTTTCCAACACTACATTGATTCGAGGATTTTTTACTGGCATAAGCTTCACCTCCAATTTTAGTGTAACGCTTTTGACACACCCTGTCAACTTTGATGAGAAAAATCAGAAAGGGCTTTGAATTCATGAGCTATTTTGTTTATGATGGTATCGGAGACCGCCAGACGAAAAGAAAGGGAAAATCATGTCCTGGCCGGCTATGTGGGCGATCATCTTCTGGGGATTTTCTTTTATCGCTACAAAAGTGGCACTGAAAGAGATCCATCCCTTCACCCTACTGACCCTTCGATTCGGAATCGGTGCTTTCCTTCTCCTCATCTTCCAATTCCATCAAGACAAAGGGTTTCTCAAGATTTTCTCCCCAAGGGATTGGATCTCTATTCTTTTCTTAGCCATCGTAGGAATCGCCGGACACAATCTTCTTCAAGCCTTTGGATTACTGTATACCACCGCCATCAATACAGGTTGGATCATTGCCATTCAACCTATTTTTATTACGCTTACGGCTCGTCTCTTTCTCGGGGAAGGAATCGCAGTCAGAAAGGTCGCGGGGATTATTCTTGGATTTTTTGGAATTTTCTTGATTATCTCGAGAGGGGTGTTATCCCTCTCCCTGTTTGGTTTTTCCTCAACGTTTGGTGATCTCCTCGTCCTCCTGAGTGCACTGACCTGGACCGCCTTTACCGTCGGAGGGAGAGGATTCCTTTCACGGTTTCCACCTCTTGTCGCCATCACACCGATCATGATGGCAGGATGTCTGATCACCCTTCCCCTGAGCACTGTTAAAGGTGAGTGGAGCATGCTTTTCCATTTATCTCTATCCGGATGGATGGGTATTCTTTTTTTGGGGATCTTCTGTTCTGGTTTGGCTTATTTCTTTTGGTATTCGGCTCTGGAGAAAAGGGATTCCAGCATTGTCGGAATGTACCTCTATCTGGAGCCCTTTGTTACGTTGATCGGGGCTCACCTCCTGCTGGGTGAAGAGATCAAATGGATCACGCTTATTGGCGGCGGCATGACCCTCATCGGAGTCTATTTGGCAACGTGGAAGGTGTCGAGATAAAGATTTGTGGAAGAGTCCAGAAATCTCATCAAGAGAGCGTGTAGTAGTTTTTCAAAGCTCCCAGATAAATTCTCAGACAAAATTCTTGACATCTCCATGGATTAGTGGTATCAAATGCCGCTGGAAAGACTGTTTCAGTAAAGGAGGGCGATCATCTTGGGAAAAGGGTCTGTGAAATGGTTTGATACAAAGAAGGGTTATGGGTTTATCGAACAACCCGGTGGGGACGATGTTTTTGTTCACTATTCAGGGATTGTGGGTGAAGGGTTTAAATCTCTCCGTGCCGGCGAGGAGGTAGAGTTTGAAATCGCCGATGGCCCGAAAGGGCCTCAGGCTACCAATGTGGTGAAATCGTCCTGAGCTTTTTATAGATTGAATTCTATCCGGTTTCAAAAGAGTGGAAAGTTTAGAATCTTGAGATCAGGGTTTTGTATTCCCATTTGCCGGCAGGTGCTTTAGATTCCGAATTTTTCAATAACCCCTCAGGTTCTGGCCCACGGTGAACCCTCGTAGGTTCAGGGCTTCTCTGGTTTAAGATTTAAGAGAGTTCGTCTTTTCCCTTATCTTTTTTAAAGCCTCTTTCAACTTTGGAATGAGAGGCCCTTCATAAGATTTCTCCAGGTGGGTCAGCACCTTGAACGACTCCTGAGTCCCAATCTTTCCTAAGGCATCACAGATGGCTCCCAATGCAGCATCTGAGAGGAGATTCTTCTGGAAGAGACCTCCCCAATGTTTTATCCCTCTTTTTTCCAAAACCTGGAGGAGAACCTGTTCCATGGTTTTTCCTTCGATCGTCAGGTGGCCTGAAGTACCCAACGCATGGTAGATTTGGATTTCGAACTGTTCCGTTTCTGGAGAAGGGGCAGCCGATATCTGCTTGAGGATCCCCATCATCTTTTCAAAGCCCTTAGCGCTTTTGATCATCCCGAGGCACCACATCGCCCTTTTTCGAACCTCTAAATCCGGGTCGTCAAGGCTCGAAAGAAAAATTTTTTCTCCCTCGGGGCCGCCGATTTGGCAAAAGGTATGGATGCCCTGTTCCCTCAATCTGGGATTTTCATGAGAGGTATACCTCCTCAGCACCTTCATCAGAGGGGTTTTCCACTGTTCGGATTTGATCTCTCCCAGGACCCTGAGGATGTCGCAGGTCGTTTCAACGGAGATTTGCTCTTCTTCCAACTCTTTTAAGAGATGGACCGCAGCAACCGGTCCGATTTGGATCAGAGCCTCACAAGCATTCTTCCTCACCCATTGATCCTCACTGGTTTTCAAAATGGCCAGAAGGGGAGGGATGGCTCCGATCTCGAGGGAGGCGAGGATAGGAACGATGGCAGTCCGAATCTCCTTTTTCCCTGTCAGGAATTTTTCTTTGAGTAGAAGTGGGATCGAGCCCTGTCCAATCTCTTCCAAGATCTGTCCGGCCAAGAGGGCCCACATCTTTTTTTGGTGAAAATGGTGCTTCATTGTTTCAAGGATGTGAAGGGTCTCTGGATACCGATCCCTTCGGATCAGCTCGGGAATCATCTTAACAAAGGAAAGGGCCACATTAAGAAATTTCTCTTTCTCTTTGGCCTGGTCGAGTTGTTCGAAAAACTGATCGGTGTAATTGAGAAACTTATCCGTCAGTCTCTCGAGCAGAATCTTATCTTTTAGATCGGGCGTCAGGTCTTCAAGGGTGATCAGGCCCTGTCGGAAAAATTCGTCGAGAAGATCGACCGCCTCCTTGGTTCCGGTTCCTTTCAGCCGATGACAGATCTTCTTGACCAAGCGATCCGATTTCTTTTCGTAAGCGTCTCCCTTTTGAAGCTGCTTGAGGGCGAGGTGTTCCCGCAAAAAAATCTTAGAAGTGCTCCAAAGATATTGTTTCTGCAAGAAAGCGATGATCTCATTTTCGATGAACTCCTCCCGACTATCAGAGGACGAAGCGAGGTCACTGTTTATGAGAATCGCACAGAGAAGGTCGGACTGTCGAACCGGACGAAGGGCATCCTGGAGAAGATTTTTTTGAATGTGCTCGATCTCTTGTCCCGACATTTTCTGAAAATGGGGAGTCATTTTGAGATCCTTCCTCATTCGGGAAAGCGTGAGACGGGCCCTCCAGGGCATCTCCCGCTCCGGGGCAAGGAGTTCTTCGTTGAAGATGTAAGAGATGTTGAAGATACCTCGGCTGTAAAGGACTTGGGCGAACCGATCCTTGTCCTGTTTCCTTTGGGTATCCACCAGGGAGGGTTCGCTCATGATGTCAACGAACTGGGTGAATTCCCCTTGGGCCATCCGGCTTTTAAGGGTCAGGCTGATCAGGTCTTTTCGTTCCAAATATTTCGCAAATCTCGGGACATAGAGTTCTCCCATCCCCTTCATCATCATTCGGCTTAATCTCTGTGTCTCCGGGAGGATGCCCTCTACGAAGATCTCCTGCTTTTCCTGTTCCTCCCTCACTAAGAAAGTCAGTTCGTCTTCACCTTCAAAAAGGTTTTCAAATAGTTGGTAAAGCCCTTCCTTCGCCTTTTTTGATTCAGGGTGTTCAGGAGTATAATATCCCGTCCTCAAGAACGCTTGGATGAGGTGAAGGACGAAATCGTTCAGCTTTGATTGAAGTTTCTGGAGGCGCTCGACCTCTTCGGGTGGAAGACCTTCGGGGATTCCCTCGGCCCCTTTTTTCTTAGGAATGGGTGCGGTTGTTTTAGAAGTTGTCATGAAATCTTCTTGATGCTTTAATGTCACAGAATCTGGAGGGGTTGTCAAGATAAGGGTTGATTTAATTCCATTGACTTTTTGGAAGGAGGTTGATTACATTTTAAAACAAGCGAAATGTTTCCACGTAATGTCCTTCCTTTTAGGAAATAAGAAATGATGAGATCATTCAGGACCCTGAAAGATGATTTTATTGAGAACCGATGGCGCATCCTCATCGGACTGCTCGCCTTGCTCATCGTCGATGTCCTTCAGCTCTTCATCCCGAGGATTGTCAAATATGTGATCGATGATCTCACCTCGGGAGGGGTCTCTTCCTTTCAACTTCTTATTTACGGGGTGGAAGTTCTCATCCTGGCGTTGGGCATCGGTGGCGGTCGATATGTCTGGAGGTACCTCCTCCTGGGTGCAGCCCGCCGGATGGAAAAGGCGCTAAGAAATCGCCTCTTCCTCCACCTTCAAACTCTCTCCTCTTCCTATTTCTCTCGGACGAAGGTTGGGGACCTGATGGCCCACGGGACCAACGACATTGAAGCGGTCCGGATGTCCATCGCATTGGGAGTCGTTTTCTTGGTGGATACGATCATCCTGGGAGTACTGACGATCTTTTTTATGATTTATATTCACCCCCTATTGACCCTCTATGCCATCCTTCCCATGCCATTGATCACCGTGATCACATTCCTCTTCAGCAGGGTCGCCCATCGGCGCTTCGAGAACCTGCAGAAGACCTTTGCCTCACTCACCGAAAGGGTGAGGGAGTCGATCGCGGGTATCCGAGTGGTCAAGGCCTACGTTCAGGAAGAGAAAGAAAGGGAAAAGCTCTCCAATTTGAGCCGGGATTATATTCAGAAGAATCTGAGCTTGACAAAAGTATGGGGGATGTTTTTCCCCTTTATCCTGTTCCTCTCCAACCTCTCCATGGCGATCGTTCTCTACCTGGGAGGAAAGTTGACCATTTTCCAATCGATCTCTGCCGGAGATTTCGTAGCCTTCATGAGCTATCTGGGAATGTTCGCATGGCCGATGATGGCACTGGGCTGGGCCGTCAATGTGATCCAAAGAGGTGCCGCTTCCATGGATCGTTTGAACCGTATTTTTGCAGAGGTCCCAGAGATCTCTGACTCCCCGGAGGCCTTCGAATCGGGTCCACTGAAAGGCAGGATCGATATGAGAGGTCTGACATTTTCTCCAGGGAACGGAGGGGATCCTGTCGTCAAGGGCATCGATCTGACGATCAATGAGGGCGAGAGGATGGTCATCGTTGGAAGGACCGGATCTGGAAAGACGGTTTTGTGCGATCTGTTGATCCGGATTTTGGAGTCCCCCAAGGGATGTCTTTTCTTCGATGGAATCGAAATTCATCACATTCCCCTTAAGGTCCTGAGAAGATCGATCGGGTATGTTCCCCAAGACACCTTCCTCTTTTCGGATACGATTCGGGAGAATATCGCCTTTGGAAGGCTGGATGCTACCGAAAGAGAGATTGAAGAGGCGGCGCATATCGCGCAGATTTACGATGAGATTGTGGAGTTTCCAGAAGGCATGGATACAGTGATCGGCGAGAGAGGGATCACCCTGTCCGGAGGCCAGAGGCAAAGGTTAGCGATTGCGAGGGCCGTTCTGATGAATCCGCCGATCTTCATACTCGACGATGCCCTTTCGTCCGTGGACATTCAAACCGAGGAACGAATTCTCGAGGGGATGGAGAAGGTCCTCCAGGGGAAGACAAGCATTCTCATCACCCACCGAATCGCTCCTCTCCGGAGAGCAGACCGGATTGTCGTTTTGGAAGAAGGGAGGGTGGCAGAGATGGGGGACCACAACACCCTCCTCTCCGAGGGAGGGATCTATGCTGACCTCTATTGGCAGAGGGAATTGGAAGAAGAATTAGAACGGGATAACAGTAGAACGTTATGACCGTGTGGATGGTTTTGATCGTATGACGAGACGAACGGTCTAAACGAACGTAACGACTTTAGGGACGCGAAATTATGTACGCTGATTTCGGCTACATGGAAGAGGGCAAATTGGGGAAGCCCTACGATCTCAAACTGATGGCCAGATTGGGGGAGTTTCTTCAACCTTATTGGGCTCTGATGGGTCTCTCCCTTCTCTTCGTTTTGATCATGGCTGCCTTAGACCTCCTCATCCCCTATCTGACGAAGGAAGCCATCGATCGCTATATCGTCATTTCTGCAAGAGAAGTGGTCTTAAGGGAAGGGGGGTCCTTAGAGCAAAGACGTCTCTGGGATCAATATGGTAAGGATCTCATCCCTACAAGGGAGAAAGGAAAATTTCTTCTCCCTCCAAATGTGTGGCGATCCATGGATCGAAGGGAGGTGGAAGCCTTTCAAAAATCAGGGCTCCTCTCGGAAAATCGATATTACGTGTTTACCCCCCAGGGGCCGGAAGAGGAGCAACTATTAAAAAAATATTCCACCTCTTTTGAAAAAAGTGGTTCTCACTGGTTCATCCTCTTTGATCGAATGAAGGAATTTAAAAAAGAAGATCTCCTTACCCTAAGGGGGAGGGATGTGAAAGGGGTTCTTCACATCGCTCTCCTCGTCGTTCTCATTCTGATCGCCAATTTCGGATTGAATTTCTTTCAGGTCTATGCCATGGAGCTGGCGGGCCAAAAAATGATGCATGACCTTCGAATGAAGGTGTTCTCCCATCTCCAAAGCCTTCCCCTGTCCTTTTTCGATAAGAGTCCGGTGGGAAGGTTGGTCACACGGTTGACCAATGACATCCAGAATGTCCACGAAATGTTCACCTCTGTTCTCATCCATCTTTTCAAAGACATCCTCCTTCTCATCGGGATCATCATCATTCTTCTTCGCCTTCACCGAGAGCTCGCCTTGGTCTCATTCTCTGTCCTCCCCCTCATCTTCGTCACGACCCTCTTCTTCAGCCACAGGGCCCGGGATGCATTCCGAGAGATCCGTTTAAAGATCGCACAAATGAACTCTTTTTTTCAGGAAAATTTTTCAGGGATCAGGGTGGTTCAACTCTTTCGAAGGGAAGGAGAGAATGGCCGGCGATTCCAGAAAATCAATGAGGGGCATTACTTGGCCAACATGAAGCAGATCTCCATTTATGCTCTCTTCGTTCCCCTCGTCGAAGTCTTGAGCTCCGGGGCGATCGGCCTTCTCCTCTGGTATGGAGGGGGAAGGGTCATTCAAGAAACGATTACCCTCGGGGCCTTGGTCGCTTTTCTTTCCTATATCCGAATGTTCTTCCAGCCGATTCGAGACCTCTCCGAGAAGTATAATATCCTTCAATCAGCAATGGCCTCGATGGAGAGGATCTTTTCATTGCTTGACCAAGAGAAAAAGATTTCCGAATCCCTTTCTTCTAAAAAAGGAGAGATCAAAGGCAACATTGAATTCGATCGCGTCTCCTTCTCTTACAATGGAGGAGGGAGAGTCCTCGAAGAGGTTTCTTTCTCCGTCCGTGAAGGTGAGACCGTTGCCGTTGTGGGGGTCACGGGGGCCGGGAAGACCTCCCTGCTGCACCTCCTCGAACGGTTCTATGAAGTGAAGGAAGGGGCCATCCTCATCGACGGGATCGATATTCGAGAAAGGGATATCTTTCAACTCCGATCACAAATCGGACTGGTCATGCAAGACACCTTTCTATTCGCTGGAGATATCGAAGAGAATATCCGACTGGGGGATCAGAGGATGGATGGTGGGAGGGTGCAAGAGGTCGCCCGAGTGGTCAACGCAGAAAAATTCATACGGCGATTGCCGGACGGATATCGTACAAAGGTAGGCGAAGGGGGGGAGGTATTATCTGCAGGAGAGAGGCAATTGTTGGCCTTTGCAAGGGCCTTATACATTGACCCCAAGATCCTCATTCTCGACGAGGCGACTTCTCATATCGATCCTGAGACCGAGCGGTTCATTCAAGAGGGCTTGGCACAGTTGCTCAAAGGGAGGACAGCGATCATCATTGCCCACCGCCTCTCCACTATCCAATATGCTGATCGAATCGTCGTTCTTCATAAGGGGAGGGTTCGAGAAATAGGAACCCATGCGGAATTGATTGCAAGGGGGGGTCTCTATTTCAGACTTTATCAACTTCAATTTGGCACGCCATAAATTGCGGATTTCGGAGTTCGGAATGCGAAATAGAAAACTCTTGATTTAACTCCGAATTCCGCATTCCGAACTCCGAAATGGAATAGGTTGACAAAATAGAGGGGCTGTCCTATATAGGAGAGAGGTTTTATGGAAGAGAAGGACGATCAATCTCCAGAACTCAATCTCGAAGGGGAGAAGAAGCGAGAGGTGGATCTCAATGCCCTCTTTCCGGGGAAGGATTATGATCTCAATCGACTTTTCCCTGATGAAGCGACGAAGAAGCTTCTCCATGAACTAAAGCGAAATAAGCGGGATATCGAGCGGTTTATCAAGAGCCTTCATGTCGAGGAAGAGGAGTAGAGGAGGAGTAAATGGAGTGTCCTCGTTGTGGTGAGATATTACCTTTTCACGTGTGCCCCGAATGCAAAGGAGAGATACCAGAAGAGAGTCGCTATTGCTGCTGGTGTGGAAATCCGGTGAAGAAGGGAAAGGTGGAGGTTGATCTCTCCGAGCGCGTACCCTGTAGCGACGGAAGCTGCATTGGTACCGTCAATGAGAACAGAGTTTGTAATATTTGCGGGAAACCGTATACTGGAGAACCAATATGATCCATCGCTTAGCGGTCAGCGCATAGCGTATAGGTGATCCGCTGGATGAAAGGTTCTTCTAAGAAAGGCTTTTTAATCGAGAGGATAGGTGACATTGACAGTCGGAACGGCAATGATTATGTTATAGAAGTAGATCAGGTTCATTAATTTTGCAGGAGGAAACTATGATATTTTTGCCAAGGGGGGGTGCGGATAAAGAGGAGAAGGGAAAAGATGATAAGATTACTGTTCCGAATGAACTCCCCATCCTTCCATTAAGAGGAACGGTGCTTTATCCAGATTTGATCCTGCCCATCATGGTGGGCAGGAAGAAGTCGGTGAAATTAATCGATGATGCGATGGATTCGGACCGCATCATAGGGATCATCACTCAAAAACGGTCTGAAACTGAAGACCCTAAGGAGGCTGACCTCTATACGGTGGGCGTGGCTGCGCTGATTCTGAGGATGATTCGAGAACTGGATGGAAGCCAGCGGGTCATTGTTCAAGGGGTCTCCAGGATAAAGGTGAAAGAATACATTCAGAGAGAGCCCTATTTCAAGGCCAGGACCGAAACGATCGAGGAAGGCCCTGTACAAGGTGTGGAGATAGAGGCTCTTATGATGAATTTGAAGAACCTCTTTCAACGAGCCGTGGAACTGGCTCCTTACCTTACCGCCGAACTGGGGACGATGGTCAGTAACATCAAATCAGCTACCATCCTCGCTGACCTGATCGCCTCGAACCTCAATCTTTCGACTCCTGAAAAACAGGGGATTTTGGAGACGTTCGATGTTCAAGAACGTTTGGCCAAAGTTCATCTCTTTCTTAACAAAGAGGTTCAGGTCTTGGAGCTGGGCAATAAGATCCAGTCTCAAGTGAAAGAAGATATGGATCGAACCCAAAGGGAGTATTATCTCCGAGAACAGCTGAAGGCGATCAAGAAAGAACTGGGAGAATTGGACGAGCATTCTACAGAGGTCAAGGAGCTCAGAGAGAAGATTAAAAAGGCGAAGATGCCTCCAGAGGCGTTGACGGTAGCGGAGAAGGAGTTGGATCGTCTTGCGAAGATCCCTCCTGCTTCGGCAGAGTATACGGTGGCCAGGACTTATTTGGACTGGCTGGTTGAGCTCCCGTGGTCCGAAACCACGGAGGACAATCTCGATATCGACAATGCCCAGAAGACATTGGATGAAGACCATTATGATCTGGAGAAGGTAAAGAAGCGAATTTTGGAATATCTGGCTGTCAGGAAGCTGAAGGCCGATATGAAAGGCCCGATCCTCTGTTTCGTCGGCCCCCCAGGGGTGGGAAAGACCTCTCTGGGCAAATCCATTGCCCGAAGCATGGGACGTCGGTTCATCCGGATCTCCTTGGGTGGGGTCCGAGATGAGGCCGAGATTCGCGGGCATCGAAGGACCTATGTGGGAGCCCTGCCTGGTCGGATCGTTCAAGGGATTAAAAAAGGGGGATCCAACAACCCCATCTTTATGCTGGACGAAGTCGATAAGATCGGAATGGACTTTCGTGGGGATCCCTCCTCCGCCCTTTTAGAGGTATTGGATCCGGAACAGAACTTCTCTTTCTCGGATCACTACGTTGATGTTCCCTTCGATCTCTCGAAGGTCATGTTCATCACGACTGCCAATGTGCTCGATACCATCCCTCCTGCCTTGAGGGATCGGATGGAGACCCTGGAACTCCCGGGTTATAGTGAAGACCAGAAGATGATGATCGCGAAGGAGTTTCTGATTCGAAAGCAGATCAACGAGCATGGATTGAGTACAGAGTTCATCGAATTTAGCGATGCTGCCCTTCAGGTGATTATCAGTTCGTATACGCGAGAGGCAGGGGTCAGAAATCTGGAGAGAGAGATTGCGGCGATCTGTCGCGGGGTCGCCAAGGATGTGGCCCGGGGGATTAAAGAGAAAGTCGTGATCGGTCCTGAGAACCTGCACAAATTTTTGGGGCCGATCAAATTCTTCCAGGAAGTGGCGGAGCGGACCTCTGAACCGGGGGTGGCAACCGGCCTGGCCTGGACGCCCACGGGCGGAGACATCATCTTTGTGGAGGCCACCAAAATGAGAGGGGAGAAAGGGTTGACCTTGACCGGACAGTTGGGAGATGTGATGAAAGAGTCTGCCCAGGCTGCTTTAGCCTATGTTCGATCCAAATCGAAAGAACTCGGCATTGAAGAGGACTTCTTTGAAAAGAACGATATTCACATTCACGTACCCGCAGGCGCCATTCCAAAGGATGGGCCTTCGGCCGGAGTGACCATGTTTGTGGCCTTGACGTCCCTTCTCACCAACAAACCCGTCCGGAACGATGTGGCGATGACCGGGGAGATTACTCTGAGGGGCTTGGTCCTTCCCGTGGGAGGGATAAAGGAGAAGGTGCTGGCTGGGATGCGGGCAGGAATTAGGACGATCATCCTTCCAAAGAAGAATGAGAAAGACCTGGAAGAGATCCCGGAACGGATTCGAAATGAAATGGATTTCAAATTTATCCAGAGGATGGATGAGGCCATCGAGCTGGCGCTGAAGCATACGGAATCACACAGCACGGAGAGAGAGACGGTGAGCACACCGACGGCTTGAAGCGAAGGATCTCTGTCTTCTATGTTTCCCTATAAAGGCGAGACCGGCCATGACTTGGAGAGCGGCGGGGGAAGTACCTCGATTTTAACCACCCATAAGCAAACCTGTTCCTCACAGGTTCAAGAATCATTCCCAATGATCAATACGGGGAGTTAGTCTTCTAATTCTTTTTTTATTCCTTGATTACTGTCATTTGGTAATGGGTGATGATTTGGTTCCGCCTTGACGGGATTGGGGTTTGGTGATTCGAGTTTGATATCTTTGCTGTCGGCTATGGACTATCCCAAACTCAGAGCTATTAACGCCTTCCCGGTCCAGATTTCAGGCCAAAGCCTGATCTGCCTTCAGGATCCACAGAACGTCAGTGAGAAGGCTCTCTTTTTGCCCCCTCCTCTCTATTTCATCGTCTCCCTCTTTGACGGCCAGCATTCAATTCTGGATATCCAGGCTGAATATATGAGGAGATTCGGGGATTTTCTTTATACAGAAAAGATACAGGAGATCATTGAGCAATTAGAGGAAAATGTATTCCTGGAAGGGGATCGGTTTCAGGAGGCATGGAGGCAGAAGGAGGAGATTTTTAAAAAGAGTCCAATCCGAGAAGCCGCGTTCGCTGGAAAGAGTTACGAAGATGATGCTGAACGATTGAAGATTCAATTAGAAGGATATTTCAGGGGATCGGATGGTCCAGGCCTTCCTGAAGAACATGAGGGCATGAATGGATTGAGAGGAGTGGTGGCGCCTCACATCGATTTTCAAAGAGGAGGGTTCTGTTATGCCTTTGCGCACCGAGAGATAATGGAAAGGAATTCCTCTCGAAGCTTCCTCATCTTCGGGACAGCCCATACACCAATGGAGCACCCCTACTGTCTCAGCCGAAAGGATTTTGTGACACCGCTTGGAACTTTGAATGCGGATCAGGAATTGATCGATGCCATCGCATCCCGATGTCCTTTCGACCTCTTTCGAGATGAAGGGATCCACCGAAGCGAACATTCCATCGAGTTTCAATGCGTTTTCCTCCGTTACCTTTATCCGGAACCCATTCCTCTGAAGATCATCCCCATCCTAAGCGGATCATTCCATGAGGCGATTGAGAATGGGATTTCGCCGATGGAAGTGAAACCAATTCGGCAGTTCATGGAAGCCCTTAGAGAATCCGTCTCATCCCTTGGGGAAAGGGTTTGTTACATCGTCAGTGCCGACCTTGCCCATGTCGGCCATCAATTTGGGGATCGGGAGGGTGTGAGGGAATACGGTCTCAGAATCTTGGCACAAGAGGATCAGGAGATGTTGGGATATGCAGAGAGGATGGATGGGGAGGGCTTCTTTTCATCGATTTTGAAGGAGAGAGATCGGAGGAGAATCTGTGGCCTTCCGGCCATCTACACGATGCTTCAGGTCCTCGAGGCCAAGGAGGGCAAACTTCTCAAGTACGGTCAGGCGTTCACTCCGGAGACCCAATCCGTCGTCTCCTTTGCAAGCATGGCCTTCTACTAAAATTGCGGAATGCGGAATTAAATTCTGAAATTCCAATTTAATAGGTCCGTTATCCTTTATCACTCATCAATCCGCAATCCGCATTTGAGTAAATCAGGACGGTTTTTGTTTGATTTTATCGATGGAGGGGTAGAGCTCGGAAAATTTGTTCTCCACATCCTGTGGAAGGTCAACCTGAATGCTGAGGATCTTTTCTCTGAGAAGGGCTAAGGTTCCTAATTTTTCACTTACCTCTTTGGGCGTCACGCGGCTTAATCTCTTTGAAACCTCCTTCACCTCCTCATTGAGGAATTCTACCAGTTTCAATATTTCTAAAATCTTTTTTTTGGCCATCCTCATTCCCCTCCTTGAAGGTTAGATTCTACGATACCCGATTTAAAGATAAAAAGCAAATCTGTTGTAATACCCCACACTACCGTAGGAATTTGTCGAGACCCGGCAGGGGTGCCGGAGAAAATCTTATAGCGGCAACTGTAGCACAGTGCTCCAATTCCCAGAGGTTGCGCTCTCAAGCTTCACCAATCCACCCGTCCTTTCTGTTTGATCCATCTGCTCGATTTTTTCACACCTTCTGAGGCATTACAATTTGTTTACTTGATTTTGAGGATGGAGCAGGAAGGGAAGTCTACTACAAACGGCCAGGTATGACGGCACCCAGGTGTAAAGCCAACCGCATGTAAAGCAATGCCGCCAGGATCACCGAGAGCCAGATGAGGACCAAATAGTCGATAGAGCGCATGCGCGGCTCGTAATAAAGGGTGCGGTTCGATTCGGGGCTAAAACCCTTGGATTCGAGGGCCATGGCCAGCAGATTCGTGTGGCGGATGGCATAAATGAACAGAGGGACTGCCTGGGGGATGAACTTGCTGATACGGCTGAAAATGTTCCCAGACTCCAGATCCAATCCACGGGAGACCTGGGCCTGAATGATGGTGGCCCCGGCACCGGCGAAGGTTGGTACCAGCCGCAATGCGGTGGACAGGGCAAAGGCAATAGGGTAGGGGCACCCCATGCGGATGAGACCATTGGTCAACTCCTCGTTTCTGGTCGTCGAAAGAAAGATCAAGCCGGTTGCCACGAAAGTCGCCAAACGAAGTCCCATGGCGAGCCCGTACAGAAGGGACTCCTTGCTCACATGCAGGAATCCCAACGACCATAATGGGGTAGGTCCTTTCGCAAAAAAAGGCCACATCACTGTGCTGAACACGATGAGCAGCGTGAGGATAAGGCGCAGTCGCCAGAAGTTCGGCAGCGCCTTGGCGGATAGGGCAATCACCATCAGGCCGATACTCATCGCGGCCATATAGAGGGGATGGTTGAAACACAGACAGATGGCGAAGACGATCAGCATCCCGATCATCTTGGTGCGAGGGTCGAGCCGATGGACCCATGTACCTTTATCAAGGTAGAGGAAGATGTTCATTTCAATCCTTGAAAATTCTGAATTTAGGAATTAAGGGATTGCGAATTAAATAATTCCTCAAATCCTCAATTCCTCAATTTCATCACCTTTTAACTCCTTCACCATTTGTTCCATTGTGAGGGCTTGTGTTCCCAGCCAATTGCTCAGCCGTAATAAAGAGGAAGGGCGCAGTGAGGCCTCAGCCAACCTGGCTTCATTGGCAAAAATGAGTCGGGTGGGTCCGTCGAGAAGGACGGAACCGTCCTTCAGTACAATCGTTCGGTCTGTGTATTCGGCGGCCACCCACATGGAATGGGTAATGACAATCACTGTATGCCCGCATTTGTTGAGACGCCTCAATACCTCCATCGTATTTCGCTGGTGTCGATTATCGAGGCCGGTCGTTGGCTCATCGAGAATGATCACTCGTGGTTGAACGGCCAGCACAGAGGCCACGGCCACACGCTGGCGCTCACCTTTTGTCAGGGTGAACGGCACCTTCTTTTCGTAACCCTGCAATCCCACTATTTCCAAAGCCTCGGCCACGCGCTTTTCGATCGCGTTGGGGTTTTCCCCGAACACTTTGAGGCCAAAACCCACTTCCTCGCGCACCGTCTTAGCAAAAATCTGGTGGTCAGGATTTTGAAAAACATATCCAACCAACTGCGCCAGTTCGCGGTGACTGTATTCTGTTGTCGGTTTCCCGCGCACCAAGATCCGGCCGAAGGTGGGTTTGAGGAGTCCGTTAAAGTGCTTGGCCAACGTGGTCTTACCGGAGCCATTCTGACCCAGGATGGCAATGAATTCACCTTCCCGGATGGACAGGTCAACTCCTCGCAGTGCCTCAACATGATGCGTAGGATAGATGTATCCCAGGCCTTCTGCTTCCAAGATGAGAGACCCTCTGGCGGGTTGCGAGGGAATCGCTGTGAGCTTCCCTTCACGCCGTCGAGCCAAGTCATGCTGCTGGATTAGGCCCATGGCTGCTTCCACAGTGATCGGTTCACCTGGCCAACCCAGAGAGTGAAACAGTTCCACCGTGGGCGGCGACTTGATCCCGCATGACTCCAACATGGGTGCGTCCACCAAGATCTCAGCGGGCGACCCCGCCGCCACCAACCGCCCATCACGCATTAACCACACCTGGTCAGCCCTAGCGGCTATCTCCGGCTCATGGTCAACGATGAGAAGCATACGACCCTCTTCCCGGATGCTATTGGCTACAGAGAGGATTTCTTCGCGGCCCTCAGGGTCGAGATCAGTAGTGGGCTCGTCCATCACCAGGATCTCCGGCTCTAAGGTCAGGAGGGAACCGATGGCCAAGCGTTGCTTCTGTCCGCCGGAGAGGCTGGCTGGCTCACGCTGTCTCAGTTTTTCGAGGCCCACGAAGGCGAGGTAACGCTGGATGCGGCGTTCGATCTCCTGCCGGGGCTGGCAGTGGTTCTCAGGCCCGAAGGCCATTTCCAGTTCGACATTGGTGGAGAAGAGTTGTGCCTCAAAGTCTTGCAGTACCAACCCAACGAGGTGTGACATCTCAGCCACCTTATGCTGGGCAACCTCTTTCCCCTTTACCAAAACACGGCCCTTATATTCACCGCGGAAAAATTTGGGTACTAAGGCGTTAAGTGCACAACATAGTGTGGATTTACCTGCACCGCCGTGCCCCATCACGATGACAAAGGTGCCATCTTCAATCTGACCGTTAATGTTCTGGAGGGCGGGTCGTCCACTTCCCCGATAGGTGAATGTCAAGTCTTCGATCGAAACGGCTATGCCCATCTTTTAATAATTAAAATGTCAAATGCCAAAATCCAAATGTCAAATCAATGACAAATGACTAAATATTAGAAACCTTTTTGGTCATTTGGATTTTGAGCTTTATTTGAACTTTGAGCTTTGACATTTGGCATTTTTCATCTATCTACGATTTCGTGCTTCAGATTTTTAGTCTAAAGTAAGAAGCTACCAACGATGATGGCCAGGGCACAGACCCAGCCCGTGGTCGTTATTGGGAGTCCGGTGATCTTCGTACCCAGAAGGCCGGTGGCCGCGGCCACAGTGACCAACCATGCACCGATGATCCCCGCGATAGGCAAACCGATATCGTCCTCGTCCATGACGTTCCGCCCAGAAGAGGCCGAGTTGTTTGGTGACACCGTATACAGAGATGTACAGGAGGACCCCAATCCAGCTGGCGAAGGTATTATTGAAGGTGATGATCTTGGTCAGGATGGCATAGGGCACAATTCCTAAAGCGTCCACGGCGATGCCGATCACCACTGCGCAGGCAGCGCTGGAGATAAAGGCGATAATAAAGTAATTGATCCAACTGCGCCAACTCAGGGCTTTCCATTCCCGAGATTTATCGGCAAAAGGGACAAATGTGAACCACATGGTGTAAGGGAGGTAGCCGAGCAGGAAATTACCCACAAAGCCGGGAATGGAACCAGGCCCCAACGTGCCACCGAAGATATCGCCAATAAGATTTCCAATCGCTGAACCCCAAGCGCCCGCAGGGCCAAACAGCAAACCGAAGGTCATAGGGAAAATGTTGGCCACTCGCACTTCAGTGATACCCGGGATCAGCGGGACGGTAGTCTTGAACGCAATGAGGGCCGCGCCATAGATCGAGGCACAGACCGCCACGAGAATGATCATCCGGGTATTTCTCCACATTGTGAAAGCAGCTTTCATCTTTTCTTTATGTCCTCACCCATTTTATCTCCAGAACACATTTGCAACTTGTGGGTTAGAGGGCCGTTTTGTTCCGGTAATCATAACGTTTTATCCTTAAATGTAGGTATTCCTTCACTCCCCCATCTGCTAAATGAAAAAACCCCATTTCCTTTGAAGAAAATGGGGTCCAAATTCATCTCCTATCCATACAGCCACCTTTAATTCGTTTTACCTGGTCAAGTTTTCATGATCATTGCCTTCATCATGGCTACAAATTCTTTTCCATCTTCTAATTTCAATATTGCCGTGGGCTCAACAGTTTCTTCTTGAATATCATAATCTACAATTTCTCTGACCTTTCGGGCGCTAATCAGCATGCGGTGATATTTCGGATCGATCCTGCCCGTCTTGGCAAAATGATAACCCAAAGCAGATTCGACGGCGGAGTGTTTCATAACCTCTATGCCCTCAGCTTTGAGGAGGGCTTGGGCAGCATAAAACATTGCATAGTAAATCCTACTGGCAGCATCTTGCGGGAAACCCTGTCTATAGAGAGATTCAGCCACTTCCAGAGCATGATCTGCTTTTTCAAGAAGCCTTTGAACTTCTTTTTTCAAAGGGGGACCCCTTCACGTTCAATGTTTTTGTAAAAAGAGAAACCCTCTGACAAGGAGTTACGATACATAGCCTCAGTGAAAATTTTGATTGATATAATGGGCTTGAAATCATGATCCCACATGACCTGATAGGCAACATCCTCAATCTTACCTTCCAAATCAGGGGTCTTGTGGTCCACCAGAATCAGGAGGTCCAGATCGGAATCATCCTCCCCATGACCTCGAACCCGAGAGCCAAAGGCAACCACCTTTCGGATATGGGCCATCACATCGGCTGGCAAACGCTTTTTGAGTTCTAAGATTAAATTCCGATCTCTCTGGTCCATCAGAGACCTCCCTAATAACTATTGGAAAAATAAAGAATGCGTGGAGTTTAAAAGGAGAATACCAAATTGGGATAGGAAAATCAATAAAACATTAGGTCCTAAATTCCGATTTAGAAATTGTCATTGCGAGGGAACCGAAGCAATCTCGTCTTTTTCAATGAGATTGCCACGCCTGCGTGCCGAAACGCGTGCCTTGCTCCGGCGAAGGATAGCACTTCGGCGTGCAGGCACGCACCTTGTCCCGCTTTTAGCGGGACCCGCAATGACCGGATGGGAAAAGGGTTTCGGTTTCTAAATCGGGATTTGGGTAGGTTAAGAGGAATCCGACGCAGTGAAAAAGTGACCATTTAGGGTTTTATTGAGATTCTTCATCGGATGTGATATGAAAATGAATCATTAACAATGAATCTGAGAGGAGTGGGAGGAGATGATTCAGACTTTCCAGGTGAGAACATCAAAGCAAACAGAGTTTGTTGATATTACACGCTCTGTCGAGGAGGCCGTTCAAAAGACAGGGTTGAAGGATGGAGTCTGTATCATATTTATTCCTCATACCACGGCTGCCATCACGATCAACGAGAATGCGGATCCCAGCGTTCCCAAGGATATTGTCATGGAGCTCAATAAGATTGTCCCGTTTGAGGATCGTTATCAACACCTGGAGGGAAATTCACCCGC
Organism: uncultured delta proteobacterium; assembly: GCA_963826305.1. Taxonomy (GTDB): domain Bacteria; phylum Desulfobacterota; class BSN033; order BSN033; family UBA1163; genus CAWGWZ01. The sequence goes on along the minus strand of CAWGWZ010000028.1, from coordinate 642,873 downwards.
TCATGTCAAGGCAAGCCTCGTTGGGTTTTCTGAAACCGTCTTTGTTGAGTCAGGGAAACTCGTCCTCGGAACCTGGCAAGGGATCTTTTTTTGCGAATTCGACGGCCCGAGAAATCGCAAGGTCCATGTCAAAGTGATGAAATCAGAGGTGTAGAGATGGATCGGGAAGATCTCTTCGAGAAAGTGGGCAAGGTGTTCGAAAAGGAACCTCGGCTCATTCATCTTCCCTCCGAGGGAAAGGTCGTTTTTGTAGGGGACACCCATGGAGATCTGGATGCTTCTCAGCGGGTCATTGGTCGATACTTCAAAAGCCCTTATCGCATTGTCTTCTTAGGCGACTATGTGGACAGGGGCCACCACTCTGAGGAGAACATCCATTACCTGCTCCACCTGAAATTGGAGCATCCGGATGAGATTTTTCTTTTGGCGGGAAACCATGAAGGGTACACGGTTAAAGAGTTTTACCCTGCCAATTTTTGGGACTCACTTTCGACGAGGGTGATAGAGAACTACGGACTTCTCTTCTCCAAAGTTCCTCTGGCCGTCACCTCCCGTAACGGTATCTTAGCCCTTCATGGGGGGCTACCGGATTTGAATTCTCTGGAAGAGATAGAGCAGATCGAATGGGGAGATTCCAATTGGGACAAAATCGTCTGGGGAGATTTTGTGGAAAGTGAGGCCGGTGTTCTGGGTGATTGGGGAGGGAGGCCTCAATTCGGCCGACAATATTTTGGACGGTTGATGGAACGATATCAAAAGCAGGTTCTCATCCGTTCCCATCAGCCCCATGCCCCTCCGCTGATGTACAAGAAGAGGTGCATCACCATCTTCACTTCAAATGCCTATCTGCCCTTCCGCACCGTCGCAATTGCCGATTTAGAAAAAGAGATTCGGACTTCAGAAGATCTGATTCTCGACCGGATTTAGAGGAAAATAATGGCCAGATTTATTTCCTTTGATATGGACGGAACACTCGTCGATCCGGAATTCACGGATTGGGTCTGGTTACATGGTATTCCAACACTTTATGCAGAAAAGGCAAAGCTTCCATTCGAGGAAGCAAAGCATTTTGTGGTGGAAGAATATCTGAAAGTGGGGGAAGGTGCAATTGAATGGTATGACATTAAATATTGGTTCCAGTTTTTCCAATTGGAGCAGAGCTGGAAATATTTAATGCGTCAATATGCGGACAAAATCAGCATCTATCCGGATGTCCACGATATCTTGGATCGGCTAAAAGAAAAATTTCCCATCATCTTGACCTCCAATGCAGGAAGGGAGTTTATCGATGTCGAGATGGAGGCAACGGGCCTTTGGACATATTTCGACCGGATCTTTTCAGCCACCTCCGACTTTGGTGAGGTGAAGAAGACGATCGGTTTTTACCAGCGAATTTGTCAGATCCTGGGGGTAAACCCCCAGGAGATCGTTCATGTGGGGGACCACTATGAGTTTGACTATCTCGTCCCTCGGACATTGGGGATCCACGCCTTCTACTTGGATCGGTCGGGCGAGAAGGACGGAGAGTTCGTCCTACGGGATTTGAGAGAACTGGAAGAAAAACTTGCGATAAGCACCAAACCACAAGCACCAAATAACAAATAAATTCCAATGACCAAAATTCGAAATTCAAAATAAAATGGTTTGGGTCATCTGAAATTGGTATTTGGGATTTGTTTGGATTTAGGGATTTGAGATTTGGAAATTCAGAGACTATTTAAGTCTGGCCATGTCAAGTTGAACAGATGATGACTGATCACAGGAGACATTCCTTGGGAGTTCATTGGGGCTGGGTGGTTTTGGGATCGGGCTTTATCACTCTTTTTATCAACTATAGCATTCGAATCGGTGCCTTTTCGATCCTTCTACCCAAGATGATCCCCGATCTCGGCATCAATATGACTCAGGCGGGAATGATCAGGGCTGCTTACATCTTTACCTACGTCCTTTTCTCACCCCTGACGGGCTGGCTTACGGATCGCATCGGTGGAAGATTTGTCATCAGTTTCTTCTGCGTTTTTTTGGGAATTGGGACCTTCCTCATGGGCCAGGCTTCGAGTCTCTCCACAGCGATCCTCTTCTATGGGATCGTGGGGACCGGAGCCGCCGCCATGTGGACTCCGGTCGTCACATTGATCCAGAAATGGTTTGGGACGACACGGCGAAGGTTTGCCTTGGGGATCCTTTCCCCCAGTTATGCATTGGGATTTGGTCTGATGGGGCTGGTTCTTCCCGTTGTTGTTAAAACCTATAGTTGGAGAATGGGTTGGGTTCTTTTAGGGATCTCGGGATTGGTCCTTGTGGTGGTGAATGCCCTTCTCCTCCGGAGTGACCCAAAGGAGATGGGCCTTCTTCCCTGGGGGGAAAGTTCGAAATCGATTCCGTCCTCTCATCCATCTTCCGTCTCTTTCAGTTACAGGGAGGTGTTGAGAGGGAGTCATCTCTGGCTGATTGGCGCCTCCTATCTATGCATCTCCTTTGGAGCCTATATCCTTACTGATTTTATTGTCACCTACGGGGTCATGGAATTGAAGGTTGGGTATTCGATCGCGTCGACCTTCATCAGCATCATGGCGCTCACCAGCATCGCAGGGGGCCTCATTTTGATGATCCTCTCCGATTATATCGGAAGGAAAAAGTCACTGGTGATCACGCAGTCCCTGCTGGGCGTCAGCATTCTGCTGATCATTTCGGCAAAGGACAACATCCCATTTGTGAGGGCAGGAATAGGATGCTTTGGTTTTTTCTACGGGGGCATTTGGCCAATGTATGCGGCCTGCGCGAGGGACTATTTCCCGAAAGAGGTGGCTGGGGCGGTCTTGGGAGTCTTGACCCTTTTCTATGGGATCGGGGCGATCGTCGGTCCAATCGTGGCGGGCCGTCTGACCGATGTCACCGGGACTTTTCGGTGGTGTTTTGGGTTTGGGACTTTTACGGCCTTCACTGCAGCCATGGTAATTGAGTTTTTGGGAAAACCGAAAGGATTTGGGAAGGAAGGAGATTGAAAGGTCTCTTTTTTTTATGGTAGGATTACAGAATAGTGGAGGAGCGTCCTACAAAACGGGACTTGAGGTTAAAGGCGATAAATCTTATCGGCTTGAGCGTTGAATGAAGTGATCCTTAAACGAAGTGCTCCTGGTGCAGACAATGGGGAGGGAGTGAGAAGTGTCTAATCCAAGGATATTAGTGGTCGATGATGAAATGATCGTTTGTGAGAGTTGTAAACGGATTCTGGAAGAGGAGGGGTATGAGGTGGAGACCGCCCTGAGCGGGAAAGAGGCCTTCGAGAAAATGAAGGGGAACCCTTTTGACGTGGTGATCACCGACCTCAAAATGCCAGGGATCGATGGGATGGAAGTTCTGAAGACATTCCGCAAGGAGTATCCGGAAGCGATCATCATCATGATCACAGGTTTTTCCACGGTGGAAACCGCAGTCGAGGCGATGAAATTGGGAGCCTTCGACTACATTCCCAAACCCTTTACGCCCGATGAGGTCTCGATTGTTGTGAAGAAGGCAATTGAGCAGAAGAGCCTCCTGTCCGAAAACATCTATTTGCGCCAGGAATTACAGGAAAAATATGGATTCCACAACATTATTGGAAAGAGCAAGAAGATGCAGGAAGTCTATCGGGCCATTGTTAAGGTTGCTGCAACTGACAGAACTGTCATGATTTATGGCAGCACTGGGACAGGGAAGGAATTAGTGGCGCGGGCCATTCATTTCAACAGTCCGAGAAGAGAAAAACAATTTGTCCCGGTCGACTGTGCCGTTCTTTCAGAAAACCTCTTGGAGAGCGAGTTGTTCGGCCATGTGAGGGGTTCTTTCACAGGTGCCATCACCACCAAGCCGGGGCTCTTTGAAGTGGCCGATGAAGGGACTGTCTTCCTCGATGAGGTGGGGAATATTACCGCTTCTATTCAGGCCAAACTCCTGAGGGTATTACAGGAAAGGGAGTTTAAACCCGTTGGTGGGACGATTGCGAAGAAGGTAAATATACGGCTCATCGCTGCGACCAACAAGGATCTGGAAAAGATGATTAAGGATGGGACCTTTATGGAGGACCTTTACTACCGGCTTAATATCGTCCCCATCTATCTCCCGCCTCTCAAAGATCGGCAGGAAGATATTCCCCTCCTCGCTGTTCATTTTCTCAAGAAATATGCTGAGGAGATGGGGAAGACGATCAAGGGTTTCACACCCGAAGCGATGGAGAGATTAATGAGGTACCCATGGCCAGGTAATGTCCGGGAACTGGAGAATGTTATCGAACGGACTGTGGTGATGATGGAAAATGAGGACATGGTTCAAGTGGGACACCTCATCCTTCCAGGTCAACAGGAGAAAGATGTTTTGGAGAATCACATCCCTGTGACCAGCGAGGAATTGAAAGAGCTCAAGAAGCAAATGAGGGAAAAGGCGGTTGAGGAGATCGAAAGGGGATTTGTCGTTAATGCATTGGAGCGGAATCATTGGAATGTGACCAGGGCAGCAGAAGAAGTGGGAATGCTCCGGCCAAATTTTCAGGCACTGATGAGAAAGTATAACCTCCGGGCGAGAGAAGAGGAGCTCAAATAAAGGAAATGGCAAATTTCAATGTTCAAACTCCAAATTCTTACTCTCAGTTTTGGGATTTGGTTTTTTGTCGTTGGCCCTTGGCATTTGAACTTTGAGATTCCATTTGACATTTGAATTTTGTCATTTGGAATTCGGACTTGAAAATAGGGGTCGTTCTTGTCAGACTTTTTTAAATGGTTGATTGTGGGCTGGTCGATTGTAGTGGTGGGCATTGCTGCCTTGGGAGCAATCCTGATTGTTAAATATGGAGAGATTAAGAAGATTGAGACCGATGACGTAAGCCTCTGTTTCATTATTGCTTTTTTCTGTTGGCTGATTCCCATCATCGCCTTTTCGATTTTGGCCCGCAGCTTAGGATTCTGAAAGCTTAGTTAGTTTTTTAGGAGACGTAACATTGAATATGGTACCCTTTCTGGCTGCATATTTTTTTTGTCCTTTAAAAAAGTGAATCGTTTCACATGGCTATCAAATAACCGATTTTTTTCCGCTTAAATGTGTATATTTAAAATATACACACTTACCAAATAAAAATTTCTATTTTTTTGGTAAAACATAATAAATTCAAATAATTATATCTATTTTTTTTTGATTTATCCTTGGCATATAAAATGCAAGATTAAGCCTGAACCCAATAAGAAAGGGGGAATGAAATATGTTAAAGGGAAAGAAAAAATTGACTGTAGCCTTAATGGTTGCTTTGATGACTCTGGTGGCCACGCCTGCATTGGCAAGGGGGATCAGTTTCAAGGATGCTGGAATTGCCCTTTGGATCTTTATCATTGTTGGTGCAGTGATCGTCCTTCTTCAGTTGATCCCAGCAATGATCCTTTTCTTCTCTTTCATCGGAACCACCACTGGCCTGGTCGCAAAGCGAAAGAAAGCCTCGGAGGAGGCAGCTGCTGAGGAGAAAATTGTGATTCCCGGAGTTGAGCCAGCAGCGGTTAAGAAGTGAATAGATTAGTGACATACTGTGCCCGTAGGATTATTGAAGGAGACAAAACCATGTCCGGGAATATGAAGAAAATTCTAATTATCTTAAGCCTCGCCCTGTTCTTGGCGATCGCACTTTTCTCTTTGGGGGTCGCCTATGCAGCAGGGATCAGGGGGTTAGGGCTCTTGGCGATCTGGTTTTTCCTCACTTTTGGGATCGTCGTCGTCTTAGCTCAATTGATTCCAGCTGGCATTTTTCTTTCCTCTTTTATTTCAAGGGTCTATTCTTCGCTTCGGGGGGGCGAGGTCCCCATCCGAGCTACATAGGATAGAGCAAAAAAATTACGCCCACCTGTCCAAAAGCAGGCCGTGAACCAGATATGGTTTACGGCAGGCAGTTGGATGGAGGGAGAAAAGGGGGGCTTCTAAACAAGGGGAGAGATGACTATGAAATCGAAAACGATCCTCATCGCCTATCAGGATGATCTCTGGGCCAGATCGCTCTCCACTTTTTTCCATGGCATCGGATATAGGGTCGAGACCGCAAAAATGGTGAGCGAGATGATTCGGAGGGTTCGAAACGGGAAGATCCATGTCGTCCTCCTCGATGATGAGATCGAGGGAGTGAAGGCATGTGACTTGGTCCCCTTATTTAAGAAGATCAATGATAAAATCCAAGTCATCGTCATCTCCTCAGAGGCCTCTCTCGGCGAGGTGAAACGTCTCCGAGGGACAGGGATTTTCTATCAAGCCATGAAACCGGTCGACCTGGAAGAGGTCAAGTCGGCAATAGAATGTGCCTTTGAGAAGATTGAAAGAGAGACTTTAAAGGAGGGGTTCTTTCCTTTCCTCATTCCAAGGAGGGTTCCAGCATGAAACGGAGAAAAAGAGGGAATAAGGCTTGGCTTAGCCTCGGGGGGATACTTCTCTTTTTTCTTCTAATGGGTCTATCGTCAGGAGTCGCTTGGAGCGACAATTCTCTCTGCCTGGGTTGCCATCAGGACGAGTCACTAAAAAAGAAAGATGCCCTGGGTAAGAGCATTTCTCTTTTTGTCCCCGAGGCTGGATTTAAGAGTTCAGTCCACGGAAAACTCTCCTGTCAAGATTGCCATACCCATATTAAGGACGATGCCCATGCCGAAGGAGGGAAGAAGGCTGCTGATAAAAGCGTAGATTGTGGGGCCTGTCATAAGGAGGCGGAAAAAGAATATCAGCAGGGTCTTCATTCCAAGATGATCATGAAGGGGATGGAGAGGGCGGCTTACTGTAATGAGTGCCATGGAAAACATGATATCCTGCCCAGCAAGGATCCCAAATCCATGACGAATGTTTCCAACATCGAAAAGACATGTAATCGCTGTCATTCCAATGTTGAATTTGTGAAGCAGCATGCATTAGGCGCAGCCATTCCAAAAGATGAATTCAAAAAAAGCGTACATGGAAAAACGGGGGAGGTGACCTGTACCAATTGTCATGGGAGCCATAGTGTGAAGTCCCTGATCGATCCAAAATCAACGATTTTCCGATCGAATATTCCCCAAACGTGTGGGGTATGCCATCCTGACATTACCAAGCAATTTGTGGACAGTGTCCATGGAGTGCTCGCTGCGAGAGGCAGGGCCGATTCTCCCACTTGCACAACGTGTCATGGGATTCATGGCATCAAAGCGAAGCTGGATCCTGACTCCCCGGTCAATGAGAAGAGAATCGCCTTAACCACCTGCCCACAGTGTCACTCAGCGGAACGAATTTCGAAAGAGTATAAACTTACTGGCACAGCGGTTCAATCTTACTATGACAGTTTTCATGGCCTTTCTTACCGGGGAGGAGATACTTATTCAGCCAACTGCGCCAGTTGCCATGGAGTCCATGATATTCGTCCTTCGTCCGATCCCAAATCGATGATTAGCAAGAACAATTTGCAGAAGACCTGTGGGAACTGTCATCCTGGGGCTTCGGAGAACTTTTCTAAAGGAAAGATGCATGTTGTCGCGTCCGTTAGCGGGGAAGATTTTGGGGAGAAAGTGGTCGGATGGGTGAGGGTCGTATACATTCTTTTGATTGTGATGGTTATTGGTGGATTGACCTTTTTCAACTTTATGGATTGGTTAAGAAAAACAATTGAAAATAGGCCTCATTAGAAGTAAGGAGTAGGTCGCCATGGGAAAGAAATACCTCAGAATGACATTGAATGAGAGAATGCAGCATCTCAATCTTGCCGTCAATTTTACACTCCTGGTCATCACGGGTTTTGCCTTAAGCTATTCGACAGCCTTCTGGGTTTCTCCCATTACCGATGTTCCTATGGGAATGACCTTTCGAGGTTTTCTCCATCGCCTCTGCGGTGTGGCCACGGTTTTTCTGGGAGGCTATCATCTCTTGTACTTAGCCTTCACGAAGAGGGGCAGAGGAATTGTCAAGGATATGATCCCGGGATTAAAAGATGCCATAGATCTCTGGGAGACGTTGAAGAACGACCTTTTTATCAACCGACCGGCTAAAGAGCTTAAGATGCCTCGATTCAATTTCAGGGAAAAGTTGGAATACCTGGGCTTGATCTGGGGAACGATTGTTATGACTGTTACGGGTTTTATTCTTTGGTTTAAGACAGAATGGCTGCAATTTTTTCCCATGTGGAGTTGGGATGTCGCCCGGGCGATCCATTTTTATGAGGCGATTTTGGCCACCCTTACCATTATCGTCTGGCATTTCTATTCTGTCGTTTTCAGCCCCGATGTCTATCCGATGAGCTGGGCTTGGATCACAGGGGACCTGACCGAGCATGAAATGGCGTTGGAGCACGGCGCAGAATTGGAGAAGATCAAGGCTGAGCAGGGGAGACTGGTGGAGTTCGGTGAGGCAGCCGCGGTCGGCGGGGGGCGGGTTTATCATCTTCCTCCCGAAAGAGAAGGAAAGGCTTCCTCCCCACGAGGATTCTTTGGTACGGTCAGGAACCTCAATGAGAAGATTAAGGAATGGAAGGGAATGTGAAAAGAATCCGCTGAGAGCGGCTTGTAGACTTCAAAGAATGATTTTCCTGCGACAGCAGGGTGTGATCTAAGTTTCAGGGCCCTATATATCCTCTGACTCCCACCATCCAAACCCCACCCAACATGGAGAGGATATATAGGGCTTTTTCATTCCAAGGGATTTCTTCCGTGCCAGCTCATGACGTCACCCGCCTTTTCTTCTTATTGTATTATTGTAGAGATCCGGAGAAAATGCTAAGATTTAATCGATCAAATCGACCTGAATTTCCTTTTTCTCGGGCCCTCCATCCGAACCGTAACCTCCTCCGGAGGGGCTGTGTCGCACTTTGTGGAAGGACTGGTGGCCGAAACATACAAACGGGTTCGAGAGCTTTAGAATGCGGTCGTTTTATTTTTATGGGCCATGGTCCGTCAGTGAAACAGCTATCTTTTCTTGATATTGGGGCCTCTGTGCATGACCGTTCAAAGGTGCCGCTCTAAAGCTTCTCACCCGCCTGTCTGTTCCATGGCGACCTTAAATGGGTCCCACTTCGCATTCTGACATAGTCTCGGAGGGAGGGGAGGGTAAGGAGGAGAAGAGGAGTTTAAAGAGCGAAACGGTGGTATATGGAATTCTTGATTGTGGATGGTCAAATGTGGGATAGTAATATGGGAAAGAGTCAAGGTGGAATGATGGGACCTCGGGGAAAGCTCTCTTTTGGAGTTGTTTTTTTTCTCATTTTCTTTTTCCTCTTCGGGAGTTTCATAAGGGGGGCTCGGGCCCTGACGACGGACGAGGAGAAGAAGTTAGGGAAGAAGATCCTTCTTGAAATGGAGAACCATGTAGAATGGGTAAAGGATCCCACCATTCAGGTCTTCGTAGACAGGATAGGATATTCTATTGTGAAGGAGGTTGCTCCTACCCCCTTTGAATTTAAGTTTTACGTAATCAAGGCACAGGATCCCAACGCCTTTGCCATTCCGGGTGGCTACATCTTCATGACTACCGGATTATTCGTTCTGGCAGAGAATGAACAAGAAATTGCGGGTGTGCTCGGCCATGAGATTTCCCATGTTACTGGGAGACATATTGACCAGATGATCGAGAGGGCGAAAAGGCTTAACATCGCAACCTTGGCCGCCCTGATTGCTGGAGCTCTGGTGGGTCGCGGAGGGTCCGGCTCGCAGGCGGTGGCTGTGACCGCAATGGCCACAGCAGAATCCCTTATGCTGAAGTACACGCGAGAAATGGAAACCGATGCCGATCAGAATGGCCTGTACCGTATGATTAAAGCAGGGTATGATCCGAGTGGAATGATTAGCTTTTTAAACAAAATCAACAGGATAAGTTTATCCATTGCACCTCAAGTACCTGTTTACCTCTTGACACATCCTGCCATTGAAAGTCGAATCGCCCTTCTGGAGAACCTGATGCAAACCGGGCAGAAGCCGGTAGGTCCCTTCAAGAAGGTTGGAAATTTCAAACGGGTTCAGTCAAAGGCCTTTACGGAGGAGAGAGCACCGGATGTGGCGGTGAACCATTTCGATTCCATGGTTAAAACGAATCCGCAAGATGTGGATGGGATCTACGGTCTGGGCCTTGCTTTTAAAAAGATGGGAAGGTTGGACAAATCGATTGAGGTTTTTCAAAGCGGTTTATCCCTATCACCCAAAGATCCTGACCTATTAAGGGAACTCGGAATCGTCTATTTCCTTTCGGGAAAGGTGGATCGTGCGATCGAAAACCTCGAGGCAGCGCGGTCCGTTTCTGTACCAGATCAAGACTCTGATTTATCGGCTCTTTATTACCTTGGAAGAGGATATCAGGAAAAAGGGGACTTTGAGAATGCTTTGTCTCTCTTTCTGAACGTCCAAAAAGGGATGCTCGAATTCATCGATGTTTATCATAACCTTGGATCGGTTTATGGAAGAATGGGCCAGAGGGGGCTCTCTCACTTCTATTTCGGGAAACATTTCAAAATGAGAGGGGAGAAAAACAATGCTCTCCTCCATTTCAGGACGGCCATAGAATGGCTGGAGAGGGGGAGCGAGAAAAGAGAAGAAGCTCAGCAGGAAATCAAAGAACTTACATCCCCTAAGTAGTACCCCTCTCCCACCCTCAAGAGACTGTGTTGCAATCATGATGGAGGGTGGATTCCGACGGAAGCGGAAGCACTTTCTCGTTGATGACGACACAGTCTGCAAGGGGGAGGGTGAGGTCGCTGACGCGCCATAGCCCCTCTGGCGACGGCGCGGTGGGGATGACGATGATCAAGAAGAAGGAAGAGGGAGAATGAGGATGAAAACACTGGAGGACTATTGTAAGAAAGCATTAGAGATGGGGATCGACGGAGCAAAGGCGATTGATCCTCACTCCATCGTCACTGCTGAATGGGTGAGGATGAAATGTCAATACGGATGCCCTGGTTTCGGGATGAGACTCTGCTGTCCTCCCTACACGCCTACTCCGGACGCGACTCGAAAGGTGATTGATTCCTATGAGAGGGCCATCCTGCTCCATCAAGGGCTGAGAAAGGGGGAAAGGAAAAAGGCCTTCAGCGAGGCGATCGTTCGTCTCGAAATTGAGATTTTCCTTGAGGGTTACTACAAGGCATGGAGCATGGGCTCCGGTCCTTGTCGGCTCTGCAAGGAGTGCGACCCGACTGCCCTTTGTAAACATGGATATGAAGCAAGGCCTTCGATGGAGGCCTGTGGCATTGATGTCTTCAAGACCGCCAGGGAGAATGGATTTCCTATTGAAGTGGTGCGAACCCATGAGGAAGAAAGAAATCTCTATGGAGTGATATTGGTAGAATAAATCTTCTTTTTGGGGGAGAGCAGATGGAGAAATCGATCAAGGAATTGGGAGAAGAAATTCAGAGACTCAATAGGGAATTCTCCATTCTCTATGAAATCAGCCAGACCGTCAATCAATCCGTCGATCTGGATGAGATTCTGAATAAAAGTTTGGACAAAATGATGGAGATGACGGGTGTTCGCTCAGCGGGCGTCTACCTCTTGGATGAAAAGAGTAATGACTTAGTTTTTGTTGCTCACCGGGGGTTTTCGAAGGCTTTTTTGAAAGGGATGAAGCGGTTCAAATTGGGGACGGGGGTGACGGGAAAGGCGGTTCTCTCGGGCGAGCCGATGTTCATCGAAGATTATCCGAATTCTTCCGATGCCCTTCCTATTGCCATTGAGGAGGGATTGAGATCCATCTCCGTTATTCCTCTGAAATCGGGCAATAAGGTTTATGGGGCCCTGAACATTGCCCAAAAGGAATATCATCAATTCACCTCTTTTGAGGAGAATCTCTTTCGTTCCATCGGTCAGATCATCGGCAGCTCCATGGAAAGGGCCTCCCTCTATACAGAGAACGTCAAACGTCTGGAGGAACAAAAGACCCTCTATTCCGTCAGCCAGGAGATTGCGTCTCGACTTGAGTTGAAAGAGATCCTCCAAAAAATCGTGGAGAGCGTCGTTGAGCTCTTGCAGGCAGATTCAGGGCTTATTGCCCTCTGGAGCGCTCAGAACCAAACCTACGACACTGTGATCGTTCATGGACTGCCAGAATTCCTGATCGGAAGAAAGTCTTCCCCTTCATCAAATGGTATTGTAGGAGATGTCATCAAAAAGAAAGTTCCTGTTCTCTACCAGGACTATGAACACCATCCCAACCGATTGAAAGAATTGGATTCGTATCACCTTAAAGAGGTTGTCGGCGTTCCTTTAATCGTCAGGGAAATGATCATTGGAGCGATGACGATCGGCACTTCTGATCCTTACAAACATTTTAGCCAGAAAGAGATCGACCTCTTCTTCAATTTTGCGCATCAAGCAGCGATCGCAATTGGAAACGTCAGCCTCTATGAAGATTCCTTATTAAGGATCAAGCAACTGACGCTCCTCCATGAGATGGGGAAGACTCTCTCCTCCACCCTTGATCTCGATGAGTTGCTCAAAAAGGCATTGGAACTTCTCAGAGAACATTGGGGCTACGCCGCGTGCGCGATTTTTCTCTTAGATTCGGCAAGAAATGAGCTTTATATTAAGCAGGTCACTGGCAGGGATTTCGAGAAGGTCAAACAGTTACGGTTTAAGGTCGGGCTCGATGGCATTGTGGGATGGGTGGCGAGGACAGGCGAACTTTATTATGCCTCGGAGGTATCGAAAGATCCCCATTATATCCCCGCAGCACCAGAGATAAAATCAGAGGCAGCCTTTCCACTGAAGGTGGGGGATCAGGTGATTGGAGTTCTGGATATTGAGAGCAATGAGCTTAATGGTTTCGATCCAGAAGATCTGAAGGTCCTTGCCTCCTTTGCCAGTCAGGTGAGTATTTCTGTTGAGAACGCCCAGCTCTTTTCCGACCTGAAGCAAACGCTCAAAGAATTGAAACAGGCCCAGGATCAGATCGTCCAGGCCGAGAAGTTAAGGGCGATGGGAGAGATGGCCAGCGGGGTGGCTCACGACTTCAATAATGTTCTGGCGGCCATCCTCGGAAACGTCGAACTCCTCCTTTATCAGTTGGATCATCTCACCCCCGGAGAGATCCGTGAACGGTTGAGAATCATCGAACGTTCCTCGAAGGACGGTGCAGAGACCGTCCGTCGAATACAAGAATTTACAGGGGTGAGGAGGGATAAGGAATTCGTCCCGCTGTCCGTCAACGAACTCATTGGTGAAGTGATTAGCATTACCCAGCCCCGTTGGAAGGACCAGCCACAAAAGAAAGGGATACAGATTGATTTGGTCAGAAGGTTAGAGAAGGTCCCTTTGATTTTAGGAAATCCATCGGAACTGAGGGAGGTGTTGACCAACATTCTTTTCAATGCCGTCGATGCGATGCCCGAGGGAGGGAAAGTCGCTATCTCAACCCACCATCAAGATGATTGGGTGGAAATGAGAATTGCCGATACAGGGATCGGAATGACGGAGGAGGTTAAGAGGAAGGTTTTCGATCCTTTCTTCACCACAAAGGGCGTGACCAATTCGGGATTAGGCATGAGTGTCTCTTATGGGATTTTCAAACGTCATGGGGGAGAGATCTTAATAGAAAGCGAGCCTGGTAGGGGAACGACCTTTGTCCTTCACCTCCCCGCCGGTGCAGGACGCGAAGAACCTGAGGAGAAGTTAGCAAAACCCATCAAAAAAGAGGCTCGCTCCGTACGGATCTTGGTGATCGATGATGAAGAATCCGTCCGAGACATCCTCTCCCGAATGCTAAGGGCCAAAGGTCATCAGGTCGCGGTTGCCTCCAACGGCGAAGAGGGGATCGACCGATTTAGGTCCGAGAAATTCGATATGGTCTTCACCGACCTTGGAATGCCAAAAATTTCGGGATGGGAAGTGGGCAAGACCATCAAAGGAGTGGATCCGAAAGTCCCTATCGCCATGATCACTGGGTGGGGGATGGAATTGAATAGAGAAAAGATGAGCGAAAGCGGGATCGATCTCGTCATCTCCAAGCCTTTCAATTTTGATCAGATCATTCAGCTAATCTCCGAGGCGATGGAATTGAAGGACCGAATGTAAGCTTTTCTGTCAATAGGTCTATCAGTCATAAGTCATTGGATGACCTAATGACTTAATTGCCTTAAGATGGACAACCCAGGGTCATCGATCGATTCCTTAATTTGGGCCGAAAAGGTTCTTAAGGTCGTTGGATCGGGAGAGAAGAGAAAATATTATCGATTCCGTCCTGCTCCGTATTATGGAGGCATCGCCACTGCTGATTGTGTGGGATGTTGTCTAAAGTGTCTATTCTGCTGGTCTTGGCACATCGTTGTCCAACCCGAAAAGGTCGGGCGATTCTATTCACCGGAAGAGGTGGCTCGAAACCTCACCTCCATCGCTCGGAAGAAAGGATTTCATCAAGTCAGGATCAGCGGTAACGAGCCCACCCTTCACCGATCTCACCTTTTGAGAGTTCTTCAACTCTTGCCTAGAGAGATTCGTTTCGTCTTGGAAACGAACGGTATTTTGATCGGCCACGATCCGTCCTATGCTACGGACCTTTCCGGTTTCTCAAATCTTTATGTCCGGGTGAGCCTGAAAGGAGCCTGCCCCGAGGACTTCGGATGTCTCACCGGGACAAAGCCAGAAGGTTTTTGCTTACAAGTAAGGGCATTGGAGAACCTTGTGGAGGAAGGGATTAATTGTTTTCCAGCGGTCATGACCAACTTTTCTACACAGGAGGAGATTAAGAGATTGAGGCAGAGGCTGAAGGCGATCCGGCCAGATTTTGCTGACTTTGAAGAAGAAGATCTGATCCTTTACCCCTTCGTTTCAGAACACATCCAAAACGCAGGCCTTGCATACCATATCTGAAATCCAAGATGATATGGTTTCTCCATTCATAACTTATAACTCATAACTCATAACTGTTAATTCTTAATTCCTGTCTTACCACCAGCGCCAGAGAGGAATAGCAAACGTAATCGGAAATACGAAATCGCTCACTCCTGCAAACTGACCACCCACATAATCCACTGCTTTTAACGCGCCTTCTGATCCATCAATGGCAATCAACATCTTCTTCATCTCTCTTCTTCCTTCGATATATTTTTATCAAATTCATGCTTGTCTGGTCATCCCCTTTCTCATGAATTTATAGCTGAATCCTGCTGAGATCAGCAGAGGAACAACCCCCAACAGAATAAAGATGGCATCGGCTGGCAGACGAAGCCACTCAATGAGGCGCGTTGTTTTTTGATTCAAAAAATCAGGGCCTCTTGCATGCCAGTACCCATTCTTTAAAACATCGAGAAGCTGAAGCACTCCACCCGGGAAGAGATTCAAGACGACCATCAGTGCGAGGCCGATGTTCAATCCCCAGAAAGAAATCCGGATATATTTTTCCACACGTCCCCAATCATCGTCAGACAATACCTGCCGCATGGCATAAACCATGAAAGCAATGGCAAACATCCCGAACACACCCATCATGGCGGCATGCCCATGATTCGGTGTGAGTATAGTACCGACTTCAAAGTAGCTGACGATGGGCAGATTGATGAGGAAACCGAATATCCCAGCACCGACAAAATTCCAGAATCCCACTGCCATCATGAAATAAAATGTCCATTTGTGTGGAATCGATATTTCCTTGCCGCAGATCTCACATTTTTCCTTCGACAGCTTGATAAAATCCCAGGCATCCAGAGTGAGAAGCGTCAGCGGAACCACCTCCATGGCGGAGAACATGGCGGCAAGGGCCATGGTGATATTCGATTGCCCTGTCCAATACCAGTGGTGCCCTGTACCGATGACTCCCGCTCCGAGAAAGAGGATCGCATCAAGGTAAATGACCCGGGTCGCTGTCTGTCGGGATACCATCCCAAGTTTGTAAAAAAGGACGGCCACCATGGTGGTCACAAAGAGTTCGAAGAAGCCTTCAACCCAAAGATGGATAATCCAAAACCGCCAATTGTCCACCACGGTAAAATTGCTGGTGCTGTTAAAGAACATGGCCGGCAGATAAAACAGAGGAATTGCGAGTGCTGCATACAGGAAGAGAGAAGAGATCTCTCGCTGTTCCGGGTCTTCTCTTGCCGGCCTGATCCCTCTGAATATCAGTATGATCCAGAAGACCAATCCGATAACAAGCAAGACTTGCCAGGCCCGTCCGAGGTCAAGATATTCCCACCCCTGATGCCCAAACCAAAACCAGAGCTTCCCGAGAAGCTGATAAACGCCGAACATCTCACCGAGGAGACTGCCAGAGGCAACGATGATCAAAGCAAAAAATAGGAGATTGACTCCTTTCACCTGCCCCTTGGGTTCTTTTCCTCCTAAGGCGATTGAGAGAAATAATCCACCCGCGATATAGGCGGTGGCTATCCAGAAGATCGCTAACTGCAAATGCCAAGTCCGGAAGATATTACCCGGGAAGAAGGCAGACAGGTCGACGCCGTAAAAACTCGTAGGATCTGCGCGGTAGTGTGCGGTTGCTCCTCCGACCAACACCTGGGCCAAAAAGAGTAAAGCAACGATGACAAAATACTTTATGGTTGCCATTTGACTTTCTGTGGCCACCCCAGGAACCATTTGGGGATGGATGTGTTCGCCTTTGCCCTTCCAACCCAAGAAGTTGAACTTGCCGAAGGCAAACAGGACAAGAGCGGTCCCTGCAAGGAGGGTGATGAGGCTCAAGGCGCTCCAGAGAAAGGCGTCGCTGGACGGTGTATTTCCAATCATGGGATCGTAGGGAAAATTATTTGTATAAGAAAATGTCTTGCCAGGACGATTGGACATGGAGGCCCAGGCCGTCCACGCAAAAAATGCCGTAAGCTGCTGGAGTTCCTTTGGATCATTAATCTGTTTGTACAACAAACCGCGGTTTATAGTGGGTTGAGTAAAGTATTCTGTCCACTTTCCTATTTGATTTCGGTATGAATCGATTTCTGGCGCTGTATAGGTCAGCGTTTTAGTATTGGGATCATAGCGATTTTGCTTGAGCAATTGTTGGACTTCCGCATTGACGGCTCCACGTTCTGAGGCTGTGAGTTCCTGTAGACTTCGATGATAGTTCTCTCTTGCAAGGCCCTCGCTTGCATGGATGCCGAGGGTATGCAAATACTCTGCGGAGAAATCAGGGCCAAGGTAAGCGCCATGTCCCCAAATGGTCCCATTTTCCATCAGCCCATACTTCAGAAAGACTTGTTGCCCTGCAAGGATATCATCTCGACTGAAAATCGTTTCACCTGTTGAGCTCACCACCTTTTCGGGAATGGGAGGGGCATTCGTATAGGACTTGGCAGACATCCAAATCAAGATCCCAAACCCTACCACCAAGACAAAGATGACAGAGTTTCTCCACCAGGGAGAGAGTGTTTCGGGAGAGTTTTCTTTATCCATCATCGTATTCTCCTTCGTCTGCATCTATTTCTCCAGTCGCCGGGGATAGTCCGTAAGAATTGTTGGTCCTTTTGGACCCACTACAACGGTATCCTCTACCCGCACGCCCCAGGGTCCTGTGTACAGCCCACAATTACCCACTGCAATGACCACATTGGACTCCAACGGCGGTGGTTCCTTCTCACCGTGGAAGAAAGCATGGCCCGGCGGCAATGGAGACTCTTCGAAATCGAGACCTACGCCGTGAATGGGTGGTCCGAAGAGATGGCCGCCATGTCCCCCTTCCTTCATCACACCTTGGAAGGTCTGCTCCAGCTCGATCATCCCCACTCCTACTTTGACCTTGGCGATCGTAGTTTGTTGACCCTTCAGATATAGGTCATAGGCAGCCTGCTGATCAGCCGAGGGCTTGCCCACACAGACAGTGCGACATATATCTGCACTGTACCCGTTAACGATAGGGTGGATGTCGATCATTACCAAGTCACCCTGTTGCAGTTTACGCAGGGTGGGCAGCCCATGGGCGATATTTGTACGGGGGCCCGAGGATACATAAGTCCGCCAGAACTCTTCAGCACCGGCTTGCCGCATGGCATACTCCGCTGCGGCTGCTACTTGGCTTTCTGTGATGCCCGGTTTCAGAGCGTCGACGGCTGCTTTTATTCCTGCATCAGCCACTTTTGCCGCGGCTCGAATCCGCTCTATCTCCTCTTCATCCTTTACGATACGGAGTTCCGACATGATATGGGTGCAGTCTTTGACTGTTACACCCACCGGCTTGGCATGGGGATGGGTCAGCATACCCATCATGGACTGTGTGAGATAGGTGTACTCCAACCCCACCGTTCCTTGCTTGATTCCAAAATGCTCGAAGTTGTGAGCGATGGAATGAATCATTCCTACCTCGTCATCGAAACCTACGATGTGGTCAAAATGAGCAAGTTTTCTGACATCCTCCACATCTGTTTGAGGGACACCCATGGCGACCTTCCGATCCTGTGTAATCATCGCATATGCGCAGAGTCGCCCGTCACCTGTGAGATAAGACATGTTGGAAGGTTTGGTGAGTAGGAGGATGTTAAGATCTGCCGTTTTCATCAAACGGCTGCATTTTTCCAACCGGTTCTTGTAAATCTCGATATTCATTCTGTACCCTCTCTGTCGCTTTGCTTCACCACTGGCCTCACTTTTTCCCTCTTCCCAAGGACTACTTTTTCTCTGTTTTAACCTTTTCCCGCATTTCTGCTGCCATTTCCTTGATCTCTGTCAGATCCCTCTGCATCTCGCTCCAGCCATACCACAACGCATAATCGGGATTGGCGTGGAATGCTCCTTGGAATGCCCTCATCCGATGTTCGAGAAACATGACGAAGAGTTTCTGCTCAATCACTGTCGGGGCGTCATGGAAGGTGAGCAGATCCGGGAATGGCTGAACATAGCTAATATATTTCTGTAGAATTCCATCCTTATATAAACCAGCAATCGTTCGGATTGCCTCGGCCATCAGGCGATCGGCATCCTTGATGATCTGGTCGCCTTTTGCCAGCTCTCCCTTAGCAAAATTGACTGAATGGCACCGGTTACAGGCCTTGATCATCTTATCCCGTTCTTTTTGCCAATCTTCTTGGGTCAAACGGGCAACATCTGCTGCCATTACCACATCCAGGCGTCCGGTTGGTTTCCCGTCAGGGTCGAGGACCCCAAGACCCTGAAGGATGGTTACACGGTCCGCAGTCCACTGTTTGTCATCCGGCATCGGGAGTCGCACCGCGAGGAATCCCCATGCTGTTCGGACCCCATGGTTGCCTCCCTGCATGTGGCAGGTCTGGCAGGTCGGTGCAGCAACGGTTTGAGGGAGCGTCTTGTTTTGCTTCAATAGGTACCGAACCCCATGTTTTGAACCGGAATACATCTCCCATTGGGGATGGTCGAAGCCCATGTGGCAGGTCTGGCAGGCCTGGGGTTGCTTGGCTTCTTGGACGGAGAAGATATGGCGGGTATGGCAGGCGTCGCATGAAGCAATCCCGAACCCCGGCCCACTCTTTTTTAACTCTTTTATCTCCGCTTCGGTCTTCAAACCGATCTTATGGCAACCTCCGCAGCCCTTCATCCCTTCCATCAAGGCCATGGGTTGCCAGTGTGCCGTGGGCATCGCTTTCATCGCTGCCCATGCCGCGGCATGTTTCCCGGTCTTGAACTGTTTGACCCGTGCTTCATGACAGTTTGCACAGGTATCCGGTGTGGGGATTTGAACTTTCGCCACGTCTTGGGCAGACTTATGTTGGTTTCCATGGCATTCTGAACAGTCGATCTTATTCTTACTATGTTTGCTCAGTTGCCAATCTGAGACAATATTGGGCGTAATCTTCTTATGGCATTCCACACATACCTGGGCTGACACAGCAGAGGTAAAGATCAAACTCCATAAGATGACAAAAGTTGTCAGAGATATTACTCCTCTCATACTCTTCTCCTTTCATGAATATTTTTTGATTTTATTCCAATTCAGCTGTTATAAAACCAGTCCAAGAGTTTAAAATATACTAAATTTGAAGTACTTCTTTGGGTGGTCTTTAATATCTTTCATCAGCCCCTCAAGCTCTATTATTGTGCTCTTCAGCTCTTTGGCAAGCTCTTCGTCCCTGATGAGGGCACCTGCCACCCCTTCGCCTTTATCAATTCTTTCCAAGATGGAAGAGAGTTCTGCAGATGCTTTGCTGAGATTTTCGTACAATTCAGGACTTTCGATCAATCTTCTCAATGATCCAGATCCTTCATTGAGTTTCCTGCCGAATTCCTCTATCGATGAGGCGGCAGCGAGCGTTTTATTATAAAGGGAGGGATCTTCAACCAATCGTTTCAGTGTTCCTGAACTTTCATTCATTCTTCTACTCAGTTCCTCTATCGATGAGATGGCTGCGAGGGCTTTATTATAGAGGGAGGGGTCTTCAACAAGTCTTTTCAGCGTTCCTGAACTTTCGTTAATTGTTCTGCTCAACTCCTCTATCGATGAAGCAGCCGTTAACATCTTATGATAGAGGGAAGGGTCTTCGATCAGCATCTTGATCGTGCCTTGTGAATTCTTTATATCTTCTAACAGCAGGGATAATGTATGGGTCGTATTGTTTAAATTGTTATAAACGGCAGGGTCGGTAAAAAATTTGGCAATGGTCCCTTGACCTGTCTCGATCTTCGCAACGAAACGATCCAGCTTTATGATCAACTCGTCCAGTTTTTCAATGGTGATGGCAGCAGTTCCCATAATGTCCGAAAACTCAATCTGTGCGCTCCCCTTGATTATTTCTCTGGGATGGATCGGCTCGGCCGATGGCGAGCCGGGGCTCAGTTCAACGTACTTGTCACCCAGAAGCCCCATTGTAAGGATGCTCGCCTGAGAGTCTTTTTTAATGAACCCCTGAGCCCTCTTGTCCACAGACATGGTAACGATTGCTCCGTGCGCGGGAGACAGGTGAATGTTCTTCACAGAACCTACCTCGGTGCCAAATATCCAGACGGGTGCACCTCTTCTCAATCCCTTCACATCCTGAAACTGTGCTTTCAGCTCTATTCTCGGTAAGAATATTTGCTCGATGTTCCCCGCAAAAAATACCGCCGTAAAGAGGGTCAAGATGGCAAGGGTGACCACTAAGCCCACCTTAAGTTTTGACCACTGTAGCTGTTTTTTCATGTCAAACATCTCTGCCTCCCCTTGACAAGCAACTCGTCAACACTTCAGACGGAACCTAATTCGCTGACGAAAATCCGAATCTCCGGAATAGGTGAGTGGATTAATTGGTCTTTGTCGCCATCGAAAATCATTGCGCCACTTTTTAAAAACATGAATCGATCGGCCACCTTCATTGCATCAAAAACTTTATGGGTAACGATCATAAAACCTTTTCCGTTTTTAGAAAGGTCGATGATTAGCTTACAGATCGTCACCGCATTGACGGGGTCGATTCCAGTGGTGGGTTCATCGTAGAGAAACATTTTTGGTTCAT
This sequence comes from uncultured delta proteobacterium, assembly GCA_963826305.1. Classification (GTDB taxonomy): domain Bacteria; phylum Desulfobacterota; class BSN033; order BSN033; family UBA1163; genus CAWGWZ01. Next base: position 621,536 of record CAWGWZ010000028.1, on the reverse strand, counting down.
AGGCTGCCATTGACCTTGCGATAGCAACCCTCCGGTGCATACCACCGCTCAACTCCTCGGGCATTAGCTCAATGGCGCCCTCCACCCCCACCATCTCAAGCAACTCTCTCACTCTTTGGTCTATCTCCTCTTCGGACATCCCTGTATATTCCCTCAGCCAAAATGCCACATTTTCCCTTACGTTCAGGGAGTCGAAAAGAGCCCCTTCTTGAAAAACGATGCTGAATCTCCTTCTGATCTCTCTGAGCTCATCTTCTGTCTTGTTGGTGATGTCCTCCCCGTCAATGATGATCTTTCCAGAGTCGGGCCTTAAAAGCCCCAATATGAGTTTCAGTATGGTGGTCTTTCCATCTCCGCTTCCTCCGAGGATGGCTACCCTCTCATCGGCGTTGATGGAGAAACTTGCATCCCTCAGGACCTGCCGAGTCCCGTATGAAAACCGCACCTTATCAAATACAATCATACCGAAAATCCCAAAACATAAAGTAATATCCTTGTCAGGATAAAATCGGCGGCGACGATCGTGATGAATGAGACGACGACAGCCCTTGTCGTTGTCCGTCTGAGCCCTATGGCTCCTCCTCTTGTGGAAAGGCCCGTATAACAACTGATGCATGCGATCAGATACCCGAAGACAAACGGTTTAACAAAGCCAGACAAAACATTTTCGAAGTTGAAAACCTCTCGAATTGAGCTCCAGTAAACCGCACCGCTTTGATGCCCCACAAATACGGCGATGAGATAGCCGCCAAAAAGAGAAACGGCATCGCCGATCACGGTCAAAACGGGCAGCATGACGATCGAACTGACTATTCTCGGCGTCACCAGCTTTTTGATGGGGTCCACACCGAATACCCTAAGTGTGTCCACCTGATGTCCGAGGATCATGGATCCAAGTTCCGATGCAATTCCGGAACCCACTCTGCCTGCGAAGACCACTGCGGTCAAAACGGGTCCTATCTCTCTAATGATGGAGACGCCCACGACCCTTCCGATGTACATCTTGAGTCCGAGGGGTGAAAGTTCAGCAGAGAGTTGAAGGGAGAGGGCCATGCCTATGAAAAGGGAGACGAGGAGAACGATGAAAAAGGAACCTGCTCCCGCATAGTCCATCTGTTCGATGGTATCTTTCAAGTAGAAAGGTTTCCTCACCAAGCCCAGAAGCCCCTGAAAGGAGAGGAGGTATAATTCTTGAAGATTATCGATGGATTCTTTGGCTTTCATGATTCCCATTCACATCTCTTCGATTATTTCGGCCTTCCCCTCGATTGCTCCCAGCCTCAGCATTCTCGGATAGAGCGCAGTCCGCTGCAGTCAATGGCGGATTTATCAATTCTTCTTTAAAAAGATCGAGTTGAGGATGAATAAACGTCCATAATGGTGCATGTTTCACCATCGACAACAACCTTGTCACCGTCACACACGTAATTTTTGATAGGCCGGATACTTGATGAAGGACGAATCGTACAATAGGGTATATCGAAATATGCGGTCGGCCATGATCCCGTATAAAAAATAATGGTATGGGCGCCTTGAATGTAAAAACTGGTAGAACGTCCAATATCCACACAGTCCGATAAGGTCAGATTCGGAGAGAAAAGCAAAATTGCAAGACTGAATAGGATGAGCACCTTCTTTCTCATTATTTAACCTCCTACCTCACGGGCCTCCTCGAGCAGCCCAAGGGAGGCGGGGCTCCTCCTTTTTGAGCCCTGCAGCACCCTTATTGAACATATTATATCAAAAATAAGAATCCAATGGGTCATTTTTTGAAGAAAGCGATCTTCTCAGAGCATTCTTTCAGGAGATGATATGCCGAACCTCCCTGTTTCAGAATTTTGATCATCAGATCCGAATCCAGAATTCGAACCCCTGCCATCACGTGAACGCCTCTTTTAAAGAAGACATCAGGGATCATGCTGGCAGTTGGCCCGATGATGGCCGTACGCTTTCCACCCGTAGCAAACGAGAGAATTAGGTCAATCGTGTGATTCACAATGGCAGTCCCCGTAATGATGATAACGTCCGATTGCACCATGGCGACTCCCATATCAGATTCGGATCTAAAATATTTCATCTCATCTGATCTCAAAGTCTGAGGGTTCTTTTCGACGATGAAGAATGGATTTCCCGCCATTTTGAGTCGTCGGATATATGGGCCGAAGGCGCCAATTAATGAGACGGTCTCATGGGGTTGAATTTCTAAAAGATCAAAGCCATCTGCATCTTTAATGATCTGATAATCCGCGTCATTGTCTGATTCAATGATACGTTGGGAGAGGGCATTCATGGCCGCCACCCCGATCGCACTCTTGAGGACATTGGTATCGAGAGAATATTTGAGGATTTCTGAAATAGCCATGCCTTCAAAACACCCAGCCCGTGGCATTCGGGCAGCCGTGGTCGGGCAACAAACAGCCTCTGGAATCTCCCCGATGGGTGTGAAGGCGACGCCAGCATGGCCGGTCGATAGATTTACGCCGGTGAAGAAGATGCCGATGACTAAATCATCAACCCATACCTCATGCAGCGGGGTAGGAGATTTTTTTATGATCAGATCGATAGTTTCAGCGATAACAGAGGCCATTTTATTCAAGATTTCAAATTTTAGATTTCAAACTTCCTAATTCCGGACTCCTAACTCCGAACGAATCTTCCCACAGACTCAATTCCACAAACGATGCTCCTCTTACAATTTCCTTAACGAGGAGAAGAATCTTTGACTTAGGTCAAAGCCCAATCCATTATTGTGTTCATACCCATGGACCGTCGCTGAAACCGTGCCACCGGGTAAGATAGATGAAATCAGCCATTTTCTGATCGGACTGTTAATGCGTGCCGTAAACTCCGCCTTTTCGGCGAAGTCCCTCCCTTCCGCAAGGCAGCAAGGGGCCAGATCAAATCATGTTGCATTTTCTGAAAGCCCCGTCCTGCCGTAGAGAAACCTCACATTCCCGGCATTGGAGAATTTCCTTTTTCCCTGGATAGTTTAAGAAATCCGCCTTTGCAAGGTCTTGAAAGCGAGATGAGGGATGACACTTCGCGTAGCACTCCCTTGGCGTCATCAGAGAATGGAGTCGTAAGATGCAGTGGGCGATTGTGAGCATCTTCATTTCTTGAGCTTCACATGCAGCAGTTTTGATTACCCTTATCAATATTCCGTTCTGAAATAATGGACTGGACCAATGTGACAATATCCTCTTTAGTTGTTGTCCCCTTCGAAAGGAAGTGATCGGCCCGATATTGGCGGGCAGCTTCTCGATATTCCGGTAAATCATAGCTTGTGAGAATGATAATGCTGATGTCAGAGTATTGGGCTTTTATTCTCTTGGTTAGCTCGAGACCATTTTCGCCGGGTAATTTGATGTCCATGAAGATGAGATTGGGTCGGAGGGCCTCGATCTTTTGTAAAGCCTCCTTCCCATCCCCCGCTTCGGCAATATTCATGGATGGAAATCGAGAACGCAAGGTCTCTCTTAGCAATTGGCGAAAAAAAACACTATCCTCAACGATCAATGTTTTACACATTTCGATATTCCCCCCATTTAATTTTTTACTTTACTAATTGTGATCAAAATGGTAAATAGGGTAGATGCAGTATTTTGCAACGAATTAGGCTGTATTTTTGGTAACGAAGGGTACGGTCGATATCGCATCGAAAGAGCTCTAAGTTTACGAAAAGACATAATTTTGGGAGTATTCGGACTGTGAATCCAAAATATCGAATCGTCATCGCTGAAGACTATACGATCCTTAGGGAGGGATTGCGGGCATTGCTCTCCTCAAGACCAGAGTTTGAAGTTGTGGGAGAAGCAGAGGATGGCCGCAGCGCGATCCAGTGTATTGAGAGATTGAAACCAACTCTTGTGTTGATGGATCTTTCCATGCCGAGGATGAACGGGATGGATGCCATCCGAGAGATTAAGAAGAAATCTCCGGAGACGAAGATTTTGGTTCTGACGGTTCATAAACAGGAGGAATACATCCTGGCAACCTTTAAGGCCGGTGCGGATGGATATGCCCTGAAGGATTCCACCCAGGCCGAATTGGTGATGGCCATCAAAAGCGTTTTGATGGGGAAACCGTATGTGAGTCCTGGAATTTCAGAGAAAGTGATTGAAGGATATTTAGAAGGAAGGCGAACATTGAAATCCCGGACACCCTATGAGACCCTCACCCATCGTGAGCGAGAAATCTTGAAGCTGATTGCTGAGGGGTGCAAGAATAAAGAGATTGCCGATGACCTTTGTATCAGCGTGAAGACGGTGGAGAAACACCGGGCCAACCTCATGGAGAAATTAGGTCTCCATAACGTCCAGACCTTAACCGCCTTTGCCATTGAAAGAGGACTGGTCTCCAAAGAATAACTGGAATCGAGAATTTAGGAATTTTGACGATAATCTTTTAAGTACTTCCTAATGGTCTGTTTTCCGATATTTCATAATCTCTCAATTCTCCTTAATTCCATAATTCCTCAATTCGCAATCCCTTAATTTCTCAATTTTATTATATTGGCCATTCTGCTCTTATCGTGGTTCCCCTTCCCGGAGTCGATTCGATTGCGAAGGATCCTCTGGAAAGTTCGGTCCGCTCCCTCATACTCGTAAGACCAACCCCTCGCCCAGGACCTGATGCCGAGCGTGCCTCTTCCAGATCGAATCCCCGACCGTTATCCTGAATTGTTAGTTCTATTTTGTCGTCTTTCTTCCTCAGGGAAAGGGAGACGAGATATGCCTTGCTGTGTTTGGAGATATTGTTCAGGCCCTCCTGCAAGATTCTGTAGATCACTGTTTTGAGAAGGTCTGGCACTTCATCCTCTTGTATCTCAATCTGGGTTTCGATATACACGGACGGAAAAGTGGTTTGGAACTGCCGACAGAGCCAACTAATCGTTGCTAAGATACCCAGGTCGTCCAGCATCGAAGGCCGGAGATCGAGCTGTATTCTTCGGGCTTCTTCGATCGCCCCTTGAACGACAGGAATGAGAGCCTCCAGGGGTTTTGACATTTTCTTGACTCTGCTCAAGCCCATTTCTTGGATGGTGCTTTCCACTCTGAACTTGATGACTGTCAAGGATTGTCCAATGCTATCATGGATTTCACGAGATATTCGTTTTCTTTCATTTTCTTGAACCGCGAGAAGTTGGGAGGAGAGTAGGCGAAGCCGATTCTCCGATTCCCGTAGCGCTTCCTCCGCCCGCTTGCGCTCGGTAATATCGCGTGCAGCAGCAAAGACGCCCTGAACCTCTCCGGCTTCATTTTTATACACCGTGCCATTGTATAGCACCTCGGTGGTATGTCCTGAGGTGTGTCGAATGGCAAGGGGATAATCCCTGACAGACCCCTCTGAGAAGACCTCCTTGTATCCCTCTCTCGCTTTCTCGGGTTCGGTAAAGTATTTTGAAAAATCGCTTCCGATGAGACGGTCACGGGGGATACCGGTAACAAGTTCCGTCCCTCTGTTCACGTCCATCACCTTGCCATCGGCGCTGATGGTGAGCAGAGGGTCAAGGCTTGCTTCGATCAGACTCCGGGCATATAGCGATGTCGCTTTCAACGCTTCCTCCGCCCGCTTGCGCTCGGTCACATCCTCAAGCGCGAAAACCAGAAATTCCACCTCACCTCTGTCGTCTAACAAAGGGGTCAGCGTCCAGTTCCAGTAAGTTGTTCCCCACTCCGGGTGATCAGGAAAGACAAAAGGTCTCGCAACAGTCTGGTAGGCCACTTTTGTATTAACAACCTGTTCAAATACCCCCCTGGCATCAGAGGGGTAGAATTCGAAATGGTTATGCCCCGGAAATTCGGATATATCCCGCTGGCAGGCTTTCGCATACGCTTCGTTAACTCGTATAAAATTGAAATCTTTATCGAGAAATACCAAAGGAGTGATCGTAGAAGTGAAGAATCCTTCTAAAATCCTCGATTGCTCGATCAGGGCTTTATCAGACTTCATGTGACCAACCATTTCTCCCAGTTCTATGGCAATCGCGTTGATCAGGCGTCTTTCTTCGTTCAAGAACGGTCCTTCTTCGCTTACTGGTTTTTCCTCTAAGTAATACACCTCTACAGTACCGATTCTCTCATCATGAATGATTATTTCGCTCGCCTGTTTCCAGGGAGTCTCCTTAAAGTTATCGGTCTTGTATTCCTTGCCTTCAAGAGTAATTCGGGCACAGGCTATTTCAGGATATTGCCATCCAGAAGGCAAGAGATGGACAATGTTTTCGAGTTTTTCTTCTAATTTACCGTATTGTTTTTCAACGTGGTAACAAATGGAATACAGGCAATTTATTTCCTTAACCCTCTCAGATAATTCCTGGGTGAGCTTTCGCAACGCTTCCTCAGTTCGCTTTCGCTCGTCGATCTCAACCCTCAATTCCTCATTGGTTCTTGCGAGTTCTGCTGTTCGTTCCTGAACCCGTATTTCTAACTCATCACGGGATTTGCGGACTTCTTCTTCCATCTGCTTGCGCTCGGTGATGTCCTTCAACGTCACTACACAACCATGAATTCTTCCATGATGGTCGGTAAGAGGGCTTGCACTGAGGAGAAAATAAAAAACTTTGCCCTCCCTTTTCAAGGTGACCTCTTCCCTTCTAAAAATCTTACCCCTTAGAACCTCTGAGATAGAAAAGTCCCCTTTTCGAAGGGGGTGTGGGGAAGAAAAACCTAGGCTGAGGATGACATCGAAGGGTTTCAATAGGAACCTTGCTCCGAAATAGCGATGCGTCACCTCACTGGCCCGGGTGATGTTCCCATCCTTGTCGCACACAATAATAATATCGGTTGCCTGGTCGAGAATGAAACGTGCCATTGTCTCGGAAGATTCATCCTTTGGTTCAGGAATTGTGCGGAGCTTCTCCTTTGTTTCTTTAAGTTGCTCCCGCAGTTCCTCGATTTCCAGCAACAACTCTTTTTTGGTCTTGGATTTCTCTTTCATGGTACATCCTCTTAGATATGGTTTGCGTCGGAGGGTTTTTAATCTATAAAGCGGTTATCAGGGTATCGGGGTATCAGGACATTAGAATATCAGGGCATCAGGTTGAACATTTTTCTTTTCATTACCTGGTCCCTTGGTTCCCTGATATCCTGCACTTTGGCCTTCTGATATCCTGGCCTCCTGATAACCTGATCTCCTGATCCTGATATCCTTCTTTATTTTTCTTCCATCTCTTCCATCACGAGGATGACGCCGTGATGGTCCTGGTCAGGGCCGACGATAGGGGAGCAGGTGACACGACACTTGAAGGGTTTTCCCCGGCGATTGACCGCATCCAGGATGGCCTCCTCAAAAGCATCTTCCTCCATTAAGCAGGATCGGATGGATGTCTTCAGTTTTTCAACAGGCAAACCGATATCGAGGTTTAGAAAAGACTGACCGGTGACTTCATCGGCCCGAAGTCCCCAGAGGTCCTCAGCCTTGTGATTCCACGCATTGACGTCCAAAAATAAATGGGGACACATCCCATTTTTAATTTCTGGATTTGGGAATTTAGGGATTGCGAATTGGTATTTTAGATTCCCCAATTCCTTAATCCCTAAATTTTTTAGTTCTGAATTCCCTAATTTCCCGATCCCTTAATTCCTGATTCTTTTTTGTCGGCCGTCCCTTTGGCCTGAAAGAAAAACTACAGCCGAATCTCCCAGAAAGAGTCTCTAAAAATCCTTTATCGCCGAGAGGTTTGCCCAATCTCGTCTGCTTTCTTATCTCCTCCAGAAACCTTTTGTCTTCTTCTGACTTCATAAACGTTCTGTATTCGTTCAGTTCGCTTCTATCAAATAGGTGCCCATTCAGAAGCGGATCGTTCCTTCCCAAAATATGGGCCCTGGCGCTGGAGTACGGATAGTCTTCGGGCCTCTGAACGATCGCCGCCCTTACGGGATTTTTCTCTATATACTTGCTAACCGTCCAAAGATAACTGTCTCCATCGATCACCGTGGAATGATATCTACATTCCCAGAGTCGTCCAGTCCGTCCTTCTTTCCGGTTGAAGTATTGGGTATAACAGAGGGTAATACCCTGCATCATCTTGGCAAGAGCCTCCTCCTCTGAAGGTATTACCAATAAGTGGACATGGTTCGGCATAAGGCAATAGGCAAGAACGGCAGTTTCTTTTTCCTCTGAATACCTTGCAAGAAAAGAAAGATATCTTTCGTAGTCCTCCCGGTCCAGAAAGACTTTTTCCCTATTATTACCTCTTTGAACGATGTGATGGGGATACCCAATTCCAACTATTCTTGCAATTCGTGGCATAGTTTAGCATTAAACTCTCTTTTTTTGTTGATGTCAAGAAAAATGGGATGTGTCCCCATTTTAATTTTTAATTTAAGAGATGTCGTTGTCATGGTGGAGGTTCTAAGAGAATTCCCAATCTCGGATCGGATGGGATGTGAGAGGAGTTGAGCGCACATTTTTGCCAATTTCTTGACAATTCAGGAATAGGTCATTATTCTTTAATTAAACAGATAGATATGCACTTCCAGGTTGTAGTGAGGCCTGCTGAAGGGACCGTAAATTCTTTACGGCCTGAATATATTTGATACAAGGAAGGAGTGAGAGGAATGAACTGGACGAGAAAAATTGCATTTCTCAGTGGGTTAGTTACCTTATTGATGGTCTTAAGTATCTTAACCCCACTCTATGCCGCTGAAACAGTCACAGTGAAGGGGGAAGTCATCGATACCTACTGCTATGCTTTGATGGGAGCCAAAGGAGAGAGCCATCGGCAGTGCGCCATCGATTGTGTCAAAGCTGGCATCCCAGCTGGGCTCCTTGAGGAAGGCACCGGGAAAGTCTACGTGCTATTGCCCAACAAAGACAAAACCGGTTTACCCAAAGGAGTTATTGACAAGATGGGGCGTATGGCTTCCATCACCGGCAAGGTTTATGCGAGTGGCGGAAGTAACTTCTTAACCGTTGAGTCTATCAAGTGAGGATCATGTTAGAGACTTTTCTTCCAGGAGTGCAGCACCTTCAAAACATCCACCCCCTGGTGGTCCATTTTCCCATCGCATTTCTGGTGGGTGCTGCACTCTTCTACTTATTCGCTTTGATTTTTCGAAGCAATTCCCTGGCGACCACAGCATTTTCGCTGCTTATTCTCGGTACGATCGCAGCCGGAGCGGCCGTTGGGACTGGCCTCTATGGTGAAGAAGGGGTGATGGTCTCGCGTTCAGTCCGGGAGCACCTTCTGGAGACCCATGAGAAATTGATGCTCGTGACCCTGGGATTGAGCATTGTCTCAGCCATCTGGGCTGTATTTGCAAGGCCTTTTCCAAAGAAAGGTCGACCGTTCTTCCTCCTTCTCTTTCTGGTGTTATTGATGGTTATGAGCGTTGGGGCTGACTACGGTGCCCGGATGGTCTACGATTACAATGCAGCCGGAAACGCTTGCTCACAGCCCATCGAATTTACCAAATAACAAACAATTTAGCTCATTTTCCGTTCTTTGCAAATGCATCCGTTCCATGATTCTCTAACGAGACTCCCCGCCATATTTACCCGTGCTGGGAGTGTTCATCCGCGAGGTTGTTCTTATATAGCTTTTTCAAAATTTCTGAGAGGCTTCTTGAAGCGACGTCTGAACCACTGCGGCAAGCCAACCGTCAAGAAAAGTTTCATTCCTGGGTTTATAGTTTCCCTCAGTAGTGTCCCAACGTTTCGTTTGGAACACGATGTAACTTCTTAAAACCCAAAGGAATTTGACCTAAAATGTTTTTTATCGATTTGAACACCCCAAAAGGTCATACTTCTGCAAAATTGCAGAAGGAGATGACCTGTGAATTCCGGAAAAACAATCTTTGCCCAACTCATGGACTTTCTACCCATCTACGAATTCCATCAATGTGTCCAACGATACCATGGTCATTACAAGATGAAAAGCTTTTCATGTTGGGATCAGTTTCTCTGCATGGCCTTCGCACAGCTTACGTATCGAGAAAGTCTAAGGGACATCGAGGCCTGTCTTCGCTCAGCCCAACGGAAGCTCTACCACATGGGTATCCGAAGCAAAGTCTCACGCAATACTTTGGCTCATGCCAACCAGGTAAGGGATTGGCGAATCTATGCAGACTTTGCCCAGATTCTTATTGCCCGTGCTCGACGTCTTTATGCCAACGATTCCTTTGGCGTCGAATTGAATCAAACCGCTTATGCATTGGACTCCACCACGATCGATCTCTGTCTCTCGCTTTTCCCTTGGGCCAAGTTCCGAGCTCACAAAGGCGCCGTGAAGTTGCATACCCTCCTGGATCTCAGGGGAAGCATTCCTTCGCTCCTCATTATCACGCATGGCAAGGTTCACGACGTCCATATCCTCGATCAACTGATCTTCGAACCCGGAGCCTTCTATATCATCGACCGTGGGTATCTGGACTTCAATCGCCTCTATGCCATTCATCAAGCCTCGGCTTTCTATGTCATCCGAGCCAAAAGCAACTTCCGGTTCAAACGTCTCTACTCTCGGCCCGTGGACAAATCCACCGGGGTCCAATCCGACCAAATCATTGCCTTGGAAGGGTTCTATTCTCACAAAGCTTATCCCGACAAACTACGGCGCATTCGCTATTTCGATGCCGAGCAAAACAAACGCCTCATCTTTTTAACCAACAACTTGATGCTCTCGGCATTGACCATCACCGAACTGTTTCGGTGCCGCTGGCAAATCGAACTCTTCTTCAAATGGATCAAGCAGCACCTTCGGATCAAAGCGTTTTATGGAACAACCGAGAATGCTGTCAAGATCCAAATCTGGATAGCAATCGCCGTTTACGTACTGGTGGCCATTGTCAAAAAACAGCTACACTTGGACCTGAGCCTCTACACAATTCTACAGATTTTGAGTGTGACGCTTTTCGAAAAAACGCCCATTTTAGAGGCTCTTTCAATCATTCAACCCCAAGAATCAGAGAGGGTACTTTGTAACCAATTGACTTTATTCGATTAACATTGGGACACTACTGAGTTTCCCTTATATCTTAGCCAATCGAGAGGGACGCCGGCCAGTGAAAACCACTAAGTTGATAGTGATCGCAGCGGTCGGCATAGCGTGATAAAAGAGCATGCGCTTTCTCGGAGATGACAGGGATCTCGTAGTTCTCGCCTGCAAAGGATTGGACGGCCTGCAGCGATGCGAACCACACCATCGTGACGAATTCTGCTTCGGTCCCCCGATTTAGGCGTAACACGTGGAATCCCTTGTAGCCGTGCTTGGCAAGTTCCTGCTGCAGACGCGGGAACAGCTCATTTTTCAAGTAGGAGTCATAAGCATCCGCGTTTTCCTCTTTCGTCCAGCCACGCCACATACGACAAATCATATTTTGAACCTCCTTTCCATAACCCGCCCGCTATGAATCAAAAGAAACGATCTCCAAACTGATTCTTCATCGACTGCGCAACGCTTTCAGTTGGTTGCACCCTATGATGGGGTGTGCGCCGTCTGCCGTTGCAGGTGAGCGAGCCACAGGCCAATAACGACGCAAGCGAGCCCCAGCAGTGACATCATCGAAATCCCCTCTACAAGAAGCAAAGCGCCCAATCCGGTCGCTGTAACGGGACTGAGCGCCAAGAACACGGTGACCCTCGTCGGTGTGGTGTGGTTCAAGGCCCATAGCCAGAGATAGTAGCCGATGCCGCTGCTGATCCCTATGAAAACGACGGCCAGCCAACCATTTGCGGTAAAGCGAGGCAGGGAGCCGAAAAATCCCTCCCCAGCAGCAAGCACCGCCAGGAACCCGACCGAGGCGAGCATGGCAAAGGCACTCACCAGCAGAGTCGGATATTTTCGCAGGTAGGGTCGGTATAAGACACTGCAGACGGCACCGCTGAACGCGCTTGCGAAGACGGCCAGCTCGCCGACCCACTTGCTGGCTGCGCCGCCCACCAGAACCGCCTTCTCCCCAAGCACGAAACTCACACCCAATATCGTCAACAGGACGCCAAGGGTCTTCGGCAAGGTGAGCCGTTCATGACCAAGCCCCGCCGCGAGAATCATTGTCAGCAAAGGCATCGTGGCAAAGATCAACGCAGCGCGGGCCGAAGGGATGAACCGCAGTCCGTAATTCATGAGCGTGATCAGGATACCGAACTGAGTGATTCCGAGCAGGCCGATCGGCACCAGATCCCGCCGCTCGAACTTTACACGCCCGGTGAGCAGCACGGGCGGCAGCAGACAGCAGAACCCAATGAGGTAGCGCAAAAGCGCCAACGAAGCCGGACCGGTTTGGTCGATGACAAACCGTGTGGCCACGATGGCGGACCCGACCAATATGCCGGTTGCAGCTCCAGCAGCGGCGGGCGGGAACCTTAGCATCGGATGTCGTACCCCAGGCTTGAGTGGACTGATCAAAGGCGCGCTCCCATCGATCGGCGCAAGAATAAGCGAACGCCTTGAAGGCGGGCTTCGATGCCCCCACCGGACAAGGTGCTCATTGAGGAGATGATAAGAGCTTCAACTCCCATGTTTCTGCTATAAGGTCTTGGCCGAAGCTGTGGTGCGGTTTCTCATGAACCAGGCGAAAGCCGGCCTTTTCGTAGATGTGTCTGGCGGCATGAAGCACGTTGTTCGTCCACAGCGTGACTTTCCGGTAGCCTACTTGTTGAGCGAAGCGAACGCATTCCCTCACCAGGCGGGTGCCGAGGCCCAGCCCCCGTACCCTCGGCTCGACCAGCAGCAGGCGCAGCTTAGCCGCCGTCTTCGATTGTTTGATGAGGAATACTGATCCGACGATCTCGCCGTCTTTCTCGGCTATCCAACAGCGCTCGCGCTTCGGATCATAGTGCTGGATGAACTTTGCCACGATGCTTGCGACCAATGCCTCAAACTGCTCGTCCCACGCGTATTCTTGAGCATACAAGACGCCGTGGCGGTGTACGACCCAGCCCATGTCCCCGGGCTGGTGGTGCCGAAGAAGGTAAAGAGCCTTCTCTTCGGGTTGGCCGCCGAGCAGCTCCTCGATGGTATGCATCGCCTCGATCAAGCGGTTCTGCTGAGCCGCGGGCAGGTTGCTCAGCATCGCGGCGACTTCATCGTGCGCGCTGGCATCGAGTGGAGCGAAGACATCCCGACCCTGTTCCGTCAACCCCAAGTAGCTTTTCCGACGATCGGACTCCGAGGGCGTCTTGGCGATCAAACCCCGCTTTTCAAAGCCCCGCACAATCCGGCTCAGATAACCCGTATCCAATCCCAGGTCTTTGCCGAGTTCTGTCGCCGTGAGCTTCTCTCGGTGAGCAAGTTCGTAAAGCACACGCACCTCAGTCAGGGAGAGTGGGCTTCCTAATAATCCCTCCTTCAATACACCGATCTGTTTGGTGTAGAACCGATTGAAGCACCGCACGCCTTCAACGCGCTGATGGATATCGATCTCAGCCACGGTTGTTACCCATAGAACCAGATATAGATAGGTGCCAATGTACACTATCTAATTGACTTTGTCAAGTTTTTTGTTATTTGGTGACGGCCTGGCGGAAACTGGAGTTGGTTTGAAATAATCCGGCTTCTTGGGATATGATCGAGCACCATTAAACAATTTAAGCATTTAACAATGTCCCGTCACTCTTCCACAAAGAAGAAAGGTTTAATAGCCCTCCATTTCTTTTCACCGATCCCCTTCACGTTCTTCAATTCTTCTACCGATCTGAACCCCCTTCTTTTTTCTCGGTAGGCCAAAATTTCCTGAGCCAGGGACTCTCCAATGCCAGGGATCAAGCAGAGGTCCTCCACAGAAACTCGATTGAGGTCGAGAGGGAGGGAGAAGACGAGAAGTTTTCGAGCCTCCATCCTTCCTAATTTTACCTTGATCTCGCGGGAAGATTCTTTGAAGATGGTAAGAAGAGTTCCAGTTTCCAAGGTCTCTGCGGTTGCCCCCGTATCGAAAAGAGCGACCTCTTTCAGGCCTCCTGCCTTGTCGATCGCCTCCCTTACCGTAGGAGGATTTTGGAAAAGATGGATCCCCGGATTCCGAACCTCTCCCAACACCTCAACGACGGTCTCCTTAGGAATCTCTTCAGGAGGAGGGGAAAGGGAACGATGATAAAACCGAAAGTAGAGAATGACGAGGACGAAGGTTGCGAAGATGAAGAGGATTCGCTGCTGACCAAGAGAAAAGTACTTCATAATAAATGCCAAATTTCAAATCAATGACAAATGACTAAATGTCAAAAAAATTTCTTCTCTTTGAAATTTGGATTTTATTTGAACTTTGAACTTTGACATTTGACATTGACATTGTTATTCCGTCTCTTCACTTTCTTCTTTCTTTAAGAGTTTATAATCAATGGAATCCACAAGGGCCTGCCAGCTGGCCTGGATGATATTCTCGGAAACTCCGACGGTTCCCCATTTCGATACCCCATCACCCGATTCGATCAAGACCCTTGTTTGTGCTCCGGTTCCATCCTTGGTGGAGAGAATCCTCACTTTGTAATCCAGGAGTTTGACTTCTCTTAATTCAGGATAAAATTTTTCCAAGGCCTTCCGTATCGCATTGTCCAAGGCATTGACCGGCCCATTTCCGAGCGCCGCAGTATGCTCCACACGATCCCCGACCCGTACCATAATGGTGGCTTCTGACAGAGGAGGGTCTTCCTCTTTCTTTTTCTCCACGATCACACGAAATCCCATGAGCTCGAAAAATCTTTTATGCTGCCCGAGGGCTTTCTTGATGAGGATCTCAAAAGATGCCTCTGCGCCCTCGAATTGAAAACCCTGGTTTTCCAACCGTTTCAGGGCATCGAGGATCTCCCTTACCTTTGGGTCTTTACTCTCGATGTCGATCTTAAATTCGGCGGCTTTGTATAGGATGTTCGACCCCCCGGAGAGATCGGAGATGAGAACCCTTTGGCGATTCCCAACCGTTTCTGGTGGAACGTGTTCATAAGTAGCGTCACTTTTCCGGATCGCGCTGACATGGACGCCTGCCTTGTGGGCAAAAGCGCTGTCCCCTACATACGGCAGGTATTTATGATGGGGTAAGTTGGCCAGCTCCGAGACGAAACGAGAGACCTCTGTGATCTTTTTCAACTGTAGATCCGTGATACAATCGATCCCCATCTTCAGTCTAAGGGTGGGTATGATGGAACAGAGGTTTGCATTACCGCATCGTTCGCCATAACCGTTAATGGTCCCCTGTACCAATCCGATCCCTCTCCTCACCGCAAGGATGGTATTGGCCACTGCCATCTCCGCATCGTTATGGACATGGATGCCGAGGGGAAGAGTGATTTCTCTCTTCACCCTGTCGAGGATGGATAGGACCTCATCGGGTAAAGTCCCCCCATTGGTGTCACAGAGGACGATCCAATCGGCCTTGGCCTCCTGGGCAGCCTTTAGCGTGGAGAGGGCATATTGTGAGTTGTTTTTGAACCCGTCGAAGAAGTGTTCGGCATCAAAGAGGACCTCTGAAACGCGCTCCTTCAGGAACCGGACCGATTGGTAGATGATCTCGAGATTCTGATCGAGGGTGATCTTTAATGCCTCGAGAGGGTGCCTATCCCAGGACTTCCCGAAAATCGTTACCGTCTCCGTGTCCGCCTCGATCAGAGCCTGGATATTCGGGTCATTTTGGGGAGAGTTTCCTGCCCGGCAGGTGCTTCCGAAGGCCACGATCTTTGCCTGAGAAAAATGGATCGATTTGATCTCTTGAAAAAACTGGAGGTCTTTTGGGTTGGAGCCAGGCCATCCCCCTTCAATGTAATGGATACCCAGTTCATCCAATTTTTGAGCAACCCGGACTTTGTCCTCTACGGAGAAAGTGATGTCCTCAGCTTGGGAGCCATCGCGCAGGGTGGTATCGTAGATCTTAACGGGACCCAACTTGCTCAAAACGATGCGACCTCCTTATGGAAGAATGGAAGAATGGGCCTAAAAACAGAATTCCCGTATTCCAATATTCCATTCTTCCGGTATTTCTCCTTTATTTCTCTTCTGCCACGGTTGGCTCATCCAATTCAAAGGCATCGTGGAGGGCTCGAACAGCCAACTCGGTATATTTGGAGTCAATGATGCAGGAGATCTTAATCTCTGAGGTGGAGATCATGTGGATATTGATCCCTTCTTTCGCCAAGGCGGAGAACATTTGAGTGGCCACATTGGAGTGGCTTCTCATTCCGACACCCACAATCGATACCTTCGCAATGTTTTCGTCGGCGATGACCTCTTTTCCACCGATCTCCTTGATGGCCTCCTTGATAATTTGGAGGGTTTTTGTGAAATCAGATTTGGGAACGGTGAACGCCACATCCGCAAAGCCCTTCGCCGTGCTGGAAGTCTGAATAATCATATCCACCACAATGTTGGCATCGGCGATGGGTTGAAATAATTTGGCGGCTACTCCAGGGACATCGGGAACATGCATGATCTCAATCTTGGCTTCGTTCTTATTGTAGGTGACACCGGAGACGACGACCCTTTCCATTTCTTTATCCTCCTTGCAAACGATCGTTCCAGGATTATCATTAAAAGATGATCTCACATGGATGGGGACATCATATTTTTTTGCAAACTCTACAGAGCGAATCTGTAAGACTTTGGCGCCGAGGCTGGCCATTTCAAGCATCTCATCATAGGAGATCTTGGATAACTTTCTCGCCTTGGGGTAAATGTTGGGATCGGTCGTATAGACCCCATCGACATCGGTATAGATTTCGCAGACATCTGCCTTCAAGGCGGCGGCAACGGCGACCGCGGAGGTGTCCGATCCGCCTCGCCCGAGCGTGGTGATATTGTCTGACTCATCGGCACCCTGAAATCCTGCCACCACGACCACACGTCCGCTCTTTAGATCGTTGAGAATCCTCTCTGATTCGATACCGGTGATGCGGGCCTTGCCAAAGACACTGTCCGTGGCGATCTTGATTTGGAAACCTAAATAAGATTTCGCATCACAGCCCATGGCCTTAAGGGTGATCGTAAGGAGAGCAATTGAGACCTGCTCTCCCGTTGAGACGAGCACATCCAATTCCCTCTCGTCCGGAGTGGATATGATCTGTTGGGCCAGGCGAATGAGTCTATCTGTTTCTCCAGCCATCGCGGAGACAACCACGACAACCTGATGGCCCTCATTCTTGGCCCTGATAACTCTCGAGGCCACATTTTTAATCCGTTCAATATCCCCCACAGAGGTACCGCCGTATTTTTGGACGACCAGTGGCATTGGATCACCCCCATACCGAATGCGGAATGCAGAATGTAGAATGCGGAATCAAAAATCAACAATCCGAAATACAGGAATTCCGCAATCCGCAATCCGCATTCTATTGATCAGTTCTTCATATCGTTTTCCTTTTCCGATGATTTCCAAAGATCGCGTATTCTTTCCAGTATAAGAGATTTGAATCCAGAGCATTTCTCTTGGGAGCAAGGAAGGGATTCTGTCAGCCCATTCGATCGCCGTAATCCCTCCGCTTTGGAAATACTCTTCTAAACCCAGATCCTCGGCCTCCTTCTCGGCCCTCAACCGGAAAAGGTCAATATGGTAAAAGGGAATCTTTCCTTTGTACTCATTGATCAGCGTAAAAGAGGGGCTTGAGATATAAGTGGGTTTCCCGATCCCCACGCCCACGGCCAGTCCTTTGATGAATTGGGTTTTCCCTGTTCCCAATTCCCCCACCAGGGCGACAACATCCCCGGGCAGGAGAAGACTCCCGATGCTCTTTCCGATTCGTATGGTCTCTGATGTGCTCCTGGAATGAATAAGCACTTCTTAACTCATTCAAATCCCAAATCACAAATTCCAAATCCCAAATAAATCTCAAATTCCAAATCCAAATAACCGAAACAATTTTGTTTGAAGTTTGGAATTTGGTCTATTGAAAATTATTTGTTATTTGGTGCTTGGAATTTGGTGCTTGTCCCTCCTTTAACGATTAAACACAAAATTGAATTAATAGGACTAAGCCTTATACTTAAAGTCATCCGGGTTAAGATTTTCGAGCCATTCCTTCAATTGATCCCCTTCTTTCTCCATATCAATGGTTCGGGCCTTTTCAATGACATGGTCGGAGACGAAGATTGGGGCATCCACAGCGAGGGCGATGGCGATGGCATCGCTGGGGCGGGAGTCAATGATGATCTCTTCCCCCCCTCGGTTGAGATGAATCAGTGCATAGTAAGTATTCTCCCTCAAATCATTGACGACAATTTTTACAACCTGAGATTCGAGAGTCCGCAAGATGCTGTGGATCAGATCATGGGTCATCGGCCGATGGGAGCCTATCTTTTTTAGCTTCATGGCGATCGCATTGGCCTCAAAAGGCCCGATCCAAATGGGAAGCCCTGTCTTATTCGATAGATCCATCAGGAGGACCACGAACCCATTCGATGTGGAATCGAAGGTCAAAAACTTTACTTTCATTTCGACAAACATTATGTTTCTCCTTTCATGGATCCTTCAACGAATCCCACAGGGGGTGATCCTTTAAGGGGATGAGCGGAATCTTAGAGAAGCGACCACGCCGTCATTCACCTTCAAGATGGAATTCTCCTCAACCCATTTTACCTCTCCATCTTGGCGAAGGGCTGACCTCGTCATCTCCTCTCCCAGGTTGACGATCTTATTCTCTCCTTTGCAAAGGGGACAAGGAAGGGACGGATCATCCGGAGGATGGATCACGGCAAGAGAGCCGCATCGACGGCATTTTGCCCCTGGAGGCGAAAACGACGTCAATAGATAAAGGGTGTGGACTTGCCCCTTATTCAAAGCCTCCAGTGTCCGATGGAGGCCCATGGTGGCCAGCCCACCCATTGGGGTCCTCTCCTTCAACTCCTCGATCTGATGGGATACCTCCTCCCTTTCCTTTTGGAGGAGTCGTTCGAAAAGCCGCCTCAAGATTCTTGAACGGTCCTCAGAAAAATCCATGGAAAAAGAGTCCGCAATTTGCTGTTTAACCCGTTCAGGAACAAAGGCCTTGAAATTGGCAATGATCCGATCCTGCCCGATGAGGATGATCCTTTTCTTGCCGGAGTCAAAAAGCTCGGTGAGATGTTCGGCGACCTCCTTATGATGTCTATCCATGTGATCTTTGATATGGCGTTGGTATCTCATCTGGGCCCATCCCCCTTGATCATGACGGCCCGGGACATAGCTCTCAATAGAAGATTCTCCCATCATGCCTTCCAAAGATACCTCAAACAATTTGGCAGAATCCGTCTCCACCATGACAACCGTCGTGTTCTGATACTGAGAGGAGAGTCGGACAAGAGGTTGCAGAGTGGGGAGATCGGAGATAAAGCATTCGTTCTCGAAGGGAATGATCGAAGGATAGGTGAGAAAAGTTCCAGTGCCACTACAGGAAAAGATGGCGATCCCATTGACCTCCTCATCATAGACCCGGCGAACCAAACCCTCCACAAACCTTTCGATCTGTTGCTGGTCGGCGGCGAAGGCTTTTCGCCAGTCCTCCCGGTCTCTAAGTTGGTCATGGGTCCTCTTTAACTGATTCTTCGTAAAGAGGCGGATGCGCTCGCGCTGCTGCTCATCGTCCCATTTGGTATTGAGATAAAGGGACAGGAAAGGATAAGGGCTCTCTTCCACTCGGGCTAATTTTTTGATCTCACTCCTCATATCCATATTGAAATCTCCGTTAACCTGCTCGGGCCGTGATCCATTGCTAAACGACTTGGGTTCTGCACCCGGTAGATCGATGTGGTCGGCAAGGTGCTTGAAAGGCTACGTCTTACCTCGTATTTCCCGGAAGCCTCTGTTGACGAGAAGCTTCTGAAGGGAAACTTTCTCTAAGGCGACAAAAATCTGATTAATATTAAATGAAGAAGAAGTGAAAATCAAATCCTCCCTTGGAGAAGGGTGGGGATCTTTTCGATGATCTCCGTGGCGACCAAGGATTTCTCTCCTCTTTCTGAAATCACCTTATCCCCGGCTAATCCATGAAGGTAGACGGCGATCTGAAGAGATGGAAGAATTTCAAATCCCTGAGAGATCAACCCGCCAATCATTCCGGTGAGCACATCCCCTGTTCCGCCTGACGCCATTCCAGGATTGCCCGTCGGGTTGATGAAGACCTCACCCTTGGGAGTAGCGATCAGAGTGCGATGTCCTTTGAGGACGAGATGAACCTGACGGGATTGAGAGAAATTTCTGCTGATACCGATCCGATCTTCCTGGACGTCCTTGACGGTGGATTGGATCAACCTTGCCATTTCTCCCGGATGCGGTGTGAGGATCAGTGAGTGATTCCCAGTGGGGAGGATCTTGGGTTGTGTTGCGAGAGCGGTCAGCCCATCCGCATCGAGGACGATTGGGAGATTCAATGTTTTGATCAGTTTGAGGACGAGGGATTGCGTTTCTTTGAATGTTCCGATGCCAGGACCGATGATGACCGCCTTTTTGTTTTCGCAGAGGCGAAGAATGGAGTTGAAAGCTCGGAGGCTGAGGGTCTGTTTGGGGGTTTCCGGAAGAGGTTCTGTCATGACCTCAGTCAGTTTCACCGCCATGATTGCATTCAGGCTCTTTGGAATGGCCAAGGTGACCAGACCTGCTCCCATCCTGAGAGCGGCTTCAGACGCCATCGCCGCTGCTCCGGTCTTGCCAACCGATCCGGCGATGACCAAAAGGTGGCCGTAATCTCCCTTGTGGGTATCTGGCCGTCGGGGTGCGGATAGCCATCTTCTGATCTCTTCATTCTCCAAGAGATGCGTCTGAATCTTCTCCTCTTCCACCAGCCTCTTGGGAATACTGATGTCGATGACTTTCAGGTCTCCCACATAATCGGAACCCGGGGCTATGAGATGTCCAACTTTGGGTAGACCAAAGGTAACAGTGAGAGAAGCCCGGATCGCCGTGCCGAGTGGTTTACCGGTATTGGCATCTAACCCGGAAGGGATGTCGATGGCAACGATAGGCTTTTGGAGTGTATTCAGATGGTCAATCACCTCCCTGTAATATCCTCTGACCTCGGCATCGAGTCCTGTACCAAAAATGGCGTCGACCAAGAGGTCGAACCTCTCCAGATCTTTTTTCAGTTTTTGGTAGTCTTTAGAGGAAGGGACAGGGATCACTTCTCCTTTCATGCGGGAGAAGATGTGATAATTGATCTCCGAATCCCCCCGAAGAGCATTGGGATCAGTGAGCAGGAAGATCTTCACCGAGATCCCATGATTCAATAGGTGGCGAGCGATCACGAAGCCATCGCCCCCATTATTTCCCTTTCCGGCAATGATCGCTATCCTCTTGTTCTGAATGTCAGGCAAAGCGTTGGAGATAACCTCTGCGGCTCCTCTTCCTGCATTTTCCATCAAGACGATTCCTGGAATCTTGTATGTCTCAATCGCCTTTCGATCCAATTCTTGCATTTGTTCAGCGGTCGCTACCTTCATCATTTCTTCCCTCTAATATCACGTGGGCCACGGCGAATGGTCGGTCGTGGGAGAGGGTGAGTAGAGTTTTCTGGATTCGGAGGGTTTCGAGAACCTCCTTTGCCCTTTGATGAAAGAAAAGACAGGGTTTCCCGATGGGATCGTTTTCCACTTCGATATCCGTCCATTGAATCCCGTTTCGAAGTCCCCATCCAATTGCTTTGAGAAAGGCTTCTTTTGCTGCGAACCGGCTGGCAAAACATTCTGGGGGTCTTACCCGCTGTTGACACCAAACGATTTCCCTCTCTGTATAGACTCGAGCAAGAAAGTGATTCCCCCAGCGGGCCATCAGGCCTTCGATTCGTTCGATGTTCACAATATCGATGCCCGTCCCAAGAATCATAATAGTTTCAGCTCAAAGTTCAAAGCTCAAGGCTCAAAGGATTTGCTTTCAGCTTTGAGCTTTCAGCTATTTCTTGATGAGGGCGATCATTTCCCGGACAGCTCGATCCAAGCCCACCAAGACGGCCCGAGCGATAATGCTATGACCAATATTGAGTTCTTCGATCTCCCTGATTTCGGCGATCCGTTGGACGTTAACATAGTTCAGTCCATGCCCTGCCGCAATCTGGAGATTACGGTGAGAAGCCTCGGCCACTGCATCGAGAATCTTTTTGAGTTCCTCATCTGCCTCGGCGGCGGTTTTCGCATCGGAGTAATGACCGGTATGGATTTCGACCGAATTGGCTCCCACTTCTTCGGAGGCTTTGATCTGATCCTTTCTGGGATCGACAAAAAGGCTCACGGGAATCCCCCCCTTTTGGAGCCGCTGGACCCCTTTTTTGAGAGGCTGATGGAATTTGATCACATCGAGTCCTCCCTCGGTTGTCAATTCCTCCCTCTTTTCCGGAACGAGAGTGACAATGTCTGGTTTGGTGGCTAAGGCAATTCCAATCATCTCTTCTGTGGCGGCCATCTCCAAATTTAATCGAGTTTGGATGACCTCTCTGAGGAGTCGAAGGTCTCGATCCTGGATGTGTCGTCGATCCTCCCTCAGGTGGCAAACAATTCCATCTGCTCCAGCCAATTCCACTATCCCAGCGGCAGTGACGGGATCTGGATACATCACTCCTCGAGCCTGTCTAACTGTAGCAATATGGTCGATATTGACACCCAGTCTTGGCATGATTCCCCCCCCTTTTAAAAATCCCCTTATGCCCCTCGAAGCTGTGAAAAAATCCCAAGATTCACAGAGCGGGCAGGGGATGTCGGAAAAACTGTAGAGCGGCTACCTTTTTCAGGCTCAATGCTAAGGATTGAAAACCATGTTAGATTGACAACTTAAACTGACTCCTGACCCATACACTTCAAAAGCCCGCATTCTACAGTTTTGGAGATATCCCCGTGGCCGCTCCACTGCTCCTCATTCTTTCACACCTTCCCCTTTTCTAAAGGGGAGGTGCGGGGAGATTAAGTTCCAATATGTTTCTTTACTAATTCTACGATATCTTGAGCAAACCGATGGAGTCTCGCTTCATCCTCACCCTCAACCATAATCCGAAGGAGGGACTCCGTCCCAGAGTAGCGAACTAAAACTCTTCCGTCTTGCCCCAGTGACTTCTCGATCTCTTCAATCGTTCCGTTGATCTCCGGAAACTTAGAAAGATCTTTCTTCTCTTTGACGTGTACGTTATAAAGCACCTGAGGGAGAGGCTCCATCACTTTTGCTAATTCGTCTAATTGCCGATCCTTCCGTTTCATTATGGCTAGAACTTGAAGGGCCGTAAGGATGCCATCGCAGGTGGTGTTGTAATCCAAGAAGATTGTGTGACCGGATTGCTCCCCCCCAAATTGTAATCACCTCGGACCATTTCCTCGACGACATAACGATCTCCCACCTGCGTTCTGACGACTTTTCCCCCTACTGATTTCATGGTCCGGTCGAGCCCGATATTGCTCATCACCGTGGTGACCAAAGTTCCTTTTTTTAACCGATCTTCTGACAGGAGTTGGAGACCGCAGATGGCCAAGATATGATCTCCATCCACCTGTCTTCCCCTTCGATCCACAAAAACGATTCGATCACCGTCCCCATCCAGGGCCATCCCAATGTCTGCTCCCTTCTCAAGGACGAGGCGACTGATTCGTTCTGGGTAAAGGGAGCCACAATCTGCGTTGATATTCTCCCCATTGGGTTCGACCCCGATCGGTATAACCTCTGCCCCTAATTCTTCGAGGACGGTGGGTGCTACACGATAGGCGGCCCCATTGGCGCAATCTACGACGATACGAAGCCCATCCAAGTTCAAGTTGCTGGGGAAGGTATTTTTGAGAAAGACGACATATCGACCGACCGCATCGTCAATCCGGTGCGCCTTTCCTACCTCGCTGGCCGTGGGTCGAAGAGAATGGAGGTGGTTCGACAGGATCAGTTCTTCGATCCGGTGTTCCATCTCGTCAGGAAGCTTGAAGCCGTTTTCCGAAAAGATTTTGATTCCGTTGTCGTAATAAGGATTGTGGGAGGCTGAAATCACCACACCGGCATTGGCTCTCATACTGGTCGTGATAAATG
The DNA here is from genome assembly GCA_963826305.1 of uncultured delta proteobacterium. Taxonomy (GTDB): domain Bacteria; phylum Desulfobacterota; class BSN033; order BSN033; family UBA1163; genus CAWGWZ01. The sequence goes on along the minus strand of CAWGWZ010000028.1, from coordinate 597,657 downwards.
CGATGCCCGGTGTCGGAAGTGGTCCCACCAACATCACATCCGCTCCCATGGAACAGATGCCGGAAGCCAGAGCCGTTTCCAACATATATCCTGAAAGCCGAGTATCTTTTCCCACCACGATCCGATGCTTTCCCTTAGCCTCCTTAAAGAGGTGGGCGATGGCCCTGCCGAGCTGCATGGCCAGCTCCCCGGTCATCGGGTCCACATTGGCAATCCCCCTGATTCCGTCTGTACCGAATAACTTTCGGGTCATCTATCTATTTTACCGTCCCTAACCTCACGTCCCCTGTTTCATAAAGAGAAAGAGAAGAATGCTGAAATCTGTATGAGATTTTGTAAATGGCTTACCATATTTCAGTCTGAAAGGTCAAGTTTTGGTCATTTCCTCCGAACTCCTAACTCTGAACTCCCTGCCTGCGGCAGGCAGGCGAACTTTTCAGTCCCCGCCATCCGAATCGCATCGGCAACTGCAATCGCCTTTTTCGCCTGGAGCACGTCATGGCATCGAATGATGTGAGCTCCGTTGAGAACCCCGATAGCAATACTTGAAAGGGTTCCCTCTATTCGGTCTTTGGCCTCTGCATTGAGAATCTTTCCTATGAAACTCTTTCTGGATGTCCCCAATAGAATAGGTTTTCCGAGTACTCGTAATTCAAAGAGATTTTTTATTATGAGTAGGTTATCTTCGAGGGTTTTTCCAAAACCAATTCCAGGGTCAATAATGATCTGCTGTGGGTCTAACCCAGCAGATTCTGCCCTTTGAATGGAGTCACTTAGATATTGAAGTATTTCAGAGAATAAGGACTCATAATGGACATCTTTCTGCATGGTTTCAGGAATTCCTCGAATGTGCATCAGGATGAGGGGAATATCCTCTTTTGCGGCCACGTTAGCAAGGGTCGGGTCAAATTTTAACCCACTGATATCATTTATTATTTCAGCCCCAGCCTCAATCGCTTTCTTTGCTACAGCCGATTTATAGGTATCGATCGAAATTGGGACACCTATTTCTTTGGAAAGGGATTCGATCACAGGAATGACCCGACGGAGTTCCTCTTCCAACCCAAGGGGTTTTGAACCTGGCCTGGTCGATTCCCCACCGATGTCTATCATATCCGCTCCCTCTTCAACCATCCTCAACCCCTGAGCAATCGCCTTCTCTTTATCGAAGAAAAGGCCTCCGTCTGAGAAGGAGTCCGGTGTGACGTTGAGAACCCCCATGAGGAGAGTTCTTTTTCCTAATGTGAATGTCTGCTTCCGGCAATGTATGGAGTAATGGGTTTTGGAAATATTCTTAAGCGTTTCCTTTAAGGAATGACCAAGGGTGTGAAGGGGGTGGTATGGACTCAATTTGTCAATCAGTTTTTCGAATTGCTTTTGAGTGCCCATGAGAATGGCATCTGTCTCTTGGGCACTGCAGTCAAGCCCCCTTTTATCAAGAGCGGCATCCCCACCCAAAGAGAGCATCTCTTGTTTGAGGAGGTTGGCGGTTCGGGGTTCGATCCCTTCCACCCTAAGGTTGAAATGGAGGGTCTTTCCTTTCATCAACTTTATGCCAGTCGCATCCACTCCCACCCCTCGCATCTGATGGATCGCCTCTCTGGCATTGTTGATGTGAAGGCATCGAATCAAATTCATCCAGACTAAACCATGTCACCCTTTATAATGTGATCGATCTGCTGCCCGTCGAGAACCTCTTTTTCGAGAAGGGAGTTGGCCAATCGGTGAAGTGTCGCCATATTCTTCTGGATGATATCTTTTGCTTTTTCATAACTCTGGTTGACAATGGTCCTAATCTCGTTGTCGATCAGACGAGCCGTATCTTCGCTATAATCTCGATGCTGGGCAAACTCTCTTCCTAAAAAGATTTGTTCCTCTTTTTTACCGAAGGCGAGTGGGCCGAGTTTTTCGCTCATCCCCCATTCGCATACCATTTTCCGGGCAATCTCTGTGGAATGCTCGATATCATTGCCCGCACCAGTCGTTTGACGTTCCAACACCAATTCCTCTGCAGCTCTCCCTCCCATCATGATGGTGATATTGTTCAGGAGGTAGTCTTTCGGATAGGTGTGCTTTTCGTCGATGGGAAGCTGCTGAGTGAGGCCAAGGGCTCGGCCCCTGGGGATGATCGTCACTTTGTGGATGGGGTCTGTTCCAGGAATCATCCTGGCCACCAAGGTGTGGCCCGCCTCGTGATAGGCTGTAATTCTCCGCTCTTCCAGGGGAATGATCATCGATTTTCGTTCCACACCCATCAGGACTTTATCCTTGGCCTGTTCGAGGTCGACCATCTCGACCCGTTCCTTTCCCAACCGAGCAGCCAGAAGAGCCGCTTCATTCACCAAATTCTCGAGATCAGCTCCAGTTAAACCAGGAGTTCCTCTGGCCAGAACATCGAGCTTGACATCGTCAGCCAATGGCGTCGGTTTAGAGTGGACTTTTAGAATCTCCTCTCTGCCCTTCACGTCGGGAACGGGCACAACCACCTGCCGGTCGAAACGACCCGGTCTCATCAAGGCGGGATCCAAGACATCAGGTCGGTTCGTAGCAGCGATCAGGATCACACCTTCGTTCGATTCAAAGCCATCCATTTCGACTAATAGCTGGTTCAAAGTTTGTTCCCGTTCATCGTGGCCCCCACCCAGGCCTGCTCCTCGGTGCCTTCCAACCGCATCAATCTCATCGATGAAGATGATGCAGGGGGCGTTGCGTTTTCCCTGGAGAAAGAGATCTCGTACCCGGGAAGCACCGACTCCGACAAACATCTCAACAAAATCAGAGCCACTGATGCTGAAGAAGGGAACGTCCGCTTCTCCCGCAATGGCCCGGGCCAGGAGTGTTTTGCCCGTTCCAGGGGCACCGATGAGAAGAACTCCTTTGGGTATCCTCCCCCCCAGTTTGGTGAATTTCTTGGGATCCCTGAGGAAGGCAATGATCTCCTGTAGCTCATCTTTTGCCTCTTCAATCCCAGCCACATTCTCAAAGGTCACCGGGTGGCTTTCTTTCGTCAGAATTTTGGCTTTGCTCTTTCCAAAGGAAAGGGCCTTTCCACCGCCAATCTGCATCTGCCTCATGAAGAAGAGCCAGACACCGAGCAAAACGATCATCGGAGCCCAAGAAATGATGATTTGCAAGATAGAAGTTTCACTTTCTTTCCTTGCATCGATAATAACCTTCTTCTCCCTGAGAATTTTAATCATTTCAGGATCTTCAGGTGCATAGGTCTTATAACGTTTGCCGTCTTTATCTTTCCAACTTAAGTTTCTGCCCTGGGCCTCCACCTCAAGAACCTTATCGTTTTCAACCGCAGAGATGAAATCGGAGTAATTCTTGTCTAATATCGTTTGACGGGGTTTGCTATAAAAAAGGTTGAAGAGGAGGATCATGATAACAAAGATAATTCCCCAAAAGACCAGATTTTTATAAAGGGAATTCAATCAATTCTCCTCCCAGTGATAGATAACATTTTAAATTAACACAATCCCTGTATTATTTCAATAGCATGTGAGCATGAGCGTCTTATTCCGGGGGAATGAGAGAGGTGAAGGGCGGTTATGTTCCATCCGATTGAAATGATTGAAGAAATATTTCTGATGGGAGAAGGATGCCTTTTTTTTCTTGAAAAAAGAGGGGAAAGGCTGTAGCTTTAAAGGAAAATAAATTTTAGATTTCAAAGCCCAAATTTCAAACGAAATAAGAAGACGATCTCAAATCTCAAGCATTGATGTTTAATCATTGCAAACTGGGAGTTTTACCTTTCCTCATTTTTACATTGGGATTTCATTTGGCATTTAGACTTTGGCATTTGACATTTGAGGATTGATATGTCGATCGACCTAAGACAATGTCCGCTTTTTGCCGGGTTGAAAGAAGAAGACCTAAAGAAGATCAGGGCTATCGGGATGACTAAACGGATTGGGAGGAAGGGAATCCTTTTCTCTGAGGGGGAGGAAGCAAAGGGATTTTATGTTATTTTATCAGGGAAGGTAAAACTCTATAAAATTTCACCCGAAGGTAAGGAGCAGATCCTGCACGTGGTCTCCGCACCGGATGCCTTTGCTGAGGCAGCCCTCTTCCTCGAAGGGAGTTACCCAGCCTCTGGCGAGGCCCTGAGTGACTGTCAACTTCTTTTCTTTCCCAAAAGAGAGTTCATTCAGTTGATTGAGAAGAATCCTCAACTCAGCGTTAACATGATTGTCACCCTCTCCCATTACTTAAGAAGGTTTGCATCGCTGATCGAGGAGCTTTCTCTTAAAGAAGTTTCCTCCAGAATCGCAAAATATCTGATCGATCTCTCATTGAAACAGTCGAAGGAAGGGAGGAGTTCCAAGGAAGTGGAACTCGATTTGAGCAAAACTCAACTGGCCTCAAAGCTTGGGACGATCAGTGAGACCCTCTCGAGGACTCTTGCAAAGATGAAAGCCAAAGGAATCATCGATGTTAGGAAAAATAGAATTCTTATCCTTAACCGTGAGGTTTTGGAAGAGCTGGCCTCAGGATTGAAAATATGAAATTGCCGGTAGTCATTGTTCGTTGGAAATGGTATTTCCCTCCTCAGCTAACCTCCTGATACAGAGCCCGATACAAGGCCTGCCCCTCTGTCGGCATTAGACCTTTTTATGTTTCGTGTAGAATCTACCCTTCCATGGTGATCCTGCTCCGGCCCAAAACCGGATCGCCGACGACCAGGTCATGGCAAGGTAGAGCGTGGCAATCAGCGGCAGAGCCACTGCCCATCTTCTGGACTGATTATAGAATTTAAGGGTCGGCAGATAGCTCAAGATCATGGCCGCCAGGGCTCCAGCGGAAATGGCCTTTGCAGTGGCAACCGGAAAGAACAATCCCACAACCGGCAACCAGAACACCGTTAGCATTGTAGCCGTTGTCCCTGTGAGTAATATCGCCGAGTACCGAAGCTGACAAAAGGCCGTCCGGGCCACCATGTTCCAAATACCTGCCAAATGATCATAAGATCGCAGACTATGAACTGAATGAGTCAAACCAATCCAGGTTCTATAACCGTGCGATTTGACATGCCTTGCCAGGGCGCAGTCATCGATCAACTCATTGCGGATAGCCTTGAACCCGCCGATTTCCTGGATGAGCCGAGTTTCCATTAAAATGCACCCGCCGGCAGCCGCAGCCACACCGGAGAAACCGGAATTAGATAAGCGAAAAGGATAAAGCATTTTAAAAAAGTAGACAAAGGCCGGCATCAACAACCGTTCCCAGAAGCTGACCATGCGCATTTGGGCCATTAGGGAAATAAGGTGAACAGGGGTTTCTTTCAGTCGCTGGCGCAGCACCCCGACGATGCCCGGCTGCAGCTCGACATCCGCGTCGATCAAGAGGGTAAGGGGTGTGTTCACATAGGGAAATCCCTGCTCGAGTGCCCACAGTTTTCCGCTCCAACCCGCCGGCAGAGGTTCGCCAGATATGATGCGCAAATTCTGTCCGCCCAGGGCTTGGGCTGTGGCGGCAGTTTCGTCCGTGGAGCAGTCATCCACCAGGACGATCGCAAGACCCTGCCCTTGGGCCTGCAAGCTTGACAAGGTCATTCCGATTACTTCCGCCTCATTCCGTGCAGGAATGATCGCCGTAATGTCACTCAAATTACCTTCGGGAGAACCCGAGGTGGAATCCATAAATTCACGTGTATCCCATGGCCGCCAGGGAAGAAGCATGATCGCAAGCCAGATTAAAGCGCCGGCCGCAGCAAGATAATTCCAGTGCATGGGTTTCTCACAAATAGAAACTGGGAAAGAGGCCTTGCTTGAAAAGGATTTTCTCCCTGGGCCTGTCAGCCGCTTGACCGTTTCCGCAAGTAGAAATTATATCGAAGGAGGACAAATGAGGTCAACCTCTAATCCTGATAATCCGAAATCTCAAGAATCAACATGCAATTCCTTCTTAACCAAAAATTTATTCCCGAAAGTATTGAGATTCTTTTATAATAATAATATTTAGGAGTTTTTATTGGAGGGAGAATAAAATGAAAATTGGTGCTTTTGAGTTAAATGAACCGGTCCCGCAATTGAACGAGCCTTATGTTCTTGCCATCCTTCGGCCCTGGATAGATGTGAATAATGTTGGTAGTTTGATCCTGAATGGATTGGAGACGCAGTTCGAGGCCAAGGAATTGGCCAGACTGGCTAAGCCCGGCCACTTCTTCGATTTTACTCGTTATCGTCCAACCCTTTACTATGAAGAAGGGATTCGCCGAATGTCAGTTCCCAATGCGACTCTTCGCTACGCCAAACGAGAAGGAGGAAACGATCTTCTATTTCTTCACCTTCTTGAACCTCATGCTCTGGCTGAGGTCTATGTGGATTCTGTTTTGCGGATTCTCAAAACTCTCAAGGTAAAGAAATATTGCCTCTTAGGGAGTATGTATGATGTGGTTCCTCACACCAAACCTTTCATTGTGAACGGAGGAGCCATTGGAAGAGAAACAGAACGGGATCTGAATAGGTCGGGAGCCCAGCCGAGCAATTACCAAGGTCCGACGAGCATTACGAGTCTGATTACCCAGAGAGCACCAGAGCTTGGCATTGAAACGATTTGGTTTATCGTCTCTCTGCCTCAATATGTGGTGTTGGAGGAGGACTATTTGGGAAAGGTGCGCCTCATGGAACTTCTGAATTTGCTCTATCACATCCCCATTGATAAAAAAGATTTTGAAAGAGCTGCCGAGCAACGGAATTTAATAAACCAGAGGGTGCAGAGAAGCCCGGAACTGAAAAATCTGATTCCTCAGCTTGAAACGATGTACGAGCTTCGAATCAAGAGAAAGGAAGGGGAGACGACACCTAAGCTGTCGCCTGAGATCGAGGAAATTCTTTGGAAAATAATGGGGAAGGATTTGGGAAAGGCATAAAGATAAGACGAGATATTTTTCCCCATGGAGGCCCATCATAGTTTCATCGATTGGTGTGGAAGCGTTCTTTGGCAGATGGGGTTTAGCAGTGATGAGAAGTGAGTTTTTATGGGGTTGGCTGCTCTCCTTCTTGATGTTTTTTGTTTCAAGGGTTATTCGTGTTGTGGTAGTAAAAGAGTAAAGGATCAGTTACTGATGAGATTGCGAAACACCGGCGTGATGAAGTTCTCACTTCAATTACTTCCTGAACTCCTCATTTTTGAAAATCTCGGTTCCATGCAACATTTCAATTAATAATGAACTGAAGGAATCCAGGGTTTTGGTTTGTTTTCCATATCGAAGCCTTTTGGAAGGGGCAGGTCTTGGCAACCTATATTCCCAGGTTCAAGTAAGCTGATACGCGGCAGATTTCTCCTTTTGTGAGCCTTCCCAAGAATTCCTTTCAGAAGTCTATTCGATAGGCCACATATCACTCTGTCAACTATGATGCCTCCAAATCCCTCCTCATCGGGAAGGGGGATCCATCCTTATGGAGAAAGGAGAAGTATCATGAAGACAGAGTGGCATGACAGAATGATCAAGTCCCTCCATCTCAACGGCAAGGACGAACGCAGGCAAGAGGCCTATGCACACACCTTGCGCATGCTCGTCCAGTTCTACGGCAAGTCTTCCGATCTCATTAGTGAGGAGGAGCTTCAGGACTGTCTCCTCCATCGTAAAAACATTGATCAGTGGTCCCCCAATACGATGCGTATTTGCTACTGCGGAGTACGCTTCTTCTACGAGCACGTCCTCCAACGCAACTGGCCTATTCTCGGAGTCCTCTGGACCCAAACTGAACAGCGACTTCCACCCGTTCTTACCGTTGAAGAAGTCCGAAGCATTCTGACCTGAGTCAAAACCTTCCTTCTGATATCATGCCGGAACCTCGTCATGTACGACCTCCTCAGGAAAATTCCTTCACTTTAGCAAAAACTGTCTTCTGAGGCCGTGGTTTTTCATAAGTAATCAGAATTCTATTTTTTTAGTATTGTAACGGCGCAATTTCCTCCTGCTCCCAAGACATGGGCAAGTCCTACTTTACAATTAGGAACTTGACGCGCTCCAGCTTTCTCCCTCAGTTGCAAAACAAGCTCGAATATCTGACCTAGATGTGAAGCCCCAATGGGCTCTCCTTTGCATATTAAACCACCGCTAACATTCACGGGAATTCTGCCTCCGATCTCCGTTGTTCCGTCATCAATCAGTCGCCCACCATCCCCCGGCTTACAAAAACCTAACTGTTCATATATTTCAATCTCACAAAAAGCATCCGTGTCTTGAACTTCGGCTACGTCTATATCTTTGGGACCTATGCCTGCTTCCTCAAATGCCTTCTTCCCTGTTACCTCTGTTGGCCCAGGATTAGTGATACCTGCGCTGAGACTCTCGATCGGCACCCGGAAATCTGCAGAGTATAAAGCAATAGAATGGACGCATGAGGATACAATAATCGGCCTATTTGTGTACTTGTGGGCCTTTTCTTTAGTACAAAGAACAACGGCGGCAGCGCCTTCATTAGGAGCACATATCTCTAACAAGTGAATTGGATCACAAATCATGGGGGAATTTAGGATTTCCTCGAGAGTAAACTCTTTCTGATACATGGCATAGGGATTATGAACACTGTTCTTATGGTTTTTATATGCGATCTTAGCTATCTGCAAGTCGGTTGTTCCGTATTCCTCCATATGTCTCCGTGCCCTCATCGCCCAGTAACTAGGATTAGTACTAAGGCCCATCAGTATCTGCCATTTCTCATACAGCATCGAAGGATCCATAAACCCACGAGACATTTTTTCTACGCCAAGGACGAGCGCGTTATCAAAGGCTCCAGATTGTATTCCAATAATCGCTTGTCTCAGAGCGACTCCACCACTTGCACAAGCAGCCTCAACATCGCAAATGGGGATTCCGGTCCGTCCCAGGGGGGCTAATATTCTGGCTCCTGAAGTAGCTGGCAAGTACATTTTTGAAACATATGCAGCTTCTATATCTCGCCATGCTATATTGGCATCCTTTAGTGCCATTCTTGCAGCTTCGCGACCTATTTCTGTATAGGGTTTATCTCCGAATCTCCCAAACTTATGGATACCCACACCAACTATGGCTATTTCTTTCATAAGCAACTCCTTTTAAACTGGCTTGAATTTGAATGACATCACTTCGTTTCCCTCATCATCAACGTAGAGGACGTCCACAAGTAGTCGCCATTCCGTGCCTATCTTTAAATTATCAACATCACAGTCAGTCAGTGGCGATAAAAGCCGAATCCCTTCCGGTAACTCAATAAGACCCTCAGCAAAGGGAACGAAAGGATCTGGACCTTTGTAATCGCCAGGTGGGCGGTTCCTAATAACGGTATAAGTCCACAATTTACCCTTATTGTGAAGAGTTATTTGCTCCATATCCTCGTTTGCACAGTTTCCGCAGGACAGGTGTTTTCCTAAGAACACCTCTCCACAGATGCGACATTTACTACCCTTCAGGCTCACCTGTTCTGATGGATAGAGTGGGGTTGTGAAAATGTCGCCCCTGACACCAACTCTCTTTCGCTCCTTCGCTTCATCCATAGGTTGCCTCCATATTTTGTCAAAGGTTCGTCTTGTGTTAGCAAGAAGGTAAGTTAAACTATTTCATCTCAAAACTGATCTCATCAATCTTTAGAGGACTTTAAGGTGATCTGGTATATCGGTCTTGCTCTTTGCAGATGCCCCCCGCGCTGCCCGGCAGGGAGAAGACCGCACTCACTCTACTTCCCCAAGGCTACTCTTGGCGAAAATAATCTAACTCCATAACTTTCTGGCGAGCCTCTTCATCGTCAGACTGGACATCAAATTGGCTCACCTTCGGTTTTAGATACCCGGCAGGGAATGCCTTTTATCTCTGGCGTACCAACTGGTGGCGCCATGACTTCGTATCCAGTTAGTATGTTGAAGTTCGATTTCTTCCAGCCGTACATGGTCTCCGGGCCATCTTCTGGATACCACCATCCCCAGGCGGCGTTGACCGTTTTTGGGTACGTATCGTTATCGTACTGAAGCTTCTGAGTTATCCTTCCCTTCGGAGTTTCGATATATATCCACTCCCCGTCCTCCAAGCCATATTTTTTAGCCGTCTCGGGGTTCAGCCTGACTATCGGTACAGGGGTTATTCTACGCAGGGAGTCTATCATCTTGAATCCGGTGAGCATAAACGAGTTCTCTTTATAACTGGTCAGTATCAGCGGATATTCTTCTGTTGTCTTAGGGAACCGTGTTATTCCTTCCCAGGTGGGCATTGTGTCAAGGCCTTCTTTCGCCAACCTTTCGGAATAGATCTCCACTTTGCCTGAAGGTGTCCTAAATGGATCCTCTTCAGGCTTCTTGTATTCCTTCTTAGGATAAAGTTTCCTTGTGACTAGGAAATCTTTAAAAGTAATGCCGGACCCCTCTAAAAGTTCATCCAAAGCCTCATGTTCATCTTCATAGAAGTATTTGCCCAGTCCCATCCTCTTTCCAAGCTCATTGTAGATTTTGGCATCGGTCCAGGCTTCTCCCGGCGGATCCACCACCTTCTTATAAGATCGGTACTCTTCCCAGCGCCCTCCCCAATACCCTATAGTGGTATCCTCCCATGTCCAGGCAGCGGGGAGAACAATATCAGCGATGCAGGTTGTGGGCGTATGGAAAAGCTCCTGTACCACTATTAAGTCCATCTTCATAAATGCGTTGTATGTTGCGACAGAGTCGGGATAACTGATGATGGGATTCGTCAGACAGCACATGACTGCCCTGATGGGGTACGCATACCCTTCATCGAGGTTAGCTTTTACCAGCGCTTGGTAGGGGACAAAAGACCATCTTTTCACGCCTCTTAGTTCCTTACCAAGCATCTTGTCTTTATCTCTGCCAACTTTGCCCAACAGCATGAGACGACCCGGCCTTGCATGCTTTGCAGGTGTCAAAAATACATCTCCCCCGGGAACATTGAGGTTCCCGGTTATGGAGCGTAATATCGATGTCACCCGGAAGGTATCGAAACTATTCGCCATGAACTCCAGAGAGTTTCCCTCCTGTATGGAGGCGGGTTTAGTTTTGGCATAAAGTCTGGCCAGTTTCAGAATATCTTCTTTTGGTATCCAGGTCATCTCTGCTACGTCGTCGATGGTGAATCTCTTTATTTCTTCCCGGAACTTATCAAAGCCGACAGTCCATTTAGCCACGAAATCCTTATCGTAAAGCTCCTCTTCAATTATGATTTTCAATAGCCCCATGGCAAGGGCTCCATCGCTTGCTGGCCTGGGACGAATCCACCAGTCAGCATAATGGTCAACGACCCATGTCCTCATCGGGTCTATGACCACTATTTTCATGTCGTTTCCGGTCTCTTTTTTCATTTTAAGGACGTGCCGTCCCATATAGCGGCGGCCGTCAGCGCCCCAAAATATCAGCAGCTTGGGCAACGGGTCACCCGGTTTCTTAACTGCCTCGGGACAATCCGGCAGCGGGGAACGTCCCAAGGTATAGTAATATGCCTCCTGGCGTGGTACACCGCATAGACCGCCTGGCGTTATCACGTTAGGTGTGCCGAATGCTGTGGCAAGCCTGTGGCCAAAAATGGTCTCCATGCTTTTGGGTTCGCCGATCAGTATAGCGAAAGACTCTGGACCATATTTAGCCTTGAGATCTAAGAGTTTCGCAGCAATGGTATCCAGTGCTTCATCCCATGAAATTTGTTCCCATTTACCCTCCCCTCTTTTCCCCGCTCTCCTCAGGGGATGTTTCAGACGGTTGGGATGGTTTTCCACCCCAACGAGAGTGAGCGGGCCCTTCGCCTGAGGACAAACCTCGTGACGGAAGTCGCTATCCTTGTCTGGTTTTACCGAGATGAGTTTCCCGTCTTCAACGGTGGCGACAACGGCACAGGACAGATGACAGACCCCGCAAAAATTATGAATCTCTTCACGTTTTCCCATTCAGCATCCCCATCCTTTCTGTGATCGCACCCAATGCTAAAATTCATTTGACATAAACGAAATATAAAAAACAAGGAGCCGCATGTCAAGAAATCGCCCTGGAAGGGCCTTGATGGGATTCTTTACCCCGTTAGAAATAATGCCCCGCTGCTCTGCAGCGGGGTTAGATCTTAGAATAATTCCGGCGGGGTTTAATGCCCCGCTGGAATTTCTAACGGGGTTTACTTAGTAGAGCTTACGGTTGTGGGCTAGCGTAAAGTGATTCCGAAGCATTCTTTCTGTTTTAATGGGTAAGATTGCATCCAGGTTAACCCCCTTGACTAAACTCCTGAAGATTGCCTCTTTCCTTGGGACAAACCGAGAATCTTTTATCGTAGAAGGACAGGTTGGCCTCCCTAAAAGCATTGTTCTCTTCGATCGTCCTCATCCCTCTTAAACGCATCGCTTTGATCAACCGGCCATGAACTATCCCATGGAGTCGTTCCACTCTATCACTTCCACTCCCAACTCTTTTAGTGCCCGCTCAAACTCGCTTAGGGGCTTGGCGTTCAACTCGTCCCGAATCGTCGGCTTGGCTGTCGATTTACAAATGGTACGCCTATCCAGATACATGCCCATGGGTAACCCGCGCTCTTGAATATAACGCCGGAAACTGTCCGTCCCAGGAATCACGGTCATGGAACCTTCCAAACACCTTCCCCGAGGCATCGTCAATATAACCCATCAAAACACAACGGGTCATTCCACTCAAAAAAATTCTCTAAATCTCTCAGACCGGAGATCTCTCGATTTTCAATATCGGGATTTGGGAATTATTTTTTTTCTTGACAATAGAATTTGGTTTTGTTAATGAAAATCGGGATGACATACCGCCTTCGGGCGGCAGGTCCTTTTCTGACTGTAAGTCGGCTGAAGGTTTAGCAAATGCCAGAGACCAATCTTGAATTCATCGTCTCTCTGCGGGTCCTTCCCCTTGGACTTTATATATTCCGCGATCACCTCATCCATCACATTTCCAGGGTTCCCTACAAAATCCCCCGTGCCCCAAATGTGCCCCCCGATGCGTCTTTCGGATGTGTGGAAACTCCATCAGAACTTTCCGAGAAGTCTTCCACTCCATATACTGCACCGCCTTGCTAGCCGAAGCATGGGGAGGTGCCGACAGTTGGGCCATGATAGAAGAATAATTAAATTCATGCATGGCGCGTCAATTCTAAACCACTCCTTAAAAAATCAAGAGAATGGGCATGACTGATTTCGTTCTAAGAGTTGAGGATATACACCTGAATTTTGGCGGTGTTGGTGCCCTTAGTGGAGTAAGCCTCGAGATGGAGCGAAAAGAGATTCCATCCGTTAGAGGCCCGAATGGGGCGGGAAAAACCTGTCTCCTTAACTCCATTAATGGTTTTTACAAACCGCAGGAAGGAGGGATATACGTTGAGGACCAAGATGTCACCCATATCCCTTGTCATCGAGTGTCTGAAATGGGGATCGCTCGAACCTTTCAGAACTTGGCCACATATGGAGGGTTATCCGTTCTAGACAACATTTCATCAGGTCGCCCTATTTTTATGAAGCGCGGCTAAAAATGTGAGGGGAAGCTATGCTGGCAATGGAGAAGGGAAATGACGCTCCAATTCTGAGGTGTGAAGACATTAGCCTAAGGTTCGGTGGGGTTAACGCCCTTTTAGATATTACCTTTGAGGTAGATAAAGGAGAAATACTGACCATTATCGGTCCCAATGGGGCTGGGAAGACATGCATCATCAATACCATTACTGGCTTTTACCATCCCTGGCAAGGAAAGATCTACTTTAAGGAACGGGAAATCATCGGCCTTCCTCCCCATAAAATCTGTAAGCTTGGCATTGCCAGAACTTTCCAGAACATCGAGCTTTTCACGGGGTTGTCTGTATTGGATAATCTGCTCGCAGCAAGACACCTTCGCCTGAAACCCAACTTAATATCCAGTGCGATATACTTCGGGTTGGCTCAAAGAGAGGAAATCAGAGAAAGAAAGATCGTTGAAGATATCATCGATTTCCTAGAGATGGAGGCGATCAGAAAACAAGAAGTTAAGATCCTCCCTTACGGGCAGAGAAAGAGAGTGGAGTTGGGGAGGGCCCTCGCCTTGGAGCCAGAAGTCATGCTTCTGGATGAGCCAACCGCAGGGATGAACGTGGAAGAGAAAGAAGACATGGTTCGATTCATTTTAGATATAAACGAGGAGAGGGGGACAACCATTGTTCTTATTGAACATGATATGGATATTGTCATGGATATATCTGACAGGATTATTGTGTTTGATTTTGGAAACAAGATCGCTGAAGGGGTTCCTGACGAGATCAAGAAGAATGACAGAGTTATTAAAGCCTATTTGGGAGAGAAATGAGTTAGTTCAGAAGGAGGCGTGACGTTGTCAGAATTGGACACCTATCCTAAGTTTTTATTACGAAACAGCAAATTATGGGGAGATAAGGTAGCCCTTCGAAGAAAAGACTTTGGCATCTGGCAAAATTATACCTGGGAGGATTGCTATGAGCAGGTGGGGCAAGTGTGCTTGGGGCTCGTACAACTGGGCCTGAAGCCAGGAGATAAGGTTTCTCTCATAGGTGATGATGAGCCTGAAGGTTTTTGGGCAGAAGCCGCAATCCAATCCGCAAGGGGAATTGTGGTGGCGATGTGGAGCGACTCTATTCCTTCTGAGGTAGCCTACCTTATTAATCATTCTGATTCGAGGTTTGTGATAGCCGAAGACCAAGAACAAGTAGATAAGATATTAGAGATTAAAAGAGACATTTCCAAAGTGCAAAAAGTAATTTACTGGGATCGAAAAGGGATGAGGAAATATGATGATCCCATCCTCATGAGTTTTGACGAGTTGAAAGGCCTGGGAAAGACGTATGGAGATGCTCATCCAGGGATTTTCGAACAATTCGTCACCGAGAGCAAAGGAACGGATATTGCCCAAATGTCCTATACTTCCGGGACCACGAGTTTACCTAAGGGAGCGATCATCACACACCATGCGATCATCACCTCTGCAGAAAGAATGCAGAAGTTCGCCCCCCTTCATCAAGGAGAGGATGTGATCACTACGCTCGCATCGGCTTCTGTATTTCACCAATGGTTCGCTGGATACAATTACCTGTGTGGGGTGGTCATCAATTTTCCCGAAGAACCTGAAACCTTGATGCAAGATTATAGGGAAATTTCTCCGCGGCTTATGCTGATCACTCCACGTCAGTGGCAGAGCCTATTTTCCATGACACAGATACGAATCAGTGATGCGGGGTTCCTGAAAAGGCTCTTCTACCATCTTTTTCTACCTGTTGGTTATAAAATCGTAGATCTCCGCACCTCCGGAAGAAGGATTGGTTTACTCTGGAAATTACTTTATCAATTGGGCGACGTGCTGGTCTTCGGTCCTCTCAGGGATAAGCTGGGACTGATTAAGACGAAGTATCCGGCGACAGGAAGCGCTTTCCTGAGTCCTGATTTTTTTAGATTCTTTCAGGCCATAGGCATCCATCTCATACAAATCTATGGTAGCACAGAAGCAGGCGTTGTGAGCATGCACCCCCAGGACGATATTAACATTGATAGTGTCGGGCGGATCTGCGATGGGGTAAAAATAAAGATCTCGGGAGAGCAGGAAATTCTAATCGGCGGTGAGACCATATTCTCAGGCTATTATAAGAACCCAGAGAAGACCAACGAAGTCATTAGGGAGGGATGGTTTCATACGGGAGATTCAGGTTACATCAATGATAGAGGACACCTTTTTTATATTGACAGGACAGAAAACCTGGAGGAGTTGAGTAATGGCTACAGATGCGCTCTCGGCCATATCGAAGGGAAGCTGCAATTCAGCAGATTCATAAAGGATGTGATGGTGGTTGGCGGAAAGAATAAAGATTATCTTTCTGCAATCACCAATATCGATTTTGACAGCATCGGCAAATGGGCTGAGACCAATCAGGTTCCTTATACGACCTTTGTGGATCTCTCACAGAAGGAAGAGGTAAGTCAACTGATACGAAAAGATTTACAAAGAGTTAACAATACCCTTCCGGAAGGTTCAAAGATAAGGAAGTTCGTCTTACTTCATAAAGAGTTTGATGCTGATGAGGGGGAGCTCACTCGGACGAGAAAGCTGAGGAGAGGATTCTTACAAGACCGCTACCAGGATTTGATCGAAGCCATCTATGGTGACAAAAAGGAGATGCCAGTCGTCACCGAAGTCAAATATAGAGATGGTAGAAAAGGCGCAATAGAAACCAACCTAAAAATACGATCGGTCTACGAAGAGATGGAAGGTATCAATTGAGATAAGTTTCGACGGATCGGGGTCAAGGCTGGTTTATTGTAAAGAAGCTATTATTTCATTCCTATTAGGAGTAATTTGGAGAAGATAAAGTGCTAAAGGTGAATAACGTTGAGGTAAAATATGCTGGAGTCATTTTGATATTACGAGGTGTCTCCTTTGAGGTCCGCGATGGAACGATTATTGCCCTTTTAGGGAGCAATGGCGCTGGGAAGACGACGACCCTCAAGGCTATTTCCGGACTGCTTCGCACGGAGCTGGGGGAAGTCACGGCCGGGACGATCGAATATAACGAAAGCAGAATAGATAAACAGGACCCGGAGGAGGTTGCGAAACGAGGTATTATTCAGGTCATGGAGGGCAGAAAGGTCCTGGGACACCTGACCGCAGAAGAAAACCTTATCCTCGGGGGTTATATCGTTAAAAAGACCAGCGTCAAGAAAGATCTGGACATGGTGTATGACTACTTTCCCAAACTAAGGAATCTTCGTCATGCAACCAGCGGCTATCTATCCGGAGGGGAACAGCAGATGCTGGTCATGGGACGAGCCATGATGGCGCACCCCAAGATTATGCTCCTCGATGAACCATCCCTGGGACTTGCTCCATTATTGGTGGATGAAATATATGAGATCGTTGCCCGGTTCAATGCGGAGGAAAAGACCAGCGTGATGATTGTGGAGCAGAATGCGAGGGCCGCCCTCTCTATTTCCGAATATTCTTATGTTCTGGAAAACGGGCGAGTCGTCCTG
Source organism: uncultured delta proteobacterium (assembly GCA_963826305.1). GTDB lineage: Bacteria > Desulfobacterota > BSN033 > BSN033 > UBA1163 > CAWGWZ01. The sequence goes on along the minus strand of CAWGWZ010000028.1, from coordinate 580,705 downwards.
GACGGGCCCTCTTCAAAGCTTGCTGACAATGAAGACATTAAGGAGTTCTATCTGGGACTCAGTAAGCTCGGAGAGAAGAGGAGCTACCGTGAAGTGAAGCATTACAAAAGAAGAAAAAGGTGGTTATAAGAGATTTCAAACTATTGTGAATGCAGCGGTTGAGGAGGTAAATTCATGGAGTTTTTTGGAAAGATCGTTATATCGGGCTTAATGAATGGAGCCATTTATGGTCTTGTAGCGATTGGATTTGTTCTTATCTATAAAGCCTCTTCCGTGCTCAATTTTTCCCAAGGTTATATGTTACTTCTAGGATCTTATATCTTCTGGCTTTTCGCGGGTTCATTGAAGTTCGATCTTTTTTCTGCTTTACTGGTAACGATGCCTTTAGGATTTCTAATGGGGATCCTTATAGAACGTATCACTTTACGCCCGTTAATCGGTCAACCCTTAGTCTCTATCATTACGGTTACCATATTTCTTTCCCTTGTGATAGAGGGACTCGTATCATTGATATGGGGTACTTATCCTTTACAACAAATACCTGTCTTTTTTAGAGGCTCTTTAAAGGTAGGTAAAATGAATTTAACAACGGAGACCTTGTTTGCCTTTGGTCTTGCCTTAGGAGCAACGTTGGCCCTCATCTTCCTTTTCCGCTTTACCCGACTTGGACTCGCCATGAGAGGAGTTGCTGAAGGTCACCAGATCATGCAAAGCATGGGGATCAGCGTAAAAAAAATCCTTAATATATGCTGGGGTATTGCTGGCATCGCCGCAACCTTAGGTGGAATTCTATTGGGAAGTACCCTTGGATTTCAACTGGGCCTAAGCTACATAGGATTATTAGCTATACCAGCCGCATTCATTGGCGGTCTCGATTCTCCTGAGGGGGCTATTCTGGGTGGTTTACTCATCGGGTTAATTGAAAGCATTGCCTCAGGATATTTTGGAAAAGCTGCAGGAGTGCCAACGAGCTATGTTATCCTTATCGTAGTCATGTTATTTAGACCCTATGGGTTTTTTGGCCTAAAGGGGATAGAAAGGATTTAGTAAAATGGCTCATACATCCTATTATCCGCCGAGCGGCATTTATTCTGATAGCTACAAAAAAGATATGCGGATTATTAAAACAAGGACACAGTGGGTGATGTCGATTGTCTCCTTGATTCTTCTTTTTGCTATCCCTCAAATCCCTTCCCTCAATAATACTTATTTCCTGAGACTATTAATCGGGGCTGGAATTACTGTGATCATTTGTCTTGGGCTTAATATTTTGACTGGATATTGTGGGCAGCTCAACATCGGTCAATCTGCTTTTGTGATGGTAGGAGCATTTACATCAGCTTTACTAAATTACCATTTTGGTTGGTCTTTTTGGACTTGTGTGATCCCTGCGGGATTTGCTTCCGCCTTTGTCGGAGCTATCTTCGGTATCCCCTCGGTCCGATTGAGGGGCTTATACTTGACTCTGACCACACTGGGTGCCCAGATTATTCTCACATGGATCGCCCTCTTTTATATACCCCTAACGACCGCTGGGTTCAGTGTTGAACCCAGCAGGATGGGGAGTATTGTTTTTAATACTCCTGAAAAATTCTATTATATCGCTATGTTTTTTACTATTGTGATGACTTTTTTCGCTAAAAACATGATGAGGGCCGGACTGGGGCGAACATTTGTAGCCATCAGGGACAATGAAAAAGCTGCTGACGCCATGGGCATTGATATTTTCCGGTATAAACTCCTTGCCTTTGTTATCTGCACATTTTATGCCGGCGTGGCCGGGTCTCTACTTGTACACTATATGATGTGGGCTCATCTGGAATCGTTTACCATCCAGGATTCAATATGGTATGTAGTCATGATCATCGTAGGTGGATTAGGCAGTATTGAAGGTACCATTTTTGGTGTCATATTCATAACTGGTCTAAAAGAGTTAATTTTTGTCATAGGCCCTATTGTAGAAGGGAAATTGCCTTTTTTACCCATTGGAGCGGGCAGTGGTCTACTGTTGGTTATTATCGGGGGTGTGGCGATCGTCTTTTTAATTTTTGAACCCAGAGGGCTGGCTCACCGTTGGAACCTTTTCAAGGCCTATTATAGGTTATGGCCCTTTGGTTATTGAGTTTGAAAGGAGGTGGTAGCATATAGGAAAATGAATAGTCAAAACCATTGGAATGGAATAAAATGATATGGAGGTCTATTATGAAAACAAAAATGTTATTATTCGTTTTTGGTTTGATGGTAGCAATAACGTTATATACTTCGGTTAGTTGGGGTCAGAAACCTATTACGGAGGTCGCGGTTGGCAATATAAGCGCCATGACAGGTCCAACCAGCGGGACACATATGATGTGCCTATCAGGATCAAAAGATTATCTGTATTATCTTAATGAAAAAATGGGAGGCATTGCAGGTAAAAAAGGGAAAGTAATGGTGAAATATGTTGCCTACGATTCTCAATATGTCGCTACGAAGGCTAAGGACGGTTTTTCCAGGCTTCAGGGGCAAGGTATGATTGTTACAACACATTGTGCCTCTGCCCATTCGGACGCTTTAATGGTAGATTATGAAGCAGCGAAGATTCCCTTAGTAACAGGTTCTCTTGGTATTGCAAGCGCTTGGTCTGATTGGGCTTATGGTAATTGCCATGCGGGTGTTGTCAATTTGATTCGCAGCTGGATTGTATGGCTAAAAAGCGATTGGAAAAAAACAGCAAAACCGGGAGAAACTCTTATACTTGGCAGCATAGCAACGGATGAGCCATGGGCGCCTCTGGGCTTGTGGGAGATTGATTCCTTCGTGAAGGAACAAGGGATCAAATTGGTCATGGAGACGATACCAAAGGGAACCACTGATGCGAGTCCACAGCTGCTCCGTCTAAAAGAAGCTGGGGCTAAGCAGATTTTTGTTTTAGCATCTGCCCCTGGAGCAGTCGTCGTGCTTAATTCAGCAAGAGCGATGGGCTTAAATATCCCTTTAACACAATGCGCAGGTTCCTATTTGGGCGACGTAATCGCCTTAGGTGGTCCTGAATTGGCAGAGGGATACCAAGGGGAATATTTCTTTGAACCCATGTCGAAAAATCCAAAACTTGAAGCTTCACCCGGACTAAAACTTACCAGAGAGCTTTGGGCGAAGAATCACCCCGGTCAGAGCTCAAGTGATATGTATATCGTTGGCATCCTGTCCGGGATGGTGATTGCAGAAGGTATCCGCCTTGCTTTAGACGAGGTTTCTCCGGAGAAACTAAACGGTGAAGCCTTAAAGACATACGGCCTTGATCGGATAAGGAATTTCGACGCGATGGGCCTAACGAAGCCCATTTCATATGTTCCCGGCGACCATATAGGGCAAAAACAGGTGAGATATTGGGTTGCTCGTAAAGGGTTTGTGGAGCCAATGAGCGATTGGATGCCGACGACGACATACCGAATACCCAAGAAATAATTTAAAGGGTCCAAGAAGATTTTTGAGCATTGCATCAGCGGGTATCTCCTCAAACAGTGGACTAAAAGGCTAGATTAATTCTGTAAACCCCGTTAGAAAGTCATCGACTTTCCAACGGGAAGGCTCGCACGGGGCTTTCCACCCCGTGCTCGCTCCAAAAGGAATTTTATCTTCCTCCCCGCTGACCAAACGGAGAGGACTCTTCCCAAAGAGAAGCGGTGGGAAAATGTGCCGGAATGAGGGGCAAATCCCTGTTTCGAAGCGTTAGTTACTAATCAGTCCATAATTGTATGGACGCTGAAGACTAAATCCCTCCTCCCTCCCTTTACGAAAGGGAGGAATTCCCCTCTTTGGAAAAGAGGGGTCAGGGGAGATTTTTAGAAGAATATGTCTAATCAATTATGGATTCCTTAGTAACTCAGGATGAGGTCAGCAGGAGGAAGGAATTAAGGTTGTAGGGAGGTTGTAGGAATGGATAGGCCCATTCGATTCACCCAGGAAATGATTGAGGAGTACTTCGCAAGAGGATATTGGACAAAGGAGACTACCTCTTATCTGTGGGAGGAGAATTCAAAACTCTACCCCGACAAGGAGGCATTCGTCTCTTCCCAGAAGAGGTGGACCTGGTCACAGGTCAAACAGATGTCCGATAGGCTTGCTTTGGGTTTTCTTGAAATGGGCCTCAAAAGGGGTGCACTCCTCCTGCTCATGCTGCCGAATTGCTGTGAATCTTACATGATTCGTGTCGCCTGCGAAAAGGCGGGTATTCTCTGCTCGACAGCGATGATGACTCTGAGAGAAAACGAAATAGAATACATTTTGAGGAACTTCGATGCCGCGGCAGCAGCCATCCCATGGAAATTCAGGAATTTTGATTATTACAGTGCGATTCATGAGATGCAGCCGAGACTACCCAGCCTCAAATATATTTTTACGACCGGCGATGAGGTACCATCAGGAACAATTTCGATGGAAGAATGGATGCAGCAACCCTTGGAAAAGAAATGTGGGGCGGAGGGTTTTCGCAACACCGAGATAACGGCAACGGAGGTTTCTGTCATTGCCTGCACCAGCGGAACGACGGGCCTTTCCAAGGGGGTCGAGCATGCCCAATGTACCCGGATGGCGGCGGCCCGTAATTATGCGAGCGCGGTCAAATTAACCGGCCAAGACGTCGTGCTGAATATCGTCAGCGGCATCGCCGGACTTGGTGCTGCCTTTTGTTACAATGGTTCGGCAGCTCTGGTGGGCGCAAAGACCGTGCTGCTCGAGGTGTGGAATCCCAAGGATACTTTTCGACTGATTGAGAAGGAGAAAGCAACCGTCCTTGTTGCAGTTCCCGCCCAGCTCGCCCAAATCGTAAAGGATTCCAATCTTAACCATTATGACCTGAGCTCCCTTCGATGCATCACTACCGGGACCGCCCCTTTACCTTCACGCTTGGCGGCAGAGGTTGAGGAAACCCTAAAGATTCCCATTTCCAACTGTTATGGTCAACTGGACGGGGGTGTCGTTACACATACGAGCATCGATGACGCCCCTGGAGTTCGGCGCAGAACCGTGGGGAAACCGGCGAAAGGGATGGTCGTCAAGCTGATCGACGAGCAAGGCAAAGAGGCGTCTGAAGGTGAGGTCGTCTATTCCGGACCGGCAACCAACGGTGGGTATTATAAGGACCTCGAATCAACCTTGAAGGCATGGGGAGGTTTAGGTCTGGAGGGTCGTTTCAAGAGTGGAGATTTAGGCCAATTCGATGAGTCTGGAAATCTGATCCTCATCGGCCGCAAAAAGGACGTAATTATTCGGGGTGGGCAGAACATCTACCCTATAGAAATTGAAGGGTTGCTGCTCACTCACCCCAAGATAAGAAGCGTGGCACTTGTTCCCATGCCCGACCCCATCATGGGAGAGAAGGCTTGCGCCTATGTTGCCCTGAATCCCGGGGAGCGGCTGACCTTTGAGGAAATGACCTCTTTTCTGAAGGGAAAGAAGATTGCGAATTACAAATTGCCCGAAAGGCTCGAAGTCCTCGATGAACTACCCCTGAGGGGTCATCAAAAGGTCGCCAAGCGAGAGCTCCAGGAAGACCTTATGCGAAAACTGCAGGGTGAAGGGAAGCTCTGAAGGGAGGCAACTAAAACTGCTGGGATTGAGCATTTCTGCTTATGGTGGAAATGAGCACAGGAGGGGAAGTGCTGTTTCCCAGCTGGACCTGTGGTGAAAAAGGCTATATGAAGGAGGATAGGCAATGAATGGCTGGGCCGGTAGGATTTTACGAGTTAACCTGACCAGAAGTAGCTATACCGTTGAAGATTTGGATCTGGTTTTGGCGACATGCTCGCTGAAGGATCCTACCGCATGGCGAAAAAGTACGGACACCCTGAAGTTGCCATGACAACCAAGAAGCTGGAGCTTCCCGGCTACGACCCACGTGGTATTAAAGAAAAGGGGCTTGCCTATGCTACCTCCAATAGAGGTGCGTGTCATATGCGTGCCCGTACACTTGGTGCAGAGCTTGAAAACCCTTTGTCCGCAGAGGGGAAAGCGCCATTACTTAAGGCTGGGCAAGATTATTTGGCGATCCTGGACTTATGCGGTGTCTGCTGCCTCACCCGTGGAGTAATCACTATAGACTATTTCCTACCCGTACTGGAATCAGCCACTGGCGCAGGCTATGATAAGGAAAGCTTGCTGCGTGCCGGGGAGCGGATCTGGAACCAAGAGCGACTATTTAATCTGCAGGCGGGACTTACAAAGGACGATGATTCTTTACCAAACCGAATGGTGAAGGAGCCTATGCCGCTGGGACCAGCAAAAGGACAGGTGGTTGAGCTTGAGCGAATGTTAGCTGAGTATTACCAGGTAAGGGGATGGGACAAAAATGGTGTAATTACCAAGGATAAGCTTACTGATTTAGGTTTTATATAACCATTCTCTATTTTTCAAGCTGACATCTATACATCAATCTAATGGTAGCCATTATGATAGGGACACCTGGAGTCAAAATTATTTAAATCTAACTGCGAAGTTGAAAGAAGGTGGCAAATGAACCAGTACGCTAACAAGTTTTCAATTTTTATCCCGGATACCTTGATTGGAGTAGGAGCAGTGGACGATCTGGGCTCCATAGTGAAAGGACTTAAAGCGAACAAAGTGCTTATTGCCACTGACGGAGGGTTGGTTAAGGCAGGATTAATAGATAAAGTCAAGCGCCCGCTGGAGAATGAAGGGATTGAGTACGGCGTGTTTGATGGTTGTCTCCCTGATGCGCCGTTCAGCGTTATTGAACACTGTGCCCGAATGGCTAAAGAAGGTGCCTATGACTTGATGATAGCCCTGGGTGGAGGCAGTGTAATAGACACAGTCAAGGCAGCGAGCATTTTGGCTACTGGAGACGGAGATATATATAGCTACCTTGGACAGTATAAAGTATATCATTCTGGTCTGCCTACGATCATGATTCCAACGACTGCAGGCACAGCGGCCGAATGGACTTGGGCGGCTGTAATAACTGATGACTCAAAAGGGGTGAAGCGGTCAATATATAGTCATTACCTGCACCCCAAGGCTGTCATTATCGATCCATTGCTGACAGTCGCCCTGCCGCGAAATATAACGGCTGAAACAGGGATGGATGCCCTGATTCATGGCATTGAAGCCTATACGACCTGGAAATCAAATGTCATGTCGGATATGTTCGCGGAACAAACAATAAAGCTGGCTGCCGGCAACCTGCGCGCTGCCTATGGAAAAGGTAGTAAAAATATTGAGGCAAGATATAATATGACTGTTGCCGCAGCCCTGGGGTTCTGTTTTATTTTCAGCGGTTTAGGGCTTGTCCATGCTATGGCCTATCCCCTGCAACTGAAATCGCAAATATCACACGGAGTATCGTGTTCTATTCTACTTCCATTCGTAATGGAATATAACATGCCTGTTGATCTGCACAAGTATGCAAGGATTGCAGAACTGATGGGCGAAGAAGTGGAAGGGCTATCTCTAAGGGACAAAGCCATCAAATCAACCGATGCCGTGAGAAAGCTTTCAATAGACGTCGAGATGCCCCAGAGGATGCGAGATGTTGGAGTGAAGAAAGAAGATATTCCCAGTTTTGTAGATAACGTACTCACATTTCAGCCACATGTGGTTGATGCTAACCCACGCGATGCTTCTAAGGAAGCTATTGCGAAAATATTTGAGGCAGCCTGGTGAAAAAGGGCGTAATTGTTGGCGGTGCATATAGAACAGGAAAGTGTGCCAGGAAGCTACAGAGGAGACTAGGGTAGGCCCCTCGGAGTCGGCTTGCAGGAATTGGCTTCAGATCACCTTAATCTGCTCTGGTCAAATGCCAGGGTGGTTAGCGTTAAGGAAAAGTCATGCCTTAGAACCATGGCAGGTGGTGATCATGGAGGCGAGCGGAAGCGAACCACTGATGAGGCATCGAAAAGATAAAGATGAGGTCAAAACTGAGCTTCTTTATAGGGTTCAGGATGAGCTTGGGGGGAGACTTGCTTACCGCCCAATTGGCTTCCGGTGTAAAGGTGGCCTGAACCTGACACAGGCTTTTGCATGGGACATGGGTACCTGTCGCTTCGTTGATAAGGGAGAGGCTCAAGTGGAGGACCCACGAGGGTGAGAGTACCGATGCGAGGCACGGGGGCGGACCAACTCGAAGTAGCGGAGAAGCCTCTGTAGTGCAGGCAGAGGAATTGTTGATTTGGACTACCGAAAGATAATCGTGGCGTCCACGGCTACCGGTTCTCCATTAACGATCAAGAGGGGATTGACATCGAACTCCTGGATTTTTTCAAACGTGAGGCCGAGCCATCCCAGTTTGATCAACCAATCGGCGAGGCTTTCCATATCCACCGGTTTTGAACCTCGAAATCCTTTAAGCAGAGCCTGTCCTTTCAAATCCGACACCATTTCAAATACGTCTTTTTGACTTAAAGGAACCAGTCGAAAAACAACATCCCTATAAACCTCGGTCCAAACTCCCCCCAGTCCAAGCATGGCAGCAGGTCCGAACTGAGAGTCTCGGATGATTCCTGCAATCAGTTCGAGACTACCTTTCAGCATGGGCTGCATCAGGAAAGATTGGGGTTTATTTTGGAGGTCGAGCATTTCTTGATAAGCTGACCTCACATGATCAGCGTTCCAGAGATTCAGCTTGACCAGTCCTGCTTCAGTCTTATGAACCTGTCCCTCGATCCTTCCCTTGAGGACCACCGGATACCCTATTTCTTCAGCGGCCCTAATCGCTTCGTCAAGATCTTTAATGATAGTCTCATTCACGACCTTTAGACCCAAAGCTTTGAGCCATTTTTTGGCTTCATATTCGTCCAGTATGCTCGCTTTCCGTTCATCCGCCTTCGGACCGGCCTGCTCGCCGAACAGGTTCTCTGGCAGGCGAAAGCCTCCCGATTGCGCGAAGCCTGCTTCGGCGAGCGTGGGCAAGTCGGCGGAGGGCTCCGCTTGCTGGATCAGTTGACTTAATGGATGGGTGGTTGGAAATGGATTGGGGGCGACCTCTCGACTTTTTCTCTTTTGGCTGGACTTTTCGAAAAGGCTATCCATCACTTTGACCGTCCGATGGATCTCATAAAAAGTTGGCCAACCGTCTTCTTCCAGGGCCGTTCGGGTAACCTCCCGACCTTTCTCTGGGCCAATCAGCCAGAAGAGGATGGGTTTTCGACGTTCCTTGACACCGGACATGATCTCCTTCATATCCAGAGACCAGATTGCAAATCCGGCAAAGAGATGGACGATAATGCCATCCACCTCTGGGGCTTCATGGAGAACCTCGATAGCGTGTTTGTAGACTAAGGCCGGCCCATTCTTTTCCATCGCAGGCCAATAGTCCACCGGGTTTTTAATGGGCATCCAGGCAGGGGATAATTCCTCCAGGCGCTGGAGGGTTTGGGAAGATAAGCTGGCCAAAGTCAGACCACTCTCCTCCATGTGATCCGTGGTCACAATTCCTGCAGCGCCGCTGAAACTGAAGATGGCAATTCTGGCTTTTCCTTCACGTGGCTGTTGCAAATTGAAATCCTTCTCGAGAGCGCGGCCAATATCCACCATTTCAAAAAAGTCATCTGCTTGATGGACACCCGCCTGCCTGAGGACCCCCCTGATCAATTCATCGTTACCAGATAGGGAAGCAGTGTGGCTGGCAGAGGCCACTGCACCGAGAGGGCTTTTTCCACCCTTGAGCACGACGATAGGTTTGCCCGATGATGCGGAAAGTTCAAAAAAACGCCGTCCATTGATGAAAGACTCTAAGTAGAGACAAATCACCTTGGTGGCCGGGTCTTTTAAGAGATACTCAAGAAGCTCGGTTTCCTCTACATCGCTTTTGTTTCCAATGGAGCATACCTTTGCCAGTCCCACCGTTTTGGTGCTCATGAGAGTGGTGATGAAGCCTGCAGATAATAGACCACTCTGAACGATGAGGGAGACTGCACCCTGATTTATCATCCCCTTCCAGGCCTCAGGGGTGATAAAAGAAAAGACATATCCCTTGGAGGTATCGATCAGCCCCATACAATTAGGTCCCCATATTCGTATCCCTCCCTTGCGGGCGATGGTAAGACACCGATCCTGTAAAGTTTTGCCTTCAGGTCCTACCTCTGCAAACCCGCTCGATTCCAGAATCGCTCCCCGAACGCCTCTTGCGACGCAGTCTTCCAAAACTTGAGGGACAACATGCGCAGGGACAAAGACTAATGCGAGATCCAAGGGACCGTCGATATCCGTAACTTTGGGATAACACTTCAGGCCGAGGATCTCATCATATTTTGGGTTGACGGGATAGACGGGATCCTTATAGCTGAGGGCTACATTGGCTATTAAATAGTGGCCACCCGTATTGGGTTCTGGAGTAGCACCGACGACAGCCACTCCCTTTGGTTCGAAAAAGAAATCCATAGACTGTTTCTCCTGTCTGTAAACCCCATCATTATTAACTTATCCGGAAAAAAAAGAAAAGATGAAAATGGTTGACTTATATCAAGGAATTATTTTCTGGAATATTGGAATGGGGGAACGATCAATTATCTCTTTGGAACAAGGAGCAGGAGGAGTGAGGAGATGGTGAAGCAGGGGGAAATTTTAGACAAAGAGAAGGACGACATTCGGACCCTGATGAAGTTCGTCGGGATTTTCTGCCGGGAGCATCATAACGGGACGAAAACTCCATTCTCTTTCAAATTCTTTGGTATTAAGGGAATTCAGAAGAAGGAAATCTCCCTCTGTCCGGATTGCACACGGGTCCTTACTTACGGTTTGACCATGAGGATGAAATGCCCTCATGATCCCAAGCCTATGTGTAAGAAATGTGAAACTCAATGTTACCATGGTGAGTATAAGGCAAAGATCAGGGAGGTCATGAAGTTCTCTGGAATGTATCTGGTAAAACATGGCCGTTTGGATATGTTGTATCATTATTTCAGGTGATTTCGGGGCGGATTTGATCTAAGTCAAGGCATTCTTTCCAGAAAGGTATTACAGTTAAGTTAAAGAGGAGATAAGAAAATGTCTGAGAAGAAAGAGGTCACCTGCTTTGTTTGTCATAAAACCGAACACGAAGGGGTTTTGATCCCATGTCGGAAAAGTGGAGAGGATCTTTGGGTATGCACCCGGTGTTTACCCATGCTCATCCATGGAGGCTAAAATAGGAAAGTTCTGAGTTCGGAGTTCAGAGTTCGGAGGGTTAAAACAAGACAGAATAGATCAAGACATCAATAAAGCTTGGAGAAAAAGAAATGGATAAATATGCAAAGGCGTTTGTCAAGGCAAGTCTGGTCTATCTTGCAATCGGTGCAATTCTCGGCGTATGGATGGTTTTGTGGCCAGACATTCGATTCACTGTCACACGGGTTCATACCCATATTCTCCTTTTGGGATTTATGGCCATGATGATTTACGGTGTGGGCTATCATATCCTTCCCCGCTTCATGGGGAGACCTGTCTATAGTCAACATCTGGGTAATGTTCAGGCGTGGCTTGCGAATATAACGCTGATGGGCCTCTCTCTTTCGTGGATGATGGAAGCCTCTCAGGGTGGAATCTGGCATAGTTTGGCGATCCTTTTCGGAATTGGCCAGGCCGTTTCCATTTTTCTCTTTATCATTAATCTGTGGATGAGTATGTTTCCACAAACCAAAACATAGTTCGGAGCAACGAGTTCGGAGAATTGAATCGCTGAAAGCTCAAAGCTGCAAGCAAGACCTTTGAGCCTTGAACTTTGAGCTTCAGGCGTTTAAGAGGGAGGAAGATATGGCTGAGAAGAAATTCAATAAGGATATGGTCATCGGAGATGTCTTGAAGGCTAACCCTGGAGCGATCAAGGTCATCCAGAAATATTTTGGTCAAGGTTGTTTCACCTGTCCCGGGATGAATATGGAGTCCATCTCTTTTGGGGCTCTGATGCACAACATCGATCCGGAGGTGATCGTTAAGGAACTGAATGCGTTAGAAGGATGATAGACGAGCGCCCTCTGAAAGGGCTTGAGGAGCGTCCTCCTTCGGAGAACTTGAGGCAAGGGGTTGCAGGCAGATGTTTTATGCCTCAAACCTCAAACAAAGTGCTCCTCAAGCGGAGCGATCCTTAAGCGAAGTGATCCTAAACCAGGAGTTATTATGGAACCGATTCATCTTTTTGAAAAAGCCGAATTCTCTAAAGAAAATTTTGTACCTAAACAACTTTATATTGGAGAAGCTGGGGCAGCAGTGCTCATCTGTTTCGAGCCGGGTCAGGTCATGCCCATTCACCCGCATCCCGGTGCCTTGGAAGTGATCCTTTATGGAGTTGAAGGGGAAGGAACCCTAGCCATCGGAAACGAGGAGAAACCCCTTAAAAAGGGGGATCTGATTTTTTGCAAGGGAGAAGTCCCGGTAGGCCCCAGAAATACGGGTCAGGGACGGTTTGTGGTTCTGGTCACCCTTATTCTAAAGAAGCTGGTCTCCAAAGAAGGTTGATACTTTTAATTCCAGATCTGCAGCTCGGATTTTTCAATTCGCAATCTAAAATCTAAGATTTAGACCGAGTCTTTTATAGAGGAGACCATATCTCACTCCGTGACAGCTGATCAAAACAGAGGAACAATCGAGTTCATCCATCGCCATATAAAGGATCGCCCCGCCGGCCAAGATAACATCTGCTCGGGGAGGCGGGAGACCGTGTATTCTTTTTCTTTCATCCATGGTTTTGGATCGGTATAGAGATAACTGGTTCCCGAGGACCTCCCTTTTCAGAACGAAATGGTGGATCTTCTCTGGAATAAATTCCTCTAAACCTTGTTCGACAGACGCTAAGGTTGTGGCCGTTCCTCCCACTGCGACCATTGATAGCGGACCCTGAGGACGAGGAATATCTATCAGCAATTTCCGAATTTCCTTCTCCATCTTTTTCCATTCTTTTTCCGGAACGGGATCGGAGAGGAGAAACTGTTCTGTAAATCGGACCGAACCGAGAGGAAGGCTGACCGATTGGGTGATCCGACCGCCTTTACCCAAGATGAACTCCGTGCTTCCTCCACCCACATCGACGACAAGGATCGATTCTTCCGTCTCCTTTAGATCTTTTGCAACCGCTAAAAAGGAGAGATAAGCTTCTTCTTCTCCGGAGATGATCTCAATAGAGAGATCGAGCCTTTCTTCAATCATTTTTAGGAAGTCCTTGGAGTTCTTGGCTTCTCTCAGCGCGCTCGTCCCGACAGCAAAGATTTTTTGGATTTCCACGGCCTGACATTGTTCCAAATATTTGGCCAATGTTTGAGACCCTCTCTCCATTGCTTCTTTCGACAGAACCCCATATTTTTGAAGCCCTTCACCCAGTCGGACAATCGTCTCCTTTTCGAAGAGAGGTTTTAGTGTTCCATCATCCAGCTTTGCAATGAGGAGAAGGATCGTGTTGGTCCCGATGTCGATAGAAGCAACCCGTTCCATTTCTATTTTTCATTTCCAAGACTTAGAGATTTAGCCACTTCCAATTGTGCTAATTTTGTGCTATTTGATTGACCCAATCCCTCAACCGCATGGCGTAAACTTTCAACATTGTGGTGAACATAGCGAGATGTCATCATCAGCGTCTTATGCCCCATCAATGCTTTGATGGTGAGGACATCTTCCCCTTTCTGACTTAACCTTGTCCCAAAAGTATGACGAAGGTCATGGAAATGTAAATCGTCTAAACCTGCCTTTTTGACGCAGTTAGAGAAAGCTCTTTCCAATGCCTGATTAAAAAGTTTAGACTTGGAATGTGGCGAATGAAATACGAAATCGCAACCAATTAGCCGGACCTTAGATTTTTCTTTCAGGAGATTATATACCTTCTCATTCATTGGAATTGTTCTCTTCTCATTGTTCTTTGATTCCATGACAGTAATTGTTCTCCTAAAAAGGTCCACGGCTTTCCAAGATAAATTGAGGATCTCTCCCCTTCTCATTCCTATATTTAAGGCGAAGATGATAATTTCCCTTAACCAATCGGGAGAATGGGATAAGAGAACCTCCTCCTCTTCTTGAGTTATCCAGCGATCCCTCCTGGCGACTCCTTTTTCCTGTTTGATAGAAGCCACAGGATTTGAATCCAACCAGCCATGTTCTTCCGAACAAGACAAGTTAAAGGCTCTCTTAAAGGCTGCCAAATCACGATTGATTGAAGCCGGTTTGATTCCCTCAGCTTCTCTCTTTTCTTTAAACTGTTTCCAAAGTTTGGGTGTAATTTCAGATAGCAAGTATGGCCCGAAAAACTCATTCAAGACCTTGGCACTTGAAAGGTAAGCCTTAGACCTACAATTCTTTTGGCTATATTCTCGCAGCAGGTTCATTAGCTCACCAAATGTTTTAGATTCGCCAGGAGCTTTCTCAAACCATTTTCCTTCCGCCACTTCTCCTAAACCCTTAAAGAAAATTTTTTGAGCCAATTCTTTGTCTTTTGTCTGTGTAGATGCTCTTACTTGCCTCCCTCTATAAGTGAATCTCATCCACCAAATCTGGCTCTGGCCTCTACGATAAAGTCCCATCGGACACCTCCTTTCCGGCCTTGTCCCGATTTGGTTTTCCGTAGAGGGAAGTATATCTATTTTTTTTGATTTGTTCAATGGATGTTTTTATGACCTCACTAACATCTACGTTTGGCTTTTTTGTCACTTTAGACAACTCTATTGTCCTTTTATCCGCTTCAATACTCTCTTTTCTGTGAGCCTGCATCCATGTATCAATATCATCTTTTCTAAATCTTATCATGTTGTGAATCTTGTAATGAGGTATTTCCCCAACCCTCGCCCACGAGTAAAGGGTTGACGGTTTAATCTTTAAATATTTGCAGACCTGATTGATGGTCAAAAATTCGTTATCCATTTTCAATCTTCGAAAAAATATTCATTGAGAATCTTATCGACTAATTCTCTAACTTCTTGCTCTCCCTCATCACCTTGGATTTCCTCAGTCAATTTTTTTTCGAGATGTTGTTTGGCCTCCTCTTGCTCACCCGATTCAAATGGTGCAAGTTCGCTCCAGTATTTGAGAATGTAGATACTGAAGCGGTTCATGCCAATCTCGATCAGCCGTTGAATACTTTTCTGTTTTTCCTGCGCCTGTTTTGCTTTCTGTTTTGTATCCTGAAGGATGACATCCAGCAGTTCCCGAACCTCTGAGGTTGGAGTAAAAAATATACCTTCTGGCAAGGTCTCTAATAAGTGGCTGTAGACTTGATCCTTGATTTTCTTCTTAACTTCTTCGTTGACATAGGGCTCCAAACGATTTTGGGAAATGTAGAGATCCACTCCTTCCAATGCCTTTTGGATTTGTTTTATTTTCCTTGATCTCTCCTCCTTAGTCTTCTCTTCTTTCCTTCTTGCTTCGTCCTCTTTTCGGCTGAGTTTCTCCGCTTCCTGACGTGCCTTCTTCTCATCCACAAGAGGTTTGAGGATCTCTTCGACTGTTTCCTCAATCAAATGCTGTATCGCCCATCTGTCTTCACCTTCGCTACGGTTCTTAAGAACCTCTCCAACTCTGTCTTTAATTTGGAATTTGATACTGACAGGGACATCCACTCCGAAAGGGATGCACCAATTTAAGGCCCAAGCCTTTTGTTCCTCAATCCAATGGCGGTGCTGTTCTATTCTTCTTCGTTCCTCTTCTATACGCTTCCTCTCCGTCTCCCGTTGTATTTTTTCTTCTTGCTCAGCCTTAGCCTTCTGCAGTTCCTCTGTTTTCAACCTCTTTAATTGCTTCCGTGCTTGGTATTCATCGAGATCGAGCTTTGCAACCTCTACCTTCGCTTTCTTTTTTGCCACTATGAGAGGCTCTTTAGACCCTGTGATCTTCTCCAACTCTTTCGCAGCCTTTTGTTTCTCTACTTCCAATTGAATGATTTCCACGTCCTCTCTTTGGTCAGTCACCTTCTGAGAAGGTTGTTCCACGGGAATGACTTTCTTGCTGAAGAGGGAAGGTAAATGCTGGCTTACTTTGGGAGTAGAGTGGTCATGGAGATACTTCAAAACCGTGGGCCGTGACAGGTCAAGCTCCCGAGCAATGGAAGATACACTCCTCCCCTCCCCCCTCATTTCTTTAATCCTCTTTTGAGTATCTTCATCGATCATCTTTTTCCCCTGTAAAAATTATCTGTCAAATTTGCCTGTCAGAAAAATATAAAAATTTTACAGACTGGTATGTAAAAAACTTACAACAGCCCCAGTATCTGCCCTGAGTCTTACTTTCCTCATTCCTCAAATTGGGCTTCCTTGGTAGATCCTGATCGAATTCTCTTGGATCATGGTTGAATCTCTTTTGATGAATTTTTCTGTTAACAAATCATCTCTTAAATGGACACCGTTTCTCGGATTCCGGCCCCTTGATTTTCAAGGCTTTCCGGGGCTAAATTTTTTAGGGTTTTATGAACAAGTGATGGGGAGATATTTAAATGCCTTGCAATGGCCCTGATCTTCATTCCCCTATGTCGCATATCTCTTATTGTGCATAAACGCCCTGTATCAATTAATGAACGCCTTCCGACCCGTATTCCTTTGGCCTTTGCATTTTGGATACCTGCTCTCACACGTTCTCGAATTAAATCCCGCTCAAACTCCGCAAACACTCCGATGAGGTTGGCCATTGCTCTTCCTGCAGGAGTAGAGAAATCAAGGTTCTCTGTGTAGGATACGAATTGAACCCCCAATGCCCTTAGCTCTTCAAGAGTTGTGACCAGAGACTTTAAAGACCTGCCAAAGCGATCCAACTTCCAAACCAAAATGCCATCAATTCGTCTCTTTCTTGCATCCTCCAGAAGTCGATTTAACTCAGGACGGCTATCCTTAGACCCACTCTCTCCAATATCCCTGTATTCTTGAAAGATTTCCCATCCTCTGGTGTGAGCATAATTTCTCAGGTCTCTCAATTGGAGTTCAACATCTTGGCCTTTGTCGGATGTGGAGACTCTTCCGTAAAGTCCGAATTTCATTTATCCTCTTCCTTAATCCCCAATCGTTTTAGTGCCTCACGGACAAGCTTTTCCCCTATCCCTAAAGCTCTCGAAATGGACTTGAGAGAACTTGGCCACATACCTTGGACCGAAGCTATAATCCTTGGACCGAAATAAGGATCATCCAAAATTGAGTCCATAGTAATAAACCCCTTTCCGCCTCCGGCCTTTGGCCTTCGGCGGGGCGACTTTACTATCCCGATGGCAATTTTAAAAAGAGGGGGGCTTCCCGTGCCATACGGTCATCAGTGCAGAGTCGCCACAACTCACTGATACTGTTTTCAGGAAGCCTCCCTTTTTTGACACAATAAACAGACCGGACAAGGGAAGGGAGATTCTCTGCGATCCCTGCCTCCCCCTGCCTGGCTGCCCCCTAATCTTTTATTCATCATGGCTCTGTTCACCATATTTTTTGAGATGGCCCCACCCTTCCATTCTCTTCCCTTCATCCGGTGGGGAACCAAAAACCGGATGACATACCCCACACCCAATAAGCGAAATGCGAAGAAACGAAAAAGCGAAAAGGGAGAGTAAAAGAAAGAATTTCGTTTTTTGGCATCTTCGCTTTTTCGCATTTCGCTTATTGGGGCTGTGTCATGGCTTTGCCTTATACTTGCACCAGGGACAGATAAGTCGGGGCTTAGGATTATAAACAAAGCGATGACTTTTCCCGTCCTGTTTGGCCCTGATTAATCCCATCTTGCTCACTGTTCTCAATGCCTCCCTCACTTCTGAATCCGATCCCATCCCCGCTAAA
Organism: uncultured delta proteobacterium; assembly: GCA_963826305.1. Lineage (GTDB taxonomy): Bacteria > Desulfobacterota > BSN033 > BSN033 > UBA1163 > CAWGWZ01. Next base: position 563,015 of record CAWGWZ010000028.1, on the reverse strand, counting down.
ATCTCTTTCACCTTGTTAACGGTCTTCTCAGTTTCATCTGTAATAAAAGCATGACAGACCATATGGCTAAGGCGATCCACTTCAGGATCGTCCATGGGGTTGTATTCCCCATCGTTCCTAAATACCAAGCTTTCCTTATCCTCATCCAAGGTGACTCTAAACGGAGGAACAATCTTCCCTTTTCTTGCCTGCGGTATGACCCCAAAACTCTCCAGCCCCCCGTCCTTAGTAGTTTTCAATGATCGGATTTCAAACGCCGTCTCGGATCTGGCGTAGATGACCGAGCTCCCTCTTAGCCTATAGAAAAGACTGCCAGACTTTAACTTTCCCAGGTGGTGACAGACGAGAATTGAAGCATCGGAGAGGCTTTTGAGGTATAAGAGGGCTTGTACAATCTTCTCCATTGACTTGGCGTCATTTTCATCCCGATCATGAAAAGCCCTCAAATGGTCGAGTGTGATGAGGATAGGCTTGATGTCGTTGATAACCTTTTCGATCTCAGTCCAGGTTGACCTCTCGTCAAGCCTAAAAAGCCGATCATTTTGGATGTCGATCTCGTCATGATGATTGTAGCCTTTGTTCTTGAGTCCCTTTGTGATCATTCGCAGTCTCTTTTTTAAAACATCGTCAGGATGTTCCCCATCAATGATTAAAACTGGGCCTTTGAGTGTGGTTCTTCCCAGAAATGGAGCGCCATACGCCATTGAGTATGCGATGCCGTGAAGGAAGAAACTTTTCCCTCCCCCAGGAAGGCCAGCTACAAGGACAATCTGATTTTTTGGAATGAGACCGGAGATGAGATAGTTGTTTTTCTGGTCTTTACTCGGATCATACCTTAAGAAAAGTCCATTCCGCATTTTGGTTCCCCCTTTAGGTTAGGCAAGATGAGGGCCACCGCCCTCCAAAGTGGCCCTGTTGATTCACTCCTCCTCTTCTTCCTCCTCTCCGTTGAAGGGTGAATCGACCCCCAATAGTTCGCACCCTTCCTCGACGAGATTTTCAACAAACTGAGTTAGTTGTTCCTTCGTTGGCATCTTTTTCACCTCCTTTCGGTGGTCTGCCCCTACGTGGTCGCTTGAAACTGAGAACATCCTTTCGCCTGAAAAGAACGAATTTCCCATAGCGCCGGTAAGGAAGACCCATCTTCATATATCTGGTTAGCGTTCTTTTACTAACTCCCTTTAGCCTCTCCGCCTGATAAAAATCTAATATTTGATTTCTCATAAAATTCGTGATAATATTGGCACACATTAGGGGTCAATTTATCCTACCACAGCTGGATTGAAGGTCAATTGACATAAGTGACCTATTTTTTAGACAAAATGGGAAAAATAACGATTTTTGACGGGAGAAATGATGTAGAGGAGAACATCAAAAAGATAGGTGTTGATCTATATCTTGTCAAATTTATTGCTGACTGGTACGGGTGGGATCGCCAAGGGCTTCCTATTGGTAGCGTTTCGGAATCTTATAAGAGAAAAATTAAACGAAACCTTCAGGCAACTAATGCTTTCGATGAGAGAAAATGGAAAGATCTCCGCAAAGGTTTTAGGGATCTCAAAAATACAAACCTCCTCAGCACTTTGTTTAGACGGGAACCCCTTCCACCAAATCCGAGGAATAAGCCAGAAGACATTGCGAAATGGAAAACTGTTCATGTCCTGATGTATTACTTTAAGAAGCTCAGCGGGAAACCTCACACAAACTTAATCGCTGAATTTTTTTGTATAGAGGGAGATTCTCTGGTTCGGCAATTGAGTAGGTGGAAAGGTAAGGTGCTACTTTCCGACCAAGCTATGATTTGTTATGAGAACGGAAAAGTGAAAGGGATTACTCCTATACCATTTTCTCCTGAGGATGAATTTAAGCGGTTGGAAGGGTTTTATTTAGCTAACAAAGAGAGAATTATAGAAGTGTTTGAAAAAGGCGTTACACTCTATGAATTGTACAATATAATACCTGACCCACCTGGTGTATCTGAGTGGACAACCTGAAATGAAGTTGAGACTTAGCAGCCATGCTATTGATACTCTTATCAACCATGTCACAAATGGATATGAAACGTTGCATAAAAAGGAAGTAGGTGGGCATCTTTTGGGTTTTAGAGATAAATATGGCTTTTTTGTAAGTAGAGTTCAATTGTACAATACACCGTATGCGGGGCGCACATGGTGGAGTCCTAATTTGCATTCTCTTGAAAGCAAAGGCAGGCAATTAGAAACTACAAGGCTGAAGTGGATAGGAGTATATCACAGCCATGTTGAAATAAAGGGAGCTGCAAGCACTAAACAATCCAATAAGGATAAGGTAGAACATATATTTTCGACACGTCTCCTTGAGATTGTTGTCAGAGTTACAAATTATCCAATGAACTGGCCCGAGATCTGTTTACCGGTTGAAAAATATGGATACTGGTATGACATTTGTGGATACGTAAAAGACCCGAAAAACAAAATAAAGCGAATCAAAGTTGTAGAGGCTCGATTAGGAAATTAGATATCCTGAACGAAACTTAAGTTGACGATGGCCGTACCTCCTGAATTAATTTCATGGAATCGGCTCAGAGACTATAATGTTATTATCAACCCTCGTTTCTGAATTAGGTCCCTTAATTACCACAATAATGTATTTGCCTGAAGCGGACTCCCCCACCGAAAATTTATTATAATTCAATTTAATATCTTTGTTCTTTCCTGCCTTGACCTTCCCTATCAAAACCTCATTTAGCCACCTATCTTCCTCATTATAGGTATCATTGTCCGAGAGGTAAAATACGATGTAGGCATATGGGGCATCTTGATTCCAGATATTACTAACGGTGAATGTGCATTTTATTGCACACTTCAAACCTTTACTTGTTTTCTTGCAAGTCTGGATCTGGGATAAAGGGGTTTTCCATTGACCCGTTAGATCAGGCCCATTCGCCTGAATAAAATTAGCCGTTACCGTCTTATTGCCATCGATGGTCAGGGGGATGGGATTAACTGAACCGTTTGCATCTCCGCTCCAGTTGCTGAAGTTATACCCAGTATTCGCCGTCGCTGCCAGGGTAAGCTGCTCTCCATAAACATAGGTTGGTTTGTCGGGATCCTTCGTAACCGATCCCCAACCCGAAGGATTGATGTTAACTGTCAGGGTATATTGATTCTGAGTAAAATTGGCCGTTATACTTTTGGGGCCATTCATAGTCATACTGATGGAAGCTGGATTGTTCGTATCGGAAAGGTCCCCAGACCAATTGCTAAAACTGTACCCAGGATTGGCAGTGGCCAAGATATTCGGGTAGTAGATGTACGTACCGTCATTATACCAGTTAGTAGCTGCAAGATTGACGGTTCCCCCTTCAGGGGGATTGACAGAGACGGTTAGGCTGTATTGGGTGGTGGAAAAGGTAGCGGTGTAGGCCATGCTGTAGGATGGCGCTATGATTTGATGGGATTGGTCTCCCCCATCTGACCAAGAGGAAAACAGATATCGAGTCCCTGAAGCTCCACCTTGGGGAGAAGACACAGAAATGGTATGATTGGAACCAGGGGGCCAGCCAAAGGTATGGGGTGCAGTATAAACGGAACCATCAACAGTGATCTGAAGCCCTGGAGGAATGGTCGTAACGGTATATGGAATGCCATATATATATTGAATCCCTGCGATATCATCAGGAGACAGCGATCTTTTTAGAATACCAGAGTCCGTAATTCCATACATCACCTTTTCAGTGTCATTATCCCCATATAAATCCAAAAGGAATAACCAATGGCCAAATTCATGAAGCGCAACTGTTTGAATATCATATTGACCATTTGAAGGGTTGCTACTTGTACTCCAACTGTAATCCTTATCATTAAATACAATGTCGCATTCTAAGATATTTCCTGATGATGAATCACGCCAGCAAGGTGCCTCTGCTAAGGAGTCCGTTTCATAGTTAACCCAAAGGACCTCATTCTTCCCATTCTGCCCATAATCTGTTGAGGTAGTAATCCCCTCATAATATAAGCCAAAATTAGAATAGCCATTCCAAGTATTTGCCGCTGCCTGAATAGCAGCACCCTCTCCAACACAGCCATTTGTATTCTCGTTAATATAATAATAAATAGCGTCAGCAGACCATTTATGTCCAGAATATCCAAAGGTCACATTAAATGGATAGCCATCGCTCCAAATCCCATTCGAAATCCCATTCGAAACAACATAAATCGAATCAGTAAAAGACCCAGCAGAATAGGGATAAGTTGTCATATTAATAGGAACGTAACACTTAATCTGAGTATCTGACCAAGAGACTATATTTGCAGGCAGTGAGAGGTTTTTTTTGGATTCTTCTACCATGTTGGAGCCTGTGGCCCTAAAATAGACTGTCCCTTGAACAGTACCAAAATTATTCCCATCAATCGTCACCACAGAATTTGTTCCAGCAGAGGCTGAGGATGGAGTAACGCTGGTAATTACAGGAGGAACGCTCACAGAAAGGCTAATATCATCTACGTAAGCTCCCAAATCCACATTGGACCCATCACTCTGAAATACGAAAGCAATCCAAACCTGCGGATATCCACAAGAATTTTTCAGGTCAAGTGTAGCCTGTTGCCATCCACCCGAATCCCCACTGGTTGAATAGAGAGAGAAAGTATTCCCATCGATAGACGCTCCCCACTTGAAATAATCATGATTTGATTCTGATCGATTCCAATAATAGAAACCTAAGAAAGCACTTTGAATATTAGAGAGAGAAAAAGGGCCATAAATCATCCATGAATTGACATTATTGGGGTAATAGTAGTAGTGAGGATCAACTCCTCCTGGCCCACTCCTTGCACACCAAGCACTTTTTGATCCTGAATAGTGAGCATTATCCGTAACACCCCAATAAACCCCTCCATCTCCTAAAACCCTCCAACCTGAAGAAGGGAAAACTCCTTCAAAATTCTCACTCATCACGAGACTATAAACGGCCCCTGAATTAACACTTCCTGTTTGGCTCACTTGAAATTCGATAGGCTTTACCTCTTTTGGGACAGGGATATCCAAGGTCACCTTAACGGGATTGGTGGAGTTCTTTCTTGGAACATTTAATATTTTGGAGTTCGGAGGTTCTTTTCCTGTTAAGATTTTGATTTGTTGGATAAACTCGCTGGCTGAAATCCCTTTTTCTAATAATCTATCATCGATAATCGTATACTTCCCTTGATACGCACCCACAATGTCTGAATAAGGCCGTCCTGGATCGAGGAAAAGTACAACCTTCTCCCCTTCGGAAAAAGTTGGCATACCGGAGTGTACTTCAGTGATTCCTTCCGCCGTCCCCCCTGGAATTCGAATTGTAATTTTCTTATCTCCACTTCCTTTTATGTACTCTTCAACCTCAATCTCAATGAAGGTGAAAATTTTCGTCCTTTCAGAATTCCATGAACTCTCTAATTTGATTATTGTTCCAACGATAATCAAGGAGGATTTATCTGATAATTCTCGAAGACTCAAAGATTTCCCGAAGATCGCCGACCTAACTTCAATTGAAGGGAAAAGCAGAGCGATGGTAACTCCCAGGATAACGATAAATCTTTTCATAATCTACCCACTTCAAATAAAGCCCCATTCCCTTTTCAGAAATGGGGTCCTAAATTCATCTCCAGACCATATACCCACCCAATGGTTAGAGGTTAATGACAAACGGCCTATAATTCGATTGGATTGTATTCCTTTTTGAACAGGGTGTCAATGGGAATTGAGGGAAGGGTAAGCAAAGGGATAGGAAGGGAGAAAAAGATGGGGGATAGGAATTGATAAAGGAGAGGTATGGAATCAAGAGAGGTTCAACATTGTCTAAACTGCCCTGAACGGTACTAAATCTAACAGCCGATGTTAAATCATCCCTTGTTTAACGAGTTCACCTACAAGTCCTCAAAGCGAATCATGTCAAAGAAATGAAGATTGCGGGATAAAAGCGAGCATGATAGCATTGGGTTTCTTGGAATAACAAGGGTTAATTCGATTTTACAAAAATTTGAAAACTCAGATATTGAATTTAAGATTTAAATGTACGAAAATGTAACTATATAGAAGAAAGAATACATATGTCTGAAAGTAAAATACCTTACCCAATCCTGATATTCGTCATCCTGGCCTTTTGCTCTCTTTTATTAGTCAATGGAGAGCGTGATAAAGCCTTTGCTCAGGAGACAGACCCAAAAGCATTTAAAATTTTAAAAGAAAAGATGATCAACCCACAGACTGGATTACCAAAGACTCTTGATCCAGATCGTTTTAGAGGTAAAGCGAAGACGGCATACACAATAGCTAAGGAGATTCCTGAGATTCTCGCTCAGATACCCTGTTTCTGCGAATGTGAACCTTTTGGCCATGAGAATCTTTTAGACTGTTTTATTGATAACCATGGTGCAGGGTGAATGATATGCCAAGAGGAGGCCCTCTTGACAAAAAAATTATATGATGAAAAAGTGCCTGTTGATAAGATTAGGGAGGAAATTATAAAGAAATTTAAATAACTTTAGGGCATTCTTTTAAACAAAAGTACCCATCCCATACTCAATTTCGTAAAAACAAAAGCCGTCTTAACCCATAGGTGGCTCTGAGAAAGTCGCTCTTGGCTTCGACCTTCCCCCCCTCCCAGAGTCAAGACGGCAATTTTCACTTCCCCCCATTAAATAGCAAAATTACCCTATCGTCAAGTTGGAAATTTTGTGCTGATTTGTGCTTGAAATGTTGTGTTACGTTTCCATAGCATAAAATCACTCTTTCAGGAACAAAGAGCTATCTGAACAATGGAGAATATGAGAATGGCCTTCGGTCTGCAAACCCGAAAGGCACCGTGCTAAATTTGTGCTAAAAGTTACTGAAAAAGACCGAACCAGACAGAAAAGACTGAACCAGATAGAAGAGCATTTAACTGAACATTATCAATAAATTACGGAAAACCAAATCGGATATCAAGGGGTTACAAAAATTGCCTGTTTTTCAATGTCGATGGAGGCCACCCTCTTAATCGAAGTAGGGTCGGATTTCACGACAGAGTTCCTCAGGAACAATATTGGATGTCAGTTCAGATTGAAGGACCTCGAAGGATGTCCAGTCATTGAGATAGTATGGCTGGATGGGAGTTCTGGAGATAATTCGGATGAGTAGTTGGTAAGAAGCCTCGCCGGAGATGGAGTAGATCGTGAAATTGAAACTGTTGAGGTCTTTGTCAAAGTAGTATTTCAGGGTAGAGACAATCCCTCTGGCCAAAGAGGCGATCTCCTCTTTACTCAGGTCTGTCATCGATCCATGGCCTTCCACAATTCCGCATACTTCATTAAACCCAATCGGAGCAAAAGAGACGAACCAATGGACCCTCCCGATATTCTTGATATAGCGTTTTCCAAGTCCCTGTTCAATCTGGATGAGATCGTTCCAATAGATGGTTTTGTTCCTGTCGCGATAGGAAGAACCGGCGTCTAACAACCATTCCATCTCATTCGTCGGAAGGGGATCCCCAATGACCTGGAGGTGAGGATGGAGGATAGTGCTTCCTCCGGGGAGGAGAAAATTCTGGCTGATATGCCAATAACGCGTATCTGGATCGAATGCCACCGTTCTTTGAATGATTTCGATGGAGACCGAGAGCCCCTCTTCGAACATTTCTCGGGTGAACTGGTTGAGATTGAGAAAGTGTTCACGGCAGAGGGCGACGACGCTGCCGTAGGTTCCCACTGGGTTGAGGTTAGGAAAACCCACAGCCCTTCCGACGCAAATCCTTCCTTCCGGGGCGATCTCGTTGATAAATTGAGGCGTTTTAAGAAATACATTCTCCGGACAGAAGAAACATCCCTTTGACTCCTCTGCCATCTGCGTGAAGTCAAATTTGCCTTGGGAAGGGAGACCCCAGGCGATGATCCGGCTTCTCCGTTTCGTAAGGGGATCGATTCTCACCTCTGTAGGGACAGAGATCGTTTCAAATTCCTCCAGAGGGGACCGGAGATCCGATTGGAGATGAAATCGTTCAAACTTGATTTCCATTTGTTCACCTGTTTTCAGCGATGAAGCGACGGATCGAACGGTCGTAGGATCGTTCTCCCCCGGGCGAGAAGAAACAGCCCGGGAGTTGCTTCATCTTCCAGTGGTAGATAATACGTTCACAACATTTCCCTTTCCGATCGCAAGGCGCATAAGTGCAAGTACACCGCGGGCCTCATTCTTTTCTAAATGACATTCCGGCATATGGAAAACTCCCTTCCTATCCTCCCCTCACCCTCTCCCCCACGGGGAGAGGGTGAGGGGTGAGTTTTTCAAGAACGGCCGCCGCCAGGAGCGGGAACATCACCTCATGGTGGCCGATGAGGTGATAGCCTTTTCCACCTTTTAGAGTGGGCCTCTTGACCACATTGAGATGAGGGCGGTAATGGTGAATGAAATCCATATTCACCGTCGTGAGGTGTAACAAGGGATGGCCAAGATTTCTGGCGAGACCCAAGGCCTTTAAGAAGACTTCTGGAAGGATCACGGCTGAACCGAGGTTGATGAAGACCCCCTCCTCCAGTTTTGATACGAGAGAGACAAAGGTATGGAAATCTTTGAGACTGCCTTTTCCGATGGCCGCCCCGTCTGCCGAGGGTCCCATGTGGGTGATGTCCGTCCCAATCGCCACGTGGACAGTAATGGGGATTCCCAGTCTCTGGCCAGCAGCGAGCAAGGAGAGGTGTTTAAAAGGAAAATTTCCTGTAAGGATTTTCCGGCCCAAAGATTGGCCAATTCCCAATCCTTCTCCCGCGCCTTTCTGAATCGCATGGTTAATGGTCTCATGGGTCTCTCTCACCATTCCAAAGGTGCCCTTGGAGAGTTCCTCGTCTACCTCTTCAGAGGTGTGGCCGACCATTGCCAATTCGACATCGTGGACCAGGCCCGCACCGTTCATGCCGATACCCTTCAACACTCCTTGTTCCATCCAATCGATCAGGACAGGGTTGAGTCCAACCTTGATGGGATGTGCGCCCATTCCCAGAAGAACCATCTTCTTTCTCCTGACCGCTTCTGCAATCCGTTCCACGACCTCCCTCAACTCCTTTCCCGCCAGAATCTCCGGTAAGGAGTTCAAAAAGTCGTTTAGAGTTCCCCCTCTCTTCCAAGTTGCAGCGAAGAGGTTTTTACCCACCTTGTGTTTCTTTTGCCTCAAGGAGGTCATCGTAACCCGACGGAGATCAATAGGTTTCATCGTATTCTTCGAACCTTGCCTCTCATCAGCTTATTCTTAATGGGGCGTTTTCCCCAATCCTCCCTTTACGACCGGGCCGAGGCGAGCCCCCCCAATGATCGTCTACCTTATGGTGGAAGAATCCATGCTATTGATAGCAGGGCTCTTAAAAAAGAGGTAGTGCTCCACCATTTCGCAGAGGATGTGTCCGATGAGAATATGGGCCTCCTGAATGCGAGGTGTGCTCGTCGATGGGACAGTCAGGGAGATATCAGCAATCTTTGCGAGCATACCCCCATCGTTCCCAGTGAGGGCCACCGTTTTCATCCCCATCTCTTCAGCCACTTCAAAAGCCTTGATCACATTGGAGGAGTTCCCGCTGGTACTGATGCCGATCGCAACATCCCCTTCCTTAGCGAGGGCCCTCAGTTGTTTGGCGAAGATTTCGTTAAAGGCAATATCGTTGGAGACACTGGTAAGAATAGAAGTATCGGTGGTAAGGGCGATCGCGGGCAGGGGAGGACGATCCATGATATATCGATTGACGAATTCCGCAGCGAGGTGTTGGGCGTCGGCAGCGCTTCCCCCGTTTCCAAAGAAGAAGATTTTGTTTCCCTCTTCAAAGGCATGAGAGATCAATTTGATCCCGTCGATGAGTTTTGGAAGGTTCTCTTTAAGAAAACGTGTCTTCACTTCGGCGCTTTCCTTAAATCGTTTCAGAATGATATTTTCCATAGCATCGAAATATTATACCCCATTCGCCTCCCTGTCAAGGATGCCTTTCATCATCCTCAAAATAGACATTGAAAGAGAAAAACCTTAAAAACTTCCCTTCCATGGCGGGAGGGGACCTGTGAAAAAATCGAGTACATGGTTCAAACGGAAAGGACGGGCGGATTGGAGAAGCTTTAGAACGCTACCTTTTGAAATTCAACCACTGTGCCGTAAGCCCGCTTAACCACATATCTTTATTGCCGTGGCGGGTAACCCCTAACCCCAACGAGCACATTCTAAAGCTTTGGAAATCCACTCGTCCTTTCGGGACAAAGGTTGACGAAAGCAATTTTTTCACAGCTTTAGGGAAGTGAGGGGAGGGGGCACAAAGGGTGCTTTGACACCCTCACCCCGCCGTCGCCAGAGCGGCTATGGCGCGTCGGCGACCCAACCCTCTCCCGTCAAGAGGCTGTCTCGTAATGGGCTGAAGGTGAGAATGGAACAGACAAACGGATTCCAAAGCTTTAGAACGCGGGGCATTATTACGGGTTATGGGCAAGTGTCCTTGGTGCTTGAAATGTGATCTTTTCATGGTATTGGAGCTTTTGAATCTTATCGCTCAAAGGTTCCGCCCTAAAGCTTTTTCATCCGCCTGTCTGTTCCATTTTTCAGATTCTTTAGCCTTTTTCCAAATGCGACACGGTCTCCAAGGGAGAGGGGAAATAGGTCGATGTCAATGTCTATGCTCCGGTTCTTGTGGCGGCAGCTTCCAGCGCCGATTGAGCCATGCCCATTGGCTGGGATATCGTCTCACCGCCTCTTCGATGGCCTTCGTAAATTTTGCAGTTAAGATCTCGATGTCCCTTTTCTCATCCGATGTGCGTTCTATTTCGATCGGCCTCCCGATCACCAATGTCCTTTCAATCTCATTGCCTCTCAAAACGAACATGGGCAGGATAGGGGCGCCTGTCTTGAGGGAGAGGATAGCCGGTCCAGGGACCGTGTAGGCTCTTTGGCCGAAGAATGGTACAGGAAGACCTCTCCGTCTCTGTTGCTCGTCAGCGACGAGATAAAGGATCTCATTTCGTCGGAGACAGTTCAGTGATTTCTTGATAGAGGTTGCAGCAGGTTTGGCGAAAAATAACTTCTGGCCATTTTTTCCCGCATAAGTATCAATCCTCTTCATTAACTTTGGGAAATTCGCCTCATTGATGATCGCATTGAATACATAGCCTTCCGCAGCCAGTCTCGTGCCTAATAGAGGAAAAGACCCCAGATGGGCACCCAGAGCAATGGCCCCATTCCCCTTCGCCAAGGCCGCATCCAAATATTCCCTTCCTTTTATTTCCATTTTTAGGAGAGATGGTTCTAAAGGGTTCGCGGCCATGTAAATGGTCTCCAAGGGGGTGAGGGTTAAATGGAAGAAGGCCTTTCGAGCAAGTTTTTGAATCTCATGAAGATCTTTTTCCCTCCCGAAGGCGATCGAGAGATTTGCGATCACCCTTTTCCTATACTTCTTAAAGAGGCAGAACAGGATTGATCCCGCGATCTTTGAAATGAAGATGAGCGCCTTGGGGGGTAAGCACCGGAATGCCAAGACAAGGAATGTGAGAGAGACATTCGCGAAGAAATCCCCGGACCAATTCCTTAATTTCTTAAATTTAGTCTCCCTCATGAAACACCGATTAAGAAGAAAGATAGGTCAAATCATGATCAAAGTAGATCATTTTCAGTGGAATTTCAATAGATATCCCATCCAAAGGAAGATTGACCTTTAGAGTTATTTTGTTTATGATCATCCTGAAGCACGGGAAAAGTCGCTAAACGTTCAGCCTGCCTACCGCAGGCGGGCGCTCTGCGCATAGCGTTAATTCGGGCGGTGGATCGATGAACATCTTGGCGCTCCCTTCTGCAATTGCCTTTACGATGAACCTTATCCTTTGTCTCATCGTCCTCTCCAGCAAACCGAGGAATTTGGCTCACCAGCTCTTTGCATGTTTTGTCCTTTCCTTCGCCACCTGGAATATGGGTGAACTCGTCATGATCAGCAGCATCAATCCAGTCAATGCGATCTTTGGGGTGAAGGTGATCTTTGTCGGATTGATCTTTGCTCCTCTGTTCTTCCTCCATTTTTCTTTTGTCTTTCCGTTCAAAAGAGAGAGCCGATGGACAAAAGGGTTGAACCTTTTCCTCCTCTATCTGATCCCCGTGGCAATCCTGGTGACATTTTTCCTTGCTTTCCAAATCGACATCAAACGGTTTGATGAGTTAAAAAGCGTCTTCTATTATGGCCTGCTCTTTGAGGAGCCGCTGATATTTCTGGTCTTCCTTGGATTGATCGCCCTCTTCATAGGCGTTTGCACCTATTGGGGAATCAAAAATCTGATCCAATCCCTCCGGGCGGCACGAATTTCCAGACAAAAACTTCAGATCAAGTACCTCATCTTCGGCATCATCTCCATGGCCATCGCCGGAACGATCATCAACCTCTCCAACTACTTTCTCAAATTGGGCTGGCCCATCTTCTTCCTGGCAAGCCTCTATTCTATCCTGGTCAGTCTTTTCTTTGCCATCGCACTCATCCGATATCGTCTGCTGGACATCCATCTTCTCATTCGAGGAGGAATCCTCTATTCCTCTGTCTTGGGTTTAACGCTCGCCATCTATATTCTCATCATCAAGAACATCGGGGAGGCCATCTCCCAAAAGGCTTACGGGAAGTCTCTTCTTGTGGAATCTGCCCTGATCGTCGCATTGGTCTTTATGCTCCAGCCCTTTCAGAGGAAAGTAGGGGATTGGATCGATCGCTTTTTCTATATGGATAGGGTTCGTTTTCGGATAAAGCTTTCGGAGTTCAGTCGTACACTGACCGAGTTGGTGGACCTCGATGAGGTGGCAAGAACCACGGTCCATTTCATCACCCAAACCTTCCACGTCGACTCCGTTTTTTTCTTCTTGAAAAATGAGGCGGGCGGATATCACCAGCTTGTCGAGACCGCGCTCAATGAAGAAATGGAATATTCATCTCAACATCCCTTTGTGAAGAGGATGGAATCAAACGGAAGGACGGTGGATCTGGAACACCTCCGAGAGACCGGAGGGAATGTGGAGAATATAGACGATCTGATCGAAAAGGGTTGGGTGGTCGTCGCACCGTTTTTCTTAAAAGATAGGTTGTTGGGTTTCCTTCTGTTGGGCAGGAAACGGTCTCAAAAGGACTATACAGTGGAGGAACTGGAGCTCTTGGAGGCCTTTTTAAATCAAGCAGCACTCGCCATCTCAAGGGCCCTTATCTATCGGGATATGAGTTTGAAAGACAAACAGATTATGCAGGCCGAGAAGCTGGCGGCCATCGGTGAGTTAGCCGCTGGGATCGCCCATGAGATTCGAAACCCATTAGGAATTATTACTGGATCGGCAGAGACTGTAAGAAAACATGGGGACCGGAAGATTCGGGATGAAATGACCAGTTATATCTTAGAAGAATCCAGACGGATCAACGGGCTGATCAGCACCTTCTTGGACTTTGCCAGGTCGAAAGAGCCGGAGTTGGTGAGTTGCGATCTCAGGGAGGTTTTGGAAAAGACCCTTCTTCTTCTCTCTCCGAGGGCCAACACACTGGGGGTGGAGATCAAAAAGGATATTCCCCGGAAGCCTCTTTACGTTTCGATCGATCCGGATCAGATGAGGCAGGCCTTTATGAACTTGGCTGTCAATGCCTTGGAGGCGATGTCTCACGGAGGGGTTCTCACCGTAACGGTGATGGAGAATGCCAGAGCCAAGGTGGTGGTCCGGTTCAGCGATACGGGAAAGGGGATCCCGAAGGAGTTGCGGGCAAGAGTCTTCGATCCATTCTTCACCACGAAAGAAGGGGGAACGGGTTTAGGGCTTTCCATTGCCCATCGCATCATCACTCAGCACGGAGGGGATATTGCCTTGGAGGAAGCGGAGAAGAAGGGGAGCACCTTCACCATCATTCTTCCTTTGGGCACCCTTTCTTCGGGAAAGGAAATATAAGAGATGAAGAGGACGATTCTCATCGCTGAAGATGAGGAGAAGATGAGGCGGATCCTGGAAGTCAACCTTCGGGATCGATACCGGGTTCTTCTCGCAAAGGATGGAGAGGAGGCCCTTTCTATTTTTAAGGAAAATGATGTGAATCTTCTTCTCACCGATATGAGAATGCCCCAAAAGGACGGCCTCAGTTTGCTTCACGAGGTGAAGCGGGCTCACCCCGAAGTTCCTGTGATTTTGATTACGGCCTATGGGACGATCGAATCAGCAGTCAATGCGATGAAGGAAGGGGCAATGGATTATCTCCTCAAACCCATCAAAATGGAGGAGGTCGAACTGGTCATCGAAAGGGCGCTCCTCCAGGCCGACCTGATCGATGAAAATCGGCAATTGAAAGAGGAGATCAAGTCCCTCTATGGGTCGGATACGATCATTAGTAAGGATCCCAAGATCATCGAGATCATGGGGATTGTTCGCCAGGTCGCTGATAGCAGGGCCACGGTTTTGATTGAGGGGGAGAGCGGTACGGGGAAGGAACTCGTGGCCCGGGCGATTCACTTCAATAGCCAGAGGGCAGGTTGTGCTTTCGTCGTTGTCAACTGCTCTGCCATCCCGAGAGAACTTCTTGAGAGCGAACTCTTCGGGCATGAAAAAGGAGCATTTACCGGGGCAGTCAAAAAAAAGATCGGGAGTTTCGAACTGGCCCACAGGGGAACGCTCTTTCTCGATGAGATCGGGGAGATGCCAAAGGAACTTCAAGTTAAGATTTTGAGGGCGATCGAAGGCTATCGGTTCATGAGGATAGGGGGGACGGAAGAGATCGATGTCGACGTTCGGTTGATTACAGCCACCCATCGAGATTTAAAGGCAGCGGTTGAGGCTGGAGAATTTCGAGAGGATCTTTTCTATCGACTCCATGTCGTCTCCATTAAACTTCCACCGTTAAGGGAACGGAAGGAAGATATCCCTCTATTGGTTTCCCATTTTATTGAGAAGTACAAAAAGGAAGTGAAAGAAAGGCGCTTAGAGATTTCCGAAAAGGCCCTCCAGGTCTTGGAAACCCACCCGTGGCCTGGAAATGTGAGGGAGTTGGAGAATTGTATCCTGAGGACGATGCTCCTGGCCAAATCCAATCGGATTGAAGCAGAAGATCTTCCACCTGAGGTGAGGGGCGGAGAGAAGGAACCTCTTCATCCTATCCCGAGAGACAGCGAAGAGTTAAAGCGCATGAAATGGCAATCGAAACGAAAGGCAGAGGATGAAGTGGAGAGGGTCTTTTTAAGAGAGGCATTGAAAAGGAATAAAGGTAACATTTCTAAGACAGCTTTGGATGTGGGGATGGACCGAAGGCAGCTCCAGAATCTGATTCGAAAGCACAGGATTATTGTCAGGGAGTACAGAAACGTTTTTGAAAAAAGAAATAATGGGTAGGAGAAAAACTTTCACTGGATTGTTATTATTCCAGTGTGGTGAGTCAGAAATTCGTTTAATTGAAATGTCATCCGCCTGCGCAGGAGACCACGGGTTTGTCTGTGGGGCTCCAGGGGATCGCGTTGAGGTCATCAATTAAATAGGGGTACGGAGGTGGAATATGAAAAAATATATGGTACTGGTCGGGGTGGTTTTATTCGTTTGTTTTGTGAGAAGCGCTGTGGGAGACGAGATCGATGTGTCCATTAAGCAGCTAACGAAGGGTAATTCCACCCAGAGGTTGGCGGCAGCAAAAGCATTAGGGGAGAGAAAGGATCCCCGCGCGGTGATCCCTTTGGTTACGGTTCTGAAGAAGGATACGAACTGGGACGTGAGGCTCGCTGCGGAGGATGCGTTGGTAAGAATTGGTCCTCCTTCGGTCGAGGCGTTAGTTCAATTATTGAAGGAAGAAAAGAGTTGCTTTGTCAGAAGAAGGTCCGCAAGGACAGTGAAGGAGATAAAGGACCCGTGTGCGGCTGAACACTTAGTCAAGGCTGCGGCAACGGATGTTGACTGTTGTGTCAGGAGGTTTGCCGCGCGAGGACTCGCAGACATAAGGGATCCTAAGGCGACAGAGTTTCTTGATGAGGCGATGGTAAAAAAGAACCTGGAAATCATATCAGGAGCATATCCCTATTATATTCGCAAAGGAGGGCCTGGCACGGAAGACGTTCTCGTTGAGGCTCTAAAGGAATGCTCTTATAATAAAAAAATGGTATCCGACTTTGCTTCCTGTGGTAACGAGAAGCTGAAACAAGCGGCAGATGAAATCGTAAAGATACGGGGATACACAATTTCATCAGATTGGTCGGGGCCAAAATGGGGAGCGACCTAAATCTGAGCCTAAAAGCCTCGACAAGATGTGATGACTCGTGGGTGAACATTAAGTACGTCGAATGTGCAACTTGAACCGATCGGGCGTTGTGTCTATTAGTTCAAGTTCCATCTTTCAGAGTGTTAATTGCGATCAATTTGTGTAAAAATGCGAAAAAGATTTTCGCACCTATCTACCTGTGTTCGAAGAGGTTTTTCAAAGGGCTAAAAAATGCGAATAAAAAAATCTCAAAAGAGACTCTCATCTCCGTCTCTCTAAATGAGAGGGATTCTGGCCTTTTAGATAATCCTACGATATTCAAAAGAATTTTGGCCCCCCCCATTCAATGCTCCTCCCTCTATTTCATGGTATAAGAATTGCTTTTAACTGATCAAGAATTTTTTCGAACGGCTATTCTTCTATGTGGCGAAACTGGATTGTTGGCCTTCTCGGAATGTGGCTGATTATTTCGGCCTTTACTATTAACGGGAATCTTCTCAATGAACTGATTTCAGGAATTGCTATTGCCATTTTGGGTTTTTGGACAGCAGTGGATAGTTAATTTGATTAGTAGGAGGAATGAAATGAACTTTACAGAACAGATCAAAGATTTTACCGGGTATCAAGCCTCTAAGATGATTGTCGAGCTCTTGAGTAGGATCTCTGACGAAAGGTTGGTCCAATTGACCTATTTGGGTGAAAGACTAACTTCAGATTACGAAATCTTAGGTGCTATTGGAGGAGTGAGGAAGATGCTCCAAACTCCAGGCCATCCCGCTAAAAAACTGTTTCGGGATGTTCTGGAATACCTTCCTCCGAAGAACCGGACGATCATCTTCAATACACTCTTCAATAACGCCTGGTTCATGGGAAATAGGAAGAGGGACCAATTTGAAAAGGAACATGGTTTTCGACCTCCTTTTGTTATGATCCTCAGCCCAACTTGGCAGTGCAATTTAAAATGTGCAGGGTGTTACACTTTGGGCTATCAGAGGCATCCTGGATTGTCTTATGATCTTGTGAAGCGTATTCTAAGAGAATGTATGGATATAGGGCTCCATTTTGTGACGGTCCTCGGTGGCGAACCCTTTATGTATCCCTCTCTCTTTCAGATGATTGAGGAACATCCTCAGATCTTCTTCCAGGTCTATACGAATGGAACGTTGATGACAAAGGAAAAGGCAGAGAGGATCAGAGATCTGGGAAATGCCATGGTGGTAGTGAGTTGCGAAGGCTATGAAGAAGAGACCGATCGATGGAGGGGGCCGGGGGTCTTCAAAAAGATCATGGAGGCCATGGACCGCCTCAGGGAGGCGAACGTCCTCTTCGGTTCTTCAGCAACGGTAACAAAAAATAATGTCGGCGTCGTCTCATCTGAGGAGTGGGTCGATTTCCTTCTGAAGAAAGGGATTATTGCACAGATGTATTTTCTCTACCTCCCGGTCAATGGCCAGGGCGATATCAATCTGATGGTCACCCCGGAACAGCGAAACCACCTCCGAAAAGAGGTCATGCGTTATAGGAGAATCAAACCCATGTTCATCCTCGATTTCTGGAATGATGGGCCCCATATCCAGGGATGCATTGCCGCGGGAAGAAGGTACTTCCATATCAATGCTAATGGAGATGTGGAGCCCTGTGTCTATACCCATGTGGCCATGCACAATATCAAAGATGTCCCTTTAGCTGAGGCGCTGGGCAGTCCTCTCTTCAGGGCGATTCGAAAGAGGCAACCCCATAATCAGAACCACCTGAGGCCCTGCATGATCATTGACAATCCCCATATCTACAGGGAGATCATTGAGGAGACAAAACCCTATTTTACTCACAAAGGTGCTGAAGAGATCGTCACCCAGATGAAGGATGACCTCGATACCTACGCAGCCCGGTTTGGAGTTTTTGCTGACAGGGTCTGGAGGGAAGAATATTTGAAACAACCCACCGTCACAACCAGTTGTGCCTCTTCAAGTGTCGGGGTATCCATGGCAATGAAATCGAGCTCCTAAATTGTTTCTTAAGCCTAAGATGCTTTTGTAGCGTCGGTATTGATTGCCGACGCCCCCGACACGCTCAGAGCGCGTGGACACCCCTTACCTATTGACAGCGTTTTTCCCCTTGATATAACTTAATTATGAATTTCAGTCGGCCAGAACTTTTTTTCGCCGCGTTCGTTGGACTGTGGATTGGGATTTCACTCCTCGTTGCACGGTTGGGGGGCTGGGCAACGCTGGCAACTTTCTACCGTCTCTCAGGATCCTTTAACGGCGATTGCTGGCGATTCCAGAGCGGAGAATTCCGTTGGAAGATGGGCTATAATAATTGCTTGACCGTCGGAGCCAATCTAACAGGACTCTATCTCTGCGTCTTTTTTCTGTTTCGGTTCGGTCACCCCGACCTTTTCATTCCATGGGCTGATATTTCTGTAACACCCGGCAAGAGAGGTTTTCTGTCCATTTATACAGAATTCAGGTTTCGGCAGGCACGGATGATACCTTTCCGAGTCAACGAGCGATTGGCCCAGCAGATTATGAAATCAGCGGGTAATTCTTGGCCCGGTGAGAGCAAAACTGAAATCATCCCGGCATTTTTGAAAGGAGGTATAAAATGAACGGAAGCTTGCTCATACCCGAAGTTCAAATACTGGAGAAGATTGTGCGGCCGCTGGTCGTCTATTTTTTCCTGCTCATTGCATTCCGCTTGGCGGGCAAACGTGAACTGGGCCAGATGACACCTTTTGACTTAATCGTTCTGCTGACAATCAGCAATGTCTTACAAAACGCAATGATCGGCCCGGACAATTCACTCAGCGGGGGCCTCATCGGCGGGTTGACACTATTCTGTGCAAATGGTTTGATTGGACGTCTCACAATTTATTTCCCTGGCTTGGCAAAACTGCTCGAGGGCAAACCCACACCACTCATTGAGGACGGCAGGGTTCTGACAAAGAACTTGAGGCACGAGGTCATGACGCGGACGGAATTAGAGCGTGCCATCCGTAAGCACGATCTCGATCCGGAGACCGATCTCCCTTTCATTAAACGAGCACTGTTGGAGCAAGATGGGACGGTAACGATTATACGGCAGGCCGCAGACAGCCATGGTCGCCAGCACAAGGACCTCGGGAAATGAACAGAAACGAGATAGCCATGAAGGTGTAAAATGATGGTCAAGGAGGTTTCCTTAATCGATGTGTATGCTCATCTTGAGGAGTTGAACGATCTTTCTGAGTCGCTTAAAGAAGCAAGGGAAACAGGGGTAAAAGGCATCATCGCTGTGGGAATGAATGCAGAATCGAACCAAAAGACCCTCGAGATCGCTCAAGCGAACCATGGGTATGTCTATCCCGCCCTCGGTTACCATCCATGGGAGATCAGAGAAGAAGAGGTGGAGGAAAACCTATCCTTTATCAGGGGTCATGTCGAGGGATGTGTGGCTTTAAGTGAGATTGGGCTGGATTATAAAATGAGAGTCAAGAAAGAGTTACAATGGAAGGTCTTTGATGATCTGCTGGATATTGCGAATGAATTCGATAAACCCATTATCATTCACTGCCGTTATTCCCATCGCCGTGCGTTTGAGATGGTGGAAGGAAAGAAGATAAAGAAAGCCGTCTTTCACTGGTATTCCGGACCCATCGACCTATTGGACAAGATCTTGGCCACGGGCTACTTTGTCTCTGCTACTCCTGCCCTCCTTTACAGCCCTCCTCACCAGGAGGCCATCAAGTTAAGTCCCCTTGAGGGGATTCTGCTGGAGACGGACACACCAGTAAGTTATCGGGGGAGAGAGGCCAGGCCCAAAGATGTGCGGATTTCCTTGAACGAGGTGGCTCGGATTAAAGGATTGGATCCTTTGAGAGTATCGGAACAAACGGCGATGAACGCTTCACGGTTCTTTCAAATCTCCTTTCAGGATATTTGGGAAGATTGATGTATGCCCACCTTTGCGGTGAGTGAAGAGAAAGATAGATGGCTTAGAGAAAAGATGGAGGCTCTTGGCATCCATGAGAAGGATGTTGAGGAAAAATTCATACGGTCCTCTGGGAGGGGAGGACAGAAGGTGAATAAGACCTCCACCTGTGTTTATATCAGACATATCCCGACAGGAATTGAAGTTAAATCGATGAGGGAAAGGAGCCAATCCCTCAATCGGTTCCTTGCAAGACGCGAGCTCGTAAAGAGACTCGAGAAGTTGTCAGGGGGGGTGACATCGGATGATGTTAAGATCATCAAAGCAAAGCGGCAAAAGTCGAAAAGGAAAAAGAGAGCGAGGTTAAAGTACGGTGGATGGTAGGAGTGAATGGTATGAAACAAAATAATCTATTTTCACAAATTCCGGATTTGATGGATGATGAAACTTATGAGACCCTTTTAAGAACCGGTCAGATTAAACTGGAGAGGATCATTTCTGCAGGGCAATCCACACCACCTGGAGAATGGTACGATCAGGAAATGAACGAATGGGTTATTTTGTTGAAGGGGGGCGCAGGTCTGCTATTTGAAGGGGAAACCCAGGTCTTTGTGATGTCCCCTGGCGATTACGTCTCGATCCCGGCGCACCGGCGTCATCGTGTCGAATGGACGGATCCAGAAGAAAAAACCATCTGGTTAGCGCTCCATTATCGTTGATCCCCTTGTTCCGATTCAAAATTGATATGGGGTGAATGAAATGACTTCTTCCTATCAGAGCTTTAAAGAACTTGCCGATCGAGAAGCAGAAGGCCGAGATTATCAGATTAGGATGAATTTGAGGGATAAACGTATTCTTGTGATCGCCCCTCATGGCGGCAAGATCGAACCGGGGACAACGGAGATCGCTGAAGCGATTGCTGGTACCGATCACTCTTTTTACAGCTTTGAAGGTTTGAAGGGAGATGGAAACGGTCTCCTTCACTTGGAAAGTCATCTTTTCGACGAGCCTCGTGTATTGGAGGCAGTCGAAAAGGCTGATGTTGTTATAACAGTGCATGGGCAGCTCGACCAGAAAGACGATTTTGTTATGGTAGGAGGTCTTAATGCCCACTTGCGCTCAGAAATAGAACGCCAGTTGGAAAAAGCTGGTTTTAAAACTCGACCTCCGGCCGAGGGACTGAACGGGACTGATCCGATGAATATCTGCAATCGGGGACGTTCGAGGTGTGGCGTTCAATTGGAGATGAGCCGGAAGGTTCGTGATTTACTCAGAACCAACAGCGATCGCCTCCGATCTCTTGCGGAAGCTGTGAGAAAGGCAATTCAACTCTACCTTACAGTTGTATTAAGCAGACCCGCCGGGAACACTTCCAGACCCTT
This sequence comes from uncultured delta proteobacterium, assembly GCA_963826305.1. Lineage (GTDB taxonomy): Bacteria > Desulfobacterota > BSN033 > BSN033 > UBA1163 > CAWGWZ01. The sequence goes on along the minus strand of CAWGWZ010000028.1, from coordinate 541,528 downwards.
GTAATGCGGGTTTTATTGGAATGGAATGGGTCATGGAGGATTTCACCAAAAGTGAACTCCAGCAAAGTTGGTGGACAGTAGTGCTTGATATTCAAAAGGTTCCGCTACAAGGCTCTTACAGTGTCCCCGCCGAGTCTGTTTTGGTGTTTTATTGTAACATTAAGGTCTATTTATCCGGCGGATAGCAAAAGTGTCCATCATCTGCAATCTTACTCACTGAACCATTTCAATACCAAGAAATGGAAGGCTGTGGGATCGAGGTCTTCCCTCTCACAAAAGAATTTAAGAAAATCCAAGCCTTCTATGAGGTAGAAGTAATCGTTGAGAAATAAAGACACGACCAGACCATTCCCTGTTTCCGGGTGTATGCCCTTGTACCTTAAGTATTTAACCAGATTCGGATAAACCCTTTCCCTCATCTCCTCCCAGGACTGATTTTTTTGGAGCACAATTTCGTAAATCGAAATTAAAGTTTCTGGATTTTCATCCCGCAGTTCTTGAGAAACTCGGTTATATTCTGTTCCGTGAACAATCTTAAACGCTCTGGATAAAAGAAAATTCTGATAATCACCCATTTCATTTCATTTTAACATAAAGGGGTTTTGAATAAAAAGTTAAGGGGAAAGTCTAATCTATTAGTGAACAATTGATGAGGAAAGAAAGAAAAAAGCCAAACCCGCGTTTTATTGTATGGACTTTATGGCTATTTTATAATAAATGTTAATTCCTTAGAGGAATTACGATGAAGCCTGTCATCGCTATTGTTGGAAGGCCTAATGTTGGGAAGTCCACCCTGTTTAATCGAATGGGTAAGGGGAAGAGGGCAATTGTTTGGAATGAACCTGGAGTCACCCGGGATCGGAATTACGCCGATGTAGAATGGGATGAGAGATCCTTCATCCTGATCGATACGGGCGGTTTTGAGCCGGTTTCAAAGGACCGGATCTTCGTCCAGATGCGCGAGCAATGTGAGTTGGCGATAGAGGAAGCCAGTGTTATCCTCTTCGTGATGGATGGTAAAGAAGGACTGACCCCTTCGGACAAGGAGATCGCCGATATCCTGAGACGGCAGAAGAAGCCCGTCTTCTATATCGTCAATAAGATTGATGGGCCCAAGGATGAGGAGAAGGTTTTTGAATTTTACGGGTTGGGTGTAGAGCCGATCCACTCCATTTCGGCAGAACATCGATATGGGGTGGATGGGTTGATGGATGAGGTGATAAAGGTTCTTCCAGGATCGACCGAAGAGAAATGGGATAGGAAAGCGACAAGGGTAACGGTCGTAGGAAGGCCGAACGTGGGGAAATCTTCTCTGATCAATCGTCTATTAGGGTATAAGCGGGTGATCGTTGATGAGGCCCCCGGCACGACCCGGGATGCAATCGATACCCTTTTTGAAAAAGATGGGGAAAGATATATCCTCATCGATACGGCAGGTATCCGGAGGAAGAGCCGGATCAGCTTGCGGCTGGAGAAGTATAGCATCGTGGAGGCGCTCCGAACCATTGACCGGGCGGATGTCGCCCTCCTCCTGTTAGATTCGAAAGAGGGGGTGACCGATCAGGATGCCCGCATCGGTGGGTTCATCCACGAAAAGGGAAAAGGATGCATTCTCGTGGTGAACAAATGGGATCTCGTCGAAAAGGATTCTCAAACCATGGTTCAGTATGAAAGGGAGGTGCGAGAAGGTCTCAAGTATCTTTCCTATGTTCCCATCCTTTTTGTTTCTGCCCTGACAGGCCAAAGGATGAAGAGAGTTCTGGAGGCGGTAGACCATGTGGCAGAGCAGACTAAAAAGCGAATCCCCACCTCTCAATTAAATAAATATTTCGGTCATTGGGTTGAAAAATTTCCTCCTCCGCTTTATAAGAATCGAAGCGTGAAGCTGAACTATATCACTCAGGTCTCCACGGCTCCTCCGACCTTTGTGATCAGTACCAATTTCCCGGATGGGATTCATTTTTCTTATGAACGTTATTTGGTCAACCAGATGAGAGAGACCTTCAGCTTTGAGGGAGTTCCGGTTCGTCTCCATTTTAGGAAGAAAGGGAAGGAAAAGTGAGATGGGAAACCGAAGGAAGAAATACTTGATAACGATTGTGGTCATCGTCCTTATTTTTGCCGGAGGATTTCTTTTCTACCAGTTCGGTAACCAGAATGGATCGAACCAGAAATTTCGTTTGGTGAAGGTCGAGAGGGGAGAGGTCGACTTGATTGTGACAGCTACCGGGACGATCAATCCGGTGATTAACGTTTTAGTGGGGAGTCAAGTTTCAGGGACAATTAAAAACCTCTATGCTGATTTTAATTCCCAGGTCAAAGAGGGACAGGTCATTGCCCAGATCGATCCCGCGATTTTTCAGGCTCAGGTCGATCAGGCAAGGGCCAATGTGTTGAGCGCACAAGCCAATTTAATAAACGCGAAGGCCAATCTTGAGAATGCCAAGGCAAATCTCGTGAAGGCAGAGGTGGCTGTGGTCGATGCGAAGAGGACTGTTGATCGAAACCTGCCGCTTGTGGAAAGGAAGGTCATCGCCCAGGCGACGATGGACACGGCCCAGACGAGTTATGATACGGCGGTGGCCCAGAGGGATGTGGCTAAAGCCCAGGTGGACTCGGCTACGTCTCAGGTGGAATCCTCGAAGGCTCAGGTGGAGCAGGCTAAGTCTGCTTTAAAACTGGCAGAGATAAACCTGGGGTATACCACGATCCGTTCTCCAGTGAATGGGACTGTCATTTCGAGAAATGTGGATGTAGGTCAAACCGTGGCGGCCAGCCTTCAGGCTCCAACTCTTTTTACCATTGCTAAAGACCTGACCCGGATGCAGGTGGATACCAATGTGAGTGAAGCAGATGTCGGTCGCGTTGCATTAGAACAGGAGGCGACTTTCACCGTGGATGCCTATCCCGGAAGGACATTTCGTGGAAGGGTTTCGGAGATTCGCAATGCCCCCATTACGATTCAGAATGTTGTGACTTACGATGTGGTCATCCAGGTGAACAATAAAGACTTAAAGCTGAAGCCTGGTATGACCGCCAACGTCTCCGTTATGATTGCCCATAGAGAAGGGGTTTTGAAAATACCCAACGCTGCTCTCAGGTTCCAGCCAGACGTTGCCAGGAAGGAAAGTGGGAAGGGAGTCCCTCCGCAGAAAGTGGATGGACAGCTGAAATCACCGCGAGGAGACCAGGGAAGACCGGGCAGGGTATGGGTCCTATCTCAGGACGGGAAGCCGGCTCCCGTCTCTATTGTCCTTGGAATTACCGACGGTACTTTCAGTGAGGTGATGTCCGGAGATCTTAGGGAAGGTGGGGAGGTGATTGTTGAAGGGACCTCGAGTAAGAAAGCCCCGAGCCAAACCGGCACTTCACCTCTCATGCGGGGAATGGGAAGATAAAACTTGGACAAGCATCAAATTCCAAGCACCAAATCCCAAATAGATTACCAATGACTCAAATTCGAAAACATTCTGGTCATTAGAAATTGGAGCTTGAAGCTTATTTGAGATTTGCAATTTGGGATTTGGAATTTAGGTTTTAAATATGGAGCCTTTAATTCAGGTTCAAGATTTGGTCAAGGTTTATAGTTTGGGTGAGGTAGAAGTTCAAGCCCTTCGGAGTGTTTCCCTGTTGGTTGAACGAGGTGAATTTGTTGCGATCATGGGGGCCTCAGGCTCCGGGAAGTCCACCTTCATGAATATCTTAGGTTTCTTAGATCGACCCACGAGCGGGCAATACCTTTTAGAAGGGATCAACGGGGAAAACCTTTCGAGGGATGATCTGGCGGAGATTCGAAATCGAAAGATCGGTTTTGTCTTTCAGGGGTTTAACCTTTTATCGAGGACCTCAGCCTTGGAAAATGTTGAGTTGCCTCTGGTCTATGCAGCAACTTCAACCTCCAAAAGGAGGGAGATGGCACAAAAAGCTCTTTCTGAAGTGGGCTTAAAGGGAAGGGAGCATCATCATCCCAGCCAACTTTCCGGAGGTGAACAGCAACGGGTAGCGATCGCCCGGGCCTTAGTCAACCAACCCTCCATTCTCTTAGCCGATGAACCCACGGGCAACCTTGATTCCAAGACAAGTGAAGAGATCATGGGTATCTTTCAGCGACTCAATCGAGAGATGGGAATCACCATCATCATGATCACCCATGAGCCGGACATTGCTTCCTTTGCTAAAAGGAACATCCACTTCAGGGATGGAAGGATCGTTGATGATCACAAGAATTCGACCCGCACCATGGCAGGAGGGGGGAGATGACACGTCTTCTTGCAAGCCTCCGGATTGCCCTGAGGGCGCTGATGGTCAACAAGATGCGTTCGGCCTTGACCATGTTGGGAATCATCATCGGCGTGGGTGCGGTGATCGCCATGGTCGCCGTGGGCTCGGGGGCAAAGAGACGAATTGCCGACCAGATCGCCAGTATGGGATCGAATCTTCTCATTGTCCTCTCAGGGAGTTCAACAAGTGGCGGGCTCCGGTTCGGATCAGGAACTGTTCCAACGTTAAATGTGGGTGATGCAAAAGCAATCCAGGCAGAAATCCCGGCGGTCAGGTATGTGGCGCCATCCCTCGGGGGGGGAGCACAGGTGGTCTTCGGAAATCAGAACTGGTCCACCATTGTGAATGGGACAACCCCTGAGGCCCTTGAAATCAGGGAGTGGCCCCTTTCTTCAGGTCGCCCATTCACTCAACAGGACATTGATGGGGCAACCAAAGTTTGTCTTTTGGGAAAGACTGTGGTGGATAATCTCTTCGGAGGGATCGACCCGATTGGCCAAATCATTCGTATTAAGATGGTCCCTTTCACCGTGGTCGGTGTCCTTGCTCCCAAGGGCCAATCGACAATGGGACAGGATCAGGACGATACGATCATCGTCCCCCTGACCACCGCCCAAAAAAAGCTCTTTGGGATGCAATTCCCGGGGATGGTCAGAGTGATTATGGTCCAGGCAAGGGAGCCGGAGGTGATGAAGGATGTGGAGAATCAAATTAATGATCTTCTTCGACAGAGGCATCGTATTCAGCCAAAGCAGGATAATGACTTTTCGGTGAGGAATCTCACAGAGATTATGTCGACCGCTGAGCAATCGGCCAGTGTCATGTCCCTCCTTCTGGGTGCCATTGCCTCCATCTCTCTCATTGTTGGGGGGATCGGAATTATGAATATTATGCTCGTCTCTGTCACGGAGAGGACGAGGGAAATTGGTATTCGAATCGCTGTCGGTGCAAAGGGACGGGATATCCTCCTTCAATTCCTCATCGAATCTTTGGTGCTCAGTCTGATTGGAGGAACGGTGGGAATCGGAATAGGAATCGTGGGGACCGTCGTTTTAGCCACGGTCACCCAATGGCCGACCCTCTTTTCGATTAACGCCATCCTTTTGGCTTTTCTCTTTTCTGGATCGGTAGGCGTATTTTTTGGGTTCTACCCGGCTCGTAAGGCTTCCATGCTCAACCCCATCGAAGCCCTGAGGTATGAATAGTACGTTTATTTCGGATTTCCGAATGCGGATTTCGGAATTTAAAGACCAAAATCTAAGATTTTTTCTTTTTTACTCCGCAATCCGCAATCTGCATTCCGCAATGGTTGATAATCCTGGACTTTAAAAGATGACGCCGATTGATTTTTTAATTTTTGTTGGAGTTGGATGCATCGTAGGGTTCCTCGCCGGTTTTTTCGGTGTGGGCGGCGGGATACTGATGGTGCCCGTACTTGTTTTCAGCTACGAGCGATCCGGCGTCTCCTCGTCTGTATTGACTCATATCGCCATTGGCACCAGCCTCTTTGTGATCGTCTTTGCTTCACTGACGAGCGCCTATCAACATGGGAAACAGAGAAACATTGATTGGCGTTCGGTCTTCGTGATCGGATTTTCCAGCGCCCTGACCGCTCTCGCCACCACGAAATTGGCTGCGTGGTTAAGCGGAAGACATCTGAGAATTGCTTTTGGGCTCATTGTCATGGTGGCAGCAATAAGAATGTTGACCGAAAGCGAAGCACAGGCTCAAAAGAAACTCGAGTTATCCTCCGCACCGAGCACGTTGGGTCTTATCGGGGTGGGGCTTGCCGCCGGTGTTGTCGCGGCTCTGGCTGGTGTCGGAGGAGGAATTATTACCATACCGATGATGTATTACTTCCTAAATATGCCTCTGAAATTAGCGATCGGGACATCGAGCGCCACCATTGTAATAACAGCTCTGTTCTCAGTCGCTGGCTATATTTTAAATGGGATGGGCCGTGCTGGTCTTCCAGAATGGAGTTTTGGATTCGTGGATCTCCAACGTGGTGTCGCCCTCGCCATCGGGACGATACTGATGGCGAGAGCAGGAGCCTATGTTTCTTTTAAAACTCACCCATTTCGGCTTAAAAAATTATTTGCCGTTTTCGTCATCTTTGTTTCAATTTATATGTTGATGAAGTGAACCCCGTTAGAAATTTCAGCGGGGCACTCGCCGCGCAGGCGCTGGCGCAGCGGGTTAAACCCAATCGGAATTATTTAGAATGTAACCCCGCTGGAGATAAGCGGGGCATCATTTCTAACGAGGTGAACCGGGTTCGCCACGACCGTTATTCGCCCATCACTTGGACAAGAATATCTCTTTCCCGCCTCCGGTTGTCAAAATCGATGAAAACGATCTGCTGCCATGTTCCTAAGGTGAGTCTCCGTTTGATGAGAGGAATGGTCAGGGACGGCTTCATCAAGGCTGCCCTCACATGAGAGAAGCCATTGCCGTCACCCCAGCGCCTGTCATGTTCATAAGGAATATTGGATGGGACGATCTTTTCGATTGCCTTCTGTAAATCCCTGAGCACCCCTGATTCATATTCAATCGTCGTCACAGCACCAGTGGATCCAGGACAGAATACAGTGACCAACCCATTTTCAATTTTTGAGCGGCCTATCACTGCATCAACATGATGTGTGATATCCAGGATATCGCTGAACCCCTCTGTACTCAGAGAGATCCTTTCTGAAAAGATCATATCGCTCCCCCCCTCAATCAACGAATGTCTTGAGGGAAAGGTAAATGATCCGTTCACTCATTGCAAGGGGAGAAGATATTAACCGAAATCCTCTTCGTCAAAAGCTTCAGAGGCTGTTCCAAACATTAATATCCTGCCTCTCCCATTCTTCGAGGGTCTATCTGCTTCCATCCCGCGGTGATTAACGGGTTGGAGGACAATTTTTCCTTCTCTAATAGAAGCCTTTAGCTTGTCACCTGTAGAGATCCCGAGTTCTTGGCAAATGCAATCTGGTAGCACTATTTTTTGATTCCTTTCGACTTTTACTAACATGGGGTTCCTCCTTTCTCCATTTATTTTGCAGTACTTCCTTCGTTGCAGTTTTCTGCTATGAAAAAGAAAGGGACTACGGCTGCCTGCCATAGCCCCTTTCACAAAAACAAAAGGGGCATGGGAAACGATTGAAGTCGCCCATGCCCCTTTTATTGGCTTAAGAAAAATTACCCTGAATCATCCCTCCTTTTGGCCGGGCAGACCCCTATCTTGTGATCTGCCACCACCAAAATTTGAAGATGATCCTGAACATGCCACCTTTTTACGATAAGTCTTTTTGATTGTCAATGCCTATTTTTTCTATACACCGAGTTTCTTTCACTTCTTTTTAATCCTCTGAAGAACTTTCTTCCAGCTCTCCGTTTCGAGGAAGCTGCCTGAAACATTTTCTAAAAGCCTTAAGAACAAGGAGTAGGGCATGGCAAAGGTGAGAATATCCTTTTCAACCATTGGCCTTGCCGAGACATCGAACATTCCAAGGATGGCACGAGGCCGTTCCTTGTCGGCCTCTTTCAACGGATGAGTGAGAATGGCACTGCATCCCGAACCAAAGGGAGTGTACACCGCATCGGTGCTTTCTAAGGCATAGTTGGTGAGGGTAAAGAGCCCTGAGAGAATATCCGGTGGAACAAAGAAGACAACCACCTCCGGGTTTCTCACGTCTTGAAACTGTTCGATGGGTTGGAAGACGCAGTAGGCGGCGGGTGCAGTCCTCGGTTTCATTTTTCCGAAATACTCCTTCGCAAGTTCCGGTGTCTTAATATAGCGCTCCCCTTCCATCTGCCCTGGAATCCCACAGGAGAGGAAATATTCGATATTCGGCATGGGGGATTCTAAAAGTCCCATATAATAGCCACCTCCAGGGCATCCGAAATGGTTCTTGTCAAAATAGACCGTCTTCCCATCCTTCCTTGCTCTTTTCAGGAGTCCGATCATGCAGACACGGATTCCCGTCTTTGGGGTAACCCCTTGAGGTTTCTCATTCGTATAGTAGATTCCCAAAGGAGATTCTTTTAATCCCAGTTTCTCTCGAAATTCCTTCCACGATGCCTCAGAGAATCGATTCATCCTTTTATCCTCCCTTCTTATTTTCAAGGTCCATCGTGAGGATACCGCTCACGTTGCATCCTCTTTTTTAAATTTACTGGAAGGTCCAGACCAAAGTCAACCCTATTGACCTTCAAAATCTCCTCTCCTATAATAATTATCATTAAAGAGTAAACTCATAAGTGGCACGGTGATGTTCGAAAAAGTCATTCGGTAGATGAGAAGGGCGTCATGAGAAGAATAATTTGGGTGGCTTCAATTTTTTCAGTCTTATTTTTCATCGATGGTGCTTATGCCCATAATGTCCCTGCGGGGAAATTTGTGACATAGCACTTTCAGTTCCGGCATTACGGTTCTTTGGTGGATAGTTGGGTCTATAAGGACATTTCTCCCTACGGATTGTTCAAATCGCAAGGGAAGGATTTTGAAATGGTTCTGACTGGATATGGCACTGGCGGAAGGAGCCTCGTCACGGAAAAACCTCAAAAGTTTGAGATGCCTCAAATGGGAAAAGAACGTCCAAAAAGCAAGGCCTCCAATAAAGAAGAAGATGATGACGACGATAATGGCAATAATGACAACGATAACGATGATGATGAGGGATAATCATTGAGGATCTCAACTCTTGATAAAAAAGGTCACCCATTGAGGGTGGCCCTTTCTTTTATTGCGTAGATAAGGTCATTCATATGAAGGCTGGCTAAATTGGAGTAAACCCCGTTAGAAATTCCAGCGGGGCATTAAACCCCGCCGGAATTATTCTAAAATCTAACCCCGCTGCAGAGCAGCGGGGCATTATTTCTAACGGGGTAAATTCATATAGACGCCTTCAATGCCGTTTTATCCTTGCCCACATTCGGAGGGATCGCCCTTCAATTTGGATAAGGCATGGGGAAGGGCAGGGAGGATCACACTTAAATTTTCCTTTACACTTTTTGGACTTCCTGGCAGATTCACAATCAAAGTTGAACCCCGGATTCCCACGACGGCTCTGGAGATCATGGCATGAGGTGTCTTTTTTAAGCTTTCAGCCCTCATCGCCTCAGAAAATCCAGGCACCTCTTTCTCTATCACTTTCAATGTTGCATCGGGAGTCACATCCTGAGGGCTCAGGCCGGTTCCTCCTGTAGTGAGGATTAAGTCTGCCTTTAATTGATCGGCCCCTCTTTTTAAGGACTCAATGATCTTCTCTTTCTCATCTGGAATGATCCCATAATGAATGACCTCAGCAGGGAGGTCTCTTACCATCTCCCGGATGAGAGGCCCACTCGAATCTTCTCGCTCGCCCTTCGAGCCTCGATCACTAATGGTCAAAATAACAACTCTAAACATGTTCACCTCACAAATGCCCGTTTGCCCCCCTTTACTAAAGGGGGGATGGGGGGATTACTCGATGATAATTTCATCTCCAACCTTAACTTCTCCTTCATTGATGACCTCGGCAAAGATCCCTTCTTTGGGCATCACGCAGTCCCCTGCCTGGTAATAGATGGCACAGCGTTCGTGGCACTCCTTTCCGATTTGGGTGACGCGAAGGAGCACAGAACGTCCGATTCGGATCGTTGTCCCAATGGGAAGATGAACGAGATCAACGCCCTCCGTTGTAATATTCTCTGCAAAATCGCCAAAGCCTACCTTCAAGCCCATGGCCCTCATCTTCTCAATCGATTCGTTCGCCAAAAGACTGACCTGCCGATGCCAAGGACCTGCATGAGCATCGCCTTTCAGCCCGAAATCCTTTAATAGAGTGCACGATTGAATATTGGTCTTCTTTGTTCCCTTCTCCTCACTGATATTGACTGCCAGAACCTTGCCACGCTGCACTTTATTCATTAGCTAATTCTCCCATTGATTACCCTCTCCCTTGACGGGAGAGGGTAGGGTCGCCGACGCGCCATAGCCGCTCTGGCGACGGCGCGGTGAGGGTGATAAAATAATTCCCCCTCCCCTTCATCCCCTCCCACCAGGGGAGGGGAGATTTTTAGAGGTGTACGTTCCACTCTTTCCTCCTGTCTTTTTTACTAGATAGATGTTGGACAGGACCATTCCTCGATCAATGGCCTTACACATGTCGTAAATTGTGAGACCAGCAGCGGCCACAGCCACGAAACCTTCCATTTCTACGCCGGTTTGGGCCCTGATCTTTACTCTTGCCTCAATATCGATTCGACTCTCCTTTTCAAAAGGAACGAAATCGATCTCCACGTGGGAGAGATTGAGAGGATGGCACATGGGAATGATTTCGGAGGTCTTTTTTGCAGCCATGATCCCAGCCACCCTGGCCACAGCAAAGACATCTCCCTTTGAGATTTTACCGGAGACAATTTTTTTAAAAGTCTTCGGGTTCATGGAGATGGATCCTCGAACTACGGCCTCCCTCAAAGTCTCTGACTTTTTACTCACATCGACCATCTTTGCACGGCCTCTCTTGTCAAAATGCGTGAGTCTTGGCATCCTTCTCTCCAGTTGAAGACAATCCAGTCATTAAGTAATTAGGTCATTTACTCATTATTAAAACACCGTTGAGCTTTCAGCCTTGAGCTTTGAGCTTCTTTCCAATCAGTGACCTAATGACATAGTGACTCAATGACTTACTTTATCTATTTAGCCTCCGATCGCCGACATATTCCTCTGGCATTTCTTAAATTGATGTGTATCGATATGATGCCTTTCGGGCTTCGCTCTCAGAGCCACGAGAAGCCGTTCCCTTAAATCACGATCGCCCCCGCCCTTTCTGAGAAGTTCCTTTACATCAATCTCCTCGTCCGAAAAGAGGCAGGTCCTGATCTTACCGTCGGCAGTTAGTCGAAGGCGATTACAATCATCACAGAAGTGGGTGCTAACCGCACCGATCAATCCAATTTCTCCGATGGCCCCTTCGATTCGGAATCTCTTAGCTGGTCCATCCCATCGATCGGCAGGGATGGGGATCAGTTTGCCAACATTTTCCAGACGAGTTTTGATTCGAGGAATGGTTAAAATATCGCTTTTCCTCCATTCCTCTCCATTGGCGGAAGGCATATATTCGATATAGCGGACGGTAAGAGGGAGATAAAAAGTCAATCGAGCAAAAGATTCGATTTCGTCGTCATTGAGTCCTTGAATGGCAACCATATTGATTTTGATGGGGGAGAGCCCCACCTTCAACACCTCTTCGATACCGCTCCACACCCGTTCAAAATCGTCCTTTCGAGTGATCTGGCAGAACCGCTCTCTGCGAAGGGAATCGAGACTGATATTGATCCTTTTCAAACCGGCCTGTTTGAGATCTTGAGCGGACTCTTTTAAGAGGATTCCGTTTGTGGTCAGGCTTAAGTCTTTGATCTCCTCGATATGGGAGAGGCGGGAAATGAAATCCACGATCCCTTTCCTGACCAGAGGTTCTCCTCCGGTCAACCTGACTTTAGAAATTCCTTCGGCCGCAAAGACACGGACGATCCTCAATATCTCTTCGTAGGTCAAAATTTCCTCATGGGAGATAAGAGGAATTCCCTCCTTCGGCATACAATAACGGCATCGGAGATTACATCGGTCTGTCACCGAGATCCGGAGGTAATTAATTTTTCTTTTATATGGATCGAATAACATATTTCTCCATTTTTGATTTGCGATTTTAGATTTTCGATTTAAATTGGCAATCGGCAATCTAAAATTGAAAATTTAGCTCTTCTCCTGTTCTTGAAACATCGTATCCTCCCATCTGAAAAACCATCTTTTTAAATTCATCCGACCGAATCGTCTCCATCATCTTTTCGATCTTTTCATCTTTAAAGTATATGGAAGGGATGACGAGGTCGTAACGTTCCTTAGCAATGGGAATAAAATCCAAATCCATCGCCTGGGCTGCGGGAAGAATCCCCAACCCGGCGTCCGCTCTGCCGCTGGCGATCGCAGAGGCCAGGGCCATGTGGGTATATTCCTCATTTTCGAATCCGTGAATCTGAGCCGGTTCAAGGAAAAGAGTCTTCAGCATGTGATCGAGGAGGATCCGAGTCCCCGAACCTTTTTGGCGATTGATGAAGGTGATATCTTTTCGGAGAAGATCCTCCAGTCCTCTTATTTTCTTTGGATTTTCTTTCTGGACGATCAGACCCTGCTCTCTATACACGAGGTGGATGACCTTTAGATCAACTCCCCTTAAATAGCTTCGAATATAAGGAAAATTATACTCTCCTGTCTCCGGGTCAAGCAGGTGGAGACCAGCCATGTGGCAAATCCCATTCTTTATCGCAAGGATCCCGCCTAAACTGCCCACCGGTTGAGAAGAGAAATAAATGGGAGGATAGAATCTCCCCAGCAGATTGGCCAAGATGTCAAGGCTGAGGTCATGGCTCCCCACCATCACCACTGTATGCAGGATTTCCTCGAGAGGTCTCAGGAGTTCAACCTCCGTTGCTTCGTTCTCGTCCACGCCTTCTGAGAGGGCAGGAATCCGAATCATCCCATCCGCCTTGGTCAGAGAGGTAATTACGCCAGAGCCTCTGGGTAAGGGCGTTGCAAAGAATCTCTTCCCAACGTTTCCCACCTTCACCCTCAAAAACTCTTCCGTTCCCAATTTGGAAGGGATCTTTCTGGTTGGTATGACCTTTATCCTCGGCCTTTCCGTTTTTGTTAAATGGAGGGATTGATAAAAGATAGGCCTAACCATTTCCTCGTAGGCGATGATCGCAGAAACCGGGTACCCGGGGATCCCGATCATTGGCCGATCCTTAAATTTCCCGATAAGGGTTGGTTTTCCTGGCATGATGGAAACACCATGGACAAAGACTTCCCCTGATTCCTCAATGATCGATCGGGTGAAATCTTCCGAACCTGCGGATGATCCAGCAATGATGAGAATCAAATCGACCCCCGCATAGTTTGAAAGAAGTGCTTCCTTGATTTTGATGGGGTCGTCCTTGACAATGGGGTGCCGAATCGGTTCCCCTCCATCCTCCAAGATCAACCCGCTGAGGATATAAGAATTGGATTCGATGATGCCAGGACGGATGGTTGCGGATCGAGAATTGGCTCGGTTTAGATTGGTTTGTTCCGGTTCCAACAGTTCCGAACCCGTTGGAATGATGAGCGCTCTCGGTTTTTTCTTTACCTGGATCTCCTGATAACCGCTTGCCAGTAATGCACCTAAATCATAAGCCGTGATCTTATGGTTTTCTGGAAAGACCATCTCTGTGGCGATCATATCTTCTCCGATCGCTCTGATATGCTGCCAGGGATAAGCCGCATTCCTGATTTCCGCCCTTTTAGAATCGATGAGATGGACATCCTCGATCATGATGACTGCATCCATTCCCTCTGGAATAGGGTTCCCTGTATTGACAAAGAAGGCCTCTTCATTAATGAGGAGCGACTTTGGAGATTCCTCGGTCACTCCGTAAGTGTTCTCCGCCTTGACCGCAATTCCATCCATGGCTGCACAGTGGAAGGGAGGGGAGGAGATCTTTGCAAAGAGAGGTTTCGCAGTCACCCGGCCCAAGGAACGGATAACCGGAATCCTCTCGGTTCCAAGATGGATCAGGTTAACGATCTCTGAAGAAACAATTTCCTTGGCCTCTTCCAAGGATTTTTTCTTAAGGTAAATGGTACGCTTCATCTCTAATCCGTTAGTATCGTTAAGATCGTTGAGTCCGTTAAGTTCGTTAAGACCGTTCAATTTTAATCCAATAACGATATTAACGATCCAAACGGTGAAAACGATCTAAACGTTTTTTATAAGAGGATGACCTCTGCCTCCTCTCCTTCCTCTAAGCCTTCTTCATTGATACCAATCCGGATCAATCCATTAGCACGGACTAAGTTCGAGATCGCTCCAGACTTTCCAAAGATGGGATGAGCCCAGAAAGTGCCGTCCCTTTCTTCTAACCTCACCCTCACATAGTCTTCCCTTCCTGGCACAGAGGGAATATTGCGTGAGGCCTTAGCCTTTACCTTTATCTGGTGCCAGATTACTTCTCTGGATTGGCCCGATAAGATTTTAAGGATGGGTTTCCCAAAGAAATGGAAGATGACCATGGCAGAGACGGGATGTCCTGGCAATCCCAGGAAAGGCTTTCCATTCATGTCGCCAAGAAGGGTTGGTTTCCCGGGCCTGATTGAAACGCCATGGCCGAGAATCTCCGTTCCCGGGAATGTTTGAAGGACTTCCGCTGTCAAGTCCAACGATCCGACAGAACTTCCTCCTGTGATGACCACCATATCTGATTCTTTCAATCCCAATTCGATCTTCTCCTTGAGTTCGTTGAAACGATCTTTGGCAATGCCGAGAAAGATGGGAATACCCCCGGTCTCCTTCACCATCGAAACGATGGTATAGCGATTGATGTCCCTCACTTCTCCAAGGACGGGGGACTCCTCAATAGGAACGATCTCATCCCCTGAGGAGATGACGGCGACTTTTGGTCGAAGAAATACGCGGACGTCGCTCTTCCCGATTCCGGCCATCAAGCCAATATCCTGAGGTCGGATCAAATGACCTTTATGAAGAACTGCCTCTCCGGCCTTCACGTCTTCTCCGACTTGGATAACATTCTCCAATGGGGAAAGGGTCTTGAAGGCGTGGAGTGTATGGGAATCTACCCATTCTGTGTACTCCACCATTTCAACGGCATCGGCCCCTTTTGGGACCATTCCTCCAGTTGCCACTTTCACCGCTTCTCCATCTTTCACCTCGATATCCGAGACCTGGCCCATTGGAATCTCACCGATCACTTGAAAAATAGCAGGACTCCGCTCAGAAGCTCCGAACGTGTCTTTGGCCTTTAAAGCAAAGCCATCGACCGTAGATCGCGGGAATTCAGGAAGGTTGATAGGCGAGACAATATCTTCTGAAAGCACCCTGTGAAGGCAGTCCTCAACATCAACCTTTTCAGAGGAAAGGGGTTTGAAACGATCCAGTTTTCCGTAGAGCTCCTCAGGTGTCTGAACCCTGAAAAATCCTTTCATACATTCCTTTGGTGGTCTAAAATAGAAAAGCCGATACCCGTGTTTGAGGTATCGGCTTTTGGATTATTCCATCTCCTTTCCAAACACGGGAGGTATGGCCGTTTCCGGCCGTGCCCTGACGGCCATCCTCCATGTCCAGAAAATCAAGAGTTAGGAAGAGGGCTCGGAGATCACCTATAATTTATTTTTAATTGATTTCTGAGAAAAAGTCAATCTCGGCCTTACCTCCCGGGAATCTTACCTAATCTTGTTAGCGGGCTTGACCAGTCTGATTTGATTTGCCTTGACATCTTTTGCCACCGTTATATATTATCTGGGAAAATATTATTAGATTCTATCGAAAGGGGGTGGGTGATGGCAAGAAAGAGGAGTGGAATGAGAAGGGAAGGTAGGTTGGAACAAATTCTTTAAAGAGACAAGAGAAGGAGGCGATTGGTGATGAAACGAATCATTGTCGTATTGAGTGTGCTACTGACGGGTTTTCTCTGTTTTGGAGGGATGTCATTTGGACAGGCGATCGAAAATGAGTTTTACCTCATTACCCCTGTCTCCAAAGATGCCCACGACCCGGCACTAAAGGCTTTTGCCGACTATGCCAAGAAGAAATGGAACGTCGATGTGAAGACCAGTGCCATGCCTCAAGGAACTCCTGTGGCTTATGGGCAGATTCTCGAGTGGAGAGGCAAGCCCAGGGCTGATGTCTTTTGGGGCGGGGAAGCAACACTTTTTGATAATTTAGCAAAGGAAGGTCTCTTGGAGCAGATAACTATACCCCAAAAGATGTGGGATGAGATCCCAGCCACCATTGGGAAACCAGTGGGTCTCCCTATAAAAGACCCGAAGAGATTCTGGGTGGGAACTACCTTGGAGCCTTATGGACTCATCTACCAGCCGAAATTGTTACAGCGTTTAGGTGTCACCATCAAAGACTGGGATGACCTGCTCAACCCAAAGCTGAAGGGACATATTGCTCAATGTACCCCAGACCGTTCGAGCTCCAGCCATGCTTCCTATGAGGTGATTCTTGCAATGTATGGATGGGAGAAAGGATGGGAGTGGTTGAGAAAATTGGCAGCGAACACCGGGATTTTTACAGCGCGCTCCCGTGACGTCCCCAACGTGGTGGCTAAAGGGGAGTTCGCCGTCGGGTTCGCTGTACCAAGCTACATGGCTTTTGCCGAGGTTTTAGCCGGGTATGAACTCATATTCGTCTATCCAAGCAATGCTTACGTGACTCCTGAACCCATGGCTGTGCTGAAGGGTGCTCCCCATCCTAAGGCTGGCCATGCTTTTATTGAGTTCCTTTTGACGGAGGAGGGCCAAAAGCTCTTAGCAGGATCAGGACTTTATCCCATTACTCCAAAATTTAGAGTTCAGGGGCCGCCCGGATCGAACCAAGAGAAAGCCGTTCGATTTACAGCTGGGGTGAGATCATTCTTTGACGTCCCCATAGGGAATGTCTACGACGACAAGATCGCTCGAGAGAGAAACGAGGATGTGAATGCTTATTTCAGGAAGGAGATTGCAGAAAAACATAAGGAACTTATCAAATAAAAGTGAGATTCGATAATCTTTCTTTCATTACGGGAAACTCCTTGGGGGCGTAGCTCTCAGGGAGTTTTCTCGTGGAAAGATCACTTTTTCAATTTAAAATTAATGGACTGGTTAGACTTATGGAGATTCAATTAAAAGACATTGTTAAGAGGTTCGGAACCCTGGAGGCAGTGAGCCATGTTTCACTGGAAATACATGACGGAGAACTTTTCACACTTCTCGGTCCTTCAGGTTGTGGAAAGACGACTATCCTTCGCTTGATTGGAGGGTTTCACAAACCTGACAAAGGAGAGATTTACTTTGACGACAAGGCGGTCACCTCTATACCGCCCTATGAGCGAAATATTGGGATGGTTTTCCAGAACTATGCCCTCTGGCCCCACATGACGATTTCTGACAACATCACATACGGCCTCAAGCTCAAAAAAATTCCCAAGGCTGAGATTACCCATAAAGTCTCCCTCGTTCTGAAACTGGTCAACCTGGTGGGCCTTGAAGATCGGTACCCCGGGCAACTATCAGGAGGACAACAGCAGCGGGTGGCTCTGGCCCGGGCACTTGTCTTGAACCCCAATGTGCTTCTGTTAGATGAACCTCTGAGTAACCTGGACGCCAAGATTCGCGTTCAGGTTCGTGCTGAGATCCGCAAGCTTCAAAAGGAACTGGGTATAACCACCATCTACGTTACTCATGACCAGGAGGAGGCCCTGACCCTTTCGGACCGGATCGCAGTGATCAATCTGGGGAAATTACTGCAGATTGGTTCACCAAGGGATCTCTATGAAAGACCCCGTAATCCCTTCGTTGCTGACTTTATTGGGATTAATAACCTGATTCCCGGTGATGTTCAGGAAATCAATGCCACTGAAAAGTGGGTGAGAGTGCAAACCAAGGCAGGGTTTTTACTCTGCACCAGCGATGGGCAGTACAAACCTGGAGAACGATGCATGATCAGTGTTCGACCAGAGACCGCATCGATTAGCCAGTCAGAAGATACTCAAAAAGAATTTAATTGTATTGCCGGAACCGTTAGTTTTGCCTCTTATATCGGAAATACAATCCGATATGATGTGGAAATCAATAGTGAGATCATTTTCAAAGTGGACGTTCAGAACCCCTGGGGTTATCAACCTTTTTCCATAGGGGAAAAGGTATATGTCAGTTTTCCTATTAAGACCACTTTAGGCATTCCAGCGGGCTGATGAAGAATGCCCATCTGCGGCGTTGCCCTCATCCTTCGTCATTGTGGCGTACTTCCATGTACGTCTCATTCCTCAGGATTTCGGGCGCCTTGCATCTGAGCATTTTTGCTCAGCCCTAAAAAGCGGTTTTGAGTACTATACCATTCCAGTAAAGAAGAACCTTATTATGGACCCACAGACAGAAACAACCATTGCCCTCAGTCAACCCCGTGCTTGGCCGCAGGCGAGAATTGGCGGATTGCTCGGCTATGCCGGGATCTGGGCCTTCTTTGGTATATTTCTGATCTATCCACTCATCCGGCTCTTCTACGATACTTTTACAACCGATCAAGGTGTCTTTACCCTGATGAACTTCTACGACTTTTTCACCGACTCCTTTTACTTGAAAACCTTGGTAAATTCTCTCCTCCTCGGAGTGGCTACCGTCATTACCACTTCGGTCATTGGCATCACTATTGCGTTTCTCCTTCTACGCTATGAGTTCCCTGGGAGAAATCTTTTTTCCTATTTGACGATCATTCCCATGATCATGCCTCCTCTTGTTGGAGTGATGGGGTTCGTGTTCATCATGGGCCGGGCTGGGACAGTGAACGTGATCCTCATGGACTATTTGGGATTTACCAAGCCCATTAATTTCATGTACGGGATTCAGGGCGTCCTGCTTGTGGAGACGCTCCACCTCTTTCCACTCATGACCCTGAGCATCGTTGATGCCCTGGGGAAGATTTCTCCTTCTCTCGATGAAGCAGCAGAGAGCGTGGGGTCGCGGGGCTTGCGGAAATTCTGGGATATCACATTTCCGCTCACCACTCCGGGTTATGTATCGGGGGCACTTCTGGTCTTCATCTGGACTTTTGCCGACTTTGCCACTCCCTTGGTAGTGGGGGTTGATAATCTGCTTGCCTCGCAGGCGTATCTCAACATCGTCCAATTTGTGGACCGAAGGCTCTTCAAGATGGGAATTGTCATCTCCGCCATCATGGTCATACTGGCCATCGTCTTTTTGATCATTGCTAAGCAGTACGTGGCCATCAAGGATTATAGCTCCCTTTCTTATTCAAAGATCGAGAGAAAGAAAATCTCACCCTGGGGTCGAGCAGGGGTAGTTATTTTCTTAATCGTGGTTCTAATCTTTGCATTTATTCCTTATCTTGGCATCGCTCTTGACTCCTTTGGTAGAGGCTGGGCCCTCACACCCATTCCGGTGAAATATACCCTGCAATATTTTGAGCGTGTTTCTATTGAGACGCCTAAGTTCATCATCAACAGCTTGCTCTACTCAGGCATCTCTGTATTCATCTGTATCATTGTTGGGGTCCCTGTAGCTTGGGTGATGGCCCGGACCAAAGTCCCGGGGAGGGATCTCCTGGACTCACTTACCACTCTGATACTTGCCCTTCCAGGAACCGGAATCGGTATTGCATATCTTCGGGCCTTCAGAGATCCTCTGCCATTCATGAACACAGCCTTGCTCGGCATTTGGATTGTGATTCCTATTGTACTCGGGGTGAGACGGCTTCCCTATACCGTGCGGGGAACTTTTGCTTCCCTTTTGATCGTTCATAGGTCTTTTGAAGAGGCTGCTGAAAGTGTAGGGGCTCCGAAATTGAAGACGTTTAAAGATGTTACACTTCCACTGATTTGGAAGGGAGTCTTGGTGGGCTCCCTCTATTCCTTCATACTCGCTCTCCAGGAGGCGTCGGCCACACTCCTCTTAGTCGTGCCCGGACATGAGATGATGACCGTTGGAATTTTTAATTTCTACATCGGAGGCTCGGTAAACGAAGCCGCTGCCTTGGGCCTCATTCTGATCATCCTCGGAGCGGTCTGTCTCTTCGCCATCAACAAGGTTGCCGGGACGAAAATGGGAGGAGTGTTTGGTTAGAAGAAAGACGCAAAGCGCAAAGAGCATAGCGCAGAGAACATAGCGCAGAGAGGATAAAATATCTCCTCCCTTTGTAAAGGGAGGAGGGGAGGGATTTATGTGTCATGTTTAAAGGATTTGTTTTCGATCTAAATGGGAAAGTTTATTCGAGCGACAAACTTGTCCTCGCGGTAATTAGGGCTGTTTTCTACTCATTGCGAATGGAGGTTTGTCTTGGCTAATAATGTAAAGAGGCTGCTGGTAGGTCATGTTCTTGTTATTGCCTTTCTACTTTATTTTTCAGTGGTCTCCTTTGCCGGACAGGCAAAGAACATCATCCTCATGATTGGTGATGGGATGGGACCGGCTCATGTGCAGGCAGCCTGGCTTTATGCCACACGACAGTTGGGGAAGAATCTTGTGATGACCGAAGTGATGGATAGGGGACAAACAGCCTATATGGTCAACGATACAGCAGACAGCACGGTGACGGAATCGGCTGCTGCTGCTGTCCAGATGGCAACAGGAGTGAAGGTGCTCGCGAAATCTATTGGTATCGGACCGGATGGCAAGGTTCTAAAGACTATCCTCGAAATGGCAAAAGAAAAGGGGAAATCCACCGGCCTGGTGACGACCTCCGGGATTACCGATGCGACACCGGCTGCCTTCGTCGCTCATGTAGGAAAAAGATCGGAAGAAGAAAGGATTGCCGAACAATTGGTTGACTCCAATGTCAACCTCCTCTTTGGAGGAGGAAAGATATTTTTCCTTCCCGAAGCAGAAAAGGGGAGGCGGAAAGATGCTCGCAACCTGATTGATGAAGCGAAACAGAACGGGTATGTTTTAGTCTCAACCGCCGAAGAGATGAAAAATGCCCGCGGAGAGAAACTTCTCGGGTTGTTTAATCAGGGGAACATGCTTTTTGAAATCGATCGTAAGGGCAGTCAGGAACCGAGTCTTGCGGAAATGACATCAAAAGCTCTCGATGTTCTCAGTAAAAATAAGAACGGATTTTTCCTCATGGTGGAGGCAGGAAGAATTGATCATGCAGCCCACCATAACGATATTGCCGCGCTGATTTCGGATGTCCTTGCTTTTGATGAGGCAGTCAAGGTTGCCTATGATTTCCAGAAAGCGAACCCGGACACACTTCTCATCATGACAGCTGACCACGAAACCGGAGGTCTTGTCATTCTTCCTTATAGCCAGACCGGTGATGAATATGTGGGGATTAATTTTGGAGCAATCGCCCAAATCAAAGGATCTTATGAAAAGAGGAGCAGAGAATTGGGAATGGACCCGACCCCGGAGAAGATTAAAGAGGTAATGAAAAGGTTTTATGAGATTGATCTAAAAGATGAAGAGGTGAGGGCGATCAAGGAGAATGCCCTGAAGAAACTCGATCCCCGGCATTTTCATTATGATATGGATGGATCCATTGCCTTTGTATTAAGGCTTTACCACCGAATTGGATGGGCGACCGATTCCCATTCTGCGACGCCACTTTTTTTATGGGGGATAGGGCCTGGCTCCGAAAAGATAAAGGGGTGGAGACATAACACAGATTTATTTGGAATCATGAAAGAGGCCTATGGCTTCTGACTAATTATTCATGGTGAAGTCATCACCCACGAACCATGAAAATTGTCATTCGGGCAAGGTGATAAGGTTAGGGTTATGAGGCCTGTTTGGTCTAAGGTTAAAGGGTTAAGGCTAATGACTTTAAACCCATGGCCCTACCCCATAGACGAAACGGGCATCCTTACCCTGACCATAACCAAAGACCTTTATTTTCTAACTAAAACAAATAAATAATTGATAGGAACAAAAGGAAAGCTAATCGATGTTCAGGGGATTTATTTTTGATTTAGATGGGACAGTTTATTTGAGCGACAGACTTATCCTGGGGGCAGACGACGTGATCAGACTCCTTCGGGAAAATGGAAGAAAGGTCGTCTTTCTTTCTAATAAACCCCTGCGGACGCGGGAGGATTACGCAGCAAAATTGACCCGGCTCGGCATTCCAACGCAACCCGATGAAGTGATCAACTCCACCTTCGTGATGACCCATTATCTTAAAAAGGTTGCTCCCCAGGCAAAACTCTTTGTCGTAGGAGAGAATCCATTCATTGAGGAACTGAAGAGAGCCGGCTTTACGGTCACAGATGAGCCAAAACAAATCGAGTATGTGGTCGTGGCATTTGATCGGACATTCGACTACCGTAAACTGAACATCGCCTTCCAAGCGATCAAACTGGGAGCCCATTTTGTCGCTACCAACCCCGATCGGACCTGTCCGGTGGAGGGAGGAGAAATCCCGGATTGTGCCGGAATGATTGCAGCCATTGAAGCTGTGACGGAAAAGAAGGTAGAAATCATTGTGGGCAAGCCTTCTCCCATCATGATTCAAGCAGCATTGGAGGTGATGGGATTAAAGCCTGAGGACTGTATCCTAATCGGAGACCGGTTAGAGACCGATATCAAGATGGGCAAGGAATGCGGAATTGCCACAGGCATCGTCCTGACCGGAGTCACCGGCGAAGAAGAACTCAGAGAAGCGAAATCCTCTCCCATCCAACCTGACTTTGTCTTTGAAAGCATCGCCGACGTTGAAAACTTATTGATAGGGGGATAGAGCCTCCTGTCAATCCCTCTCCCCTGGTGGGAGAGGGATTGAGTGAGGGGGTGATAGGGAGCCTATTATTCAATTGACAAATACAGCACGTTTTGATAGGTAAATGAACAATAAATTTCTCGGTTAGTCTGCGTAAAAAATAATTTAACAACCCGACCTCAACCTTTTGGAGTTAGAAATGACATGGGATTTCCAAAAGGTGCCGATACGAAGCCTCCGAGGGGTTTTTGCTTCCCTGGAGGCGCATAAACCATTCTAAAGCCAAAATCTCATAAAAAGTTGTTTCTATCCTTCCATTTATAAAACTTTAGAGGAGGACTCCATGACCACCCAAGAACTTAAACGCAAACTTACTGCCATCCTCAGTGCCGATGTGAAGGGGTACAGCCGTCTCATGGGAGAGGATGAGGAATGGACCGTTCGGACACTGAATGTCTATAAAGACGTCATGGGAAGCCTCATCCAGCAGCACCGGGGTCGGGTGGTGGATGCGACAGGGGATAATCTAATGGCTGAGTTTGCCAGTGTGGTGGATGCAGTGCAGTGTGCGGTGGAGATCCAGCAGGTGCTGAGGGCGAAGAACGCCCTGCTTCCCGAGAACCGGAGAATGGAGTTTCGCATCGGGATTAACCTGGGGGATGTGATAGAAGAAGGAGAAAGAATCTACGGGGATGGGGTGAACATTGCGGCGCGGTTGGAGGGGTTGGCTGAGGCGGGGGGGATCTGTATCTCGGGGAGTGCCTACGAGCAGATTGAGAACAAACTGCCCTTGAGGTACGACTACCTGGGGGAGCACGAGGTGAAGAACATTGCCAGGCCGGTTCGGGTGTACCGTGCGCAGATTGAGCCGGAGGCAGCCGGTAAGGTGATCGGTGAGAAAAAGGTTAAACCCAGACAATGGCAGATGCCTACTATAGGTTTGGTGGTCGCTGTGATTGTAGTAATCGCTGCTGTTGTGATGTGGAAGCTTTACACTCCCTCTGCTCCTAAACCGGAGGTTGTCCCTAAAGAAAAGATAACCGCAGGTCAACCCGAAAGGCCCCGAGCAACTGTGCCTCCTTCGGCTGAAGTCGCTCCCAAAGAAAAAGTAATACCCTCCTCTCCTGAAAAACTCTCCAAAACAGTGACTCCTTCACCTCCCAAAGAGGAGGTCGCCTCCAAAGAGAAGATGGTTCTCCCCCTGCCCGATGTGCCTTCTATTGCCGTGCTACCGTTTGTGAACATGAGCGAGGACCCAAAGCAGGAATTCCTCTGCGACGGGATGACCGAGGAAATCATTAATGCCCTGTCCCGGCTCCCCCAGGTCTTCGTCATCGCCCGGAACTCATCTTTCACATACAAGGGCAAGGCCGTGGACGTTAAGCAGGTGGGCCGGGAGATGGGCGTGCAATACGTGCTGGAGGGGAGCGTTCGCAAGGAGGCCAATCGAATCCGAATTACAGCCCAGCTCATCGACTCAACCTCGGGTCGGCATGTATTCTCAGAGCGATACGACCGAGAGTTGAAGGACATCTTCGCCATGCAGGACGATATCGCTATTAAAATCCTCACCGCTTTGCGGGTGGCGTTGAAAGATGGAGAATGGGCCCGCATCCAGGCCAAGGAGGTGAGCAACGTCGAGGCGTACTTCAAGCTGCTGGAGGCGAGGGAGTTTCATGAAAGAGTAAACAAAGAGAGCAATAACCGAGCCCGCCGTCTGGCAGAAGAAGCCCTCGCGCTGGACCCCGGGTCATCCGCAGCATACACCACGCTTGCATATGCTCACTTTTGGGATTTTTGGTTAGGTCCTCCCAAATCTCCCGAAGATTCCATTAACCAGGGGATCGCAATGGCCAAGAAAGCCATCGCGCTGGACGACAACCCCAGGGCTCACGGCCTTCTGGGCATGCTGTATGTAAACAAGGGGGATTATGACAAGGCTGTGGAGGAAGGGGAGCGGGCCGCATCTACGGACACCGGATACCTCACGGCGTACGGTAGCACCCTCATGCACGCGAGCCGTTACCCTGAAGCCATTGCCGTGTTTCAGAAGGTTCTCCCCCTCAATCCGGTGAAGCCACCCAGCATGTGCCTGAATAATCTGGCAACCAGCTATCGGATGATCGGCAAGTACGAGGAGGCAATTCGCTTTTATAAGAGACTGCTTCAGGACCAGCCGGACCATTTTCCTGGGAACCTTGGTCTGACAGATACATACAGCGTGATGGGCCGAATGAAGGAGGCCCGGGCGCAGGCGGCGGAGGTACTGAGGATCAATCCCAATTTCTCCCTGGAGCGTTGGGCAAAAACGCAACGTTTCAGGAACCATGCCGATGGGGAGCGTAGGATCGACGCCCTGCGAAAGGCGGGGCTGAAGTGAGACTTAAGAATGTGAGACGGATAGGTTCCAATTCTGATTGATTTATCTATCCAAATTTATTAAACTTTCATCAAAATTAATGATTTCAATGAACATTCTAATAAATTAATTTGGTTGAAGAAAAAAATAGGAGAAATCTATGGACTACAGTCAGTACATTTTACGGGATCCTAAAATTTGTGGTGGTGACCCTGTTATTAGGGGAACGCGTGTTACCATTCGGACGATTTTGGCCAGCCTTGCTGAAGGAGCCACCACCGAACAAATACTAAAGGATTTTCCTACTCTTACCGAAAAAGATGTACGAGCTGTAATCGCATTTGCTGCAGCCTCAGCAGAAGAAGATCTGCCAACCCCGAGTGTGCCTAATATCCCATGAAGATTAAACTTGACGAAAATCTTCCATTTAGGCTCGTCGGCATTCTATCTGAACTTGGACATGAGATCGATACCATTCCTCAAGAAGGTTTGAAGGGATGTAATGATGAACAAGTTTGGGAAGCAGCACAAAGATCAGGATGTTTTCTCATTACTCAAGATTTAAATTTCTCGAATATTAACCTCTTTAAACCCGGAACTCACTACGGACTCCTTCTCATAAGACTTCGTGATCCTGGCCGAAACGCACTTCTAAATCGTATTCAGACGATCTTCCAAATTGAAGAGGTAGACCGCTGGCAAGGTTGCTTCGTTGTAGTGACAGACCATAAAATTCGTGTCCGGTATCCTAAATAGATAACCCCATGAGCATAGGAGGGGGATTTCATGACCACCCAAGAACTTAAACGCAAACTCACTGCCATCCTGAGTGCGGATGTGAAGGGGTACAGCCGTCTCATGGGGGAAGATGAGAAAGGGACCGTCCGCACCCTGAATGAGTACAAAGAGGTGATGACTGGCCTGATCCAGCATCACCATGGCCGTGTGGTGGATTCTACAGGGGATAATCTAATGGCTGAGTTTGCCAGTGTGGTGGATGCGGTTGAGTGTGCGGTCGAGATTCAGAAAGAACTTAAAACCAGAAATGCTGAGTTATCCGAGAACCGGAGGATGGAGTTTCGGATCGGTATTAACCTTGGGGATGTGATTGAAGAAGGAGAAAGAATCTACGGTGATGGGGTCAACATAGCAGCTCGTTTAGAGAGCCTCTCCGAAGCAGGAGGGATTTGTATATCCGGAAAAACCTATGATGAGATTAAGAACAAGCTACCATTGGGGTATAAATACTTAGGGGAGCAAACGGTCAAGAATATTACAGACCCTATACGAACCTATCAAGTTTTGATGGAACCTGAAGCAGCCGGCAAGGTAATTCGTGAAAAAAAGCCTAAAGCAAAACAATGGCAGAAGGCTGCTATAGGTTTGTCGGTCGCTGTTATTGTGATAATTGCTGCTGTTATGTTATGGAGATTTTACATTCCTTCTGCCCCTTCAAAGATAGAGGTTGCCTCCAAAGAGAAGATGGCCTTCCCTTTGCCCGACGTACCCTCTATTGCCGTGCTACCGTTTGTGAACATGAGCGAGGACCCAAAGCAGGAATTCCTCTGCGACGGGATGACCGAGGAAATCATCACTGCCCTTACTAAGGTACCAAGGCTGGTTGTGATCGCCCGAAATTCGACCTTCACTTACAAGGGAAAGTCGGTGAAGATCAAACAGGTAAGCGAAGAACTGGGTGTCCGGTATGTGCTGGAGGGGAGCTTGCAGCGGTCTGGCGACCGTGTTCGGATCACCGCCCAGTTGATTGATGCACTTACGGGTGATCACCTTTGGGCAGAGCGTTACGATCGTGATCTGAAAGACATATTTGCCCTGCAGGATGAGATCAGCATAAAGATCTTGGCGGGCGTGCGAGTGAAGTTGACAGAAGGTGGACAAGTCGGAAGGCCTGAAAAATATTTCAAAGGGAAGCAAGGCCTCGATTGCTATTTGAAGTTAATGGAAGCGTCTGGTTACTACACACGTTTCAATATCCAGGATAACAACATTGCCCGGCGGATGATAGAGGAGGCGATTGCTATGTGTCCAGAGAATCCAATGGGTTATATTCACCTCGGTTGGGTCTACCAACATGATTATTGGCTGGGCAACACGAAGTCCCCTCGGGAGACTATTGAGAAAGGTATAGAACTGGCCCAAAAAGCCCTTGCCATGGATGATTCCATAGCCAGTGCCCACGCCTTATTGTGTGCGCTCTATATTTATAAAGGAGAATATGACAAGGCGATTGCTGAGGGGGAACGGGCTGTGGCCCTCGACCCCGGTGGGACATCTGAACTTGTAAATTATGCCAACAGTCTAAGATTTGCAGGCAGGCCAGAGGAAGCCATTCCATTATACCAAAAAGCAATCCGACTCAACCCCTTCGGTCCATCGTATTTATATCGCGATTTCGGCACGGCACTCCAGAGGGCGGGGCGGTTTGAGGAGGCGGTTTCGGCATATAAGAAAGCAATTCAGGTTGCGCCCGATGACATTTCTGCCCATATGCATCTCGCGGCTACATACAGCATGATGGGCCGAGAGAAGGAGGCCCGCGCTGAAGCTTCGGAAGTTCTCAGGATAAATCCCAAATTTTCAGTGGATTCTTATGCAAAGAGCCGTGCATATTTATTTAAGGATCAATCGGAAGCAGATAAAGTGGTTGACGCCTTGCGCAAGGCGGGGCTGAAGTGAGGTGATTTTCATGACCACCCAAGAAATTAAACGTAAACTTACTGCCATCCTGAGTGCGGATGTTAGAGGTTATAGTCGGCTCATGGGGGAAGATGAGAAAGGGACCGTCCGCACCCTGAATGAGTACAAAGAGGTGATGACCGGCCTGATTCAGCATCACCATGGCCGGGTGGTGGATGCGACAGGGGATAATCTAATGGCAGAGTTTGCCAGTGTGGTGGATGCGGTTGAGTGTTCTGCCGAGATTCAGAAAGGACTTAAAACCAGAAATGCTGAGCTTCCAGAAAATCGCAGAATGGAGTTTCGGATCGGTATTAACCTTGGGGATGTGATCGAGGAGGAAGGGCGGATCTACGGTGATGGGGTTAACATTGCAGCCCGGATAGAGAGCTTATCAGAGGCAGGAGGTGTGTGCATCTCCGGGTCAGCTTATGATTTTGTGGGAAAGAAGTTGCCGTTGGGCTATGAGTATTTGGGTGTGCACACGGTCAAGAATATTGAGAAACCGGTGAGTGTTTATCGAGTCCTGATGGAGCCTGAAGCAGCCGGTAAGGTGATCGGCGAGAAAAAGGCTAGACCCAGGCAATGGCGGATGGCTACTATGGGTTTGGTGATCGGTGTGATTGTTGTAATCGCTGCTGTTGTGATATGGAAGCTTTACACTCCCTCTGTTCCCAAACCGGAGGTTGTCCCTAAAGAAAAGGTAACCGCAGGTCAACCTGAAAGGCCCCCAGCAATTGTACCTCCTTCAGCAGAAGTCGTTCCCAAAGAAAAGGTAACACCTCTGTTATCAGAAAAAGTCTCAAAACCCGTGACTCCTTCCACTCCTAAGGTTGAGGTCGCCTCCAAAGAGAAGATGGCTTTCCCCTTGCCTGATGTCCCCTCTATTGCCGTGCTGCCCTTTGTGAACATGAGTGGTGACCCCAAGCAGGAGTTTTTTAGCGACGGGATCACCGAGGAAATCATTACTGCTCTCTCCAAAGTTCAATACTTATTTGTCATATCCAGACAGTCAACCTTTTCCTATAAGGGCAAACCCGTGAAGGTTAAACAGGTGAGCGAAGAACTGGGTGTCCAGTATGTTCTGGAGGGGAGTCTTCAGAGGTCGGGTGACCGTATCCGGATTAATGCCCAGTTGATCGATGCCCTCACAGGACGGCACATCTGGGCGGGACGGTACAATCGTGATCTAACAGACCTATTTGCCCTGCAGGACGAGATCACCATGAAGATCTTGACGGCCATCCGAGTGAAGTTGACGGATGGTGAACAAGCTTCAATGAAAGAAAAATCTTACGAGAAATATTACAAAGGGAAGCAAGGTCTTGATTGCTATTTGAAACTAATGGAAGTGATTAAATACCATCGAGGTCATAATATCGAGGACGCCAGGGTGGCTCGGCGGATCGCAGAGGAGGCGATTGAGATGTGTCCAGAGAATCCAGTGGCTTATCTCATGCTGGGTTGGATCCACCAGATGGAATATGTGCTGGGCCTTGGGAAGTCCCCTCGGGAGTCTATTGAGAAAGGTATAGAAATGGCCCAAAAAGCCCTTGCCATGGATGATTCTATAGCCGGTGCCCACGGCTTATTGAGTCTACTCTATGCCTATAAAAGGGATTATGACAAGTCGATTGCTGAAGCGGAACGGGCTGTGGCCCTCGACCCGGGCGGGTCGGTTGCCAATATGAATTATTCCATGAGTTTGAACTACGCAGGGCGTTCGGAAGAAGCCATTCCAATGTTCCAAAAAGCAATCCGACTCGACCCCATCGGTACGACCAGTATTTATTTACACTTCGGCAGTGCCCTTCGGATCACGGGTCGGTTTGAGGAGGCGGTTTCGGCATATAAGAAATCCGTTCAGCGTGAGCCTAATAATATCTTTGCTCATACTGGTCTGGCCGTCACATACAGTATGATGGGCCGAGATAAGGAGGCCCGTGCTGAGGCTGAAGAAGTCCTCAGAATAAATCCGAAGTTCTCGTTGGATAACTATGCAAAGATACTTAGTATGTTTAAGGATCAATCGCAAACAGATAAAGTTATTAATGCATTGCGCAACGCAGGTTTGAAGTGAAGGCAATGAACTTGCAACAAGGTCCACTTCTTTTCATTATGCACATTTCTACCCGGAATGATTAGCATTCGGAACTATCTTAGAGTGAAGACTTGTGCAATATTAGTAGAGGTTTAAATGATTCTTCTCCGGAGGGAAGGGAAATTACTCTACACATAATTGATGATTCCGTAAAAAGTCAAAGAATAGACAGAATGTCATGCTGAACTCGGTTCAGCATCTAACAAAATGAAGACCTTACGAGATCCTGAAACAAGTTCAGGATGACAAGACGAGACTTTTTACGAGACCATCATAATTCTTTTTTCAGAGATTCCCAATTCTTACCTTTTCCTACAAGGTCTTCTTTTCTTGCCTTGCGCATCTTCTTTGTAAATTCAGGATCTTGCGACAGGAACCAATCTTAAAGATCCACGATTAAACTTAGGTCTCCTGATCTCCGTGCCTGCGCGCTGAAGCGCTTCGGCGCGCAAGCATGTCATACAATTTCCCCGTCTCTTGTTCAAAGAAGCGCATCTCTTAAGATTTGAACAGGATGTAGAACCTTCAGGCCCGTTAGATGACGGATCTGCATACGGCAGCCTTCGCAGTCGGAAAGGACGATCTCAGGTTTTAGACGATCAATGGCCTCTGCCAGATCCTTTCCGATCTCTTGTGAAATCTCATATTTTTCCTTTTTGAAACCAAAGGTTCCACCCAAGCCACAACAATCCGCTTCGATGTTATCAATTCGAAGACCCGGTATGAGTCGAAGAATTTCAAGAGCAGGGAGACCAATACCCAGAGACCTCAAATGACACGGAGCGAAATAGGCTACCTTCGAAGGGAGTTGTCTGAAATTTGTTTTGAGATTTCCGGACTCTTTTAAATTCATTAATAACTCAAATAGGTCGAAGAGATGCTGTGCGATCTCCTCTGATCCGGGAATGGATAAAAGGCGGCTATACTCATGTTTGATCATGTAGCCGCAACTGGTCGATGAAAAAACGATATCTAAACCCGAACGAACCGTGTTAAGAAGTGAAGGGACATTGTATAATCCCATTTTTCTGGCCCCTTTGAAATCTCCATTCCCAAGCATTGGGATGCCGCAGCATCGTTGGGGCGGAAGAATGACTTCAATGCCGTTTGCCTCAAGGACTTGCACAGTGGCCCTTCCTACATCGACCTCATTGGTATTGGTATAACAGCCATAGAAATAGCCAATCTTTTTTCTATCTTTGGTATGAGGTTCAAATCCCCCCATCCCCCCTTTGGTAAAGGGGGGTGAGGGGGGATTATTACCTTGAGACTGATGCTTTCTGAACCATTGCCTGAAGGTGGGAGATTGATACCCCGGGAGTTCCCTTCTCCTGTCGATCTTTAAGAAAGTTTCCAACAACCTTTTAATGGAGGAGTTTTTTAAGAGCCGATTTAGGATCGGTGAGAAAAAGCTTCCCAATGGGCCAATAAAATGAGTACGGGAGAGGAGCCAATCCCGAAAGGGCCTGCCCTTTTCGTCCAAATATTTTGCCTTGGCAATAAGGTTCAGGTCGGAGATATTGACGCCGGAGGAGCAGACCATATCGCAGAGATGGCAGCCGATGCAGAGGTCGATCCAGTCATCCACAGAGGAATCAACTGGTCTCCGGAACCGTTCGGCCCCAGGGCCTGCCTGCTTTGGTCCTGGGAAGAGGGGAGTGACCCGGGATACCGGGCAGACCGCCATACAGGTGGCGCAGCGGATACAAACATCGGAATTATTTTTAGGCCACACTTCTTTGTTCATCGCTCTACGTGGTTAAGGTTAAAATAACATTCCTAATCCCTCCCCACCTCCCTTTAGCAAAGGGAGGAGAAGATGATTCCCCCTTTTTTAAAGGGGGATGGAGGGGGATTATTCTTTTTATGAGTTTTCTAAGGCATATTTCGCTGCCATATACCCTGTGGCAATCTCGATACCTTCCCTTGACTTTTCGTCAATGGAATGGTGATGAGCCAGAGTCGAGCCCGCAATCCATACATTTTCTAATATCCGATTCCCTTTTTCGTCCACCGGCCGAAGGGTTGAGTCGGTCAAAATGCCGGCCTGATGAACGGGATGAGGGAGATCACCAAAAAAAGATTTTCCGAACCAATCCTCCCGAGATTTCGGTTGATTCACAGGTAAATTGAAAATCGCCTCAAAAACCTTCTCTTCATTGGCCACCAGTCCTCCTCCTATAAAACGGCCAGTTGCAAGGATGTAGCAATCCGATGAATACGAGGTTGAAATTGGGGGATGGAACACCTCAATCCTCTCACACTTCTTTCCTCTTAAAATTGGCCTCGAGACGGAATGGCCTGAGAGGAAAGTGACTCCTTTCTGGATCAGCCATTCCTTAAACTTATTGAAGATCCTCATCCCTGGGATGGAGGGAGGAAGGATAGGAATTTCAAAAACCTCGGCATGGATGATCTCTTCGAAGTCATTCTTTACCTTGAAGCAATCGTGAATTCCTAAAATGGCCGGGAGGCCAACCCTTGTCTGGCCATGGAGTTCTTTCTTGATCTCTCTTCCGATCGTTTTTCTGAATGATTCCTCCTCCATTAACCTTGCGAGGGCCGTAGCAGTCATCTCTCGATGAGAGGCCTCGGGGAGAGAAAGAGTGATTCCTCGACAGTTTAGTTGATGGGCAACATAATGAGCGTGAAAATCCTTGAAGCCTTCGAAACCGACGATCAGAGCATCACCTTCTTTCAGAAAAGCCCCTGCAACCATTGTAACGGGGACAAGATACGCGGGTCGGAGCGTTCCCGCACCGGTGGGGATCAGGCAATTTCCATCTCCCACGGTTTCAAAAGAATAGGGAGGGGGGAATAGAGAGGTAAATGCGAAAAGGGCTTCCTCAATTCTTTCCCATCCCACTCTCGAATAAGGGTGATTAGGATGATCTTCCGTCCATTGAGAAAGGCCCTCTCTTATCTTCATCGTCTTTGGGATGCTCCCGAGGACATCGACCGTATTGGAAAAGAGGCTAAGGGAGCCCAATCCCTTCCCGACGATGAGGACCCTCTTGCCTTTCTCAGCAGCCGTTTTGGCAGCCATCAGACCCGAAAGCCCCATCCCAATAACAATAAGATCATAATGCATGGATGCCTCCCCCCCTTCCTAACCCTCCCCCTCGAGGGGGGAGGGGAGGGTGGGGGTGAGATTAAAGAATCCCTTTATAGATCGATTCGATCAACTCCTCTTCCTTAAGCGATATTCCCCAGAGGACAGGTCGAATTCCCTTCCACCTTTCTTCAAGAAACTCCTTTAACATTCTGTTGGAGTCTTTCTCTACCATTCCAAAGTCGTGCATCAACCCAAGAAGGCGATAGACGCAGAAACCTCCCTGACATGTCCCTTTGGCGAGACGTGTTCGATGAAGGATATCTTGAAGATTTTTCATCTTCTCTTCCTTCAAATATTTCTCCACTTCTTCTCTTCCAATCATCTCACAATCGCACAAGAGCTCCCCCCGATCAGGAGAAATAGGCTGGCCGATCTTTCTCAGTCGGTCTATTAGCTTGGAAGGATTGCCTGCGCCGGGAAGGGGGTCAAGATGAGTCGAACAGGAGACACCGATCCCCATCTTTTCACAAATGAGGTCAGAAGTTTTTTCTGCCATTAACCGGTAGGTCATCAATTTTCCTCCAGTGATCGTGATCAAACTTTTCAAACCATCTCTCTTCTCATGATCGATTAAGGCAAACCCCCGACTGATGGCTCGGTCATTCGCCTTCTCCTTGGACTGGAACAGAGGCCGGATGCCTGCATAGGCGCGGATCAGTCTGGCCTCTTTGATGGCAGGGATCATCCTCGATGTTTCGTTGATTAAAAGGGAAACCTCCGCAGAGGTGACTTCAAAAATGTCGACATCTTCGGAACGGAGGGAAGTGGTTCCTAAAATGGATACTGTGTCGTTGGGCACAATGATGTCGCCATCTGAAGGTCGTCGGCACCGGTTGATGACTCTTTGATTGAGCCTCTGGTTCGTGATGACCATGGTTCCCTTGGAAAGGGCCATATCGATATGAAGGCCGGCAAATTTCAAGAGTTGGTTCGCCCAAGCCCCGGTGGCATTGATGAGATAGGAGGCATCAATGGAATATTCCTCTCCATGGATGAGGTCTCTTGCCGTGATCCCCTTTACTCTGTCTCCACTTAAAATCAGGGAGGTGGTTTCAGAATGGAGAAGGAATTTTGCTCCATGCTTTTCTGCATCCCTAACATTTTCTAAGATTAAGGCAAAAGGATCGATCGCGCCATCCGGGACCTTCACGGCGCTGAGGAGTTCGGGATTCAGTTCTGGTTCTAACGCCAACGCTTCATCGCGTGAGCAGAGGGTGGCTGGAATCGCGGCCTCTTCACAGGCACGAAAAAACTGGTCCCGAAAAGGAAGACCATCCTCTGGCAGGGAGATGAAGAAACCGTCCGTTTCTTCAATACAGTGAGGTGCGATCCTTCTGAGAATCGTATTTTCAGCGAGGCACTCCCGCGCGGCTTCCGGGTCGGATACGGCATACCTTCCGCCGCTGTGGAAGAGACCATGATTTCGTCCTGAGGCACCGGATGCGAAATCTCCCCTTTCAACCAAGAGGGAGGGAATCCCTCGCAACGATAGATCTCTCGAGATTCCGACTCCGGTCGCACCACCGCCGATGATCAACACCTCTGTTTGAATCTTCATTCGCCGCTCGACTTAATCCCCCCAACCTCCCTTTAGTCAAGGGGGACAAGGGGGGATTAAGAATTCTTATCATTCGTCAGTGTCGGTTGAATCATGGAAAGTTAGGCGGCTTTCATCACAATACTGCAGATGATGTTGGCCGCCTCATCCGTTCGATCCGCAGCATTGCTGAGGTGTCGGTAGATTTCCCTCATCTTCAGCATATAGACCGTATCGGTTCTTTTGAAGAGGTCGGCGAGGGCAGTATGATAGGCCTTCTCCATGGCGTTCTCATAAGATTTGGCTTTGACGGCACGTTCCATGGCGATGTTGGGATAAGTTTCTAAGATCTTGACCGCGTCATTGATCTCACGGGCTGCTTTTTTCAGGATGTCCACCATTTCCTGGACATTTTCTTCAGAGGCGACTTCATAAATCTCCATCTCATCCACAGTTGAGTTAGCGTAGTCGACGATATCATCGATCGCCCTTGAAAGGGCATAGATATCCTCCCGGTCCATTGGGGTGACGAAGGTTTTATGGAGCTCTTCGACGAGAATCCTTCGGAGTTCGTCGGCCTGCCTCTCAATGTCCTTCACCCGTTTCGCATTTTCCTGATTTCGGTTTTCCACGAAAACCCCCAAGGCATCAATCCCTTCAAGGGTCTTGGCGGCCTGGTCCGAAAGCATCTCGTAGAAATTCACCTCTTTTGGGAAGATCCGATCTTTTAAGCCCAACTTCTCTTTTCTCCCCTTAAACCCAGCCCATCTCGTTCCTGCGAATCCTGCAATTGCCTACTTTTTAACGAGATTCCGCAGATTTGTCAAGGGAAAGGACCAACGATCCAGTATCTTTGAATTCGTTTCATACGCCCTGGGCGAATACTAAAACTTGACTTTTTCGAGTGATGGAATAGAATGAAGTCACTTTCAAATCGATTTTCTGATCGAGCGTTCTGTCCCCAATCCCTCCATTGATCATGGAGGCACTTTTAAGAATTGGAATGGAGTTAACCATGGTCGAGATTATGAAAGAGCGACACCACCTCCTCGATTTGACTCAAGTGGCCTTTATCATTACCGATGCCCACTCAAAGATCCTCTACGCCAACCGGTCCACGGAGCGTCTCTTCGGTTATCCGAGGGGGGACATGGAGGGCCAGCGGATCAGGATCCTCTTCTTGGAAGAGGACTTTACCTACTTCTTGCCCAACATCATCTACCTCACGCTTTACAAGAACGGTTTCGAAGGGGAAGCACTTTTAAGACAGAAGGAGGGGACAAAAATCTTCGTTCACCTCGTCACCCATTCTTTCAAGGAAGAAGGAGAAGTTTTCTTAACTTTTTCCTTACAGGAAATTCAGCGCTTGAAGAAACTGGAGAGGGAGAGATTGGAAATGGAGCGCTGGACGAGCCTTGGGATGATGGTGGAAGAGATTGCTCATCAGGTTCGAAATCCGATTGTCTCTATCGGAGGATATGCGCACCGCCTCCTGAAAGTAGTTCTGCCTTCTCAAAGAAGCAGATCCTATTGTGATCAAATCCTTCGAGAGACGAAGAGGCTGGAAAAGATGATCCAGCGGATAGAGGAGTATGTCCTGCTTCCGTCACCTACTTTTCGAAAAGAGGATATTCAGGAGGTGGTGGAGACAGCCCTTCAAAGGTTTTCTCAGGAGGCAATAGAGAAGAGGATTTTCCTCAGTTTGGAAACAGAGGGGTTAGAAGGGGACGGAAATCTCTTCATCGATAAGGACTTGGTGGTCAGGGCCCTTTCTCACATTTTGGATAACAGCATCGAGGCTCTCAGGCAGAGACCATTGGGGAAAAAACGGATGACGGTGAATGTGGCCCTTTTTGGGAATGGAGAAGGGGTAGGAATCTCCATCGCTGATAAAGGGGAGGGAATTGCAAAAAAGAACCTTCGCCACATTTTCGAGCCTTTCTTTTCCACCCGCCCCGATCGAGTTGGATTGGGATTGACCTTCGCCAAAAAGGTGGTGGAGGAACACGGAGGGAGAATTCGGGTGGAGAGCCGGTTGAAGAGAGGGACGACAGTCACGATCACTTTTCCGAAGGATCGGCGCCGGCAAGTACGCCGGGAATTGATCTCACCAGAGGCCATGGAAAGAAAGGATGGATGAGGGGAATCTTGCTGTCTTAAAGAGCCGTCCAGCAGAGGCCGAGGAGATCACTCATCGAATTTGATTTTCCTTCCGCGGTGATTCGAAGATCCCAACTTTTAAGAATCCTTTGCGAAGAAATTTGTTGAAATGGATCAGATGATTACGAAGACATTGGCCGAGATCTACCTCGAACAGGGCCATCTTGAAAAGGCCTACGAAATTTACAGAGCACTTTTGGAAAGAAATCCTTCCGATTTAGAGATACAAAAGAGATTAAACGAGTTGGGTGAAAAGTTGAGTCTTTCTTCTTCTCGCACCCCTCAAACGGTTCACCCCACAGATGAAAGAATACGCCTCCTCGAGAGATGGCTGGCCAACATTCGGGAAAGGAAACGAGGATAATGGAAAATTCGCTTCATCAGACGAGACAAGAATCTGTTCGGAAAATCTTGGATTCAAATCATCTGGACGGGATCCTCTTCAGCAGTCTTGAGAATATTCGGTACCTTTGCGGTTTCACCGGCAGCGATGGGGCTGTCGTCCTGACTCAGAAGGAGGCCTTCTTTCTTACAGATTCCCGGTATTGGACCCAGGCAGAGGAAGAGGTTGAGGGATCTCAGATCATCCATTACAGGAAGAAAACAGAGGGTATTGCCTCTCTCTTGTTAGATCTAAAACTAAAGAACATTGGTTTCGAATCCGCCTCCCTCACCTTCTTGCTCCATCAATCCCTTCTACAGAAACTGGCGAACGAGTCGGGGCTTATTCCTCTTGAGGATGAGATAAAAAATTTAAGGGCGGCCAAGGATGCTCAAGAATTGACTTTGATCCGAACTGCCATCGATATCTCGTCGAATGCCTTCCTGTGCATCGTGGGAATGCTCAAAGAGGGGGTCTTGGAGGCAGAGATTGCCTGGGAGATGGAATTCTTTATGAAAACGAATGGCGCCGAAGCCCTTGGCTTTGATATTATTGTCGCATCCGGGAAGCGGTCTGCTCTCCCCCATGGAAGGGCGAGTGGCAAACGAATCGAAAAAGGAGACTTCATCCTGATCGATTTTGGTTCAAGCTTCGAGGGCTATCACTCCGATCAGACGCGCACCCTGGTCTGTGGTGAACCATCTTCAGAGCAGGAGAAGGTTTATCAGGTGGTAAAGGAAGCTCATGACAGAGCCATTGAATTGATTCGACCGGGTATTCCCATCCATGCGGTGGACGAGGCGGCAAGAGGCCATATCAGAGAATGCGGGTATGGTGAATATTTCGGCCATGGATTAGGTCATGGTATTGGTTTAGCGGTACACGAAGACCCCTTCGTCAATGCAGAAAATAAAGGACTTGTTCAGGAGGGAATGGTTTTTACGGTTGAACCGGGTGTCTATATCCCCGATTGGGGAGGGGTTCGAATTGAGGATATGATTTTGGTTACTCCTCAGGGAGCAGAAATATTGACTCACCTCCCCAGCGACCTGAAGGTGGTGTAACCTTCATTTCGGGTTGCGGATCGAGAATTGTGGATTGAAACCAAAAACTCCAAGCCCGGAATCAACTTGACAACCCTCGTCTTTTTCGATTATTTTATGCTGAAAGGGCGGGCATAGCTCAGCCGGTAGAGCATCGGCTTCCCAAGCCGAGGGTCGCGGGTTCGATCCCCGTTGCCCGCTCCATTAACAAAGTCAAAGGCTTACGTTAAACAGCACAAGCCTTTTTTTGTTGCCGTTTTCAGGGATCCCCACCATTCTCGAATTATTTTGACCAATGTACGCTCAAAATCAGACACCGATATGGGGACTTGTTGTTTCAAAAGGGTTTTAGACACCGGATAGTCATTATTTGGATACCAAAACCGGACCGTGAAAACCAATACGGAAATGTGATCCGTTTCATTTCCGTTGCCACCTCTCCGAGTGGTTTCCTCCATAAATCAGAGGCGGGTGCGGAGGAAGCACTTTTGTGAACTCCTCCGGCGAGACCTAATCAGCTGAATTTCCTCACAATGCTGCTTCGCCATTTGAGGATGAAATCTTTGCATTGGTTAAGAACCCATTGCCCAAATTCTTCTTCGGTCCATTGATCCTGAGCATAGTCCATGCCAAGTTCCTGAATCCAGGCCAGTATATCTTCCTTTAGATGTTCTGCTTGTGAGTACGCAAACTCATCGGAACCGAGGGCAACATCGAAATATGTATCTTCAAAAGTTGAGTCTTCAAAACGGATATCGTAGTCCCACATATCGGTAACAATCGTATCCAGAGGCATGAGCTGTCTTAGGGCATCTTTCCCCGCCTCAACCTCTTCGTCGGTTAACTCATCTGGCCAGGGATTTGGAATCAAGAATTTTCCCGGGTACAGTTTTTGGAAAACAAGCGTCTTGAAGAGAATACCTGCTTGCTCCGATCCAAATGGCAAAGGCCCAGGGGCTCAGCGAAGCCACGATACGGCGAATATGGAAACAGCACAACCTCAAACCCCATTTGCTCAAAACCTTCGCTGCCAAGATCTCGTCTTCCGAGGGGTTAACTGAATAGACAACCCCTTGATACCCGTACTTCAGCAGGCTCTGTGTCAGAGCATTCCCCGTCCTCTTGGGATCTCGTGAGGCTCCTGCACTGCCACAGATCCATGATAAAAAAACTAAATCATACCCTCCTTTTCGCCACGCTTCTTGCCCCTTCATTCATCAAAGAAAGTCCTCTAGATATGTCATCTTCACTTAACCATTTCTTAAGATCTACTGCCTCAAAATGAGGTCTCAGTGCTCTCCACCTATCCTGAACGGGCACCGTCGTATCTACTGACCATTTTGTTGCAAATATGTTTCCCAACCCCGCCCCTTTTATGACATTTATATCTTCATCTGCTCTTGTTCTCACTGTTAAGGCCCAAATGATATCTGTAGGATCGTATATATCTATATCTTCATCAACAGCGATTACCCACTTAAGATCTTTTATAGCACCCAGGGCAGCATTAATCAGATTCTGAGAAATCCCAAACTGCATTTCATGGTCGATTTTGCATTGTATGGCGGCACCGAGAATACCTCTCATCCCGTCTAAGATATGGCAGTTCAAAAATATATTAGGGGCAGTATTTTTACACGCATTATAGACACTTGCTTCAGAGATGACGGCACCGAGATTAGAACTCTCCAAGGAATCGGCTAATGGGGTATAATAATATGGGTTTTCCCTGAACGTGATTGCAGTAACTTGGAATCGAAATGCCCTATCACAGAAACCCTCATAGCCAATAAATTCAGGGAAGAAATAATCCGGCCTCTTCTGGGGTTTGGAAAGATCCTTTGGTTTCCCTTGTTTCACCTCGGCTACATCCTTCTCTTCATAAAGAACCTTTCCTTCCAATACTAACTCCGCATCAGCAATACAGTAGGCATTGGTCGTCCTTGCATGAGCGATCCTTACCGGAGTTCCTTGAAGATTACCTGCGACACCCAAATCATCAGAACCGCTTGCCCTAATTTGCGGGAAGGCTCCCCCAGAGGAAAGTATATTCAAAGCAGGGCTGAGGCCAAAATTGATGGTTATAGGAAACTCACTCCCTTTGGATTTATGATAATGAAGTACTTCTAAGAAATGCCTGTTATACAGAGTCGCTAATGTCAACCAGTCCTTATCTGTCCCAAGACCCAATCTGTGGAAAGAGAGATTGAAGGTCATCGGACCATACCCCATTTCTTCTGGGTAATTCACCAGTAGTGCACCGCCTGAAAGGACGGGACCCGCATCTATCTTGGTCTGGGTTAAAATGGGCAATGTCTGAGCGATGGAGATATCTGACAAAATAACGTTTTCCTGGCACGGTGGATCTTTCACTATTCTTGGAGGAAGAGGGTTTCTTATCGCTTCTATTATCCGTTTTGAAAGATCTGGGATTGAAGCATCGAAGTATTTTGCTATTCTTTCCCTTCTGGAAAGTAGATTGGTAACCGCTTTCCATTTTGGATACCCTTTAATATTTTCAAATATCAATAAGGGACCGCCATCGAAAGCCTTTGTTATAGAAGCAATCTCGTAAGCAGGACTAATTTCTTCCTGGATGATCAAGCACTCGCCAGCCTCCTTTGAAAATTCTATCGCTGCTCGTTGGTCCATTAAAACTGGCATAACCCCTCCTTTCCATTTACAAGTTTATAATATTATGTTTTCCTCGATTTTCTCTCGCTACTCTAACTCGAACCGAATCCAGCCACTTGACTTTTGCTTGACAAGTTAAATTTCCAACTTACAATGCCAACTTTTGATGTTCTTTAAGGGGATTTCCTTCCCTTGCATAGACTTTCAGTCAGCCTTTCGTCAGGCTTGAAACGCCCCTTTAGGATCATTCTCTTCATTAAATCATAGGTTCTTTCCCTAAATGGCACGTAGGTTTCTTTTTTAGGATCAAGTCCCAACTGAGTGGGTAAATGTAAACTGTTTTTCAATTAAAAATCAGGCAACATACAAGTTAAGACCTTGAGGCGCAGGTATTCCTCGTCTCTGAGGCCATAGGACCGGCGCTGTATTACACGAATCTTGTTATTCAGACCTTCCACGAAGCCGAGGGACACTTTGTTCTCGGACTTGCAGAAGGTGGCGATCCCGTCCCAGTGGCGCTCGATCATCTCGGCAAACTTTTCATACGGTTTGAGGCGTTGCCATTTTAACGAGGCCCTCCAGTTGTCGAAGAACTTTCTGGCCCAGGCCTCTGACTGATAGTCCCACAATTGACCGAACTGCTCTTTGAGCACGTAGGCCGTGTTAAGCCGTTTGTTGGCCGCCAAGAGTGTTTTTAAGGCTTTTCTCCCATCCGTCGAAAGGTTCTCACGGTGGGAGAGAAGGGTGTATTTCTGGCCCTTGATGAATTTACGATCCTCACCGCTGAGCCGGTAATATTCACTCTTGCGAATCTTGTCCATGGCTTCGTTTAAGTGCCTCAGGACATGAAACTTATCGTAAAGGATAGCAGCCTGCGGGGCATGCTCACGCGTAGTGTTTTCAAAGGGTTTCCACATGTCCATGACCGCAAGCCGTAACCCTTTGATTTTCGCGGGTCCGAGCCATTCATAGAAGAGCTTCAGGCTCTCCTCCGAACGGTCGGTCCCCCCGAACCAGATGGGCCGTCTCCTCTCCAGATCGCTGACGACGATCCGGTAGCTGTGGCCCTTACGGATGGAGATCTCGTCAATGCCGATAGCCTTGGGCCTGGGATTGCCGGCACGGCGGAGTTTCTCCCGCATGTAATGCTTTTCCAGAGCGTTGACCGTCTTGCGGTCCAGATGCAACTCCCGGGCGACATCTTTGACCGTGGAGGTACTGCAACGCTTGCCCACGTAAAAGGCAAACCGCTTGGTGTAGAACGGATTGTTGGCCAGGAAGGCAAATTTCTCCTGCTTCACCTTGCCGCACCTTCGGCACAGAACACGCCGGATCTCCAGTTCGAGGTAGATGCGCGTGTCGCCGCAAGGGAGGTCTCGGACCAGGCGGAACTTGCGGTCGTAGAAGGTCCCGTGTGCCGTACAGCAAGATCCGCAGACTGTTTTTTTTGCCGCCGGGTGAATCGGATGACCCGGGCTCTGGGATCACCAAAGATACCCGATACCCTCTGCTCGGGGGTAAACGGAGGAAAGTGATAGGCATCGGTAAGTCGCCGTTTTTTTTGCATGCTCGATTCATATCACATCTCCCGATGCCGTTACAAGCAGAATACCCTTTACCAGAGCGGCTTCAATAAGTTTAATAGCTCAATTTTACCCACTCAGTTGGGACTTGATCCCTTTTTTAATCATGGAGATATTTTCAGTCTCCCTTTATACATGCACGGTTGTATACATGTATACAAAAAATTTGTCAAGAAGAAACATTTCACAAGAAGAACAGTCGGAGATCCCGGACGTTGCGAAGGCAGGGGATCCCCCTCTAATGATGTGAGTCAGTTCTCCAAGAAGTTTAGAATCTGTGAGCTTTACGTAATCGAAGAGGAAAAGCTAATTAGATGATTTTTTTGTCGCTGAAAAAAGGCTTATAAAGGGAAAGATAAACATCGCCATCTCGGACCGTAAAAATTGTTTTAGATACTGTCTTAAGAATATGAAGAGACTAACGGAGACAAAATGGGCTTAGGCCCTTGGATAGCAGGGGACCCCGCGGGCAAATATTTAGCTTTCTTACCGTATTCACTTTGTGAAAAGTTTCTTCTTGACGTTTTTTTTGTATACTGGTATACAAAACACGGAGGAAATGGGAAAGAGGTGGCGAATACCTTAATGATTAATAAAGAAACTTACTTGCCCCTGAGGGAAGAAGCATATCAAGTAATAAAGAAAATGATACTTAAAGGATACTTTAAGCCTGGTGAAAGGCTGAGTGAAAATCAATTAAGCAAAAAATTAGGGGTAAGCCGGACTCCTATAAGGGAATCAATTCGAAGATTGGCTGCCGAGGATTTAGTATATCTATCGGCAAAGGGTAGCGCGAGAATAAGTGAGTTGACCAGAAAAGATATAGATGAGATATGTGAAATTCGATGCGTTTTGGAAAGTTTCGCTGCGGAAAAGGCTGCTTCATTAATCACGGATGTTGAGATTGAGAGTCTAAAGAAGTTGCTTAGAGAATCAAAAAGGTGCTTTACTAATAAAGATATCTCAAAAATGGCTAAAATTAATACCAAATTCCACAGCGTGATATACCAAGCTTCTAAAAATAAGAGACTTTTTAAGTTGATAGATATTTTGTGTACGAACATTATAAGACATAGAGAATTAATATTAGAAACTGGGGGTATGAAATCATCTATTGAAGGACACAAAGAAATGCTTAACGCTTTAATGAAAAGAGACGGAAAAGCTGCCAAAGAATCAACTCATAATCATATTGTGCGAGGCACACAAATTCTTTTAGAGAAAATCGAAAAATGATATTGCAAGTGTCCCCCATTGGAATTTGGAACTTTGTCGTAATCATGGACAGGAAAAATCGGCCAAGTTACTTTGGAAATAGCTGGATTAGGTCTGAATCGTTTCTCAAGTTAAGATAGAGTTGCGATAGGTTGGCCGGGGGGTCTTTATTTTTATCTCAAGGAGGTAGCCCCTTTGGGGTCAATGAAATCAGGAATATAACACGGAGAGTATAATGTTGTCGTCCGGGGCAGATGTTGGCTACAGAGGATACTTTTCAGAAGATTATCGAAGAAAGGAGGGGAGATTTAGAGTCGGAAGGTTTTGGGGGGAAGAATATTAGCCATCACGAAACGGAAAGGAGGAATTTACTATGAGGAGTAAAAATTTTATTTCGGCTATTCTGTTTTTATTTTTGCTTCTGATGTGGAGTCCCCTCTATGGTGCTGAACCCATCAAGATCGGGGCGCAGTATATGATTACGGGTTATGGGTACATCACCGGGGAGCCTTACAGGAGGGTTACGGTGATGATTCAGGAAGAGCTTGACAAATCCGGATTCAACATCGGGGGTCGTCCAGTCAATTTCATCATCGATGACGATGAGAG
Source organism: uncultured delta proteobacterium (assembly GCA_963826305.1). Classification (GTDB taxonomy): domain Bacteria; phylum Desulfobacterota; class BSN033; order BSN033; family UBA1163; genus CAWGWZ01. The sequence continues at coordinate 497,570 of CAWGWZ010000028.1, read as the reverse complement.
CGATCCCACCAAGACCTTTGTAGCAATCAAGAGGCAGGTTGAGGTAGATAAAGTGACTGCCCTGATTGGACTGGGTTCCTCGGCAGGTGCAATGAGCAGTATGAAATTCATACTGCAATCCGAAATCCCGGCCATTGGCTTTGTGGGTGCATCGGTCGTGGTTTCTCCGGCCCGTGAACGGAAGTGGGTCTTTAAAACTCCATACGGAAGCGATATCGGTGCTGAAAAGGTTTTCGAGTATATGAAAAAGAAAGGGATGACAAAGGCTGGGATCATCGTTCAGGCGGGGGGTTTTGGAAGCGAAGGTAGAGAAGAGTTGGTAAAGCTGGCTCCAAAATTTGGAATAGAGATCAAGGCCGATGAGCGCTATGCTCCCAAAGATAGCGACATGACAGCCCAGCTCACCAAGATCAAGGGGAGCGGTGCAGAGGCGGTGATCTGCTGGACAGTTGGGCCGCAGGCTTCCATTGTGGCGAAAAACCACAAACAGCTTGGAATGACCATCCCTCTTATCCAAAGCCATGGCGTTGCAGATCCCGAATACATAAAGCTGGCAGGAGTTGCGGCCAACGATAACTTGGTTGTTTCAGGAAGAGTCCTGGTGGTCGATCAACTTCCTGCCAACGATCCTAAGAGACCTATTTTGAAAGAGTTGACCGCTAAATACGAGGCTCGCTGGGGCAAAGATTCAATGAGCGTGCATGCGCCTTATGCCTATGATGGCATTATGATGCTTCTTGAGGCTTTAAAGAAGGTAGGACCGGACAAGGCCAAGATCAGGGACTTTATTGAGAACCTTAAAAACTTCAACGGCGCTACAGGGAATTTCAATTTCAGCCCTGAAGATCACAACGGCCTGAAGAAGGAGGATGAGGTAATGCTTAAAGTCAAAGATGGGAAATGGGTGATCGAATCGCTCTGATTGTGATCGATTCCGGCGCCTTCGCACACAAGAAAGTTACTCAATCCAAAGCACATTGCTAAGGCTGAAGGGCAAAGTGCCCTGTGTGCCTCATTTTACCTTGCCGTAGGGGGAAGATAGGGCGAGGAAATTCATTTACACTTTTCAGTCTAAGAAAATGGAAAATTTGTGACAGCAGAGATTCTCCAATACGTCATTTCTGGAATCACTATCGGCAGCATCTACGCGTTGGTTGCTCTGGGGTTCAATTTTATCTTCAACACGACAGATATCATCAACTTTGCACAGGGGGAATTTGTTGTCTTCGGAGGGTTGATCATGGTCAGCCTCGTTTCTTTCTTCAAACTCCCGTTGATTGTAGGGTTCTTCGTGACGGTCTTTCTAGTTATGGTAATCGGAGTCCTCTTCCATCGACTGACCATTCAGCCATTGAAGGATTCGCCCATCATCACAATGATCATTTGCACGATCGGAGTCTCTGTTCTTCTGCGAGGCATGATGATGGTTGTCTGGGGTAAGGCGAGCTATCCACTGCCAAACTTCTCAGGAGAAAATCCGCTTCGGTTTTGGGGAGCTACCATCCTGCCACAGACCCTTTGGGTCATTGGAATTACCTTGGTCTTGGTCTTGCTTCTCGTTCTCTTTTTCAAAATCACACTGACAGGGAAGGCGATGCGTGCATGCGCGATTGACAAGACAGCCGCCAGTTTGATGGGGATCAAGGTTAAACAGATGATTATGTTCTCTTTTGCTTTGAGCGGAGCCTTTGGGGCCATTGGGGGGATTGTGATCACCCCCATCTCCCTCATGGACTTTAGCCGTGGACCCATGTTAGCCCTGAAGGGCTTTTCAGCTCTTGTTCTGGGAGGGCTGGGAAGTCCTTTAGGTGCTGTGGTTGCCGGCTTTCTTATCGGGGTAGTAGAGGCCTTAGGGGCTGGTTTGATCTCGTCCGGATTTAAAGATGCCCTTTCCCTCGTTATTCTTTTATTGGTGCTCTATATCAAACCGAGCGGGATTTTCGGGATGAGAGAGGCGTGAGGTTGTGAGGGAGAGGCCGCTGAAAGATCAAAAGCCATTTCGTTTCATCCTTCCCAACCTTCTCCTGTGGGTGGGGATCTTTCTCTTTCCACTCTTTGGGAACAAGTATTTGATCAGCCTCATGGTATTTGTGGGGATTTACGCCCTTGTGGTGATCGGGCTAAGCCTTCTCATCGGGTATGCCGGCCAGATCTCCCTTGGTCACTCAGCGTTTTTTGGTCTGGGGGCTTATACATCTGGAATTTTGACGGCCAAGTATCATTTCAACCCGTGGGTCGCCCTTGTTTTAGCCATCCTTCTTACCATGACATTTGCCTACGTCATAGCCCTCCCCACCTTGCGGCTGAAGGGATCGTATCTGGCTATGGCCACTTTAGGCTTTGGTGAGATCGCATTTATCAGCTTTACCGAACTAATAGACCTCACCGGAGGACCAAGCGGCCTACTTGGGATTCCGGAGTTAAAGATCGGTGGATATGCGCTGAATACCGATGTCAGATATTACTATTTGGTCTGGGTTTTTGTCCTGTGTACCTTCCTCCTTTCTCTGAACATCATTTATTCACGGATCGGGCGTGCCCTTCGTTCGATTCATGACAGTGAACGTGCAGCTCAAGCCATGGGCGTCAATACAGGAGGCCTGAAGATCCAGATTTTTGTTCTCAGCGCCGCCTATGCCTCTGTGGCCGGTAGCCTTTTCGCCCACTTCCTGAGCTTCCTCAATCCTTTACCCTTTTCCATTGAGGCAAATATCTCTTTCATTCTGATGGTGGTAGTAGGCGGAATGACTAACCTGTGGGGAAGTCTGATTGGGTCAGGGCTGATCGTAATCCTGCCAGAAATGACGAAGCTGACTAAATCGGCGGAGTATAATGTGATCATCTTTGGACTCCTTCTGGTACTCATCATCATCTTCTTACCCCAGGGGTTAGTGATGGGGCTGATCGATCTGGGGAAGCGGGCCAAGAACCTGCGGATAATAAAAAGATGGAAGAAGGAGGAATCGCCGATGTCAGGGCTTTCCAAGGGATGATGAGATGCGAGAGAGTGTCTTGAACGTAAGGAATGTGGCGAAGCATTTCGGGGGACTGACCGCGGTTTGCAACGTGTCTTTTGAGTTGAAGGAGAATCAGATCAAGTCGATCATCGGGCCCAATGGAGCGGGGAAAACAACCCTATTTAACATGATTATGGGATTCTATCGACCGGATTCTGGCGATATCTCTTTTAGGGGGAGGAGTTTGGTGGGACTTAACCCCTATGATATTGCTCATATGGGGATCTCCACGACATTTCAAAACGTCCAGGTCTTCAAAACTATGTCCGTCTTGGAAAATGTGATGATGGGCCGCTATCCAAGAACCCGATCGGGGATGTTCAGTGTTGCCTTCAGGCTTCCCCGATCGAAAAAGGAGGAACGGAGGATATTGGAGGTCTCACTCGAGAAGCTTCAACTGGTGGGCCTCGATAAAAAGGCCCATGAACTAGCTAAGAACCTTCCTTACGGGGAGCAGAAGATCCTGGAGGTGGCGCGGGGTCTGAATACCGATCCCCAGGTGCTCCTCCTCGATGAACCTGCCAGCGGGTTGAATGAACAGGAGACATTGGAGATGGCGAACCTCATCCTAAGGATTAAGGGGGCAGGGATACAAGTCCTGCTTGTGGAACATGATATGAGCCTCGTGATGAAAATCTCTGACGAGATTGTTGTCCTCAACTTCGGGGAGAAGATTGCAGAGGGGACGCCATCTCAAGTGAAACAGAACCCTTTGGTTATCAAGGCATACCTGGGGGCTGAAGAAGATGCTTAAAATTCAGCAACTGAATACCTACTACGATCAGATCCAAGTTCTCAAAGAAGTCAATCTTTCCATTCAATCTGGGACAATGATCAGTGTCATCGGAGCCAATGGGGCCGGAAAATCGACTCTCATCAACTCTATTTCAGGTCTCATTACTCGCAAGCGTGGATCAATAACCTTTGAAGGAAGGGAGATTTTCCATCTTCCACCGGAGAGGATTGTGCAGCTTGGAGTCTGCCAGGTGCCTGAGGGAAGACGGCTCTTTGGGACGATGACAGTAGCCGAAAATTTGGAATTGGGGGCTTATGCGTTCTATAACAGTTGGGGTAAAAAGGAGGTGTCCAGCCGAATGGAATTCGTTTACTCCCTTTTCCCTCGACTTAGCGAAAGGAAAAAACAGAAGGCAGGTTCGATGAGTGGAGGGGAACAGCAGATGTTAGCCATTGGCCGGGCTTTGATGGGAAAACCTTGCCTCCTTCTGCTGGATGAACCTTCCACAGGACTGGCTCCCCTCATTGTTAAAGAGGTTTTCGCTGTCATCCTGCAGATGCAGACTGGGGGGATCACCTTTCTCTTAGTAGAACAGAATGCTACGATTGCCCTTAAGATTTCAAGTTATGCCTACGTTCTCGAAAATGGCAAAATTGTCCATGAGGGAGATGCTTCACAAATCCTAAGGGACGAGCGTATTGTTCACGCATACCTCGGAAAGGCATAAGGAGATGGGATTTGGATCGTGATCGAGCAACTATTTGACAGGAAAGGAAAAGGTGTGCAAGAGAGGGAAGAGAGTTGGGTGAGGGATTAAGAAAAAAGATGATAAAGAGAGCACTCTGTTTTGGATGTTCGTCTCAGGCCGGTGTTTTGGCAACGATAGAGGATGGAAAGATCATCCGACTCTGAATGACCTTGATGTTAACAAGCTCATTCGCTCAATGACCCTTCCACAGATTCAACTTTTAGTGGCCCCATCAGGTATGGTGTAAACCCCTCGCCTTCAAGGCGAAGTTAGTTCAGTTTATGAGGCGATTGAAGAACTCAGTTTGAAGACAAGGGGAATCTAAAACCTTTTATTCGAATGGCATCAAGCATTTCGATGGCATTAGAAAGATTCCTCGCGTTTTCATTTTTAATTTTAATACTTTCTGTTGCGGAGGATTTACAAAATAAAAATAATAGTCTTTATTGATCTGAGCAATGTGGGCTCCAAATGGGACAAAAAAGAAATTTTGGATTACAATAGGAGAATGACTTGATGGACGACACAAACCTTTTCACGAATATTACTGTTCTGAGCTTGGAACAAGCTACAGTTCTCCCTTATCTTACTCTGCGGCTTGCCGAGGATGGGTTCCAAGTCATCCGTCTCGAACATCCCATTTATGGGGATCCAAACCGGAGAGTCGGTGACGAAGTCCTTAAGGAAGATCGGATGTCCTCTTACTACCTGGCCATCAATGCAGGAAAGAAATCCTTGACATTAGACCTGGCCACTCCGGAAGGACAGAAGATTCTAAAAGAACTTATCCTCAAGCTCAAGGTGGACATCTTTGCCACGAATCAGTTGCCGAGGAATTACATGAAGCTTGGAATTGAATATGAGACGCTCAATAGAATAAAGGAAGACATTATCTGGTTAGGGATGACCGGATTTGGGCCAGAGAGCAACGAAGCGGCTTATGACCCTGTACTTCAGGCTCGAGGGGGATTGATGGAGCTCACAGGAGAAAGGGGTGGGACACCTTATGTGATGGGAATTCCTCTACCTGATATGGGAGCCAGCGAACATGGCTATGGGTTGTTGATGAAAGCCCTCTACAAGAGAGCATTAACAGGCAAGGGAAGTCGCATTGATCTTTCGATGTTTGAAAGCACTGTGTCCTGGTTGACCCAGGCAATTACCCATACTGTCACGTTTAAGAAGAAGGTGACTCGACGAGGGAATACTCACGATTTTTTTGCTCCTACCAACGTCTACGAAACGAGAAATGGTTTTGTCTATATTGCAACCGGAAATGACCGACAGTGGGAAACCATGACCAAAATCCCGGGTTTTGAATCGCTCTATAGGAAGGAGTATGAGCGGAATGCTGGTCGGATTGCAGGTGTGGATAATTTGAACCGGGCGATCAATAAGATCACTAAAACATTTACAACTGAAGAATTGATCGATATCTTTAGCAAAGCCACCATCGCTATTTCGAAAGTGAACACAATCGAAGAGGTAGTTGAGGATCCTTATGTCAAATCGAATCTTCTTCATACAAAAGATCCAAAGACTGGTTTGGAGATTACTATCGCACCTCCTCCCTTCACCACACCCTATTTGAAATCGGTCAACCGGGCACTCAGTTTCCCACCGCGATTCGGGGAAAATAATGAAGAAATATATGGTGGCCTTTTAAGATATGGCTTTGAACAATTGAAAGAGTTCAAGGAAAAAAACATCATTTAAACCCAAAGGGTTCAAGAGGCCGGGCGGTTGAGGGTTCAAGCAAAAAGCTCAAAACAGAAAGCGCCTGGACGCGGAGAAAAGAGGATGTAAGTCGGAAAGGAATAACATCACAATGATAAGAGGATGATCGAAGCAGTTTTTCGATGCGGTTTATTTAGAAATGGAATGAGCAGTGAGTAATTTGGGATACTAATAGGTGTACATCGGTGATTGAAATGGTTTCAGAATAGGATGGAACAGAAAAAAAACAAATCGAAAGTAGAAAATCTATTTCAGTTAAATGAGAGTATTGTTAAAAACTCTCCGGTGGGAATTTTGACTTTGGATAAGCAAGGTTATGTGACAAGCATTAATCCGGCACTTGTCCGGATGGCAGGTTCCAACAGAAAAAAGATTATAGGAATGAATTGGATCACAGCAGAGACATCGGTTCGGGCTGGAATCTCTGAGAAATTAGAGGAAGGGCTCGCCGGGAAAGTATTTGAATTGAATAATGTTCCTTACACCACCTATACGGCAGGAAAGAAGACTTTCATTTCAGTGAAGGGGGTTCCCATTAAGAAGGAGAATGGAGAGGTGACCGGCCTGCTCTGTATCGTTGAAGACACGACAGAACGAAAGAAGATTGAAGAGAGATATCGGACACTCTTCGAATCCGCCAACGACGGAATCTTCGTAACCGATTTGGAGGGGACTTTCCTATCGGTGAATCAGAAGATGGCCCGGCTTCTAAAGGTCTCTCAGCATAAATTGGTCGGGAAGAATCTTCTTCGTTTTGTGAAGGAGAGTGATCGTGGGAGAATCGAGGAAATACTATTAGAAGTTTCGAGGGGGGGCGAGCTCGAGCCCTTCGAGATTGATCTGACGAAAAATAGAGGAGACTTTTTTACCGGGGAAGTGAATCTGTCTGTGGTGAAACAGGCTGACGAGATCAACCTGATCCAGGGGATCGTAAGGGATATCACAGAAAGGAAGCAGATGGAGGCACAGTTGATGCGAGAGAGCAAACTTTCCACCATTGGAAGGTTGGCCTTTGGGTTGGCTCATGAGATCAACAATCCCGTCGGCCTAATCAGCTGGTATGTGGAGGACATTCTGCAAAAATTGGAGACCTGTCCCGCAAGGAACTATGAAGACATTCAGAGGATAGAGAAATCCATGAAAGTAATGCAGGAGCAGGCTCATCGGTGTTTAAACGTCATCCAAAACATTCTGGACTTCGCAAGGCCCACAGTAACAAAATATGAAAAGATCGATCTGATCCGGACCATCAAGATAGCCTTAAATTTGGTTGAATCGGAAGCCCAGTGGGGTAAGAAAAAGATCATTAAAAAGCTGGAGTCTTCACCCGTCTACATCATGGGGAATGAATCTCAAGTAATCCAAGTTTTTCTAAATATCCTGAACAATGCATTGGATGCCATTGCAAACTCAGGGGAAATTTCAGTTTGCACCGAATCTCGGGGAGAAGAAGTGTGTGTCGAAATTTCTGATACAGGAATCGGGATTCCTCATGAAAACATCGATAAAATCTTTGATCCTTTTTTCACTACAAAACCTAAAGGTACTGGGCTAGGACTTTCGATCTGTTATGGGATTGTCCAAAGAATGAAAGGAAGGATCGATGTTCAGAGCCGCGTGGGCAAGGGAACAACCTTCACCATTATTCTCCCTAAAGTTGAGAGTTAAAGCCCTCGTCCTATCGCCAAGAGGTTTCCAAAACCAAATGAGAGATCTTCCAGGTCACAAGTTGGTTTGTCAGTCAACAAATTCCAAGACGAGTCGTGGTGATTTATTAACCCGTTTGGGCCAAAGGCGATGCAACTTACTGGAGAAAATATTTACGCCATACCCGAACTCGATGTTTTCGTTCCGAATTAAAAATGTTACCATTCTATCTTTACCCAATTCCGTATTGACCACTTCGGTCACATCCCAGTAGTAGCAACCAGAGTACATGCTAGAGGAGGTGGGACTTCCCAGACCTACCTCTGGCTTAATCTTAAGATATTGTTCCTCTGCCTCGGATGAGGAGTTCGTTGTTTCCTTCCACTGGTCATACGATGAAAACCAAAGGCTTACCGAACTCATCAGTTTTGAGACAGTTTCTTCATATCCCTTTCCCTCTGTCATTTCTAATTCCTCAAGGGAGGGACCGAAAATGACAAGGGTTGCACGCCTAATCCTTTTCGGCAGTAGTTTTTGAAGTCGAAACTTTAGATAAATAATGCTCTCTCTTTCATCCTTCTTCGGTATCAAGGAAAAAAAAGGAACTTCTGAGACCCAACTATTTTGGGGACCCCCGATGCCGAGGGATTCAAAGAGACTGACGAAGAAGAGCTTTGAGGCAGGGGCTTCTTTTCTAAGTTGAGAAACCTTTTGGAAAGAACTGTCTGCCTCAATGAAGACCACCTGAAATTCGTTCCCAGATGGGATTGAAAGAATTTCAGCGATATTGATTTCTTTGTCCACCAGTTGCTTTGGATTTCGGTTCTGGGCTGACACGGAACCGAAAAGAAAAGCCCCACCGATTATAGTGAACAAGAAGACAAATATCGTTTTGCTCATTTCTCAGTAGATCGCCTCCAATCCGAAGGAGTTTTCAAAGGGGTAGACTGTATCATGCTCACCCGTCTAAAAGATTATCAAGAGCCGTCTCATCCAACTTCTTTGAAGAGGACATACTGAAAGAAATATTCCGGTTCAGTTATCTACTTGCCGCAAGAAACGATGGCATGAAAAACTGAAAGACTTAAATTACTTAAGCCCTATCCGTCACCAAATATCAGATATTATTGATTCAAGTTTCAATTTCTTAAGCGTTTCAGGAAATGGTTTACCCGTAGACCGGTCCCATCCCATTATTTTATAATATTCTTTCAATATTTCTTCCCATTCGGGCATGATGCTTTTTCCCTTCATCGGTCCATCAACGGGGGCCGAACCGTATTTTGCCGATGGGACTTCCAATTCTGGGGTAAGTCCATGCCGGATGTTGAACACTCTGAACAGATTTGAAACTCTCAAAGACATCTGCACCGCTTCTTCCTCGTTATAGTCCCAATTTGTTACCAGATTTAACGCATCAATTAGATTCTTTATATCGGCACCTCCATAAGTCATGGTTGCAATATTGCAGACCACTAATGAATCCACAAACTCTCGGACCTTACCTTTCTTGACCGATAAGGCAACATTTTGCGGTAAAAACGGCTCATCCATGGGCACTGAATTACTCTCACTCGTTCCTACACCGCCCGCAGCGTAATCCAGGATATCGCCCCATCTTGCCCTGGCATCGTGGGAGCGGGGACCGTGGCCTTTTTTCACATACACTCCCAAATTTCGCGCTTCTCCTCCGATATGCTCCGCGGCTCGCATTACACCCTCAGCTAAGATATCACCGAATCCCTCACGATGAGCGACTTTCGTTAGCATTCTCTTTACCGCTTCAACATTTCCCCAGGTCATTTTCAGTCCGTCGGTGTCTTTTTCTGTTACGACCCCCTTTTCATAACACTCAATAATAAATGCGATTGTCCACCCTGCTTCAGTGGAATTAAGACCGAGTCTGTCTGCCATCTCACTTAGTACAGCGGCTGATTCAAAATCATTATTACCAATCAACGATCCCCAGGCTGCTGCGCATTCATATTCTGGCTCATCAATTTCCATACCAGCATTAGGACCTTTTTCTATTTTGATTCTCTGACAATGATGAAGTGGACATGCCCAGCAAGGGTTGCGCTTCATTTTGTATCGACTGCCGTAATATTCTCTAGAGAACTTTTCATAATCTGGGAAAATATTCGTCGTCAGATTTTTTACTGGCACTAGTCCACTCTTAAGGAGCATTGGCCATAACATGGATGTTCCATACTTATGTATCCTTCCATATACGGGATGCTCCTTTGCTTGCCTACCCATTTGCTTGCTTAATTCCATCAATTTCTTTTCATCATTGATCAAAGGTTTTAAGCCCCCTTTTGCGACAGCGATGGCTTTGAGCTTTTTTGAACCCATTACTGCTCCAAATCCATTATGGGCAATGACATGCCCTTCATCTCCATAAATCATTGCAAACTTGACTAAGTTTTCGCCAGCCGGGCCTATACTGTAAACACTAATTTCCCCCTTTTTTTTACCCAGCTCATCTCTGATAATCTGCTCACTTTCAACAGTATCCTTGGCTACGAGATTTTTTGCATCTTTGAATTCAACAATACCATCATGAATATAAAGATACATCCAATTTCCTGCAGCTTCTTGAATAACAATCGCATCTACACCTGAAGTCTTAAGGTATGCACCAAAAAAACCATTCGCCTGACTCGATGCACCTCCATTGGTCAAGCATCCCTTGGTTACGGCACATATCGTTCCTGAACCAGGCATACTGGTGCCGTTCAGGGGTCCCGCGGCTAAAATCAATCTGTTTTTCCCATCGGACCAAGATATCTGAGGAGAAACCTCGTTATACAAAACTCTTATTCCTAAACCTACCCCTCCTATATAATTCCTTAGAGTTTCCAAATCAAAACTCTCCTCAGTGAAATTTCTCTTTGCCAAATCTGCCCTTAGAATTTTATTTGTATAACCACTGGAATGCATCAATCCCGTCATCTTGATACCTCCTCTCCGTTAAGTTCAAAATGCATCTATATAAAGTTTTTTAATAATTCCTCAAAATTCTTGAGAATGGATTAGATTCAGGCTGAAGCGTAGATTACCTGAGGGAGCAATTTTCATGCCATTTTTGTTTCCGTTTATGCTGAATGATGTTGTAAGAATAACAATGGTATAGAAATTGCACATTTTAACCCAAACTGAGATAAAGCCATGATACGACTTTTCACCCTCCCACTCGTAGCCGCTTTCGTCGGATGGATTACTAACTATATTGCGGTAAAGATGCTTTTCAGGCCCATTCGTCCAATTCGGATTCTCGGTCTGTGCATCCAGGGAGTAATCCCCAAACGAATCGCAGACATGGCGGAGAAACTGGCCAACATTGTAGAGAAAGAGTTCATATCCGTTGATGACATTATGAGAACAATCGAGCAGGTCAAGTTGGAAGGAGAGGTTGAGATTCTTGCTGAGAAACTGATAGAAGCGACAAAACAAACGGTTTTAAAAAAGATTCCTATTCCTCCTTCGATTGGAAATTCTCTCTTCCCAAAGTTGAATGCCCTTATTGTTCAAGAGATGAATGGAAATCTGAATCTTCTTGTTAGAAAGATACTGGAGGAGATTAGAAAGGGAGCCAATCCACGTGAAATCGTCGTGGCGAAGACGAAAAGCTATGATGTTGAGGCCCTTGAGCGGATGGCACTCGAAGTGGCTGGCCGAGAATTGAGGTATATAGAGATATATGGAGGAGTTCTTGGGTTGTTCGTAGGCTTAATTCAACTGGCCATATATGAGATTTTTTAGTCCTTCAGCCACAAAAACCATGTAAAGATTTTTAACCTTTGTGTAAAATTTATGTGCTTCCTTCCCCAATGTGCAGGAGCCAGAGGAAGAACTGTGTAAAAGTTTTTGGCCTCTGTGTATAATTTCTTTACACTAATTTTTAAAGTGAATTCAGAGTCTTATGCCAATGTAAATTTTCTTTACAAAAATATCTATTTGAAACTTATTTTACTTCCACTATTCAAAAAAAATACATGTAAATTCAAATAGATATGAATTGGCACTCAATTTGCTGTCATCTGAAGTGCAAAAAATGCTTTTGAAAGGAGGAGCACATATGGCTGAGTACAAAGGTTATGACGTAGTTATTGCGGGTTCGGGCCATAATGCACTGACGTGCGGCGCCATGTTGGCCAAAATGGGTGTGAAGGTCATTGTTTTTGAAAGAAATGCGTGGATTGGGGGAGGAGCAGTTACCAGAGAAATGACAGCTCCTGGGTTCAAAAATGATACACACTCTTGGGGGCATCTGTGGATTCAGTCAAATCCTATATTCAAGATATTGAAACCGGAGTTGGAAGAGAAATGGGGACTCAAGTACATCTACTCTGAAAATGGCATGATCGGGGGTGCCTTCCAAGATGGGACGGGCTTGATCATTCACAGGAGCATTGACAAGACCTGTGAGAATTTTGCCAGAGTTTCTCCGAGGGATGCCAAGCGATATCGAGAAATTTATCAATACTGGAGAGAAATTCGTGACGGCTTTGTGAGACATTGGTGGAATCCTCCGGAACCGGAAAGTATGTCGGTGGCTGCCCTCGAACAGACCCAGGAGGGGCGCTTGATGCTCCGGAATCAATTGCTGAGCTGCAAGGACTTTGTTGAGGAGAATTTCGAGAATCCCTATATCAAATCCTTTCTCCTCTTTTTCTCCTTGGCACCGAATATCAAGCCTGATCAAGAGAATCTCGGAAACATATTTTTCATCATGATTCCTCACCTCCATGACTACGGAGAAGCGATCGCCCGAGGAGGATCGGGTGAACTCTCCCATTCTCTTGCAAGGATGATCGAAGGATACGGGGGACGCGTCATCCCCAGCGCTCCTGTTAAGAAGTTTATTGTAAAGGATGGTGTAGCCGTGGGGGTTCAGCTCCAAGACGGTACGGAAGTTTATGCAAAGAAGGCGGTGGTGACTGGAATTGATCCAAAACATACCTATCTGGAAATGATAGACAGAGAACTTCTTCCTGATGACGTTGTCAAAGGGGCAGAGCACTTCAGACCCGGGAAGATCCCATGCTCAAACTCATACTGGGCTCTTCATAACCATCCCGTCCTGAAAGGCGGCCCAGAGATAACGAAAACAGGGTACTGGAGATGTATGGGGTTTATCGAAGACCTAATCGACCATTGGTCTGAAATCGAGCGGGGCCTGGTGCCGACCAATCCCGCCATCAATGTCGACTGCGCGTCGATGAAAGACCCAACACGTGCACCTGCAGGAAAGCACACGTTAATCATCTATACCTTTGCGCCATACAAGTTGAGAGATGGTACGGATTGGGACGATGTGGAGAAGGAGTGGGGTGATCGATTGATCAACACTTTTCGAAAATATTCAACCAATATGACCGATGACAATATCATCGCCCGTTATATTAACACTCCAAAAAAGGTAGCTATCGAAAATCCATGCATGCTCGAAGGAGCGAACATGGGGGGCGAGATGGCTAAGTATCAGATGGGCATCTTCCGGCCCTTCGCAGGCTGGTGTAATTACCGAGGTCCCTTCAAGAATTTCTATCACGTCGGTCCCTCGAATCATCCGGGTGGCGGTGTGACAGCCATGGGTGGCATCACTGCCATTGAAATGATGAAGGATTTCAAAATCCTGAAGAAGTCGCCCTGGGCAGAATGGGCAGAAGATTAATCATTTTTTGAGAGGGCGTGCCTCCCCAGACTATGGCACGCCCTCTTCCAATAGCGGCACATGAAGATCACTTCTCGTCTGGTAAAAATGGAGACCCGCCTTGGGTCTTTGGAACGGAAAGGGGAGGAGATCCTTTCCCGCAGTGATCCCAAACTGGATACTGCCCAGACAAAGGTCTATATGGGACCGGATGATCTCGTGGGCATGATTAAACTGATCAACTCCTCGGTGGTGGGCTACCTTTTCCTATTTCCGGTTTTTTATGTCGCTCAATATTTGAGAAAGATTGAATCACACAAAGACGGGATCTCTAAGCTCTGGCAGAGAATCTCCATCTTATTTGCCTGCATTCTTATCTTGGGCGGTACAATGGGTTTCTCATTCCATGCTGCTCTATGCTTCTTTCTGATTCCTTTTTCGATTTTCTTCCTCCTAATCGCCCTGTTCAACAAGAAGGGTGACTTCGTCTACCCTATGGCTTTTCTCCAAGGGGTGTCCGTTTACCTCTTCACTCGTCTTTTCTCTCTTGACGATCGGTCTGTTCCGTTCCTCGGCTCCCTAGTCGTTCTGATCTGGTTTTTTATGGCCCGCCGGTGGAAAGAGCGAGAGGAGATTGCTCTCTCCCTTTACCGAAGCGGCTATTGGGCGGTATCTTTCTTTTCCTATGAAGTCCTCAATATATTCCTCCAAGGGGTTGTGGATAAAGATCCCGGACTTGTATGGCTTGTCATTCCCCTCCTGATCTTCACTTTCTACGTTTGGGTACGCCACTTCGAGACAAGGGAACTCTACCTTCAGTACTTAGCTATAGCCATCTTAACGGTTGCCTATGTTCTCGCAATCTTTGCAATTCCGTATCTTCCTTTGAGATACATGGGCTCCTACGTGGTCGTCTTAGCGATGATTTTGACGTATATTGGGGTTCACTATCAGGAGAGCTGGGGGTATGCCGTGGTCCAACCCCTTTTTCGCCTGGGGGTCGTATTGGCCCTAACCTCCTTCTTCTTCTCATTTTGGGACGTGACAGTATTTTCTTTAAATATTGTTCTTTATTCTGTGCTTTACTTCGAGGCCTATTTTTGGATCGTCCTGCCATCTTCTGACGAATCCGAGGAGGAGTTGGGCTGGACCCTGAGAGATGTCTTCTTTGCTTTAGCCATCCTCGGCAGTGTTGTTTTCACCTTCGTTTACTTTTTCTTTGACCGTCCCTGCACCTATGGGACAATCATCGCCTCCTTAGGATTTGGATACCATTTCATCCGCGCGGGCCTCCGAAGAGGAGGAGGTGTGTTATTAAAGAACAGGAATGAGTGGTTCTACGCTTCTGCTTTCTTTTTCTCACTTGGCTTCTTCTCATTGATGGGTCTACTTGTCCCCCTGGTGGGCATTCAGAGTCTTCTCCTCTCTGTGTTTCCTGTGGTGATCTTCCTCGCCTCAGGGCTCTATTTTGGGAAAAAGGCGAATGGGACCGAACGGACTTCCCTTAATGAGTCGAGCTACCTCTTTGTCATCATCGCCCTTGTTTGGGCGCTCTCGCAGAAGAGGGCCTCCCTGTTAGTGAGCTTTGGGCTCATCCTTCTTTTTGGTATTGCCTACGGAGGATTCAATATAAAAGCAAAGGATAAGGCGTTGTGGTATTCCTTCTCTTTTCTTTCGGTCTTCCTCTCTTATACCTCGCTCCGGTATTTGCCCTATCAGGAGGTTCTCGGTTTTTATATGATCCCTCTGGGATGGATATTTCTTTTTCTGGCGATCTACCTGAAGTGGATCAATCACGTCTTAAAAGATGCTTGCCATCTAACATGGTTCCTCTTTTTCTTGGCTTCCATACATGCTTTGATGCCCGAACTCCGTTTGGCTAGTCTGGGTTTTACGCTGTGGTCTCTTGCACTGCTCATCACGTCCGTCATCACAACGAAAGAAAAAGATGGAGAGGTTGAAAGGAAGACACAGGGGGAGATCGACTTAGAGCCAGGAGCTCCTGCGCCCTGGAGGGCATGATAAATCATGAGACCGATCACATTAAGAGATTTTTCTCTCTGGTTTGGTCACTGCGCTGCCTTCTTAGCGTTGCTTTATAGCTTACTCTTTCAACCGGCGGATTGGGGTGCTCTCATTGCCTTCGTGCTGGGGCTTTTTTACTTCTTCCTTGCCCTGAAATACGAGAGATCTTATTACCTCTATGCGGGTGGAATTCTCATGTCCGTGGCCTACTGGAGGATTTTGGTTGGCATCTTCCAAAATGCGAATCTGTTTCTGCCATTCTTCTTCCCTTTTACTTTCTTTTTCATTTTTGTCGGGTATGTTTTTAGGAAACGAGAGAAAGAAGCGAAAGGTTACTCCGTTGCGGTAGAGATTACAGGTCACCTGGCTCCCATATGTATGGGGTTAACGATTTTGCTCCGGCCTACTATCATTAACCATCCATTTCCTTCCTTCTTAGCG
This sequence comes from uncultured delta proteobacterium, assembly GCA_963826305.1. Classification (GTDB taxonomy): domain Bacteria; phylum Desulfobacterota; class BSN033; order BSN033; family UBA1163; genus CAWGWZ01. The sequence continues at coordinate 481,560 of CAWGWZ010000028.1, read as the reverse complement.
CTATTCGCCTTCTTCCTCCTTGATCTCTGGCTCGTGAAGCGATATCAGGAGAGATGGTTCTTCTTACCCAGTGGCATCTTTCTCTTTCTTTGCTACTACCTCCTCCTGTATCTCCTCTTGCCGTTGTCTGCCGTCACGAGGGGATTCTTTCTCCCCATCATCATCCCGGTGATCTTCTTTTGGGGTTTTTGGCTCAAGGGGCGAAAAGGATTGGATTATGTCAAGCCCCTCTATGTTGCGAACGTCTTTGTATGCCTCTTTACGACCTTTTTGGTCTTAGCGAGAAAGGAGATCTATCCAGATCTCGGTATCATCTTTTGCAGCGCATTCGTCTACACCTTTTTGATGATCATCTATAAGAGGGACGACTTCGGCTATCTGATCCTATTCTCTATGGCAGTCTTAGCCTTCAACCGCCTGGCCAGCAAAGCAGATCCGTTTTACAAGGAATATTATACCTACTTCTTCTACGGCCTCATTGCCATTGGATTGTTACTCCTCTATCCTGCCCTGAAACGATGGTTCCATTTTAATCCAAACCTGGCCTCCTATTTGGCACAACGATGGATGCGAGTCTTCTGGGTAATTCTCCCCGTCTCTCTTGCTATCCTCTTTGGTTTTCTCTCATACGGGAAGATGTTTGTCGAGAATCCAAATTTCTGCGGTTCGTGCCATAACATGGGCGAATTCTATAGGACATGGGAAAAGGATTTCCATGTGGCTGAAAGAAAGCCCAGCACAATCGGAAACCCTTTTCCAATGGTTTCACCCATCGCCAGGGGGTCAACTACTGCGAAAGAAGCCTCTGAGTTGAAGCCGATAGGGTGCTTTGATTGCCACTATGCACCAGGGCTAGGGGCTTGGCTGAAGATGAAGTCGGTCGGATATATGGAGTTGATGACCTTTCTCCTTGGAGACCTTTCCTTGAAACCCCAAGGTCAGGTTTGGGATGAAGCTTGTTTAAGGGAAGGATGCCACGTCAAAGAGAAACTTTACCGCAATATCGTTTATAAGAAGAGTATCAAGTTCAATCATGAAGTGATGATCAGCCAACGAGTTCGAGGAATCGATCTCCGATGTTCCACGTGTCATTCTTACATTGGAGCCTATATGGGAGGTGGGAAGAAGCACTTCGAGGTCCATCCTTCGGTCTGCTACCTCTGCCATCTCGTGACGAAAGGAGAAGAAGCAGGGGTCAAGGTGGGCACCTGCTACACCTGTCATGATCCCTCTGTGGATATTGATGCTTCGGTCTATGTCGATGTCGGAACGGGCCGAGTGGCTCAGGAGAAATGCTTCATGTGCCACGAGAAGATTGAAAGGTTCCAAGATGCCCAGTATCAGCATGATGTACACATTAATCGTCATAAAACGTTATCCGTTGCGAAGATGAACACTCGGAAGATAGAGTGCATCGATTGTCATGGAGAGGTGAGGCACGGAAACTTTGGAAAGAAGGGGGTCGAAGGATAAAAGTTGGAAGAAGCCAAAGAGCAGAATGACGGTATTTCAAGGAGAAGATTCTTTCTTCTGACGTGGGGTAGCTTCTTCGTCGCGGTCTTTCTTTCAGGCATTGCGAGCATTCGTTTCCTCTTCCCAAATGTCCTCTATGAACCTGAAACGAGGGTGGAGGTGGAGAAACCAGAGGAATACCCTTTGAATGGTGTTGTCTTCCATAGGGAGTATCGGTTCTATATTTTAAGAGACGAAAAAGGGATCTATGCGATGTCAGGAGTCTGTACTCATCTTGCTTGCCTCGTCAATTGGATCGATAGTAAGAAGGAGTTTCTCTGTCCGTGTCATGGATCGGTTTTTTCAAAGAATGGAAAGGTGACAAAGCCTCCGGCCAAGTTAGATCTTCGGCATTATGAAGTCTCAATCAATCGCAAGGGTAGGATCGTCGTCAATTTGAAGAAACCTGTAGATCGAGATTTTCGTATCGCCGTGTGACATATGATATGAAGCGAATAAAAGGTCTTTTGAAAGGATTAAGCCTTTACTATGGAGATCTCCAGAAATTCTTAAATCCGGGGAGAAGACCAGATGCTCTCGCCTACCCTAAGCAAGTCAAAAGATTTTTTGCCTACCTTCTCACCTTTTTTGAAGGGGCATACAGGAAAACAAAGACTCTCCTTTATAGGATGGGTCTAAAGGGCCGGGGAAGGCTGGTTAACTCTTTCTCTTACTGCCTCATCAAGATGCGTCAAGGATTTAGGCATCCTTCTCTACTTTCGTGGTTTGTCCTCCTTTTCAAACCAAGGGAGTTAAAAGGAAGGCTGACTCAGGAGGTACGATTCCTTATTGCTAACATCTGGAAATCGATCTTCCGCCATCCCTTCCCGGCAAACGAAAAGGAACAGGTCCGTGTCATCCTGAATAACTTCTTCTTACACCTTCATCCGCCCCGGGTAAAGCGCCATGGTCTAAAAATCACCTACACGTTTGGGTTGGGGGGCCTTTCCCTCCTTCTTTTCATCATCGAGACGGTGACGGGGGGGTTCTTGATGCTTTACTATATTCCTTCGATTGAAAGGGCTTACTCCAGTTACCAGGATATGATCTTCACGGCGTCGTTTGCTCGGCTGATGCAGAACCTTCACCACTGGGCCGGTCATGGGATGATTGTGGCTGTATTTTTTCATATGTGTAGGGTTTTCTATACCGGCGCCTATAAAAAACCTCGAGAGTTCAATTGGGCAATCGGAGTCTTCCTCTTTGTTTGTACCCTTGCCCTCAGCTATACGGGGTACCTTCTCCCGTGGGATCAGTTAGCTTTTTGGGCTATCACCGTAGGATCGGAAATTGCCGAAGCCGCCCCCTTAGTCGGAAAACAAGTGAGGTTCACTCTTTTGGGAGAAAACATTGTTGGTCAGGGTGCGCTCATCCGTTTCTATGTGCTTCACGTTTTTATTCTCCCCCTGGTAGGTGGAGCGTTAATTGCCATCCATTTCTGGAGGATCCGTAAGGATGGTGGAATCTCAGGCTCTTCCTCTACTGAAACAGAGGCAGAGACAATGGAAGGGAATCCACTTCCCAAGAAAGGGGAGGAGAAGAGGGAAGAGGCAGTGCCATCTTTCCCTCATCTGGTGAAGCGAGAACTGACCCTTGCCGTTGCTGCATCTGCAGCCTTCCTCATTGTGTCCTACTTCCTCGATGCGCCCTTGGAGGAACTGGCTAATCCCAATAAAGTGCCCAATCCGGCAAAAGCCCCTTGGTATTTCACAGGCCTTCAGGAGATGGTTTCATGGGGAGCTCCTGCCATCGGTGGCGTCATCTTACCGGCGCTCATTATACTGAGTCTCATCTTGTTACCTTACCTCGATCGGGATCCACGGGGCACTGGGATCTGGTTTGCACGAGAAAGGGATCCTGTCGTCTTCATGTTCACAGCGGTCTTCGGGTATTTGATCATCGTTACGATTATTGGCAGCATGTTCCGTGGAGAAAACTGGTCATTCAAGCTTCCATGGTGATGATCATGGGTCTAAATTGAGGCATGTGGGAGAAAATTTTTGGGATCAGCAGCGTCGTCTTCCTTATAGCGGTATCTCTTTGGGTATGGGAGGCAGCGACTCCTGACTGGAGGTTCTATCAGAAGAGGTTTAGGACTCTCGCATTGGAGTTTGCCACTACGAAAGAGGAGAAGGAAGAGATTAAGTCTGAGAAATTTGGAGTGAAACAGATCATTATGAGTAAGCTGAACAGGGTGGACCGTTGCATCACCTGTCACCTGGGGGCTGAGGAGCCGAAGTATGCGAATCTCCCCCTCCCTTTTAAATATTGCCCTTATACAGAAACGCATCCCCCCAAAAAATTCGGGTGTAGCATCTGCCACGGAGGCGAGGGAAGGGGAATCGAAAAGAAGACCGCTCACAGCGAAGAGAACAGGACCCACTCCCCCAGACTCAAGGGAGAATATGTCCAAGCCTCCTGTGGTAAGTGCCACTTTGAGGAATACCTGTATGATGCTCCACTTCTTTTGGTAGGAAAACGTCTTTACGAACATTATGGTTGTGGAGATTGCCATAAGCTCTATCAAAAGGGAAGAAGGGCTGGACCTGACGTTCAAAGGGTTGCATCGAAGCGTCCTGATGAATTCGAGTGGGGAAAAGACAGAGGGGAGAAGTCCTTTGTCCGGTGGATGTTTCTCCACTTCAAGAATCCGAAGGAGTTTCAGAAGGATTCGAAGATGACAGACTACCATATGTCTAAAGAGAACGCCCAGGCTCTGACGATCTATATGCTCACGTTGACTGATGAAAAGTTCCCCTCTGAGTATTACCGGGGTAGGAAGGAAGACGATGGAAATATCCCAAGATGACAAATAGGAGGTTTCGATGAGAATTCTGAGATTTGCCATTCCGTTGATCTTGTTGGTCCTATCGATTCTCTTTTTTGGTTTGAGGGTCGAAACGCAGGTGGCAAAGAATGAGCCAAAATTGGAATCTACGGTGAAAACCCCTTCCCCACCAATGGCTCCAATGCCTGCAGGTCCTGTTCCTGTTACCACTTCACCCATCAAGCAATATGAAGAGGTGAGTCCCCAGCTTGCCAAGGAGAAACGATGCCTCAGTTGCCACCAAGGCATTGAGGTGATCAATGAGAAAATGGCCAAAGCATGGGGGGCTGACAAGAAGTGCGAAGTCTGTCATAAGGGAAATCCCACGGCATACAAGAAGAAAGAAGCACACAAAGACATGATCAATAATGCAGGTGATTTTCGAATGCTCAAAGAGACCTGTGCTCAGTGCCATGATGACAAGGGAGTCATTCGGAAAGACATTGAGGGCCTCATACCCGGTGTGATCAAGCTTTCTAAAGTTGTTTCTCAGGGTGAGAGGAATCATGTTCCGAGGATGTTGAGGTCATTGATGTCGACGATGGCCGGGGAGATCGCAGGGATGCGGTATTTATGGGGGGCACAGGCAGGGAAAGAGGCGTTTTATGGGATTCGGGAGGTGAAGAGTTTGGGGGGGGTGGTTCCGAAGGGTGTGGAGGCAGTCAAGGAGTTGAAGGAGTTGCCATCTTCGGGGCAGGATGTAGATCGGATGTTGAGGAATTGGTGTTTACGGTGTCATCTATGGACGAAAGGGGAGCAGCGTTCGGGATTGTTTCGTTCCTCGGGGTGTTCGGCGTGTCATGTGTTGTATGGGGAGGATGGGTTGAGTAAGACAGGGGATCCGACGATTTCGAAGGTAACGCCAGGGCATCCCCTCAAGCATGAGATCACGGTGAAGGTGCCGGTGAGTGAGTGTATGCATTGTCATAATAATGAGGGGGGGCGGATTGGGTTAAGTTATGTGGGGCAGGTGATGAATCATTCAGGGCTTCCTCATGGCAGGGATGGGGAGGTGCGGCCGAAGCATTATGGGGTGAATACGATTCATTTAAAGGCGGACATTCATTATGAGAAGGGGATGAGTTGTATTGATTGTCATCCTTCGGTGGAGCTTCATGGGGACGGGAATCTCTATGGTCGGATGGGCTATGAGGTGGGGGTGAGGTGTGAGACGTGTCATGGGACGTTGGAGAAGTATGGGACGTTGAAGGATAGTCGTGGGAAGGCATTGAGGAATGTGTATCAGAGGGGGAGTGAGGTTATTTTGGTGGAGAAGTTGACGGGTAAGACTCATGTGGTGCCGCAGGTGGCGAAGTTAGCGGAGACGGATGCGTTGCAGGTAGCGATGCGGATACCGGCGCACATGAAGGAGATCAAGGATCGGAGTCGTTTGGAGTGTTATGCGTGTCATTCGAGGGTGGCGCCGCAGTATTATGGGTATCATGTGAGGTTGGATGATCGGCGGATGGCGCCGGTGGACTGGTTAGCGGGGATTGGGGAGGGGGTGAAGGCGAAGCCTTCGTTGGGGTTGTGGAGTGGGGATTTTCTTTATGTTCGGTGGGAGGATCCGGTGTTGGGGGTGAATGATCGGGGTCGGGTATCGTCGTTTTTGCCTTTGTATCAGACGTTTTTGACACGAATTGATGGGGAGGGGAAGGTGGTTTCGCTCAATCAGGTGCTCAAGACGTCGAGAGGGTTGCCTGGATTGGGGATGAGTCCGATTTATCCGCACAATGTGACGCGGCAGGCGCGGACGTGTGAGACATGTCATAATGACCCTAAATCCCTCGGACTGGGTCAGTCCTTTTTGGATCCGGAAGGCCTTGGGTGGCCACCGACGATTAAGTTCTCTCTTGAGCGTATGGTGGACGAAGAGGGAAATGAGCTACAGGATACTCCCTATAACAAGGCTCGCTCCTTCACAAAGGTTGAGATCGATCGGATCAATCGGACGAACCTCTGCGTGGGCTGCCATCAGGATATGGATAACACGGAATTTTGGAAGGGAATTACAGATGTTTTCAAATTTGCGAAGACGAACAAGGCACATAAAGATATCATCAATCGAATCTTTCGACGAGGTACAGTTCGGTAACGTTAGTTCTTTTGAGGAGCAAAGGAGTTCGGAGCAATGGATCTGAGGGTGGATCGGCGCACTATCCTGAAGTTTGGCTGCTGGGGGGCAGCTGCGATTCTCTCGTCGAAGATATTGGGTGGAGTGAATAGCATTGCTCAAACTACCCCGATGGACGGGGTCGTAAAGACCCACTGTGGCCTCTGTGCATGGGAATGCGGCATCGACATTCGTATTCAGGGAGGTAAGATTGTCGGGATAGAGGGTATGGTTGAAGACCCTGAAACACGCGGTGGAATTTGTCCAATAGGCAAAGATCAGGCAAGATTTCTGGCTGATCCGGAGAGGATTCTTAATCCCCTAAAGAGGCAGGGAAAGAAGGGAGAGGGCAAGTTCCAATCAATTTCCTGGCCTGAAGCCCTATATCTAATTAAAGAGCGGTGGAATCAGATTCTCAAGGAGAGCGGCGGGGAGTCGATCGCAGGCTTTTTAGGAAGTGATCTTAGCTTGGACGGCCAATGGATGGCACAGCGCCTCTTTTCCCTTTTAGGGAGCCCCAACCTTTTTCTCTCGAGCACAACGAAGCTCTCATCATGGAACTTTGCAGGAAAGACATTGACGGGAGGGTCACCCTCCTTCAACTTGGAAAGCCTGAACCAGAGCCGTTGTATCATTTTCTGGGGAACAAATCACCTCCTGTGGGGATGGAACGTTGGGCGTCAGATGATTAAAGATCTGTTGAAGAGGGGAGCGAAACTCATCGTCATCGATCCTCGGCCAACGCCTTTAGCCCAGCAGGCGAGCCTATGGCTCAGACCCAGGCCTGGAACCGATGGTCTTCTGGCCTGGTCCATGGCTCAAGTCATCCTGGATGGGAACCTCCATGAGAGGGAGTTTTTGAAAGATTGGACGGTGGGATTTGGTGGGTACGTGGAGATGGCATCACAGATTGAATACTCCCCCTCTTCGGCGGAACCGATCTGTGGGGTTCCAGCAGCCCAGATACGGGAGGCAGCTCGAACATTTGCCACTCTGAAGCCAGCCATGATCATCGGCGGACTGGGCATCTCTCAACATTCAAATGCCGTCCAGACCGGCAGGGTTATCCAGTCACTATTAGCCCTCACGGGGAATGTGAACGTCAAAGGCGGTAACCTCTTCTTCTCCCATCCTCTTGAGTCATTGTCAGGTCCTGCTTCATTAACGGACCGTTTGAAAGAGTCGGGTGCTTGGCAAAAGAAGGTTGTCGAACTCTCTTCAGGAAGGATGGACTCTAATCGGTTGTGGGATTTGATTCTCGCTGACGGAAGAGATGGTCATTGGAAGGAGGACATATTTAGAAAGGCCATTTCTGAGAAAAGGGATCCTTACTCCCAAGCAGACGTTTATCCGGGAAGCTATAAAGGAAAGGCTTATAAGATTCGATCTCTGTGGGTTCAGGGGGGAAATCCTCTATTGTGCCTGCCGAACTCATTGAAAGGAAAACTGGCGCTTGAAAAGGTAGAACATCTTGTCGTGGTCGACTCCTTCCTTACAGGGACAGCTGCATATGCAGACTTGGTCCTCCCTGCAACCCTGGGACTGGAATCATTCGGGCTTCTGGGAGGACAACATTCTTTTATTCGCCCTTGGCTTTCTCTCAGGGTACCTGCGACAAAGGCTCCTAAGGATTGCCGATCACACCAAGAGATCATTGGGGCCGTTGGGAGAGCGATGGGCTATGGTCAGGAGTTTGATTTTACCGAGGAACAGTTTTTCGAGATGGTGTTGAAGAGTTCACCACAAACGGTCTCCATGACCTTTGAAAAATTTCTGAAGACACCGAATCGAAAACTTCCCCTCTTTGGGATGCTACAAATCTTTCCAACTCCTTATCAGAAGCAGAACTTCCCTACTCCGTCCGGAAAGATCGAATTACAAAGTCAAATCCTCATGAACGGGGGCTTCAATCCTTATCCTGAATGGGCACCACCAGTGGAATCTCCTGAAAACACCCCTGAATTCTACAAGAAATACCCGATGATCTTGGTGACTGGGGAAGCGTCCTGGGAAGAGCTGGAAAGGCTTCAGAAAATGAAGGGGCAGGGGTGGGTTGAGGTGAGTACCCCCGATGCAAAAAAACTCCTCCTAAAAGAGGGAGACAGCATTGTTGTTGAGTCAAAGATTGGGAGAATTCGACTTCTTGCCTCCATCTCTGAGAAGATAAGGCCAGGTGTAATTTGGGTTTTAGCTTATAGCCTAAAGATGCGGAGTCCAAGGCCTCAGGGATTGGGTTCTGTAAATGCGCTCATTGATGATGCCTTTAATGATCCAATATCAGGAGCCTCAAGATCGAATGAAATGCTGGTTAGAGTATACAAAGGGTGAGAAGATTCGAGCCGATGCGATGGAATTTTCTAAAGTTTTTGACAAGAAAAAGGCTTATTTATTTAGTGGCGATGGTTTCTTTACTTAGCTTATGTTGGATTGGTTTAGTGATGAAAAGAGAATCCCCTGTTGAGATTCAAGGGGTTTCTTCCTTGAGTCTGTTTCCACTAAAAGAGATAAAGGCCGAGGATCTGAAACCTTTCGACGCCGTGACATTCCAACAGGCCTTGATCAAAGGCTGCCTTAGCTGCCACCAAGGAATTGAAGACATTAATCCCAAGATGACGCGGGCAGGAGTAACCTGTGTTAGTTGCCATCTGGGAAATCCCATTGCAACCATGAAAGCAGAAGCCCATAAGGGCATGATTATCAACCCGGGAAACTTTCGTGTAGTTGAAAGGACGTGTGGCCAGTGCCACAACGATAATGGCTTTATAATGCAGGTTGTTTCTCAGGGTGAGAGGAATCATGTTCCGAGGATGTTGAGGTCATTGATGTCGACGATGGCCGGGGAGATCGCAGGGATGCGGTATTTATGGGGGGCACAGGCAGGGAAAGAGGCGTTTTATGGGATTCGGGAGGTGAAGAGTTTGGGGGGGGTGGTTCCGAAGGGTGTGGAGGCAGTCAAGGAGTTGAAGGAGTTGCCATCTTCGGGGCAGGATGTAGATCGGATGTTGAGGAATTGGTGTTTACGGTGTCATCTATGGACGAAAGGGGAGCAGCGTTCGGGATTGTTTCGTTCCTCGGGGTGTTCGGCGTGTCATGTGTTGTATGGGGAGGATGGGTTGAGTAAGACAGGGGATCCGACGATTTCGAAGGTAACGCCAGGGCATCCCCTCAAGCATGAGATCACGGTGAAGGTGCCGGTGAGTGAGTGTATGCATTGTCATAATAATGAGGGGGGGCGGATTGGGTTAAGTTATGTGGGGCAGGTGATGAATCATTCAGGGCTTCCTCATGGCAGGGATGGGGAGGTGCGGCCGAAGCATTATGGGGTGAATACGATTCATTTAAAGGCGGACATTCATTATGAGAAGGGGATGAGTTGTATTGATTGTCATCCTTCGGTGGAGCTTCATGGGGACGGGAATCTCTATGGTCGGATGGGCTATGAGGTGGGGGTGAGGTGTGAGACGTGTCATGGGACGTTGGAGAAGTATGGGACGTTGAAGGATAGTCGTGGGAAGGCATTGAGGAATGTGTATCAGAGGGGGAGTGAGGTTATTTTGGTGGAGAAGTTGACGGGTAAGACTCATGTGGTGCCGCAGGTGGCGAAGTTAGCGGAGACGGATGCGTTGCAGGTAGCGATGCGGATACCGGCGCACATGAAGGAGATCAAGGATCGGAGTCGTTTGGAGTGTTATGCGTGTCATTCGAGGGTGGCGCCGCAGTATTATGGGTATCATGTGAGGTTGGATGATCGGCGGATGGCGCCGGTGGACTGGTTAGCGGGGATTGGGGAGGGGGTGAAGGCGAAGCCTTCGTTGGGGTTGTGGAGTGGGGATTTTCTTTATGTTCGGTGGGAGGATCCGGTGTTGGGGGTGAATGATCGGGGTCGGGTATCGTCGTTTTTGCCTTTGTATCAGACGTTTTTGACACGAATTGATGGGGAGGGGAAGGTGGTTTCGCTCAATCAGGTGCTCAAGACGTCGAGAGGGTTGCCTGGATTGGGGATGAGTCCGATTTATCCGCACAATGTGACGCGGCAGGCGCGGACGTGTGAGACATGTCATAACGACCCCAAATCCCTCGGGCTGGGAGCCGGCTACCAAGGGCCTGACTTCGTAGAGAAAGAAAAGGGGGCTCAGGGCAAAGGAAGCTCAAGGAGTGAATTCTTCGAATCAAGGGAGGAGAGCAGGACAATCCCATTTCCATTGGAGAAGATCGTAGGAGAGGATGGCCGGCCCCTCCAGGATACGGCAAATCCAGCTGCGCGCCCCTTCAACGCGTATGAGTTGGAGCGGGTAATTAGCATCAACCTATGTATATCCTGCCATCAAGATATGAAGGATACCGCCTTCTGGAAGAAAGTGGGAAACGATTTTGGATGGGCAAAGACTAATCAAAAACATAAGGAAATTCTGAAGAGACTATTTGATAAGGCCTCAAAACGGGAGGCAGCGGAGTAGGTGTTTCAAACATGTCGATTTAGAACGCTGGCTCACGGAGGAGGAGATTTCAAAGACTTTCTTACTGATGAAAGAAGATGCAAGGAGCATCCCGAAAGGCCGGGTTTGATAGTGGAGGAGGAAAAGGAGGAGTGAGAAATGAGAAAAGTCGGAGATCTGGATGTGTTCTTCTATCCAAGAACGGTAGCGGTCATTGGGGCGTCGCGAGACCCCAAGAAGACAGGGAATGCTTTGATACAGAACATGCTTAACTATGGGTATCAAGGGGCTGTCTATCCAGTTAACCCCTCAGAGGATGAGATTCTAGGAGTGAAGGCCTATCCAAGTATTATGGAGATCCCAGAGGAGGTGGATTTGGCTATCTTCACAGTACCCGCTCCTGCAGTCGTGAAGTTGATGGAGGCGTGTGGACAGAAAGGAGTTCGGGCGGGAATTGTCCATTCTTCAGGATTTGCAGAAGCAGGGAAGGAGGGGGCTCAACTTCAGAAGCAGATGGTAGAGATTGCACGGAGTTACGGAATACGACTGGTAGGCCCCAATTGCGTGGGGATCCTCTGCACGGAATCCCGGTTGCCTTGGGCGAGGCGTTCCACCTTTCCAACAGAAGTGGGAAATGTCTCCGTGATCTCTCAATCCGGTGGCGGAGGAGGCTCCTTTGTGAATCTTGCTTTTCACCGTGGTATTTGTTTTAACAAGGTCATTTCAATCGGGAATGAGTGTGATGTCTCGGTCATTGAGTTCATGGAGTATTTTGGGACCGACCCTAAAACAGACATTATTTTTGTCTACTTGGAAGGATTTAAGGATGGCACTCGTTTTGTTGAGGTGGCTAAAGGGTTGACTCAGACGAAACCTATAATTGTTTATAAAATTGGGAGAACAGAAGTGGGCCAAAGGGCTGCCGCATCCCATACGGGGTCTTTGGCCGGATCAATACAGGTCTACGACGGAGTCTTTAGGCAGACCGGAGTGTTAAGGGCTGAGGGGATTGATGAGGCACTGGATTATCTTGTAGCCTTCTCCAATCTTTTCTTCAAACAAGGAGCTCCTCGAGGGAGGAGGGTTGGTATTGTTTCTGGACCTGGGGGGCCGGGAGTGGCAACGGCCGATGCCTGTGTGGATGCTGGATTGGAGGTACCTGATTTCTCTGAAGAGACAAAGCAGAGATTGGTTGAACGCATCCCAACGGCTGCCCGGGCAAATCCTACGGAGACAGGAGACTTTGGGTTTGTAGCAACGATGAAGGAAAGGGATCCTTACGGAGCTCTGGTGGGTATTGTGGAGCAGGATGACCATGTTGATATGATTGCTATTGTGGGACCGGGGGAGTTCAATCCTGAGGGCTTTCGGGATGTGGTCCTTGGGGTTCAAGGGCGATGTAAGAAGCCCTTCATCGTGATCTGGCCATCTGCTGGGGAGGATGTGGAGAAGTGTAAGAAGAGTCTCGAAGCTGCAAAGATCCCTCTCTTTCTAACTCCTGAGAGAGGAGCGAAAGCCCTGGCAGGTCTGATCCGATATCAGGAGATGGTGGCGCGTTTGGAAGGGAGGAGAGATAGATGAACCCACAAGAAATCAAAACAATGATTGCGAGGTGCAGGGAGAATGGACAAATCTCTCTAGGTAATCAAGAGGTGAAAACGATCCTGGGCTATTATGGTATACCGATCGTCCGCGAGGGAATGGCTACCTCAGCGGATGAGGCAGTTAGGCTCTCGAACTCCATAGGTTATCCCGTTGCCTTAAAGATTATCTCCCCTGACATCTCTCATAAGACAGAAGCTCAAGGGGTTAGCCTGAATCTTAGGAGTTCAGGAGAGGTTGAAGAAGCTTGTTCCGATCTGTTAGCCAAAGCAAAAGGGTACAAGTCTGGAGTAAGGGTTGAGGGGTATTTGATTCAGGAGATGGTGGAGGACGGGATCGAGACGATTATTGGAATGAACACGGATCCCACTTTTGGACCTGTGTTGATGTTCGGTTTGGGAGGAGTGTGGGTGGAGCTGCTCAAAGATGTTTGTTTCAGGGTCGTTCCTATTGGGAGGATGGATGCAATTGATATGATAGAAGAGATCAAGGGAAGTCGGCTATTGAAGGGTTTCAGGGGAAGACCTTCTGTGGATACGGAGGCCCTTTATGAAATCTTACTCTCAGTTTCCAAATTGGGCGTGGAGCTCAAGGAAGTCAAAGAGATGGATCTCAACCCCGTCTTTGTCAAGCCGAAAGGAGCAGTGGTCGCAGATGCAAGAATTATAATTCGAGAGTGATCAGCAAAAGGAGGGATTCTTATGAAAGCTGCAATTCTATACAAGGCAGGAGAAGGACTGAGGATCGATGAAGTTCCAGTGCCCCAGATCGGACCCAAGGATGTTTTAGTGAAGGTTGCGGCAGCGGGTATCTGCCACACGGACCTGGGCATTGTCGACGGTCACGTTCCAATGGGTAAGCTACCAATGATCCTCGGGCACGAAGTCGCTGGAGAGATTGTCAAGATCGGGGAAGAAGTCTCCAAGGATCTTATGGGAAAGCGTGTCTGTGTGAGCTATGGAGTTGTTTGCGGATCGTGTCCGCAATGCAAGGTTGGGAACGATACACTGTGCGACAAATGGCAAACCATGGGACGGACTGTGAACGGGGGATTCGCAGAGTTCATGGCAGCACCTGCAGAGAACGCTATTTTGTTTCCTGATAATGTGGGTTACGAGGTCGCCTCCATCATTCCATGTTCTGTTTCTACAGCCTATCATACGGTGAAACGGGCTAATATCGGCCTGGGCCAGAAGGTGGCGGTCTTCGGGATTGGAGGGCTTGGACTGAATGCGGTTCAATTTGCCAACTTGGTAGGTGCTGAAGTGATTGCCGTAGATGTGGCCGATAAGAAGCTTGAGATGGCTCAATCCTTCGGGGCAAGTTACTGTGTCAATGCGAAACGAGAGGATGTTGTCAAGTCAATCAAGGGGTTGACAGAAAATGTGGGGGCTGATATTAGTTTAGAATTTGTCGGTTCGCCAATTACCTACCAGACCTGCATCGATAGTGTGAAGCGAGGAGGCCGAATTGTGGTGGCCGGATATCATCCAGAACCATTGAAGGTGAATTCACTCAGATTGATGCTGGATGAAGTGACGATCACAGGGGCCCATGTAGCCAATCGGAGTGAGATTAGAGAAATTATCAGCCTATTGGCCAAGGGGAAGATCGATCTCAGAAAAATGGTAACCCACACAGTAGATTTTAAAGATATTCTCAGTGGATTCCAGAGGCTTCGAAGTCAGGAAGGGGATCCGATCAGAATCGTTGTTAAATTTTAACACCTTCCACCCGGAGGGGTCTATATTTTGGGGTGGGGGATCATGGCGAATTTCAAGGGCTCTTCAAGCTTTCGTAACTTCAAGATCCTGTAGCAGGTCCCCACCATGATTGTCCAGATCCTATTCGAGGGATGGAAAGCAAAGCTTGATGAAGAAAGGCATATCCTTGCATGGAGAGGTTGCGTAATACAATCCTTCTGATTGACGATGAAAAGCCATTTCTTGAATTTCTACAGGAAAAGCTGTTGGAGATGAGGTTTAATGTCTTCACAGCTTCGAATGAGAAAGAGGCTCTTGATTTGATCAAGAAGCAGAACATTGATGTGGCCCTGCTTGACATCCGAATGCCTGACGTCGATGGTATTACCCTCCTCAAACGCCTTAAGAAGATCGATCCCACCTTGGAAATTATCATGTTGACGGGGTATGCATCCCTTGAGAATGCTATTGAGGCCATGAAGGATGGGGCCTATGATTTCCTTACCAAACCGTGTCAGCTCTCTCACCTTGGGGTCATTTTACAGAAAGCTTGTGAAAAGGTTTCCCTTTCAAGGCAGAATATCAACCTCAGAGAAGGGTTGCTCAGGATACTTCCCAATGGGGAGATTATCGGTCAGAGCGAAGCAATGAGAGCGGTGTTGAGGAAAATTGAGAAGATTTCAGACTCTTCATCGCCCGTCCTGATCGAGGGAGAGAGCGGAACAGGTAAAGAGCTCGTGGCAAACGCGATTCACCACCGTAGCCCAAGGGCTTCTCATCCATTTGTAGTGATTAACTGTGGGGGTCTGCAGGAAAGCCTCATCGAGAATGAGCTCTTTGGCCATGAGAAAGGGGCGTATACCAGTGCGGATAGAAAGAAGATCGGCCTCTTTGAGGTGGCCAATATGGGCACCCTCTTTCTGGATGAGGTTGGAGAATTGGGCCCTTCAGCCCAAACCAAATTGTTAAGGGTACTCGAACTAGGTGAATACCGGCCCCTCGGATCTGTGAAGCAGAGTAAGGTCGACGTACGGATCATCGCGGCAACGAATAAGAATCTTATGGATGAGGTGAAGGCGAAGCATTTCAGGGAGGATCTTTATTACCGCCTGAATGTCATTAGCATTAAGATACCCCCTTTGCGGGAACGGAAGAGCGATATTCCCCTTTTCGTGAAATACTATTTGGATAAACGAGGGATCAGTCGCAACCGGGAAATTCATGTTTCAGAGGAAGCAATGGGTTCGCTGATCAACCATGATTGGCCAGGCAACATTCGGGAACTTTTTAACGCCATCGAATATGCCATGACAGTATCAAATAAAGATTCAATTGAGATCGAGGACCTTCCGATCAATATCACTCGACATCAAAGAGTTGGAGTCCTCAATGAATGGATGAACTTGAAGGAAGTCGAAAAGGAATATATTGCAAAGGTTTTAAGGGCTCAAGGTGGGAATTTGCAAAGGACTGCCAGAATTCTCAATATCTCTCGCCCCACATTGTATAAGAAGCTCCGCAAATATCGCATCACCAATTAAGGGGTAATCGATGGAAAAAGACCTCCGGACATACCTTGAAAGGATGGAAACAGAAAGAGAACTTCTGTCCATTGATCATGAAGTTGATCCACGGACAGAGGCTCCCGCTTTGATCAAAAAAAGCATTGAAAAGGAGAAGATACTGCTGCTCCGGAAAATTACCGGGAGTTCGATGCCAGTTTTAGGGAACACGCTAGGATCGAGGCGTTTATTAGCAGAGACCTTTGTTTGCAGCAAACAGGAACTTGTCTCTTGTTTTGCTAAGCGTTCCTCGAAGCCTCTTCCCATATGCCAACTCAAGGATGTCCCAGTTAAAGAGGTGATTGAGAAAGAGGTAGACCTCCATGATCTTCCTGTACTCACACTTCACGAAGAGGATGCTGGCCCTTATATTACTGGCGGGATTGGTATTCAGAAGGATCCGCAGACAGGCCTCCAGAATGCTGGCTATTACAGCCTCCAATTGAAGGGGAAAGATCGACTTGGTCTCCGCATGCTCCCGAGCACCCATGGGTTTGAGATCTTTCAGAAGAGGCTTGCGCTTGGGAAGCGAACTGAGATGGCTGTCGCCATAGGCCTTCACCCTGTTGAGATGCTGGCCGCATCAACCCATACAGTTTTTGATGAACTCGAACTGGCCGGAGGACTTCGAGGAGAAGGTCTGGAGGTGGTGGGATGTGAGACCATCGACGTAGAGGTTCCTGCCCATGCAGAGATCATATTGGAGGGGGTGATTCTTCCTGGCTCGAAAGAACCGGAGGGCCCCATCGGGGATTGGTTGGGTTACTATCCTCTCGTGGAGGAGCGTCACATCCTGAAGATTGAAAAAGTCACTCACCGCATAAATCCGATCTATCAAACTATTCTTTCTGGGTCTTCTGAGGAAAACCTTCTTCTGGCTATCCCGAGAGAGGCGGATGTGCTTAAAGCAGCTAAGAAAATGGTTTCAGGTGTGAGGAATGTTTCTCTCGATTCCTTCTTACCCATCTGTGTTATCCAGCTCCATAAGAGATTTGAGGGGGAGCCGATGAATGCAATCCTTGCTGCCCTGGGTGAGGTTTCTTTCATCAAGATTTGCATTGCGGTGGACGAGGATGTGGATCCCTATAACTTGAGGGATGTTATGTGGGCCGTTGTTACACGAACGAAGCTGGAAGAAGATCTTAACGTTATAAGGCATGTAATAGGATTTTCGAGGGACCCTTACCAACGATACAAATCGAAACTGGCGATCGATGCAACCTGCCCCCTTGAGTATAAAGAACATTTCAGAAGGACGAGGGTTATTAATGAAGGTATCGATCTCGAAAAGTATGTCGGCCCAAAGAGAAGTTGAGAACCGTGGAAGAGGGAAGATTCTCCATCATACTGCCATTGTTGTTACGGTGGTCATTTGGGGAGGGCTTTCCATCTCGATAAAATACCTCTTGAGAGAGATCTCATCCATCTCGGTTTCCATTTCACGAGTGTATCCAGCCGCCCTCCTTGGGATCCTTTTTCTGCTTTTCACAAGAAAAGTTGAGCCCATTAACCATAAGGATTGGCCTCGCCTAATTTTGGCGAGCATTTTTGGTTTTTTTGCCGTCAATTACGTGATTCCAATAGGGCACAAGTTCATCACGGCTGGCGTTGGAACACTGACCATTGCTACTACGCCGATATGGGCAGCGGTCTTTGCCGCTCTCATTTTGAAGGAAAGACTGACAAAGGGGAAAGTTCTGGGAATCCTTGTCGCCGTTTCTGGTCTGGTGATCGTTGCGTTTTTTGGCGGACCCAAGGCCTCTTTCGAAATAGCGAACATAAAAGGAGTGCTGATCACCATCACTGGCCCAATGTTCTTTGCCCTCTATTCAGTCTTCGGGAGACCCCTAACTCGTTCATACAAGCCTTCATATCTTACCTATTATGGACTGATCATTGGGATGATACTCTTTCTGCCGTTTCTATCCGCGGAGGTGCTGAAAGATTTTCTTTCTCTCTCGAATCTGGGGTGGTTTGCGGTCTTCTATTTCAGTGTTATTGCAACCCTTCTGGCTTTTCAATTTTGGTATTTCGGTCTGAGTGGTGTGGAAACAACGAAGGCCATCGTTTATACCAATCTGACCCCTTTTTTCGGCCTAATAGGGGCCACTTTGATCTTGGGAGAAAGAATTACCTTTTTTCTTGTCCTGGGGGGATGCATCATCGTAGCAGGGATTATTCTGACGAATCTGTATTAAAGTAAAGGAGGAGGACAGGGAGAAGGATGAAAGAGATACGCTTTCATGGAAGAGGAGGTCAGGGAGCTGTCACAGCGGCTCAGTTGTTAGCTGCAGCAGCTTTCAAGACAGAGGAGACCAGATGCCTGGATATGGATGAGTGAAAATGACCATGCGCTCATGAAGTCAAAATGGTTTGGGATAATCTTAATACCCTCCAGAAGGTAAAATCAAGAAGAAAATTGAGGTTTTGAGAAACGAGTTGATGTCTATCAAAAAAGACGACGAAAAAGCGAAACTACTTGGTCTTTGTTTTGTAGCTCTTTGGATAAGCAAGAAGTTCTGGGATATAGATAGAGAGTCGACTCGAAAGGGCCAAAACTGAAAAACAGAACTTCCGTAAATGGCGGGAACAGCGCGTTTCACCTGAAGCCGTTGTAAGGTGGGTAGAGAAGGATGTAATGGACCAATGGGACTTCAAGGCCGCAACGCGAGCCTTCCATATCGCTCGCACCGGCTATGATGCTGAGATCGTCGGCCAATACAAGGACCAGACGCCGAGTACTATCAAAACCATACCGACACGCCGAGTCCCCGGTTCTCCAAGAGAATCCAGAAGCCTCTTTGACCTGAGCCAAATCCTGGCATGGCTGGCCAAAGAACGCCGGCATGTCCAAGAACAACTGGAATGGCGTGAACAGATTCCTGAAATTCTCAAACCGCTGCTGAACTGAGTTCCCGCATCTAAAATTTATGAGCAGCAAAGGTGGCGAAGCGTGGATTTTCCCCTTTCCGGCTGCTCGCTGCGTCGCCAACTTTCAGGTGTCCATATTGGTGTCCATCGATCCGGTTTTAGGTGTCCATATTGGTGTCTAACAGCGATACCTCTCCGTATCACTAAAACTGATCTTCTACAGTTAGAAAAATAATTTTCTGTGATTACAATTAGATAGAGGTGCCCCAAAGGTTCTTGGCACCACAGATGGCTCTTTGACAAATTCATATTGCATTATATTTCCCGAATCGTGGGAGGGATGGCTACCCCTACAGATTGAAAGACCCTACCGCAGGTCCCTTTACATTCACTTCTGACAACGAGGGACTTGCCGTGTTCTTCTATGACAATCTCTTGAAGCGATTTCAAATCTTGTTTGATGTCTCCCCATTCAAAACATCGCCCCGCCTGATCAAAACGTCGATCCAATTCTTTCCTCAGGACAAGGGCAAGAAAGCTGCAGAACACATGGCCTCGGATGGTCTCGTCACACTTGTGGAAGACGGGGCGTGTTTCCAGAACCGACTTGACCTCTCTGAAGACCTGTTCCACTTGCCAGAGTTCTTTGTACTTGAGGGCCACCTGCTCTGGAGATAAAGAGGTATTCGTCCTCAGAACCCATTTCCCGTCGAATCTCTCTTCCCCATCAATCTTGTCCTGATCGAGACGGAGATGATCACGATCCAGTTTCAGATACTTCCGATAGCCTCTGTTACCGATCAGAGCTTTGGGGTTCTTTTTAAGCTGCTTCTTTAAGGTATCCACAATCACCTGCCGATCCAACGCTTCCTTTCTGGCTTGCTTCACATTTAAGCAAAGGATATATCGATGGTTATCCACCCGGACGTCCTTGACCTTGAGCGGGGCTGGATCTTTCGATGATCGTCCCTCCGAATGGACCTCCGTATATCGTCCCGCTCGGGACAGAACCTCATCTCGGATCTCTTTGACCTTCCTCATCCGTGCCCCCAGAATATAGGGTATCTTCCTCTGATCCAATTCGTTCATCGTTTCTTCGCTGATCATCCCCCGATCCGCTACCATGCAGAACCGCCCAATATGGAAACGGCTTCTGATCCGATCGACCACAGGAATCAAGGTCTTGACATCTGCCGTGTTGCCCGGCCACATCTCGCAACAGATGGGGTTGCCATCCTCATCCAGGACGGCACCTACCACCATCTGGTTCAAATCCGAACGATGATCCTTACTGTGCCCCTTTTCACCTAAGCTCTCTCCTCCTTCTCCCTCGAAGTAGATCGAGGTCGTATCAAAGAAGACGAGGTCAAGACCCGTGAACAGATCCCGACGTCCATGAAACATCTCTTCTTCAATTAGATCCTTGGTACATCGGGGGGCAAAGGGCGTCTTGTCCTTCTGGTCTTCGATCTCATCCCCCAGAAACGCCATGGCCCGATAAAGATGATGCAGGGACAAATCCTCCCCTCCGTCAATCCGATAATCCTGGTGCCACTTGTCGCAGGAACGGTCAGAACCGGATGCAAAGAGCCGATGCAGGACGGTCAGAAAGATGGCTCTCTCCACATCGAACTCGAACTTCCTGCCTTCCAGAAGCCCCTTGATGATCTTTCCGATCCCCAGCTCTTCCCAGAGTCTCTCGAAGATCAGGGAGGGACCGATCTTTTTCGCAAAGGCATGGATCTCACTCTTACCGGACAAAATCAAAAGGACCTTTTCGGAGAACCGGGAGAGGGATCGGATAACATTTTCAATATCCCCTTTGGCCTGTAATTGATCCATTCGGCCGATCGTAGAGATGACACGCTGGACGGTCTTTGAACCTTCTCGGTGGTTCTCCACGATTTGGAGGTACTGATGCTGACCGGATTTTTTGATTCTTGCAAACATGGGGCCTCCCATTAAGGACACCCCAATAATACTTAAAATCTACGTCTCTGTCAATATAATTTAGCACATTCTGTGGCACCACATTTTTGATCATTTATGGAATTTTCAAAGAACACTTTTAGTGTTTACAGGTACTTACAAAATACTGCCCCACAGCAACTGTAGAAAAAAAGTAAAACTTACTTAATACGCTGAGATTACAGAGTAAAATATGAATTCCTGTCACTCAGTGCAAAATGGTAGAAAGAGCCTTTTCAGGCTTCCCAAGCCGAGGGTCGCGGGTTCGATCCCCCTTGCCCGCTCCAAAAAAACTTCACTCCTTGTTCCCACTAAGCGATTTCTTGATTTCCCTCATGAGGCGATCTCTTGTCTTCGACCATCGCCCCATCAGCGAATGCATCTTTTTCGCAAAGGCTTTTTCCCTGCCGGGGACCAGATTGATGCTGATATTAAGTAATCCTCCTGCCAAGGCAGCGTCAGCGAGGAACCCGGCAACCGCTCCGTCGCTGAGTGCATTTGGGTTCCCCTTTAGAATGAGAGTCCTGGAGTATTCCAATAATTGAATGGAAAGTTGACAGACCAATCGGGGTGTGATCGTCGCCTTTTGATAAGCTTTCTGAATTGCTTCAGCTCGGATGGTCCGCTCCTTATCTGTATTTTTTGGAAGGCGAAAGGTTCTTAGGACCGCTTCATAAGATCTGGCATCCTCGTCGACCGCACGGAGGAGTCTCTTTTGAATGGCTAAGGTCTTCTTTCTCATCCCTTCCACTTGCCTTTTTTGGAGTCTTCCTTTCTTCGATGAAAGACCAGCGGTCATCGCTACGAGAGCAGCAGATAGGGCACCCGCCAGGGCTGAAGCGCTTCCTCCTCCTGGAGTAGGAGTGTCTGAAGATAGTTTTTCCAAGAATCGCTTGATCTCCATAGCCCCACCTCCTTCAAATCTAAATGTCAAAGTTCAAATACCAAATGAAATCCAAATGGTTCAATTCCAAAGTTTCGAATTCTTCTTTGGGAATTATTTGAACTTTAAAGTTTGACATTGCCTCTATCTTATTCGAATTCCAAAATCCGTTGCTCGATCACCTGGCGAATTGAAAACTGCGGGCATCTCAAATAATATTGAACGATGCCTTCCAAAACACCCAAAGGGATTAACCCGACAATCTCCGATCCCCCAATTTCAACGCCTCTTTTAAAAGCTTCGTCCTTGATGAATTCAAAGACCTTCGGGATATTCGTGACCTGGTAATTGGTAAGGTTCATCGAAACCTGGACCATCCCCTTCTCCCTTAAATCAACTCCCATTGCCCTCACATGGGGAAAGCCTCCGTCTTTGAACCGAATCTTCTTCGCAATCTTCTTCGCTATGGTGAGATCTTCAGTTTTGAGATTCACATTGTATGCGACCAGAGGGAATCTTGCTCCGACCACCGTGGCTCCGGACTTAGGATCAAAGCGATCGGGCCCCTCATCGGGCCTCCACCTGGGGTCGTTCAACTTCTCCTTCAGCCCTTCGTATTCCCCTTTTCGAATCAAAGGCAGATCTTTTCTCTCCGGGCGGGTAGCGGCTTCCTCATAAAAGAAGACAGGGATCCCTTTTTCTCCCAATTCCTTTCCAAATTCACGAGCCAGCTGAACAGCCTCTCCCATCTCAATCCCTTGTATAGGGACGAAGGGAACCACATCCACCGCACCCAAACGGGGATGGGCTCCCCGGTGCTGCTTCATATCGATCTGTTCAATGGCCTTCAGGGCCAGAGAGAGGGCTGCTACTTTGATTTTTGAAGGCTCACCAATGAATGTGAAGACACTTCGGTGATGGTCTGGGTCCGAAGAGACGTCGAGGAGTTTGACTCCTTCACATCTCTTCACCTCTTCGGCGATTGAGGCGATTTTGTCTCGATCCCTACCCTCGCTGATATTGGGAACACATTCCAGAAGCCTCATATTTATAACCCAGTAGGTACTAAGCAGTGGGCAGATAGCAGTTATTAACCACTGTTAGTCAGTTGTCAATGGTCCGTTGTTGGTTTTCAATGTTTATTGATTATTGATCATTGCCCATTGACCATTGTTCTCTGATAAACTATTTTCCCTCTTTTGATGACTTTTTCAACATGGTCCACCCCAAAGTGGTAGGGAAGGTATCGGTAGTTGGGGATATCGAGCACCAGGACATCGGCTTTCTTTCCGACATCCAGACCGCCAATCTCATTTTCTCGTCCCATGGATCCTGCTGCATGAATCGTTGTCGCCCGGATGATTTCTTTAGGTATCATCTTGAGCAGGATGCAACCCATCGTCATCATCAGGGGAAGGGATTCGGTCATCGATGAACCCGGATTTAAATCGGTGGCGAGGGAAACCGTTACCCCTTTTTCGATCATCTCTCTTGCAGGCGGATATCTTTTCATGGAAAGGAAGAAGCTTGCTCCTGGTAATAGGACTGCTGTGACCTTCTTCTCAGCCATTCGTTCGATTCCTGCTTGGCTGACATATTCGAGATGATCAGCCGAATATGCGCCGACCTCGGCGGCCAGTTCTGCTCCTCCACCCTGACTCAATTGGTCTGCGTGGATTTTGGGCTTAAGGCCGTATTTTTTTCCTTTTTCCAAGATCTTCCTCGACTCTTCGAGGCTGAAGGCCTTCTCCTCACAAAACACATCACAGAATTCAGCCAGCCCTTCTTGAGCCACTTTCGGAATCATCTCTTCTATAAGCAGCTCGACATAGCGTTTGCGGTCATTCTTAAATTCTTTTGGAATCGTATGGGCCCCTAAGAAGGTGGGAACAATGTCGATCGGATGATCTCTCTGCAATGCCTTCATCACCTCGAGAATCTTTAATTCATCTTGGAGCGAAAGCCCGTATCCGCTTTTCGCTTCGATGGTGGTGACTCCTTTGGATAGCATCCGATCCAATCTCTTCTTCCCCAGGGAATAAAGTTCTTGAAAGGAGGCTCTCCTCGTCGCTTCAACCGTCGATAGGATTCCACCTCCTCTTTCGGCAATCTCTAAGTAGGAAAGACCCTGAACCCTTTGCTCGAATTCGTGCTCCCTTGATCCGGCAAAGACGAGGTGGGTATGGGAGTCAATGAGGCCCGGCATCACCACCCTGCCGGTGGCATCAACTTCCTGACCTCCCCTGCTTAAACAAAACTCTCTCGGTAATTCATCTGTTTTACCGGTCCAGAAAATCTTCCCTTCTTTAATCGCCACGGCCCCATTGCGGATCGTTCCTAACCCGGATTCCTCCTTAAGGGAATGAGAAAGGGTGAGGAGCTCTTCGGCATTCTTGATGAGGAGATCGATTTCAGTCATCGGTCGGTACTCAGCGGTCAATGGTCATTTGTCATTGAGTCATTGTGTCATTGTGTCACTTAAAACTATCTCATTTTCTAATTACTTAATGACTTAATGACCTAATGACTTAATAATTTTATGTTAGTATTTTTTTGAGGGCTTTGATGAATCTCTGGTTATCCTTCATCCTTCCAACCGTCACCCTTGCGAAAGTCGGGTAGCCCCACATCTTTCCCGGGCGAATGATGATCCCTTCTTTCAAAAGGGCCTGAAAGACCTCTGCCGAATCTCTCTCAAAATCGATGAGGATGAAGTTGGCCTCGCTGGGGACGTAGGAGAGCCCCATCTTGTCCAATTCCGTATAGAGATATCGCTTCCCTTCGTAAACCAATTGGATCGACCTGATTGCATGATTCCTGTCTTTCAATGCAGCGACGGCAGCAACCTGCGCCAGTCGACCGACAGGGAACGGGTCTCTCACCTGATAGAGGCAATCCACTAAATCCTTTCTTCCCAAAGCGTAACCAATCCTCAAGCCTGCCAATCCGTAGACCTTTGAAAAGGTTCGGAGGAGGATCACCTGTCTTCCCCCTTTGACATAGTCCAAACCATTTGGATAGTATGGATCTTCAACAAAGTCTCCATAAGCCTCATCCAGGACGACGATGACCCGCTTAGGAAGTTTTGAGAGAAAACGGTTCAACGATTCTTGAGAGACGGTTGTCCCGGTTGGATTATTCGGGTTGCAGATAAAGACCAATTTTGTCTTTCGGTTGACCTTTCTTAACATGCCCTCGAGATCATGTGTAAAATCCTTTAACCTCACTTTAATGGGTCTACCTCCCATGATTTGGGTTGCATTGGTATAGACAGGGAAGGTGGGATCTGCCATAACGACCTCATCCCGTTCGTTGACAAAGGCGCTGGCAATCATCAGGATCAGGTTATCCGCACCATTGGAGATGACGACCATCCCCTCAGGTAATGAAAACTTCTTGGCAAGGGCCTGCCTTAAAACCGTACAGGGACCTTCTGGGTATAAGTAAGTCTTTGGAAGTTCCTTTCGGATCGCTGCCACTGCCCTCGGGGAGGGACCGAGCAGGTTCTCATTGGAGGCCAGTTTCACCCACCTTTTTGCCCCGAACTCCTTCTGAACCTCCTCGATCGATTTTCCAGGAACATAGGACTCGATCTCCAGAATCCCTTTTCGGGCGAGCCTTTCCGCTTTCAACTTTTCTTCTCCTCTCTCTTCTGCCACCGATTAAGGCCTGCTGGCGGGCCTCCTGTGTCGCCCCATCCAAATTTGTTCTTAACGCTGTGTTGCCTTGATCGCTTCTTCACGGATGAGGGCCAGGGCCTGTTGCTTCAGGTTGAGGAAGGACTCCGTGGACTTGAGTTCGTAGCTTCTGGGCCGGTCCAGGGGAATATCAATCTCAGCCTTGATCTTTCCAGGTCTCGCGGTCATGACGAAGACCCGATCCGAAAGGAAGATGGCCTCCTCCACATCGTGGGTCACAAAGAGGATGGTCTTATGTAGTTCTTCCCACACCTGAGTGAGGAGTTCCTGCATGAGGGCCCGTGTTTGAGCATCGAGGGCTCCGAAGGGTTCGTCCAAAAGTAAAATGGCAGGGCTGTTGGCGAGGGCCCTCGCGATAGCGACCCGCTGTTTCATTCCCCCGGAAAGCCCTTTTGGATAGGTTTGTTCAAACCCTTTCAGGCCAACCTTCCCCACAAACTCTTGAGCAATCTCTTCCTGTTTCGCTTTCTGCATTCCCGAAATTTCGAGACCAAACTGAATGTTCTCCTTTACGGTGAGCCAGGGGAAGAGCGTATAGCTTTGAAAGACCATCCCCCGATCCTGACCCGGCCCACTGATCACCTTTCCGTCGAGTCTCACCGCTCCCCGGGTCGGCCTGATCAGTCCTGCAACAATTCGAAGGAGTGTCGATTTTCCACATCCCGACGGGCCCAGGATCGTGGCAAACTCCTTATTCTTTATCTTGAGGTCGATCTCATCGATGGCCATCACCTCATTGCCATCCGATCGGTAGGTCTTTGAGACATGATGGATATGGAGTTTAATATTCTCTTCCACCTTCTCACTCCACCCATGGAAACAATCGATTGTAAAACCATTTGAAAAAAAAGTCGGTGATGAGGCCCAACATTCCAATCGTGAGAATTCCAAAGATAATATTTCCAGTTCGGAGCATCCTCTGCGAACTGATGATCATATAGCCAATTCCTGAAGCGGAGGCCACCAATTCTGCCACAATGATATAGGTCCACGCCCATCCCACAATAATCCTCAGGGTGTCAACGATCCCCGGAAGGCTCGCCGGAAGCAGCACCTTCCGGATCACCTGCAGTTGTTTTGCTCCCAACGTATAGGCGGTCTCCAGCATATCCTGGTGCACATTCTTGGCGACGACAGACACCATCAGGACCAGTTGGAAAAAACTGCCGACAAAGATGATGGCGATCTTTTCGACGTCCCCGATCCCCAGCCATAGGATGAACAGGGGAATGAAAGCAGAGGCAGGCATATACCGAATGAAACCCACTACGGGCTCTGTAAAGGCCTCTGCAACCTTGAAGGTTCCCATGATCAATCCTAAGGGAACTCCGATAACGGCTGCGGCGACAAACCCCATCATCACCCGGCAGACACTGTTGAGGATATCGGTCGTGAAACCCAACTCGAGGAAGAGGTCGACTCCCGCCCGGAAGACCCTTCCCGGAGATGGAAGAAATAGAGGATCAACAAATCCTCCATATGTAAGAATTGACCAGATGATGAGGAAGAAGGCAAAACTGCTCAGGGCAAGGACTAAATAGAGGCCTTTATGGATGGGCTCCCTCGGGCTGAAAAGATCTTCAAATCTCCGGGGAGCCCGCGCCGGTTGTTTGTCTTTCTTTCCATCCATCGGTTAAAGGAACGAACCATCGATCAAATCGGCCGCCTTGGGTTTGGTCTTGATGAACCCCAATTCAAGCCAAATGTCCGCAGCCCGCTGGGTCACCGTATAAAGAAGGCCAGGCTTTTGAGGTGTTCCAAAATAGTCTTTATTCTCCTTTACGCCATAGAATCTAACCCCTTCTTTATCCTTGGCAAACTCCTCCGGTTTTTCGTTTGCGAATTTGGCCATGATGGGATCAGCCTCTTTGGGATTCTGTGCGGCAAATTTAACTGCCTCAAACCATCCAGCCGCGATCTTCTTCACATCAGCTCCTCGCTTCTTCAAGAAGTCAGGTTTGAAGGCCAGGGAGTCCACGATAATCCCTGGGGTTTTATCGCTTGCCATAAGGACGTGACCAAAGGCAGTCGCCTTTGCCTTGGAAAGCCAGGGCTCCCAGGTCACAGCGGCATCGACCTTACCTGCTACAAAGGCGGAGCCCGCATCGCCCGCCTTCATATCGATCATCTTGAGATCGGCAAGCTTCATCCCATTCTCTTTGAGGACATAGTTGAGCCAGAAGTAGCTCGCCCCTGCACCCAATTGAGCAGCGACTGTTTTCCCTTTAAGGTCCTTAATCGTCTTGATCTCCTTTTTCGACACAATGCCGTCACCGCCATAGGAATCGTCGAGGGCCAAGACCTGTTTTACTGGAATCGGGTTTTCGGCTGCCGCTGTCATGACATGTGTGTCCACCGTGGTCGCCATGCCCTGGATCTTATCCGCGGCAAAGGCCGCCCTTCTGTCCGCAGGGCTTTCAATCACAACGATCTCCACCTCAACACCCTGTTTCTTGAAAAATCCCTTTTCTTTAGCCAGGTACAATGGGGCATATCCAAGCCAGGTAGACATCCCCAGCTTGATAGGCTCAGCACCCAACGCAGACCCAGCTACAAGAAGTACCAACACCATCATCCCTACAATCCAACTCTTCTTCATCCTTTTTTCCCTCCTTCTTTGAATTTATCTAAAAAAATCCTCCTTGCCCCCTCATAAATAAGGTGATATTCCCAGAAGATGTGAAAAACATTTAGAATGAATATCATAGTCTTTAAAGAAAATCAAATACTTTCGTCACCTAATTTACTTATCTTCGCAAATATGTTAATCATTCGGTGATCGATCGCTCAGAAACTTGTCAAGGCGATTGGCATCAACGTGCGCAAAAAGGAATATGGGGAGTCGAGAAAGGAGGTGAAGTTCGATTTTTCTGTGCGCAAGGCAGCCTTATGAGGTGCCGGGAAATCAATAAGATAAGGAGGATTCATGCAATGAATAAAAAGATCTTTTTAGGCCTGTCAGTGATGATTTTCTTGAGCATGGCTTTTCTGCCCTACAAGGCAGGAGCAGCCCCTGCTAAACAAATCATATTCTGGTCTGACCAGAGTGAACCGTGGCAACAGGAAGTGATAAAGGGAATGATCAGCGAATTTGAGTCAAAAAATCCTGACATTAAAGTGGAAGTAGAATATATTTCCTTCAAGGACCGACAAGCCAAGATGACCGCCGCACTGGCGGGAGGAATCTTACCCGAGGTTGCTTTACTCTCTTCCCAGTACGCCACCTCCTTACCAACACAAGGTGTCATGGCAAGCCTTGACGATGTAGTGAAAGATTTAGGCGGTGCCAACAGTTTTTTTGGAGCCTCACTTAGCCTGGCTACCTATGAAGGCCATTACTACAGTTTGCCTTATTCAACGATACCCGTAATCCTGTGGTATCGGAAAGATTTGTTGAAGAAACAGGGTTTGAAGGTGCCTGAAACCTGGGATGATTTACTCAAAACGGCAAAGGCTCTCACGGAGCAGGGGGCTGGAAAATATTTTGGGCTGGGCATACCCTATGGTCGGGGTGAGTGGACAGATGAAGCCTTCAGGATCGTTGCGCTATGGCCGGCAGGGGGCAAAGTCCTTGATAAGGCTGACAATGTCATTTTCAATTCTCCGGAAACGGCGAGGGCATTAAGTTTTTACAAAAGTCTTTACCCCTATGTGCCCACCGGAAGTGAGAGCTGGGGTTATACGGAGACCATGAACTCCTTTGTCAGTGGGTCGGCTGCAATGGCTATCTATTATGGAAGAACGCTGAAGAATTTGGAGCAGTTCAGCCCTGACATTCTTTCCGACACGGGAGCAGCGATTCCTCCCAGGGATAAGTATCAAGCCACGTCAAACCCGCCTCAAAGCATCGGCGTCTTCAAGAATTCTAAATATCCGGATATCGGAAAGGAATTTCTCAAATTTTTCTTAACAAGCGACCACTATGTTAAATTTCTGTGGGCCACTCCAGGCCATAATTTACCTGTGCTGAAGAGTAAAGCGAGCGCCTGGCGGCAACAGCCACTTTTACAGAAATATCCGGAGATCGTGGATACCTTGTTAAAGGCCAACGAGCCGACAATCGGCTTCAGTCCGACGAAAGAACCGGGTCTCCCCTCAGCCAGTCTATACTGGCAGGCGATCAGAGGGTCGAACGTGATACCCGACGCGGTTCAGAGGGTGACCTTGAAGAATGAGGATCCGAAAAAGGCTGCTGAGTGGGCTGAAAAGGAGTTAAAAAAGATTATCGCGGAATCGAAACCGAGATAAGAAGAGAAGAGCCGTCCATGAGAGGGCCTATCCGAGGGGATGGGCCCTTTATCCTTTCCTCCTCCAACTTGATCAAACCTATCAGAAGACATTCCACGTGCCAGTTGCATAAAAAACGTTCCAAAAGGCAGTTGGGTGTGTTGGAGAACCTTTACACCTGCCTGCGCGTAGCCGCTTCGGCGAAGGCAGGGCGGCACCTTTAAACGTTTCGCTGCTCCCTTGCCCAGCATATTGCGAAGGTCACCTTAGGTGACATCTTATGTCACCCATAAAACATACCAAAAAACCGCATTGTAAAGGTTTGGAAGCACACCCAACTGCCTCTTCAATGCAATGTTAAGGTCCTCACCCTTTTGTGGCTCCAACCAGGAATCCTCTGATCAGCGCCTTTTGAACAAATATAAATCCAAAAAGGATCGGAATCGTCATCATCATAATGGAAGACAGGATGTAACCCCATTCGTAGGCAGTTGTTCCGATGAAAGCCGCGATTCCTATTGGAAGCGTCTTCAGAGATTCCGATCTGATAAATAACAGAGCCAGGGTATACTCATTCCAGACGAGGACGAAGGTGAATATTCCGCAGGAAATCAACCCCGGCATCGATAGGGGAAGGACGATACGAATTAAAGCCTGCAACCGGCTCGCTCCGTCCACCATCGCGGCCTCCTCCAACGATAATGGAATGCTGAGGAAGAAGGACCTGAGCATCCACATGGAGAAGGGCAAAGAGAAGGCCACATAGGATAGAATCAGGCTGATCCGCGTATTCAAAATATGTAGGTAGCTCATGATGATAAACATAGGGATGCCGAGCAGAAGGAGAGGTACCATATAAGAAAACAAAATGAATGAAGCATACAGATTGCGACCTCGGTACCTGAACCGGGTGAGGCTGTAAGCCGCAGGCATTGCAATGATCAGGGTGAGAGGAGTTGCAACCATTCCCGCGAAGACGCTGTTAAAGAAATAGGATAAAAAAGAGGTATGCTTGAAGAGGTTGACATAATGGGTGAGAACGAACCGGCTCGGTAGGATTCTGGATGAATGTCTCAGGATCTCGGTGTCGGGCTTCAGAGAGCTCAATAGTGTCCATATCAGAGGGGTGAGGATGAAGAGGGCGATCAGGACGGCGGTCAAATATTTGGCCGTCGTCTTCAGTTGATTCATCATACCGATATCCTGCGAATGTGATCCATTTAATCTTTCTCGCCCAGAGGGTCGAATATTTTGTAATAGAGGATAAAGGATAGAAACAAGAAGAGGGCCATGAAGACAGCTACGGTCGCTCCCATGCCGATATTGCCTTTTGAAAAGGCTTCACGGTAGGCCAGGAGCGGCAGGATTTCAGTACTGTTCATCGGCCCGCCTGCCGTTAAAATGTAGATCAACTGGAAGTCATTAAAGGTCCAAATCGTTCTAAGCAGGGCGACCACAAACATGACCGAGGCCAGTTGAGGAAGCGTGATATGCATAAATTTGTGAAACGAAGTGGCTCCATCAATGCCTGCAGCTTCGTACAAGGTGGGGGAAATGGTTTGCAGCCGAGCTAACAGGGCAATCTCCACAAAGGGGAAAAATTTCCAGGTGTTGACAGCGATGGCGGATGCCATCGCGGCCCCTGGAGCCCCCAGCCAGTTTACCGACAACCCCACAGAGGAGCGAAGGATTGTATTCACGATTCCATACATGGGGTCAAGCATCCATTTCGCTATAAAGACAACGCAGACTGTCGGAATAAGATAGGGAAGTAAAACGATCCCTCTTAACAGGTTTCTGCCAACAAAGTTCTGGTTGAGGAAGAGGGCGACCGCCAGTCCTAAAAGCAGCTGCAAGGCAACGGAGGAGAAGGTATAAATGATGGCGGTGACGAGGTCCGACCAAAAGGCCTCTCCGTTTAGCAGACGGATGTAGTTTTCAAAGCCAACAAATTTCGGGTTTCTGGGATTAAAGACAGATACATAGTGAAAGGTTAGGTAAAAATCATATAAGATGGGTATGATGATGAGGATCCCGACGAATGCGACACTGGGGAGTAAAAGCTGGATTCCGATACGGCGCTCCTTTTTTTCATAGGATCGTTCCCTTTTTTTTAACATGTTTCTATCGAGCCTCACCTCTCGGGAGACCAAAATTCAAAAAATCATACACCAATGAATAAAACGAACCTTAAACCCGTGTCCCTCTTTCGCAGGAATGGCAGGAGGTCTATCCATTAGCAGGCTGCTGAAAAACGCCCATCTGCGGCGTTCCCCTCATCCTTCGTCGTTGCGGCGTACTCCAAGTACGCCGCACTCCTCAGGGTTTCGGGCGCCCCCGCAGGCGCGATTTCGCAGTGCTCAACTTGCATCTGCCTGCCTGCCGAAGCCTCGGCACAGGCAGGGGCATTTTTGATCAGCCTGGAAAAGTGACCTTTTCAGCACCCTGTTAGTCGAAATGCAGTCCTTTGTCTTCGAGTTCCCTCTTGACCTTCGAATATAAGTCGAAATATTCGGGTTTTACTTTAACGTTGTCATAATCATAGAGTTCATTGAAACTATACCCGGGCGGGGCCTTCTCCGGAGTAATCCGGTCTTCATATTTGGACAAGATAAAATTGATGATATCGTTTGCCTCCTCACGAGTGATGGATGCGGCAGCATGGGCAGCTTCTCCCTCCCATCGGGGTTCCATACCCGTTCCCTGATTGGGCTTCACCAAAACTGCTTTTCGGTTACCGTGAAAGATATGCCCACCCACACAGGAAACATGGATGCCAAGGGCGGCAATTTCCCAGAGTTGTTGTTCGGTTCCAGGGCCGGCAGCAGTGAGACCTCCGCCTCCACAGATGAGATTTGTATTCCTTGCGAGGGCCTGGGTACTGATGTTGCGCACCCACAGGGTGGGGCGCGCTGTATTGATTGCAGGATTCTGGAGTAGACTCGCATTGCACACATATCCCGAGCCTCCCACGTAATAGACCAGAATGGCATTCAAGGCCGAAGCAACGCTAACCACTGCACAACCTTCCGGGCCTCCACCGAACCCTCCGATCATAGAGGTCCAGAAGGGGTTCCGCAGGCAACCATAATGAAGGCTATAGGCCACCTTGTTCAGGCCCTCAAAATTTACTTTGAGTTCACTGATCGTGGGAATAGAGATTGCATCTGTCTTCCGAAGTCCTTTTTCAACATCACAGGCTGAAATGGAACCCAGTGCCGAGGGGCAGGCATCGAGGAGATGCAACCCTGGCCTCCCGACCGACCTTAAGGCCTCCCTCATCCATGCGACTGCACTCCTTGCAGCATGACAATCGAGGGGGGAACCCAAAAGCCATTTCTTGCCTTCAATACTTTTAGGAGGGGGGCCGTAATAGATACCATCAATGATTCTCTCTTGAGCGATACTCTTGTACATCTGAACAAAATCCCGGCCCTCTACCGGGTTGCTCTCGACAACCCCTCCGACGACGACCGGCTTTCGGGGATCTCCGATGCCTCTTTTGAAGAGATACCTTTTTTCCGCCCCATCGCCGATATCAATGCCCTCCGGCATTCGGCTCAGATCAATTGAGGACTCTCGAATCTCTTGCTCGGAGAATCTGATCACTCGTTCCGTGTCAATACAATAAGTTCCCACTTGGGCATAAAGTTTCAATCCGGCCTCAAAGAGCCGATCCGCCATATCGTTATCAGACGGAATAGGAAACTTAGGATCATATTTGATACCGTACTCTTTGGCTAAACGAGATGTCACCTTAAAGAGGTTAAGGTCAAAATCCTTCATCTTCATCAATGGCCCGGTGCTAATTGCTCGGTCTGCGACTTCCCAGAACTGCAACATGGACAACCTCCTTAGGTTAATTCAGGTATAGGCTCCTTGGCCTTTTTTTACTTCATCTTTCCCAGTTCTTTCGCCTACGCTCTCTTCTCTACTTCCTTAATGACCGCCAGAAGCTCTTTCTCGACAGCTGCATCCAACGGTAAAGGTTCGTGTTCAGCAAGAATTCGCTTCACCTCCTCCCTCGCTCTTTCATGGATCGGCCTTCTCCCTTTCTCAATCCAGAGTTCGTGTGAATCCCGATCCGTTAATTTAGGCAGAAAATGTTCTTCTCTTAAATGCTTCATGGTATGTTTCTGATTCAAAAAATGGCCTCCGGGTCCTACCTTGTCGATGATATCAAGGCCTATTTTTTCCTCTGTGACGGCGACCCCTCTTATGACTCGATCGATCATCCCGCAGATCTCATGGTCGATCAGAAGACTCTCAAGACTTACGGTTAAGGCATGATCCATTGTCCCGGGATAGAAGATCATATTGACCCCGGCGAGAGCGGGCAACAGGAGCGTGATCATCTTCTCATATCCCGCCTGCATATCGAGAAGTTTTGACTCGGTGTTGCTCCCTGTCCCCCGACTCGGGATCTGGTAGAATCGCGCCATCTGCGCATGGGCCACGTTGATCAGGGCTGCCTCCACTCCCCCCAATGCAATCATCCCGTTCCTCAGGTCCATTGCGGCAGCCACGGTGCCCATCAGAACCGGTGTGCCCGGGTTGATCAATTGGCCGATCACGATCATCCCCAAGATCTCTGCCGTCTGCTGGGCGACCGTCCCGGCAAGGGTCACAGGAGACGTCGCCCCACATTGTGGCTCGGAGGCAATATCGACGGGAAGCCCCATCTTCGCATATTCGATCAATCCCTCTGTCTGCTCAACCATATATTCCAAAGGGGAGATGACATTACACGTTGTAAAAATATTGGGGTGTCTCCTTAATGCCTCTTCCCCTCCGGCAATCGCAGCAGCCATCCGTATACAATCTCTTGCCTTCTGTTTTCCCCTCACCACACCCTTGATCACTTTCGAAGAGTTCTTAATACTGGCAAAATACCCATGGACATGGGCGACTTCATCCGGAATGCCCTCAATATGAGGCATGATCGCCCCGCTGTGCAAAAGGGTGTAATGTTCAAGAGCGTCAGCGAGGCGGACCAATTTTGCCACATCATCGAGGGTCGTCCGGCGCCGGTTCCATGTCTCCATGTCCATGATGTTGAGCCTTCCGATCATTGGCTCATAATAGACCTTTCGACCTTCCAGCGTCACTTTAAAGTGAGGATCCCTTCCATATAAAGTAAAAGCCTTGGGGGCCAGACGAACTGCCTCCTCAACAAGAGAGGATGGAATCCGAATCCTCTTCCCATTGGTGGGGCATCCCGCCTTCTGCAAAATATCAAAGGCCTGCTCCTCCCGCACCTCAACCCCCGTCCTCCAGAGAATGGATAAAGCAGCGAGGTGGATTTGTTCGATATCGTCATCAGAAAGAGTCTCAATCCGGCAGCCCTGACGCATTTTGTTTCCTTTTCCCTTTCATACCATGGCTGGCGTGTCCCAGAGCTTAAGAGTCACTCCCAAGCCTTTCTTCTTGGCTTCCCTGTAGACAAAACTGGCCACTCCCACATCCTCACTTCCCAAACCCAAGGGAGAAAAAAAGATACGTTCCTGTTTGCTGGTACGGCCTAACTTTTTACCTCGAATAATTTCGCCAATATTGGCGTATATCTTTTCGTCATTGATCCTCCCGGCTTTGTAGAGTCGCGCCAAGAGTGGAGTCCCCCGGTGCAGGACTTCATGCCAGAGATCGACAACCACCTTGTCAGCATTGAAGATGACCTCTTCTTCTTCCTCCTGATAAGACCCCACATGGGCAAAAAAGCTCCCTCTCTTTAGCCAAGCATCCTTTACAATCGGCTCGTCCGCAACCGTCACAGTGGCAATGATATCTGAACCCTCCACAGCTTCTTTGGCCGATCCAACCGCTTCCCCTTTAATGCCCAGTTCTTCAGAAGCCCACTTCACAAACTGTTTGCTCGCCTCCACTCGAATGTCATACCCCTTTAGGAACCTAACCGAAGGAACGGCCGCCTTCAGGGCCATCATCTGGGTCCTGGCCTGAACACCGCAACCGATGATCCCCACCACCTCAGAGTCAGAATTGGCAAGATATTTTGCCCCCACGCCTGTCACCGCCCCTGTCCTCATCGCACTGATGTAAGTCCCATCCATGATCGCCAATGGAACGCCCGTCCAGGAATCGTTCAGGATGATCAGTGCATGAGCCCTCGGAATTCCAAACCTGACTGGATTCGGAGGAAAACCGGCAATCCATTTCATTCCACAAATCTCAATGTCGCCTCCTATATGAGCAGGCATCGCATTAATCCGACCCCTCTCCCGTTCCCCCAGATCCAAAATGACTTTCGACGGAAGGTTCACCTTCCCCTCATCATGCAAGGCCAAAACCCTCTGCACAATATTTATAACTTCTTCCATGCCAATCCCCGTAGCACGAACGTCTTCCTGACTGAGATAGATAAACTCTGCTTTTGATGTCATCTTCAACTCCTTGCAACTGAGATTCCTAAACAATCCACCCCCGCCCTCCCCCTTGAGGGGGAGGGGTGGGTGGGGGGGTATAACGAATTATTGCGTTTCTATTAATGGCCCATAAGTCTGTTAATGAGTTCCACCGCCTTTAAAGCGTCTTGGGCATAGCCATCCGCACCCATCTCTTTTGCCCAAGCCTCTGTCAAAGGACCTCCTCCAAAGACCAGTTTGTATTTATTACGGGCTCCTTCCAGTTCCAGGTATTCTGTTATCTTTTTCATATTCAATGCTGTAAATGTCATGAGCGCAGACGCCATGATCACCTGAGCGCCCGACTTTTCTGCTTCTTCAACAAACTTAGAAGGCTCCACATCAACACCCAAATCAATGACTTCATATCCAGCCATGTTGAGCATGATCCCGACGATGTTCTTCCCGATATTATGAATATCTCCTTTAACTGTCCCCAATATAATTCGACCTTTCTTTGTACCTGCCAGTTTTTCCTTAGATATCTCTTTTTCCAATATCTTCACCGCGGCATTCATCGCGTCCGTCGCCATAATTAATTCGGGGAGAAAAGCCTCCCCCCTCTCAAAACGATCTCCCATCTCGCGAATGGCAGGGGCCAGGCTCTCAGTGAGAGCCTTATAGGGGTCCATTTTCATTTCAAGAACTTTTTTTGCTGCCTTCGCTGCTGCTTCTTCATCATAGTTGATCACGGATTGCCGTAATTCTTCCATTACATCCATTTCCATCTTCTCCCCTTTTCCTATCTGTTTTATACACTTTCTCTCTCACTCTAACCTTCCCACTCTCTTTCCTACCCTTCGAAGCAGATCCCCAGATTCGATCAGGAGTTGAATCTTTTTAATATCCTCACTGAACCTCCGATCTCCTTTGATCGGCGGAACCTTCTCTCTAACGACTCGATACGCTTCTTCAATCCCAATCCCGGGCCGGAGAGGAAGCAGGAATTCCAACCCCTGTGTGGCACACAACAGTTCCATCGCCAAAATATGCTCCACATTCTTTACAATATCCCTCCCCTTTCTGGCGGCGATCGTTCCCATCGATACATGGTCTTCTTTATCCGCAGAAGTGGGGATGGAGTCGACGCTCGCTGGATGAGCAAGGACTTTATTTTCAGATGCCAATGCAGCGGCACTCACTTGGACCATCATCAGGCCGGAATGGAGGCCCCCTTGAGACGTAAGAAATGGAGGCAATCCTGATAAGGCGGGATTGATCAGTTTTTCAATCCTTCTCTCAGAGATCCCTCCCAATTCGGAGACCACCATTCCCAGGAGATCGAGGGCAAAGGCGACTGGCTCTCCGTGAAAATTCCCGCAGTTCAGGATCTTTCCTTGATCAGGAAAGATCAACGGATTATCCGTCGCTGAGTTCACCTCGATCTCAAGGATCTTCCGAACAAACGCCAATGCATCTCTCACCGCACCATGTACCTGGGGAATGCAACGAAGGGAGTAGGCATCCTGAATCTTTGAACAGAATTTGTGAGATTCGGCAATTTCACTGTCGCGGTCCAATTTCTGAAAGTTTTTCGCAACCGCAAGGTGCCCTGGAAAGGGGCGTACTTTTTGAATATCCAGATCGAACGCGCTGAGCGTCCCCTTCAGGGCTTCTAAAGTGCATGTGCCAACGATGTCCGCCACCTTACAGAGGCGCTCCGCTCTGAGAAGGGCCAGAAGTCCCACAGCAGCCATGACTTGGGTGCCGTTGATGAGGGCAAGACCTTCTTTTGCCTTTAAGGTGACAATGGGGATGCCTGCTTTCTCCAATGCTTTCCTCCCCGGCATCACCTTCCCCTGAAATAATGCCTCTCCTTCCCCCATCAATACAGAGGTGAGATGAGCTAACGGTGCGAGGTCTCCGCTTGCCCCTACAGATCCCTGTTCTGGAACGAGAGGATGAACCCCTTTGTTGATCATTTCAACAAGTCGCTTCAACACCTCCATCCGTACCCCTGAATAACCCATGGCGATCACATTCGCCCTCAACAACATGATCGCACGGGTTGTCACTTCGTCGAAGAACGGGCCCACCCCAACCGAATGGCTTCGGATGAGATTTCTTTGAAGGTCCTCGATCTGAGATCGGTCGATCACCTGGTCGCTTAACATTCCAAATCCTGTGGTCACGCCGTAAATCTTCTCACCCTGCCGAAGGGCCTTCTCAATGAAATCCCTTGACCGTTTCACCTTTTTGGGTACGGAGGAGGAAATCTTCACCTTGGCCATTCCCTCGGCCACTTCCAACACGTCCTCTAAGGTGAGATGTTCACCGTCTATCGTCACAGTTGCCATTCCAACCCTCTCAGTCGATCCTTCAAGTATTTCTGTTGGTATCCTCATGGATGATAAATTCCAAATCCCAATATCCAAATCCCAAACAAATCCCAAATTCCAATATCAAAACTAAAGACTTTTTTGTTTGAAAATTTGAATTTTGAACATTGGTGCTTATTTGGAATTTGGCGCTTGGAGTTTGGGATTTATTCTTTGTAGATCGTCACTCCCGGGATTTTGATGCCTTCCTCTTTGGCAGTCTGAATCGCCTCTTCATATCCTGCATCGGTATGGCGCATCACACCCGTTCCAGGATCGGTCGTCAATACCCTCAGAAGCCTTCTCTCCGCCTCCTTCGTTCCATCCGCCACCACAACCATTCCCGCATGGATGGAATATCCAATACCAACGCCCCCTCCATGATGCACTGAGACCCAGGTCGCCCCTGCAGCCACATTAAGAAGGGCATTTAAAATAGGCCAATCGGCAATGGCATCACTCCCGTCTCTCATTCCCTCTGTCTCACGATAGGGAGAGGCAACAGATCCGCTATCCAAATGATCCCTGCCGATGACAATCGGCGCCCTCAATTTCCCCTTTGCCACCATACCGTTAAAAACTTTTCCAATCCTTGCCCTCTGGCCACACCCTAACCAGCAGATCCTTGCCGGAAGCCCCTGGAATTTAACCTTCTCTTTGGCCATCCGAATCCACCGAGCCAAAGAAGCGTCATCAGGGAATTCCTTCAAAATAGCCTCATCCGTCTTGTAGATGTCTTCAGGATCTCCTGATAGAGCAGCCCAGCGGAAGGGACCCCTCCCTTCACAAAAGAGAGGTCGGATAAAGGCAGGAACGAATCCGGGATAGTCGAATGCCTCCTTGAGGCCTGCCTCAAAAGCCTGTGCTCGAATATTATTACCGTAGTCGAAGACGATGGCCCCCTTCTTCTGTAACTCCAACATGGCCTGAACATGAATGGCCATCGATTCCATGGCTCGACGAATATACGTTTTGGGATCCTTCCTTCGAAGCTCAATGGCTTCGTCGAGAGTCAGCCCAGCAGGGATATATCCATTTAAGGCATCATGGGCCGAAGTCTGGTCGGTTGCCAAATCTGGAACAATGCCTCTTTTCACAATCTCCGGATGAATCTCGGCTGCATTGCCAATAAGACCGATCGATTTAGGGATTCCCTTCTCTTTTGCACCCAAGGCCAATATGAGCGCATCTTCCAAACGATCAGCCATCACATCCAAGTATCCGGTTTCGAGACGGCGCTTGATCCTCGCCGGATCAACCTCCACCCCTAAGAAAACGCCATCATTCATCGTTG
Source organism: uncultured delta proteobacterium (assembly GCA_963826305.1). Lineage (GTDB taxonomy): Bacteria > Desulfobacterota > BSN033 > BSN033 > UBA1163 > CAWGWZ01. Next base: position 442,127 of record CAWGWZ010000028.1, on the reverse strand, counting down.
CTGCTAAAGGTTGGGCTCCCCCCATTCCTCCGAGACCCGCCGAGAGAATCAGCCTCCCTTTTAGTGAACCTCCAAAATGTTTCCTCGCTGCAGAGGCAAAGGTCTCATAGGTCCCCTGAAGAATCCCCTGAGTCCCAATATAGATCCAACTCCCCGCGGTCATCTGACCATACATGGTGAGCCCAAGTTCTTCCAGCTCTCGGAATTTTTCCCAGTTTGCCCAGTGGGGAACCAACATCGAATTTGAGATCAAGACCCGGGGAGCATCTTTAGAGGTCCTAAAGATTCCTACGGGTTTTCCCGATTGAACAAGCAATGTTTCATCATTTTCTAAATTCCTCAGGCACTTTACTATTAAGTGGTAGGCGTCCCAATTTCGGGCTGCCTTTCCAGAACCTCCATAGACTACAAGTTCCGCTGGTTTTTCAGCCACCTCTGGATCGAGATTATTCATCAACATTCTCAGGGCGGCCTCCGTCTGCCAGCTCTTACAGGTAATTTTGTTCCCCCTGGGTGCTCTGATCCCAACCTGAACGCCGGTCAGGGTTTCAACCTTTTCCTTGACTTTGACTTTTTTCTTCTCCATATCTCTTCCCTCTTCGCTCACAACAGATTCCATACTCATTATAAACCCTCAGCCCAAATTCGCAATAACCAAATGAACGAACGAATTGCCTCATAAAAAATGTTACCCGAAGCATGACTAAAAAGGGATCGTTGACTCATAATGGATGTTACCCGATAAAGGGGCCCCAAAGGAGAGCTGATTATGAGTCCACGGTCAAAAAAAGAATATATCGAAGCGATTTTTTTACGGTACAAAAAAGCTTCTTATCAAGAAAGAACGATCATCCTCGACGAATTCTGTGCTACCTGCGGATATCACCGAAAGCATGCGATCCGATTACTCCGAAGGTTCAGGCGGTTTATAAAACCCAAGGTTAGAAAACGAGGAAGATCTCCGGTTTATCACCGAGACCTCATCCTCAAACCGCTTAAACAAATTTGGCTCGCTGCCAACCTCCCCTGCTCAAAACGTCTAAAAGCCATTCTACCCCTCTGGCTCCCAGGTTATCTCCAATCCTTTGGGAATCTCCCTTCTGAAGTCTCTGAGGCCCTCCTCAACATCTCTGCCGCCACCATCGACCGTCTCCTCCATCCCGTCCGAATCCAATATAAAACCCGAGGCAGAACCACCACCAAACCCGGAACCCTGATCAGAAAACATATCCCCATTAAAACCAACCAATGGAACGAATCTCGCCCCGGTTTCCTCGAAGCCGACACGGTCGCTCATTGCGGCCAATCCCTATCCGCAATCTTCGCCTATACCATTGACTGCGTTGACATTGCCACGGGTTGGACTGAACAAAGAGCCGTCTGGGGCAAAGGAGAAACCGATACCCTCGAACAGATCAAACAGATCGAAAACGCTTTGCCCTTCCCCTTGCTCGGCTTCGATTGCGACAATGGCGGCGAGTTTCTCAATTATCACCTCCTCAGACATTTCGCACAAAGAAAACGCCCCGTCCAATTTACTCGCTCTCGGGCCTACCACAAAGATGACAACGCTCATGTCGAACAGAAAAACTCGACCCACGTCCGTCAGTGGCTCGGCTACCAACGCTTAGATGACCCCAAGGTTGTCCCTCTCCTCAATGACCTCTATCGTCACGAGTGGAGACTCTTTCATAACTTCTTCTGCCCCTCGGTCAAACTCCTATCCAAAGAAAGAATCGGCTCCAAAACCATCAAACACCATGATCGCCCAAAAACTCCTTACCAGAGAATCCTCGAATCTCCTCATATCTCTCTCAACGTAAAACAGAGCCTCTCTAAACAACTTGCAAAACTCAACCCCTTTGTGCTAAGAGAAGCCATGGAGATGAGACTTAAAAAAATACTCAATCCCTCCCCTTTGTCATCTTCTCTTCAACGATCCCTCGGGTAACATTTTCCTATGAGGCAACAGGCGAACTCCAAACTCAAAACAGTTGAGCCCGGTCCTCCATTCCTTGCCCACCCACAGTTTTTTCATTCATGGGAAGATTTCAGAAAGTCATTGACACAGAGGGGCGGATTTTCAAACCTTTAGAATGCGGCCATTTTGGATGTTATCGGGAACCCTCGTCGATATCAAAGATCAGCTTCGGTTAGGGTTTGGGACTCCTCGCCGAGATCGATTCAAGGTAGCCGCTCTAAAGCTTCTCCAACCCGTCCCTCTGTGTCTTGGCCTAAGGAGCCTGTGGTTGCCCGACCGGGGTGGGTCCCTGAAGAGGCTTCATCGGCCCAACCGCCATGGAGTTTGGCTGCGTGGGTATGAAGGGGAAGCCGGGTTTCAAGGTGATTCCGAGGCTTGGTGCCTTTGCCTCAATGCGGGCCTTATGAAGCCTTGGAAGGGATTTACCCCGGTCGAGCAGGAAAAAACTGGGGGTGGGCACCCATTCCAATTGACAGACTTTTCTCATCCATTATAATTGACTATGCCGGTTCAGGGAGGAAGAATCTCAACGGTTTCCTCCTCTGTCCTCAGAAGATGTCATGAAAAAAACGTGGAGGTTTGTAAGATGAGAACCCTTCAAAGATGGTGCGTCATTTTAGCGTTCCTGGTGGGAATCTTTGGCTGCACACAGAAGTCTACATCCGGTTATAAGCCTGATTCAGAGCCCGACGGGTTTGGGGGCATCAAGTGGTCCACTGAATTCTCGGAAGTTAAATCGGATATGGTGGAATCGAGGAGTATCAGCGATCCCGCCGAACCGAATGTGAAAATCAAAATTTACTATACCAAGAAAACCGATAATTTAAGAATGGAAGAAGCCCAGCTTGATAAGATTGAGTATCTGTTTTGGAGGGGCAAGTTTGCTGAAGCCCGGATCACCGCGAGCGGACCCGACAATTTTAACCACCTGAAGAAATTCTTATTCGAAAAATATGGGACCGTGGGTAAATCCCAAGGAGCATATTTTTGGGACGGGAGTGTCACACAAATTGCTTTGAGATATGACGAGCCGACTAAAACCTCTTTGCTGACGATCGCCTCGACAAAAATAGCATCTCAGGAGGTGAAAGAGATATTTGATAAGGACAAGGACTGAGGAGGGGCTGGCAAATTCTCTTCCCAGCGGCACAGCCAGGGTCTTGCATTTTTAACAATTCATCCTCTTTAAAGTCTACAAACAAATCGAAAATGCAAGTTTCTCGATGCCCCTGAAATTGTCTGGTTACAGAACCACCTGAGTGTTTTTATCCACCCAAATAGGCCTTTTTGACTTGGGGGTTGCTGGCCAGGTTTTGGCTCGTATCGCTGAGGACGATCTCCCCGGTTTCGAGCACGTAACCGCGGTCAGCCGCGGATAGGGCTTTGCGGGCGTTTTGCTCCACAAGCAGAATGGTCACCCCTTGCCGATGGAGATCTTTAATGACCTGAAAGGTCTCCTCGACATAGATGGGCATCAAACCCAGGGAAACCTCATCCATCAAGATCACCCGGGGCCTGGACATCAAAGCCCGGGCGATCGCCAACATCTGCTGCTCTCCGCCGCTGAGGGTTTTGCCCACCTGATTCTGCCTTTCTTCAAGTACAGGGAAGAGGCCAAATGCTTCCCCCATTTTTGACTGAACTGCCCTGCGGTCCTCTTGGATGTAGGCTCCCATCAGTAGGTTTTCAGCCACCGTGAGGTCGGGGAAAATTTTTCTTCCTTCAGGAACAAGGCTGATGCCCAGGCGCGCCCGATAATGAGGGGGACTTGGAGTAATATCCTCTCCGCGGAAGAAGATTTCTCCTTTGCGGCATTTCACAAGACCCATGACAGCCCGAAGAATCGTACTTTTACCCGCACCATTTGCCCCGATGATGGTAACCAATTCTCCTTCCTCAACGGTGAAGCTTATTCCCTTGATGGCCAGAGACTCACCATAGGAAACCTCGATCCCACGCACTTCCAGCATTTTATGTCTCCTTCCCCAGGTAAGCCTGAATGACTTGGGGGTTGGAGCGAATCTCCTCAGGAGAACCCTCCGCAATCCTGCAGCCATGGTCGAGCACTAAGATCCGTTGACAGAGGTCCATGACAACCTGCATGTTGTGCTCAATGAGTAGAACACCAATTCCTTGGTCCCGCACCTGACGAATGAGGTCCATGAGTCGGGCCGATTCTTCAAAACGCAAGCCAGCGGACGGTTCGTCGAGAAGGAGGAGGCTGGGGTTCAGGGCAAGTGCTCGGGCAATTTCCAGACGCTTTTTGAACCCAAGGGGAAGATTTTTGGCTAACTGTTTCGCATAAGGCTGGAGTCCCACACGCTCGATGAGCGTCTGAACTTCCTTGAGGATATCAGGCTGCCGAAATGGCTTGGTGGAATTCCATAAGGAAGTATAGCGATGGTGACCATAGGCCACCAAAACGTTGGCCTCCACGTCTAAGTTTTGAAAGGGACGGACGATCTGAAAAGTGCGTCCGATACCCAAACGGCTGATCTGGTGTGGTTTCATGCCGAGAATAGACTTCCCTTGAAAGCCTATTCCTCCGCTCGATGGCGCGTAGATACCCGAGATAAGGTTGAAGAGGGTCGTCTTACCCGCTCCATTAGGGCCGATGATCCCCAGAATCTCTCTGGCCCCCGCTCTAAAGCTCACTCCATCCAGGGCACGCAGGCCGTCGAACTCTTTGCTTAAATCGGTCACTTCCAAAAGAGACATAAATTTACCGTGATGACACATTCAATAGGCGGTCAGGCGCGCTCACCCTGAACTCTGTGGGCTGTGAACAAATCGCCGGAAAGCGTTTGTAAGAATGGAGCCCGCCCCCAGAAGGCCGCCTGGTTGAAAGCGCATCATCGCCAAGAGCAAAACTCCATAGACTAAGGTGCGGTACTCCATGATGGGGCGGGAGACCTCCGGCATAACTCCCAGAATGATGGCTCCGACTACAGGGCCCCATCGGGTCCCGATTCCGCCAAAGACAACCATAGAAAGAATGACGATGGATTGGCCGAAGCCGAAATTCTGTGGCATGATGAAAGTCAAAAAGTGGGCATAAAACCCTCCGGCGAGGCCGGCGATGGCGCTGCCCAGAACGAAAGCCAAGACCTTGAAGCGGACGACGTCAACACCCATGGCCTCTGCGGCCTGATCATCTTCGCGGATCGAAACCCATGCCAGGCCGACCCATGAGCGACCCAACCGGCGATCGAGGAGGAGCAGAAGGCCGAAGACGATGAGAATGAGAAAAAGATACTCAGGCTTTGTCATTTCCCTTCCAAACCAGTTTGGAAGGTTGACCCCCCCAATGCCCATCGCTCCGCCAAAGAAGGGGATATAAAGAAAAATGGCTTCCACGACAAAGTTTATGCCCATGGTGGTAATGGCCAAAAAATCATCACGAACGCGCAAACAAGGAATTCCCAGAAGGGCTCCGACAACCCCTGCAACGAAGGCAGCCAGAGGGACGCTGATCCAGAATGGGAAGCCAGCCCCTGTGTAGAGTAGGGCCGAGGTATAGGCACCGATACCGAAGAAGGCAGCGTGGCCAAGGGAGATCTGCCCGGCATGGCCAGTGATGATATTCAGGCTATGCGCCAGGATGGCATAGATGGCGACGGTAATGAGAATGGTGATGAGATATCCGCTGATCATAAGAATTCTCGGGTTATCAGGAAATCAGGGGATCAGGACATCAGGGAAATTTAAAAATCTTTAGCCTGATGTCCCGATATCCTGGTAACCTGATGTCCTGGTTATGCCTTTCCTAACAGTCCATACGGTTTAAACATTAAAACCAGAATCATGGCAATAAAAGCCACTGCATCCCTCGGGAACGGAATGGCCAGGACACCGATGAAGAAAGTCTCGGCCAGCCCGACAACGATCGATGCGAGCACTGTCCCCGGGATATTTCCCAAACCTCCCAGGACCACGATTGCCAGAGCCTTATAGGCTGGGATACTGCCCATCGTCGGCCAGACCTGGTTATCGTAGACTCCGATCAGAACTCCTGCTGCCCCGGCCATGGCCGAGCCCAACAGGAAGTTCACCGCAATGATGGCGCCCACATTCACCCCAAACGATGAAGTCGTTTCAGCATCCTGTGCACAAGCCCGCATCGCTAAGCCTGTGCGGGTCTTGGTGAGGAGGGCCCAGAGAAAAATCAAGATTGCCAAAGTGACGAGGAGGATAAGAATTTGCGTCTCAGTGAGATGGAAGCTACCGATGGAAAGATCACCCAGCCCAACACGGGCATTGTAAGCCAGCGTGTGGGGTCCGGCAACGATTCGGAAGGCTTCTTCCATGGCTGTGAAGAGGCCGATGGAGACGATGAGGGGAGCAATCCTCGGCAAATGGAGAAGCGGCGTGTATAAGAAACGCTCGACAAGATATCCGGCGACGGCCGATCCAAACATCCCGATGAATAAAGAGAGCCAGAAGTTACCGATGAGTCGGAAAGAGAGCAGGCCGACATAAGCCCCTAAGGCATAAATGCCGGCATGGGCGACGTGCAGGATGCGCAGGATTCCATAGACCATCGTCAGCCCGAGGGAGATAAGGGCGTAGACGCTACCTATGGCGATCCCGTTGGCGAGTTGTTGCCAGAGCATATCTGATCGTCTGAGGTCAGAGGAGCGTCTCGCTCCGCGAGACTCGAGGACCGAGGCAAATTTTTCAAGCCTTGAACCTCAAACGAAGTGATCCTCAAGTGAAACGATCCTCAAACCTCTAACCCCAGGGCTTTTATTTCGTGGGCGGGGTGATGACTTCCGGGTTGTCGATCACCGTAAGCCGACGGAACTTTCCATCCTTGACAACTTGAATCTGGACAGGTTTGACCACTTCGCCTTGAACAAAGCGGCTGATCTTGCCCGTAAGGCCGTTGTAGTCTTTGGTTTCCAACAGTGCCTTCTGGATCGCCTTCGGGTCTGTTCCAGCTTTTTCAATGGCCTTGACGAGGATCATGAAGGCATCGTAGCTGGAGGCTCCGACCATGTCCGCGTCTTCCCCATAGGCCTTTCTGTAGTTTTTGAGGAAATTCTGCACGAGCGGCCTGGGGTCATCTCGATCAAGGTTCGTAGCAATGATCACGCCCTCGGCGGCTGGCCCGGCAATCTCCAAGAACTTGGGCGAATCAAAACCCTCCTCCCCCAATATCTGGCTGCGGATTCCGAGCTCCTTGGACTGCCGCACGATGGAGGCTGCTTCGTTATAATATCCCGCAGCGAAAATGACATCGGGATTGCCTTCCTTGATGCGGGTGAGAAAGGGACGAAAATCTTTCTCCCCTGGAAATTTATACATCTGTTTGGAAAGGATCGTTGCCCCCAGCTTTTCTGCTCTCTCGGCAAACCCGGAAGAGATAGCCCTGCCGAAGTCATTGTCCATGAAGATAAGAGAGATCTTTTTGGCTTTCAGATTCTTGACAGCAAATTCGGCGGCGGCTGCTCCTTCGATCTCACCGAGAAAACCATTGCGGAAGCAATAATCGTTAGGCTTTTTTTGGTTCGGGTCCCACGTTACGTCAGGATGGACGGCATAGCCCGCGACCATGGGCATTCCTGCCTTCTGGAAAATCGGAGCACTCACACGGGTGGGTCCGCTGTAGGCGCCACTGGCCACACCGACCACCTTGTCTTTTTCGATCAGCTTGTTGGCGATGGCAACTGCCTCCTGTGGGTTCAGCCGATCATCATAAATAATGAGTTCAACTTTCTTTCCTCTGATCCCTCCGGCATCGTTCACCTCTTTCAAGCCCAGTTCCACTGCATTTTTGGCGCTTGCACCGTCGGCGGCCGCTGGTCCAGTGATCGGAGCAAAGAATCCAACCTTGATCGTCTCTTGAGCCCCGGTTGGTAGAGCCATGAAGAACAGAAACCCGGCTGAAATGCCCAGAAGAATCCCCGCAAATGTCACCCTCCTCATTTTTAAAGTCCTCCTTTCTCAACTCGGAAAGAGTTAATGCTTCGCGGCGCTTCACACACTGCCCCGAACGCAGGGTTAGGCTCCGTCGAATGGGTCAATTTAACCAAAATCTATAAAAAAATGGGGATAGAGTCAAGAGCTTTTTGGGCTCTTGAGATCATCGTTCTCCGATTTACGCTTTTGATGAGGTCGAACAAATTAGGGGGGGAACCATTTCTGGCGAGGTTACTATTAGGAACTTTATTTTATTATCCTCTTTTCCCGCCAAAGACGGTCAAATTCTTTTTGGTAGGAAGACACCACCTCACTGTCTCTCAGGATGATGAGATTCTCATAATTCCTCTTTTCCGAGGCGTTTGACCAGTCACAAGAACCGGTCACAACCCTCTTCCCGTCAAAAACAGCAAATCGATGGTTCATCACCCCCTTTTCCTTCCCTCCGAGGACTTTTACCTGGACTCCTTGATGGATCAAGGAGGTGATTTGAGAGGATTTGATCTTTGCCTGTTTTGAATCAGCGATGATCCTCACTTTAACGCCTCGCTGTTTTGCCTTCAATAACCCCTGGGCCAAATCAGGGGAGGTCATCTCATGAATGGCCAGGTCAAGGGTGGAAGTGGTTGAATCCATTTCCTTAAGAAGGGTCTCTTTAATGCCCCCTTCTGGAGAAAAGACCGCCTCATTCTCTGCGATCACTGGGGATATCTGGAAAACCCACAATGACAATATGATGACGAAAACAACCCCTTTCATCCTTCGCCCTGCGGTGTCAATGGTCGCTTGTTGATTTCAGTCTTTCATATCTCTCCTCTTGAAGTCAAGCCCCAAATTGTTTGTTTCCCTTTTGATTGTATCGTTTCATCCAACACGCTTAAGATCTGACCGAAGTCAAATGGCTTGGGGATCAAGAAGTCAAGGTCGTATTCCTTCATTTTGTCTTGACCAACCCCCGTTCCCCACCCAGTAATCATCCCCACCGGTGTGCTGGGACTCATCTTTTTGATCGCCCTGCAAACCTCCCATCCTGACATACCCGGCATTCCCAGGTCGGTTAAGACGATATCGAACTCTTTCTCTCCAAACAGCCGAATACCCTCCTCGCCATTTTCTGCCACGGTGACTTGATGGTTCACTTGAGAGAGGATGCGTGAAAGCACACTTCTGACAGACTCTTCATCATCGATCACCAGGATTTTAGCTCTACTCTCTTCTTTTACTGCGAAGGAAGAAGGGATGACCTCTTCTTGCCCATCGGCCCCGGTCGGAAAAGAGAGGGTAAAGGTTGCTCCCTTCCCAATACTGCTTTCAACGTCGATCTCTCCCCCGAATCGCTTGATAATTCCGTAAGACATGCTTAAACCTAAACCTGTATTACTGAAAGGTTTTGTCGTAAAAAATGGCTCAAAAACCTTTTTCCTCACCTCCTCTGTCATCCCTATCCCTGTGTCGGAAATCTGGATGTAGACCTTCTCTTTTCTCTGAAAGGTTCGAATGGCAATCTTTCCCCCTCCCGGCATGGCATCAACAGCGTTGAAGATGATATTGGCAATGACTTCCCTCAATTCTGAGGCATTCCCTGCCACAGGAGGGACTTCCTCAAAATTTGAAACCATTTCGATATGGATTCCCCTTCCCTGAACTTCGTCCTTCCATCTTGGCTTGGTGATCTCCACCGCATCCTTGACAATGGAGTTGACATCCAGCTTAAAGAGTTCTTGATGGATTCTCTTCCTCGTAAAGTCCTGAAGACGTCGCACGGTCTGGGCAGCATCCTTGGATACTTTTTCGATCGTCTGGAGAGTCTCCTTTAGCTCCTCATCTTTAGCGGTATAAAGCAGCAATTGAGTGTTCCCGAGGATGACAGCTAATGCGTTATTAAAATCGTGCGCCACACCGCTCGCCATCTCCCCCAGGGCACCAAGTTTCTCCGTTTGAAGCAACTGTTCTTCCATCTTTCTTCTCTCGGTGATGTCTTTGATGAAGGCGACGGTGTTCACATTCCCTTTCGAATCCTTCATCACAGTAGAATTGATCTCTACATTTCTGATCTCTCCATCCGTCCGAAGGAGATTAAATTCATAATGGAGAGGTACCTCTTCCCTTCTCTGCCTCCGGATATATCGATCGGTGACCAATTGCTTACTCCCCTGATCGAGCCAATCTCGAAAATCCCTCCCGATTAAATCCTCCCTGGTACTGCCCAGAATCTCTGCAAATCTTTCGTTGACGTACTTAGATCGGTAATCTTCACCAACCACTAAAACCCCATCCAGGGCGCCCTCGACCACTGCACGATATTTTTCTTCAGATGCCTTAATCTGATCAAGCAGCCGAGCATTTTCGATTGAAATGGCCAATCCGGGGGCAATGGACTGAATAAAATTATATTGGTTTTCTGAAAAGTGGTTGGGGTCCTTACTGCCGAAGCTCATGGCCCCGATGATCCTTCCTTTATATTCCAAGGGAAAGACTAAAACGGACAGAATTCCCTCTTTCACCACTTTTTGGTCGATCCATGAATCGCTTTTTGCAGCATTGGGCATGATGAGAGGTAAACCCGTATCGGCAACCTTTTCAAACGGCGTTCCTTTTTTTGGATAGATAACCCGAGCAATCAGTTCTCCGGCTTCTTGCTCTTTTTCCAATGCAAAATATTCAAACCCTCCTGTCTCGTCGAAAAGCACAATGGTCATTCTTTCAGAGTTCAACACCCTTTTCAGTTCAGAATGAACAGCCTTCATCACCTGCCTTACATCGAGGCTGGAGGCCAGAATCCTGTTGATATTATTGACCACCTCCTTCTCCATCTCAAATCGTTTCTCTTCCGTGATCTCCCTCGCCAGGTCGGCCACAGCAATGATTTCTCCTGCTTCATCATAGACCGGAAAGGTGAAGTATCGGAACACACCGTTTAAATAAGGGCTCTCTCTTTCTCCCGATACAGGTTTCTTAGCTCTTAACGTCTCGGAAATATAGCACCCATCACACGGTTGATCGCTATGATGAAGAGCTTCAAAACATTTCTTTCCAATCATCTCTGTTGGTTTCAACTCGAACCGTTTGAAGGCCGCTTTATTGGCGCGAAGGATTCGATAATCTTTATCTCTGATCGTGATGAGGTCTGTCACGGCATCGAAGGTGGTCTCCCACTCCGACTTGGCTTTGGCCACATTTGAAAAGAGTCTCGCATTTTCAAGGGCAAGTGCGATTTGATTTCCAATGCTTTCCAGCAAATTAATCTCTCTTTCATTAAGGGCGTGGATGGAGCGACTCACAAGGGTGATCGCCCCAATCGCTTTACCTTTGCCCAGGAGAGGAATGCCCACCAATGACTGGATTCCCTGTTCTCTTAAAAATGGGAGAAGTTGGGGGGATGGATAATGATCGACGGTGAGTATAATGGGTTGCTTCAGTTCAACGGCCTTCCCGGTAATCCCCTCTCCAATCTTGAGGACTTTCACATTTTCGATAAAAAATGGGGAGTATCCTTTATTGACCTTTAATTCGAGGGTCTCCGCTTCATTAAATAGGTAGATCGCTCCCATCTCAAACCCTGTTAAACCCGAAACTCTGTCCAAGGCCATGGGTAAGACACTATCCAGATCTAAAGTCTGATTAATCAAAATGCTCAGGTCATAAAGGGTTTGGAGTTCCTCTTTCCTTTGAAGCAATTCTTCTTCCATCCTCTTGCGGACTGAGATGTTTTTGAGAATCCCTTCGTAACCAATGATATGACCTTCCTCACTCTTTCTCGTGCTTGCCGTGATGAGGCAATCAATGGGAGGAGTACCATCCTTTCTTTTCAATCTAATCTCAAAATCCTTAATAAACCCCTCTCGGGCAATCTCTTTTTGAAATCTCTGTCGACCGTTGGGATTGAGATAGATATCTCTTACGTTCATTTCCATCAATTCTTCTTTGGAGTTGTAACCCAGTATCTCCACTCCAGCTTGATTGACCTCGATGAATTTCCCATCAAAGGTGGTGATGAAAAGCATATCCTTCGAGTTTTCAAAAATCCTTCGATATTTCTCCTCAGCCTCTCTTAATGCCCTTTCGGATTGCTTTAAATCCCGAATCATCTGGTTAAAGGATTCTGTAAGAAAGCCCACCTCATCCTTTGTGGTGGATGCGATATCCACATTCAGAGTCCCCTCGGATACTTTTGCCATCTGGGCGGATAATCGTTTTATGGGATGGGTTAATCTCTTTGTCAGGAAGAGACTGAAAATGATGGCAATGGTTAGGGCGATCAAAATCCATAAGAAAGCAGTGTAAGCCACTCTTCTGAGAGGTTTATAAGCTTCTTTTACTGGAACCTGAACAATCACACCCCAACCCAGTTTCTTGATGGGCTGATAGACACATAAAACCCTTTCTCCCCCGGGATGATCAAATTCTATATTCCCCTCCTTTCCAGAAACGACCTCGTTCACCATAGGAAGAGATCTCACATTTGATCCCAACAGGACCTGTCTCGTGTCAGGATGGGCAATCAGATTCCCCTCTTTATCCACTACGTAAGTGGACCCCTCTTTGCCGATCTGAGTTTGGGGAATTAAATTCCACAAATATCGAAGATGAATCTTTGCGCTTAACACACCCACTGGTTCTCCTTTATATTCTTTAACGGGAACGGCAATTCCAATTGTGGGTACGATATCTTTGGTGAGATAGAATTCTCCAAAATGAGTTTTACCTTTCGACGCCACTCCGAACATCTGGCTCTCTGATTGACTTTTAAAATCACCGGGACCGAACACCCTATATTTGGAAACCTTGACCCTCTCTTTCCCGCTGTCATCTAAGAGGATTAATTCCCAAACGCAATCAATTTGATAAAGCATTTTTTCTAAAAGGTTCTTCATATGGGAAGGGGAGGGGTCCCTTTTGAAATCTTCATCATTGACCAGAGTGAGGAGACGGCTCGTGATCGTCTCAAAAAAGGCTTCTGTCCTTTCCACCACCATACTGGCTTTCATCTCCTCAGTTCCAATGACTGACCTCTTCAAGTCTTTCTGACAGATTTGAATGATACGAAAACCCGCAATGGTCAGCGGGATCGTGGCCAAGAGGATCGAGAAAATCATCCATTTCAATGTCAGACTTCTTCTGATTCGGTCTATCATCACGTCACATCTCCCCTTAAGAATCGAATCAACTCAGACTGAAGAACCCTCCACCCCTTTCCAGCTTTGGTCGCCCTAATCCTTCCGAGGCGAATGTACTTAAGAAATGTTGGTTTGGAAATTCTTAAATACTCAATCGCCTCTTCGGTGGTTAAGACTAGATCTTTTTCCAGAAAAGACATTGAATTGCCTCCAGTTGTTTTGATTTTAGTAAATTTAAACGCAAGATATGTGCCAAAGGGACCGATAAAAGATTCCAGCATATAACTTATTGACTTTTAAGCATTAACTAAATTTTCTTAAGAAGCTTCGAACTTAAGACTTGCCGCAATAGAGATGACAAATTGTCAAAATTACAATAATTATTGTTAAACTCCTCAGGCGGGACATGTCCTGACCAAACAAGAACCTAAAAGCGATCCTTAAAGGAGTTTATTTCCATTTAACGCATCGCTTTAGACAAATGGAGCGTCACGGGCAAGCCCGTGCTTGCGCGCCGAAGTGCTTCTGGAGCGCAAGCGTGGTCTCCTGCGCAGGCGGATGAAATCGAAAATGAGGTCTGAGAAGGTGAGGAATTAGAATCTGATGTCAGGTGAACGTGAGACGATCGGAAAGGAACTCGAAAGGACGTATCTGCTCAGTGTTGGGTAAATCTTTGGGTCTCCCGAACAACTCGGGAAGGACTTTAATGGTGGAGGGATGAAAGGGCTGACTACATTTTGAACGTAAAACTGGCGATTTTCGTAAGTCCCTGATCTTGGTCTGGTTTTCCCGTAACTTGTTGATAATAAAAAGGGTAGTTGAATTCCATTTATTGAAGTCTAATTTAGTATTTCTTAGCGCATTTGATTGGGTTCTGTCACGATTTTGTCACAGTCGATTTCTGGTTTTCGTGAGTTCACGGTGTGGGTATTCAAGTAAAAAATTCAAGGGGAAAAGAGGGGAGCACTGGGGATATGAGGCTGAGAGCGGTACTTACTCTAAATCGCTTTTAGGTAAAAAAAGTGTAGAAAGTCAAGAGGTTAAAAAGCGCGAATGAAACTCTTAAAGCGTTCGTTTGCGCTTTTTCATTTGCACTTTAGCAAGCGATCGGAGGAAACAGAAACCCCTGAAGGATCTTCAGAGGGTCCTCCAGGGGCGTAGGCGTAGTGATGCATAGGAGGTGCAATCACATATGAATAGCTTATCAAACGATCCGGGGGATGTCAAGATTCTGAGTTGTATTGGAGGAGATCAGGATCAGGGGTCCCCCTTCACTTGTAATAATGGTGAAAGACAGTGGCGTGTGATAGTGCGAAAGTGCTCGTGCAGGTCGTCGTGGTGTCCTGTGTGCTGGAGAAGGTACGGTATGGTGCGTTTAATGGATCGTATGAAGACATTCGATTGGCGGCGGGTGAGGCATTTGATGGTTTCACTGGATGCTGCGACGTTTCAAAATGGGGAGGATGGGTTTGAAACGGTGGTTCAAAAAAGAGGGATCGGTGAACTGGTGCGAAATCTCGCAAGAGTCGAAGGTATTGAGATGATAGACTGGGTGGCCATTATTGAGTGGTATGATAACGGGTTCCCTCACTGGCATGTATTGATCGAGGTGTCGAAGAGGGGTCGAGCTGGGATGATAGGGCACGGGAGAATAAGGAAACACTGGCCATTTGGTATCGTTGTGTGGGAGGAACCGATCAAATGTGCGCGTCATTGGAGGAATATGCTGGGTTACTTTGGATCTCATGGCTACTTTGGAGAGAGTAAAGGGCATCAATCGAAGCTGCCTGAGTGGGCCGTGAATAGTGATCGGCACATAAAACGATGGCTGGGGAAAAGAAAGGGTCGGAGGGGGCAGAAAGGAATCACTAGGATGCATTTAAACGAGACTTATGGGCAGGGTGAAGGGTCATAGTATGGGTGTTCAAAGGCGCGTAAAACCGTCTCGTGAGCTGCTTGAGAGTTGCGGGGCAAAGACAAAGGCGTTGGTCTGGGAGGTGGGCGGGGAGACGTATGAGCGTTACTATGGTGAGTTTGTTTATGAGTGTAAATATTCAGAGGCGTGCGCTTTTGTGAAGTCTGGGTTTGAGTGGCGGTGGGTAGACGGAAAGGGGTTAAAGGTGTATCTGTCCGGGAAGGGGCAGTTGAGAGATCTGCTTGAAGGGTTTAGAAGGTTGGCAGGGGGCTGGATGGGCAGCGATGGTGAAGGGGTTGGAGCTGAGAGAGGCACTGAGCTGGCGTGAGGCGGCGGAAGATGGCGAGGCGCGCCAAGAAGCGGGAGCGGGCGCGCCAAAGAGCGCTCCTAATTAAAGGCAGGGCGGGATTCGTAAGGTACAGGCATTGAATGGGGGGCGTCATTAGCGCAGCAATGGTTCGACGGGGGGCGTTCGGGGTTCGCTTCCTTCTTAACTTGACTATATTGTTGTTAATGTGGAAGAGATGAAGGAGGCTTAAGCTTGATGAGTAACGAGTACACCTACAATTCCTTGATCCGGCATGCTCAATGGACTTGATGATTACAAATGGAAAGAGTAGTAACAACTGAAACCAATCGGGGCTATAAGCATATTAAGAGTAAGACAAAAAGCAATTTTTTTATAGAACCTCCAACCTTCTAAGCTATTTTGGAATAGCCGGGAATTTCCCAGACACAATAAGATAAGTAAGGTATCCACTTATTCCGGTAATTCCCCAAAAAATAAGAAAAATTAAGATAATGGCTGTACCGACCCCAATGTCACTAATAGATTTCACCGATGAAAAAATATAATTTACGATGAGCAAAGCGATAAAACCTGATGCAGAGATAATAAATTTGAACAGGATTTCTTGGATATAAGAATAAATGATTTTAAAAGCTTTAGAGGGCTCACGCACCTCTTTACCTTCGGCCACCTGTTTATATTTGGCCTCGGTATACATTTGTATCTGCTCCACTAGAGCACGGATTGCATGAAACAAACTAACTAAAATCATAATCCAAAAATACAAAGGATGCATCTTCATAATAATGTCAGTTATAGACATACATATCCTCCATATATGATTGTGTACTTACTTAAGTGACAGACCCTAACAAGTGTATTTAGACTCGGTCAATCTCCAATTGTAATATATACCATTTTCAAAATTTAAGGGAGAGAAACTTTCAGAAATAGAAGTACATCTTTCATATAGACCTGTCAAGTAAAAAAATGAAATTGTGAAAATTATCTTTTTAGGTGGTTTAGGGAGATTTTTGTTAAGGGGGGACAAAGGTCATTGATTTCGATTTGAAAGGTTGTATTGTGGGACAAAAATGTAAAATCAATAGTTCAGGAAGTAAGTGAGGGTGGGTTGGATACTTAAGGGGGGTAGTCAGCGCCCGTTTAAGTAACACGGGGGCCTAGAAATACATATATTACTGTCCACTTTTGAGTTTCGATTGGCAATTTCACCTACTACTAAACGATTTCATAAAAAGGAAAGTTAAGGATTACGATTAGAAATAGGCATAACTCAGTTTTGCGCGCAGTTGCTAAAGTTAGTCGAACAATTCATCTTCAACATGGCGAATATATTTGTTGACGTAAAACATGTCAGGCTCTTGTTTAGAAGCTCTTACACGAATTTCAAAGTCGGGCTCCACTTTGTTGGTGTTGTCGTAGAGGATTAAGCCAATACCAAAAAGCCTGCCAAGAGTATCCAACCTTGTGATGTCCTCGTTCGGAGATTGCCTCGGCACTACGATGTAGGATTTGTGGCTGAATATCTTGTAAGAGCATGCCTGACCAAACGCAGTGATGAGGTTGTTGGTATCGAACTTAATCTCTGCAGAAACAATCTCAGTTGGCAGTTTGAGGATGTCACTTTGTTTTGACTTTCGGATGCCAATAACGTCTGGAGTTCCCCACTTGTCTCTAAACCTGTTACCCCCAAGTTCTCTTGCCTTAGTGCATTCTTCAAGCTCTCTTACTATCCATTCAGCGAATGGCTTGTAGAAATCTTCTTCCCTGAGATATGTGACTGTAGGTGTTGCTGGTTGTGCTATAAGAGGCGACTCAGGCGTTGGCGTCATTGTATTTCTGTATTTCAGTAGCTTGAAGATTCCGCGGTCAGGCTTATAAACTTTGCCTGATTCTTTCACATCCAAATCCCAGGTTGCCCCTCGGACTGTGTTATAATTGAAATTTGGGTTACGCTCGGCGATCTTCTTGTTTAGCTCGGTGTAGCGCAGACCGTTGGGATAACCATCTAAGATTTGAAGAGCGGTTTCTAATATTTTGTCACCTATTCCAGGCATATCACTCCTCCTTAGATTTCTGGTTAAAACCTACTATTCTTAACAAAAACTGTCAATGCTAATTACAGGAAGGAGTTTACACCTTTCATGGGGACCTGTAAATAGTAAAAATGAGATTGTGAAAATTATCTTTTGGGGATTATGACTTGAAAAGTTGTATGAAAGGAGGATTTTTAGAAATCACGACTTCAGGAGAGACTGTCGAAAAAGTAAAAATGGCGATTTTGCCAATTTACGAATCTTTAAAAATCAAGAACTTACAAACCGCAAAGGACCACAAAATGGCTAGTTCCAGGGTTTTTCGACAGTCTCGGAAGGAAGCGTTACCTGACTTGGCAATGTCTTTTAGGGGTTAAATCTTGAGGTAAGCAGGTTCTATGAGCCATTAGGTTGGGCTTGTCATTGATGCCATATCTCAACGTGAAGGGTGGCTCTCAAGGCTTAAAAATAAACTTGACAAATCAAAATGGGTATGGTATGAGATGTATCATACTCGGTAGGGAGAGGTAAAATGAAAGCTAAAATTGCTATAACGATTGAATCGGAAATGTTGGACAAAATTGATAAGATGGCTGAAGAGTTTGAGTTGACTAGAAGCCAATTCATTCAAAACCTTTTGTCAGTTGGTTTAGCTGATGCCAAGGCATTAAAGGTGGTTGGCCTTATGGATTTGGCCAAGTTGGTGATAAGAGTGAAGGGTAAAGTGGATAAACGATTATCGAGACTTAAAAAGGCTTAAAGGAGGTTGTTATTGAGTATTTAATGCTGCTTGTCTCGTGGCACTTTGGTTTTTTCTTATATAAGGGAAAGGGGGTGAGTTGAGAAATTGTATGGAAGTGACCCAGTCGATAGAGAAGGGGTATTTGAGCGTTGACGAGGTATCAAAATATTTGGGTTTGAAGCGATCGACGATCTATCAATGGGCGAAGGAGGGAGAAATACCTCATTACGAACTCCATAGAATGAAGAAGTTCAAAAGAGAGGACATTGATGCGTGGATGGAGAGGCACAGAAAATATGGTATTGGAGTAGACAAAAGGGCAAAGAGGGTTTTGGAAAGCGCAAAAAGCGCAACAAGAAGCCCAAAATCAGGTGTTAATGGGGTCATAAGGAAGGCTATTGAAGAGACGAGAAGAAATAGTTACAATGACAATTACGGGAACCAGACCAATGTGAAGGGCCTCAGAAAGGAGGTCAAGAATGGGAATCTATAAAAGGGGCAAGGTCTGGTGGATGTCATTTACCTATGAAGGAAGGCGTCACAGAAAATCAACAGAGACCAGGGATCGGAAGTTAGCTCAAAGGATTCATGATAAGGTCAACGGACAGATCGCCGAAAACAAGTATTTCCCTGAGATGCCTGGGGAGAATAAGACCTTCGGGGAAATGGTGGAAAAGTTTATAAAGGAAAATATTCCATCACGTTCGAGGAACCCGTATCTGGCCAATGTGAAAACATTGTTGGCGTTTCTGGGGAATTGTCGCCTGGTTGAGGTCAGCCCCAGGGTGATAACGGAATTCAAGTTGAAGCGGAGGGCAGACGGGGCAAAACCGGCAACGATTAACCATGAGCTTGTAGTGTTGAAAAGGATGTTTAATCTTGCTTGTGGGGAATGGGAATGGCTCGACAAAAACCCGATTCGGTGTGTACCCTTAGAGGGCGGTGTGACTAAGCGTGATAGATGGGCTACGCTGGAAGAAGAGGATCAGCTTCTTGCCTGTTGCCCAGGTTGGTTTAAAGAAGTTGTAATATTTGCCCTCAATACCGGAATGAGAGAGGGTGAAATCGTTGACGTAAGCTGGAAGGGAGGTGTTGATTTATCCAGAAAGACCATTACTGTTTTAAGGTCAAAAAATGATGAAAAGAGAACCATTCCCATGAACGAAAGGGTTTTTGAGATGCTTAGGGAGAAAGGCAAGGTCCGGCAGCTTTCATCTGGAAGAGTTTTTCATTTTGATTCTAAACCCCTAACCGTTGATCACATTCAACGGTTTTTTAGGTTAGCTTGCCAAGAAGCTGGGATCAAGGACCTTCATTTTCATGACCTTCGCCATACCTTTGCGACGCGGCTGGTTCAGAGGGGAGAAGACCTTTACAACGTGCAAGTGCTTCTGGGCCATAAAGGTGCAGCCATGACCCAGAGGTACGCGCATCATAACCCGGAAAGTCTAAGGAGGAGCGTGGAAATCCTGGATCAGTTAAGATCTGTCACAAATCAGTCACATATGGGGGAAGGGAACATCATAAGTAGAGGAATTTAAACGGAGATTGTATATCATGAATTTACATTTTGAATTTTCCGAAGTCTTCCGGTTGCATATTCTCAATGATTGATTTCAGTTCATCTTGCTCTTCGAGAAGATTGGAGGCAAAAAGTCCCAATTGTTTTGTCGCCTCAACCACCGATTCCGTGACGAAAATAGGGGCCTTCACCCTTACGGCAAGAGCGATCGCATCGCTGGGGCGGCTATCCAAAATGAGTTCCTTCCCGTCAACGTTAAGATAAAGATTGGCGTAAAAAGTATTCTCCTTTAAATCATTGATGACCACCCGAGAGAGGGATACCTGGAATGTATCTAAGATTTGCTTCATCAGATCATGGGTCATGGGACGAAGCGTTACCACGTCTTCGAGACCTCTTGAGATGGCCTCCGCTTCAAAGACTCCGATCCAGATCGGCAAAGCCTTCTGGCCTGCAAGGTCCACCAAGACAACCACCGGGTTCGAGGCCTTGGGGTCTACCACGATGCCCATCACTTTAACTTCCATCAACTGTTTTTCCATATTACTCCTCGTTAAGAAGGTACAACCTAACAAACGCTTATTTAAAAACACCATTGTTATTTTAACCTGTGTGACGGGGATGTCAACCCTCGGGAGGAAAACTGGAAAAGGATGAGCTATTGACACAGCCTTCAATATAAAATAAAATTTAACAGTTTTTTGGGAAAAGGAGATATGCATGGAAAAGAAGTATTTGTTCTCACCCGGACCGACGATGCTCCCACCAGAGGTGCTGCTCAAGATGGCAGAACCCGTCATGCACCACCGGGAACCGGAGTTTGAGAAAATCTTTGCTGAGATCAGGGAGGGTTTGAAATACCTTTTCCAGACAAAAAATGAGGTGTTAATCTTTACCTCCTCTGGAACCGGTGCCATGGAAGGGGCGGTCTCCAACATCCTTTCCAGAGGGGATAAGGCCCTGGTCATCCGGGGAGGGAAGTTTGGTGAGAGATGGGGGGAAATCTGCAAGGCCTATGAGATTGAGTTTATCCCGATTGATGTGGAATGGGGCAAGGCCGTTGATCCCAGGAAGGTTCAGGGGATACTGGAATCCGACCGATCGATTCGAGCGGTTTATACGCAAGCCAGCGAAACGTCGACCGGTGTAAGACATCCGGTTAAAGAGATCGCGGAGGTCGTAAAAAAATATGAGAACATCGTGATCGTCGTCGATGCCATTACAGGGATCGGCGTGTTCAATCTTCCGATGGATGAATGGGGGCTGGATCTGGTGGTCAGCGGTTCGCAAAAAGCCTTGATGCTGCCACCTGGGCTCGCCTTTGCTGCTTTAAGTGACAAGGCATGGAAGTTCGTAGAGAGGTCGAACCTACCGAAATACTATTTTGATTTCAGAAAGGAGTTGAAGTCTGCGCAGAAAAATCAAAACTCCTACACCCCGGCCATCTCCCTCTTCGTGGGTCTGAGGGAGTCACTCAAACTGATTCAAAAAGAGGGTCTGGAATCCGTTTTCCGGCGGCATGAAAAATTGGCGACGGCCACCCGTGCAGCGGTGAAGGCTTTGGGCCTTGAACTTTATGCCCCCGATTCACCGAGCAATGCACTGACAGCGGTCAAGGTTCCTGAGGGGATCCAAGGGGAAAAATTGAAAAACTTGTTTTTTGAAAAGTTTGGCATTACGGTGGCAGGGGGCCAGGACCAAGCCAAGGGCAAGATTATTCGGATTGCCCATCTTGGATATTATGAAAGATTAGATATGGTGATGGTGATTTCAGCCTTGGAGATGCTTCTGAAGGAGATGGGCTACGGCTTTGAACTGGGAACGGGAGTGAAGGCAGCGGAAGAGATATTGATGAATTGAAAGGATTCCTCAGAGGGTTCGAGGTAAGTTGGAATGGAAGAGATCAAAAAAATATTGGTGAGCGACCCTCTATCGAATAAGGGTTTGGAGATATTGGGGAAGGCCAAAAGCCTTAAAGTGGATGTCAAACCAGGCCTGCCTCCAGAAGAACTGAAGAAAATCATCGGAGAATATGATGCGATTATTGTAAGAAGCGAGACCAAATTGAGGGGGGATATGATCGAGGCTGCGGATCGCTTGAAAGTGATCGGAAGGGCAGGGATCGGATTGGACAACGTCGATCTTGCTGCGGCCACCAAAAAGGGGATTGTGGTGATGAATACTCCTCAGGAGAATGCCATTGCAGCGGCGGAGCATACGATTGCCATGATGCTTTCGATCTCAAGAAAGATTCCCCAGGCAACGGCTTCGATGAAAGGCGGCAAATGGGAAAAGAAAAAATTCATGGGAGTTGAACTTTATAATAAGACCTTTGGAATCATCGGGATAGGGGTGATTGGGACCATCGTCGCTGATCGGGCAAGAGCGCTGAAGATGAAGGTCCTCTCCTATGATCCCTATCTGACAAAGGAGGCAGCGGAGAAGAAAGGTGTTGAACTGGTGTCGCTGGATGAACTGCTCGTCCGGTCTGATTTCATCAGTGTTCACACTCCTCTGACCGATGAAACTCGAAATCTTATCGATAAGAATGCCTTCGCGAAGATGAAGGATAGGGTGATTTTGATCAATTGTGCCAGGGGGGGAATCATCAACGAAAAGGATCTCTACAACGCCATCAAGGAGAAGAAGGTCGCTGGGGCAGCCTTGGATGTTTTTGAGAAAGAGCCGGCCGTTGGGAATCCTCTTCTTGAATTGGAGGAGGTGATTAGTACTCCGCATCTGGGGGCCTCCACAGGGGAGGCCCAGGAGAATGTGGCGATCGCCATTGCCCAACAGGTTGCGGATTATTTACTTTCGGGGGAGGCTCGGAATGCGGTGAACATCCCGGTGGTCAGCCCGGATATCCTTCCTTTCTTGAGGCCTTACCTTCGACTCGGGGAGAAACTGGGGAGCTTTATCGCCCAGATTTCCAACTACGCCATTGAAGAGGTGCTGATTGAATACCACGGCGAGGTGTTAGAGTATGGGACGAAGCCCATTACGATTTCGGTCTTGAAGGGCCTCCTCACGCCCTATGTGGGTGAGACCGTCAACTTCGTAAATGCCCAGGTCATGGCCAAAGGAAGGGGGATAAGGATCACAGAGTCGACCAGTGCGGAGGCGGAGGATTTTGCAAGCTTGATTGCCATTACTGCCCGATCGAAGATGGAGGAGAACACCATCGCAGGAACGCTCTTCGGAAAGAAAGAGCTGAGGATCGTTAAGCTGAATGACTTTCTTATTGAAGCCCTTCCGGAGGGATATATCTTGTTAGTCAATAATTATGACAAACCGGGGGTCATCGGGAATATCGGGATGGCTTTGGGAAGCCGGAATATCAATATTGCGACGATGCAGTTTGGTCGAGATCGAATGGGTGGCAATGCGATCTCACTGCTCCATCTGGATGCACCTTTGCCACCCGGGATGCTGGGCGAGATTTTGAGGTTGCCGAACATCATCTCGGTTCGTCAGATTCAACTTTAACTTTTAGGGAAAGTGGAGGGCTTTTCGGGAATGGCCAATGTCGTAATCGTAGGTGCCCAATGGGGAGACGAAGGTAAAGGGAAAATCGTCGATCTGTTGACCCAGTATGCCGATACGGTCGTGCGATTTCAAGGGGGGAATAACGCCGGTCATACGATCGTCCTGAAGGGAGAAAAATTCGTTTTCCACCTTATCCCTTCCGGCATTCTTTACAAAGACAAGGAATGCATCATCGGGAATGGGGTGGTTTTAGACCCTGCGGTGTTGATCGAAGAGATTGCTGAGGTGAAAAGAAGAGGGTATTTCAAAGATGATTCACAGTTGATGATCAGCGAGGAAACACACATCATCCTTCCCTATCATCGAAAGATCGACGTTGCCAAAGAGCGAATCTTTAAGATTGGAACTACAGGTCGGGGGATTGGGCCGGCCTACGAGGACAAGGTAGCTCGTTGTGGTATTCGAGCAGTGGACCTCATCGATGAGAAAGTATTTCGTAAGAAACTGGAAGAGAACCTCATCCAGAAGAACGTCTATTTAGTCCAAGTGTTGAAAGAGAAAGGTTTTGAGTTTTCAGAAATTTTTGATGAATATTTTCTCTATAAGAAGGAACTCGAAAAATATATTAAGAATACTTCGCTGGTCCTCCACGAAGAGATTCGGAGAGGAAAACACATCCTTTTTGAGGGTGCACAAGGGGCCTTACTCGACGTGGATCATGGAACTTATCCTTACGTGACCGCCTCCAACACCGTGGCAGGCAATGCCTGCGCGGGCTCTGGAATTGGTCCTACCATGATCAATTCGGTGATCGGCGTGGCGAAGGCTTACACAACTCGTGTCGGAGAAGGACCTTTTCCCACCGAACTTCGAGATCAGTTGGGGCAGAAAATCCGTGAAAGGGGAGGAGAATACGGTGCGACGACCGGGAGGCCGAGGAGGTGTGGTTGGTTTGATGCGGTCGTTGTTAATCACTCCATTCGCATCAACGGTATCGGTGAGATGGTGATCACCAAGTTGGATGTGTTGAACGATTTTGACAAGATCAAAGTGTGTGTTGGATATCGTCTCAATGGAAAGGTGATCCACCACCTTCCTTCTAACCTGGAGATGTTGCAATCTTCTGAACCCCTCTATGAAGAAATGAATGGATGGGGAACAGAGCTGAAGGGGGTGAGAAGATTTTCAGATCTTCCTCCTAACGCGCAACGTTATATCCGAAGGATCGAAGAACTCATTGGCACAAAAATCACGATCATTTCTGTCGGCTCGGACAGAGATGAAACCATAGAAGTGAAAAACCCCTTCATCGGTTTTTCTTGACAAGTGAAGAGGCTTTCCCTTACTTTGGACAGAAAAAGGGCCGTTAACTCAGGAGGTAGAGTATCTGCCTTTTAAGCAGAGAGTCGCTGGTTCGAGTCCAGTACGGCCCACCATTTTTAATGCGGAATTCGGAATTATTTTTGGTTCTAACTCGGCAATCTACAATCCGCATTCTGAATTGAGGAGCGTGTCCCCATCGTCTAGTCAGGCCAAGGACACCGGCCTTTCACGTCGGTAACAGGGGTTCAAATCCCCTTGGGGACGCCAATGTATTTCAACCAGAAGGGTTTGAACTGTTCTTAGATTGTCCCCTCCCATTGTCAGATAATCTGCGAATGTGTGCCTCAAGTCATGGAAACGAAAATTTTTGATCCCTGTCTTTCGTTTGCCTCCGCACCCCTGCCTCGTTCCTTTGCCAAAAGAGTTTTCTTCCGGTCCAAGCCCCAACGATAGCCGCCAAGACCGCCATCTTTGGGTACCACTCGATGGCAGGGGATGATGATAGCCATTGGATTCGTGGCGCATGCTCTGGCCACAGCCCGAGCGGACTTAGGATGGCCTATGCCTTCCGCGATCTCTCCGTAAGTCCGGGTCTGGCCATAAGGAATAGCTCTTAAGGCTTCATAAACCCGCCATTGGAGAGCAGTGACCTGGATGTCCAGGGGAAGATCTTTGCTTGGTTGCTTTCCATCGAAGTATTTGAGCAGGGCGGTGACGTACGCATGCAATCTGGATCTATCCCGTCGAATCTCAGCGGCCGGGTACTCTGCGGATAGCTCAGCCTTGAGGACATCATCAGATTCTCCGATAGTCACTGCACTAATTCCTTTCTCTGTAGCCGCAACAAGAAGTCTTCCAAGGGGCGAATTGACCACCGTGTAGCGAATGTGCATGCCCTTACCTCCTCGTAAATAGGAACCGGGTGTCATTCCCATACGATCCACCGCCCCTTCGTAAAGCCGGCTGCTGGAGCCGTATCCTGCTTCATAAAGAGCACGAGTGACAGTTTCTCCTTTCTTGAACAGCATCTTCAATCGTCGCAGACGGCAAGCCTCAGCATATTGCCGGGGGCTAATGCTCATGATGCGCTTAAAGGTACGCTGCAAATGATGCGGGCTGACCTGGGTATATTCACTCATGGCCGCCAATGTAAGCGGTTGGTCTGGCGAGTCGTATTTCTCTATGTAGCGACAGAGGTTTTGCACCCGCTTTACTTGAGGGTCTTGAATGGTGGCCTCGTCCGGCTGACATCGGCGGCATGGACGGAAACCCGCCTGCCTCGCGGCTTCAGGTAATTGAAAGAATCTGACCTGCTCCAATCGAGGCCTCCGCGCATGACAAGATGGACGGCAGTAGATACCCGTGGAGCCGACAGCATATACGAAGGTGCCATCGTAGCGCTTGTCTCGCTCCATGACCGCCTGCCAGTAATCTATTCTTTCCATATCGCCTGTTCGCCCAAACTTGCCTCTCTCTCTGGCCATTGAAGCATCCCCTTTTAGGAACATAATAAACCATGCCGTCGAAGGATGCTATCCGATTCTTGCGGCCAAATTTTTCTCCTAAACCAGATTGTAGCCGGTTTTGTCAGGGGGTCTGGACCTAGGCGCATTTACAGGTCTCGGGTTGGGGACGCCACACCTATTGCCGAAAAGCCCTGGTTTCGGCCAGGGCTTTTTTTGGGGAAATATTTTGGGAATAGATGATACGGATAGAGTGATGGGGTTCCGGAAGGAGAGCCAAAGGCTGATGGAAAAAGTGGAGCCTTCGGCAAGACCGCAGGACATCTAAAGCTTAACTTGGAAACTCTTTTCGAATTCATTAAGGGACTTTGTAAGAGCATTTTCTATATTCATAGACAGAAAATCTCCAACTAATAATGGCTACTTCTTTTCCGTTCATAATCGGGATAATGCCATAATAATATTTCCGGTATTTTTGTAATACCAAATTATAGCGCAATAAACTCAATATAGAGATATATCTCATGGCATCGTGCATGGTGGTTGCCCTGATATGCAGCGATCTGTCTTCACTATTTTTATATACCGCGATCGGTTTTTACTTGAGCAACCATCTTCTTATCAACGACCCTTGGAGCCGCCGCCATGAAATCCTCCGAAAGATCCTCCGTGTCCAAAACCGCCTCCGTGGAACCCTCCTGAAAAGCCCCTACCACCGCCATGGAACCCTCCCGAATAACCTCTACCGCCTATTGAAAGTGAGGTGAAAGATCGTCCTTCGCTCCTCATCGACGGTGGGCTGAACAGTCTTCCTCCGCTCCTGCCGGGAGCACTGAAAGACCTTTCCGAAGCTCCAGGGGCTCCTCGGAAGTTCCCGCTGGGGGCAATTTGAGCCCTCTCTCTGCCACGACCATTATAGAATGGAGTCTTTTGGCCTCTTAAAGTGCTGAAATTCCTTTCAGTCAGTCCTCTTGAGAGCGTCGCCCGTTCGTGACTCCGCTGCAGGATCGACCCGGCTCCTCTACTCGCCTCGGTGGTCGAGAATCTTCTCCCTTCGGACCTCCCTGTCACGGCCCTCGAAGACTCTCTTGACCCTCGCCATCGCGCCACCGGGTCAACCGTGGAGAACCGGTGATGGCCACGGTCAAACACATGGTTGGTCACCACGACTGCATGCCTGTTGAAAAAGATGACCCTGTCAAAGTCGTTCAGAATGAAGAATCCCGGGAAGAAGAACCCACCGCACCAGAACGGAGAGGGAACCCATGCGTACAGGTAATCATAATCCCACGGCGGAGGGTAGTAAGTGGCTACCGGTGGACCCTCGTTGTAATAATAATTATTAATTACGGAAGGTTCTGTATACTCAGGAGTTGTGGGCGGCTGGGCCTCGGCGTACTTCCCAGACGTATCGGGCACAACAGCAAGCCCAACTGAGGTCTCAACGTTCTGCAATGCTTTCAGACCGTCACTTTTTCCGATTGGCAGCCTGTCGGCATCCGCCGCATCACCGACGGCTTTCTGAATCTCGACAAGAATGTCAGGTGTCACAGGGTAGTCGGAGATCCACCCGTTTCGTGGTGCAATACTTGCTGCTATCAGCATGGACTCAGCCTCCGTCTCATTCTTCGCGGTCCCGATGTTAAGCGCACCAACCAGCTTCACCGCAAAGTCCCCTTCACGAACAAGAGGCGGCGCAACAGGAGGGGCAGTTGATGCCTGCTGTTCCGACTCCGCATAAACTGCGAAGGGAATCAGGAGCAAACTAAACGTCATTATTATCGCTAAGAGTTTTTTCATCTCTGGTTCCTCCCTTCAAGCGAAATGATTGTCTCTTTATTATTTATGTAAAACATTTGTTTGAATATTTCAAACAAATGTTTTAAAATCAGACTGTGATAAAGAAAGGAGGGACCCGGTGAAACGCGACGCGCATTTAGATTCAGGAACCAAAGATCGCATTTTAGAGGCCGCGGGTGAACTGTTTGCCGAATGTGGGTTTCGAGGTGCTACGGTCAGGAAAATCTGCGACCGCGCCGGGGTGAATATCTCTGCCATCAAATATCACTACGGTGGAAAGGAGGAACTTTACTCCGAAGTCTTGAAACATTGGCATGAGTTCGCAATAAAAAAATACCCTCCTCTTCTCGGAGTGGGTGAAAATGCACCGATGGAGGGGGAGCTGCGAGCGTTCATCCGTTCCCTTCTGTTTCGCATCCTCGACAGGGGAAAGCCCGCATGGTTTGGAAAGCTGATGGCCAGAGAAATGGCGGAACCGACGGGGATCTTTGATCGCCTGGTCGAAGAAAACGTTCGTCCATTGCATGACCTTCTGGCATCCATCGTCCGAAAGATTATTGGAGCTTCTGTCAGCGAGGAGACAATCCGTCTCTGTTGTTTGAGTATCGTCGGTCAGTGCCTCTATTATTACTACAATGCGAGGTTCGTTACGCGACTCTTTCAACGGGACATCTCCGCTCCTGACGAAATCGAAAGGATCGCTGATCACGTTATGCGCTTTTCATTAAAGGGTCTGAAACATTTTACGGAGAAAGTGAATACAAATCACCCTCCTCGGAAACGCCAAAGGAGTTAAATCATTGATTCTCGCGACTGTGGTTTCAATGACCTGGGTTTTCTGTTCCAGGAAAGGGAAAAAGGCTGAGACTTTCCGCCTCCCTCGGTCCAACATTTCGACTAAAAATGAATAAACTGACGTTCTATTTTTTGCATTGAACTCGTTCGATATTCCATTCTATAATTCATTAATTAGGTCGTGAAAGTAAGGGATAATTTTGACAAGTTTATTTTCTATAATGGGGATAATATCTTTCTGATATCAGTAAGTAAGGATGAGGCGGAGGGCAGGAGTCTTAAAGAATAGGCGGACATTTTCCCAACGAGGCGGCAAAGAAAAACATTAGGGGGTGTGCTATGGGATCGTGGAGGATCGTTTTCAAAAACCAAATATTAATTTCGTTTCTTTCTTTCATCGCACTGTTATTTGTAAACTCACTGTCCTATGGTCAATGGACCCCTGAGCCTCTCCCTTCTGTGAGCTCGAGTTGGGACGTTTACGGGGTTCATTTTACCTCATCGGCTGAAGGATGGGCTGTGGGGGGGGATAGTACAAATGGAAGAGGTGCATTGCTTCATTATTCTGGGGGTGTGTGGACCTCTGTCAGTCCCCCCTCTGTAAGCACACATTGGTTCCTTTACGAGGTTCGTTTTACCTCAGCGGGTGAGGGGTGGGCTGTGGGGGGGGATAGTACAAATCGAAGAGGTGCATTGCTTCATTATTCTGGGGGTGTGTGGACCTCCGTCAGCCCCCCTTCCGTGAGCACGGATTGGGGCCTTGGGGGATGTGATTTTACCTCAGCGGGTGAGGGGTGGGCCGTGGGGTATGACGCCATAAATCATAGGGGTGTATTGCTTCATTATTCTGGGGGTGCATGGACCTCCGTCAGCCCCCCATCTGTGAGCACGGGTTGGGACCTTTACGGTGTCCATTTCACCTCACCGGGTGAAGGATGGGCTGTCGGAAGGGACGGCATAAATCGCAGGGGTGTATTGCTTCATTATTCTGGGGGTGTGTGGACTTCTGTTAGTCCCCCTTCTGTCAGCGCGTATTGGCACCTCAGGGGTGTTCATTTCACTTCATCGGGTGAGGGATGGGCTGTGGGAGAGGACAATTCAAATCATAGGGGTGTATTGCTTCATTATTCTGGGGGTACGTGGACGTCCGTCAGCCCCCCATCTGTGAGTACGGATTGGTGGCTCAACGGGGTTCGTTTCACCTCATCGGGCGAGGGATGGGCTGTCGGAAGGGACGGCATAGATCGGAGGAGCGTACTGCTTCATTATTCTGGGGGTGCGTGGACCTCTGTCAGTCCCCCTTCTGTGAGCACGAATTGGGACCTTGGCGGGGTTGACTTCACCTCCCCAAGGGAGGGGTGGGCTGTGGGAGAGGACATTTCAAATGGCAGGGGCGTATTGCTTCACTTTGTTTTACCTACCACCTCGAAATGATGGGGCACCAATCTATACCAAACAGATTGCCTCAATATCGGCGGGTGTTCAAAAAAGCAAAGCCGACCAAATGCTCTTGATTGGAAGAGGGAAGATGAAGATTGCAATAGAAGGGGTCTTAGGCAGGCATTGTTTATTAAGACCGCATCTGAAAACCCCGTTCTGTGGACGAGGATAAAAGGTCTGTCTGCCAAAGGCAGAAAAAAATAATTTCATGGAACGAAGTCCAAACAAAGAAGCGGATTTCAGGAGGGGAATCTTTCTCAGGTCCAGATCCCAAAACGATGACGGCGGACGCGGGTTCAAATCCCCTTGGGAACGCCAGAAAAATTCAAGAGGGTTAGCAAATCTTGTTAACCCTCTTTTTGTAGTCGGAGTTACTGGGGAAATCGGCAAGGGCCTGATACGCATTTTCTTCTTTGATGAAAAGAGCGGGCTCCCGTTCATCATCTTTTTTTCTCTTTCGAATTCCTGGTTTTTCTATTAAAATAAAGGGTAAACTTCGCACATCAGAACGGCGTTTCGATAAAGGAGGTGGTGAGATCAAGAGTTACACCGTAGAAACAGATTCAAGGTGGTACAAATTAAAAGAAAGGGGGTCATTATGAAAGGCAAGTTGACTCTGTGGTTATGGTTGTTCTTGTTCGTTTTGTTTCTTTTGCCAATTTCAAAGGCGGAGGCAGCGAAGAAAGTCGATTTGGTGGGCGGAGAAATATTGAATTTCACTCTTCCCTCTACGCATGACCGGACCATCAATTATGCGGAGGAGTATTATGGGAAATACCATCTGATCATTACCTTTTTCCCTGCAGCCTTTACCCCCGTCTGAACGGGCGAGATGGAGGGCCATCAGAGGAACCTTTACCTCTATGACCGCTTCAACGCCCGGGTCGTGGGCGTCAGCCGTGATGATGTATTGACGTTAAAATATTGGGTAAAAGGTCTGGATTTGACTTTTCCTCTTCTTTCCAACATCACAGCCTTCTTAGGCGTGAGTGTCGGGGCTCAGCCAGAGGGGCAGCCGATTTTTGGCAGGTTGACCATCGTTATCGACAAGAAGGGGATCATTCGTTATGCCAGGGAAGGTTCGCCTGACTTCAAAGACATCCTCCTCTTTCTCAAGAAGCTGAACCAGGAAGGAGGGAAGCCATGAAGAAAAAAGTGCTTACAATCCTATTTTTGTTGATGGTACTCGCCTGGCTTGGCGGGTGCGCAACCCCGGGGCCTTCCAAGCCTGTTCCCTACAAGTTGACACCACAGGGATCCGTGATCTGGGAGGATGAATTCGAGTTTATGCCTCCACCCCCGGACTGGAAGCTCCTCCGTGTGGAGGATCCAACCGGAGATATCAACTTCGGGTTTGCGCACGATGACGGTGGTCCTTTTCCTTCGGTAACAACCATGGCCTATGATGAAGACCCCTTTGGCTGCTCGCCGGGGTTTGAGGCTCGGGAAAGGGAATTCTTTAAACGCTTTCTCTTTAACGCGATCCTCCAGTTCCAGGTCCTGGAGAAAAAGAAAGTTCAGGTCGTTGGAGGAGACGGGCTTCAGGTGGATGCGGAGGGAAAGGACCCGGTGAAAGGAGAGAAGGTCCGAGCCCGGGTCATTTTTGGCAAGCGGGGTGATCGGATCATCGGTTTCTACATCACCCAGTGGAGGCCGATGGATGGAACGTACGATATGACGGCTTTCGACATGTTCGATAAGTTCGTCAACTCATTCAAGTTCCTAAAAAAATCCTTCTACGAAACCTTGTGAGATCTGTTCTTGGGAGAGTCCGAAGCCACAAACCGGTTTGGACCGTAGATGACCTTGGGAAATTTTCTTCTTCCTTTTTGTGAGGTCAAGAGACCGCTTATTGAGCACTTTACCCACCTGGAATGGTCGGGTTGCCAAAGGCGGGCAGCAAACCCCGCCTTTGGCAAACGCTCTCTCAAGCCCCTCCTATTAGGGTAAACCCGTTCCTTGTCTTTAGGCCT
Source organism: uncultured delta proteobacterium (assembly GCA_963826305.1). Classification (GTDB taxonomy): domain Bacteria; phylum Desulfobacterota; class BSN033; order BSN033; family UBA1163; genus CAWGWZ01. The sequence goes on along the minus strand of CAWGWZ010000028.1, from coordinate 410,302 downwards.
GATCCAATAAGAAGGACCAAAGCCCCCATTGGTCCTTTCGTTGGTAAACCTGGGGAGGCCTTCTTTCATTGTCCTTACTTGGGAGTTGAATAAAATGGTCTGAAGAGACCGGCAACTAAAGATTTTCGCAATGGTGCTTTCATCGCCGACGCAGGTCTTTTCGAAAACAGGGTTTACACCAAGGCCTTTTTATGTTATGGAAACATCAAACATTACCTTATCATTGAATGAACTTCACTTTATGAGATGGTCATTTCAACCAAGATGGAAATGGGTTTTCTTTCTTTGTCTCCTTGCAGGATTCATTTTTATTTTGATCTATCAATACAACTCCTGGTTGTGGATTGAAGTCGTAAGAATCTATCGCATCCTCCAGAATCATCACCGGATGAAAAGATTCATCCTCTCCTTCGGGGCCTATTCTCCTCTCGCTTATATTCTGCTCCAAGTTGTACAAGTGGTTGTCGCCCCGATTCCTGGGGGGGCGATTGAATTCTTGGGAGGTTACCTATTCGGAGTAAAGGCCGGATTGATCTATTCCATGATCGGTCTCCTGATAGGCTCATGGCTCGCCTTCAGCTTGGCGAGGATTTTTGAAAAATTGGCGGTTGAAAAGTTTGTTTCACCACAAACTCTAAAAAAATTCGATTATCTGGTTGGCCATGAGGGTGTCATCCTTAGTTTTCTTCTCTTTTTAATCCCGGGGTTTCCGAAGGACGCCCTTTGCTACATCTTGGGTCTGACACCCATGCACTTAGGGATTTTTCTGATTATCTCAACGATCGGAAGGATACCCGGGACATTGATGGCGACCCTTCAGGGCGCGAAAGCCTTCGATCATCAGTACAAATTCTTTTTGATCCTCTTGGGAGTGTCCGCTCTTATCATTCTGGTCTTTTATATCTACCATGAGGAAATTCATCAGTGGGTAAAAAAAGTGAAGAAGTAAAAGGAGAAGGATCCGAAAGCAAAAATGGCATCGGCGGGGAAAGAGGACAAGAAGGAAAAATGGTCGGCTGATCTCGTTTTAGATCTTTATTCGAATCTTTTAGTGGAGATCTGGGAGATTGTATCCGCGCTGCTCGGCGAGACCACATTAGGACTTATTTTTGCCTTAGCCATTAAGAAGCTCGGAGACAAATATCCATTTTTAGCTTTAATGAAAATATCTGAGGAAGGCATTTCTTTAGATGCGTTGAGGGAAAATTGCCGGGCGATGTCCCCGATAGAGATCCACCGAGGTTTTCAGGGTCTGATCAACCATCTCTTTCATCTTTTTTCAGCTTTGGCAGAAGGGGTGATCAGCAGAGAACTCTTTCCGAAGGTGCTCCCGAAGGTGAGGGAGGCCGAGAGAATTATTTCCCAAAGATAGAGGCTGTTGGTGAGGTTAATTTTTAAGAATCTGAATGTACTCCGTTCGACCATCAATGCGATCAGCATGAGCTTTGAGATTCAGGAGATCGTCGAATCCGCTGGGGCCAATCTCCCCAATTTATTTGACTTCGCGTCATTTGGAGTGCTGTGGAAAGAAGGCCCCCATGTCTACCTTTACCAGGAAGAGTCCTGTCCTCCCTCCTTCACCCAAGAAGTGGTGAAGAACATGATCAGTGTTTTGTCGACCTTGGGAGAGGAGTCCATCGATATCAATCAGGTTAACATCCAGGTGAAGAGAAGGAAGTTGAAGCCCGCACAAATATTGATGGATCCGGCGGCTACCTTGAAGTCCCATCTGACGTTGCCCCTTGCAGGGGAGGGGGAGATCAGTGGTTGCATCTCGCTCAACAGCGATCAACCCAATGCCTTTGATGCCCAAGACTTGCAATTCTTTTCCGTCATCGGGTACCAGATGGAAGCGGGCCTGAAACATTTTCAAAGATTGAGTTCGATTAAGAATATTGCGATTTATGACACATTGACCAATCTTTATAATCGGCGGTATTTTGAAGAGAGGCTGGGGGTTGAAGTCCAGAAAGCTTTTCATAGTGGTGCCTTCCTCTCCTTGGTGATGGTGGATATCGACCACTTTAAGAAGGTGAATGATACCCTCGGCCACCCCGCGGGCGATAGAGTGCTTTCTGAGATTGCTTCCTTACTGAAAAATTCGGTGAGGAAGAAAGATACAGTGGCCCGTTATGGGGGTGAAGAGTTCATCCTCATATTGCCGGAGGCTAACTTGGAGGCCTCCTTCATGATCGCAGAGCGCATTCGACGATTGATTGAAAAAACGCCCATGGAAACCGGGCAAGCCCAAATTAATTTAACGGTTAGTATAGGAATCTCCAATTTTCCAAATCATCGGCCGAGGTCGAAAGAAGAATTAGTAAAGATGGCAGACTTGGCGCTCTATGAAGCGAAAGGAGGAGGCCGTAACCGAGTATGCATTTTTGATCCAAGCAGAAGGTAGACGGAAGGAACCCTGCCTGATCGGCGGGGAAAGGAGGTCAGGAAATGAAGAATTGCAAAAGAATTTTTATCTTCACTTTTGTTGCTGTCTTGTTCATATGGGGCGTAAATGCCTTGATGGCTCAGGAGCCTCATTCCACCTTAACGGGCATTGTTAGAGGAGTTCATGTTCACGGTTTAAGGAAATGGTTAGAAGTGGAGAATGACCAGGATAAGGCCATTGTCAATTTCAGGATTGGACACAATACTCGCTACACGCCTCATCGATATCCTAATCCAGGAGAGAGGGTGAAGGTGGAATATTCAACCCAACGGGGGGTTCCTGTGGCCTATTCTGTCACATTCTTGGAAGGGTCGAAGGAAAGTCAGAAAGAGGTGCCAAAAGAAACTCCAAAATAGCAAAAGAAAAGGCACACCTTGTACGGTGTGCCTCTTCTTTCTGAAGCGAACTCCTCATTATTTTTTTGGCTCTTCCTTTTTCTTTGCTGCAGCCTTTGGTGCGGAGGCTTTGATCGCGACAGCGGTCATCTTGTCCCCGTCCTTCTTATACTCCACCGAAACATGCATTTCGTTCTTCAAATCAGCCAAGGAAAGAGACGCCTTGCCCTTGGTGATCTTTGTTTTGTCATCAACAGAAAAGGTCATCATCTTCTCTTCCTTCTTTACCTTCCCCTTGACGACGATAGCTTTCGCCATTTCATCGACTTTATCGATGGTCCCACTGAATTTTTCCAACTTGGCCGGTGCTTCCTTTTTAGCTGGGGCTGGTGCGGCTGGGGCAGCGGTCGTTGCAGGCTTCGCCGGCGCAGGCTTCCCTTGTGCCATGGCTCCAGAGACAAAAGCAACCAAAGTGAGCATCGCTACGAAAAGAATCATTTTCTTCATCCTATTTCACCTCCTTCCTTTCAGGATTTTTAATATTTACAATTAAATAGAGCAAAAGGAGTGCCAAATAAGGCGGGGGGCACTGATTTTTTAAGCCATTGATATTATAGATAAAATTTTGAGGATAAGGGAAATGGTTGAGAGAAAACGTGTTGCAAGATTCTACACTTGTAAAAATGTGTTTTAAATTACAACGATCATTCTTTTTCCAATATACGGTAGAGGGTCGTCCGGTCAATACCCAAAATTTCTGATGCTTTCTTCTTATTCCCTCCGGTCTCTTGAAGAACCTTTAGGACATACCTTTTTTCTACTTCCCTTAACGATAATGATTTTTCAGGAAGCAAGATTTCAGCTTCTCTTGTCTCTTCAATCATTTTTCTGGGAAGGTTCTCTGGAACGATGATGGGATGGGTCGAAAAAATAACCGCTCTTTCGATGGTATGCTCCAGCTCCCTCACATTTCCCGGCCAAGGGTATTGGAGGAGGATTTCTAAGGCCTCTGGAGAAATATGGGAGATCTCCTTATGATTCTCTTCAGAGAATTTCTGAAGAAAATGGTTGGCCAATAGGGGGATATCATCCTTTCTCTCCCTCAATGGAGGGAGGGTGATCGATACCACATTGAGTCGATCGTAGAGATCTTCCCTAAACTTCCCATCTTTTACGAGAGGTTCGAGCGGTTGGTTCGCGGCCGCGATCACGCGGACATCCACCCGGATGCTCTCCGTTCCACCCACACGTTTGATTTCGTGTTCCTGTAGAAATCTCAAGAGCTTGGTTTGCATCGAAAGGTTGAGGTTGCTCACTTCATCGAGAAAGAGGGTTCCCCCGTCCGCCTCTTCGAAGAGCCCCTTTTTTGTGGAGTGCGCTCCTGTGAAAGCTCCACGGACATGGCCGAACAACTCACTTTCCATGAGCGTTTCTACCAATGAGGCACAATCGACGGGGATGAAGGGGCGGTTGCTCCTGAGGCTATTGTAGTGGATGGAACGGGCAATGAGTTCTTTCCCCGTTCCCCTCTCCCCGTAAAGGAGAACCGTGGACTTTGAATCAGCGACCTTTGCAATCGTCTTGTAGACATGAAACATTTGAGGGGTTCGTCCGATGACATTCTTGAATTGATACTTATTCAAAAGCTCTTGTCGATAGAATTTGTTCTCCCGGAGAAGTCTTCGGTGTTCCAAAGCCATGCGAGCGGTGAATTTTATCTCCTCGAGTTTGAAGGGCTTGCTGACGTAGTCAAAAGCTCCCTCCCGGATTGCCTCGATGGCGTTCTCGATAGAACCGAACGCTGTGATCACGATCACTGTGGTCTCGGGCGAGATCTTCTTAAAGGATCGGAGAACCTCAATTCCATCCTTCTCTCCCATCCGGACATCGGTGATGATCATATCAAAAACGTTCTCCGTCCCAAGAGCAATCGCCTCTTCGCCACTCAATGCGGTTCTGACCTCATAGCCCTCTTTGGAAAGCACTTCTTGTAAGAGATTGACGGTCACCGGATCATCATCGACCACCAACAGATGAGGTGTTGGTCCGTTCATCACGATTCACTTCCTTTACCGATGGGGAGGTAGACGAAGAACGTACTTCCTTTGCCGACTTCGCTTTGGACATCCAACTTTCCAGAATGTTCTTTAATAATATTCTCACAGATCGCCAATCCCAATCCCGTCCCTTCGCCCATCTTCTTTGTGGTATAGAAGGGATCGAATATCCTCTTCTTCGATTCCTCAGTGATTCCAATCCCGGTATCGGTGACCGAAATCTCTAACCATCTCCCATTCCCTGAGGAGGGTTGAGGTTGAACCTCCTGGGTCCTGATCATCAATAGCCCTCCATTCGGCATGGCGTCGAGGGCATTGGTGATCAGATTGAGGAAAAGGGTTTGGAGGTGTGTGGAATCGCCTCTGATGAGAGGAACACTTAAGGAAAGAGAAGAAAGAACTCTCACATTCCGAGAATGAAGCCAAGGCTCGCTCAAATGGATCAGGTCCTCCAGAACTCCATTGACATCCAGAGCCCTCATCAAGGGTTTGGGTTGTCGCGTAAAGGAGAGGAGGTTTTTGACCGACTCTGCCAAACGGTCCAGCTGAGATTCGGTGATTTTTAGCCGATCTCGATCGATGGTTTGGAGATGACCATCCTGCAATATGAGTTGAATATAGCCGGAGATGGAATTGAGGGGCGTCCCGATTTGGTGTGCCATCGTGGCGGCAACCTGCCCCAGTGCGGCAAGTTTCTCAGATTGGCCTAACTGCCTTTGGGATTCGAATAGGGCTTCATTCAGAAGCTTCAGCTCTTCATTCCTTTTGGCCAATTCCGAGGTGGCGGCTTCGATTTTTTTCGTCAATTCCTCGTTAAACCGGTTCACTTGCGACAAGAGCTGGACGTTTTGCTCGTGGGTCTCTCGGATTGTCTTGAGCATTCGGTTAAAATGTCTTCCCAATTCTCCCAATTCATCTCGGCTTCGGATGCGAGCTTCAGCCTCCAAATTGCCTTTCTCCGCTCGGGACATCGCCTCCACCAATTTCTGGATTGGGTTTCCGACCAATTTCCCAAAGAGGAGGGTCAGCGCGATCAGGATGGCAAGGACGGCGGAGAAGGTGAGGAAGAAAGCCCGGTCCCTCTTTTTACTCAGATAACTTTGAGCCTCGTCCAGGGAGCTGACGACCCGGACTCCGCCGGTTATTTTTTTCCCGGAGTGAAGCGGAACGATGACCTCCAGCCATTTCTGATCGTCCGCCTCATGGAGCGAGGAAAGATGTTTATCTTTTCTGATGTGATTGATTTGGTCTTTGGATAACGTCAATATGGTCCTGGGGATATTCCACTTCGAGGTGGAGACGACCGATTCCCATCCTTTGGAGGAGAATAGGAAGACGTCGATCTCCATCAGACTGGGCCGGCTTAACAACCACTCCTCCACCTCCTGTCGGATTTGAGGGAGGAGATCCATGATCTTTTGATCTGGGATCGCGACATCGATCTGCTTTGCGATATAAAGATTTCGGTCGAGGTAGAGCTTGATCTGATCCATCTTTGCGAAATGGTAGTCCAAATAGCTTGAAAGGAATAGGACGCCGGCGACAATGAAAATGATGAGGAAGGTGATTTTCGCCTTCAGTCCGAAAGATTTTTTTTGGATCCTTTGACGAATCAGGAATTTGATCCATCGGCTGGAAAGAGATAAAGGGTTGGAGGGAAAGATCCTGTTGATCTCCATATCTAATTTTCTGAAACGGGAGCCGCAGCTGCAGCACGTCTGCGTTCTATGACTTTAACTAAGATGACCCCGACTTCGAATAAGAGATAGAGCGGGACTCCCATTAAGCCCATATTAAATACGTCCGGGGTCGGTGTGACGACGGCTGCAATGATCGCAATGAGCAGGATAGCATACCTACGGTTCCGAGTCAAAAATGCTGCATTGACCACCCTGATGTAGCTCAACAGGGCAAGGATAAGAGGAAGTTCGAAGGTGAGCCCGAATCCAAAGATAAAGACCGCACAGAAGGAGACATATTTCCCGACAGAAATCATCGGCTTGATATGAGCGGATTGATACCCTAAGAGGAACTGGACGCCAAAGGGCAAGGTGACGAAGTAACAGAAGAAGGCACCGAGGTAGAAAAGAAAGAGGGCGGTCAGAAGAATAGGGAAGCTGGATTTGAATTCCTTCAGACGAAAGAGAGGAGCAAAGGATTTCCAGGCCTGGTAGAAGATCATCGGAATGGAGAAAAAGAGGCTCGCGTAAAGGTTGAGTTTGAGGATGGAGAAAAAGGCCTCCGGAATGGCAAAGGCAACAAGATCCGCCTTAAGGTTTGTTTCATAGAGATAGCGAAGCAACGTCTTGGAGAATGGGAAAATAATGATTCCCAATAGAATAAAAACGATGATGATCTGAAGGAGGCCTTTTCGTAACCGATTCAAGGATTGGAAAATTTCTTCTCGGTTCATTTTGTTCTGGGTAATCTCTCTGTCGAGTTTCTTATAATTTAACATAAAAGGTAGAGTCCTGAAAGCATTTGATTCAAACCTTTTCAAAGGACAGGGCTGCGGCTGGAAGTCGCCCCCGCGAGCTGGGACGCCTGACCGTACGAAGGGCCGCGGCGAAAGCAGGGGCCGCCTCCTCCGCGGAAGGAGCATTGGCTACGCCGGCTGAATCGTCGTGAAGGCATGGGCTTGCCCGTGGGGCTCCATTCAAGGGCAAGGGGCTCTTCGTGTACGGGATGAAAGAACAGGGTTGACAAAGATGTAAAACAGAGATATACGGAAATAAAGTTGGACCATATTTGCCCTGCCAACCGGGGCAGGGATTTTTCAAAAATGAGACTGAGGGTTGGAATCACTTACAATTTAAGAAGAGATTTTTTTTCCGAGGAAGATCAACCGATCGATGCTTTGGAGGAATTCGATTCAGAGGAGACGATCGATGCCATCCGGGACGTTCTCAGAGGTGAAGGACACGAGGTGATCAAACTGGGGGGAGATGTCGGTTTGGTCGACCGGTTGAGACAGGCCTCGATCGATATCGTGTTCAACATTGCAGAGGGCCTTCAAGGTCGAAACAGAGAGGCCCACATTCCTGCCCTTTTAGAATTTATGCACATTCCTTATACGGGTTCTGACCCACTGACCCTTTCCCTTACCTTGGACAAATCGATGGCGAAACGCGTTGTGCTGAGCGAAGATATCCCCACCCCACCATTCAGAAAGGTGGAGAGCATGGAGGATCTGGATCGTTTAAGCCTTCGTTACCCTCTCTTCGTGAAGTTGTGTGATGAAGGGTCCAGTAAAGGGGTCCGGTTGGATTCAAAAATTGTAAACCCTGAATCATTGGAAGGGAAGGTGGAGTGGCTTCTAAAAAACTATGGTCCTCCTATTCTGGTGGAGGAGTTTGTTCAGGGTCCAGAGTTCACCGTGGGGATCCTCGGCAATGAGAGCCCTTCTGTGCTTGGCGTGATGCAGGTAGAAATCAAGGGAACACCCCAAGAGGAAGCCGTCTACTCCCTAGAGGTGAAGAGGGAATGGGAGGAGAAGGTTATTTATCATTGCCCGCCTTCCATTGATAAGAATCTCTTAAACAGGATTGAAGAGGTGGCACTCCGATCCTATCGAGTCCTGGACTGCCGTGATGTATCAAGGGTTGACATCCGGGTGGGAGAGGACGAGACGCCGTACTTCTTAGAAATTAATCCGCTTCCCGGTCTCTCTCCGGTCTATGGAGATCTTGTCATCATGGCGAAGCGAATGGGATGGGATTACGCCCGGTTGGTCAAAACCATTTTCCACTTCGCCCTGAAGCGATACGGGTTGATGGAGTGATGGACTCAGGATGAATCGAACAGATCAAAACCTCTATGAGATTCTGTTGAGAAATTTTAAGGAGGCCGTCGTCTTTGCCGATGCCGAAAGACGAATTCGAGTCTTCAACCGCGTTGCGGAAGATTATTTTCAAATCAACGGGAAGAAAGTACTGGGGAAAAAATTGGAGAGGGGGATCCTTTTCAAGAATATCAGGAAGCACTTCGATTTCGTCTACGAAAAAAAAGAAAGCGATCAAGATGTTGAACTGGCGATCCACGTCCCTCCCGCTGCTTCCGCCGACAGGGAGGCACGGATACTCCGATGCAGTTTCGATCCCGTTTTTGACAAGGGAGGGACGTTCCTGGGCTGTCTGGCTACGTTTGCCGATGTGACAGAGAAAGGCTTGCTCTCAAGGGAGATCAGTAAGAGCCGAGACCTTTCCACGATCGGAGTTCTTTCCAGATGGATGGCCCATGAGATCCGGAATCCCTTGAGCTCCCTAAACATCAATATTGAATTATTGAGGGAGGAGTTAATGGAGGAGGCTTATCTTCATCAGAAGGAAGAAATCCTCTCCCTTCTCAGTTTTATCAGCTACGAAACCCTCCGGTTGGAGAATAACCTGAAGGATTTTTTAGATTTTAACCGCCTTCCACCCCCGAAATTTGATTGGGTTCAAGTCAATGACGTATTGGATTCGATCGTTCGACTTTTGGGACCGGATGCCCAGATGAAAAACGCCAGGATTGATACACATTTTCAGAAAAAGTTACCTTTGTTGAAGCTCGATGTCAGTCAAATCAGTTTGGCCATCTCCAACCTCCTCATCAATAGCATTCAAGCGGTTTCGGAGAAAGGTGAGATTCATCTCTCGACGCGAGGGTCAAAGAAGAACGTTTTCGTCGTCATCGAAGATAATGGGGCGGGGATCTCGAAGGAACATCTCCCCAAAATCTTCGATTTCATGTTCAGCACGAAACCGATGGGATCAGGGTTGGGGCTCTCCATTGCCAAAAAGATCATTTCAGATCATCACGGAGAAATCTCTGTAAAAAGCGAAGTCAATAAAGGTTGCGTCTTTCGAATTCGAATTCCGATCGGCTCGAAGACGTAAATTCAAGTTTTGAGTTCGGAGTGATGAGTCTAAAGATAAGAACTCCGAACTTCCTCTTTTGGATTATCTTAGGATGAAGATGGAACAAAAGGTAATTTTAGTCGTGGAGGATGATCCAACCGTTGGGGAAAGCATCCGTCTCCTTTTGAAAAAAAGGGGATATGCAATCCTATTGGCTTCAAACGGAAAGGAAGCTCTCCATCTTTTCCGTCAGGAGCTCGTCGATTTGGTGATCACGGATTTGGTGATGCCAAAGATGGATGGGATCGAGCTTCTGGAAGCGGTAAAGGGTCTGAAGCCAGAGACGGAAGTCATTGTCATCTCCGCTCAGGGGACGATTGAGAAGGCTGTTCAGGCGATGAAGTTGGGTGCGTTCGATTTTATCGAAAAACCGATCAACCCGAAAGTCATCTCTCTGGTGGTGGAAAGGGCCTCGGAGAAACAGACCCTGATCCTCCAGAACCGGGATCTCCGTCTCAAATTGGAGGACAAATTTCATTTCAAGAATATTATTGGAAGAAGTGAGAAGATGGTGAAGATCTTTGAACTCATCGACCACATCGCACCCTACGATAGCTCCGTTCTCATTATTGGTGAGAGCGGAACGGGCAAAGAGCTGATTGCAAATGCCATTCATTACCACAGCCCCCGTGTGGCCATGCCTTTCATCAAGATCAGTTGTGCGTCGTTAAGTGAAGGGATTATTGAGAGTGAGCTTTTCGGCCACGAGAAAGGGGCCTTCACCGGGGCCATCACCTCGCGGAAGGGTCGGTTCGAATTGGCTCACAATGGGACGTTGTTTTTAGACGAGGTGGAGGATATCCCTCCTTCCACACAGATCAAACTCTTGCGTGTCCTTCAAGAAGGTGAATTTGAGAGGGTTGGAGGAAATAAGACGATCAAGATCAATATCCGAATCATTGCGGCGAGTAACCGGGATCTGCAGGAAGCGGTAAGGAGTGGAGTATTTCGAGAGGATCTCTATTATCGTTTGAATGTGGTCAATATCAAACTTCCCACGTTGAAAGATCGGAGGGACGATATTCCCTTTCTCGTCAATTTTTTTATTGAAAGGTATAATCAGAAATATCGCATGAACGTAAAGGGAATTTCTCAAAGGGCCATGAATCTCCTGATGGATTATGAGTGGAGTGGGAATGTAAGGGAACTCGAAAATACGATCGAATCCATCATGGTCATCAACAGCCCAGAGGTGATGGATATTCCGCATCTCCCCCAAGAGGTAAGAGATTTTAAGGAGAGACCCGAGGTGATTCCGATTAAGATCGGGACGCCTCTTGAACAGGTGGAGAGGGAGATGCTGATTCAGACCCTCAAGGCCACGAAAGGAAACAAACGCAGAGCGGCACAGTTACTGGGGATCAATGTCCGAACGATTCATCGGAAGATGGAGGGAATCGAAGAATTCCCTTCAACATCATAAATAATAATAAAGCAGAAAGGGAAAGGGTTCAGTCTATTGAGGCGAGAAAGGGTGGCAAAAAGTCGCAGTCATTGAATTTGGGTTTAGGAATAACGACATTTTGTCGCATAATCGGCAGGATGTGCATGTCATTTTTTCCTTTTTCCCTATTACGATTCTGGATTTGCAGGAATAGGAGTGATACAATAACAAATTAACTTATTGATTTTATAGTGTTTTTAAAATGATTGTCCCAGGCAGTCTCAAGAAAGATTGGCACGAAATTTGATTCTACAACATCCTTATGAAGGAAAAACCAAAATGGGCTTTTATCCTTGATAAGGATGAATTTTTTCGGCTCAGCTTAAGGAAGATTTTGGGAAAATATGGATTTCAGGTAGAAGAGATCGAAGATTTTTCCCAGCTGGAAAAGAGAAAGAAGGATGTCGGAGGAGGGATGATCTTAGCGGATATGGAGATTGAAATGTTGGAGAGATGGTTCCCCCTTTTGAAGAGATGGAACGATCGCTTTGTGCTGATGACGCCCTTGGCGACAGATGAGATGTTTCTTCGCTTGAAAAAAATAGGCATTCATCGTATTATCAAAAAACCTGTGGAACCGAAATTATTGAGGAAGGTAATCCGAGAGATTTCTTTTCCTGATGAGGTGAAGATTCCTTCGTTGAGGAAAAGGGAGGGAGGTTCCCGTCTCAATCAGAAAGGAGGTGAAGGGAGATGAAGAAGTGGATTTTTCTTTTGCTCGCGATGGTTTTAGTGATCAATTTAGCTGTGATGGGGATTGGGTGCAAGGCCAAAGAGGCACCGAAGCCAGCAGCTAAAGAGGAGGCAAAACCTGCTGAGGCACCGGCTCCGGCTGCGCCTGCAGGAACAGCTGCCCCTGCTCCAGCAGCACCCGAAGCAACTAAGAAGTAGGGTGTGGTGATCGGATCGGCAATGATACTTTAAGAAGTCATTCTCATTGTTGAGACAGTTGGCGCCTCCTGCCTAACGAAGAGGAGGCGCCAACAAGAGCTAATGAGTATCATCCATTTCCAAGAGAGGTGAATATCATCCGACATCAACGCAAAAAAAAGAAAAGGTGCATGCCTGCTATTCAGGAAGGGGGACATTTCCTTTGTCTTGTAGGAGGAGGTATCGGATGATATCTCCTTTTTTGTTTTCAGGAAAGGCCTGCGAGGCAACCCTTCTCTATCCTGTTAGCGAGTATGCAGGAAGGAGTGAAGATGGAGCCTGCCTCGGACTCTAATTTATCTTCCCCCCTGAGGGGGACAGAAAGGGCTTTACAGCTGCTATTGTTTCCTGTTCCAGTAGGACAGGGAAAGGAGGAGGAGACCAAAGAGACCATGCCTCCGCTTTGGAGGGGGGTCTCGGAGAGGGAATGGAATGATTGGAGGTGGCAACTTCGACATCGGGTCACGACTTTTGAACAACTGAAGGGGATCATCGATTTGACCTCCGAGGAGATCGAGGGGATCAAACATTCCAAAGGGAGGTTAGCGTTAGCCGTCACACCTTATTTTGCGAGCCTGATGGACCCGATCAATCCGAATTGCCCCATTCGAAGACAAGCGATCCCTCGAATTGAAGAAATCCGTCTATCGAAAAATGAAATGGTGGATCCGTTAGGAGAGGATAAGCATTCCCCTGTACCGGGTCTTGTCCATCGCTACCCCGATCGAGTACTCTTGCTCGTTACCGATCAATGTGCTGTCTATTGTCGATACTGCACACGAAGAAGATTGGTGGGAAGTAGCGAACGGTCCATCACCCAAGGAAATTTCGAGGAGGTTCTCAAGTACTTGAAGAGCCATCGAAAGGTTCGAGATGTCCTTTTATCTGGAGGGGACCCGCTCCTCCTGGAAAATGAGAGAGTGGAAGAGATCTTGAGCCGTTTGAGGGCCCTTCCCCATATTGAACTCCTCCGGATCGGGACAAGAGTTCCAGTGACCCTTCCCCAGAGGATTACGGGGGGATTGGTGAGGATGCTGAAGAAATATCATCCTCTCATGATCTCCATCCATTTTAGCCATCCGAAGGAGATCACCGATCAGGTGAGAAGAGCTTGTAGCGAACTGGCAGATGGAGGCATCCCTTTGGGAAGCCAGACGGTCCTTCTCAAAGGCATCAATGATAAACCCTACATTATGAAAAAGCTGGTTCACGAACTCCTCAAGATTCGGGTCCGACCGTATTATATTTATCAGTGCGACCTGGCTATGGGAACAGGACATTTCCGGACCTCTGTGGCCACAGGGATTCAGATCATGGAAAAATTGCGCGGCCACACCACCGGTTATGCCGTTCCCACTTATGTCGTCGATGCACCAGGAGGTGGAGGAAAGATCCCATTGCAACCTGATTATGTGGTCTCAAAAGGTAGAGGAAAGATCGTTTTGAGAAATTATGAAGGGAAAGTCTTTGAGTATTCAGAGCCCAATATCATTGAATTCAAAAAGACCAGGCCCACGGGTGAAGAAAAGGTTTTTCCGAAGAAAGTGATTGCTTAAATGTGAAAGGGGGGGGAGGGGTCGGTGTTAAAGGTCGTGATTTTGTACAATCTTTTAGAACGGCTCCAGAAAGGGGAGGAGAAGGATATCCTGGCAGAGGAGGCGATCATCGAGGAGATCGGAGCGGTAGACAATGCAGTTCGTACTCTCGGTCATCAATGTTTTGTAGTGGCCATTCATCATGAAATTCTCACCGTGATCCACTGGTTGAAGGAAATCCGTCCGGATGTGGTGTTCAACTTGTGCGAAAGCGTTTACGGTAATACCTGCTGGGAGATGAACATCCCTGCCTTGTTAGATCTTTTTCAAATTCCCTATACCGGGTCCTCCCCCCTCACTTTGGGATTGTGCCAGGATAAAGGGAAGGTGAAGGACATCCTCCAATCCCAAGGCATCATGACCCCCCGATATAAGATCTTCGATCGGGAGGTGGGCTCTGTTAAGGGCAACATCTTTCCCATCATCGTGAAACCCCTTCATGAAGATGGAAGCCTGGGCATTTCGAAAGAAAGCGTGGTGTTTGACGACGAGGCATTGCGGAGACAGATTCGATACGTGATCGAGAAATATCATCAACCCGCTTTAGTAGAGGAGTTCGTCGAGGGTAGAGAACTGAACGTTGGCTTGTTGGAGACCGATGGAAAAATTGAGATCCTCCCTATCTCCGAAATCGATTACTCCGAGTTCCCGGAAGGGGTCCCTAAGATATGTGGGTATGAAGCGAAGTGGGTGACGGGTAGCATCGAATACATAAAATCAAAACCGCTTTGTCCCGCCCCGTTGGACTGGGTGGTGAAAAAAAGGGTGGAGCATATTGCCGTGAAGGTCTTTAAGCTGTTCGGGTGTCGGGATTATGCCAGGGTGGATCTCCGCATCGATCGGGAAGGGAAAATCTATGTATTAGAAGTGAATCCAAACCCAGATATCTCTCCTCAATCCGGGATGACCAGGGCCATCAAAGTTCAAGGTATAACCTATGAGGAATTCATTGGAACCTTGCTTGAGAGACCCCTTCAAAGGAAAGATGGGGAGATAAGGAGGTAGGGGGATAAGGGGATTTACCAAAGCAAAAATAATAAAGAAAAAATAATAGAGTGAAATATTCGGCACCCCATTTACCAATTACTTCCTTTCCCTGTCGTACTAACGTGAAAGATATTGAGAGTTTAGACAAATCTTCCTTGCAGTTTATGGTTCATCGTTCAAAGGCTCTGGTTGCGGTTATGCCGCGCTGTGTTATTTTGTCAGCACATCTCCCCATCACCCTTTTCCCCCATTTGTTACGTTAGAGGGGAAAATGTCTGTCTACCCGAAAATAATACTAAAGAGAGGAAGGGAGAAGCCGCTCCTCAGGGGACATCCTTGGGTTTTTTCTGGAGCCGCTGCAAAAGTGGAAGGAGAGGTCTCCCCCGGGGATGTTGGAGAGGTTTACTCCATGGATGGCCAATTTCTTGGGATTGGCCACGTGAACCCCCACTCGCAGATCATCGTCCGCCTTTTAACACGAAAAAGGGGCCCTTTAGAGAAACAGTTCTTTGAAGAGCGTCTATTAAGAGCCGCTGTTTTAAGAGAGAAATGGCTCAAGGGGAAGACCAGTGCCTATCGGATGGTCAACGGGGAGGGGGACTTCCTGCCGGGGCTGATTGTGGACTGTTATGGAGAGACTTTGGTTCTCCAATGTTTGACGGCAGGAATGGAACGGTCAAAAGAGCTTTTCAGAGATTTACTCGTCCACCACTTCCTTCCCCAGAGTATCTATGAAAGAAGCGATGTGGCCACAAGAAAAGAGGAAGGACTGCCGGAAGTGAGGAGCCTTGTCTATGGAAAGGACGTTCCAGATCGCGTCGAAATAGAGGAATATGGTTGCCGTTTTAGAATCAATGTGAAAAGGGGTCAGAAAACTGGGTTTTACTTGGATCAGAGGGAGAATCGTTTCGGCCTGAGGGAACTGTCCCAGGGGAAGAAAATTTTGGACTGTTTTTGCTATACAGGGGCTTTCTCTGTTCATGCAGGGATGGGGGGTGCAAGAGAGATCACCCTGGTCGATTCCTCTGAGGAAGCGTTGAGCACGGCGGAGGGACATCTTGATCTAAACCATTTAGGGAAGATTCCCCGTCAATTGATGCGGGGAGATGCCTTTGAGGTCATGAGGAACCTTGAACCTGGGTACGATATTGTCATCCTTGACCCCCCTCCCTTTGCTAAGAAGAAGGGTCATCTTTCGAGCGCCTCCAGAGGATATAAAGATCTCAATCTTCAAGCCTTCCGGTTATTGAAGAAGGATGGCCTGCTCTTCACCTTTTCTTGCTCCCATCATATGAGTTGGGATCTATTCCAAAAGATCATTTTTTCTGCAGCAGTGGACGCGGAGAAAGGGGTTCAGCTCTTAGGCCGGAAGGGACACCCCATCGACCATCCGGTTGATTTATGCCACCCCGAAGGGGAGTATCTGCGGGGTCTGATCTGCAGGGTGGTGTAGATTGGGCTGTCCGGAGAATTTGGGAAGGGGACGTAAGTGGTTGACCGATCTATGATATTCAGTTATTATAAACCATTCCACTCAGGGGGAGCTGACTTGATCGATTTCTTAGGGGACCTGAAAAGAACAGATTATTGTGGTGATCTGCGTCGAGAGGACGCAAACCGCGAGGTGACCCTGCTGGGATGGGTTCAGAGAAGAAGAGATCTGGGAGGGCTCATCTTTGTTGAACTGAGGGACCGGCAGGGGGTTGTGCAGGTGGTTTTTAATCCGGAGGTGAGTCCAGAAGCGCATGCGAAGGCTCAATCCCTACGAGGTGAATATGTGGTAGGAGTGAAAGGCGAGGTGGTGAACAGGCCCGAAGGGACGGTCAATCCAAGATTGGATACCGGAGAGATTGAGGTGATTGTGAGAGAAATAAAAATTCTCAATGTCTCCAAGACCCCTCCCTTTCTCATCGAAGATGAGGAGGAGGTTGCAGAAAATACTCGATTGAAGTACCGGTACTTAGACCTGAGAAAACCAAGGCTTCAACGAAATCTAATGCTTCGACATCGAGTGGCAAGAGAGGTGCGAAGTTACTTTGATGGCTTGGGATTTTTGGAAGTCGAGACCCCGATGCTCACTAAGAGTACCCCCGAGGGAGCCAGGGATTTTTTGGTTCCCAGTCGGCTCAACCCCGGCCATTTTTATGCCCTTCCCCAATCCCCTCAGCTTTTTAAGCAGATCCTGATGGTCTCCGGGTTTGATCGGTACTTTCAGATTGTCCGATGTTTTCGGGATGAAGACCTCCGCTCCGATCGACAACCGGAGTTCACACAGATCGATGTGGAGATGTCCTTTGTTACGGTTGAGGATATCCAGAGGACCATGGAAGGGCTGATGGTCCATATCTTTAAAGAGATTTTAGGTGTGGAATTAGAAACTCCATTTCCCTTCCTGACCTATGAGGAAGCGATGCATCGATACGGGGTGGACAAACCGGATATCCGATTTGGGATGGAATTGAAGGATGTCTCCCAAATATTAAAAGATTCTACCTTTCAGGTATTCAGGGATGCTTTGGGAGGAAAAGGGATCATCAAGGGGATGAACGTGAAAGGAGGGGGTTCGTTGTCACGCAAAGAGATTGACGCTCTCACCTACTTTGTCCAAACCTTCGGGGCAAAGGGATTGATATCAGCAAAAGTGAGCCAGAATGGATGGCAATCATCGATTCAAAAATTCATTACCGAAGAAGAGAGGAAAGCGGTTGACGAGGCTTTGAATGCCACGGAGAATGATCTCCTTCTCTTTCTTGCCGGCCCACCGAAGATTGTCAATCAGTCATTGGCAAACCTTCGTCTTCATCTCGGTGAGAAGTTAGAACTTATTCCTGCAGATCAGTATCGGTTTGTCTGGATTCTCGATTTTCCCCTTTTAGAGTATGATGAAACAGAAAAACGTTTTGTGGCCGTTCACCATCCTTTCACCGCCCCAAAGGATGAGGATATTCCCAAATTGCGGGAGCATCCGGAATGGGTGAAGGCCAAGGCTTATGATTTGGTTTTAAACGGGTCTGAGATCGGAGGGGGAAGTATCCGGAATCATCTGAGGGAGGTGCAATCTCTCCTCTTTGATAAATTGGGGATGGAAGAGGAGGAAGCAAAAGAGCGGTTTGGGTTTTTATTAGAGGCCCTCGAATACGGAACGCCTCCTCATGGTGGTATCGCATTTGGATTTGATCGTCTCAATATGATCCTCAGCCATTCAGAATCGATTCGCGATGTCATTGCTTTTCCAAAGACCCAGAAGGCAACCTGTTTGATGACGGATGCACCCTCGAGAGTCGATCCCAAGCAACTGGATGAACTGTGGATTAAGATCAAGGAGATAAAAGTCTAAGAACACAAGGTTAAGGTTAAGGTTGAGGCTGAGGTTGGGCCGAACATTGCAAACCTCATTCGTAAGGAGTTTAGGCGTTAGGGGTTAGCCCGCCTCGGCGGGACTTGAGACTTGAGACTCGCGCCTCACGCATTCACTATCATTTACAGGAGAGCAAGGAGAAGGCATGACCATTACCCGAAAGAAAAGGGCATTTCAAAGCAAATCTGCCCCAGAGCAGTTTCCCCTCCTGGATATCCAGGAACCAAACCTTTACCGGAATACTTTTCCATATGATGAGGTTTGCCGGGTGGAATTCGATAACAGATTTATCTTCATCGATCCGCCCGAAGAGATCTTCATCACGGATACCACGTTCCGGGATGGACAACAGGCCAGACCTCCTTATACGGTGGAACAGATCGTCGACCTCTTCGATATGCTTCATAAGTTAGGAGGAAGCAATGGGGTGATCCGGCAGTCAGAATTCTTCCTCTACAGTGAAAAGGATAAAGAGGCTGTAGAGAAATGCATGGAGAGGCATTACCGTTACCCTGAGATCACAGGATGGATTCGGGCTGTGAAAGAGGATTTTAAACTGGTCAAAGAGATGGGGCTGAAGGAGACAGGGATCCTCGCCTCTGTTTCGGATTACCACATCTTTCTTAAACTGAAGAAGAATAGAAGGGTGGTGTTGCGGGAGTACCTCTCCATCATTTCGGCTGCATTGGACCTTGGCATCATCCCTCGATGCCATTTTGAGGATGTTACACGGGCCGATATCTATGGATTCTGTGTTCCGTTTGCTCAGGATATCATGCGCCTTTCTGAAGAGGCAGGAATCCCGGTCAAGATTCGGCTTTGCGATACGATGGGTTATGGAGTGACCTATCCTGGCGCTGCTCTTCCGAGGTGTGTACCCAAGATCATCCGAGCGATGATTGATGATGCTGGAGTTCCTCCTGAATATCTGGAATGGCATGGTCATAATGATTTCCATAAGGGATTGATCAATGCGACCACGGCTTGGCTTTATGGATGTTCTGCTGCCAATGGCACCCTGTTAGGGTTTGGGGAGCGGACGGGGAATACCCCCATCGAAGGGCTGATCGTTGAATATATCAGCCTCACGGGAAACAGCAATGGTGTGGATACCACGATGATCACGGAGATACGGAACTATTTTGAACGGGTCATCGGGGCTCATATCCCTTCGAATATGCCCTTTGTGGGAGCCAACTTCAATGCAACGAGTGCTGGCATTCATGCCGACGGGATTTTGAAGAACGAGGAGATCTATAATATTTTCAATACGGCTAAGATTCTCAATCGACCCATCTCCATCTCGGTCAATGATAAGTCAGGGCTGGCGGGGATTGCCCAATGGATCAATTCCCACTTTGCCTTGACCGGGAAGGAGCGTGTCGAGAAGACCCATCCAGGAGTGGCGAGGATCAATCGGTGGGCTACAAAACAATACGAAGAGGGAAGAACGACGTCCATCTCGGATCAGGAGATGGAGAAGGTGGTCCGAAAATATCTCCCAGAGTACTTTGTCTCAGAATTCGATAGACTCAAGGCAAGGGCTTATGAGATGGCGGCTCATATTGTCGAGCGGGTGATTGAGAAGCACGAGATGAAATCAATGGATCCAAGGCAGATCGAGCCGATCTTACAATCTCTGTTGGATGAGTATCCCTATCTCCAGTACGTCTATGTTGTGAATGTGCACGGGATGAAGATTACGCGGACGATCGTTCAGCCAGTCGATCAATCCAAGTATGACAGTATACCTGCGGGCGAAAACTATTCAAACCGACCCTGGTTCATTGAACCCTTAAAAGACGGTAAAATTCATGTCACGAATCCTTACTCTTCAAAGCACACGGGAGTTCTCTGCATTACGGTCTCCGGACCGATCCGAAATGAAACGGGTGAAATCAGGGGGATCCTGGGCCTGGATATCCGATTTGAGGACCTGACCAAGAGCGAGGAAGAGTAGTCGGTAGGTCCTTTCATGATCAAGCTCTCCATCATTGTTTTGACGAAGAACGGGGGTACCTACCTGGAAGAGGTGTTAAGGAAGGTATTCGTGCAGGAGATTGAAGAAGAGTTTGAGGTCATTGCAATCGACTCAGGGTCGATCGACAAGACCAAACAGATCTTGGCAAAATTCCCGATCCGCCTCAAAGAGATCCCCCCGTCCGTTTTTAACCATGGAGAAACAAGGAATCTTGGAGCCGAGTTATCCAAAGGGGAGTATCTCGTCTATTTAACCCAGGATGCCACTCCCATGGATGGAAAATGGCTTGAAAGGTTGGTCCGTCCTCTTCAAGAGGATCGGCTGGTGGCGGGTGCGTTTAGCAGCCACCACCCGAGAGAAGGCTGTCACCTGATGGAGAAGAGGCAGATCCTCCAAACCGAGTTGACATCGGGGAAGACGATGAGGATCAACACCGCCATTGGGAATCCGGAGTACGAAAGGAATCGATATCCCTTCGTCTGGTTCTCCAATACGAGTTCTTGTATCCGGAAGGAAGTCTGGGGAAAATTTCCATTTAGAAAACTTGAATTTGCGGAGGATCAAGACTGGGCTTGGAGGGTCCTTGAAGCGGGATATAAAACAGTCTACGTCCCAGACTCCATTGTCATCCACTCCCACCATTACAGACCTGTCAAAAACTTCAGGCGGCACTTCGAACATGCGAGGGCGATGAAGGAGATCTTCGGGAAAGAGGAGTTTCCCCTATTTAAGAATATTTTTGTAGCAACCCGTGATTCGGTAAAGGCCGACTTTCGATTCTTTCAATCTGAGGGAGGGAATAGGTTGGGCTTTGTCAGGTGGTTCTTTCCGAGCCTTTTTTGGTATTTATCGGCTTTTGGTGGACTATGGCTGGGAACCCATCTGGACCGTATTCCGATGAAATGGAGAGAGAAACTATCCCTCCAACCCTCTGTGATAAAAAAGTGAAATCTTTCTTAAAGAGATGATGAAGATCCTTCAAGTCAGCCATGGTCTTCCCCCGAAGGAATACGCGGGCGTTGAGCTCTACACTTTTTATCTTTCGAAGGCATTGTCTCATTTGAATCATCAGGTCCACGTCTTTTGCCGTGAAGAAGATCCGAAAAAGGAAGAATTTTCATTCTCCGATGAGGAGACGGATGGTATAAGCGTGACTCGAGTGGTGAATAATCTGACGAGGGTGCCGGACGTCCGGGTCTTTTATGATAATCACTTCTTTGACAGGGCCTTCTTGCAGATTCTCAAAAAAGGGAAACCCGATCTTGTTCATTTTCAACATATCTTTGGGCTTTCCGCATACCTGGTGTGGATTGCGAAGGAGGAGGGGTATCCTGTCGTCTTTACGCTCCACGATTTCTTCATTCTTTGCCCTCGGATCCAACTTCTAAGAGGGGACAATCGTCTATGTCCGGGTCCCCTCTATGGATTGGAATGTGCTGCATGCCTCGATTCTGTTTCACCCCCTCGAGATATAAGAACCCGACTTTTTTTAAAGGGGAAGAATATTCTTCCCTTTCCTGTCGTCAAATGGATGAAACGATTTTTCATTCCTCCCAAATACCTTTTTGATAGAGGATATGAAGTGTTTCACCGTTATCGCTATATGTACGAAATGTTTAAATTATGCGACCTGATACTGACCCCATCCCAATTCGTCAAAGATTTCTTTTTGAGATATTATTCCTCCTTTGAATCGAAGACCAGGGCGGTTCCTTTGGGCATTCCTCCTCTGAATGGTCACCGCCAAATCAAAAGGTCCGATGGAAAGATGAGGTTTTGTTATTTTGGAAACATCGTTCCCATCAAGGGCCTTCACGTTTTAATCGATGCCTTTAAGACCCTTCCCAAGGGGAAAGCCAGTTTAACGATTTATGGGAGTCGAACCCCGTGGACTGAGAATTATTACGATCGCTTGAAACAAGAGGCTTTGGGCTTTCCGGTCGATTTTCGGGGTTCTTTTAGGAGAGAGGATTTGCCGGAGGCTTTGAGTGATCAGGATGTTGTCATCTTGCCGTCGATATGGCCAGAGACCTTTTCGATTGTGATCAGGGAGGCGAACAGTTTGGGATTGCCGGTGATTGCTTCGAGAATCGGTGCGATTCCGGAGGCGATTAACGAAGGGGCCAATGGTCTTCTCTTTGAAGCAGGGAATGCAGAGGATCTGAAAAGATGCATGGTAAAGTTTATTGAGTCCCCTCGGCTGGTGGATGAAATGGCATTGAAGATGCCCAAACCAAAGTCCATGACAGAGCACGCCGTTGAATTGTTAGAAATCTACCGGGGGATTGTCGGGAGGAAGGGATGAATAGAACAATCATGACGAACGGGAAGGAAATGGGCCATGAAAAACCCTAAAGTCAGTATCATCATACCCGCCTATAATCACGAGAAATATGTTGGTGAGACAATTCAGAGCGTTCTCACTCAGACCTTCGAGGATTTTGAACTGATTATTATCAATGACGGTTCCACTGACAACACGGAAGCAGAGATCCTAAAATTCAAGGATGACCGCATCCAGTATTACTTCCAGTCCAATCGAGGCCTGAGCGCCACTCTTAATCGGGGAATTGAACTGGCCCGGAGTGAATTTTTCAATTTTCTTCCTTCCGACGACATGTTCCTTCCCGAAAAGTTAGCCGTCCAACTGAAGGCCTTTGAAGAATCGGCGGATATCGGTGTCGTCTTTTCCTATCATCTTGCGGTGGACGGGGAGGGAAAGGAAGTGAAGGATGATCCGATCGTGGATTGGTTTACGGTTCCCTTTGAAACAAGAGAAGAGATTTTTCCTGCCCTCTTTGAAAGAAACTTTCTGTCCGTTCCAACCGCTCTCGTCAAAATGGAATGCTTCAAGAAGGTTGGATTATTTGATGAATCCCTGAAGACCGCTCAAGACTACGATATGTGGATGAGAATCTTAAGATACTATGATCTGAGGCTGATCAAAAGAATTCTCTTAAAATTGAGATGGCATGGCGCCAATTTAACTTATCGGACGACTCCTGAAACAGAATTGGAACGCGCAAAGGTGTTGTTGAAGGCTTATAGGAGTCTGACGATAGAGGACATCTTTCCCAGTCTTCGTCATCGAAAGGATGCGTTGGCCTATGCAGAGGCCTATGAGAAATTGGCTGCCTATATGGAGAAAAGCGGCCTGCCGGCTCTTATTCCGATCTCTCACATTCATCAGGACAGGGCGATGGGTTTAAAGGAAAAAGGAAGGAAGGTCCCTTACCCCCTTAAAGATCATGAGGAAGAGGAGGAATGGAACTTTGCAGGAGGAGATATCATTAATGAAACGGAGAGAATCAATCTCTTGATCGAGACACCGTCTCTCGATAAGGGAGGGCTGGAAAATGTGATCTATGGAATTGCAACGAAAATCAATTCCTCCCTTTTCAATCCGGTCATCGTCTGCACAGAAAAAGGGGGACATATCGCAGAAAAAATCCGGAAAGCAGGGATACCGGTGGAGGTTTTAGAGAAAGAAAAGAAGGAGGAATATCTTGAAATACTCCGGCGATATCGGATCGACCTGGTGAACAGCCATTACTCATTTCTGGGAGCTCCCATTGCTCATCAAAGGGGAATCCCGGTGGTTTCATTTCTCCATAGTATCTATAGCTGGTATTCTCACCGGATATTGGATGAATTCCGGGTTGCTGATCAATACATTTCAAAATATCTCGCTGTTTCCCGGTTGGTGGCCTCTTTTGCGCGTCATCGATTCAATATTCCTACCCACCGTATGAAAATCATTCCTAATGGATTGGATATAGGTGATCTTAAACGAGGGGAGAGTTCAGGGCACTTAACCAGAAGTGATCTGGGGATCAAAGAGGAGGATTTTATTTTTCTTCACGTCGGGGCAATCAACCAGGCTAAGATGCATAACCTTTTAATTGCTGCGATGAAGGAGATGAGCAAAACCTACCCCTTGGTCAAACTTCTGTGCGTCGGGCAGGTACTGGATGAGGACTATAACCAGTTTATCCAGAAAAAGGTGGAAGAATATAAGCTCAACCCGTATATAAAATTTATTGGGTTTGTTGAAAACCCGGTGCCTTATTATCAATTGGCCGATGCCTTTTTACTTCCCTCCTTGATTGAAGGATGGAGTTTAACGGTCTTGGAAGCCATGTATTACGAGCTTCCCCTGATCCTTACCCGTGTCGGAGGAGCACAGGAGTTGATCGATAACAACGATATCGGTCTTCTGATTGAGAATTGCTGCGAGGACCCCATCCAATTGAAAGGATCCGACTGGGCATTTTATTCTCATTTAGATTATCCCAAAAACACGCCTCAGTTGATCAGGGCCATGCAGGATATTTACACCCATCGGCAGATTTGGAAGGAAAAAGCGCGAAAGGGGAAGGCAAAGGTCCTTTCCCGGTTTACTTTAGAGAAGATCATTCAAGAATATGAAAAAGAATTTGTTGCCCTCACCTTTGATGCGAAAAGAAGAAAAGAATCCAGATTGGAGTTGATTGCCAGAGGACAGAAGAGAAGGCTGGATGAGCAAACCAGAAGGTTGGATGAGGAAGCCAGGAGGTTGGATGAAAATACGAAGAGGCTGGATGAGCAATCGAAGAGGTTGGATGAACAAACGAAGAAGTTGGATGAACAAACCAAGAGGTTGGATGAACAAACCGAAGGCTTGAATGAACAAAGCAAGAGCTTGATTGAACAAGGCAGGAGGCTGGATGAACAGACTAAGAGACTTGATGAAGGGTCTGTGAGATTTGACGGACACACGAGAGAAATGAGAGAGCGCTTCAGTCAAGTTGAAGGAAAAATATTTTCTCTGACTTCTGAGTTTCAGCAAGGGTTTAATTTCATCAACCACCAGTTAAATTATATCCTTGTTCGGCTCAGCCTGACCGAGAGGATAAAAGGACTCATTTTTAGAATAACCTCTTGGTTTAGAAGAAAAGAACCGGGGCAGGCTCAGCATAGAGCGGAGGAAAAGATTCAGCCTCCATCAGACGGAATAGAAGAAAAAGCGTTACCTCATCCAGTAAAGGAAATGCGGGAGAGCCCCTACGGGTGGGATAAGAAGGGGTTTGCGATCATCTGTCTCCCGATTATCGATTGGGATTTCCGTTTCCAGAGACCGCAGCAGATATTAAGTCAGTTCGCTCATCATGGATACCGTGTTTTTTATGTCGCGACAACATTTGTTGAAAATCGGTCTCCAGTGTTTGAGAAAAGGGATTTAGAAGATCTGATCCAGATAAAGAGAATCAAAGAGAATGTTTATACCCTTTCTCTCATCTCCAATTCTTCACTCAACCTTTACCGGGATAGTATCGAACGTGCAGAAGATCTTCGATCTCTCAAATGGTCGATTGACATTTTAAGAGAGAAGGCCGATATTGAAAACCTCCTTGTCTACGTAAACCTGCCTTTTTGGTATCCCCTTGCCGAATCCCTCTCAAAGGAATCGAACACAAAGGTTGTCTACGATTGCATGGATTATCATAAGGGATTTTCAACCAATACCCTCAAAATGGTCGAGCAGGAGGAAGGGCTTTCTAAACTTTCCCACCTTGTCATGACATCTTCAAAAAAACTGTATCATTTGCAAAAAGGTTTAAATCCTCATACGATCCTGGTCCAAAATGGAACCGAATTTAATCATTTCAGCTGCCTCGAGGCAAACAATCTGATTAAGAATATCAAAAGACCTATCATTGGTTACTACGGCGCCATTTCGGACTGGTTCGATATGGATTTGATAAAGAAGGTCGCCCTATCCAGACCTGATTGGAACTATGTTCTGATTGGACATACCTTCGGCGCTAACCTGGACCTGATCAAAGGAATTCCAAATATCCATTTACTGGGAGAGAAAAATTATCAGGATTTGCCTGGTTTTCTCTATCATTTCGACGTTTGCACGATCCCTTTCAAAGTGAATGAATTAACAGAGGCGACCAACCCGGTGAAGGTGTATGAATATTTGAGTGCGGGGAAACCTGTGGTTGTAACAAAATTACCCGAATTGGAAGAATTCAGTCCCTTTATTTATATTGCTGAGAGCCATAATGATTTTATGGATAAATTGGAGATCGCTTTGAATGAAAAGGATGATGATTTAAAAAAGAAAAGGGTTTCTTTTGCGAAGGAAAATAGCTGGGACCAACGGTTTTTGAAGATTGAAAAAGCCGTCAAAGATATTTTTCCAAAGGTATCGATCATCGTTGTCAGTTTTAACAATCTCGAATATCTCCGGCTCTGCATAGAAAGTATCTTCGAATACTCCAATTATCCAAATTTTGAGGTGATCGTGGTGGATAACGGTTCCGTGGATGGAAGTGCGGAATATCTGAGAGAGAAAAAAGAAGAAGGGAAGATCGAAACCATTCTCAATCCCCAAAATCTTGGTTTTGCAAAAGCAAATAACCAGGGGATCGAAATCTCAGCCGGTGAATATATCATCCTCCTCAATGACGATACGGTCGTGACACAGAACTGGATTTCCGGGCTCATCAAGCATTTGGGTTTACCAGGAATAGGAATGGTAGGGCCAGTAACCAATGAGATCGGAAATGAGGCGAAAATTAAGATCGCCTATTCATCCCTGGAGGAAATGAGAGGGTGGGCGATGGAATATACTGATGCCCATAAGGAAAAATATTTTGAAATAAAAATGCTGGCATTGTTTTGCATTGCTTTTAAGAGATCCCTTTTAGATGAAATAGGGCTATTGGATGAGGGGTTCGAAATCGGCATGTTTGAGGATGACGATTTTTCTTTAAGGGTGAAGAACGCCGGGTATAAAACCATTTGTGCAGAGGATGTTTTTGTGCATCA
This sequence comes from uncultured delta proteobacterium, assembly GCA_963826305.1. Classification (GTDB taxonomy): domain Bacteria; phylum Desulfobacterota; class BSN033; order BSN033; family UBA1163; genus CAWGWZ01. Next base: position 383,452 of record CAWGWZ010000028.1, on the reverse strand, counting down.
TTTTGGCAAGGCCTCTTTTAAAAAATTGCGTGAACAGGATTATCTAAGATTATTTAATAAGAATAAAGAATTATTCGAAAATAAATGGAATATGACGTGGGAACCTCATAAATATCGAGATTAGGCACCTCCAGAATAAAAGGATTCAGGACGTCAAGGAGTCAAGAATTCAAGTGGTCAGGTTCCTTAGCATGGAAAACTCTGGTCTTTGATCCCGCATTGGCAGGGCTGAAATGCAGTGTCTGAGTTACAGAGTCTTCTGGAACCTTGTGCCTTGTCATTTCTTACGTTTTTATGTATGCTTTAGCGGAAGGAGGTTATAACATGATTTATAGGGGCATAGCAAAAGGAAGAAATATCGAGTTGGACGAACCACTGCCTTACCCTAAAGGGCAGCCCATTCAGGTTTCGGTCGAACCCTTGAAGGAGCTGCCGCACCGAGGCTCATCGGTGGCCATTCTGAAGGCGATGAAAGAGGAACCGCATCTGAGCTGGAAAGATGTGGATGAATTGGAGCGAGCGATTGCTGAGGGAAAGTTGCCCGTGCAACAAGAAGGCATGTTCAACGGAAAATAGCCAATGAATTTCCTCCTGGACACCACTGCTTTTAGCGACCTAACAGGGTGCTGAAAAAGTCACTTTTTCAGGCTGATCAAAAATGCCCAGATGCAAGGCGCCCGAAATCCTGAGGAGTGAGGCGTACTTGGAGTACGCCGCAACGACGAGGGATGAGGGGAACGCCGCAGATGGGCGTTTTTCAGCAGCCTGCTAATGCGAGAACACCCAAAACTCGATGCTCGTCTGGCAACCGTTGTCCCTGCTGACCAAGTTCTCATTTGTACAATGGTTCGAGGGGAAATCCAATATGGAATTGAACGCTTGCCTTCCGGCAAGCGCAGGCACGAGTTGGAAACCAAGGCTTTCAAACTTTTTAACGTACTCTCTTGTGAACCAGTACCGGAAAAAGCTGGTGACTACTATGCCAAAGTGAAGTTATCCCGCCAGCGGAAGGGGTTAACGTTAGATGAGAATGATCTTTGGATTGCCGCCACTGCCATGGTATTAGACGCGGTGCTCATAACCCGGGATAGCGACTTCCGGCATCTTGATGGATTGAAGGTTGATGATTGGACAAGATGAAGAGGTGGCCCAATAGGCTCTGGAATTGAAGAAATGGGGTCAGATCAGGACGTCTGAGTCAACGTAGGCCCTCATTGCCGATGCCTTTGAATCGAATCCCGGAATTCCTTCCGAACCTTAACCACAGTTTCCCCCGGCGATCCCTTCCTGTGCCAAGCTCCACAGGTGTGCTCGAACACGTCAAAGTCCTGCTCCTTATCCACCTGGGCAGCGTATCTCTCGATTGCGCTTTCGATGATCTTCTTTTTGGATGTATGCAGACGCCGGGCAAGCGAACCGATACGGTTTACTACAGACTCATCAACACGCGCAGACAATATCTTGTCCATCAGGCACCTCCTCATACGTAAGAAATATAACGTAAGCTCAAGAGACCTGTCAAGAAAATTTTGCAACTCTCCAGGGCTCCGCCTTGTGCCTCTCTTTCTTCCTCGAAAATTCGGATTGACATTCCAAATTTTCAGATTAAAATAACGATAATCATAAAGAAATTTCCCAGTCGATCTTCGCCTTCGCGGTGGAAACTGATTTTTCATACACAATGTTGCAGAGAAAGTAAAGCCTTGTAGAAAGGGAAAACGATGAAGCCAACAAATCTTAGAGTTTTGGGGCTGTCTCTTTTAGTCATTTTTCTCTTCATCGGATGTTCAAAGGCGCCTCCACTCCTCAAGCAAATGGGTCCTATGAAAACGAAAGTAGGGGTTGCATTCAACGTGCAACCCAAAGGAGAGTCTGCGATATGGACAATCACAGAGAATGCCACGAGAACGACCGTCATTGTATGGGGGGAAACACAACTGCATAGCACCTTTGGCAGTGCGAAGGGCGTCACTGCATTAGTTCCAAAAGAGCTTTACTCCAAGCCAGGACAATTCCAAGTTTACTTGTTAGATACAAAGACAGGCAAGAAATCAAACAGCTTAATCTTTACTGTAGAGGAGTAAATCCTCACATATTCAATCTGAGAATTTTCATCAAACGCGAAGATGAATATTTTTAATTTTAGGCTTCTAAAAAACTGGAAATAGAAAGGGGAAGGTGTCCACAGGGGTGGCTGAAATGGAAGGTGAGGGATTGTGCCAAAACCAGCCCGCAACGCGCGAGCGTTGGCTTAAATTGGATGGTTTTGAGCGTGTGGTGCTTTTTATTGGCGCTTTGGTCTTGATCTATCAAATAGCCATTCCTCCGATCGTTGGAGTCTTCGATAACGGGGATTTTTTTCACGTAATGTGGCCAGCCGGTTTCAGGCATGTGTCCGAGAAACCCGAAGACATGAATGTCTTCGTCAACTCAAAGTTTTTGTTCGGAAAACCAGGCTTGTTAAAAACGCATTACATTTCCTCAGAGACGCTTATTGCGCGGGTGGCAAGGGTCATCGGAAGGATACTCTCGAAAGACGGCCTCTTTGACATTCGTGTCCTGGGTTTGATGCATGCAGCGCTGTTGTTGCTCGGGATAGCGTTGATCATCTCTGCACATAAGAAGCTGCGAACCCCTTCCAGACGGGTGTTAGCTCTGCTGCTCATGTGGATCTTTACAGATGTTGGCTATGTCGCCTTCTTTAATTCATTCTACAGTCAAACGGCGTCACCGCTCTTTTTGATCTTAACAGCGGGATTCTTCGCATTGCTGGTTGGCAATGAAGACAAAAAGTGGACGTACTTCGCAGGTTTTGTCCTCGCCGCTTTGCTTTTCATCTGCTCGAAGCCGCAGGAAGCCCCACAGGGAGTCCTGCTGGCGATCATCGTTGTTTTGGCGGCAAGAGCTTTGAGACCCAGATGGGCGAAAACCGTTGGCGTTGTATTAGTGGCTGTAGTTCTCGGGTTTGCAACAATATGCTATGTGGCAGGTCCCACCGGAGTCAAGAATAACAGCTTATACAACGCTGTGTTTGAAGATTTGTTGAAGAACTCTCCTGACCCTGCGGCTGACTTGGCGGAGCTGAAGCTCAGCAATGATTTGTTAAAGTATGTAGGAACTCACGCCTTCATCAAAGATTCGCCCGTGCCACAGGACTGGTTTAAGGCCGCTTTTTACCAAAAGGTGAGGCATGAAGATTTACTGGTCTTTTATCTGAAGCATCCTTCTCGCTTGTGGACATTGATTACAAGGCGGTCTTCCAAGGCGTTCACACTCGTCACCCATTACGGCAATTTTGAAAAGGGAGCCGGTTTTCCGCCTGGGACGAAAAGCAGCGCTTTCAAGATGTGGAGCGATTTCAAGCAGAAAGTCCTTCCCGGTTCTCCGTGGACGTTAATGGCTCTGTTTTTCGGCAATATTGCAGCCGTCGCGTTCCTGCTGATTCGGCGCCAAAAGTCTAACAGCTCGCATCTGGCGCTTTCGGCTTTCGGAATTCTGAATCTGATGGCTATAGGAGCATTTTTGATTCCGACGCTTGGGGACGGTACACTCGACATCGTTCGCCAGCTTTACACTTTCAATACAATGACGGATTTGTGCCTCATCAGCGATGCTGTGTTTTTAATTGAAGCCGTCACGCGCAAAATTCAGAAATCTATACGGTGAAGGAGTAGATGGATAATTATACAAACAAATTTCTAGCTAAGTGCAGGCAAATCACCCCATTTTCCTCAGAAAGCTTTTATAATGATCTCGCAATTCTCGCAATACTTATAGCTTTCGTGTATTCCTGTACCCGAGCCTATTTATTATCAATTACGACTGATGAGGCTGTAACCTATCTGCTTCATGCCTCGGGTACCTATCGCGACATTCTGACTTTTAATTTGCCAGTAACTTCCAATAATCATTTGCTCAACAGCATTTTAATCAAACTATTTACTAGCTTTTTCGGGATGTCAGAATTTGTGGTAAGAATACCCGCATTGATCGGACATGCGTTATATCTGATTGGAATATGGAAAATATTAAATCTCTTTTTGAAAGGCCACATGTTGGTCTTAGGCATTTGTCTGTTAACTTTTCATCCCTTCTTTATAGACCTTTTCTCCTGTGCACGAGGATATTCACTTGGGTTGGGATTCCTGGCTCTTGGCTTATATTACTTTTTTAAAAGAATTAAGCATTTTAATTTAAAGGAAGATCCCCAGGATAATTATATTGCTTGGATCATGCTTGCGTTTTCAGTGCTTTCTCATCTGTCATTTTTGGATGCCTATTTATCTCTGATTGCAATATACGGGCTATCTGAATTCATCCGTTTGCTTAAACGGAGATGCTCACCAGAAATCAATTCTAAGAATTGGAATTATAAATCTACTTTTGCTGCACCCCTGATAAGTTCGACACTATTAGCGATCATCTATACAATGCCTATTTTTAAGATGATGCGAGTTGGGAATCAATTTACTGGTGGCTCTCAGGGATTTTGGCAAGATACTGTTCCGAGCTTAATTGATGTAACTTTATATGGTAATGTGAAGAATGTTCAGAGCGTAAATATAGTCTTCGTAATTTGCGAGATTTTAATTGTTGGGCTAATTATAGTAGCGTGGGGATGGTTAATATACGCCACATTTAAGAAAAAGGCATTTGTGTCCGCATTAATCCAATACCTGTTTTGGGTCCTATTATTCTTAGTAATTTGTCCTCTAAATATAACTTTACAACATCGTTTGGTAGGTCGGCCGTTTCCTCTGGATAGGTATGCGATTTATTTTATATTAATATTTGCGCTTTTCATATTGGTCTTTTGGGAAAACATTAGGAAAACAGAAGTAAAATTGGTTAGAAGCGTCTTGAATACGTCTTGTTACATAATCATGCTGATTGTACTGGGTCATTTTGTAATATGCTGGAATATCAGTTATTATTATAGCTGGAAATTTGATGCATGCACAAAACAAATGATGAATTATTTGGCGGAAGCAAATAGAGAGAAAGAGTTAATGGATAATTCAATCCGTCTGGGTGTTAATTGGTTTATTGAAGCAAGTGTCAATTTCTATAAAAAGAAAAATGGAATGAAATGGTTAGCGAGAGTTGATCCGGATCCTGATGGTGAGTTTGATTACTATTACGTGACCGCCGCTAACATTGGGTTAAAAGAAAAATATGAGTTGAAACTGATTGAGAGATACAATCTATCTAATACGTATTTGTTGACTTGGGGATCTGGTGCGAAGCGAAATTGTATTGAATTTGTTCCTCTGGATCACTGGAAGGGAGAGTATTTTGATAACAAAGCATTGAGTGGGGCTCCTTTGAGAGTTAGGGATGATGGCGCGGAGTTCATCAACTTCGAGTGGTCCGGTGGAAGCCCTGGTAGGTGTGGAGTGAGTTCAGATAATTTCTCTGTCCGCTGGACAAGGAAAATATATTTTAAGAGCGGCACTTATCGCTTTACTGTAACGAGCGATGATGGGTTTAGGCTTTTTGTGGATAATCGACTAATGCTTGACAAATGGTTTGACCAGGGCCCTACGACTTACACCGCAGATCTTCTCCTTTCTGCAGGGGATCATACTGTCAAAATGGAATATTATCAGGCGACCGGACAGGCTGTGGCCTCCTTATCTTGGAAGATGAAATAGCTACAACTTTTAGTTCCGATATCACTTACTTGGGGAAATTTAGGAGATCTATACATGTGTTTCAAAGTGACAACAACTCGTAGAACACAAAGATGGGCATTCGTCCTTACGTTACTGTGCACATTTTTTGTCTCGGCTGGGCAAATGTTTTTCAAATTCGCTTCTGGAAGAATTACAGCTGATATTTTTTAAATCTTAACGAGCGTCCCTTTGTTTCCTGGGCTCTCCTCATATGGCATTGGATTGCTCCTTCTCCTGGTGGGTTTTAGAGGGGGTCAATTATCAGTGCTTTATCCAATAATTGCGATAGGCTATATATGGGTTTGCCTTACGGCCGCATTCTTTTTTAAAGATGAGGATATGACCATTCAAAGGTGGTTTGGCATGGCGCCCATAACCGCAAGCATGACTTCCATAGGAATCGGAAGTGACGGGAAAGAACGAATTAAAAGGTGAAATCACATCTATCGGCAATATGCGAAATTCATAATGTAAACTTGGTTTATCGAGTCCAATTCAACCAAACATTTAGAAAGCTTTACGACCTCTTTTTTTGTAAATAAATGAAGGAAGTAAGGAATAAATTGAAGATCTTTAAATCATCCAATCGACTTTCTTTTTCAAGAGAGCAATATATTGATATCGCCGTTCTCCTAGGGGTGTCTATTGCGTTTCTTGGTTTATGTCTTTATCAAATTGACTTACCTGGATTATATGGAGACGAGGTTGATAAGCTTGCTCCAACCGTTAGTCTATTAACTGGCCAGCCTTTCTCAGGGGTGGGATGGTACAAGACTTTTTTCGGTTTTAGGATACTGCTTTCATTCACAGATCGTATTGGACCTGTTCTGTCCTACCTTCCTATGCCGTTCATTCTCCTCTTTGGGTATACTTCATTTGCACTTCGGTTATCCTCGATTGTGTGCGGTTGGTTAACACTGGTATTTGCTTATTTTGGGGCAAAGATGTGGTTTGGACCAAGGGTGGCAAGATATGGAATTACTATAACGGCAGTTTCGCCAGTTTTTGTCTTTCTGCAAAGGATGGGATATTACAATTATGGTCCGGTAACTCTTTTTACAAGCCTAACCTTCTTCTTTTTGGCAAGATATATCTCAAAACGGAATTCTTATGACTTATGGGCTGGCGCGGCGTTTGCGGGAATTGCCATAAACACTGCCCTCCAGGCGATTTTCGTTCTCATTCCCATGGTCTTAATTGGGCTCCTTTTTTTGGATACTATCCGTCCCCGCCTTCGCGAGGTTGTCGTTGCTTTAATCATTTTCCTTATTGTAGGTTCACCAATCATTGGTATGACCTTGAAGAGTGGAGCTGCTTTTGACAGGATAGGCTGGACTGGTAGTAATCCAGGAAGTCTCACTTTGTCTGGTTTTGTAGATACATTATCAGAGGAAATACACCATTTCAAAGGAATGCTTGGAGGACTTGATGGGGTTCAGGTCGGAAGCATAGGGAAGGATATTAGGAATCCAATGATGAGTTATGTTTTCGGGTTATCAATCGTGACCCTATCCATCTTTTTCTTCTTTGTCCGAGATAAAAAGGATTTTATTAGGCGGAATGCAGGTTCACTTCTTATAACATCGTTTGGCTTGTTTCTTACCGGGTTTTTAGTCAAGGACCGTGCAAGCTATCAATTAATAGTTTTTTGGCCCTTTGCTATTTTAGTTGTTGGTGCGGGTCTTTCTCAAATATCTCAACGTATAAGCCTGGTTTCTATTGCAATCGCTTGCGTATTGGTAATCTTACAGGCGAAAGCGACCATAGAGACTCATCAGATACTTTCTCAAACCGGTGGGAGAATAGTCACAAGCTCTCAGATTTATCCGCTTGCGGATTATTTAAAGAAACAGCCCGAATTACATCCCATCGCAATGGAGTGGGGTCTTCTTAACCAGATTTATTATCTAAGCGGAGGCAAAGTATTGCCTGAGTCCATCCATGGATGGTGGCCGAAAGATGGGACCCCTCCAGAGGAGTTTAAGCTTGCTGTATTGAACCGGTTAGAAAAGGAAAATAATGTGTTCATTTTCTTTGGCCCGGGGAATGGGTTTGATAGGTACTTTCACTTCCAGCAGTTGGCAAAGGCATCCAACAAAAATGTTTATCCTGAAAAGATTTTTTATGAAAATGACGGTAGTATAGCTTATCGCCTTTATCGAGTTTCAAAGTCAGATAAGGTAATTTCTCCGAAAGATGAATGTTTTGAATCAGTTCCTTCTGGTCGCTGGAAGGGAGAGTATTTCCCAAATAAGACATTGAGCAGTCCGCCTGTGAGAGTGAGAGATGACGGAGATGGATTCATTAGCTTCAACTGGGATGGGAAAAGCCCAGATGCTATTTGCGGACTTGGCCCAGATAATTTCTCCGTCCGTTGGACAAGGAAAATATATTTTAAGAGCGGCACTTATCGCTTTACTGTAACGAGCGATGATGGATTTAGGCTTTTTGTGGATAATCGACTAATGCTTGACAAATGGTTTGACCAGGGCCCTACGACTTACACCGCAGATCTTCTCCTTTCTGCAGGGGATCATACTATCAAAATGGAATATTATCAGGCGACCGGGCAGGCTGTGGCCTCCTTATCTTGGAAGATGAAATAGCTACAACGAAAACTTCTCAGAGCTTGCCTATTGGGAGAACGTAAATTAATGGAGAATCCTGAGATAAACTTTGCCTCCTTCGGAACTTCTTTGATCTGTTTTGCATATTCGTAAAATGGAATGAAATGACTTGACTTTCCAATTGAACTCCCTATGATATAGACATAAATGTCACGGCATAGAGGGCAGATTGAAGGAATTCAATCCTTGGAGGAGGGAATAAAAAAACTGGATCGAAATCGATTTCAAGACGACCCTGTTTTGTCTGAAATTGTCCATCGTCTGGTCGAACCCTTCCAAGCAGAACGAATCTGTTTTGTCAATCCTCATCGAGGAGCGCCCCGGGGATGTCCGGATGGCCTGGGAAGAGATCCAGTTTCGAGGAATAAGGTGGGTAAAGCGGGTTAAAGAAGGGATATCTGCCTTGAAGAAAATTGACTCTGCGGTAGGGGAAGAGGCTGCCGCTTTCTTATCAGTTGTATAGGCAAAAAATAATGGGGTCAGGGAAAAGCAAAAAGTGGTATTTGAAGACCTTTCCCCTAAACACTCTTGCAGGGTTCAGAAGCATGACACGGAGGATCGGAAATGGATATTTCTATTGCTGGGATGATCCCTTGTTATAATGAAGAACTCACAATTGGTAAAGTAATAACCGATTTTAAGAATCGAGTACCTGAAGCCAAGATTTATGTCTTTGATAATAATTCAACTGATAAGACGGCTGAGATAGCGAAATCTTTAGGGGTAGTTGTGATCAGAGAGAAACGACAGGGGAAAGGGTATGTTGTGCAGTCCATGTTTAATAAAATTGATGCTGACATTTATATCATGGTGGATGGAGATGATACCTATGACCTTGCAGAGGTAAATAAAATGATCTTTATGGTCATGAATGACGAGGCTGACATGGTTGTAGGAACCAGGCTCGAAACTTACACCGACAAATCATTTCGGCCCTTCCACACTTTTGGCAATAAGCTCGTAAAGTCGTTGATTAATAAGTTATTTCGGACAAATTTAAAGGATATTATGTCGGGTCTAAGGGTCATGAACAGGGCATTTGTCAAAAACATAAATATCATGGCCTCTGGTTTTGAAGTGGAAACAGAGATGACAATAAAGGCTTTGAAGTATGGCTTCATGATAAGAGAATTAGATATCAATTACAAAGAGAGACCGGCTGGAAGTTTTTCCAAATTAAATACATTTAGAGACGGTGCGAGGGTGATAAAAACGATCTTCATCATCTTCAAGGACTACAGACCGTTACTATTCTTCTCAATGGTTGCATTGTTCTTTCTATTGGTTTCATTAATTTCTGGCTATGTTGTTGTCGAAGAGTTTGTAGAAACAAGATATATTACCCACGTTCCGCTCGCCATTTTTGCCTCCGGGACAATGATATTGGCAATTATATCATTTGTTACCGGCATCATTTTAGATTCCGTCAACAGAAGATTTGATGAATTGTATAGTTATCTAAAAAGCGATAGGTAGCAGGATTTCCAAGAAACACAATCACATTTTTTGTTTGAAGAATGAGAGAAGAATCTCTTCCTTTGGGCGAAGACTTTAATTGACAAAGAATCCTTTCTTTGAGATAAAGAAAATATGATAAAGTTTGAGACATTACCATCCGATATAATACATCGCCTTGATGGGATCAAAAAGATTCTGATAGAGGATGAGAATATCGTTTTTGCGTACCTATTTGGTGGACTGGCAAAGGGCGAGGTTCATCCCCTTTCCGATATTGATCTTGCTGTTTATCTAAAGCACATAGACGGGCTTGCAGCATATGAACTTCAGCTTTTTGATAAGATTACAGATGTTATTAGAACATCCGAAATGGATCTCGTTGTCCTTAATACTGCCCCTATCAGTCTGATCGGAAGGATATTACAGAGCAAAGAAGTCGTGGTGGATAAGGAACCCTTTTCACGCCATGCCTTTGAGTCTCTCAAATTGAGAGAATTTTTTGACTTTAGAATGAAGGAAGATTCCCTGCTTACGAGGAGGTATGGCCTTGGTAGATAAGTCACTGATCTTGAGAAAGATTTCAGAACTTGAGACCTACGAAAATCAAATTGGAGAATTCTCCAATATCACAACGAAAGAATATAGGGAAAACTGGAAAACCCAGCGCATTGTTGAAAGAACCTTGCAGATGATGATCGAGATATGTGTCGACATCTCAAATCATATTATTTCCGAGGGGAAAATGAGGGTCCCTGTAAGCTATGCAGATACTTTCAAGATTCTGTATGAAAATAGTGTCATTGATTCAGAGTTACTTGACATAATGGAAAAGATGGCCAAATCCAGAAATATTGTTGTCCATCAATATGAAGAAGTGGATTCCGAGATCGTGGTTCTTATTTTGAAAAAATATCTTGGTGATTTTGAAAGATTCAAAGAGGCAATTTTGCGTTACCTTAGAAAGTGACAGTAGGGTATGCTTGTTCATAAATATGGGCTTTGCTCCTTGCAATGACTACTTTATTAGGCCGAAATCTCAACTAACCCTCAACCTTAACCTTGACTTGTTAGTGTAATGGAAGCAGAAGCCATCCTTTTTTTCATCGGTCATTATGCCTTCTTGATAGGGGTTGGAATTCTCTCGTATGGAATCGGGCGGAGGCTGTCACAGAGGGTCCACTTCGATTCCGCAGCCGAGCAGATCGCTTTTTGCACTACTCTGGGTCTTGGCTTCCTCTCATACCTTGTTTTATTGATCGGCACACTCGGTCTCCTATATCGATGGCTAATCTTACCTGTCTTGGGAGCAGTCTTCCTATTATGTGCATCTGCCTGGATTGAGTTATTCAGGGGAGTTTCTTCTGCATATAAAAAAAGAGTCTGGTTGAGATGGAAGCCGATTATTTTTATGTTATTGACGATACTCCTCATTTTCCCTGTTCTCTTTTTGCCTCTATATCCTCCGACTGCTTTCGATTCAACGATGTATCATTTAGTCTATGCGAAGATTTACACACAAGAGAATAGAATTGTCTTCACGCCTTATCTGCGATATGCCGTTTCCCCGCAGACAAATGAGATGCTTTTCACCTTGGCCATTCGCCTTTACGATGGCGTTGCTGCCCAGTTCATTCAATTTCTGATGATGGGGATACTGACCACTGGCCTTTTTGCCTTTGGACGGCGGCATTTTTCTCAAAGGGCTGGAATCTGGGCGATAGCGATTTTTCTTTCAAACCCATTGGTACTTTGGTTGGGAGCCAGCGCTTACATCGATATTGGGTTGGCTCTCTTCGTTACTATGGGGATTTATTCATTCTTTAACTGGGTGCATTTAAAAGAAAAAAGGTGGTTAATATTGGGTGCTCTATTCCTTGGATTTGCGGCAGGCTCAAAGTATTCGGCCCTCTTTTTCCTAATTCTATTGGGCTTGATTGCCCTTTGTATTGGATTTAAAGAACGAAGACTTCTTCACCCCGTTCTTTTTCTGCTTATCGCTGCTGGAGTTGGATTACCATGGTATTTCAGAAACTGGCATTATGCCGGCAATCCTGTTTTCCCTTTTTTTGGGCAGATATTTGGATACGAATGGTGGAGCGCCCAGGACGTTCTGGGGCAGTTAAATGAAATGCATTCGCATGGCATGGGGAGAAGCCTTCAATCTTTCTTGCTCTTGCCCTGGAATCTTGCTTTTAACCAACCGAAATTTCTAATGGAGGCTCCGTATTCACGAATTTACCTGTTTGCTTTGCCGTTCTTGCTTTTCGGTCTGAAGCGTTCAAAGATTAGAGAATTACTTGTCATTATTGCTTTATATACCCTGTTTTGGTTCAATAGCGCTCAGGTTCTCCGATATCTTATTCCTATCATTCCCCTGCTCAGCCTTATTCTTGCCGCATCCTTTGAGAATTGCTTGGAATGGCTGCCTCCTGAAAAGATCCAGTGGATGAAGAAGGGGGTTGCCACTGTTATTATTGCTATAATATTCTTTAGCCCTGGATGGACATACGCCGTCAAAAAAGTGCGAAATGAGGGGTATCCGCCTTATTCGAAAGAGGAACAGGAGGCTTACTTGATGCAAAGGTTCCCTTCCTTCCCTGCTTATCAATATCTAAACCAGACGAGAGGCCGAAATTATTCCCTTTATGCCCTGTTTGATGAAAACATGGCCTATTTCGCAGATGGTATTTTTATGGGGGATTGGTTTGGACCAGGCCGTTTCGAAAAGATCTATAGCAAATTTTCCAATCTCAAAGCCCTTCACCAAGAACTTCGTTCATTAGGAGCGAATTACTTTTTGATCAGACGAGGCAGGATCCCCATAGAACCACCGCCAGAAGATTTCTTTTCCCCATCTTATTTTAAACTGGTTTATAAAAATGAGCATGTGCTGTTGTTTGAGATCCTCTAAGAGGCGCTTACACATAAGATTCATCTGGGATAGCTTTGAGGGCTCTGAAAGACCTACTGGATAAGCAAGGTATTATAGTAAAGAACCGATCGGACTTGACAAGGCAAAGAGGCTTGAAGTATGATGAAGTGATTCAGAAATACGGAGGGAGAAAATATGAAAATTTCAGACCGTGGACAAATTACGATCCCCAAGGTTCTTCGTAAACGGTTTGGGCTTTATAAAGATATTGAAATTGAATTCATTCCTGTTAAACAGGGTCTCCTTATTCAAAAGCGTAGCCGCGGGAAACATCCGGTCGATTCGGTTTTTGGCATCCTCAAACGACCCTCGGATACGGATCGCTATATTGAAGAGGTTCGAGGCAGATGATCACTGCTGTGGACACGAATATATTATTGGACATATTCTTTCCAGACAGAAATTTTGCTTCCGAATCGGCAAGACTTCTTAAAATAGCATACGATGAGGGGGCCTTAATCGTCTGCGATATTGTATACGCTGAGCTTGTTCCCCAGTTTAAGAAAAGGAGTCTGTTGGACGAGACTTTGACAAAGCTCAGTGTTTCTTTGTCTCCTGTGGATTCGGAGATCGCTTTCCTTGCAGGAGAAAAGTGGGGTATTTACAGGCGGTCCGGTGGAAAAAGAGAAAGAATCATCACTGGCTTTCTTATTGGGGCCCATGCCCTGCTAAAAGCAGATCGATTTCTTACTCGAGACAGGGGATTCTACCGATCCTATTTCCCTGACCTCCAAATCCTTGGATCAAAGGCGACCTGAAAGTTAACTTAGCCCGCTTGCCAAAGAACTTATTTCGCTTTCCAGAGCACACGTGCCTGCACGCCCAAGTGCTGCCTTCCTGCACGCAAGCCTGGTTGGTGAACAGGTCAGGGGTTTGAGGGAATCAAGAATTTTAATGGTTCATGCCTGCGGTACGCAGGCTTGAAACCTGCCCCGCCAGACGCGGGGCCGAATCCTTTTGATAAGAACCTTCAATGGACCGTCGATCACGGATCGAAGCACTAAATGAAGGGTATTGGGAAAAACATTTATAAGATCCTCGGCTTTGCCATCAGCATTGTTTGCCTCTACTTTGCATTTAGAGGAATTCAATGGGACCAAGTTTTTTTTACTTTAAAAAGGGCAAGCTATACGGGGTTAGTCTTATCTGTTCTATTCCAACTTCTTAGCTTAGCAATTGCAGGATTTCGATGGAAAACAGTGATTAACCTGCCTGAAGTCTCATGGGCCTCTGCTTCGGCCTCAATGATGGTTGGGTTGATGGTCAATAATATCCTTCCTGGCCGAATGGGAGAATTTGTACGCCCCATCTTGTTAGGACAGGAAATTAAGAGAAGCAAAGCCTTTCTTTTTGCCACCGTTGTAATGGACCGAATATCGGATCTCGTTGTCCTCGTGATACTGGCCCTATTGTCATTTGGCATGTTTCCTTTGATCCCGTGGGCCCGACAGATGTCGATCATCGGAGGTCTCGTTTTGGTCTTAGCCCTTTTGGTCATCGGGGTATTCGGTTATTCAAATATCGGGTCGAGGATTGAAGGGATCGTCAATCAACTTGGTCCCTCGCGTTTCTACGGAAAGATGGCTCATTCGCTCCAGAAATTCAGGCTCGGTTTTCAAAGCATTCAATCCGTTCAACGGGGAGCAGCGGTTTTTGGACTATCGTGGCTTGTATGGGCTGCATGGTTTTTGTGTCTCTATTATGCCCTGAGCGCATTTAAATTGATTCTACCTATATGGGGAATAATTTTGCTTCTCTCCGTCTTGAACCTTGGAGGCTTGGTTCCCTCCTCTCCTGGTTATGTAGGCACCTATCAGTTCTTAGCCATTTTAGTCTTATCGAACTTTGCGATTAAGAAAGAGGAGGCGTTAGGCTTTGCCCTCGTCTTTCATGCCCTTTGGTATGTTCCTCAAACGCTCCTCGGTCTTCTTGTTCTCATTAAAAAGAACCTCAGCCTTGGGCAGTTGATGAGTGATAAAAAAGGGGAGAAAGGCGAATCGATTTCCTCTTCGACCTTTGATAGGGCGGGTTGAAATATGAATCATAGCCCGCGGTCTGAGCATGGGGATAACTAGCGATAAATTCGGGAAGATGAAATACAAGGTTAAGAAGAGAATCCCAATTCCAGTGAGAAACGGGTTGAGATTTATTTATTATCTGCTCTTTCCTGAGAAGAAGAACAAGGTGACTTGGGGGGAAGATCAATCGGAGTCCCGTAACAAGAAGATTTATGAAAATGTGATCCAGAAATTTCACAATCTTTTCTCGCCCCGAGAGATAAAAAATGACGATATCTCCTCCATGAGGCATTTATTATCAAAGGAATATAAAGGGATTATCATTTATCCTCCAACGGTTAATTGGAGATTCCCTCTCTTTCAGCGTCCTCATCAAATTTTTAGGGTTTTGGCCGAAAAAGGTTACCTCTGTTTCTTCTGCGTCCCCCATCCTGAGCAAGATGGCGTGGAGGGTTTAAAAGAGGTTCAAGAAAATCTCTTTCTTTGCGGAAATGTTCCTCTCCTCCATACTTTTCTTAAAGATGAAGAAGTCATTATCTGGGCGACTTGGACTCCCCATAAGGTCTTCCATGAACATTTTCCCAATGGACGACTCATCTACGATTTTATCGATGAGCTCAACGTCTTTCAGGGGTTCTCCGTATCCATGGAAGAGGATCACCGCACACTGCTCCGCATAGCAGACCTGGTCCTCACCACCGCCGCATCTTTATGGGAGAAGGTAAAGGAGACCAGGGAGGACGCCTTACTGATTCCCAATGGAGCCTATTTGCATGACTTTGAAATAAAGAGTCCTCCTTCTCCCCCAAACGATCTGGCAAATATTTTAGAAAATGGGAGACCAATCATCGGCTATTATGGCGCCCTGTCGGAATGGTTTGATTACGAATTGGTCAATGATGTAGCCCGAACCTGCAAGGGGTATAACATTGTTTTAATTGGCCCGAATTATGATGGGAGCATTCGTCGTCTTTTGAGGACAGATAATCTTTTTTGGCTGGGAAGCAAGGAATATCAGGACTTAAAAAATTACTTGTATTTTTTTGGTGTGGCCATCATCCCCTTCAAGGTCAACCGAATCACCCATTCTACCTCCCCGATTAAACTGTTTGAATATATGGCAGGAGGAAAGCCGATCGTGGTCACTGACTTAAAGGAATGTAGAAAATATAGGAGCGTATATATTGCTAAGGATAAGGAGGATTTTATTTCGAAGATAGCGATTGCTTGGGAGAGAAGGAATGATCCTGAATATATCAGATTATTGAAGCATGAAGCCGAAGAAAATTCATGGCATTCAAGGGTTGAAATTGTCATTGGGCAGCTTTCGAAGAAGTTAAAAAGTGAAGATGGATAGGGAAAAACAATTCGGTGGTTTTAAACTCTTTGTATTAGGTTTTTTTCTCTTTTCACTCTATTTCTCAATCGTCATTTTTCTTCGGACAGAACCTTTCTCAGACTTCAAATTTTATTATGAGACCGCTTTAGCGATCCAGTCGGAAGGAAGGTTAAGTGACTATTATCGATATTTTGCTGCTCCAGGTTATCCTTATCTCCTATCTCTCCTTTTTGACGTTTTCAAGAGCGATTCGACCCTGATCCCCCAAGTTTTCAATGCGTTAGTGTTGACCTTCCTTTGCCTTGTTCTCGCGAACTACAATTTTGTCGAGAATCGTTATCTTAAGCTGGTTGGCTTCCTCACGATAGCATTTAGCATCAATTACCTGCCGATGGTTTCCGTTCTATGTTCAGAGATCCCCTATGCTCTCTTTTTTGGAGGGGGCCTTTTTCTGATAGGTTTTGTTTTCAAAAGGATGGTGGAACCTGCTTCAGTGACGAAGGTGGCAAGGACATTGATTCTTTTCTTCTCAGGGATCACCCTCGGTGTGAGTCAATCTATTCGGCCTGTGACGACCCCGTTTCTTCTTCTGGTGAGCGCGATATTGCTATTAAGTCAACGCTACTTTGTTATCGAAAATGAAAGGACGAGTTTGGTGAAATGTTTTTCAAAGGCTGTACAGCTTTTCCTGCCTGTTTGGGCCGGATTTCTTGGAACAGCTTTCGTTCTTTATTACGTCTGCAGTTATGGTATGACCATCCAACCCTTGCAAAATGGCTTATGGAATATGTACGTTGGTTTCAATACAGAATCCAAAGGAAGGTGGGATTCGAATGATTCGAGGCTCATCAATAGGATTGGGGAGAAGAAACAATGGAATGCGAAAGAAGTCAATCGAGAATTTCGTCCGATGGTCATAGAAAGGGTTAAGAAGGGTTGGCTCACGCAACTTAGAATCCTACCAGATAAATTGGTGATCTTGCTAAGCCCCACCGGAAATCCGTTCTGCGCATTGGATAAAAGCAACATTAAGGACCCCTCTCCTATTTATCGGATATGCAGATATTTTTCTTTTGTGAACCTGTTCGCCATGTTTGTTTCTTTAACCGGTTTCTTCCACATCTTCATGAAGAGAAAGGTTTCTCTCATCGAATTCTTTGTTTCAGGTATGACCCTTGCTGTCTTCATAAACATTTTTTTGCACGCCTATCTCTTAGAGGTCCAAGGGAGATATTCGAATCATCTTTGGCTAATACTCTTCTGGTGTTTCCCTTTCCATTTAAGGCAATCAATATCGGTTCGTAGGAAATGTGTGGCCGAGGATGGGTGAGAGGTGGGACCATTGCCGGATTGAATGATATGGGCAACTCAAAGACCAAGCTTATCACGATCAGTGCTCTTTTGATTCTCTATTTCATCATTTTCAATTTATTCGGACAACTGGGTTTTCCGATAAGAAAAGATGAAATTCATTATTGGCCCGTTTCTTTAAAATTCAGCGAGGATTGGATTCCAAGTGTTGATTTATTGAAGAACTATGATGAGTTAAGTACACCTTTGTCATTTATCATATTTGGAACGATAGAACACCTGTTTCATGGAGGTATCTTTGCAGGAAGATTACTCAACCTCATCTTAAGTTTAGGAATACTTTCTATCATCGTATTCATCGGTGAGGGCAGGAACCGGAAATACCTGTGTTCAGTGATCGGTGTGTTAATTTATCCTTATTTTATTGGGTGTTCAACTCACCTCTATACGGATATCATCGCCACCTTTTTTGTATTGATGGGCTTTATTTCTTACTTAAATCGTCTGAATTTGATGAGCTGTTTGTTTTTCGTTTTGGCCATTTCTTCAAGGCAATATATGCTGGCTTTCCCTTTAGGAATATTTATCTTTGAGGTGCTAAATCTAATTAGAGCTAAGAACGCAAATTTGATCACGCCCATCGTAATACGCTCATTATATCAGTTTGTTGCATGTTTATCCATCATGGTTTGGGCTTTGTTTTGGGGAAATTTTGGACCTGTTCTTGAAGTGGCGAGACAAAATATTTCAACCATTTCACTTTTTAAATTGTTCCCGGAACATAGTTTATATTTCCTATCATGCTTGGGGTTTTATTTCGTCATCCCTGAATTGATCTTGCTCAAACGAAATACATTTATTATGAATCTGTTTAACAAGAAAGCAATCGTTGTCTCCCTTTCTGTATTCATACTATTTTTATTCTTTCCCCCGTACCAAAATGTAAACTATAATATCCCAACGATGGGATACGTGGATAAGTTATTCAGAATGTTTGGCGGAGATTTTTTTAGAATGACGCTTTTCTATATCTTAGCACTGATTGCTTGCTTAAGGTTTCTCGCCATTCATCTTGAAAGCTTATTCGTATTCTCAAATGTATTGATGATGTTAAAATCGCATATCGCATGGGATAAATACCTACTCCCTCTCATCGTCATACTATGGTTTTTAAATGCGATTGCCCATGAGGGTACAACATTTCTGAATCCTGTGCAAAAGGAAGGATTAACCGGTGGTCGAGGACGAAAAAAGGAAGTGTACTTAAAGAAAGAGGAAGGGGAGAGTAAGTTTGAGTCGACTGAAGGGGCTTTCGGCTTTTTTCCCGGCTTATAACGAGCAAGGAAATGTTGAAAGAATGTGTGCCTCGCTGAAAGCGATCCTTTCGCAGGTAGCAGACGATTTCGAGATCATCATCGTCAATGACGGAAGCCAAGACAGGACAAGGGAGATTGCCGACCGGCTGGCTCATGAAGATCATCGCATCCGGGCGGTTCATCATGATCGGAATCTGGGCTATGGAGCAGCGATTCGGAGTGGAATCAACGCTTGTCAAAAAGAGTACATCTTTTTTACCGATGGGGACAATCAGTTCGATGTCTCGCAGCTTACTCTTTTACTTCCGTTTATTTCTAAATATGATGGGGTGATTGGCTTTCGACTTAATCGTCAGGACAACTGGGTACGGAAAATGAATGCCTGGGCCTGGAACGAGTTAGTGAGGTGGATGTTCGGTCTCAAGGTAAGGGATATCGACTGCGCCTTTAAACTCTTCCACCGCAAGGTCTTTGAAAAAATGGAGTTGGAGCTGTCTGGAGCGATGATCAGCACAGAGATGCTGGTTAAAATTATAAAAAATGGCTATCGGCTCCATGAGATTGGAGTTCTTCATTCTCCAAGATTGGCCGGGAAACAGACGGGTGCCAATTTTTGGGTCATTTTAGGGGCCTTTAAGGAATTGTTTCGCTTTCATAAGAAGATGAAGAAGAGAAAGAAACATTCGTTTTTGTGATGTCTTCATCTAAGGATGATTTTTCTTGAAAATATCCCAACCCTAAATTAACTCCATTTCACTCTTCTGAAATTCTTTCGGATATACCAAGAGCGCCAATTGCTCTGCTTCATAACTGCCAAGCCGTTCGGCTGAGCTTACGTCGAAGCCTTTATCTTTGTGTAACCTGGTCATTTTCCGTCTTCAGTCTAATGCCTGACTGCCGGCAGGCAGGTCTGAGGTCTATGATCTTACTGTCTGAATCACAAATTTTTTTGTCTACAACTATTGGAAATATATTGAAAATTTTTGTAATAAATGGTAATAAATGGCATAATGTATGCTGTTAACTTTAACATGTTCCAGAGATGCCTGTCTTGTCCTGTGTGGAATGGATGGACCGGCGCTTCAAAATTCTAGCCAAAAATATTTGAAATTTTCCCTCACCCCCTCCCTCTCCCCAGCGGGGAGAGGGAGGGGGTGAGGGGGATCCCGCGAAACGCGGGATTAGAAGAAAATTCTCAGACTTAGAGTGTAAGAATCCAGTGAAAATTTTAACTATTTTTGGTACAAGACCCGAAGCGATCAAATTGGCTCCCATCATTAAGGCCCTCAAGGATCGTCCACATCAATTCAACTCGTTGATCTGTGTGACGGCCCAGCATCGAGAGATGCTGGATCAGGTCCTTCATCTGTTCGATATTCAGCCGGATCACGACCTGAACATTATGAAGCCGAGGCAAGATCTCTTTGGAGTCACTTCAGAAGTATTATTGAAGCTCAGAGACCTCCTGGGAGAAATCAAGCCCGATCTCATTCTGGTTCAAGGGGATACGACCACCACCTTTGCGGCAAGTCTGGCTGCCTTCTATCAAAAGATAAGGATTGGCCACATCGAAGCAGGTCTGAGGACCTATGAGAAATACAGACCTTTTCCAGAGGAGATCAATCGACATTTAACCTCTGTGGTCGCTGATTATCATTTTGTTCCAACCCGAAAGGCAAAGGGCAATCTGTTGAAAGAGGGGATGTTGGAACAGCATATCTATATCACCGGGAATACGGTGATCGATGCTCTCCTGTGGGTCCTTAAGAAGCAATCGCCTCCGGAAAATCAGAGGAGAATGAAAGACTATTTTTCTAAAACATTCGGAATATCAACGGACCATCAGCGATTGATCCTCGTGACGGCTCATCGTCGAGAAAGCTTTGGGAAAGGGTTTGAGAACATCTGTCAGGCTTTGAAGGAGATTGTAGTGAGAAATGCGGATATCCAGATCGTCTATCCCGTTCATCTGAACCCAAATGTCCAGGAGCCTGTCCACCGGATCATCGGAGAGATGGAAAGGGTCCATTTGATTGGGCCTCTTGATTATGAACCCTTTGTTTATCTCATGAGCAAGGCTTCTTTGATCCTTACCGACTCGGGAGGAATTCAGGAAGAGGCTCCGTCCGTCGGGAAGCCTGTATTGGTAATGAGGGAGGTTACCGAGAGGCCAGAAGCGGTCGACGCAGGGACGGCCAAACTGGTGGGGACGGAGGTGGAAAATATCGTCTCGGAGACAGAAAGATTACTCGATCATGAGGAGGATTGCAAGAGGATGACCAGCATCAAAAATCCATATGGTGATGGAAAGGCCTCTGAAAGGATTGTCAGCATTCTTGCTGGAAAGAGGGATTGGGAGCCATTCTGCTATTGACGGCACAGAGCAAAGAGTTAGAAGAAGCCTCTAAGAATGAAAAAGATTCTGATCATTGCCTATTCCTATCCGCCGCTCATGGAAGCTCAATCGATTCGATGGGCCTATCTCTCCGGAGAGCTCGTGAAAAAAGGAAACGAAGTAGATGTTTTAACGATCAAGCTCCCGGATTATTACAATGATGGGCTCTATCTCGTGAGAGATATCTCTGTCCATCGAACCTATCCTGGTCCAATTCAGAGCCTATTTTTCCAAACCAAAGCGGCTCTTCGTGTGGAGGATAAATCGTATCAAGAAAAGAGGGAAAGTATCACCCACCAATTTCTAAAAAGAGGGTACGATACCTTGCGGAAGATGATGAACTTTATCTTGATTCCAGATCTAAGAACGGAGTGGTTCATCTTTGGTGTTTTTAAACTTTTCCATCTCATGAATAAAAAACAGTATGAGGTCGTCATATCAAGTCATGAACCGGGAGTGGATCACCTTCTGGGATTCATTGCGAAGACGTTTTACCCTATTCAATGGATAGGGGATTTCAGCGATCCGATGTTAACCTTCTATACTCCTGAGCTGAGGAAGCCAATCGATGAGAAAGTTCAAGGGATTCTTCTCAAACATATGGATCGGATCTTGGTGACGAATCGAAGGTTAAAGGAGGATTTTCTGACCCAATACCCGTTTTTATCGAAGGAGCGAATATCTGTTCTCACCCAGGGGTTTGACGATGGACTTTGGAAGGATAGCGATGTGATCGTCACTTACAAGAAGAAGCTTCGTCTTGTCTACACGGGAACTTTTTACCGCGATGAGAGAGATCCATTGGAGCTCTTCAAGGCCTTGGCGGATCTGAAAGACATGGATGTGGAATTTCTCATCGCGGGAAGAAATGATGAGGTCGTTGGCGATGCAAAGAAATTTGGATTACTGGGGGACAAGATCAATTACTTAGGTTACTTAAAATATGCAGATTCGATCCGAGTTCAGCATGAAGGGGATGTTCTGGTCCATATTGGCAATCGATCCTCCAATCAGGTACCCGGTAAAATTTATGAATATCTGGGAGCGAGAAAGCCTATCCTTGCGATTCTTAGAGATCCTGATGATGAGATTAAGGATCTGGTCTTGAAGCTTGAGAGAGGGGTTGTGACACCCAATGAGTCCTCAAGGATCAAAGAGGCCATCTCCTATTTGGAGGAATTGTACAGGGAAGGGAAGCTCTATTCATCATTCAATCTCTCTTTGGAAGATGTTTACCAATACTCCTGGGGATCTTTATCGAATGTCCTGATCGACGGGATGGCGGGATGGGGGGATAGGGGGATAGCAGGATAGGTGACCGAGTTGAAGAAGTCCGATTCTCAGATTAAAGTTGCCTTTGTGGACCATAACCCAGAGATCGGGGGAGCAGAATCCTCTCTCCTGACTCTTCTACGCCATATGGATAAGAGCCGGTTTAATGCTGCGGTGATATTAACTTCTGAAGGAATCTTTTCAAGAAGATTAAGGGAGGAAAATATTCCGGTTAAGATCATCTCTCTTCCATTGACATTGATCCGTCTGAAGAGAGGAAATGCTCTAAAGGCTTTTCTCTTTCTCGCTGTTTACCTCTTCCCCATGCAATTCTTTATGATAAGGCTTTATTTCTATTTGAAAAAAAATAAATTTGATCTTGTTCTGACCAACACAATAAAGGCCCACCTCTATGGAAGTATTGCTGCTCGGCTTTGCTCGATACCGATTATCTGGAGATTTCATGACGTCCTTTCTCCAATGGATTTCAGTCCGATGTTGATCAAGTCCCTCCTCTTTTTTGCAAGAAGATTTCCGGTCAAAATATTGGCCGTCTCCAACCTCACAAGAGACTATTTGGTGAGGGATGGGTTGAAAGGCGATAAGGTCGAAGTTATCTTTAGCGCAATCGATCATGAACTATTTGAATTCGAAAATATTTTCAGAAATATTCGCAATGAGCTCAATATTGGGAGCCATGCCAAATTAGTGGGTTGCATTGGAAGGATTATTCCACAGAAGGGGCAGAGATCGTTGCTATTAGCTATTCCTGAAGTCATCAAGAGATATCCTGAGACTTTTTTTCTGATCGTTGGAGATGTTTACCTCAAAGAAAGGGAATACAAAGAGGAACTATTGGAAATAATAAAGAAAAATAAAGTTGAGGATCGAGTTAGGTTTACTGGATTTCGGTACGATATCGGGAGTTTAATAAGATCCCTCGACATTTTGGTATTCCCTTCAGTCGCCCCGGAATCCTTCGGCCTATCTGCACTGGAAGCGATGTCTCTGGGGAAACCTGTCATTGCCGCGAAGATCGGGGGAGTTTGTGAAATCATAGAAGATGGAATAAACGGCATGCTTGTTGAACCCAATCATCCCGAGCAGATCACGGACCGAATCATTCAGCTCCTCAGCGATGAAGAAATGTATGGTCGGATTGGATTGGAAGCAAAAGAGGGAGTGGCTCGAAAATTTTCGCTGGAAAAATATGTGGCGACGATGGAGAGAGCTTGTAAGGAAGCATCCTTGAGAGAGGTGAGCCGTTGAGGGTAGCCCTCGTCCATGATTGGCTTACAGGCATGAGGGGAGGGGAGAAGTGTCTTGAAGTCCTCTGCGAACTCTACCCCAAAGCAGATCTCTATACCCTCCTCTACGTCAAGGATCGTTTATCAGAATCTATTGCCGGGATGAATATCAGGTCCTCTTTTATTCAGGCACTTCCCATGGCTTCGAAATATTATCGATATTACCTTCCCCTCTTTCCCACGGCCATCGAAAAATTCGATCTGAAAGGATATGACCTGGTGATCAGCACCAGCCATTGTGTCGCCAAAGGCGTGCTCCCCGCACCGGATGCCCTTCACATCTCGTACTGTTTTACCCCAATGAGATACATATGGGACATGCATTTTGAATATTTTGAAGCATCTGATCACAAGTTCAAAAACCTTTTCATCTCTTTCTTCTCGAACTATTTAAGACTTTGGGACGTGACATCGAGTGAGAGAGTGGATGACTTTATTGCCATTTCGAAACACGTCCAGCAGAGGATAAAGAGATTTTATAGAAGGGAGTCCACAATTATTTACCCGCCTGTGGATTGCGATTTTTTCTGCCCTTCTGTATCTGCCGACAAGAATGGCGACTATTATTTGATGGTCACAGCAATGGCTCCCTATAAAAGAGTGGATATCGCCATCGAGGCTTTCAATCGATTGGGGAAATCGCTTTTGATCATCGGTGATGGACAGGGACTGAAATCTCTCCAAAAGAGGGCGAAGAAAAATATCGAATTCTTGGGATGGCAGAGCAATGAAAAGGTGAGGAGTTATTATCGAGGATGCCAGGCCTTCATCTTTCCGGGAGAGGAAGATTTCGGGATCGCGCCTGTTGAGGCCCAGGCGTGCGGAAGTCCGGTGATTGCTTATGAAAGAGGCGGGGTATTGGAAAGTGTCATTCCATTTCCTAAGGAAAATCCCACAGGGGTCTTCTTCCATCACCCCACCGCCGAATCCTTGATCCAGGCGGTCGAGCTTTTTGAAAGGAATAAGGATCAATTTGATCACCATGGGATCAGAGAAAATGCATTGCGATTTGATAAGAATAAGTTTAGGAAGGAAATGAAGTCATTCATCGATCGAAGATATCAAGAATTCATGCAGACGAATAGGACGAGTGAACGCGGCTGAAGTGACCCCCTCCCTCACCCTCCCCCCTTGAGGGGGAGGGACGGGGTGGGGGGAGGTGCGGAAAATTGCTGAAGAAATATAACCAAGTTTTTATTACGTTTCTGTTTATCTCAGATCTCTCTTTCGTCGCCCTTTCCTGGATCTTAGCTTATCTATTGAGGTTTGAGGTAAAGTTCATGGAAGTGACAAAGGATATCCCTCCCTGGAATCAGCATCTGCCCCTTCTTGTGATCATTCTGCTCGTTTGTGGCGTGGTGCTTAATCTTGCCGGGTTTTATCGACCCCGAAGACTTTCCTCGATACCCAGGGAGATCATCGATATTACCAAAGCGCTCACCATCTCTATTCTCATCTTTGTTTTCTTGGCCTACTTTTTTAAAGAATACCGGTATTCAAGGCTAACGATTTTATACTTCTGGATTCTGAGCATCCTCCTGGTGAGCTTATCCAGGTTTTTCTCCCGGAGTTTATTGAGGACTCTTCGAAAGAAGGGCTACAATTTGAGGTATGTCCTCATTATTGGAGAGGGAGAGCTCGGGCAGAAACTTCTGCAATCACTCCATACCCACTCGGAGCTCGGGTTAAAGGCCATCGGTTTTCTCAGCGAATCCAGGGAACAGGTAGGTCAGGTCATCGATGGTCTCCGAGTCATCGGGACCTTTGGAGAAGTTCACGAGGCGTTAAGGCAGGGAGGGATCGATCAGGTCTACATCGCCCTTCCCTTCCATCAACACGAAAAGATTCGACATATTTTAGCCTCCCTGAAGAATGAGCTGGTGGATATCAAGGTGGTGAACGACCTTTATGATTTCGTCCGCCTGAGGGGAGGGGTGGATGACTTAGATGGACTTCCTATTATCAATATTCAGGATACACCCCTCCAGGGATGGGGCAAGATCCTGAAAAGGGTTCTGGATATTTTTCTCGCTTCCATCGTGATGATTCTTCTAAGCCCGTTGATGCTGATCATCGCAGTGCTGATAAAAATAACATCCCGCGGGCCCATTTTTTACCAACAGAAGAGGATGGGATTTGATGGGGAGATTTTTGAGATGTTGAAGTTTCGTTCCATGGTGGTCGATGCCGAAAAGGGTACAGGTTCGATGTGGGCGAAACCGGATGATCCACGGAGAACGCCCATCGGCAGGATTTTGCGAAAGACGAGCCTCGATGAATTGCCCCAGCTCTTCAATGTGTTGAAAGGGGAGATGAGTTTGGTGGGACCAAGACCGGAACGGCCTGAATTGATCGAGGAGTTCAAACATGAAGTCCCCAAATATATGCTGCGACATAAGATTAAGGCGGGGATGACGGGATGGGCTCAAGTCAATGGGTGGCGGGGGAATACCTCTCTTGAAAGAAGGATCGAACACGATCTCTACTATATCGAGAACTGGTCCATCTCTTTCGATGTTCGAATTCTTTTTCTAACGGTTTTTAAAGGATTGGTCAGCAAACATGCCTACTGAGTCATTAAATTCGAAGCACGAAAGTCCTGCCTGCCAGAGAACTTGTTCGAACTCCTCAGTTCCGCCAGATCAGCGGGGTTCGGGGCAGGCCAGCCTGGGGAGAATTTTCGACCATTTCATCAAGGGTCTATTTCTCCTTCTCTTGGTCTTAGTTCCCCTCTATTTTAGTTTCGAACTGACCACGTACACGCTTCCTAAAGTGGTGATCGCCCAAGTCACGGTTTCCTTCCTCCTGGCCTTTTGGTTCCTGAAGATGATCGCGGAGGGACGGCTTTCCTTTCAGAGATCGACGCTCTTCCCTCCGATCCTCATCTATTTCGTTATCTCGATTCTCTCATTGACCTTTGCTCTAAGCGTGCCTGGGGCGGGCAAGCTATTATGGCAGGTCTTTGCCTATGTGATGGTCTATTTCTTCGTCATCCAATGTGTCCGGGAAGAAGAGATCGAGACTTGGGTGTTGGTCATGAGTCTCGTTGGAATCGTCTTCAGCGGATATGGGATCTTACAGTATTTTGGGATAGACCCCTTGTTGAGGGGGTATTCCCATACTTCTTACATTCCTTTTTCGACGCTCGGTCATCGGAATCAGGCCTCTCAATACTTGATTTTACTGATCCCCCTCTCGGGAGCCTTCTTCTTCCTCTCCTCTTCCTGGGTGAAAAGGACCCTGTTTGGGATCAGCACCGTCCTGATGGTTTACCATCTCTTCCTCACGATGAGCAGAGGGGGGATTTTGGGGTTCATCCTCTCCTTTTTATTTCTCGTTACGGTCATGATCTATCGATGGCTGGAGAGATTTCCATTCTTCTATCGAAAAAGAAAATTATTTCTGATCCTTCTCTTTCTCCTCTCCCCGGCTCTGATGCTCCTCTTTTTTATCTTCCCGACCGCCCATACCCTCCGAGTGAAACATATCAACCCCATCGGCTATTACATCCATTCTATCGATGGATCGAAAATTCCGGCGGACCAATCCATACGAGTTGAATTTGATTTCAGAATTCTCGGAGGAAACCCCGAGAAACCGGGATATGTCGATCTCTATGGGGAACGGACGAGCCTACCGCCTATTCGTTTGAGCCAGGATAGACCGGGGTGGAATCATATCAAGCGGGAGGATATTCATTTCTCGTCGACTCCCTATGATGAAGATCTTAAGTTGAGATGGGTGCCCGGAAGTGAAGAATCCACCCTTCAGTTGAGAAACGTACACGTTCAAACGAAGGACGGTCTCAATCTCATCAAAGACTCGTTTCTGAATCGACTCTTTGCAAAATTAGGGGTCACCGATATCGACAAGACAGCCTCGGGCCAGGCAAGGCTATACATGTACCGGAACACACTCCAGATGATTAAGGATAACTTCTTCCTGGGTGTTGGGTTTGGAAATTTTAAGTACATCTATCCCCGCTATCGAGATAGGGGGGAATGGGCATTATCGGGATTGAATACCCGGGTGGAAGAGGCCCACAGCGAGTACCTTCAGATTTTATCAGAAGTTGGGATCATCGGGTTTCTCGCCTTTGTCTGGATTCTGTTCTGGGTGGGAAGAATGTCTCTGTGGATGATCCAGAAAGGGGATTTCAATCGGTCCTTCTTCATCTCCCTCGCCGCGATGATGGGAATATTGGCTACCCTTATCCAATCCTTTTTCGATTTTAATCTTCAAAATCCAGCCTCGGGGGTCACCTTCTGGATCGCTGTCGGTTTTTTGGAACTGGCTTACCATTCGGTGCAGAAGGAGAAAAACCAGGGGGTTCATCCTCCGATCACTTTTTCCATTCGATCCAAGGTATTCCGAGGGGTCATCGGAATCTTTATATTCGCCTGCTTAGCCATCGGCGTCATCTATTCCGTCAGGCCGGTCATAGGGGATTACTACCTGAAGCAAGGAAGGAACGATATGGACGTGAGGAATTGGGAGAGGGCCTTCTTCAATTTTGAGAAGGCGAGGGTGTATGCCCCTTATCATTACGATGTTTATTTCCATTTAGGCCAGACAAGCGGCCAATTGAAAGGTTACGAGAGGGCCGTGCAGGCTTATCAGAGGTGCATCGCCTTGCATCCGTATTTTATCGAGGCGAGAAATAACCTCGGAACGATCTATATTAAATTGGGACGGATCGACGAGGCCATTGAAGAATTTAAGGGGGCAATTGAAATCAATCCTTACCATCCCGGTCTACATAATAACCTGGGCTATCTTTACAGCAAGCGAAACCTTTTTCAGAAAGCCCTCGAGGAATATCAGAGGGTCCTGGAGTTGGATCCAGAGAATGCGGAGGTTGACAAGAATCTCGGCCTTCTCTATTTCTATAAGTTGAAGGATTACCCAAGGGCTCAGAGATATTGGGAGAAATATCTGGTGTTAAACCCTGGCGATCCACAAAATGACTTGATCAGGAATAAGATAGAGGAGATAAAAAAAGGGACCGTTAAATTTTAATCTTCGAAAAAGTTAGGGTAAGGGTTGACCGAAAACTAAGTTCGCTGCATCTGTCGGAACCTGATTCGGATTGACCCGGACGGCATCCACCGGACCCATTCTTACAAATTGTTCTGGTGTGGATGCACTCTCCATGTCAAAGAGGGTATAAAAACCCATCATCGAGTTAAGGGTATTCGGTCCGCCGAAAAGTCTCAACACGATGGTCGCTCCAGATATTATATTTCCATCGGTGTCTGCCGAAGTGGGAATTACTAATACGGCGATATTGTTTCGGATGTAAAGGTTATAGGTTTCCAAAATATATTTTTGATTCAGGTCATCCCAGAGGGCGAGGTAACCCGCGCCGGAGGTAGAAGCGGTAAGGACAACGTACAAGTAGCAACTATGTTTACCCCGAGCTTGAATCGAATCCCAGAGTCCGGTTTCAAAATGTCCTTGTTGGATGGTTATTCTTGTCTTCCACCAGCCCGCAATCGATGACTGTGCGTGAGTATGCGAGACGGATATAAGGAGACAGAAGAGAAAGATGGAGGAAATCAGGATAATTTTTTTCATAAGATCTCCTTTTCTAAAGGATTTTTGAAAGCAAGTGTTAAGACGAACTTAGTCCGCTCGGTTTCTCATGCAATATCTATACCAGTATCTCTTAGCATGGGTTTAGCGGGTGAAATGTATGAGAAAGATTAATAAATTGAGAGAAAATTCTCTTCCCCGCAGCAACGACGGTGATCAATTTCTTTCCAAATTTTTTGAGGGCCTTGAACAAATTTTAGCCTTTTTTGAGGAAAAATTCAAATTTGAATGCTACTGGGTAAGGGATGCCCTCGAGAAATCTTCCATCTTTGTCATTACTTTTGCATTATGAGGACATCCTGTGGTAATATATTTACCGATCATTATTTGAAATAATCAATTTACCAAACAATTCTGCTAAAGGTATGGCGGAAGAGTAACTCGGTGATGATGAAATGAAAGCGACAGATGCCCCATTCGTCTTTTTTTTGATTGAGAAGGGAAAGGTTCAGAGGGTTGATTTAGAGAAGGTTCTTACGTCCAACCCGTCGGCAGAAGACCTTTCCATTGAAGACCATTTACTCAGTTTGGGACTCCTTACACAGGATGAGATGCGAACCAATCTCGAGGAATTCTATGGAGTTCCTTTTGCAACGAAAGAGGATTATCCACAGGAACTGATTTTAGTCAGCAATCTATCGATTCAATTCATGAAGGAGTCAAAATTTATCCCTGCCCGCTTAGTCGATAAAGAATTGACGGTCATCATGAGTAACCCTTTAGATTTTTATACGATGGACGCGATTCGATTGGCCACGAACTGTGATCTCCGAGTTCTCGCAGGAAGAGAATCGGACATCTTATTGGCGATTGAGCAGTATTATGGACCCGGCGCCAGTTCGATGGAAAAGATTATTGAAGATATGGAAAGTATACCGGATTACCAGGCGGAAGATGAGGAGAATGTCGATCATCTCCGAGATATGGCTTCCGAAGGGCCCGTCATTCGATTGGTCAATCTTATCATCACGAGGGCGATTGAGACGAGGGCAAGCGACATCCACTTTGAACCCTTTGAAGACCAGTTTAGAGTCCGGTATCGAATTGATGGAGTGCTCCACGATGTCGAATCCCCTCCCAAAAGACTCCAGGCAGCCATCGTTTCCCGTGTCAAAATCATGGCGAAATTAAATATCGCAGAGAGGCGCCTTCCCCAGGATGGAAGGATCATGCTCCGTGTGAAAGGGAAGGAGATCGATTTCAGGGTTTCTTCGGTCCCTACAATTCACGGGGAGAGCACTGTTTTACGAATTTTGGACAAGAGCAGTATTGTGTTGGATATTCAGAAGTTGGGTTTTCCGGAAGACACCCTGGAAGGATTCGGACAACTCATCGAAAGGCCCCACGGGATCATTCTTGTCACCGGACCCACCGGAAGCGGAAAGACCACAACGCTTTATTGTGTCTTGGGAAAGATCAACTCTCCTGAGAAAAAGATCATTACGGTGGAGGACCCTGTGGAGTATCAACTGAAAGGGGTCAATCAGATCCAGGTGAAGTCATCCATCGGTCTCACCTTTGCCAATGCCTTGCGATCCATCGTCCGTCAAGACCCAGACGTGATCCTCATCGGTGAGATTCGGGATGCGGAGACCGCTGAAATTGCCATCCAATCAGCGCTGACAGGCCACCTTGTCCTCAGCACCCTTCACACGAATGACGCTCCCAGCGCCATTACCCGGCTGATCGACATGGGGATGGAAGACTTCCTTCTCTCCTCCACCATTATTGGAATATTGGCCCAGCGCTTGGTGAGGGTCGCCTGCACTTACTGCCGAGAACCTTATTCCCCTGACCCCGCAATCCTGAGAGAGATGAAGGTGGATGTCGGAGGCCTTGCAGATTTGAATGTCATTCAAGCGAAAGGATGTGAGAATTGTTCTAACACGGGATATTGGGGCCGTGCAGGAATATTTGAATTCCTTCACGTCACCGATGATATCCAGCGACTCATTTTGGAAAAAAGGGATTCCAACGTCATCAAGGAGACGGCCCGAAAGAACGGCATGAGAACCCTGAGAGAAGATGGGTGGCTCAAGGTCAAAAAGGGGGTGACGACCATCTCTGAGGTCATCAGGGTCACCCAAGAGGAGGAGGTGCTTTAAGTTCCAATGTCCGGATACGTCTACAAAGCCACGACGCTCAGCGGAGAAACCGTGGAAGGTTCTATGGATGGGAAGGATGAAGCAGCGGTTGTCCAGAGCCTTCATCAACTTGGTTATATCCCCATCCGGATCACCACCACCCAAGAAAAGGAACCCGGTTTCTCCATTTCCTCTATTTTACCCCAGCGCGTAGGGGTGAAAAATCTGCTCATCCTCACCCAAGAGCTCTCCACTCTCGTTTCAGCGGGTTTACCCATCGACCGGAGTCTCGAAATCCTGGGGACCTTAACAGAAAACAGGAGATTGAGGGAGGCGGTGAAGGACATTCTGAAGAATATTCAGGGAGGGAGCTCTTTCGCTGAGGCGTTGGGACAATACCCACGCATCTTCCCGAGACTTTATATTAACATGGTCAAGGCCGGAGAATCGGGGGGTTTTTTAGAAGTCATTTTGTCTCGATTAGCACAATATCTTCAAAGCACGAAAGAGATCAAGGACTATCTTATCTCCGTGATGATCTATCCCGTGATTTTGACAATAGCGAGCGGAATGTCTGTCATCATTTTGATCACCTTTGTCATCCCAAGATTTGCCAGGATCTTTTTCGATATGGGGCAGGCGATCCCCCTGCCGACACAGATCATGCTCTCGACGAGCCAGATCGTGAGAGGTTACTGGTGGGTTGGGGTGGGTATGGGGGCTTCGGTTTACTTTGGACTTAAGGCATACACAAAGGATGAAGAGCGGAAATTAAGATGGGATCGGTTCAAATTGAGGTGGATCGCCGTAGGAGATCTCATCAAAAAGGTGGAGGTGGCCAGGTTTGCAAGGACGCTCGGGACCTTGCTGCAGAGCGGAGTTTCGATTTTGCCGGCCCTCAATCTGGTGAAAGAGATTTCTCAAAACCAGGCGATTTCAAGAGCCATCGCACATATCCATGACCGTTTGAGAGAGGGCAAAGGGGTCTCCAAAACATTGGAGGAGACGGATGTCTTTCCGCCCTTGGCTGTCCACATGATCGGTGTGGGGGAGGAAACAGGAAGACTCGATGAGATGCTGATCAAAGTAGCTGAGAGCTATGAGGAGAATGTTCAGACGGCGTTGAAACGCTTTGTTTCCTTATTGGAGCCGTTGATCATCTTGATCATGGGCGGGATTGTTGGATTCATCGTCATCTCGATGCTGTTAGCCATCTTCAGCATTAACGAGATTCCATTTTGATCCCTCCCTTCCCCTCTGTTGCGAAAGGGGGGAGGGAAGGATTGGGTTCAGAAGGAGGCAAGATGAGATGAAAAGAGAAGATCGGCGAAAAGAACAAGGGTTTACACTGATTGAACTTCTGGTCGTGATCATCATCATCGGATTGCTGGGGGCATTGGTTGCACCAAAATTCTTCGGGAAGGTCAGCGGCGCAAGACAGAAGACGACCAAGGCACAGATTGAACTCTTTGGCACTGCCCTCGATGCCTTTCGACTTGATGTGGGGCGCTATCCTACGAGCGAGGAGGGGTTGAAGGCCCTTCGGGAACCACCCTCTGGAATCGTGGGATGGCAGGGTCCCTATCTTCCCAAGGAAATCCCAAACGACCCCTGGGGAGGGTCTTATGTCTATAAATGCCCGGGCGAACACGGCGATTACGATCTCATTTCCTATGGACTCGACCGTGTGGAGGGAGGTGAAGGAGAGAACCAGGATATCGTCAGTTGGAAGGATATTGGGAAGTGAAAGAAAAGGGTTTTTCATTAGTTGAGTTAGTCGTTGTTTTGCTGATCGTCAGCCTCTCCATCGCCTTGGTCACCCCATCTTTGTCTCGTTTCTCGAGGACTATCGAGCTCAAAGCGGCCACGAAAAAAATTTCAGGAATCCTTCGATATTATCGGAGTGAGGCCGTTAATAAAAGGAATGTTTATCAGGTTTTCTTCGATTCCGATTTGAGGGAGGTGAAGGTTCAATCGATGGAGTCAACGGAAGAAAAGGGGGAGGGGGAGAAAAAGGAGGATCAATCCCCCAAGAAGATTTATTCCCTGCCCGAGGGGGTCCATATCAAGGAGATCAAGGTGGAGTCTCTTCAATATTCTTCCGATCTCCCCACCATTGAATTCTATCCCAACGGAGGATCCAACGGAGGGACAATCCTTTTAGATAGTGAGGACCGGAAAGGATATAGGATTAGAATTCATTTCCTCACCGGGATGGTGGAGGTTGAGAGTGCCTGAATGTGAAATGTCAAAGCTCCAAGGTCAGATGGGATCGAAGGCCCAAATGACAAATTTTAAGAAAGGGTTCACCTTGATTGAAGTGTTGGTTGCCCTTGCCATCTTAGGGGTGGGGCTGTCAGTGATCATTGAACTCTTTTCCGGAGGACTCCGCTTGGGGAAGACCTCCGAAGAATATACGAAGGCAGCGAATTATGGCCGTATGAAGATGGAGGAGATATCGACGCAGCAGGGTATTGCAGAGGGGAAGGAGGAAGGGGAGTTTGACGATGGGTTTCGTTGGCAGGTGGATGTGAAAAAAATAGAGATTCTGCCAATAGAAAAAAACCCAGACTTCAAGCCCCCGGTCGCGCTCTTCCAGGTCAAGATCAATATCCTCTGGAAGTCGGGTTTGAAGGAGAGGTCGACCAGCCTCGAATCCTATAAAATGAATAAATCGGGAGGAGATGAGAAGAAGAGTTGAAGTTTATTTATTAAAGCGGATGAAGAGAGGTTTGCCTATCCATACAAGAGAAGACATGGATCAAGAAAACAGATCAAGAGAAAGATCTAAGAAGTACGTATTCCCCTCCGGCATCAATGTTTCAAGGACGACGGGGTTTACCCCGTTGATGAGATCTTGTTGGAGTGAGAGGAACAGGGGAGTGGCAAGATGTAAAGAATGTTCCTTGAGACCGACTATGAATCCGTTGACAACGCCGGGGTTCACTTTACTCGAGGTGATCGTCACCCTGACGATTATTGGATTTATTCTTCTCATTATTTCTGGCGCGTTTCGCCTCGGCCTCTCTACCTGGGAGCGGGGAGAATCGACAAGAAGGGAGTACCAGAAGATGCGGGCGGTGACCCAGATGATCTCCCGCCAGGTCAAATCGATCGTTCCCTATAAAGTAAAGGCCACCCAGGCAGAAGGCGACTATCTTGCCTTCGAAGGAAAAGCCACGTCCTTGAGATTTGTCTCCGTCTTTCCCATCAAGGGGAAAAAACCAGAGGGATTGGTTTATGGGATCTATGAATTCAGGGAAGAGGGAACAGAAGGGGGACGCTTGATCCTTTATGAGCAGAAGGTTCTCAACAAAGACCTTTTTGGAGAATCGCCGAAGGAGGAATCGGGGGCCACCCTCCTTGAAGGGATTTCTAAGGTGCGTTTTGAATATTACAGGGAGGGTGATCCGGAAAAGAACCGGGAAGAGGGATGGGTGGAAGAATGGAATGCAAAGGATGAGAAGGAGCTTCCCAAGGCATTGAGAATGACCATTACCTACAAGAACGGAGAAGGCGAGAAGAAAAAGGTTCCTTTCACCCTCTTGGCCTCTATTCAAGCCAATCGATTTGAGGACATAAAAACTTCTC
This sequence comes from uncultured delta proteobacterium, assembly GCA_963826305.1. GTDB lineage: Bacteria > Desulfobacterota > BSN033 > BSN033 > UBA1163 > CAWGWZ01. The sequence goes on along the minus strand of CAWGWZ010000028.1, from coordinate 348,532 downwards.
CCTTTGGTGCAACTGGATTGGGTAGAAGGACGATACGGAATCTGCTTCAAAGTGGAGGAGGCAAATAAACAAATTGAAAGTTCAAAGTCTAAACTTTAAACTTCAAACTTCAAACTTGGGACTTCGAAATTCAAAGGGGGTTGCGCTGATCATGGTGCTATGGGTCATCGCCATCCTTTCCGTGGTGGCCCTGGAATTCTGTTTTGCAATGAGGACCGAGGTCAATATGACTAAGAATTTTAAAGAGGAACTTCAATTCTACGCCATGGCCCAGGGAGAGGTACAGCGCGCCGTTACAGAATTGATCTATCGGCATGAGCCAAGCGTTCAACAGATGAGAAAGACATTGAAGCCCGAAGAGGTCCCCCCTGAAAAAAGGGAGTGGATCACAGACGGAAGACCTTACACCCTTTCGTTCGACCAGGGGAAGGGTGAGATCAGGATCATGGGTGAAGCAGGGAAAGTCAATATCAATCTGGTTTCCGATAAGTTGCTCCGTAAAATTATAGGCCAGTTCGGTTTGGAGGGAGAAGCAAGGGACGTCGTGGTTGATTCAATTCAGGACTGGAGGGACCCCGGTGAGCTCCACCGGATCAACGGCGCCAAGAGCGAGTACTACCAATCCCTCAAAGAGCCCTACAATTGTAAGAACGGGAAGTTAGACACGATTGAAGAACTTCTTCTCGTACGAGGGGTCACCCGGGAATTATTCTATGGCAAAGAGGTGCGAAAGGGAGAGGGAGGAGAAAAGGTGGAAAAGACTGGATTGAAGGACATCTTCTCCATTTACTCTGCCGGGGACCAGGTTGACATTAACAGCGCCGCTTCACCTGTATTGCGGTTTGTTTTAGGGGTTCCCATCGAGGTGGCTCAAAATATTGTGAAGGGTCGACAAGAGAAGAATTTCGAAAACGTACAGGATCTTCTCCAGAGGGTACCGGACCTTTCTCCCTTTATGGGAGATATCGGAGGGCTCATCCTATTTCAATCGATGTTGCCCTATTATACCATCGAAGCGAGGGCAAAGAATAATGAAGGAAGGACGGTTCAAGGGCTGAAAGTGATCGTCAAAATAGACCGGGCAGAAAAGATGGGTTATAAGGTCATTCAATGGGTAGATGCCCTCTTTTGAATCGCGCACTGAAATAAAAGAGTTTTTTTGACGTTTAACAAATAACAACGGTTGGGATCGTTCTTTTAGAGGGGGAAAATTTGGCATAAGAATTGCCTTTCGAAGGATCTCTTATGATGATTTTTGATTCAAGCTTCGGGATTGATTTCAGACAGAACCAACTCACCCTTACTTTCTTAAGGAGATCTTTTGGAAAGATAAGGCTGGTGGATTACGCGGTCTCTTCCACCTTACCCGAGGGTCAGAAGGATGAATGGGAGGCTCAAGCCATTAGTCTGATCAATACTTTTGTCTCCAAGCATCAGATCAATAAGGAGAGGGCTTCCATTTCCATACCAAGAGAAAAGGTGGTCGTTCGTTTTATTAGACTTCCCATCGCTGCCAAAGAGAACCTGAGAAGGGTGGTGGAATACGAGACATCCAGGTACACTCCCTTTGAAAAAGGGGAGACATACTTCGATTATCATCTCCTCAAAGAGGAGAAGGAGTGGATCCATCTTTTTGTGGTTTTTGTAAAAAAGGTCGAGGTCGACTATTACTTATCCCTGTTAAAGAAGATTGGAATTCGACCCATTTCCATTCAAATTCCATCCACCGCAGCCCTCAATCTTTTCTTTTTTAACAAAAGGACCCAAGATGGAGAAATCTCGGTTTTACTCGACGTGGCAAGCCCTTTTTTTGAGATGAATCTCATTCAGGGAGCGGATTGGAGAGAGAGTTTCCACCTCCCCTTACCTCTTGAAGAGAGAGAGTCAAAAATAATAAATACCTTTAAGAGATCGGGGTTGAAAGAAGATTCCCTTTCGAAGGCGACTTTCTTCGTTTATGGATTGGATGCCGCGGAGAAGATGCTGCCTTCCCTTAGAGAATCCCCTCAGATCAAAGGAGTTTCTCCTCCTCCATTGAGTCGCATTGAAGCAGAGAAGGTGGTATCAAGACCTGATCGAATTTTTTCCTCCATCGGGGTTCCCCTGAGTGGATTGATCAAGACCCAGTTTGACATCAATCTCCTCCCCCTCGAGATGAGAAAAAAGGTGAGACAGATCGGGAAGCCTCTTTTGGTCATCCTGACCTCCCTCGCAGTACTCCTCAGTTTTACATGGGGAATAGGAGTCTCCCTCCGCTATAGGAATGAACTCAATGCCATCAATGTTGAGATCAAAAAGAGAAGGCCTGAGGTGGAGGTCGTCGATAAGCTTCAAAGACAACAGGAGGAATTGAGAAAAGAGATCGCTGAACTGGAGAAGATCGAAGCGGAAGAGATCAATAAGACCGAGATGTTGAGAGAGCTGACCCAGATCCTGCCTAAGACGGTCTGGATCTGGAATCTTAAATACAACGGAAAGGAGGTTGAGATCAGCGGATTTGCTGATTCCGCCTCCGATTTAATCCCCCTTATCGACAAATCCCCTTTCTTTGAGAAGGTCGAATTCTTGGCCCCGGTGACGAAAGAGAAAATGATGAGGGGAAGCGAAGCGAAGGAGAAAGAAAGGTTCAAGATTAAGGCAAGGTTGGAGGCGAGGAGGACAGGATCTTGAAGTGGTCTTTTTTGAAACCATTGGGGTTCTCTCAGAAAATGAGGTTCTCTCAGAAAAGAGTCTTCTGGGGGTTCATCGTGATCGCCGTTTCCATCTTGATCTATGCCCTCGGGGTCCGATCCCTTGTCGAGGCCACAAAGAAGGCAGAGGAAGAGATCGTTCTAAAAAAGAAGGTCGTCACGAAATATGAATCGTATCTCCAGAATCGGAAGACCGTTGAGGAGAGCCTCGATCGGACCATGAAACAGTATGGAGAAATTCAGGAGAGGCTTCTGCCCGGGGAGACACCTCAACTTGGAGCGGCCAATCTTCAGGAGATAGTGAAAAAGCTTTCCGAGAAGAATGGCATCGGGATCCGGAGTTTTAGAATATTGGAGCCGAAAGAGATCAATTCGTACAGAAAGGTTTCTATCCAGATCGATTTCAATCCCACCAACAGCATGTTGAGTTTGGGCCAGTTCATCCACGACATCGAAAATCAGGGAAAAGAACTGATGATATCGGAGATGGACCTCCTTGTGATGAATGTTAGGATGCCGAATAACATTCAGGGAAATCTTGTGGTCTCCGGATTGATGAAGAGTACGAAAACCAAAGAGAAAGGGAAAAAGGGATAATGTCATTAAGGCATGGGATTTTGGGCTTGTTGCTCCTCTTCTTCGTTCTTCTCCTCGGAATTAAGAGCTATGAGATTTGGACCCTTCCTATCCAGTTAGCCCCTGAGAAGGGAGAGCCGAAGAAACAGGTGGCAAAGATCGAAAGTCCACCAGCGGCAGGGGGCAAAAAAGAACAGACGCCCATCCAATCTTATATTTTTTTTGCTGAAAATAATATCTTTAGCCCCGAGAGAAAGGAATTTCCCGTCATCGTTCCTCCCCCTGCGGCCGAGGTTAAGAAGCCGATTGTGCGTCCCCAAGTCATGTTGTATGGGGTGATGATTGGTGGAGATGACCAACTCGCATCCGTCTCCAACCCGGGGAGACAGCTCAGAAAAGGGGAGAGAGAGCTGATGACCCTAAAAGTAGGGGACCGCGTTGGAGATTACAAGCTGGCCAAGATATTACCTGATCGGATTACGATGGAAGCCGAAGGGGATACGTTTGAAGTCCTGCTTTACGATCCGAAGACCCCAAAACAAAGAACCTATGTTAAGACGGAGACGAAGCCTGCTGCAATCACGAGCACCCTTCCTACTCCGGCAGCGCCAGCACCCCCGGTGGCAGGGTCGGCGGTACCGCCCGCCGCAGCACCGGTAGGGACAATAGGAGGAGCAATAGCAGGGAGTCCGAGGCCTCCCGGCCGCTCAGGGGAGCCTGCGCGGGTTAGCACACCCTCAACGACGACGCCCCCCGCAACCGCTGCACCTCCCCCCCGGCCTCGAATGAGAAGGGAACCGGGTATTTTCGGGCCAGTAGAGCCAGCACAGCCGGAATAAAAAGGAGAATAAAGAATTTTAAAAAGGAGTCCATTCAGAATGAAAAAAATGAGATGGTTATGGATAGGATTTTTGATCCTGTCCATCCAAACTGGATTCATCAGTTTTTCTGGAACCCAGTCAGTATCGAAGGCGGAGCCAAATGCAGAGACCTTTCCATCGCCAACAGAGATAAAGCCTTCAACGCGGCTGGCAGTGGATATAGCCGCATTGACAACACCTTTAACCCCACCCAAGGAGATGAGTGGGCCCCAATCAATGAAGGAGATATTTCCATCCCAGCAAGAGCCAGCCATTTCTGGGGCGGTGGCACAGATTTCGATGCCCGAAACATTGTCAGAGCCTCGAACTCCAACTTCAGTGCCAGAAGTTGTAACTCCACCACCAACTCCGCCGCCAGCTCCAACTCCGGCACCATCCCCCCCGCCAACTCCTCCACCAACGCCAGCTCCCCCACCAGCCCCTACGCCGCCACCAACTCCAGCGCCAGCCCCGACCCCAGCGCCACCTCCAGCTCCTACAGTGACCCCGCCTCCACCTCCCCCTCCCGTGAAACCCAAGGAACCTCCAAGGGGTCAGGGGTTTGTCTTCAATTTCGACAACGCGGATCTCTATGAAGTGATCCGCGTGATGGCAGAAATCATGAAAATGAACTATATGATTGACCCTAAGGTCAAGGGAGTCGTCAATATCCATACCTCGGGTCAAATCACGGCTGACGACGTCTTTCCCATCTTTCAGACGATCCTGAGATTGAACGGAGCCGCAGCCGTCAAGAAAGGCAACGTTTTTGAAATCGTCGCAATGGTTGATGCAAAAAAAACATACACCCCACCCACGATGGTGATAGAGCCGGGAAAATTGCTTCCGGAAGAAAAGTTTACGATCCAGATCATACCATTGAAGTATATTCCCGTGACAGAAGTTTCTAAGATGATCAAGCCCTTCCTCTCCGATGGGGCAGATATCGTGGAGCATCCTCCCAGTAATATCCTTATCCTCGGCGATGTGGCTTCAAACATCAAAAAATCGCTCGACATCATCGGTCTCTTCGATATCGATGTCTTCACTGATTTGAAGGTCAGAATCTATCCCATCCTCAATGCAGATGTCACGGAGGTTGCGAAGGAGATAGAACGAATCTTCGCCTCCTTCGAAGTTTCGGTGAAATCAGCGCGGGGGGTGGGGATCACCTTTACACCGATTACCCGGATTAATTCCCTTCTGGTGGTCAGTTCGATACCGAATATCTTTGGGAAGGTAGAGGGGTGGCTCAAGGAACTTGACAAAATCCCGACAGAGGGGACGAAATTCAGCGTCTTCGTCTACTATGTCCAGAATTATAAGGCCAAGGACCTGGCCGAAGTCTTGAAGCAGGTGTTTGTGGTGGCGAAGGAGAAGAAAACAGAGTTTAAGGAAAAAGTGGTGACCGGAGAGCAACCTGCCCAAAGGGGTGTCAGACCTTCCCCGCCTACTCCGGCTACCCCCCCAACCAAAGAAGAAGCAGGAGCTGTGCCGGAGGGTGAGATCAATATTGTCGTCGATGAAACGAACAATGCATTGGTCGTCCGTGCATTTGCCAGGGACTATCGGAGTATTCTCGAAACGATTAAGAAGCTGGATCTCTATCCCAAACAGGTACTGATTGACGTCCTTCTCGCAGAGATCAGCCTCGATGTGGAAAACCAATTCGGGGTGGAATGGTCAAGGTTTATTACAAGTAGTCCGCCGATTGCTCAACAGGTCGTCATGGGTGCGCAACCGCCTACCGATCCTTTTAGCCAAGCACTTACCGCGGTGGGTACGCGATACTCCATCGTAGAACTGGGAGGGAGGATTTCCGCTGCCATCAGTGCGGCGGCAACGGATAACCGATTGAATGTGATCTCCTCACCCCATATCCTTGCCTCCAACAACAAAGAGGCGAAAATTCAAATAGGAAAATCCCAACCCATCCTGACCAATACGTATACAACGACTGGCACCACGACCACGGGTGTGGTCGAGGGAACGATCGAATATAAAGACATTGGGATCATTCTCACCGTTACTCCGCGCATTAGCGATGCAGGACTCATCACGTTGGAGATCCAGGTGGAGAAAAGTGATGTGGCCACCGTAACCCTTGGAGCTCTTCCATCCGTTCCCGTTTTCGATAAAACGACAGCCAAGACGGTCGTCTCCGTATTGGAGGGACAATCGATCGTTATTGGAGGACTCATTCAGGATACGAAAAAAAGGAACAAGGCAGGTGTTCCCCTTCTGAGCAAAATTCCTATCCTCGGGGCCCTTTTTGGGACGCAGGATTTCGAAAATAAGAAGACCGAGACGATTCTATTGATGACTCCCCATATCATTACCGACCACCTCCAGTCGAATGCCGTCACTCTGGAGTTCAGGGAGAAAGTGGAGGGGTTAAAGAGAGACTTAGAGGAGAAGGAGAAGAGGGAGAAGAAGCAGAAGAAAGAGAAAAAATAGGACATGAAAAGATTTTTTATTCTCCTCATTGTTTTTGGGATGAGCTTGAGCGGTTCCAACACTTTTCCTCAGGAAAAGGCAGCGAGCCCTCCATTGACATTGGAAGAATGCATCCGATTGGCCTTGAGAAATCGACCCGAACTCGAGATCGCCAAGCTGGATGTCCTGAACGCTGAGCAGCAGATAAAAGAGGCCACCTCCTACTACTATCCCCGTTTGAATTTCAATGCCGGCTATACCCAATTCAATCGGCCAGAGGAGTTTAAACTTGATATCGATATCACTGGGATCAAGAATAAACTCGGTCCCGCAGGAGCCCTTCTTCCCGATCAGATCAGTCAACCGGTAGACGTGGGCAAAACCAGTTGGCCTTATGTGCAGGTCGATCTGAGCCAGCCCCTCTACACATTTGGCCGCATCCATGAAGGGGTTGAACAAGCTCGAATTGGCCATTCGATGACCCTCAATCAAAGGGAGAAGAAGAGGAGGGAAATTATCTTCGAAGTGAAGAAAGGGTATTACCAATTCCTCCTGGCCAAGGAGATCCATCAACTGATGAATGAAGCGGAGGCCAGGGCCAATGTCGTGGCCAGGATGGTGAGAATTAGCTATGAGACCTCCGTCCCCGAGAATAATGAGGAAAAAGGGACGACGCGACTCGACTACCTCAAAGCAAGGAACTTCTATTCAGAAGTGAAGGCCAGGCTGAGCGAAGCAAGTAAAAACTTGAAGCTGGCCGAGCTGGCACTGAAGATAGCCGTTGGACTTACTCCGGACCAGGGTTTCAGCGTGGCAGAGGTTCTCCTTGAATCGATCCCCTTGGCGCAGCTTGATTCGGGGCAAGTGAAAGAGAAGGTTCAGGAGAAGAATATCGATCTCAAAAATGTGGATCTGGGGGTTCAACTTTTCGATGCCAAGCGGAGATCGGCCAAGAAAGAATTTCTCCCCAAGATTGGCCTTCAAGGCCAGTATACCGGCCCTAAGGACCGATATGGAACGGATAATGTTTGGTACCTGGGGATCGGAATTACAATCCCCCTGTTTGATGGTTTCTCAACGAAGGCGAAGGTCGGTCAGGCCGAGGCGCAGTTTCAAAAAACAAGGGGACAAAAGCTTCTACTCGAGAAAGCGCTCTCCATCCAGGTCGATCACCTTTATGCCACTCTGACGGAGCTGAGGGAAAGGATCGAGATCCTCCAGACGGCCTTCATGGAGGCCCAGGAGAGGTCCCAGCTGGCTGCAGATGGCTATGCCGCGGGGATAACGGAATATGATGAACTTCTCCTTGCCCAGAGAACTGAACTCGAGATGAAGTCAGCCTATCTCCAAGGCCTTTATCTTTATCAGGCGACGATATCTGAAATAGAACTCATATCAGGAGACAGATGAAGAAAATCGCAACTTTTCTCTATGCTTTTATTCTATTATCAGGAGTCATTGCCTTAGAAAGCTGGCAGAGGTCCGCTTCGGCTGAGACGATTCCAACTTACACAGCGGGGGTCATGGCCAAATCTTATGATGAGAAGAGGGCCAAGGCCTTAGAAAAATTTGAGGAGATTCTCGGAAGGTATTTTGAGGAAAAGGCGGGGATCAAAATTCGACTCAAGGCGATGACCTTCCCTGATTTGGCCAAGGCCATTGAAAAAGGGAGTGTTGATTTCATATGGGGATATGGATTGGTGGTTTCCATGGAACTCAGCCAGAGGTTTCCGATTATTCCCATCCTTGCACCGACACTGGGCGAGGAGAGGCGAGCCCCCTATAAACGGTTGGCCATCGCTGCTAAGGATTCGATTGCGAGTATGGCCGACCTCAAAGGAAAGCGGCTCACCCATGTCGGGGATGAACAGTGGAGTTTTGAATTGTTGCTGTTCAAAGTTTGGGTAGCCGAGAAATTAGGTGTGAAGGACATCCGCCAGTTTTTTGAACTGAAAGCAAAAGAACCGGATGAAGGATACTTCATCCCGGCCTCCAAGAGAGGGGCGATCTATTCTCTCATGATCAAAGAGGCAGACCTGGCCGTCGCCCATGAGTTCGAGTACATCACCCAGGAAAAATTGACCCCCTATGCGGTTCGAGAGAGAACAGAGATCTTACCCTTCTTCAACTCTCAGACGGGATTTATGGAAGCCCCGGTCTTCGTCCGAAGAGGTGTGAATAAGGTGGACATCGATAAACTGGTGAAGGTGTTGATGGAAATGTCCAGCGACCCTGAAGGGAAGCAGATCCTCCTCTCCTCAAGGATCAGTGGTTTCGCTAAGGTATCGGAACAGGATTACCGACCCGTTAGGGCCCTGATCGCCAAAAAAGAGGGATTGGGAATTCGATGATCAGACCCTTTTCCCTGTTGAGAAAGTCTGTCGTCTTCAAGATCACTCTTGTCATTCTCCTGATGGCAATCTCTTTTACCATTATCAATGCCTACCTCATCAATCGGCAATTCCGGGAGGTCAGTCTCAGCAAAAAAAATGATCAGGTCTCCCTGACCAAGATTACTGCCACCATCCTCGCCGAAATGGCCTACGACCATGATTACTCCCGCATGATGGATGTTTTGAACAATCTGAAAGAGGAGGGAAGGGAGCACAAACTCTATTATGGGGTGGTCATGGATAATAGGGGCTATGCCTACGTCCATACAGACGATCAATACCTTGGGACGAACCTGAAAGACCCCCGGACCGAAAAAATTTTGGGGAATTTAGCTTCCTTCGAGAAAGAGAAGATCTTCATTCAGGAATTTAAGGATGAGTCCAGGCAGGCCTATATCAGAGAGATCGCCCTCCCTGTCTCCATGGGAGGAGATATTTATGTTCACATCCTCCGGCTGGGGTTCTCTTTAAAGGCCATTGAAGTTTTGAAGAGAGCGATTTGGGGGCAGATGATCTCTGTGGGGCTCATCAGTGCCCTTCTGGTTCTCCTGCTCTACGGGTATCTCAGAAAGTCCGTATTGAAGCCGATCACCGAGTTGACGAAGAATGCGAAGGACATTCAGGAGGATAAGACAGATAGAATTGTGCCGATTCAAACAGGGGATGAGATCGAGGACCTCTCGAAGGCCTTTGGATCGATGCTCGAAAACCTCCAGCACAAGCAGGATCTCCTCTTCCAATCCCATAAGGAACTCGCTGAGGCAAAACTCCTGTCCGCCGTCGGGGAAGGGGCCTTCAGTATTGCCCATCGGATCGGGAATCTGCTCAACCCTGTGGAGACCTGGGTCAAGAATATTGAAGTCCAGCATGACGTTAAAGGAAACTTGGAGAAGATCTATCGGCAGCTCTCTTTAGCCAAAGATTATATTTTGCGGGCAAAGAATATCGACCCGGGCATTCCCCGCTTTGAACGCTATAGCGTTCCTTTTCTCGTCGACCTTTCCCTGGAGAGAAATCCACCTCCTCCAGGCGTGAGGATCGTGAAAAACTATTTTCCAGTGAGGCAGTCACGGGTAGACCCTTCTCAGATGGAGGACGTCTTTTCGAACATCATCGTGAATGCCTATCAGGCGATGGAGGAGGGTGGGGGCACCTTGTCTGTCGAGATCAAAGAGAATGATCAACATGTGTTCGTCTCCTTTTCAGATCAAGGTCCGGGGATCAAGGGGCCGATCGATAGCATCTACGATCTTTTCCATACGACGAAAAAAGACGGCACTGGGTTTGGCCTCTTCAGGGCCCAGAGAGTCATCAAAGTCCATCAAGGGGCTATCTATACTGAAAACAGACAGGGGCAGGGGGCAACTTTTACCATTAAATTGCCGACCTCATAATATTCCAAATCAGCCCCCCTGAAGCTGTGAAAAAATTAGGGGCAGTGGACCGGCCAGAGGGATATCTCCAAAACTGTAGAATGCGGACTTTGAAAATGTATGGGTCATGAGTCAATTTAAGTTATCCATCTTACATGGTTTTCAATCCTTATCATTAAGCCTGAAAAAGGTAGCCGCTCTACAGTTTTTCCGACATCCCCCTGTCCGTTCTGTGAATCTTGGGATTTTTTCACAGCCCCCCTTTGCTAAAGGGGGGGTGCGAGGGGATTAGCAGGGTGCTGAAAAAGTCACTTTTTCAGGCTGATCAAAAATGCCCCTGCCTGTGCCGAGGCTTCGGCAGGCAGGCAGATGCAAGTTGAGCTTTGCGAAATCCCGCTTGCGGGGGCGCCCGAAATCCTGAGGAGTGAGGCGTACTTGGAGTACGCCGCAACGACGAGGGATGAGGGGAACGCCGCAGATGGGCGTTTTTCAGCAGCCTGTTAGAGATTTTTATCATTTGTGGGTGTTCATGGATGTTCAATTGATCATAGCAAATTCAGGACTTCGTGTGGAGCCTGTTTGAAGGAAATTTGGAATGACCGAAATGAAGGGGAAATCTCATTACAAGGTCCTGATCATTGAAGACGATGAATATAATCGGTCCCTCTACAGCGAAGTATTGAGTGGGAAACCCTGTGAGCTTTTTTTTGCAGAGAATGAGGAGGAGGGCCTCACTCAACACCAGGAGGTCAAGCCTGACCTGATCCTGCTCGATTTGAGACTTGGCGACAAGGAGTGCGGATTGGATCTCTTCTCTCAGATAAGAGGGATCGATTCTACGGTCGAGGTAATCGTCATCAGCGTGGTCAAGGGCGTGGATGCCAAGATCCAGGCCTTGAGACATGGGGCTTATGACTATCTTGAAAAGCCCATCACCCGTGAGACCTTTTCGATCATTGTGGACCGGGTGTTTGGCAAGATCGATCTGTTAAGGGAATTGAAGCGGCTTCAGTCTCTGGAGCCAAAGGTTTCTTATGGAAATATCATCACGCAATCTCCAGGGATGATGGCCATTTTGGAAAAGGCAGGGCAAGCTGCGGAGACGGACGTGACGATCCTCGTGACCGGCGAGACCGGGACGGGGAAGGAACTGGTTGCCCGGTACATCTATTCTACAAGCCGGAGAAGAGGCGCCTCGTTTATACCCTTGAATTGCGCCGCAATCCCAAAAGAGTTGATTGAGAGCGAACTATTCGGTCATGTCAAAGGAGCCTTTACCGGAGCAATAAAGGATAAGATGGGGATCTTTGAAGAGGCCGATGGGGGGACCGTCTTTTTGGACGAGATCGGAAAGATGGAACTCGGGTCTCAGAACAAGTTGCTTAGGTTTCTTGCAGAAGGGGAGGTCAAACGCATTGGGGATAATAAGTTGATCTATCCCAATGTGCGGATCATTGCGGCGACCAATGAAAATGTCGAAGGATTAGTCGAAGAGCAAAAATTTTTGAAAGATCTTTATTTCCGATTGGCAGTCGTAACGTTTGAACTCCCACCTCTTAGGGAAAGACCGGAAGATATCACCCTTCTTGCCAACCATTTTCTGGAGCAGTATAGCCGAAAGCATCGAAAGACCATCGTAGGGTTTGAAAAGAATGCTTTGGATTTCTTGCTGACACGGAAATGGGGTGGCAATGTCAGAGAGTTGGAGAATGCCATAGAGAGCGCCGTGATCTTTTCTTCGGAGCGGTATCTTTCAGCAAAAGATCTTCAAAGGGATAGTGATGAAAAGACTACCTTGGATGAGTGTGACCTGGAGACCCAATATGGAATGGTCGAATTGAAATGTATTACGACAGCCCTTTCCCTGGCCAATGGTGAGGTTTCAAGGGCCACAAGGCTCGTTGGCCTGAAAGATAATAGGAAGAGGTTCTATGAATTGTTAAGAAAGCACCAGATTGACGTGTCGGAATATAAAAAATCGAGTGCATAAGCTGCCCCATTTCCGCATTTTCTCAACCAATTTTTCATATTCCAGTTTTATTCACAAAGACGCAAAGGCCATGTAAAATAAATGGGTTAGAAGCTTTCAGGACCGTTAAATTAAATACCCGCATCCTACATTTTTGGAGATATTCCCCCGTCTGGGCTACCGTCCCCTAATTCTTTCACACCTTTAGGGGGGGGTGGGGGAATTTGGTATTGTTTTTGCTTATACTACAGCAATATGAATCTGTATACATTGGAGTGGGTATTTTATCGGTTTTTGGGCAGGGAACGGATCGTAAGAGAGTTAAGATGTTTCATATCGTAACAGCACATAACTTATTTAAATTTAAGATAATTTCTTCTTTAACAGGTTAAATACAGGTTATGTGTTTCAATTCGTTACAGACTTAATTTGTTGAAATCATTTAAAATTTCGTTTTATTCGATTTTGGTGTTTCGAATCGTAACACGTCTTAGCGGGTAACCCATTGAGAAAGAAATATCAGATGCTTAAAATTATCGAACTTGGATGGAAGAATGGTCCGGACATCATTTATCTGAGAGCCCTTTGTCTCATCGTCTGGGTGAAGATTTTATTGATGGGTTGTCTCTTCGGAAAAATGAAAACTTTCAAGCATATCATCCCCTTTCTTATGGCTTTGTTATGTTTAGCTATTCCCAATACCTTTTGGGCTCAGGGCGCGACTTGGCCCTGGGTTTTTGATGGAGAGAATTTTGCCATCACAGGCAGTTCCCAAAACAGTTTTTCCACTTCCATTGCATCAAACGACCAAATTTATTTTGTGGTTTGGCATCAGAAGACAGATTCTGGTTTTGACATCTATGGAGCAAGGATTACAAAGGGGGGGGATCCTCTTGATAAAGAAGCGCCAATACCCATCTGCACCGCAAAGGATGATCAAATGTATCCTTCGGTGGTATGGGATGGTGTAAACTTCTTTGTCACCTGGCAGGACAGACGAAGTGGTACGCAATGGGATATTTATGGAGCGAGGGTCAATCCCGAAGCCAATCCCGACGAAGCTGTATTAAACCCTGATGGCATTCCCATCGGGGTGGGCAAACCATCCTATGACCAGATCTCACCCGCCCTCTCTTTCGATGGAGAGAACTACCTCGTGGTGTGGCAGGGAAAAAAGAACTCCAAGATCTGGAACATTTATTTTTCAATGGTTTCGAAGAATGGAGAGTTAATAAATCAGAAACCGATTCTTTTAAACCCATTTTCTAAAGATCAAGTCTTCCCCGCTGTGTCATTTAATGGAAGCTCTTATCTTGTCGTTTGGCAGGAAAGAAGATCAAGCCAGCTCTGGGGGATCTCCGGAGTAATCGTGTTTCCTCTTGGTGAAGTTACGGACCCTGAAAACATACTGAGGAGTGAAAAAATACAGATCAGCCCTGCTGTTGGTGAAAAAATCCAATGGGATAGATGGAAACCGGTAGTTTCATGGAATGGAAGAACCCATCTCATTACATGGATTTCTCAAAGATCGAAAGCCCAGTGGTCCGTTGAAAGTAAAAGGTTCGATCCTTTTTTTTGGAATATGGATGCGGAAGATCTTGTCTTAGAAAATGATAGCACCAGCAACGTCTTTCCCGCGGTCTTGTGGGATGATCAAGAAGAGGAATATCTTCTATTTTGGGAGGATGATGCAGCAGGCAAGATTTATGGAGCATCTCTTCAAGCAAAATCCCAGCCGTTTGTGGAGAGCGATGCGGTGCCAATTTCCGCTCCTGATGCGAACAATCCCTCGATGCCGGCGGCTTCAAGAATTGAAGATGAAATCCTAATTATCTGGGAAGGAATAGGGCCCGGAGGGAACTGGCAGGTCTATGGGCAGCGTCTCAAAAGACAGGTGGAGACTCCTCCGGTTAGCGCTGTATCTGTAAATGAGTTGTGATTCCCGATGGCTCAGCGTAAAGTATTTTTTCAGCTCTCAAATTTTTTTCTTGACAAGGAGAAGTAATTTTATTATATAGGCATGTTAGGAATAACGGGGGTGAGACGAGAAAGCAGACTTGTGTTTAGTCTTTTATCTTAGATTCAATCCCCCATGGCCAAAAATAACGAAGGCTTTGAACCTTGGAAAATAAAATGAATCCATTTTTTGAAAGGAGGTGCTGAATCCAAGAGATTTTGACACAAGAATTGCAAGAGGTGGTTTCATCACCACTGCCTCCATTCGGCAGGGAACGAGAATATGAAGATAATGCTGCTTGAAGGGTTTGGGTGATAGACACGAGTCACGGAAGCATAATGTGAGGAAAGGAGATGGACATGGTGAAGCGAACTTTATTGATCGGTCTGTTGGGTTTGTTATTGACCCTGCCATTCACGGCTTGGGCGGCAGATTTTTCGGCAAAGGTCTTTGAAAATGGGGTGAACGATAACCCCGTTACCGTCCCAGGTGTGAAGGTGGAGGTTTTTGGGGGTGTTGGTTTTAAGGCATTGTTTTCATCCGCAACGACTGGCAGCGACGGTGGGTGCATCCTGAAAAACGTCCCCTTAGGAAAGGAAGTTCTGGTGAGGTTAACGAAAGCGGGTTATGTCACGCAGTATGACATCAGGAGCTATTCCGATACGGGACAGGATGTGGTGCTTTGGATTGGTTCGAATGACCGCATTAACGGGATGTACAGCAGCCTGGGTGAGGCCTTTAACGCTAAAAAGGGCAACGTCTATTTGGACATTAGCGGTGAGTTAAGTGGAGAGGGGATTGAGGGGGTTCAATTCTCGGTCTCATCGGGCAAGGTTTTCGACCTCGGGGGTGGAGAGTATCTGATCGCCAATGCTGAGGGATCTTCGCTCAAGATCGATATTCAGAAGGCGGGTTATGCTTTTGACATCGAGTCTGCAACCATTCCTCTTTTCTCAGGGGGAATTACGCAGTATTACATTGCCGTTCAATCTGATGCGGGAATCACTGGGAGTGTGGAGCCCAATGCAATAACCAATGCACCCATCTCAGGAGTGATTAAAACTGCAAGCGGGGCTTTTATAAGTGCATCGGTCGCTTTCACGGATTCGAAGGGGAATACGATACGGCCAGCCGTTTTCTCGAAGTGGGTCGACGGTACTTATATTCAGACCGGGTTCCCGGTTCACAAGATTGTGAAGGTAACCCCGACGAAGACGGGGTTTACATTTAGGCCTAAGGTGAGGAATGTCAGTGTGAAGGCGACTACGGCCGGAAGCGTAGCAAACTTTACGGCAATCCCTTAAGAAGAGACCATTTTTGATGAAGAGCGGGGTGTTGAGCAGATGGCTGATCATTTTGGTTTGTTTGGTGGTACCGGCAACGATGGTATTATGCTGCGCCCCCGCAATAAAACCTCAGAAGATATCCGAGACGGAGATTCTGAGAAAGAGGGTCACCGAATACTGGGCGCTCAAGGTAAAGAGGGATTTCGATAAGACTTATGAGTATGAAGTTCCCTCTTACCGGGAAAAAGTAAACATGGTCGATTATATCATGAAACAGGGCCAAGTACTCAGATTTACAGGTGCTGAGGTAAGAGAGATGGATGTGGATGGAGACAGAGCAAGAGTTGAGGTCTTTGTCCGATTCAATTACCAGATTCCCCAGTTCAAGATAAAAAGGAGTGAAGATTCCCTAAGGGAAAAATGGGTAAAGTTCAGAGGGGAATGGTACCACATCCCATTTGGATTCATTTATCAATAAAATATCGAACGAAAGGGGGTGCGATAGCTGATCATCGATCTCGAAAAAAATCAATGAACGGTTGAAAGGGGGTGAGACGCAAGATTAAGGAGGAGTTGTTAAAAAGTGAGGCATAAGTTGATTGAGAGAATCGTTCATTTACAAACGTGCAAAAGGAGGAAAGAGAAATGGTAAAAAAGACACTGATATTTAGTCTTCTTCTTTTAGCGGCAATGGTTGGGCCAGCCGTTGCGCTCGATATCCCGGAGATCTACACCAGCATTCAGGTCAATCCCGGGTTGAGAGGCGACGTGCTCCTTGCATATCTTTATGACGTAAGGAATCTCGACGGCGTGTCCCAGAAGACATTGATCAATATTGTCAACACCGATCCGAACTATGGAGTGGTGGCAAAAATCAGGTTCCGGGAGTACAAGAGAAGCGTCGAGGTTTTAGACTTCCACATCCCGTTTTCCAAGGGAGATGTCTGGTCAGCAGAGGTATACCGGTGCTCAAATGGAAGGGCGTACCTCTACTCGGAAGGTTTTAACTCAATCGATACTACTAAACCTGCTCCTTGGCCGTTAAGGCACGATCTGAGGGACGAGGATGCATCTATTCCTTGTCCTGATGGGGTGGGTAATCCTTACGATGGCCATGGGGTTGCTTTCAGTACCGGAGCGATGGCTGCAGGGGAAAACAATATCGCTCGAACCCTCTACGGTTATTTTGAGATCATCGGTGAGGAGAGAGTGGATGGAGATTTCAATATTTTTGGCGCCCCAGTGGCTGGAGTCTATGGGAATGTTGATCGTGTACTAGTCACCACTCTCTGTGGTCCGGGTTTTACGTGGGGGCTCCTCACCGATGTATGCGGTCAGGATGCGCAAAATTCCCTCTTCGGAGAAACATGGCTGGTGAGGGTTGAAGACGGTACTGCCCAGGAGTACGCGATGTTAGCCCTTTCCAACTTCTCGGTTAACACAGCAGGTATTTTTAATACTGCAGGGAGCGTGCGGCCAAATTTGCGCGACGATCCTCAGGGTGCACCTGCACAACCCGGTTTTGGTGGATTTAAACAGGTTGAGGGTGTCCTCTCAAAAAGAAATATATTTTTCCAATACTGGGACGACCCAGATTTTCTTGCAAAGACGAGCGTTGTCGCTACCTTCCCAACGAAGTGGGCCCATTTTGCTCCGGCAACGCGCCCATTTGTAGGCCCCAGTGAGACAATTCAGGATGGCGTTAAACAACCGGATCCTTTCCTCTTCACTGTATGGAACAGGGAAGAGCTAACTTTGTGTGCGCCTCCTTCAGACATCATTTTCTCACCCTTCCAATCTGGGGCGCCACCTGTTCCGAGATGGCCATTCGAGGTTAATATTGCGGGCGTTTACAATCACGATAAAGATTTTGGTGGCATTTCAGTTGGTCACTCTGTACTCGACGATGGTATCATCTTTAGGGACAATTTGCTTCTCGGTAGCTTTCTTGAGGATGGCGCCAACTTCACTGAAGGTTGGATCAACATTGATCTGTCACCCCCTAATTTCGCTAACGGCGCAGCACCTGGTTTTTGTTCGCCTTGTCCTGACACCGTGACATGCGAGCAGGGTAGGAACACAGGAAACGATGGTTTCAATTTCTTCCTTCTCGATGCAAGCGCTAACAACTTTATAGGTTTCAGGGGACTTCCGGTAATTGGCGGTGTGCTAACCGAGGTTACCCATGCAGGCCTTGGATTGAACTACCGTACTGCGATACCATGGGCTTCGGCAGTGGATTGGCCATGGCATACTCCATAAGCCGAACGAAGACTTAAGTGAACCTTTAACGAAGGCGGGGTTTCGTTTTACCCCGCCTTCACTTTTTATGTAAAACGTGAATCTGTTTTTCTTAGGGTAGTCCAGGGCTTTATGCCTAAATCTTCCGTTGCCATTGCCGGTTCGAGACAAATCAATTGTAGTTCCGTAGTGTCGGGCTTTATGCCCGTGGTCAATATGGCCACACCTGTGTGCCGAAGCACTTCGCCTGCCTGCGCGAAGCCGCTTCGGCGAAGGCAGGGTACGCAGGCACAAGGGACTGCACTACGGATTGTTTGTTGTAGGTAGTTGTCGGGCTTTATGCCCGTCAATGGTTTACGGCCACGAGGGCCTACACTACGACGGGTTGTTTATTTTTCAGAATGTAGTGCAGGGCTTTATGCCCGTGAATGTTTCATGAGGCCGCTAAAAAAAATTCACTTGGATTCTTCACTTTATAAAATTCCTGGTTGGGTATATTTCATTACAATCGTCTCTAATTTTAAACACCCATATTTTTTAGAAGAAAGGTTTAGCAAGGAAATAATTTACTGCCTAAAAAAAGAAAGAGAAAAAATGAAATGTAAGATATATGCCTATTGTTTAATGCCGGACCACTTACACTTTCTTTGTGGAAGCAATGATCGGGAAATTTCAATTTTTGACCTTGTGAATCAATTCAAGGGCAAATCGACGAGAATTGGATGGAAATATAATATAAGAGGATCCTTGTGGCAGAGGAGAAGTTATGATCATATAATGAGGAAAGAAGAGGATTTACAGGAAACCGCTCAATATATTCTGAACAACCCCGTAAGAAGGGGCCTTGTTGAAAAATGGGATCAATATCCTTTTTGTGGGTTTTTGGATGAATTTGATCCGTAGTGTAAGGCTTTATGCCCGTGAGTAATTTGCGGCCACAAGGCCTACACTACGCATTGTGGTAAATACGGCCACAAGGGCCTTCACTACGGATTGTGGTGAATATGGCCACACCTGTGTGCCGGAGCACTTCGCCTGCCTGCGCGAAGCCGCTTCGGCGAAGGCAGGGTGCGCAGGCACAAGGGCCTTCACTACGGGGTATTTATTGTAACCATACACAAA
This sequence comes from uncultured delta proteobacterium, assembly GCA_963826305.1. Taxonomy (GTDB): domain Bacteria; phylum Desulfobacterota; class BSN033; order BSN033; family UBA1163; genus CAWGWZ01. The sequence continues at coordinate 329,629 of CAWGWZ010000028.1, read as the reverse complement.
ATGAGAAGGGAGACGGAATAATGAAGGGGAGAAGGGGCTTCGTCATCTTTTTACTGATTCATTCTATATGGATATGGGGTTGTGCTGAAGAGAGAATGGTTGTCAATAAAACTCCCCAACCCCAAGAAGACAAGTCTTCTCTGAATAATATGGTTTTCATTCCGTCGGGTATTTTCATCATGGGCAGCGATAAGGGAAGCCCATACGAAGGACCTTCGCGAAAAGTTTTTTTGGATGGTTATTATATAGACCTGTATGAAGTGACCAATGCTCTGTACCAGAGGTTTGTTAACGAAGGAGGCTACGAGAATCCAAAATACTGGAGCCAGGAGGGATGGAATTGGAAGAAGTACGATCGAATATCCCATCCCGGATTCTGGGCTGGAAAAGAATATTCGAAGAGCCAATTTGGGCAGGATTATCACAAGGCAGATCAGCCTGTCGCAGGAGTTTCATGGTACGAGGCAGACGCCTTCTGTCGATGGGCAGGAAAGAGGCTTCCCACAGAGGCCGAATGGGAGAAGGCGGCCAGAGGTGATGATGGCAGGACCTATCCCTGGGGTGAAGACCCTCCAGACTGTTCCTATGCGAATTATGGAGGGTGCCGGCAATACCCGAGTCTTGTCGGAAGTTACGAGAAAGGGAGATCTCCATACGGCCTATATGATATGGCAGGAAATGTCTGGGAATGGGTAGCTGACTGGTTTACAGAGGATTATTTCAAGAAAGATAAGGAAAAGGAAGTTTTAGAAAACCCGAAAGGTCCTGAGAAAGGAGATCCGAAAACGAGGAAGGGAGGGGGGTGGTATTACGAAGAACGGAACATAAGAACCTATACCAGGTGGAGAAATCCTCCAGGATATAGGGATTCCCCGAACGTGAAAGGGTGTCCCATCGGTTTCAGATGCGCCAAAGATGCAAAGTAACATTCCCTCCACCGTGGTGCATAAGGTGAGGTGAAAAAAAAGCAGGAACTCTGTTCCTGCTTTTTTTCTGCCAAGATGACATCGGTGCGTCTAATCCGAAGTTGTCCAATAGATCCAGTAGTTACATGAGCAGTTAGGAGGAGTACTACAAGAAGTACAAATCATCTTGTAATAATATCGTGCGTTTTCCGAATCCCAGGGTACTTGGGCGCCTAAATCATACGAAACACCCTGACCATTGTCGTTGGCTGGTATCCAATTAGACCAATCCTTTCTGATGACGAATAGTTCTGCAGTTTGACCTCCGAAGAAAGAAGTCGTCGTGAGCACCAACTTACTCTTCACGGAGGCGGTAGGATCAGCAGAGTAGTATACCGGTACTCCTAAAGGAGCCGATCCAGCTGATGGAACACTCCCGGTCCCGTACCAACTACCTTGATCAGGCTTATAGGGGGATTCCAAAGTGGTAACATGTAAAGAGGGAGTGAACTCCTCGTTCGGAAAGTCCCACCCTGGTTGATAAATCTTAAATATGGCATGCAGATAGTAAGGATTGGCACCCTGCGCTTCGAACTTAATATAACCATCATAAGTTCCGACCGCCGCTCCCGTAATCAAAGATGAATTGACACGTACTGTTACGTTAGTATGGAGGTAGGTGCCTAAGGTTCCGCTGGCTGGAGAGATACTGAGCCACGGCTGATCAGGGGTGGCGGTCCAGGATATACCGGCTAAGCCGTAATTCTGAATTTGGAACGTGCTACCCCCGGGCTCTGATGAGCCATTTTTGGAGAAAAGGAGGGTTGGAGGAGCAGAGAGGAAGAGCCCTTGAACGGTATAGACGTTGACCGGAACATCTACAGTCCCATTCGAGGTAGTCACTCTAATGCTACTATGCCACGGACCTGCACCAGTTACGTTTGCGTCTATCCTAACCTTGTCTCTCCTTGGAAGCCCGTACTCCGTCGCTTCGGCGTATGTAGTCCCAGACGAAGGAGTGACGCTCAGCCAGCTGTCATTTGGAGTAGCAGTCCAGCTCATAGGTCCTGTTCCTTTATTCCATATATAGAGAGCCCCCGGTTCCCCCAGATAGATAGAAACTGCATTGGGGGGATTAGGAGCAATGCCAAGACCTGGAGATGCAGGTGTAATGACCTGCAATGTCACGGAAACTGTCTTATCGGCAGCAATGATGGGATTGCCGTCGGAATCGGTGCTTTCGCCGTTATCTGAAATAATGATTGTATAGGAATAAGTGTCCGGTGCAAGATCGGTATTGACAGAGACTGTCATCGCAGTTGAATTACCCGGACCATTGGATGAGCCTGAAGTAGGCGGCGAGATGGTCAGCCACGATGGTATATTTTGTGGATTTTTGACTTGCCATGAAAGGGTTCCACCACCCGCGTTATAGACCGAGAGGGTCTGAGAAGCAGGCTCTGTCCCTTCTTGATAGTAAGTAAAGGACAGACTTGCCGGACTAACCCCGATCGCAGGCTTTGAGCTGGTGAGGGTGAGGGTGACGGATACTGTGACCGGACTATTTGAAGCACCTGGGGCGTAGACGGTAATGGTACCGCTGTTAAGCCCTGCTGAAAGGCCGGTGGTATTTACAGAGACTGTGACCGAGCTTATTGCATTCGCTGCCAGGGAGTCCTGGGCCGGTGAGAGGGTAACCCAAGACGGCTTCGATGTGATTGACCAGTTAAGGATTCCTCCGCCGGTATTGATCACCGACATGCCTTTGGGTGACGGGGTTGATCCCACGGGAGTATCAGGAAAAGCAATCGTTGATGGATCAATTCCAATTTTTGGAGACGTTGTTCCACCACTGGTGAGGGTGATGGTGACGGTTACTTGGACGGGACTATTTGAAGCACCTGAGGCAGAGACGGTGATTGTACCGCTGTTAAGCCCTACTGAAGCCTTAGTGGTATCTATAGAGACTGTGACCGAGCTTATTGCATTCGCTGCCAGGGAGTCCTGGGCCGGTGAGAGGGTAACCCAAGCCGGCTTCGATGTGATTGACCAGTTAAGGATTCCTCCGCCGGTATTGATCACCGACATGCCTTTGGGTGACGGGGTTGAATTCACGGAAGTATTGGGAAAAGCAATAGTCAAATTTGATGGATCAATTCCAATCCTTGGAGGCGTTGAGCTGGTCAGGGTGATGGTGACGGTTACTGTGACCGGACTATTTGAAGCACCTGAGGCAGAGACGGTGATTGTACCGCTGTTAAGCCCTACTGAAGCCTTAGTGGTATCTATAGAGACTGTGACCGAGCTTATTGCATTCGCTGCCAGGGAGTCCTGGGCCGGTGAGAGGGTAACCCAAGCCGGCTTCGATGTGATTGACCAGTTAAGGGTTCCTCCGCCGGTATTGATGACCGACATGCCTTTGGGTGACGGGGTTGATCCCACGGAAGTATTAGGAAAAGCAATAGTCAAATTTGTTGGATCAATTCCAATCTTTGGAGGCGTTACGGGGGTGAGGGTGAGGGTGACGGTTACTGTGACCGAAGGATTTGAAGCACCTGGGGCGGAGACGATGATTGCACCGCTGTTAAGCCCTGCTGAAAGACCGTTGGTATCTATAGAGACTGTGACCGAGCTTATTGCATTCGCTGCCAGGGAGTCCTGGGCCAGTGAGAGGGTAACCCAAGCCGGCTTCGATGTGATTGACCAGTTAAGGGTTCCTCCGCCGGTATTGATGACCGACATGCCTTTGGGTGACGGGTTTGATCCCACGGAAGTATCGGGAAAAGCAATAGTCAAATTTGTTGGATCAATTCCAATCCTTGGAGGCGTGCCGGTCACGTTGAGGGTGATATCAGCTTTCTGGGGATTATTTGATGCGTTGGAGTCGGAGATGGTAATCGTATCGCTATATTGGCCTATTTGTTGCCCCGAGATGTCTACAGAGATGCTAACCGAGTCTGAATTTCCCGCTGTGAGGGAGCCTGAGGGCTTCGATAAGGTAAGCCAGCTCGCATTCTTTGAGGCTGTCCAGTTGAGAGGCGCGTCACCGGTATTCTTGATGGTCAAAGTTTGGGGGTTTGGATTTGATCCCCCGAAAATGGCGTTAAAAGGGATCTGTGAAGGGGTCAGTTCAATCTTTGGGGCGGTCAGGGTGAGGGTGACTGTAACGGTCTGGGGATTATTGGATGCGTTAGGATCGGAGATGGTAATTGTTCCATTATAAGTCCCTGCCGAAAGGCCGGAGATATTAACGGAAACTGTTATTGTTTTAGGATCTCCAGAGCCTGTGGAGGAGCCTGAGACTGGATTGATGCTAAGCCAGGGGCCGCCTGTTGATGTTGAAGCTTGTGCCGTCCAGTTGAGTGTCGTCCCCGCAGGACCTGTATTCGAGACCGAGAGGGTTTGGGGAGCGGGGTTTGGCACTCCGACAGTGCCACTAAAAGGGATACTTTGCGAACCCAAACCAATCGCCGGGGCGATTAGGCCCAGGGTAACCTGAACTGTTTGGGAACCATTCGATGCGTTAGGGTCGGAGATGGTGATGGTATCGCTACATTGGCCTGATTGTTGGCCCGAGGTATTTATAGAGACGGTGATTGAGTCCGAATTTCCTCCTGTGAGGGAGCCTGAGGTCTTTGATAAGGTAAGCCAGCTTGCATTCTTCGAGGCTGTCCAGTTGAGATCTGCACCGCCGGTATTTTTGATGGTCAAAGTTTGTGGGGCTGGATTTGATCCTCCGATAGTGCCGTTGAACGGGATCTGTGAAGGAGTCAGTTCAATGTTTGCTGGCTCTTCCTGGACTTTGATATTCATAATGAGGAGTGTGGGGAATAGAGAAGTCGATCCTGAGCTCAGATAAGCACCGAACATTGCAGTATAGGTTCCATCTCCAACATCGCCACTGACTGGCCATTGAAATATACCAGACAGAGAATCTCCTCCCTTTAAAGGGGAGGGGTCTGTAAACTGAGCCCCCACCGGGACATAGAGCTTCTTTAAAGTAAACATCTGAGTGGTAGAAGCACTGGAATTAGAAGCATTCACATTGAAGGAGAGGGTCTTCCCTCTATATACGACAACTGTGTTATAGGATGGATCAGGCTGAGTTCCGCCTTGCAGGCCATCAAAATAAATCTCAATAGGATAAACCTCAGGGGGGATGTCTGAAGAATCTAAATCGGCGAAGACATACACCCCTCCATAGGCATTGATCGAAAGGTCATAGTAGCAGAGGTAAGGCATCTCGTCTTGCAGTTGTTGAGAGATTGGAGATGAAGCGCTGCTCTTTTTGTAATTGGAATTCGAGGCATTTGATTTGGTGAGCTTTTTCCGGCTCGCGGATGATGAAAGGCCCGATTGTGGTTGACTGAGGGTATAGATTTTCAAGAGCCTTTGGTTTCTCTTGCCGATCTTAGTGCCTCCCAAAGAGGCTTCAAAAGCGGCTACGTTTGTCTCGTCGTCTTGAGGTGGGTTGCTCCAGGAGAAATGGCCTATGACTAAACCACTGCTGGCTTTGGGGGGGGTGAATGTTGATCCTGAGGGGATGGAGATACTTCGCAAAGTAATATTGCTTCCGCTAAAACTTATTGCAAATACGTCGAATGAAAATCCTCCACTGCCGAGGACGTTGAGGCCTCCCATACCGTCGAATTCGCACCCCTTTAGATTACCGAAGACGATAAAAGGGTTTGAAGAAATTGTCGTACTCATGGATGGATTTGTGGCAAACCACAAATTCTCTGAGTCCATGGAGATTAAATCGTAGTAGAGGGTGAAAGAGGGTCCCTGTATGGAATCTACTGACAGAGTGTTACCTGAGAAGGCAGATCTAATGGGAAGCAAAATAAAAATTAGAAGGGTAAAAATATATAACAATGTGAAATTACTTAATTTTTTAAGATGCGGGTTCATTAAAGACCTCCTTGTTTAGGATGGGTGGTTTGTATTATTTGTGCAATTTTGATACCAAAAAAGCGATTATATTATATATCGATTGCACGGTTTCCCTCTGTTCTGACATCTCCTCTTCCTAATAATTCCCAAATCGAAAGAGCACCCAGTGAATAGAGAATACCCTGATAACATTGTACCTATTTGAATGCTAACCTTTTATGGAGTCTTTTCTTGATAAATTGCTCTTGCCTTAGAAATATGGTATTAAATTTGCTTCACCACCGTAAATTGTCTCTCAAAACAAAAAAATTGCATGGTTCAATTGACAATTAACTATTAGTAACTTAAATTGAAATGGACTGTTGAATGACCCATTATAATCCAATTAGGTAATTTTTTCAAACTTACCAGTGAGGAGGTTTTCAAAATGCGGCGGAAAATTCTTTTTTTAGTGTCTCTTTTAACGGTATGCCTATTGGGAATCGAAACACTTGGCCAGGATTCTGAGATGGTGGCAAAAGTCGGTGATGAAATTATAAGAAGGCAGGATCTTGAAGTGAGGAGGCCGACGACGGTGATGGGAACCGTTGAGGAAATGGAGAGAATGAAAGAGACGGCAATGGATCTAAAGAGGATATTGAACGAAGCCATTGATCTCACCCTTCTGGCGACGGAAGCAAAGAAGACCGACGTCGTGAACAATCCGGCCTTAAAGGCGAAGATCAGGTATTATGTCGATGGGCTGATTGCCCAAGAGTATGTAAGTTCTTACATCAATTCACTGATCTCGGTCTCCGAAACTGAGATTCTTGACTTCTATAAAGCCAACTCAAAATATCAGCAGAAAGAGGTCATCAGGGCAAGGCATATCCTTGTCAAGACCGGAGAAGAGGCTAAGGAGATTCTGAATAAAATTAAAGCCGGGGAAGATTTTTCCAAACTTGCAAAGGAACATTCCATAGATGAGAATGCCCGGGAGACAGGAGGAGACCTGGGCTGGTTTGACAGAGGTAAAACGGTGAAGCCCTTTGAAGAAGCCGCCTTTTCCTTAAAAGAGGGTGAGGTGAGTGAGCCAGTCAAAACCAGCTACGGATACCATATTATTAAACTTGAAAATCGTAAGACGAACCCCCCTGTGGAATTAGGGAAAGTGAGATCTGAGATCATAAAAGAAATAATGTCAAAGAAAAAAAAGAATTCGTTGCCAAAAAGTTGGAAGCCTTAAGGGCATCGACTGCGATAGAGATCCTTTCTGACAAATACAAAGATCAAAAATAATGGACATCAATTTGACAAAAGAATTGAGGAGGGTCGAATATTACTTTCTAAGAATGTTTTTTTGTGCCCTGTTTCGACCCCCAAAAGCCTATGAAAGAATCATTGCCTTCACACGGAAGAGAAGCATTTTTGAGCGGAGGAGAAAAAATGTCGAGCGAAATCTGGAGGTTGTTTTTGGAAATCGGTTTAGTCAAAAGGAGAGGGAGGGTCTTTCGGGCCGATTCCTTGAAATCTTGGCATGTGATGATATCGATTGTTACCTCTGGCTTCTTCACCCCTGGTCTCGTATCCGAAAGAGCATAAGAATCGAGAACGGGGAGATCATTCAAAAGATCGTCAGGGAGAAGAGAAGTTGTGTGGTACTGAGCGCCCACTTCGGCGGCGGATTTTTTGTTTTTGAGATACTCAGGGAGCTTGGCGGCAAGCCCCAAGTGATCGGAAGACCCATTTTTCACCAGGAGCTTAAGTCAGATATCTTCCGGTATTTGTATCTGAAACTCAGAATGTGGTGTTTGAACGAGACAGTCGGCGAGAAGATCATCTACACACAGACAGAAGAAACCAAGGAAATGTTTTTAAGAAAACTGGACGAGGGTTATCTTGTCTACGTCACTTTCGATGTACCTCCCCAGTTTACAAAGGGGTCTGTTGAGGAAGTCTTCTTTCTGAACAGGTATTGGAAATACCCCTCCGGTTTTTTGAAATTGCTATCGCGAACTCCAAGCACCATCGTTCCCCTCTTCACCTATTTGACTGAGGAGGGTACGAGGGTTTTTACTTTTTTCCCTGAATATCCGATCACCGAGGGGGGGATCAAGGAGGCCCTCCAAAAGGGTGCAAAGATATTTGAAAAATTTATTCTGGAAAGACCGGAACAGTGGTTTTTCTGGGACAGTGCACAAGTATTTTGGGAATAGCGCGGGTTTTCTAATTAGGGGCGTCCGGAAGAATGGAGAAGATTAAGGAACTTTTTGCTTTTAAAGACCTTTTAAAGAATCTGGTTTCGAGGGACTTTAAAACGCGCTATAAGCGCTCCTACCTTGGGATACTCTGGTCTCTCTTAAACCCCCTTTTCATCATCATCGTTTATACCCTTGCCTTCGATTACATCATAAAAATGAGGGTGAAAGATTTTCCAATGTTTTTCATGTGCGCTTACCTTCCCTGGAGCTACTTTACAGCAAGCCTCTCCCTCTCTCTCGCTTCTCTTTCCGACAGCGGTTATTTGATCAAAGCAGTCTATTTTCCAAGAGAGATTCTTCCTCTCTCCATCGTCCTCTCCTGCCTTTTACACTTTCTCATCACCTTCATTTTTGTCTTTCCAATTCTGATGATCTTCGGCTATTTCCCTCATTGGGCCGTCCTCTCTCTTCCGGTGATCATCCTCCTCCAGTCCCTCTTCATCTTTGGCGTATGTCTCCTTCTCAGCTCCATCCATGTCTTGTTCAGAGATATTCGGTACATTTTGGATGTGATTCTCACCGTCTGGTTCTGGCTGACCCCGATTGTCTACCCCATTTCACTCATTCCGGATCGATATCTTTTCTTTTACAAACTCAACCCGATGACCATTTTTGTGACGGCCTATCGAGAGGTCTTATTGAACGGCGAGTTACCGAATCCCGTATATTGGATCGCCCTTCTCATCGCAACATCGGCTTCTTTATTATTGGGATATTTCCCTTTCATGAAAATAAGGAAGAGGTTGGCAGAGGAGATTTAAGTGATCGAAGCATTGGATGTGTCTAAGAAATTCAGACTATGGGAGGACAGAAGTCGGAGCATTAAGGAGACGGCCATCAATATTCTAAAAGGGAAAAGGCGTTCTTTCAGAGAGGTCTGGGCCTTGCGGAATATCAATTTTAAGATCAGGGAAGGGGAGAGCATCGCCTTCATCGGCGAGAATGGGTCTGGGAAAAGCACCTTGCTTAAGCTCCTATATGGTATCTATGTCCCGGATGGTGGAAAGATTATAACGAAGGGAAAGATCTCAGCCTTATTAGAGCTCGGGGTCGGATTCCATCCCGATCTGACCGGTGAAGAAAATATCTTTCTTAACGGGTCCATGCTTGGCTTTGATCAAAAAGAGATGAGGAAGAGGTTTGAAGAGATTGTCTCCTTTTCGGAGATTGGAGATTTTATCTATTCTCCCATCCGGACCTATTCCACAGGGATGTGGATGCGACTTGGTTTTTCTGTTGCCATGTGCGTGGACCCGGATATCCTGCTGATCGATGAGGTCTTGGCTGTGGGAGATGAAGCCTTTCAGAAAAAGTGCCTGAACCGATTAGAAGAATTCAAATCGGCTGGGAAGACCGTCATCATTGTTTCCCATGCCCTGCCCATGGTGCAGAAATTCTGCGACCGGATCATCCTCTTGCACGAGGGACAGATCGTCGTAGACGGAGCACCGGAGGAAACGATCGAACGATATCATGAGCTTCTGTCCTTAGGGACGGAAGCTGAAGTGACAGACAGGATAGAGGAAGCCGAAAGCTTGTTGGAGGAGGTGGCAGAGGAGGCAGAAGAGGAGAAGGTTCTCTTGGAGGAAATAGCAGGGGAGCATCCCCCTTCAAATTTATGTGAGGCAGTTGAGGCGGTGGCCGTAGAAGTTCTCGAGGAATCCTCAGAAAAGGAGGAGGTTTTCGAAGGGGAGGGGCGTGAGATCGAATTAGATTTAGAGAAGGTCAAAATCATTGAGGTTCAAGATTCCCTCTTCTTTGCAGGAAAGTTATTTCAAGACGCCTTTGGGGACCCCCCTCCGGTGTTTCCCAGCAATTATATCGCCATCTACGAGGATTCAAAAAATCCGTCAACCTTTCATGTTGTCGGTTTTGTTCATCTGCAACGGATTGGGGAAATGGGATTGGTAGCAGGACTGTGTGTGGATCGTCAGTGGCGAGGAAAGGGCTTGGGAAAGAAGCTCTTAGCATCAATGGACAATCAGGATGAATGGATCAAAGGCCTTTTCGTCTATACAACCGATCCAAGGATTCCAGCGAGATGTGGCTATGAATCATTGTTCCATTCCTATTTAATGGTAAAATGGATTAAACCTCTCCCCTTGGAAAAAAAAGAAAAGATGATCAATATCGCCATAGCCATAGGGCCTTTTTAATCCTTTTAAACCATCATACCTGAAAGTTACCATATTCCCGGTCCTTGTCTTATCCCATCGCAAATATCAACCTCATATTTTTTAAAGAGCCAAAGCGCAGATCGGTGTCCATCGGATCGACAGAGGAAGAGAGGCCTTAAATTTTTCCATAGGCTTACGAAAAAGGTCAATTTGTTACCAGCTCGTTGGTTTTTGAAGAAGTTCTGAAAACGTTATCACGGGGAATTATTTCTTTAAGATGGTAGAAAACTCTTGTCATATTAGCAGGTTATTGACTAATTGCCCAGAGAATGTAAATCGGTTTAGACCTAACAAAAATTGGCATGAATTGTGCTTTGAAACTGCAAGCGGATAAGTACCTAAGAAAGGAAAAAGTGCGATGAAAAAGGCATTGCCTCTAATCTCTTCTTTCATCTTTTTCACCCTCCTCTTATGCTCCTCCGGTCTCTATGCTGCAGATGATCCCAACGAAGTTGCTTATCAAAGTCGATTTTCTCTAAAATCAGGGACGATATTGAACAGCGAGGGAAAGGGTGATTCCCTCATCTTCCCATACTACGATGTGAGAATGGTCGATGGAAAACATCAGGTCACCCAAATTCAGGTCGAGAACCTTGGCGAATATGGCATTGCTGCGAAACTCCGGATTAATGAGTGGCTCCGAGGAAGAGAGGTATTTTCGCAAGATATATGGATCCCATCGAGCGGTGTCTGGACGGGTACGATTGAGATCAACGAGGATGGGACAAATGCTTTGTTGACGAGTTCGGACAATGTGATCTCGAGTTATGACCCCAATTCTTTTTCTCTCTCAAATCCCTTGTCGTCTGGCTCCCTCTTTTCAAAGAGTTACATCCTGAAAAAAAATGGCGATTCAACGTTGTACGGTTATATCGAGGTGATCGGTGAAGAGAAGACCTCACCCGATAATATTGATGGAAGCGTGGGTAGGCTTGCAAAAAGCGACCGGGATTGTCCCAATACCTTAAAGGGAAACGCCTTGATCAATAGAGTCGAAGATGGAGTTTTCATGAGCTATGATGCCATGGCCATCGGAAACTTCAGTCGAGGGCAGGGTTCTTTATTCCGATCGACAGGAAGCAGTTTCCCTCGTCTCGATACCTGTGAGGATTCACTTGATCAATTGGAATTTCAACTTTCAAAGTGTGAAATAAGGGGGTCTTATTCACTGGACCCTTCTACGCAGAGCCGGACCAGTTTCATCGTCGCTTTTCCGACGAGACATTTTCATTATCAAAACGGAGGTCGGATCAGCCAGGTCGACAACCCCTTCGAGGCCCCGAAAGAAACAGGAAGCGAGGTCCTCGGGACCACACTTTCCGAGGATGGAAAAACAATCGCCGACTCAGAGATAAGTTTGCCGTTCTCGGTCAATGTTATCGGTCTTTACAAAGGGGACAGCCGAAGTTTGACAGGAATCGACAATGTATCGCTGCCCACAGGTTCCTCTGAACTCGGGGAAGCGATCCTAATCCCTGATAGCCTCTCGCAGAGATCTCTGATCCCAGATTTTGAAGACTATTTTGTCCCGAATCAGGGAAGATTCATGATGTATAGGGGGTTACCCGCGGTGGGCCTCGTTCTCCAGGAATCTCGAAACGCTGGCCAGCCGAGTGCGACCCTCACCCCGGTGGGCTACAGCCGCTGCATGACGCCATCTAACGTAGAGGTGATTCTTACCCCTGCGGTACCCAGTGGCCCCACTTTCGGTTTCGTCGGAACGAGCTATACCTTTACGGCGAGCGGAGCTTCATCCACTCTTGGTCACGCTATTCAATATTTCTTCGACTGGGGTGATGGGACGAACTCGGATTGGCTGCCTGTGGGGACGGTAAGTGCCTCCAAGACCTGGACAACAGGGGGGGGCTTTACAGTCAGGGTAATGGCCAGGTGTGCGACGCACACGGGCGTTGTCTCGAAATGGTCAGATGGACTGGCGGTGACGATCGAATCCGTCTCAGCTCCTACGCTGCTGGTCGGGCCGATACAGGGGATACCGAACCAGAGTTATAGCTACACGGCAAGTGGAGCCATCTCAACGGCAGGGCATCCCTTGGAGTACCAATTTGACTGGGGTGACGGAACAACGTCTGAATGGGGCTCCGGAACCCGGTCGAAGGCCTGGGCCGCAGGCGGCCCATATAACATAAAGGCTCGAGCGCGCTGTGCATTACATACCACGGTCGTTTCGGATTGGACACCCGAACTGACGGTGACCATCGAATTAGTTTCAGTCCCTTCAACGCCGGTCGGCCCGAACTTAGGTAGTCTTGGGGCATCCTATTCGTTTAGTACAGGCGGATCAACTTCCAATCTGGGTCATCGTGTGGAATATCAATTTGATTGGGGCGATGGAACTTTTTCTCCGTGGGGATCATCCACTCAGTCAAAATCCTGGAACATCCTTGGAACCTTCTTGATTAAAGCGAGGGCCCGTTGTGCGACTGATACCAGCGTGATGTCCGATTGGTCAAGTGCGCTCACCTTTGACATTGAAACCATTTCGATCCCGTCACCACCCGCAGGTCAGATTAATGGGATGAGGGCTGTGCCTTATAGTTTTTCAACCACTGGGGCCATTTCGAGTTCCGGTCATACCTTACAGTATCAATTTGACTGGAAAGGCGATGGCACCACAGATCTTTCACCCTGGGGAGAAGCCACCCAGACGAAGTCTTGGACTACCTCGGGGATCTATACAGTAAGGGTTAGGGCACGATGCTCGATCCATCAGACACTGGTCACTGGGTGGTCATCGGGGTTAGTGGTTGTTATTGAATTCGTTAATCCCCCTACGACGCTGACCGGTCCGACAAGCGGTACGGTTGGACAGATTTATGCTTATGTTGTCGGAGGAGCCTCTTCGGATCGTGGAGATCCGGTCCAGTATCAATTTGACTGGGGGGATGGGACGAATTCTGGATGGTTATCCGTTGGGGTTGTAAGTGTGGGGAAGACCTGGTCGAATCCGGGAACATATACGGTAAAGGCTCAGGCGAGATGTTCCGTTCATACGAATGTGACCTCGGAATGGTCCGCAGGGATAACGGTCACGATCAGCGCACCGCCGCCTGCGGCTGAAACGGTTTCGGCTCCCACCACGCCCGCGGGGCCAACCTTAGGAAATCTCGGGACAGTATATTCGTTTAGCACGGGTGGATCGATTTCAACTCTTGGCCATACTGTCCAGTATCAATTTGATTGGGGCGATGGAACCTTCTCTCCGTGGGGATCATCCACTCAATCAAGATCCTGGAGCACTTATGGCAGGTTTGTGATTAAAGCAAGGGCTCGATGTGCGACTGATCAGAGTGTGGTTTCTGATTGGTCAAGTGGGAGTGGGTTAATCTTTGTCATCGAACTGGTCAGCGCTCCATCTCAACCTTTCGGTCCGCTCGCCGTGATGCGGGGCCAACTTAACCCTTATACAGCGAGCGGAGCTGTTTCAAATGTGAATGATCTTTTGGAGTATCAATTTGACTGGAAGGGGGATGGTACGGATCTCTCTGGTTGGATTGCGGCCCCGGCTGACCCCATAACGGCCATCACTCAAGCCACGGCACAGAAGATTTGGACCACCTCAGGGACTTACACCGTAAGGGCGAGGGCCAGGTGTTCGATCCATCAGACACTGGTCACTGGATGGTCATCAGGACTGGTGGTTGTGGTAGAATTCGTTTCGACACCTATCACGCCTACTGGTCAGACCACTGGTACGGTCGGGCAGGGCTATCTCTATAGCACTGGAGGCTCCTCTTCAGATCGCGTACCCCCGGACCCCGTCCAATATCAATTCGATTGGGGGGATAACACGAAATCTGAATGGTTACCTATCGGGATAGCAAGTGTGGGAAAGGCGTGGGCAGTCTCTGGAACATACGCCGTCAGGGCACGGGCCAGGTGTGGAATCCACACCACTGTTATCTCCGACTGGTCACCGGTACTGACTGTAACGATTCAACCTGGAGCGCCGCCTCCGGCAGAAACGATTTCAACTCCGTTTATTGAGAATCTTCAATCCCCCGATCGGGGCACAATCTATGAAGTGTCAGCCAATAGAATCACTGGGAGGAAAAATATACCCTATACCTTCGGAATCCAATCCGGGGTCTCTAACTTGGGAGATCCCACGGAGAGTCAATTTGACTGGGGTGATGGAACATTCTCGGCATGGGGTGGACCATATGTTAAAGCTTGGTCGACTTCGGGTACCCGTACGATAAAGTTGATATCTCGATGTAAACAGCATCCTACGGTCCTATCAAGCTGGTCAAGCGGGGTAGATATAGTAATCGATTTCATCAGTGCACCAAACAGACCAGTCTGGGAGAGCCCGCCAGCGAATAATATAGGACAAGTCGGAACTCCTTATACCTTTTCAACCGGAGGTTCCATATCTGACATAGGCCAGGATGTACAATATCGGTTCCATTGGGGAGATGGGTCGGATTCGGGATGGTTACCATTGAACGCAGGGGTACCCTCTGGTACTGGAGCAGTAACTACTCCTCCTCATACATGGGCCGTTCAAGGCACTTACACAGTTAGAGTCGATGCAAGGGGTTGGTGGACCTTAGGGCCGACGGACACTTCTCAATACACTGAACACTTTTCTGATTTCTCACAAGAATTGATGGTGATCATCAGACCATAGGTTTTGATTGGCATTGAGAGTATGTTTTTAAAAAAAGAGGGGAGCAGGAGCGAAGACCTGTTCCCCTCTCTATTTTGTAATTTTTCGAACCCCTCACTTTATCATCTCTTCGAATTCCTTTTCGCCTCTAAGGGAATCAAAATCTTTATCGCCCTTCGCCTTTTCCCTATATTTGGGGTCCAGGGCGATTGCCTTTTTTAAATATTTGAGGGCCCTTTCCTTCTCTTGTTTTTTCGCATCAATACAGCTCACATTATAATAAGAGGTGGCAAAATTCGGATCGATCTCAATGGCCCGCTGGAGAATGCGAAGGGCTTTATCGCTTTCTCCCTTCAGAAAATAGGCCCCTCCGACCAGGTTCAAAACATATTTCACATTTTCCTTTATATCGAGATCGGCGCTCAGTCTCAGAGCAATCTCACCCTCTCGAATCGCCTCATCAATGCGCCCTTTGCCCAGATAGGCCCTTGCTAAATTATGATGCACTCTCATCTTGTTTGGGGATTTCTTTGCCGCATCGGTCCAAAGGGTTAAGCCATCTTTGAAAATCCTGTTCCGCTCGATCGTCGTGATGGAATAAAAGCCCAAGATGAGGATCGAGACCCCCAAAACAATGACCTGACCTGATCGCTTAGACCAGTGCTGAGCGAATAAGTTATTCAGGTAATGAAGTCCTGAGGTGAGGACGAAAGCATAGAAAAAGAGAGGAAGATAAAGTCGGTATTCGACCATAATGTCCCAGATCGGAATGATGCTCGAAGTGGGTGATAGGACGAGGAAGAAACAGAAAATAGAAAAGGAGACCGATCTGTTCTTCTTTATTAAAATTCCGGCAAAAATCAAAAGGAGAAGGATGATGGAGACAGAGAGAATGGTGGGATATTCGAGTAATGATCTTGACACCTGAAAATCATGATCGACATTGAGCCACCGAGGCAGTGGCAATAAGAGCAATTTAAAATACTGGATGATCACGTTGGACTGGGTCAAAAGGTTTTCCCATGGGGTCCAGGGATGGGCGGTACGAAAAAGAAGTGTAAAAATCCCTCCTCTCATAAAAAATAATAGATACAAAACGAGAAGAACACTGACCCCGAAATAAACAATCAGTCTTTTTCTTATCGTCGCGCGGTTCTTACAAACAAATAGAAGATCGAATAGGATCAGCACGATGGGTAAGGTAAAGCTGATCTCCTTTGACAGGATGGCGAAGAGGAACGTTACGATGGCTCCAGAAAAGGAGAGCACCTTTAGAAGGCCCTTGGAAAAGCTTCCCTTCATGAAAAGAAAGAGACCGAGTAGATAGAAGAGGCTGGCTAATCCTTCATTCCTCTCAACAATATAGGTCACCGTGTTGACCTGGAGGGGATGGGAGATAAAGATCGCTGCCGTGAGAAGGGATAAAAGATCTATTCTCTTATTCCATGGGTCAGGGGGGCCGCTTTTTTTAAATCCGAGAGCAAAGAGATTCCTCGATATGAAATAGACGAGGATGCCGGAAAGAATGTGCAAGATCAAATTTACCAAGTGGTATCCAAATACATTGAGCCCGTGATAATGGTAATTGATTGCAAAGGAAAGGGTGGGCAATGCCCTGAACCAATTGGTTCGGACCTCCAACCCCTTCAAAAAGAGAGGAATATCTTTTAAGTCCCGGATGTAAGGGTTCTCAACGATGCTTGGGATGTCGTCGAAATGGAATGGATTCCTTAAAGAATTGAGGTAGAGAGCGATCGCCAAAAGAGTCAGGAAAGTAATGACAATGTAATGAAATTTCTTATCATCCTTCATTTCTTATGATTTGAGTCACTCTGAACTTTCTCCAAATCTTCTATCCTTTTTTTAAGTAAGACCACCTCCTGGGTTAATCTCTTATTCCTCTCGGATAAGCGGGAGATGGCAATGGTCGTCCCCAGGGCAATGACGACCAGAAAAATGATTCCTGCAAGGAACAATGCATTGGAGACAACTTGAAATCCAATGAAATGGGCGATCGGGCCTAATAATTGTATGGTCAAGGAGAGAATTAGAAAAATCCCTCCTGTTACGAGCCATAAAAGAGAATACCTCTCTTTTAAATAGTTCCTTCTGATCAGTTCCAGCAATAAAATGATTAAGAAGACGGAACCAATAATGGCAAATACTTGAACCCGACTTAATGACATGGCTCAGATCTCTTTTAGGCTTCCAATCATCATCGATAACGTGACTTTGACCATATAATAGATGGAGCTCAGAAAATGAATGGAAGAAACTCCACCCTGCCTTTTTCTCATGGGGGCGGGGACCTCTTTAAAAGTATATCCCTTCTTATGCAAAAGGATCAATGATTCCGCCTCAGGGTAATCCGATGGATATTCCTTCGAAAAAAAATCAATCACCTTTTTGTTGATGGCTCTAAATCCCGAGGTCGGGTCTGTCACCCTTTGGCCTGTCAAAATGTAATTCAAGATAGAAAGAAACCGAGTACCGATCCTCCTTGGAACGGAGGATTTAGCCCCTTTCTCTTCGAGGTATCTTGAGCCAATGACCAAATCGACCTCACCAGTCAGGATAGGGATCATTAATTTATTCAAATACTGTGGGTCATGCTGTCCGTCTCCATCGACTTGCGCTGCAATGTCATAACTATCTCTTAATGCGAGAAGAAAGCCCGTCTGCATCGTAGCACCAATCCCCATATTGTACAGGTGTTCCAATATCAGAACTCGCTCCTCCTTTGCGACATTCCCGGTTTCATCAGTGGACCCGTCATTCACCACCAGGATATCGGCCTGAGGGAGATGGTCCCTGACCTCTTCGATGACTTTTCCTATGGATCCTTCTTCATTATAGGCAGGGATGATGACTAAGATTTTTTCTTTATTCTCCACGAACACTATTTTTATCAGATCGATTCCACTTTATCAAGCCAAAAAGAGATAGGGTAAGATCAATGAGCACTCTTGTTCAAATCAGTTTCTTGAGGCTCAAAAGAATGATCTCGCCGCGGAAGACGGGGAGGACTGAGGAGGAAGTTTTTCCAAGCCGATTTGAAGGGCAGTAAAGGAACGTTTAAACTTTACAGCAGGTCATTTTGACGTGAAGGTCGTCTGCAAAGATTCTTAGGCAACCATGGGTATTGAAAGGACTTACTAAGGAGTCCATAATTGAGAAGACATGTTCTCCCTAAAATCTCCCCTAACCCCTCTTTTTCAAAGAGGGGAATTCCCCCCCTTTGTAAAGGGAGGGGAGGAGGGATTTAGTCTCCAGCGTCTATACAATTACGGACTGATTCATAAAATCCATGTGAGATGGAATCCTCATATCGCAAGGTAGTCACTTAGCTTTCATAAACGGCCTTTGTCATCCCGGCGACAAAAGTTGGGTCGTGCCATTTATGAACATATTCAAGTGATGCCTTACTTTTGGAGAGAAGCAGCTCTGGGTTTTGCAGATACCCTTCTAATACCGTTTCGATGTTAAATGGATTTAAATTGATGACAGCCTCTTTCAGGCCTTTTGCCATTTTTTCTGGAATAAAACGAAGGTCTTCCTCTCTGATAAAAACACCGACGGGCTTCCCCATCCTCATCGCTTCCACCGCAAAACCTCCGTACCACCCCGCCAGCACCTGGTCAATGACCAGGTCGGCCTGCTTGCAAATTTCTAATGCCTCCTTATTCGACATTCCTTCAATAAGAATAATTTCTATGGGATAATTTTTTTTCAGGTTTTCTAATGCAGCGATGATATAACGAGATCCCTTTACGGCACGGTCTGTCGGAGAATGTGCTATTTTAAAGTTTCGGCCAATGTTATAAGGCGATGTTTGAATCTCAAACCACCTGGCAATGCTGTAGGGCAGAAAGGATGAAACATTTTCTGGCAAAAAATAGAGTAAATCCGGATTTACAGCGAATATATGATGAGCATATTCCGATACAATATGGATGCTCTTTTCCCGTTTCCTGTCCATGACTCCACTATTACAGATACCATTATTACAATCCTGTTCATTACAGGGTGCTATTTTATTCCTGGCCATGGTCTTATATTTCTGTCTGGCATCGCAACCGTTATAAGTAAATATTATCTTTTTCCCTTTTGGATAGAACGGAAGATCCCAATGATAAACTCCATATTTGCGAAAATCAACCAACGTTGAACCATAATTAAAATGAAATACATCGAATTTATTTCTGTATTTTAGAAAAGCCTTTATACTGTCGAGGACGATCCCGATCGATCCTTTCTTCTCCCAATGTAAAGAGATATCATAGGGGTAATTAAAGTAGCTATTTGAAGTGGTCAGAACCTTCGAGTCAAGCCCCAGTCTCCTTTCGCCCTGGGCAAGCCCCCATGACTGACCCCCAACAGAGGAAGGCAGGTGAAGAACTTTCATTTTAGCTACCAAAGCCCTGGCGATCAGATTCCTTTATTGCAGCGTCTACGGTTGCTCGCAATCCATCTTGGATGTCGGTAAATTCCGGATTCAAAGTTTTCTTGAGCAAAGAGACGTCTGCGATGAGGTCGAACTGACGGTAATTTTCAGATAGCTTGAACCTGGGCTCTTTTCCCAGATAGTTGGCCATGGTGCTCACAATTTCCCGGATGCTCACAGGCCTTTCTCCGGCAATGTTGAGATGATGGGGGCCACCGTCAGTAATAAGTTTGTATAACATTTTAACGGCATCCTCAATATAGCAAAGAGAAATCTTTAATCCACCCATATCTGTTAAGTCATGAGGGTTTCTCTCAACATAAATGTCCCTCCCTTGCAAAAGAGAGTTTAAAAGATTCGGTACAAGCTTGTCTGTCTGTCCCGGCCCGTAAATTCCAAAAGGCCTTATTATAATGATATCCATATACTTGTTGAATAAAGAAACGACCTTCTCCGCGAAAATTTTGGTGATTACATACCCGTTGTCTCCCCCAATAGGAGCCGTTTCAGGCATGGCCTGAAAACTCGGTCTATAGGCATTGCCAGTTGAGGCATAAATGAAGCGCCTCACCTTTGCCTTGCGCGCCAATTCAGCCATTCTCACCGCTGACGCGACGTTCACGTTGATGATATGATGGAGCATCTCTGGGATCTGATAATAATGTGGTGACTGAGCAAGATATATCACCACAGTAGTACCGTTGGGAATTCTGAATTCATCAGAGAGGATACCCGTTTTGGGATCGATATTGCCGGGTTCAGAGGAAGAGAAACCTTGCACCTCGACCCCCTTCTTCTGAATAAAGTGAAGCAAGTTCTTCCCGATAAAGCCTCTGGCTCCAATGATGATAACCTTCATAAAGATATTTTATCTGTTCACTTTGGTTTTTGATAAATCAGAGAATAGGTATACAAGCCCGCCCAATCCCAGAGATAGCATAAAAAAACTTGCGTGAAAAATGACTGCCAATTCGGCCCCCTCCTCGGATCCAAAAAGACGAAACATTTCTCTAAACCCCGCTTCCCCAACCCCCAATCCACCGGGTGCAAGCGGTATAGCATTTATTAATGAACCTACTGGCAGTACAAAAAGATAATCGATGGGGGCAAGCACCGTTATTTTAAGAAGAAGAGCTATACAGAACATGCCCGCGTATGTATTGATCTGAGCTACCAGTGATAAAATAAAGGCATTAAACGTTAATCGGGGGTTGTGTCTATATTGCTGAATCGTATCATAGATTCCTGAGACTGTTTCACGAAACGGGACTCTTGTAAAAATATATTTCACAACTCTTGAGTCTCGAAGCTTTTTGTTCATACTCAATATTCCTATTACAGTAAGAAAGACGAACGAAATGCAGATAAAAAATCCCAAGCTTACTACATACGGACGAGACCATACGCCATACTGTTCTGTTATTGCACTATAAAGAAAGCTAATAATAACCGCCTGTGTCGCTATAAAAAACAGCGTGTATAATCCAAGTAACCGGTCGAAGAAAATAGAAGTTATTAATACCGCCTTTTGTTGCTCACCTTTAGCAAGAAAATATGCTTTTACAATGTCGCCGCTAAAAGTACCGGGTAAAGCAATACCAAAAAAAAACCCTACGAAGGTTAATTTGATAGCTGCCCAGAGACTCAAGAAAACATTCTGCGCATGTAAGAGAAGCCTCCATCGCTGCACTGCAAATAAGGCCCCTAAAAAAATTAATGTTGTTGCCAAGATAAACAAATCGATTCTTTTAAAAACTAATTTTAGCTTACCAAGGTCAAGCTGACCAGTATTGTGTAAATAAAGAAATATTGCTGCTACAAACCCAAACCTTAAGGCAGTCCATATCCAGCGTTTATTCATAATCTTTTAAATTCGGCTTATTCTATGAACTGGGTGATTTCCTCTCTATCAGGAGAATCTTTTCTGCCTTTAACCAAAAATCAAGATTAGATAATGTGGTATTTCTTTGGTATAGAAGGATAATTCCCTCTATTTCAACGATATCACCTTCTCTGATTTGAGTATTCATTGATGTGCCGAAATAAGTCATACCAATAATGCCTCCCTCCAAAGGATAGGCATAATAAAAATTTTCTCTCGAAGGATCGGAAGCAAAGGCAGGAAGAAAATCATGACTGCCATATTTTTTGGGCGGTAACATGTAATTGGTTACTTTACATCTTAAACGCACCCTGTCTCCGTTATTAAAGACAGGGGGAGAACCTTTTTTGTCATTCAGCCATTTATAATAATCGTTTAAAGAGGGAATATCTGGATTAATTTTTATATGGCAGTCTTTGACTGTTGCTTTTTCAATAAGAGGGCGGTATATATTATCTTTTCCGACAGTTAGATGACAGAGGATGAAGAAAATGGCGATAGAGAAAATAGCAAATGCCAAATATATTTTTTTATTATCAGAAAATATAAAAGAAGAAGGAGTACAATCTCTTCGTCCTATATCATCAGAAAAAGGTTTGAAAAATATACACATCCCGAGAATCATATGAAGTGGAAGAAGAGGGTAACCTAACCTCGATTCAACGGCCGGAGCAAAAATCGTTATTGCTATATTACTTGCCACAGCCAAAAAAAGGAAAAGAGTTCTTCTCTCCGGTCTCATTAACAACCCAAGTAATGAAAAACTGATGAAAAAAAGAGATGGAAACCCGTTGTAAATATATCCCTGCCAGTGCATACTCCAATCTGTGGGTTTTGGTCCTTCAGGATCCCAAATACCAGGAGGAAGTAGTCCATATAATGAAAGAGTGCGCCAGAAGACTGCTTTCGCTGTCCACACAGGATCACTCAGTGTATTTTTTAAAGCATCTTTTTGAATAGCCTTATTACGTTCTTTTTTATTGGAATATTTCTTCAGATATTCTTTATAGACTTCATTAAATCCAGCCATACCACCTTTGTTTTCATATTTTTTAAGGTCTTTATTATAAAAGAACTCATGGCGTAATCCATAAAAACCTATTCTATGATCATTAATTGTAACAATAATAGCCTGATCGCTTGTAGGAGAAAACCGATTTTCATAAATATAATTTCGAATGCTCCAGGGTAGCAGACTTATTCCCACAACTAAAACAATGATAGACGAATGAACAAGGCGCTCCTTGATCGACATTTTTGCAATGAAAAAAGGCGTAAGGCATAAAAAAGCAAAAAAGAAAGTTCCTTGTGCTCTGCAATTAAATGCGAGTCCTATGGAAATTCCTAAGAAAATAAGATGTGAAAGCGAGGGTCTTCTCCAGTAGCAAGACCACATAAAAATTATTAAACAGATTAAAGGAATATACCAATTTTCAATTTGGGTAACAATAACATAAGAGTAAAGTTGCTTTGTAAAAGCAGATAAAACCCCAGTTATAATTACTGCTCCTAAATTCCTAAAAAGATTCCATGAGGTTAAACACAACAGTACGATGGCTGCGATAAATAAAAGGCCATTAATAATTTGCTGAACATAAAAAAAATGTCCGAAAATATAGTAAAAAAATGCCATCCCGTACTGGTATAAAGGCATAACAAATGGACTACCTTGGGGAACTTCTCCTGTAACAATTCTATGTGCATCAACATCGTACATTTGGGAATCCATATATCCAGAAATGTCCCAAGACTCGATAAGAGGTTTAACTAAGCCAGGAATCGCCATCGTTGCTATAAATATTATAATTAGTGCCAACACCCACCTTGTATGGTTGTGGGTCAATGATCTGAAGGCAAATGCTATCTTATGCCCCCGATTTAGATAAAACGAGAAAATACCTATAACTATCATAATGACAAAAAAAGAAACATTGTGCACTAACTCAAAGATGCTATTTATGATCTCCGACCTCAAAACAAGGAAGAAAACGACGCCAAATATTGCTATCAACTTAATTATAACTTTTAGATTTACCTTTTGTCCTAAGGAGAAAAAACGAGCTGAGAGAAAGCCAAGTCCTCCCCAAATCAGATATACAATAGTGTAAATGAAGATTGTTTCGGCCGATCCTAGTACTCGAACAGGCTTATTGAATACTATATAAAAAGAATAAGATAAAAATATACAGCCAAGACACAGTGCAAAATATAAAAGAGACAGGCAGAAGCTGTCTTTTCTCTTGAAAAGAACGTTTAATTTTTGGATTATAGATACATCTTCTTTCACGTTCTCCAGTTTTGCTTTAACAACCTGAATTGTATGAACAGCCGTAAAGGAAACAATAACCAGAGTCAAAAAATATAAACCGATCGAAAACCACTTACTGATGGGAGTGGGCCAGAGAATCTCATATTTTCTATTGTTTGTTCTGGGATCAGTATTATCTGATGGCGAAAAATAAAGACAATCGTACCAGAAAGAAAATTTACCTCTTCCAGTTCTCCTTATGTCGTCGTGAATTGAATTGGCGGCACCAAGCTCGATGCCATTTTCAAAAAGTTTTGCTGGGGAAGGCTTCCTATGGGAACTCATCCACACCCGGCCAAGTGGAGATTGGTAAGCAAATCCACTTTCATTTATAATACTGATACTAATGATTGGCTTCCGCTGCCATGATAAAATAATCTGCCCGCGTGTGTGCTCAAGAATTAAAAATGATATCAAGAACAAGATTAGCGATATTAAAATTAAAACGAGGCTTATTTTTGATGAATAGCGACTTTTTAGAAGTAAAGAAAAGTATTGGCGTTTTTCCTTTAGAAATGTTCTAACCCCTTTAGACAAACCTTTCTCTCCTATAACCTTTGGTCCGCTTTTAAAATCCTTGATTGCTAAAGTACAGGAAAAAAAAGCGATAGAAAGTGTCAAGAGATATAAAACTCTTGAAAACCACTTACTGATGGGAGTGGGCCAGAGAATCTCATATTTTCTATTGTTTGTTCTGGGATCAGTATTATCTGATGGCGAAAAATAAAGACAATCGTACCAGAAAGAAAATTTACCTCTTCCAGTTCTCCTTATGTCGTCGTGAATTGAATTGGCGGCACCAAGCTCGATGCCATTTTCGAGAAGTTTTGCTGGGGAGGGCTTGCTATGGGAACTCATCAATACCTGCCCCAGAGGACTTTGGTAAGCGAAGCCTATTTCGTGCGTTATGTTCGTGAGGGTTCTTCGTTGCCATGAGAAAAAAATGTCCCCCCGGCTGTGTTCGAAAACCAAGAAAGAGAGGACTAATAGACACAGTGATAATAGGATCAAAACTCTTGTGACCGTTGAAAGATAACGGTGCTTTAAAGCATAAGACATGTGTCTTCACCCAACTGTCGAATTCCCGAGCTGCTCGATCGGCCTGCGAATTATCTGTCGACGGCTAAGGGATGATCAAGGGTTTCCAAATCCTTTAAAATCACACTTAACGCATAACTTGATATTTTGTGTTCGCGATGAGTATCATCTAAGTATATGCCAAACGAGTCAATTTCATTATACATATCAATGTCGTATTAGACCCTTATATTGAAGCATAAAATCGGAAAAAGATTAATTAGAAAAAAGATCATTTCTATATTGCCCCATTTCACAACTAAAAGCCCCTTGCGGAAGTCGCTCTTTCTTGTTTGCTTGCAATTATTTTCCGAGTCATTTAGTTGAGCTTCTTATAAATCAACGATGAATTAAGAAATCATTCTAATGCTTTTCCGGCGATTTTTTCAAAAACATAAGTTTACCAACTCGAATTGATGTAAGAAGTCCATACCATATTTTGTAAAGGGATAAACTATCTTTGATGATCCAAAGAATCGTCGGCACTCTAAAGTAAAATTTTCTAAAAGCCAATTTTAAATAATAGAGCAACTTGTCTTTAGGAACTTCGCTTAAGACAAAAGGTTCCCTATACTCCTCAAAGTCTGACCAGTCAGTTATCGTTTCAGGTAATATCCCTTTGTCTTTTACATATTTAAAAATTTGCGAACCCGGAAATGGAACGACGGTAGCAAATGCGGCGTAGCTTAGAGGAAGATCCAATGCATAATGGATTGTCTCTTTTATGGTTTCTTCGGTTTCACCCGGGTGCCCGAAGATAAAAGAGCCAATGGGGGTTATCCCAGCTTTCCGAACATCCGTAATGATCTTCTTTGCCAGCTTCGTAGATTGATAGTTTTTATTCATTCTCCGTAGCATGTATTCAGATCCACTTTCAAGTCCAAAGGAAACCATAAAACAGCCGGCCTCTTTCATTCTCTTAGCTAACTCAAAATTCATAGCTTCAATTGTACTGAAACAACACCAGACAATATTGGTTTTTCTTTTAATCATAAGTTCACATAAAGCATTTATATGCTTCTTGTTGATAACCAGTGTATCAGAATAAAATATAATTTGCTTGATTCCATATCTTGCCTTGTAATATTCAATTTCATTGACGACACTTTCTGGACTACGTAATCTTACACTTCTTCCAAAGTTTACATTCGAGGCACAAAATGTGCAGTTAAACGGACAGCCACGAGCGGTATAAAGCATGAGGAAAGGACGTTTTTTAACCCATTGGATAGAGGGTCTATATCGGTCAAGGGGAAGCAGGTCGTATGCCGGGTAGGGTAATGAATCTAAATTAGGTATCAGAGCCCTAGGCTTTGTAAAGGTAATATCTCCATTATTACGATAATGAATTCCATCAACATCAGAAAAGTTATGATCATTATTTAAGATTTTTCTACATAATTCCAAGAGGGTTTGTTCCCCTTCACCGACGACAGCAATATCAAAACATCTGTAAGACTTTAACGAATCTATTGGTAAAGCGCTTATATGAGCTCCTCCCACAATGACAACGATATGTTTTGCCACTCCCTTTACCACCTCAGCAATTTCAACCGCCTGGTTTACGTAAGAGGTCATCACGGTGATACCAACAATTTTGGGTTTAAATCGAGTAATAAATTCTTTATAATCTTCAAGAGAGTAATTCAATGCTCTGCCATCGATAATACCAACCTTTATACCTTTTTCGCGAAGATATGCAGCCAGATATGCAAGATTCATCGGATAAACGATGGCATCGGTGATTAATACTTCACTGGAATAATTTGGGCAGATAAGCAAGACATCAAGGGATTGGTTATATATGTTGGCCATGTTCGTCTTGATATGTTTCGTTATCTGATGTTGAAAATGCTAAGTGGAACCGCTCGCTTTTATGTTTTCTTACATACTTCCACGAATAGATTTTCTATTTTTTCAGAGATAATATCCCAGTCAAGATGTTCTTTTACCAACTTTTGCCCGCTTTTACCTATCTTTTCGCGCAAATCCTTTTGCTGAAACAAAGTAGTAATTTTCTCGACGAGATGCTGAGGGCGGCTCAGATCAGCATAAACGTAATTCTGCATATCGAATAGTAAATTCTCCCCAAAAAGGTTTGGAGGAACATTTGCTACGACGGGTATTCCCATTAACATTGATTCTAAAGTCGCAGTGCCAAGGCCTACATAATTTCCGGAAAGAATGCCCACGTGAATATCACTTTTTTGAATCTCTTCTAAAACCCTTTCGTGCGGAAGCTCCCCCGTAAAAATGACTTTGTCTTCGATATGAAGTTCCTTCGTAAGTTTAAGAGCAGCGTCGTAATAGACATGACCGATGATCTTAAATCGTAACTGAGGAAAGATGTTAATCAGCTTGCTAAATAGAGTTATTGAAGATAGGAAATTCCTCTGCTCTATGATAGACCCTATGCCTAATAATTGATTGTGTGATTCATAGTCATGGTTATGGTTGTTGAAGACTTCAATGTCTCCATGGAATCCATACGGAATAATGACTGATTTAGTTGCTATATTTTCTTTGTAAACATCCGTTAAATACCTTTCTATTTCCGTGTCCAGAGACAGGATCTTTTGGCAAAAGGGAAGAACAAACTTACCGCATATTAGGCGGTCAAAAAGATTCAATATTTTTGCTGCGGCCTGATTAATCAACTGAAGTTGTGTATTAACCGAGGATACAAGAGATATCTTATTATAGAGGGAAGCGGCTATCGCAATAAAAGCGATGTCATGGTAGTGGCTAACGAGAAATATGATATCGGTATGATTGTCCTTAATGATTTGGTTCACACGTTTATAGTTTTGAAGAAAACATGAGCTGATTCTGAAGTGTTTGAAATGATTCTTAAAAAGGTTTTCTAAATGAATTGCATGCAGGCGATGAACTGGAAACCCGGGGTTGTCCACCATGGCTTCTTTGTTTTCTAAAGTAATTACAGTAACATGATGCCCCCTTCTCTTTAGAGCTTTTGCGACATCGTCAGCATAAAAAGAACTCCCTGTTTGAATAGGAGGGAACATGGCAGTCATAATCAAAATATTCATACTTAATAATGCTCCGGTAAAACACCAATTTGAAGAAAAGATTCTTTACCGGGTGTGTCTCAAAAATACTGCAGGGTTCCCCACCATGACGCTGTTTGGAGAAACGTCATTAAGGACAACACACCCCATTCCAATAAGGCAATACTCGCCAATCGTAATTTTTCCCGCTATAGAACTGTTTGTTCCTAAGTAGCATGACTTGCCCACTTTCACTTCACCTGAGATGCAAGTGCCACCTGCGATACATGTATAATCTTCAATGATGTCGTCATGGCTGACGACCGAACTGGGAAGAATAATTACATGGTTACCTATGTTAACATTTGAGGTAATGGTTACATTTTGAAACACAACCGTACCTTTCCCAAGTTGTGCGGTGACTGATACACTTGCGGAAGGGTGAATAATTGTTTCAAACCTTTCAAGAGGAAGGCCGGCTTTTGAGATAATGTTTTCCTTTTCGAAAAAATTGGAAGGGCTACCGATACCATTTATGAAAAAAGAATCAGTGAATTCAGTTGCTGCACGGAGGGGCCCTCGTACTTTAATGCCATATATTTCTTTACCCCAATTACTCTTATTATCATCGAGGAAGCCAATACATCTATATTTATTCTTTTTTGAGGTGGAATTAATGTCATGAAGGGAGTCCAGAATATCAATACAATTGCCCCCGGTTCCTAAAATTATTATTTCCTTTGTGTGTCCCATAACTTAATACTCTATTTTGCGGGTCCTAAACGTTTATCTATCCCGTTGATGGTACTCTGTGTTTCCTATTACTCATCCTTAGTCCTACTCTTTCATCTTCTTCAAATTATAAAAAAAATATTCTATTTCTTCTTCTGTTAATGAAGGGTAAAACGGAAGAGCGATTGTCAATTTATCGGCCGCATAAGAAGCAGGGAAATCCATTGGCTGTAATTTGTATTTCTCACGATATAATTTTTGAATATGGACAGCGTGGGTACCCTGTCGGGTTGAAATACCTTTTTGTTCCAAATGAGACATGATTCTATTTCTCTCAGCGTGTAAGCTTCTAATTCCTTCCAAATCCTCTTCCTCAATAGCTTTAGAAGTTTCTTCCGGTTTAAAGAGTGTACAATACGTCTGATAGCCATGGGTGTAGCCCTCAGGGACTTCAGGAGGTTTCAACCAGCGTATATCCTGGAGTCTCTCATTATATTCCCTTGCAATCTGTTGCTTTTTCTCTAAAATCCAATTGAGTTTCTTAAATTGAGCAACGCCCAATGCGCCCTGAATATCTGTCATGCGAAAGTTATAGCCGAGTAAGGCATATTCAGTCAGGAGAAAACCATTTGTTTCGGTATGCCTTTCAAAATCTGATTTAAAACCGCCATGGTCCCTCAAGCTTGAAGCCATTGTCGCTACCTTCTCATCATTCGTGATAATCATTCCTCCTTCACCTGTTGTAATAGATTTTCTGGGATGAAACGATAAAATGCCTCCAATACCAAACAATCCACAATGGGTTTTTCCTATTTTCGCTCCAAGTCCACAAGCACAGTCTTCGACTACCTGGAGATCGTATCGGTCTGCAATTTTCATGATCTCTGACATGTTAGCAACAAGACCAAAGAGGTGAACCGGATAGATTGCCCTTGTCCTTTTAGTAATCTTCTCTTCAATTTGTGTTACGTCAATGTTGTATGTATTTATATCAATATCACAAAAAACTGCTTTTGCACCAAGAAATTCAATTGAATTAACCGTCGATATCCAAGTATAAGAGGGAACGATAACTTCATCGCCGGGCTTCAAACCTACAATCCTTGACATTATAAATTGTCCTGATGTACAGGAATTTAGAGCCACTGCATATTTTGCCCCTACAAATCCTGCGATATTATTCTCAAATTCTTTGACATAAGGTCCTTGCACTACCCAGCCTGTGTCCAGAGGTTTGGTAATTAACTCATATTCTTCTCTGTCAAAGGTTGGTTTTGTAATGGGTAATTTCATCACTGCGCCCTTGTTGTTAGTGCCTCATTGTATCTTTTTATAATATAATTTACAATCTTATCAGAATTGTGATATTTCTTTACAAACTCAATCCCTTTCTCTGCGATTTCCTTCAATTTTTCTGGCTGGTCTATATATTCCTTCAATCTTTGATACACCGTATCCGGGCGGGTTATGATAATAGGGCAATCTGGTATACTTCTCAGAAACTCTTCCCTGATATAGCTCATACAGGGAATCCCCATCATCATACATTCAATATTGGCATTGTTATAATACCCCATACGCAATTTGCTAACATAAACATCCGCGCTTTTATATATGGACAGGGCTTTCTCATAAGGGGTTTTATGAACTTCAATTAATTCAATCGCCTTTCCATCTTCCTGAAGGCGCTTTACTGCCTTCCGGATATATTCTGTTCCATCAACGCTATCATGATTGGAACTGGTTACCACCCTGAAAATACCTTTATTTTTTGGGGTTGCCTCTATTTTATCAAAATCAATCCCATAAGGGGCAACAAAAGGGATTTGTTCAGCTTCGGGGAGAAAGTCGAGGAGGTCCGGAGTGGTTACAAACAGTAAATCAGCATATGTTTTTGCCAAGGAGATGCGGAATGACTGTACCTTGTTCTGACAACTTCCCTCTGGATAGTCGCATTCCTGACAGCAATTTAACTCAGGATTTGTTTTATTGTTTACACTTTTCTGCCTCAAATCACAACCTCGAAAATGGAATACGACCACCTTTCCCATTTTTTTCAAGGAGGCTAACTCAAGTTTATTATTCGTCAACAATACAGCAAAATGATAATGAATCACATCATATTTGCCCATCACATATAAAATGTAATAAG
Organism: uncultured delta proteobacterium; assembly: GCA_963826305.1. Taxonomy (GTDB): domain Bacteria; phylum Desulfobacterota; class BSN033; order BSN033; family UBA1163; genus CAWGWZ01. The sequence goes on along the minus strand of CAWGWZ010000028.1, from coordinate 299,178 downwards.
CGACTATCCAGGGTTGAAATATTATCTTAAGATAAGTATTGAAGCTTACATTATAATCATAACCTCTTGTGCCAACCTGAAGCCAACCTCTCTCTGCCGCAACTGCAAGATATTCTGACTTTAATCCCTTTTCCCTCATCAGTCTGGATAACATAAAAGGTTTATGACTCAAACAGGATACATGAAGAACGGAACGCACTTTACGGGGTAGACTTTCTTTGTGAAAGTATAAATAAATTTCTATAAATAGTCCGATCAAAAGGAAGGAAATGAACTGATAAAATCGATATAAGGGGGAAAGCAGTTTTATTATGTAGCTTTGCAGAGGGGAGGGATCGTTCAGGAACATCGGAATAGGTCCTTAATCGTTCTTCAAAGAACTAACTGTGTTGACGTGATGAACGTAGCGCAGCCAACCATCCAGCATCAACAGATTCCATACTTTATGACCACAAGCCATCCTTTTGTCAAGATGTGCCTTAACAATCTTCCTGACAACAGCACGGTTGAGATAGTCATAAATAGGGCTGGTGTTATTTAGCAGCGTATCCCGGAGGTAACCTGCCTTATCTTCTCGGAGCCATTGATCAACTGGAATACCAAAGCCTTCTTTTGGGCGGTAGGCGTACTCGCGTCCCAGGTAGTGGCTGGCCAATTCCTTCAATACAAACTTATTTCTTGAGCCATCCAACAGCGCTTCAGGGAGTTTTACTGAAGTCGGCATTGAGAAAGCTAATTCTGCGATGCGGTAATCAAGCAGGGCGCTCCGTGTCTCGAGAGAATTGGCCATGCTCATACGATCTACTTTAACCAGTATGTCGCCGGTCAAGTAAGATTTGAAGTCCAGATACTGGGCAGCAGCGACAGGACTATCTGCAGCCGGGTAAACGAAGCGGGTGGCGTAATAGTCCACATTGGATAGGTCGCTGCTCCCCCCCAGTAAAGCGGCTCGCTCACTAAGCGAGAAATGGCTCATCATTGAATCAAAGACCTCATACCAGGGACGGGTCTCCTTTCGGGTGGGTTTGATTCTTGCTGTGAGAGCAATCCCCTTTCGAACTGCTTCGATCGCATAAGGGATGCGCTGCAGGGCTTGATATATCAGCAATTGCAATCGGGGGGATAAATGTGGGAAGAAAGGTAGTTGGAGTGTCTGAGGTGGGTTGGCGAGATAAGAGTAGGTACGATAACCGGCAAACATTTCGTCGCCTCCATCCCCTGTCAGGACCATTTTAACATGAGACCTGGCAATTTGTGATATATAATAGGTGGGTACCGCTGAAGAGTCAGCAAAAGGCTCGCCAAAGTGCTGGCAAAGCTTGGGAATTAACATCAGACCTTCCGCTGAGACACGAAACTCCTCATGGTCGGTACAATATTTCTTAGCTACTGTCCTGGCATAGGGTAGTTCGTCCTCACCTCCGTCTGTCAGGCCAATGGAGAAAGTCTTTACCGGGTGGTTCAGCTTGTTCGCCATCATTGCTACTGTCAACCCGGAATCCGTTCCACCGCTTAGAAAGGCACCAAATGGCACATCGCTGATCAAACGTATCCTGACCGCATCATTTAGTAAAACGTCAAGTTCCTCGATCCACTCCTCCATCTTCTTGGAATGCAGTGGAGGCTTGGCCGTGTCGATATCCCAATAGGTGGCTGTCTTGACCTCAGCGGTGGGAATATCTAATTCCAGATACTCGGCCGGGCAGAGTTTTTTCACATCGCGATAGATGGAATAGGGTGCCGGGATATACTGGTAGTGGAGGTAGAGGTCCATTGCTGACCGATCCACTTCGCGTGGGATGAACCCACTCGCCATCATGCCGCCTATTTCGCTCGCAAACACAAAGACCTCTTTATTGAGATAGTAGTAAAGGGGTTTAACACCCAGACGATCACGTGCTAAGAAGAGCTTGCATTGCCGGCTGTCGTAAATAGCAAATGCAAACATGCCGTTCAGACGGAGTAGCATTCCGCTGCCCCATTCCTCATAGGCATAAACTAACACTTCGGTATCACTCTGGGTGCGAAAGATATGTCCCCGGCTCTGGAGTTCCGGCTTCAAATCAAGAAAGTTATAAATCTCCCCATTAAAGACGACTGAAATCGCCCCGTCCTCATTAAACATGGGCTGCTGACCAGTGGCAAGGTCAATGATCGCAAGACGCCGATGTACAAGCCCAATTTCACCTTTGTTGTAGAAGCCTTCGCCATCGGGGCCCCGGTGCGCCATCGCCGTGCTCATTGCCTCCAGCTTTTGCCCCCCGACTTCAGCGCCATCGAATCTTATGATGCCGCCTATACCGCACATAATTCACCACTTGTTGTTTAATCTATCGCTCCGGTCGGCCTCACATTGAGATTGTGTTTTCCTACTCGACCTTCACCTTTATTTCGTTTGACATGAAATACAATTTCCTCCCTACCCTTTCCCCATGGGCATCGTACGGCATGACGGTAAGAAAGTAAGTTTTGCCGGCCTCAACAGGGATGTCAATGGAGGTGTCTTTCGTTTCAATCAGGGCAACTTCGTGTGGGGGAATCTGCGCCATTTTTTCATACATCGCAGGTTTCCAGCCGTCGGGATTGCTCCAATATTTCTTCGCACTCTGCGATCCCCAAAAAAAACTATCGTCCCAACCACGCGATTTATTGGAGACATAGGTCCGATAACCCAGCAGGTCACCATCCCTGTCCAGTGAAGGGATATATTCCACGTGAAGTGTTCCCTTGTCTTTATCCAGGCGAACCACTTCAAAATCACTTCGAGACGGCTGGTAAAAAACTGGACCATCATATAAAATTCTTTCTTTATCCTCAATTGTTTGATAATAATCCCAGCCGTACATGAAATTTGATTCTTGCGGAAAATTAGCTGTTTTCAAGTAATACTGGGGAGGATATGGGATATAAGCGGCCTTTGAAAAATAGTAATACGAAGCATAGCGCGTACTAAGATGGAAACCAGGCGCTTCCTTTCTATATAGTATATCTCCAAACTCCAAGAGTGCATCTACCTTGAACCTTTCCGAAGGTTGGCTCAATTCAACAAGGGATGGAATGTTTCCGTCGGTGTCCAAGACTGTTTGGCCGTTCTTAAAAAGGTCTGCATCAAAAAAGTGCCATTTGCCATCGTAATAGAGTTCAGCAATATGGTGGCCTCCCAACTGCACGATCCTCGCCTGGTTTCCAGTAGTGGCCCACAGGTCAACAGCCAATCGGGAAACGTGACCACACATCATTTCACCCAGCTCAAGCAAAACGAGTGGGTCAGTCACACTTGTTTTATTTGGATAGAAAGGGGTCCAATAAGTGTTATGATAGCTGCTCTTCTGTAGAAACCTCAGCAAAGCCAAGTGCTTTTCAGTATTTGTATTAGTGCCAGCGGTCACTGAGGCAAAGATGGCGCGCAGTGCTCTCTTTCGGTCTACGCCTGAGAGGAGATGTTCAACTGCCCTTAGCTTTTCGAAATCATATATAAAGTTTGGAGAGTTTGTATTTGGATCGGTGATTCCCGGTCGCGAATGTTGATAGCGGGGATTACAATAGTCGGCGCCGAGCATTTCATACCGGGCCGGTTCGAACATTTGAATGTATTGTTCGGTATTAAGGGTGCGTCCTTTTCTCACTTGAGCAAGAAGTTCAAAGGGAACTTCATTTTTCCTTAAAGTAGAGGAGATGATGTACGCCAAATGATCCGTTCCGAAGAAATTTACGGCGAAACATATCATCGAGAGAAACAGGAAGACAGGCACCCATAACTTGAGGCGGCAATGCTTTTTTAGGTAAACAAGAAATGAGTGACCGGTACGTCTTAGGATCGGTACTTGCATAAGGAAGAAAACGGATATGAAACTAAAAAAGCCAGCGGCACCGTAAAGAATCCAGGCAAACGTTCGGCCAATGGGAACGGGGAATGAGATTTCGTAAAGGCGTCCATTGATGCGTGGATCGCTGTTGTCGGAAGCCGAGAAATAGACAGAATCATGCCAGAAGGAAAATCGGCCCTTACCAATTTTGCGAATATCGTCGTGCAAAGCATTGGCCGGGCCGGAGAGAAGGATGCTGTTTTCCAGGACACGGGCGATTGATGGTCGCTCGTGGCTGCTTAATTCGGGGTGCTTCGTTGGGGCTATGTAGTTGAAACCAGTCTCAGGTTGGATGCTACTGAGACGCTCGCGCCGCCAGAACGAATGGGAAGAGCCGGACCGGTCTTGATAGACAAAATAGGAGACGACCAGAAATCCTGTGGACAGCAGTGACAGGATGATCGCTAAAATCTTGACACGGGAAGTCTTGAAAACACCGGTTCTGTCAATCATATTTTTTCTGATTCAAAGTCTTCAAATTGTTTAACGCAAAACCTCTGCGAGCGCTTTTTCGTATTGCGAGATGATCTTTTCCTTGTCGTGAAAAGTGCGCACATAATCCAGGGACCGGGCGCTCGTTTGAGCGTACAATTGGGTATCGTGCATCAACAAGCGCACTTTTTCTTTCAGGTGATCCAAGTCGCCGTCACACTGTTGGCCGCACCCGTACTGCGATAACATTGCACCCGGGTCAACTTGTAGCGAGACAGTGGGAACGCCGTACTTAGCCGCCTGCAAAAAAGTGTTGGGGAAACCCTCAAAATATGAGGTATTTACGTGCAGCTTGGCATTGGCAAAATACCATTCTATTCTATCAAACGGGATACGGTCAAGAACTGTTACATTGGGCAATGTTTTGGCTTCTTCTAAACACTGCTGATGTGTCTCTGGGATGGCCAGGACCATGATTACAACGAATGCATATTCGGGCAACTGACGGGCAAGTTCGAGGATGACGGACGGACGTTTCACGCGTTCGTCAGATTTCCCGACCCATAAAATGGTGCTGGCTTCCGGATTGCGTGGAAAGTCAGGCGCCAAATCAATTGGGTTACGGACGACAATTGCTGACCGGCCATAACCCTGTTTAAGCATTTGGGCCTGACGCTCGGATTGCACAATGTGAGCATGGGCATTTTCAATGGCATACACTTTGAGAGCATGGGGAACACTGTATATATCCAATTTTTCAGGGTCCGTTTTATACTCCTTGTAATAATCCATATCCGATCCGGAAAGAAAAACATATTTCTTACCACGCTTCCGGCAGTAGTAGGCCAATTCCCCTGAGAACTGGCTATTGCCAGGCACTGTGTAAATATCGGCGTCCACCTCATCGTATATGGAGATCATCTTTGGACCAATGACATAAGTTCCCACCTGTCCAATTGGAAGGGGCTGAGTGCCCCGTTTCCTCATCCAACTCTGCAATCTGGCTTGCAAGCTGTTAGGGGCATGTGTCTGGCAATCTTCCTCTCGGTTTTCAGGAGCAGGTATACCCCATATTGTTCGGCCTCTCCAGGAATACAATGTGATTCCCGCAATGCGCTCCACGTGCGGTTGTCCATGGTCACCAACCACCAGGCTCACCTCGAAGCGACCTCGTCGGGCAAGCTCTTTGGCGATCAACGCAATCCGAACTTCCCAACCACCAAAATGCCCATTGCACTGAAGGTTGAAAAGCGGGTAGTTCCATGGGCTGACGATACAGAGCTTCGGTGTCTTAGACATGGTTTTTTCGCACAAGGGTGAAAAGCCCGCTGATCACCCTCAGATCATCCAAATCGGTATATTGATATCTTGATCCCTTTGCGGAGCGCAAGCGGGGAATGAACTCTCTTAGATAAACGTCTTCAGCATACAAGCTTGGGTCAAACTTGACCTGGAATCCTACTTTCTCCAATAAATCCTCATACTCACGGGGGCGGTAGCGATTCCCACACTCACCGTGAACCTCCCCGAACTTCTTTGTGAAATCACTGTCACGCAAAAGCAGGAACTCCAAAGGGCGTTCCATCATTCCGTGATACCGAAAATCAACTTGATGAATTCCAAGAGCGAAGGGTTTGGAAATACGCGCTAAATTTCTGAAGGCCGCCAAGGGGTCATACAAGTGTTCGAGTACAGCATTTGAAACAACGATGTCAACACTTGCCTCCGGGATTACTGAGAGGTCCTCCAATGGGCTCGAATAGCAAACGATGCTTTCTTCACAATATTTGTCTTGACAAAGGATTCTTTCAATTGGGGTAACGTCAGCTTCTGGCATATTTTTGCAGATCCAATCTTTAACCAAAGAATAAAACCGAGGATGATATTGCTTATCCCATGGTGCTAAAAATCGATCAACTACTATTACTTTAGCTCCCCTACAAGCTAATATGAGTGCGCTGCCGAAATTAATTCCTGGCCCAAGTTCAAGAACCATTTTGCCGCACAGATTCTTGTAATTCTCTGGAAGCGAGCGGATATAGGACTGGCCAACTTGAGCAGCATATTGCACATCCTGAAGCAGTGTATCCTCTGAAATCTGACGCCCCTGGAAATTCACCGGATGAGAAGTCGGAATAGTATTCAATAAGGATTCGCAATCTGTCGAAACGAATACCCGGGGGTTTGGGTTCTTTAACCTTCTACCCTCTTGCCGGTACGCCCAGGCAAAGAGCGACCAATATCCGATAGTCCAGAATGTGTATGGAAGCATTTTTGGCAACTGAAGGACCCGGGACGCTGTACGCCTGCCCCAGTGTAACAGTAAGGGCAACCAACGGAACAGTGTAACAGTACTGAGCGTACTTGCCACAGCATAGAATATCCGTGCAACGGAAGAACCAGCAGTGGGAAGATAGTAGACCTCGTAATGGCGTCCGTTGGTGCGCGGGTCACTATTATCGGAGGTCGCAAAATAAACACAGTCGTGCCAGAAGGAATAGCGGCCTCCACCGACCTGGCGAATATCATCGTGGAGGGCATTGCCAGGCCCCGGAAGAGGCATGCCGTTCTCAAGAACGCAAGCTGCTGATAGGTGTTTATGCGAGCTTAATTCAGGATGCCCAGTGATGGCCGAATAGGCGAAGCCAATTTCGTGGTGGATCCGGGTTATAGGCACTGACCTCCATCCGTTCATCTGTGCCTGGATTTTGGCAAGCCGTTGTATTATATGGGCTATTTCCTGCCGCATCTCCACAATCTGCTGCAGAGTTTTGTCTATCTGTTGTCGAATCTCATCATCCATAAGTTTCACAGGGAGTATTGTGGTCGCACAGACGGTGGTATAGGTCGGAATACTGCTGTGCCACACTGCTTAGCGAAAAATTTGTCGCCACCTTTTGGCTGGCGTTCTGCCCAAGGCGTAGTGCCTTGTCAGGATTTTGTATAACGAAGGCCATGCCTTCAGCCAGTGCCTCTGGGGAATCGGCCGGAATCAGCACGCCATTCTCCCCATCATCCACAACATCAGTCGTGCCGCTGACCCGGGAGACGATCACAGCCAATTGCATCGCCATCGCTTCCAATAAAGAATTAGGAAGTCCTTCTCCCCGGCTGGGGAGAAGAAGGCAGTGGGCGGACTGATAAACAGGCAATATGTCTCTTTCGAAAGGAAAAAACTTAACCAGCTTTGCCACGCCCAACTGCTGCGCCATACTTTGGTAATTGTATTCCGGATAATCCTCACCATAAAACTTGATTTCGAAATGATCGCCCATCCCTTGTTTCTGCAGGAGATTGGCTGCATGGAGAGTGGTATCGATCCCTTTTTGCGGGTGGCGGCGGCCAACCAAGACAAAGCGTACCTTATCTCGTTCAGTGATAGGACTGTTACGCTTGAAATACTGAGTGTCGACCCCGTTGGGAATGCGCACAATGCGCGTAGGTGAGAATCCGTAACGGAGCAGCTCTTGCTCCACTTCAAGGCTCACGGCGACAATGGCATCTGCTTGATACAGAATCTGGAGGGCACGGTTAAAACCATCAAATTTCGAAAAATTATACAGATCGCCGAATTCTCCGGCACAAGCAATCTTGATAATACATTTCTTACCGAAGGAGCGCCCAACCACGACTGCCACCACCGCATGCCCATACGCCATATGAGCGTGCAGCACATCATAGGTCTGGCGGCGCCGCACCAGGAAGCGGAAAGTGTTTGTTACATCCTGTTTCACATAGTACGCCAAATGGTGATTCACCCGGTGAATCTGCACCCCTTGACACGTCTCCTCCCTGGGAACATCAGGTCCCGGCAGGCAGGTGAGTACCTGCATGGAATGTCCCAACTCCACCAGTCGGGCGGAGAGCCTTTCTGCCTGCAGTTCTGCGCCGCCTGTGGGTCCAGGCCGGAAATTGTGAATAATCATTAAGCCGCGTGGCTTCATACAACCATCTCCATATGAATACCCGGAGGGAATAACGTTTTGTCAATAAACATTTGGTGCCACAGCTCCAGCATCAACAAATTCCAGATGAGATACTGCCAGGTTTCACCAGCCTGGTGCCGTGCAAGCATGTTCTCAACATATTCGCGGCGAAAATAGCCCCTCTCCAATGCACGGTGACCGAGCAGCGTATCATAGACCATTTCCTTCAATTCATTTCGGAACCAGTAATCAATCGGCACGCCAAAGCCCATTTTTTTGCGGTGGATGACGTCCTCCGGCAAATATGGCTCCACTGCTTTCTTAAGGATATACTTGCTGATTACTCCATCCTTCAATTTCAAGGTGGATGGAATGGTTGCAGCAAATTCCAAGAAATGATGGTCGAGGAAAGGCATACGGGCTTCGAGGGAATGGGTCATTCCGGCAATATCGGTCTTGGTCATCAGGGTATCGGGCAGGTAGAGGCCCAAATCCACGTTCATTGTAGAATCCAGGAAATCCGACGCATCGGACTCGCGGTACTTTTCGAGCATCAGATCCACCGTGTATCCGCCGTTGAGCCGCTCGAAAAACTCTGGGGTATAGAGTTGGGCCTGGTACCCCTCGTGAAAATGGGTGATACGATAATAATACAACAGTCTTTCTTGAGTGAGGTCCTTTAGCCGCATTAGATCAGACCACCACCCGCCGCGGCCAATAAAATTTCTCAATTCGATTCCTGGCCGCAAATAGCGTGAAAGAAAGGACGGAAAGTCCTGCTTGAGCGTGAATTCCGCCTGGTTCTGGTAGCGCGGATAGCCGGCGAAGCTTTCATCCCCCCCATCCCCGGTCAGGACGACCGTCACATATTGGCGCGCCATTTTTGAGACGTAGTAGGTGGGAATGGCAGAGGAATCGGCAAAGGGTTCGTTGTAATACCAGATCAGTTCCGGGAAAATAGCCTTGGCATCGGGCGTGACCATAAATTCGTGATGCTCGGTGCCGTAGCGCTCCGCCACCAGTCGCGCATAAGGGAGTTCATTATATTCATCTTCTGCAAAGCCGATGGAAAAAGTCTTGACGGGCTGGTCCATAAGACCAGCCATCAACGCAACCACAATGGATGAGTCAATGCCGCCAGAAAGGAAGGCGCCGAGAGGAACATCGCTCATCAACCGGATTCGGATGGCTTCCCGCAGTCGTGCAATAATCTCCTCCTGCAAGGCGGCCAGTGAGGTCTCGCCCTTCCCACGTAACTGGTTCCTATAAGAGAGCTTCCAGTATCGCCTTGGTCTTTCCTGTCCATTTTTGACCAGTAATGAATGGGCAGGAGGGAGTTTTCGTATGCCTTTGAAAGCGGAATAGGGAGAAGGAACAGATTGATAGGCCAGGTAATGATGGATCGCCTCGATATCGGGTTCAGGCCTAAATTCAGGATCCTGGAGGATGGCTTTGATTTCTGAGCCAAAGAGAAAACGGTCCGCGAGAGACGCATAGAAGAGCGGTTTTTTCCCCATGCGGTCACGGGCCAAGAAAAGGGTCTGGCGATTATCATCCCAGATGGCGAAAGCAAACATGCCTTGCAGGCGCTCCACACAGCGTTCGCCCTCGGTTTCCCAGAGGTGGATGATGACTTCGGTGTCTGTCCGGGAGCGGAACGTGTGTCCCTTTTTCAAAAGTTCATCGCGAAGTTCGGGGAAGTTATAAATCTCGCCGTTGAAGATGATCCAGACCGTTCCGTCCTCGTTAGCCATGGGTTGGTGGCCCAGCGGGCTCAGATCAATAATGGAAAGGCGAGAATGCCCGAGACCAACATTCCCTTTGATCCAAACGCCGCTGTCATCAGGACCTCTATGGTGAAGGGCCTGATTCATCCTTTGCATCAATTCAGATGCAACAGGTCGTGAAGGATCATAATGAAGTATGCCGCAGATGCCACACATAGGTTTATTTCTCGATTCCTGGTCTTTTCACTATACTCCAAATATCTTACGCAGCTTGCGTCCTATTCGCACAAGGGCTAACGAATCATAGGCGGCCTCTCGCGCCGCGACTTCAGCTGCGAGTGTATTGAGATTGGCCTCCCTCGTTGTGAGCTCGGCTTCACGTGCATTTAGCTCCATTTCCCGTGTTGTGAGTTCGGCTTCGTGGGTTTTGGCTTCAGCTACACGTTTATTGAGATTGGTTTCGCTCGCTTTAAGCTCGGCAATACGCGCATTTAGCTCTGCCTCCCGTGCTGTGACCTCAGCCGAACGCTTGTTAAGATCGCCTTCTTTCACTGCGAGTTCACGCTCGCGAATATCGGGATCGCTTTCACGGACAGCATTAACAAACAGGGCTATATATTTCCGGCCGTTGCTGTTTGGATCTGAACCGTCCGAAGTAGAGAAATAAAGGTTACTCATCCAGTGCGAGAACCTTCCGCCTCCCAGCGTACGTATATCGTCATGGAGGGCATGTGCCGGTTGAAGCAAATTTTCATTCTCAAAGAGGACCAGCGACGAGCGTGTAGGGTGCTGTTCATCATCAGCGAGCCCCTCAAGGCCGAGCAGACTGATGCTCCAGCACAGATCATCTTGATGTATAAATGGTCCCTCAAGTTGCTTCGCCTCGATGTTCCGCTTGCCGGCGACAAAATGGTCCTTAAGGTATTGGATCCACTGATTCTCCCGAGCTTCTAAGGACCGTTGCTGGGCTTCCAGTGTATCGAATGCTTTCTGCAATTCCTGTACCTCCGCACGTACCGTCCGTAATTCTATCTCTGGTTTGGCCCCGACATAGGGCAACACTGATTCTTCCGGAGAAGCCGATGGGATTGAACCCCGCCAGCCAGCGACCAATAGGTATTGCTCCCAATGGTTAGGCAAGACTGGCGCCTGGCGAATCAAGTCACGCCACGTACCAAAGGAATTTACGGTCAACTTGAACCCAGCAGCATCCAAAACCTCTAACATTTTGCCAAAGGGAACGATCTTGGTTTGATCGAGGTGACATTCAATCAAGATATTTTTGACGTTTCGCAGACGGCTACCAAGATGGGTTACCACTTGATATTCGACGCCTTCGATGTCTAATTTTAAAAGGTCAACTACATCAGTGAGATAATCCGCAAGGTCAACCGTCCGCACAACAACCGTGTCAGACTGCTCGGTATTTGAGTCAATTATGTGGCTGCCATCTACACCTTCACAGAACCATTTCGTTTCCCCATTTTGCACCCAAACAGCAGCTTCAACCGCTTTAACATCTGCTGCGCCGTTGCGTTCGAGGTTGCGCCGCAGCACTGGCGCAAATTGTGGATCTGGTTCAAAAGCGATGATTCTGGCTTGGGGAAACTGGCGCTTGTAATTCAAAACGCTGAAACCGATATTGGCACCGCAATCCAAAATAAGTGGTCTATCATTATCGGGTATAAAATCGTTAAATCGTCTCACCAACAATTGGTCTATAAAGCTTGCCAGTGCCAGGCCATAAACATATTCCAAATCCCAACCAAGGACCTGCAACCTTCCAGGTTCGTGCACTAAATTACCTGCAAATTTGTTCCATATTTTCTCGTAAGCGAAAAAGCATCCCCTTAAACTAAAAGGGTCTTCTTCTGATTGAATGGCTTGCTCAGATCGTCGATTTGGTGTGCCAAGATTATTGGATATTAACGTCATACTTTTAGCTCACGTATTGGGTTAGGGTATGTTTTGTTAATTAAGGGTAATATTTCTGTTATTCACCATTGTCAGCTATGTGTTTTCCCTGCCTTTACGATCATAATGAATCCGAATTGTAGCTTATCAAGCAGACGATCTAAGTAAGGCGTTATAGCAATATCAATATTGTCTACTTTCAACATCATCCGTGAATCCTTTCCTCTAATTTGGCTCGAAAATTGGTGCCACCGGTCACGACTTCGATTCATCACAACGATATCCTCTATTTTTTCGCCCGCCAATAATTTCACGAAGTAATTAAGTATTCCCCTATTGCTTCCTCCGAAGAGCTCAGAGTTAAAATAAAAATTCTCAACCCTCAGGCCTGCAAGTTGGAGCATCTTTCTCATAGTGTGCTTGGTGAAGAGAGTGGTATGGCGTGGTACATCGTCATGGCGCATAAAACGTGCTGGCAGGCTGTTGAAATTTGTCACCAGAATTACAATCTTACCGTGATCCTTTAATAAACTGGCGGCATATTGTAGCATTCCGTAGGGATCATAGACATGCTCCATGACACCCCACAGCGTAATCAGATCGAAAAAGTCTGGCATATACCCGGCCGCTTTCAAATCACCATAGAAAACATCCAGATTAAAAAGATTGGGCGGCTTCTTAGAAAATTCTACGCCATGGACCTCCCAGCCTTTCTCCCGAAGGAAATACATGAATTCCCCCTTAGAAGGACCAATGTCAAGCAACCGACCGGGTGCCATATCTTTGACATATTCATACTTCAGGATCAATTGTCGCTCTTTTTCGCGCAACAAGCGTTCTGGATCAGTGTGCGAATCGTAGAACTCCTCCGGGTAATATGAATGGATTTCCTCCTCCGTTGGCCGTGAGTTGACGTAGACCAAAGCGCACTTACGGCATCGGACGACACAAAATTCCTCCTCGGAGATACAGTAAGTCAGATCTTTACGCTTGAAGAGAAGCTGCGTGTCATTAGCCCCGCAAAGATTACAGCAGATATATTCCATTTTCTTCATATCAGGCAGATCGAGTCATACCTAAATATCATACAGAAAAATGAAGATTTTATGTTCTTGTAAAATAAACCAAAGAGCACTAATCGATAATCCCACGTACACTTCTTCTTTCATTTGGTGGTTGGGTAGCATTCTAAAGAGCGATAAGAAGCTTCTCCGAATAGAACGATTCTTTCAATCGGGTTTTCATTCAGATCAACGATAGAGGTAGTGAATATTTCATCCTTCATCTGCACTTCGAACTGGAGAGCGTCGTAGCAGAGGTCATACTGCACGTCCGTTTCAGCGTATGGATCCGCAATGGCAACTGTCAGAAAATAAATACCATTGGTCAGCCACATGGTTACTTCGCAGCGCGATTCCACCAGTGCGCCACGTTTGGCTGCGAGGGTGGGTAGTTTTTGGACCAGGCTGGAGGTTCCATACAGGTCCACACCTTTTACACTTTGGATCATGAAACCGGACGTTGCCCCTTCGACATCTTCGTAGAAAATTGTTCGGAAGAAAAAAGTGTATTTGCACCCCGAAGTTAACAGGATGGTTCGCTTACCCTGCTCGTCCCATATGCCATAATCCAGAATTTCCGCTTTTTTATTGCCCATCCGCATTTGACGCAAGTTATTCTGGCTATAGGCCTCGCGGAGCCCGAGTTTCTGGAGAGCCATCCGACGCAAAGCCTCATTATCCCGGATTTTTGCTGGATCCATTTTCTCTGGGCCAGCCACGTCCTTTGGAAGAGCAAAGTCTTTCCGTGCCTCTTGCCGCTTGAGACAGTAAGTACGTCCGTTTTGGCGTGGATCACTATTGTCGCTGGTAGAAAAGTACAATTGCTTGCCCCAGTGTGAAAAACATCCTTTGCCGGTTTTGCGAATCACCTCGTGCTCACAATGAGCGGGTCCCAAAGGTATTCCGTCTTCATGCAAAATGAGGATGGATTGCTGTGGTTTTTTGTTCGAATCACCGGCGATTGAAATGTCGGTCAAGTCCACATACCAACCAAACCCGTTGTCATGGCCAAACTTGCTTGAGTCTAACAGAAATTCCATTTCCGCTGTCAGGGGCATATCACTACTCGTATCTTCTTCGTGGATTTGTTCCATGTTGGCACTGAGATCAGGTTCTTTGCTTGCAACGCTCTCGTCGACATTTGTTGGCCCGGCAGCAAGGCTTTCTTCTTCCTGCATTCCATCTTCGCAGAATAGTATTTTATAATAGACTTTGCTAATGCGATGAGGTTCACCTTGATCAAATATCCGTCCATTTTCCAGCATGATGGCATGATCGCAAAAGGTGCTGACGGTGTTCACATCATGGGAAACAAGGAGGATAGTATGGTTTGCTTTTCGGAATTCATCAATCTTGGCAAAGCACTTGCGTGAAAATCGAGCATCCCCAACCGCCAGGGCCTCGTCGATGATCAGGATGTCGGGATCAATGCACACTGCCGTGCTAAAGGTCAGCCGCGCCTGCATTCCGCTGGAATACGTCTTGAAGGGCTGATCAATAAAATCCTCCAGTTCACTGAACTCAATGATCCAATCCATCTTGCCTTCTATTTCCTCGCGCGTCAGTCCAACCATCAACCCGCCCAGGTAGATATTCTCTCTGCCAGTATACTCCCCATGAAAACCAGTGCCGAGTTCCAGGATGGAAGAAATTCGGCCGTTGACCATTACCTCCCCGGATGTCTTGTCAAGCGTTCCCGCGATAATCTTGAGCAATGTACTCTTTCCCGCGCCATTTCGGCCGATGATGCCCACCACCTGACCGCGATGCACCTCGAATGACACGTCACGAAGTGCCCAGAAGGGTTTGTAGAGCGGTCTGTCTTTAACCAGTTCCCAAAACATATCTGAAGGTTTTGAGTAAATTTTGAACATCTTCGAAAGGTTTGATACTCGAATGGCAACCTGGCTGTCGCTTTTCATAATACGTTACCGAACATAACCTTGAGTCTTCTGAAGACCCGGTAGCCGAAGATGAAAACGGCCAGACTGAGCAGCGGAAAAACCAACCACGCCCACGGGTGCTCAAAGCGGCCAAAATATAAGGCGTCCTGGTAACACCAAATCAAATAGCTAAACGGATTGGCATAAAGCACTCCCCTGACAACCCATGGCATGGCCACGGGCAGATAAAGCATTGGCATCAAGTAAAAACAGACGGTGCAAAAAATCTGGACGAAGTCTTTGGTGTCGCGAAGATAAGGCCCAATTGCCCCCAGGATGTAGCTTACCCCTATCATTCCTAATGCCTGTAGGAAGAAAAGGAAGGGCAGTAGCAGATAAGACCAGAGTAGTGCGTGATGAGTAATCAAAGTGTATCCAGCGAGCAAGGCCAAAAAAATCAATTGCGTGAACAACATGGCGATTATAATTTTAACGGGCAACACTTCGACGGGAAAGATGACCTGCTTGACCAAGTTGGCGTTTCCGACAATGACCGTGCTTGCCTTGGTCATGGAATCTTGAAAGCTTAACCACGGGATGAGTCCGGAAAGGAGGTAAACAGTGTAATCAAGAGGCATATCTGGTGTGCCACCGACCTTAACTTTGAAAATAAAGCCGAAAACGAATATATACACCATCATCAAGATGAGTGGGTGGCCAATTGCCCAGAATGTTCCAAAAAATTGCCCTCTGTATCGGTCGGTAATTTCGCGCCTCGACATTTCGAACGTCAGCGTCCAGTGATGGATAAGGAGCGAGGAGAGCTCACGAAAAGCCTGAAGGTTAGCGGTTAGATCAAACAGAGCTCGTATCATGTGCTGATAAACCTTCTCAACCACCATTCAAAATTCAACAATGACCATATCAGAAGGCGCCGGTTCTGTCGGCCATCCAGGTGCTCCTGAACCAGGCTGCGGACTGTTTCCCGGTCCATGTACTCAAAAAGCCTCGCTCGACCGTCCAGAATCTCCCGGCGCACATAGTCTATGCTTTCTCCTTTAAACCAACTGGCATCCGGCGCTGAAAAGCCCTGTTTTTCGGCATCAGCAATTTCAGGCGGGATGTATCGTGCCATGACCTTGCGCAGCAGAAGCTTGCCGTCCCGGGTTTTCTGAAAATATTTGGCTGTTTTTGGAGCGGGTTCATTTTCGTTCAGACGGATTACCTCACCCAGGTTGGCCAGCTTAAGGCGCACAGGCACACTCATGGCGAAATCAACCAGGTCATTGTCGAGGAAGGGCACCCGCGTCTCCAGGCTATGGGCCATACTCAACTTATCCTCTACCACCAACAGACCGTGAAGGAAAGTCTTGGCCTCAAAGTAGAGTGAGTGGTTGATGCAATCCTCGGGCCGAGTCAGTTCGGGCGAATGCTTGGCAAACACATGCCGGAAGATATCTCGCGTCCACACATGGTGGACCTCCGACCAGATTGGTCTGAACACCTGCTGGATGACCTTATTCGGGATTAGGCGTTGCCAATAAGTGTAATACTTATCCACATAGTTTTCAAAGTTGTCGTTAACCACGGCTCTATAATATCGCCAGGGATAACCTGCAAAAAGCTCATCCCCGCCCGTACCGGAGAGGACAACCTTTACGAATTTTGATGCGAGCTGTGCGATATAAAAATTTGGATAGCTTTGCCCAACACGTGGTTCTTCGAGGTGCCAAGCAAGCTTAGGAAGGATCCTTTCCATGTCGCCCGCTTTTAAAACCATATCGTAGTGCTCGGTTTTAAAGAGGTAAGACATGAATTCAGCCTTCTTGCGCTCGTCGAACCCCAGTTCCAAGCCGGATGCCGAATGAAGGTCGAAGCCGCATGTAAACGTTTTAATATAGGGTAGCTGGGTAGCAGCGATAGCAGTGATGGAACCCGTGTCCATGCCGCCGCTGAGGTACGAGCCAACATCGACATCGCTTACCAACTGGCGGTTGACTGCCTGACGGAAAAGGCGATCAATTTCTTCTTCGTATTCTTCTTCACTGGCGGGCTGGTCAGGTTCAGTAAAATGGAAATCCCAATATTGGTTCAATTCCAATCTATTCGTCACATGGCCCAAGATTAACTTCGTCCACCAGCCGGCTGGCAAGATTTTTATCCCCTTTAAAAGGGTCTTATCTGTAAAGATATTTTGAAATGTGAAATACTCCAGTAATGCTTCAAGGTCGATCGTCCGTTGTACTGCTGGATGAGCTAATATCGCTTTTTGCTCCGAGGCAAATAGAAACGTATGTCCGACGAATGTATAATATAAAGGCTTTATTCCATAACGGTCCCGGGCAAGGAAGAGCTCTTGTTTTGTCCTGTCCCAAATGGCAAAGGCGAACATCCCATTAAAGCGTCTTAAGCACTCAGGCCCCCACTGGGCATAGGCATGGAGGACCACTTCCGTATCTGTCCTTGATCTAAATTTATGACCAAGGCTCTCTAACTCGATCCTTAATTCTTGGAAATTATAAACCTCCCCATTGTAAGTGAGGATATAGTTTCCATCTCCTGTGGCCATGGGTTGATGGCCGGCTGGCGATAGATCGATGATCGCAAGACGCCGGTGACCCAATCCGACAAAGCTGTCGATATAGAAACCCTCTCCATCCGGTCCTCGGTGCGCTATTGAATCGGTCATCCGGCGCAATATGACCTGAGAGACCGGCTCACCATTTAGATTGAAAATCCCTGCAATTCCACACACAGAAATTAACTCAGTCTCCTAAGGCTTGACTATCCCTGCAGCACGACGCCTCTCGGCAACTTCATCCTTATGGCTGTTGCGCCAGGCAATGAGGCTCTCTAAACCTTCCCGTAAACCCACCTGTGCCCTTAAGCCTATTTCATCTTCAGCCTTTTTTGGGCTGCCTATGCGATTCTTGACGAAGGTCATGCCGCCCGGCTCATATTGGATTTTCTGATTAGAATCCGTAATTTCTAAAATGAGTTCTGCAAGCTTCTGAATGGATGTCCTAACCCCCGTTCCCACATTATAAAATGTATCAGTCGTTTCAGCCTTCATAGCGAGGACGTTAGCACGACCACAGTCCGAGACATGGACAAAGTCATAAGCCTGGCTTCCGTCTCCATAGACAACCGGTGGTAATCCCTTGTCCAGCTGATCGAGTATCTTCATAATGACCGTAATGTATGCTCCAAGATAGTCCTGCCGTGGACCATAAACGTTCATGTACCGGAGGCCCACATAATCAAAATGTTTTTCAGTACCTTTATAGCGGTGATATAAAGCCCGGCACATTTGCTCACCTGCTATCTTCGTGGCACCATAGAAATTTGTATTGTTGTAAGGGTGATCTTCAGTCATCGGCTCCATGATGGCATCGCCATAAACTGAAGCTGATGAAGAGTAGACCAATCTTTTCACTCCATTGTTGAGACAAGCTTCCAGAACGTTGAATGTGCCTCCGATATTGACCTCGAAGGCAGCACGCGGATAGTCCCAACAATGCAGCAGCCATAGCGCAGCGAAGTGAAATACACCATCCATGCTTTTCATCGCCGCATCGAGCACATCGCAGTGCAATAAATCACCTCCGTGCGGAAAGACTTTGACGCGAGGGTCCCGCGAAGCATCGACAAGGTTCTCCATTCGACCACGCGTGAAGTTGTCATAAACTCGAATTTGGCCGACGTCCTCTTTCAGCAGCTCATCGACAGTGTGGGAGCCAATCAGCCCGGCCCCTCCAATTACCAAGAATCGTTTACCACGAATATCCATCAAAATTCTCCCATTGTTCAAAGATGTGTTATTTCTCAAGCATCTTGCGAGTTCTGAAATCCATACGGCTTTTCACGTAATCTATCATAAATTTTATAAACTTACAAGCATATCGGAGACAGGTTGTGTATTCGAGACAGGTACTTTCCACAGATCTGCGAACGTGGAGATGTATCCTCCTTTCTATCCTGCCCCTGGCCAACCCCCTCTTCAAGACTTCATAAGGCCGATGTTTCAGAAAGTGTTGGTAACCTGACCAAGAGATACAATGGGCATCCCTTACACGTTGGGTCTCCACTTGCCTTGACATCTACGTCGATCCATAATACCATCCTTTCGGAGCATGAAAACGATTCTCATTATTTCTTTTTCCAATCTTGCTACGGACCCCCGTGTTAATCGTCAGATCCGTTTCTTGAGTGAAGAGTACCGGGTGATTGCTGCGGGATGGGCAGATCCTGAAATAGAGAATGTGCAGTTTATCCCTATCGCAAAGACAGAAAAAATATTTCAGTATACGATATTTCCTTTACGGCTTCTATTTCGGCTATATGAGAGCTCATACTGGAGCCAAAAGCCCATCATCGATTGCTTTAAAAAACTTTCGAACATTCATGCTGACCTCATTTTGGCGAATGAAATTGATACCTTACGTTTGGCATTGAAGCTTGCAAAAGGTGCAAAAGTTATCTTTGATGCCCATGAATACACACCACGAGAAATCGAAGATTCGTTATTTTGGAGGGTCTTTTTTCAAAAGTATAAAACTTATTTATGTAAAATTGATATTCCACAAGTGAGCGGGATGACAACGGTCTGCCAGGGCATAGCGGACACTTACGAGAAGGAGTTCGGGATAAAACCGATTGTTATAACGAATGCAGCAGACTTTGAGGATGTTAACCCCAATTTGTTAGATGAGAATAGGAGAAGCATTCATCTGATTCATCATGGTGCGGCAGGTCCATCTCGAAAAATTGAAAACATGATCAAAATGATGGACTACCTCGATGAACGTTTTGAGTTAAATTTAATGCTGATAGAGGCTTGGCCGGGTTATGTGAGACATTTAAAACGCCTTTCTAAGGGGAGACCCAATATACATTTCTTGCCTCCAGTGCCAATGAGGACACTTCCAAGGTTCCTTAATCAATTTGACATGGGTGTTTACATCCTGGAACCCACAAGTTTTAACTTTCTTCATACATTTCCCAATAAATTTTTTGAGTTCATACAAGCCCGTCTTGCCATTGCTGTCGGTCCCTCTCCTGAAATGGCGCGAATTGTGAAGGAGCATGACCTTGGAGTCGTCGCAGAGGATTTTACTCCCAGGGCGTTAGCTCACTGCCTGCTGGAGCTTAACGACCAAAAGGTTAATTATTATAAATTGCAATCCCATAAGGTTGCAAGACTCATGTCTGCTGAGCAAAACAGAAAGATCCTGCTCAATCTCGTTCATCAGGTTCTCCAAGGTTAGATATGTGCGGTATCGCCGGAATATATCGTGTTGATGGGAGGGTTGACCCGAAGTTGATGGAAAAGGTGACCGGCATCCTTCGGCACAGGGGACCCGATGATGAGGGGTACGTATTTTTCGATACAGAAAAAGGTCTTTTTGAGGAGAGAAGCGGAGAAGACACTGTCCCCGAATTAGCGATGAAGTATAAACCTATCAGCGACCCTGTGCCTCCGTATCATCTTGCCTTTGGACACAGAAGGCTTTCGATTATTGATTTAACTTACCTCGGTCATCAGCCGATGTCATATGACAATGGAAATTATTGGATCATTTATAACGGCGAAATTTTTAATTACATCGAGCTAAAGCAGGAACTGAAAGAGTCCGGATTTGAATTCAAAACAAGCTCCGATACGGAGGTTATTTTGGCCTCGTATTTAAAATGGGGATTTGACTGCGCTAAATATTTCAATGGGGATTGGGCCTTTTGCATTTATGATAAGATAAGGAACATCCTCTTCGCTTCGCGAGATCGATACGGTGCGAGGTTCCTTTATTATTTCTGGGATGGGAATCTGTTTGCCTTTGCCTCGGAAATGAAGGCTCTTCTTTCCCTTCCCGATGTCAATAGAAATCTGGGTCTGAAACAGATTTATGACTTTTTAATATTCGGAGTGATTGACCATACCGAGAAGACCGTTTATGAGAAGATTGATCAACTCAAGCCCGCCCAAAACCTAATCTTGGATCTTCAAAGTAGGGAACTAAAATTTTTTAACTACTACAGTCTAAAATTTAATTCTGACCTTGGGAGATATGACGAAAAAAAATCCTCGGATTTTGCAGCTTCGATTAAAGACCTTTTTTATGATGCGATCAGAATAAGATTGAGATCCGATGTTCCTGTCGGCAGCTGTCTGTCCGGAGGTTTGGATAGTTCAAGCATCGTCATGCTGGTCAATCGTTTGATGAAGGAGGGAGGCATTTCCGCTTTCAATATCGGTGACCATCAAAAGACATTCACTGCTTCTTACATCAATGACCCGATCGATGAAACTCCCTATGCAGAAGAGGTGATTCAGAGAACCGAGGTGGATGGTCAATTTGTTTTTCCTGATGGTAAAAAACTCTGGGATGAATTGGATGATTTGCTCTATTCTCAGGATGAACCTTTTGGCAGTACCTCCATTTATGCTCAGTGGAATGTGATGAGGCTTGCGAGTCGACATGTCAAAGTGGTTCTGGATGGACAGGGCGGCGACGAACTCTTTGGGGGTTATTTTTTCTATCCTTCCCAAGCCATTTCGCAGGGCAATTTAAGATTATTTTTCCAGCGGCTGAAGCTTTATAAAGGGAGGGCCTTTAAAGAGCTCTTTTTTGGGTTAGGCTTTAGACTCCTTCCGGACTTCTTGAAGGAGAGATCCTTTATGCTTTTAAGGGGAAGGTATCTCAAATTCCTGGAGAAGGTATTCCCCCAATTTCCTGACCCTCCGTCCCGCAGAGAGGAGATTGTGAAGGATGTGATCGTTCCTAATTTAAATAGGAGGCTATGGCAGGATTTTACAAAATATTCGATACCGGGTCTATTACATTATGAAGATAGAAATAGTATGGCCTTTGGTGTGGAAGCGAGGGTTCCTTTTTTGGACTATCGATTGGTGGATTATGTCATGGCCCTCCCTGCTGTTTATAAGATATATAACGGCTGGTCTAAATGGATTTTCAGGATGGCAATGAGGGAGGTTCTGCCGGAAAAGATCTTATGGAGAAGGGATAAGCTGGGCTTTTCAACACCTGAAAAAAGATGGCTTTCAGAAGGAGACCATCCTTTTAATGCCTTTGTCAAGCGATATGAGATCCCCTACGATGGAGACGTCTTCTGGTGGAGATTATTTATCACCTCCTATTGGATGAAGTCCAGGGGCATAAACTAACACAGGCTGCTGAAGAAAGCGTATCTGCTGCATTTCCCTCATCCTCGGCAACCTTCTAAATAAACGCCTCCTGATAAAATGGTTTTTCCTTCATTGTTTTAAAACTTTCAGGGAAATCCTCAATAAACCATGTCATAAAGAGGGTGATATCGATTTTTTCCTTGATCAGCCTATCCTTCTTCTCCTTCCATTCCTTTTTCAAATCTTTTTGGGTCAACAAACCTGTTGTTTTCTCGATCAGTTTATGTGTGTCTTCAAAGGTAAAGATCAAACGATATTTTTGTTCCAGTTCTATAAAATTACCTATTTTTTTAGCCTTGGGGTGGTGACAGATTGCAGGCGTTCCAAGCAGCGCGGCCTCCGTTACCATCGTTCCTGTGTCGGCGATGAGGATTTTTGCGTAAGATAAAACGTCATGTATCTTTTCTTTTGGTATTTTTAACATATACTCGCTTAAATCTTGTGGCATAGAAGTCTCCGATGAGATGAAGACCTTTCCATATGGCTTAAGTGTACTGATCAATGTCCTGAGTTCTTTCAGGCTAAACCCGCTGGCGCCAAAATCATGGGTGGCATCGAAAGCATTGACCCTTAAGAGAGCAAAAATATCATTTTCATTGATGTTGATTATATCTAATACAGTCCTATCCGCTTCAAAATACTTGGGGTGGAGGTAGGAGAGTTCTTTGAATGAATTGATCCTTATATGCCTCTCCCCTATCTCTGTAGTGAGATTAGAAGGGGTCAGGATTGCATCTGCAAATCCCTTGACTAAGTTTAATTCGGTTTTTGTAGATACGGCATCAATAAATAGGATGTTCGGTCTCCTTAAGAGGAGGGAGGCATAGGCAGAATAAATTCCTGTCCCGACGATAAGCTCGATATCGAACTTTTTCAAATAATGATAGGCGGAGAGGATATGGGACGGAAGAAGAAGGATTTTTCCAAATTTTGATGTTGGGATATCTGCATAGATGAAGTGTGAGATATTAAAAGCATTTAGGAGATAAACGGTTTCGCCATAATTCCGAGCTAAGACTTTTACATCGTGCCCCTTCCTCTCCAAGGCTCTTATGATATTCCTAAAAAAATGAACCTGGGCGGGTGTATTTACAAAAAAAGCTATTTTCATTACTCTCCCATCATAGAGGTGGCTTCACTGCATAGAAGGTCACGATCGCCCCCCGCTTTATCCAACTCTCGAACTGGGTAAAGGGACCCGCCAGAAGTGTACAAATGATCCAAGCAATTCTTTCAAAAAAAGGGTTTCGCCCTCCCTCTTCCTTTCCCCAAGCTTCTTGAGGGTCAAGGGCAGGGAAGAGAGAAAGGACTAAAGTGGGTGGATGCCACCAGTTCATGAAGTGGTCTATTTTAACAATCTTGAAACCAACCCTTTCGAGCAAAGAGCGGAGCGTCTTGATCCCGAAGTAGTAGAGATCTCTCGGTACATCAAATGCGGCCCATCTCTCTTTGAATATCCGATGTTGGAGACAGCCCTTATTCGGGACCTGGATAACGAGCAACCCTCCTTCTCGCAAGATCCTGTAGATCTCCTCGCAGACCCTCGTTGGATCGTGGGTATGTTCTAAGACATGAAAGAGGCTGATCACATTGAAAAAGTCACTTTCGAAATGGGCTGAGAAGAGATCCCCTTGAATCACATTGAGTTTCAAATGCTCCTTTGCATAAAGAGCGGAATCGGAGGGTTCCACCCCGTACACGTCATACCCCATGCTTCTGAAGGCATCAAGGCGATCGCCAGTGCCACACCCGATGTCTAAGATCTTACCAGAACTTTTCATTCTGAGTCTCGTAACCTTTGAGACTTCATCTCTTAGTAGATGATATCGATATCGATTCTCTAATCCCCTGATCCATTTCGTAAAGAAAGAATCTGCCTTAAGTGTCTCTTTCCAGGAATAGCTCTCTGGATAGAATTTCCCAATCTCCTCCTCAGCCGGTCTCGGGTTCACGTAGAGGAGACCGCATCCCCGGCACTCGACAACACGATATTCATCTCGGGTCATGCCAAACTTATCTTTCTTTTTAAAAAGGAGTTGAGGCTGATCCAAACCACAGACATTACAATTTACATATTCCATGAGAACTCTCTTCTTCTCGACTATTCTCGAAAAGCGATCGCTCTTGCAGATATTCGAAATCGTCTTATCAGTTCATAGATCTCTCGATTTGAAATTCGTCTCTTATTCTGAATTGCCCTTCTCTTTTTAAGCATCGAGGGAAGTACTTTCCATAGAGAGAGATAGACCTTCATCAGTATCCGGACCAACTCTCTCTTAGAGAAGTTGCTCGTAAATCGACCTGCTGCTCCTTTCCCGGCAAAGGCACCGTAAGCCTGTATCATGTACCTCCAAAATGTATAGAATTGGCCAAAGATGAGCAGAGGAAGGGGAAAATTTTTAATGGCGACCCAGATTCGATTCCTCTCCACCAAAAATGCCTTCAGAGGAGAATACGTTCCAGAACTGGCCGAATGAAAATGGTAAACGATGGCTTTCGGATTATAAATACATTTCCACCCCGCCAATTGGGCTCTCCAGCCCATATCCGTATCATCTGCGTAGGCAAAGAAATCTTCGTCATATAAACCTATATCTTCTAACATCTCCCTGCGGTAGAGGCAGGCACAACCACTGGCAGCGAAGACCTCCACCTCTTCATCATACCGGTCTCCTCTTTCAAGCCTTCCCCTTCCAATGGAAAGCCCGTCCGGACAAACCGAAATACCTGCAGCGTCAATGAGGTTGTCTTCATCTTTTAGGAGAATTTTTGATGCGCAGGATCCATACCTCTCATCCTTCTCAATACCCCTCTTGATCTCTTCAATACACCTGGGGTCTAAACGGGTATCATTATTCAGAATCATAACGTACCTTCCTTGAGACGCTCGAATCCCGACATTATTGCCACCTCCAAACCCCAAATTCCTTTCGTTCACGATCAATTTTACATGGGGGAATCTCTTTCTCACCAGTTCCGCGGAGCCATCGGTCGATGCATTATCCACCAAAATGATTTCTAAAGGCCGATAAGTCTGTTGGTCAAGAGACGTCAAACACTGGTCGACGACTTGAACTCCATTCCAGTTGAGGACTACCACACTGATGAGGCATGAATCGAATTCGCTCATCCTTTGGCACCCTTTCGGCGAGAGAAATAGGCTAAGAAAAGGTTTATTCCGAATAAGGACACTGCCACAATGTTCACCACCCTCTGCCGAATCTGAAAAGAGGAGACAAATTTCGTAACGGTTGTTTGAATCGTATTTGCAGGGACAGAGATGAACATAGATAGTGCCATCAGGGTGTTAAGGTGGCCGTAATCGACTGGAGGAAGAGACCTGACCATGAAGAGATGGAAGAGGAGATTGAAAAGATTATACAAACTGATCCCAATGAACATCAGACCCGTTTGCTTTAGGAAATTTTTATCAATGCTTTTAATTTATTTCCTCTATAAATTATCTCGTCTATGGAAATAAAATAATGCCGTCTTTGGTCATTCGTTCTAAGGTTGCCTTTAATTTTTCGGCCTGCTCTTCAGTATAGACATGCGGTTCCAATCCACGCAATCTTAACAAGTGCCGCACAAACTCGTACGCCTCCTCACGAGGCGGGTCACCATAAATCACGACAAGGTCGATATCGCTGAATGCGGTCTCTCTTCCCACTGCCCAGGAACCAAAAAGCACCACTTTTTTTAAGGGAAGAACTTTTTCTAAAGCGGGGAGCCGCTCCTGGATCAGATCCATAAGTTGTTTGGGACTATAGTCTGGGTAAAAGACCTTTACTGAACTCAATAATCTTTTCGGCATGACCGACCATCCTCTCTGCTTCTATTCGTGTATAGCGTCTTCTGGGAGACCCGGATGGGTGGGCATTCGGATAACGAGTTGGAATATAAGCTTTGTCGAGTTCCAGAGCGATATCCTTCAATTCTTGGGAAATCTTCTGAGATTTGTCTAATTCCTCCAAGAGATCAGCCACAGAATGTCCCCATGCTTCGGCTCCCAGCTTTTGGAACACAGCTTTCACGGCTTTTTCTGCACCTTGCTGGGCAGAAAAACAGGCCCACTCATAAAAACCTTCCCTTAGGTCGGAACGGGCGTGCTGTAAATCTCCTTCAGCTTGATCCATCCAATCAGCACTACGCTCCATCATACCTCCGAGCTATCCTTGTTGATCAGGATCTATCTCCCCTACGGCCTCCATTATCATACACAAAAATACTGGTCAAAACAATACCGGCCATCGGCAAAACACGGGGGGAAGATTGGGAAGGTATCTTCGAGGGAAGATAGAATACGGGATGAAAGTTCAGGTGAGAAAACGGAGGCTAAATGTCTATCTCATCAAGGGGGTGCCTCGTTGATTCAACTGAAAATCGTGATCCACCATCATCTTTATCAGTTCTTCAAAAGTCATCTTTGGTCCCCACCCAAGTTTGGCCTTCGCCTTTTTGGGATCCCCCAGCAAATAATCAACATCGGCAGGTCTAAGTAAATGACGATCAATTCTTACGTATTCTTGCCAATCCAAACCCAGGTGTTCAAATGCAACCTGAATCAGTTCTCTTACGGAGTGGGAAATGCCGGTGGCGATCACAAAGTCCTCCGGTTCATCTTGCTGAAGCATCAACCACATCGCTTCAACGTAGTCGCCTGCAAATCCCCAATCCCTCCGAGCATCCAGATTGCCCATCCTCAATTCCTTCTGTAGTCCGAGTTTTATCCTGGCGGCAGCGCCCGTGACTTTTCGGCTGACAAATTCCCATCCCCTTCGGGGTGATTCATGATTAAATAGGATGCCTGAGCAGCAAAACAAGTTATAACTTTCTCGATAATTGACTGTGATCCAATGGCCATAGACCTTGGCCACACCATAAGGGCTTCTCGGATAAAAAGGAGTCTTCTCATTCTGCGGGGTCTCTTGGATTTTTCCAAACATTTCACTTGAAGAGGCCTGATAAAATCGAATCTTCGGGTTGACTGTTCGAATCGCCTCCAGCATCCTTGTCACTCCGAGGGCCGTAAATTCACCCGTCAGGACTGGCTGATTCCATGAAGTGGGGACGAAAGATTGAGCCCCGAGATTATAGACCTCCTCCGGTTCTGAAATCCTCAGGGCTTCGATCAATGAATTCTGATCAAGGAGGTCTCCTTGAATCAACGTAAGATTCTCTTGAATATGGGTGATTCGTTCATAATTAATCGTGCTTGATCTTCTGACCATTCCATAGACTTCATAGCCCTTTTCTAAAAGAAACTCGGCCAAATAGGAACCATCTTGACCCGTGATTCCAGTGATCAATGCCTTTTTCAATCTTTTCTCCTTCTAACCTAAACGGCGTGCCGAACCGTTGGGTTTGGGAAAGCCCGAGTCAGAAGAATAGCATCTTCTGTAATTCGAGATATTTATAAACGAATTTTTATTTTTTGTAAACCAAGAGAGAGGGGATTCAATCTTCATCGAAAGGGGGATACGAGAAGTGGCTTGATCATCTACTCCCGATCGACTCAAGTGCGACTGTATTCGTCATCCAGCCTTTCAATATCGTCCTCTTCTAAGTATTCTCCATTCTGAATTTCGATAATTTGGACGGGGATCAGGCCTGGGTTTTCCAATCGGTGCTTGACCGATATGGGGATATAGGTACTTTCATGAGGATGGACGTAATAAACATCCTCTCCCCTCATGACTTTAGCTGTTCCGGAGACGACAACCCAGTGCTCGCTCCGGTGGCGATGAATCTGCAAGCTGAGCCTTGCCTTAGGCTTTATAAAGATGCGCTTAATTTTATATCCAGGTCCCTTTTCCAATACTGTGTAACTCCCCCAAGGTCGCAAAACCGTGCGGTGGAGGGAGTATTCCTCACGGTTTTCTCTTTTTAATCTTTCTACAACTTTCTTTACCTCTTGAGCCCTTTCTTTGGATAAAACGAGGGTGGCATCCGGCGTATCAACAACAACCATCTCCTTGAGGCCGATGGTGGCAACCAACCTCTCCCCTCCGATGATGATGGAGTTCTGACTTCCTAAATCGACGGCATTGCCTTTCAGGATATTTCCATCCGTATCTTTTTCAAAAATTTCATCGAGGGCAGTCCAATTCCCCAGATCGGACCATTCAAAATTTGAAGGGACCACCACCACCTTATCGCTTTTTTCTATAACGCCATAATCGATGGAGATGTTTTCTAAACACGAATAATAATCATAAAATCTATCCTGTCTATCCTGGCCATTTGGTCTGTCGGTTTGATCGGGTTGGAACAGCAAGGCCTCGACCTCCATCAGGCCCTTGTAAAGAGAGGGAAGATGGGTTTTGATCTCCAATAGGATTTTGGAGGCCTTCCAGATGAAGATGCCCGAATTCCAAAAATAGTTTCCATGGGAGAGATAGGTTGTTGCCGTTTCAAGGTCCGGTTTCTCGATAAAGCGTTCCACTTTGAAGAGCCCCTCCATCCCCGTTGTCGAAGTACTGTCGACCTTTATATACCCATAACCCGTCTCAGGCCGATGAGGTCTGATTCCGAGGGTGACGAGGTATCCGCTCTCGGCCCCAATCAATGCAGTCTTCAGGGCCTCATGAAAGTTTTCTAAATTCCTTATAAAATGGTCAGCAGGCATCGCAATCATTGTTGAATCGGGAGAAATCCGCTGTAGGTATATTGCAGCGAGTCCAATCGCAGGTGCCGTGTTCCTTCCAATGGGTTCTTGAATGATTTTGATCTTATTGCCGATGCCGAGATCTTGAATGTGGGAATGGATGTCCTGGGTCAGATGTTTTGTGGTAATGATATAGGTATTTTCTGGGGGAATAAATCCATCAAGCCGCTTGATAGTCTGAACAAGCAGAGAGCCTTCTCCGATCATTTGAAGCATCTGTTTTGGACAGGTTTCCCGGCTCAGAGGCCAGAATCGTGTACCGGAACCGCCTGCCAAGATCACAGCGTAAAGGTTTGTCTGGTTCATTTTGTCTGTTGCTCTATCATATTATACTACCGATTATACTACCGATCCCAAGTATTTGATATCGCTGATGAGGTATCTTTGTCAAGGGTTAAATTGGTAGAAGCCGAGTTTCTCATTTGCATGGGGGGCTTAAGTTAACGATTTTGATTATCTTTAACCGAAAAAGTTGTTAAGGTTCTGATCATTTTGGTTAATTTTTAACCAGTTAAATTTTATCATATCAGACAAAAACCCTTGGGAATCAGTAAGTTATTTTTTCCCCCTTGATGGCACAAAAAATGCTTTCAAAGAGCAAAAATTGAGCAGTATTATACCGTCTGCTCGAGGGTAAACTCTTCGTTTATCGGGTAATTTATTGAAAATTCTATTTTTTTTGATCGTTTTGGTAATTTTGACGTTTTGTGTTAATAATCAACCACTTTCCTTATTCAAAATGGAGGCGGCAGCCCAAATTAAACCACCGGAAGAACTTGGCAAACTTGACTCGGTCCTATATCAATTTCTATTGGCAGCCGACCGGGAAGATTTTGCAAAGACACACCATATATTTTTTCGGCAAGGAAAGGTGCGGGTGTTTATCGTGACGGACCCTACTATTTCAACAATGGAAAAAGAGGGCTTGATTGAGACTTATCGAATCAAAATAGAAAAGGAATCAGAGAATTTGTTGAGGGCGACTGTCCCGGTAGAGGACTTGACCTCTCTTGCCAAAGAAAAGCATGTCTGGTCGATTCGATTACCGGACAAACCGATGGTTCAGTGAGAAACGCTGAGGAACGGAGGATGAAGAAATGGGCATAAAGAAAGAAAAACAACTAACAAGGTATTACTTGCCGATTCTCATATTAATTTTCGGTTGCTTCCATTGGGAGTTAGCCCAATCAAAGGAATCTCTGTTCCTAAAGGAAGGGAAGAAGATTCACCCCAAGATTGAGCATATTCTTTCCGATTTACAGGAAAAATACTTCCTCGAAGGAAAGGTATTATCAAAAGAATTTGTCGAGCGCCACAAAATTAGGATGGATGAACAGGATAAAGTGGTCGTATTTCTCCATCCCGAGGCGGGAAAGTCTAAAGATACGATTAACATCGAAACCCTTGAGGCTTATGGGTGTGAGATCATCAAGAGCGGCGATGCTTTGATTAAGGCAAAGGTTCCGATTGCAATGCTGGATGTAATTGCTGATCAGGTTGAAGGTGTCTCTTTCATTAAGCTGCCTGATAGACCCCTTGCCGATGTCGTCAGCGAGGGCGTAAGTCTCACAGGAGCATCCACTTATCATTCTGCGGGGTATACAGGTGGGAACGTAAAGGTGGCCGTCATCGATCTGGGGTTCGCGGGATTATCGGATGCCATCTCAAGCGGAGAACTTCCGAGTTCGGTGATTCCATTAGACTGCACCGGCGCCGACTGTGTGACCACAGATTTTTCTTCTGAGAATGAAGTTCATGGAACAGCCGTGGCAGAGATTGTCTATAATATGGCCCCGAGCGCACAACTTTATCTCATTAAGGTTGGCGACAGGCTTGATCTGAAGAGTGCTAAGGATTATTGCATCGCCAATGGGATCGAGGTGATCAATCATTCTGTCGCTTGGTTCAATACCAATTTCTATGATGGAGCCTGTTGGTTTGATAATCCCGTATGTATGGCCAATCATGCCTATCAGAATGGTATCCTTTGGGTTAATGCTGCGGGAAATGCAGCCCGAAATCATTACGAAGCGACCTTCACCGATACAGATGGGGATCAACTTCATAATGTGACGAGCGATAACAATTACATCTCCTTCAATGCCGAGGCCGGGGATTTATTTGTAGCCCACCTGACATGGGACGCCTGGCCGGTGACCGATGAGGACTATGATTTCTTGCTTTATAATAGTTCCATGGTACTTGTCGCATCGAGCGAGAGCTGGCAGACCGGAACTCAAACTCCGACGGAAACAATTGGGTATATCGTTCCCAATTCTGGGGTTTATTATCTCGCCGTCAAGAAATATAATGCCACATCGAATCATAAATTCGAAATCTTTACCTTTTACCACGAACTCAATCCTTATGTCGCTTCGAGCAGCCTCTTATCCCCCGCCGATGCTGCGGGAGTCATGGCAGTGGCAGCCATCAATTGGGCCAATTGGACAACGGGTCCTCAAGAATACTATAGCTCACAGGGGCCTACCACGGATGGCCGGATCAAGCCGGAGATCAGCGGACCGGACGGAACTTCAAGTTATACTTATGACGGGCCCTTCCCCGGAACTTCAGCGGCTTCTCCCCATGTGGCGGGAGCGGCGGCCTTAATCCTTTCAAGCGATCCGACCTTAAGCGTTTCTCAGCTTTGGGGAGTCATCATTTCTTCTGCCGTTGACATGGGCACGAGCGGACAGGATACCATTTATGGCTACGGTCGATTGAATCTACCAGCGTTCTATCCGGGGATCAATGTTATTCCCGCTCCGGTCGACTTTAACGACGTGGTCATCGGAACCGGGGTAGAAAGAACAGTGACCATTCAAAACAGTGGCAATGCAGATTTGGTGATCGGGGCCATCACATCCCCCCCCTCTTCACCTTTTCAAATCATAGGAGATAAATGTTCGGGTAAAACATTACCGTTTGGGGCAAACTGCACCTTGACGATTCGGTTTTCTCCAACTTCGACAGGGCCATTCAGCAGCAGCATCAATATTCCCTCAAATGACTCTCAAAAAAACCCTCTCATCAACTATTTAAGCGGTGTCGGGATAGGTGAGATCATTCTCTCCTCACCAGAGGATCAGGCCTCCTTTGATGCCTGTTCTTTGTATGCTCCTCCAACATTTCGATGGGACGCCAAGGAATCCTTCAGCAGTTATTCAGTGCAATTTTCGGGAGATCCGACATTTGCAACGGTCGGCGTTAAAACTAATGTTTCCGGAAAGACGACGGAGAAGACGATGGACTCGTCTCAGTGGAAAAGGGTTCTGCGGATTCCTGGGGGCGAGGGAGGAACGGTTTATTGGAGAGTGGTCGGGACTCGAACAGATGGACCATCGGCGATGAGCGACAGCCGTTCCATCATGGTATCAGCGCCTGAGCCTGTGGGGAATGCAATCCTATCAACAACGAGCAGGATGGGATTGCCAACCCTCCTATGGCAGAACAACTGCAATATCAAATTCAGGGCTTGGTTCGGGAACTCAGCCAATTTTTCTGAAAAGAAGATTCTGTCCTTTCATCTCTCCAATCCCGATCTCGACGGAGGAAATTTTGCAGGAGAGCTGATATCGAGCCAGTGGATGGCGATAAGGGAATTGGTGAATGATGTTACCGGTTCGACGATCTACTGGTATGTCGAATCCCAGGATCCTTTGAAACGGACCGCATTCACCGAGTTGATGGATTTCATCCTGACCGATTGAGAGTGTGCCCTCGAGTGAAGGAGAAGATGTGATCTTAGCGGAGGCTTTAAATAAGGCCGTTAAGCTCTTTCCCGGAAAGCAGGCGATTGTTTGCGGGGGAAGGCGCTGGACCTATGAAGAATTTTGGGATCGAATCAACCGTCTCTCCCATTGTTTGAGAGGGTGGGGAGTGGGGAAGGACGATAAGGTTGCTATCCTGCACCCGAACTGCCTCTATTTCTTAGAGGCCTATTACGGAATTGCGCGGATCGGAGCAATTTCCGTCCCCATCAACTATAGGCTCTCACCAAGGGAGATCGCCTTCATTCTCCAAGATTCAGAGTCGAAGCTATTGATTGCTGATCCGATGCTACAGAAACAGGTCGATTCCATTCGACAGGAATTAGGAAGGATCCATCGGATCCTCTGGACGGGTGAGTCGAGGATTGCCCAGGAACCTCGCGATTTAAGTTACGAGATGGCAGTACATCAGGCGGAGTCCGGCGGTCTTCCTGAAGTCCATATCACAGGTGAACATGTCGCTCAGATCTACTACACGAGTGGGACGACCGGCCGTCCCAAAGGGGTGATGCTATCTCACAAAAATGTGATGACTCATGCTCTTGGGACGATCGCAGAAGTTCATCTCACCGACAGGGATGTATGGATCCATGTCGCACCGCTCTTCCATCTTGCCGATGCCTGGGCGACCTGGGCAGTGACCTGGGTGGGTGGAACCCATGTGTTGGTCAGGGAGTTTGATGCGAAAGTGGTATTGGAGAAGATCGAAAAGGAGAAGGTGACGCTGACCAACCTCATCCCCACCATGCTCAACCTGATGGTCAACTCCCCTGATGTGGGAAAATACGATTTTCGGAGTTTGAGGGTTCTGTTGAGCGGAGGGGCTCCCATTGCCCCGGAGGTGGTCCGGAAAATCGTTGAAACCTTCAAGTGTGACTATATACAGACATATGGGATGACCGAAACCAGTCCCTACCTGACGCTCTCTATTTTAAAAGACCACTTAAAAAAATTATCTCCGGAGGATCAACTTCGATTCAAGTCCAAGACGGGAAGAGAATTCATCGGTGTGGAATTGAAAGTGGTCAATGACCAAGGGAAAGAAGTGAGAAGGGATGAAAAAGAAGTGGGAGAGATCATTGTCAAGGGCGATATTGTGACAAGCGGATATTGGAAATTGCCAGAAGAGACAGAGAAGTCGATTAAGGGAGGCTGGCTCTATACCGGTGATATGGCGGTGATGGATGAAGAGGGCTACGTGACGATCGTCGACAGGAAGAAGGATATGATTCTGACCGGCGGTGAGAATGTCTATTCAACAGAGGTGGAAAATGTACTCTATATGCATCCTGCGATCTTAGAATGCGCTGTCGTTGGTGTTCCCGATGAAAAATGGGGTGAGGCGGTGAAAGGGATTGTTGTTTTGAAGCCTGGGCAAAAGGTGACGGCACAAGAGATCATTCAGTTTTGTAAGGATAGGACCGCCCATTATAAGGCGCCCAAATCGATCGATTTCATTGATGCCCTCCCAAGAACCGGTTCTGGGAAAATCCATAAGAAAGGATTGAGGGACAAATACTGGGAAGGGTTTGAGAAAAAAGTGCATTAGGTTCGAGGTCCTCCCATCTCGGCTCCATTATCGGAGCCGTCTTAATAGTCCAATCCGTTCAATCTTTAGGTGTGGTCCCTAATAGGGTGAGGTAGAAATTTCCCCTGCCCTGAATGTTTGCAGGTGAGGGTCAAGAAATTCCTGCTTTGATCTCTGAGAAAATGGTATTTGGAAAGGAATTTTCCCACTGGCGGCCTGTCTATTCCATAGCCCTTTTCAATGGCTTTAAAAAGACTTTTTCAGAGATCTCGCAGGAGGCATCCCCAATTCCGTGAAGTGACCAGAGGAAGACAGACCGGTCTTCGGAAGTTTTAGAAATGCGGTCATTTGAGATGTTGGGGGTAACTTTCGTATTTGCTTAAAATAGAGGTTTTTGATGGGTTTTTCAATGTTCGAGTTACATCTACAAGAGGTTCCGCTCTAAAACTTTCTCAGCCGTCCTGTCTTCCTCATGGTGCTTAATTTCATCAAGGAAAAAAAGATCCTTACGATCTCGCATTTTTATCTTGACAAAAGGTAGTGACTCATTTTGCCCATTCTAAATTTTAATTTTAGCTTGACACCGAAAGCGATCCGTGGGATCATGGATGCATGAGGCGGTCAAGTAAACCACTTCCGAGAGACCCCAATAAGTTAGCCTACGAAATAATGCGAATCTCCACCGAAGAGTCAGAAGAAAAATCCCCTATCTCTCAATACTTATCTGAAATTGGGAAGAAAGGCGGCTTAAAGGGTGGACCTGCCAGGGCAAGAAAACTATCTGCTCGCAAAAGAAAAGAAATAGCTCAGAAAGCGGCAAAGGCCCGGTGGTCAAAAAACTCTATGTGATAAAAAAGTTTAAGATTGTTCCCTATTTTTTTCGATCATATAGGCCAAGCTTTAAGAGCTAACTTCGCCAGTCCTTTTTGTCTTTCACAAATTTTTTCTACATTCCAATCTTTGACGGTCGCAACCTGTGCAGTTAATTCATAAGGAGATTCCTTGTAAACGGCACATTTTGTCGGAAAATCCGCACTCTTCAGGTCGGAGTTGGCTTTATGGCGTAACAGAACCATATTGCCAAGGCGCTTCCAATAAATATCGGCTTGTTCTTCGGTAAATTGGGGATAGTTTCCTTCCGGCTTCTGTGGCAATATATGTTCAAGAGTTATAGCTTCCTTATCCTCATTTATTGTATACCATGGATCGGGTTCTTGTCTATGTACCCCCTCTAATGTCCGTAAGTAATAGCGTGGGAATGGTCCTTTTGAAAACGTAGCATTCTCGAACGCTTGCCTGAATAGTTCATCAGTAGGAATAATTGCACTAATTTCCTTTTTTAGATCTTGTGTCGTTGATATTTGACCTGTAAAAATTTTGTTGGCAGCAATAGCAAGAGTTTCTTCAATGATACCGCTCCGGGTACTTGAAGCGATTATTAATCGAACACCCAACGAAATAAACATTTGAAATGCTTCAAGTGTTTCTTTGGGGGAGAACTTCGCGGCTACGGACAATAATGCCGGTCGGAAAGGATGAATATGAAAGAAATTTACTGTTTGGATAGCACGCCGCATCGCATCTGGATGTGAATTCCACTTTTCATGGTCTCGATAAAACGTTGCCACATAAACACCAGCAAGATTTTCGATCTTTTTGAGGAGTGCGATTGAAGCCTGAGAACCTTTTCCGTTTTGTTGTACCACTTCATATACCTTATCTTTTCTCAGAAATCCTTGAACTACTATTAGTGCGTGCCGCAAGAAAGTTACAGTGATATCTTCGTTTTCTTCTTCTTGAAGAGATTCGAGAGCCCCACGCATGGATGACCAAGAATCTTGCATCTCATTCAGGCGGTCTTTTGCCTGACTGAAAAGGTAGTTCTTTACAAGATCGGCTTGTGATGTCTTGAGCCCCCGATCATTTAAAGTCTCAAACATTTTGTAGAGATTAGCCCCCGTAGGAACTTGGAGCAAAATCACTGTGGCACCAAACTCGATAAAATCTATCCACTTGTTCAGTATATCCCCATGAGCCTTAGTATCATACCCAGCAACAATTTTTCTTACATATTTATGTGCATTATCAAATGCATCACAAATCAATTTATGTGATTTACGCATAGGAATAGGAGGAGAATTGACAGAATCGTCAGAGAGCATTGTGCGAAAAAAGTCATTATCAACAAGATTCAATCTGAGTTTCGGGAAGGTTGCTCTTTGAGGCCGATCAACATAAACCAAGAAATTCTTCAAATCCCCTGATATTACAGGGTCCTTGTCTGCAAGATAACGGCCGATCTCCGCCAATAGGATGGTAATTGTAGCAAGACGTTGTTGACCGTCTACCACTTCGAGAAAACCTAAATCTGGAATAGTGGAGATAGTTCCTAAAAAGTATTCAATTTCATTATCTGCAATCGCTTTGGCCAAGTCTTGAAAGAGAGTGGTTACTTCTAAGTCTGTCCAAGAGTAATCTCTTTGATTGGGTGGAACCTTCAGCTGGAACTGTTTTAATATCTCTCCTATTCCTTTTTGAGTTACGATAATCTGCGATTTATGGTTGCTCATCTGGACCTCCAAGAGGAATATGGGATATGAATGCTATTCGCCTACCAGCACTCTCTAATTCTCGTATCGCTGCCAACCTGAGTCTTTCTCGAACCCATGTTGAGATTGGAATTCCAGCTAATTGGGCAGCTTCCCTAAAAGCTTGTTTCTCTAAATTATTTATTCTGATATCCAAATAATCATTCTTTGGTTCAGTCGTTTTTGGCCTACCCTTTGTTTTCATAAAAAATAATATAACATAAGTTGAATTATTGTACAATAAAAAAAAGTACAAATTGCACTTTTTTTACATTGACGTACCGTTATTGTCGGTATATAATTCAACAATTTGACAGAGGATTAAGTTTTTCTTTTCACAAGCTAAAATAATGCTTGACTCGCTCAAGCATTTGTGCTTATAATGAAGTCATGAATACACTTGATAAAACAAAACGGACTCAGTTGATTTCGGTTCTCGTAGAAGGAAATAGCCTTCGCGCCACAGCAAGGATTTGCGATGTGGCCTTTAATACCGTCCTGAAGTTCGTGCCAGAGATCGGGCAAGCCTGCGCTGAATATCAGGATAAGGCTTTCCATAACCTGAAATGTAAGCGTATCCAGTGCGATGAGATTTGGTCATTCTGCTATGCAAAGCAAAAGAATGTTCCCAAAGATAAGCAGGGAATCTTTGGCTATGGGGACGTATGGACTTGGGTTGCGATGGATGCTGAAACAAAACTTGTTCCTTCTTTCATGGTGGGAAGGAGGGACGCTCAGAGTGCTAAGATGTTTATTGACGATCTTGCCAGCCGCCTTGCTAACCGGGTTCAGCTTACTACCGATGGGAATAAAGTTTATCTTGAAGCGGTCGAGGGGGCCTTTGGGTGTGAAGTCGATTATGCGATGCTCGTCAAGATGTATGAGTCAAGCCAAGATGAAACACGTTACAGTCCAGCAAGGTGTACCGGATGCAAAGGAACGCCGATTACCGGGAATCCTGAGTTTAAATATATTTCAACCAGCTACATCGAACGACAGAATTTGACAATGCGAATGGGGATGAGGCGGTTTACCAGACTGACGAATGCCTTTAGCAAGAAGATTGAGAATCACGCCTTTCATTTGGCACTTCATTACATGTATTATAATTTTGTTCGGATTCATAAAACCCTGCGAATGACACCGGCTATGAAGGCAGGAGTGACGGATCATCTTTGGTCGGTTGAAGAGATTGCCGACCTTCTTGGGGCAAAATGAGTCACTACCTGACAAAAAGACCATATAGAAATATAAACGTTACCGTTAACGCACTTGCCTGAAGATCTGATGGCTGATATAACATATTGATTTAATGTGTAATTTCAAATTGCCTTGAAAATCTTCGGCTTTTGTGTTATCGTTAACGCAGTAACAGTAATATGAGGAAAAGGGTCACCATAAAAGATATCGCCCGGATGGCTGCGGTTTCTCATACCACGGTCTCAAGGGCGCTTAATAACAAGTCCCGTATACGGAATGACACAAAGGAAAAAATTCTGTCCATCGCAAAGGAGTTGAACTATCAACCCGACTTCATCGCCAGGAGTTTGGTGATGAAGCGAACGAAGACATTGGGCCTTGTCATCACCACGATCGCCAACCCATTTTACACAGAATTGGCCCTCGGTATCGAAACGACAGCGAGAGGACTGGGGTATAATATCATTCTTTGCTTCACCCATTCTGATCTCTCGATTGAAAAACAGTACGTTGATATGCTCCGAAGCAAGGGCGTAGATGGTATCATCTTTACCTCCGCCCATATGGGTGACCCCAATATCATTGGGTTAGCGGAAGACGGTTTCCCCATCATCTTGGTCAATCGAAGAACATATCATCCCACCGTGAAGGAAAAAGTAGATTATGTGGGGGTGGATAATATCCACGGTGGTTTTTTGGCGGTTGAGCACCTGATCAAACTCGGCCATCAGCGGATAGGAGTCATTGGGGGATCTTCAGAATCGTCTGTGGGTTTTGAACGTTTGGAAGGCGGGAAAAGGGCCCTTAAGACTTACAATGTGGAAGAAAGACCCGATTATTTTTTGGAGGGAGATTTTCTAAAGGGATCGGGTTATCAAGGAGGGATGCGGTTCCTTAGAATGGCAGCCCCCCCTACTGCCATCTTCGCCGCAAACGACTACATGGCGTTGGGTGCCTACGAGGCGGTCGCCGAAAAAGGTCTTCGGGTTCCGGAAGAGATGGCTATCATTGGGTTCAATGATATCGAATTTACATTAATGAAGGGGATAGAGTTGACAACCATTGGCCAAAAAAAATATGAGATGGGGGCCGTTGCGGTGAAGACTTTGGTCGAGAGGATCGAGGGAGGAGAGGCCAGGCCTTTAACGAGGGAGATCATTCTGGAGCCGGAATTAATCATCCGGAAGAGCTGCGGGTTTTATTTAAAAGGTTATGAAATTGGGTCTCAAAATAGGCATGAGGTGGGGTATATTAAATCCGAATCACGAAATCCCACATAACTGTGACAACGAACAATGAACGATGAACAATGAACGATGAACCATGGCGATGAATTTTTGTTCATCGTTCTACGTCCATCGTCTATCGTTTATTCAAAAGAGGAGGGGTTTTATGGGAAGAAAGAAGATTTCTATTATCGGTGCGGGGTTTGTAGGAGCCACAGCTGCCCACTGGGCTGCTGAAAAGGAACTGGGGGATGTCGTTTTAGTCGATATCCTTGAAGGGATTCCCCAGGGGAAAGCCCTTGACCTTTTTGAGGCATCGCCGATCGAAGGTTTCGATGCAAAGGTCGTTGGCACAAATGGATATGGAGACACGAAGGATTCTGATGTGGTGATCGTCACTTCAGGAGTCCCCAGGAAGCCTGGAATGAGCCGGGAAGATTTGCTGGAGATCAATAAGAAGATCATTGAATCGGTCGTGGCCGAGGTCGTTGAGAGATCTCCCAATACCATTCTCATCATGGTCACGAATCCCCTTGACACAATGACCTATTTAGCCTTTAAGAAGAGCAGGCTTCCCAGAGAGCGGGTGATGGGGATGGCAGGGGTATTGGATACAGCTCGGTTCAGGGCTTTCATTGCCATGGAGTTAGGGGTCTCGGTCGAAGACATTCAAGCGCTCCTGTTGGGAGGGCATGGTGATGAGATGGTTCCCCTTCCACGGTATACCACCGTCAGTGGCATTCCGCTTTCCCAGCTCCTGTCGAAGGAAGCCATCGACCGACTGGTTGACCGAACTCGTAAGGGAGGTGGGGAGATTGTCAACTTCCTCAAAACAGGGAGTGCCTTTTATGCACCCTCCGCAGGGGCGATTCAGATGGCGGAGGCGATTCTGAAAGACAAGAAAAGGATTCTCCCCTGCTGTGTCTATCTCGATGGGGAATATGGGTTAAAAGACATCTGTTTTGGAGTGCCCGTCAAATTGGGGGCGAAAGGCGCGGAATCGATCATCGAACTCCAATTGACAGATGAAGAAAAGACTCTTGTGGCCAGGTCTGCAGCGAGTGTGAAGAAAAGTATCGCGGAATTGAAACTATAATGGATCAACCCTAAAGGGTTGAGTTACGCTGTTTTAGTCACCTGTAACTCAGGGCTTTAACCCTGAATTGAGGAAGTAAAGACGATGCGAGAGGTCAGTGTCAAGTTGATCACGGAGAAAGTGAAAGAGCTTTGTATGGAAGTCAACACCGATTTGGGGGAGGATGTGCTTCGAGCCTTTGATCGGGCGATGGAGAAGGAGGAGTCTCCCCTGGGGGTGGAGATATTGAAAGAATTAAAAGAGAACGCCCGGATTGCGAAAGAAGAGAAGGTGGCCATCTGCCAAGATACGGGTTTTGCAGTGGTATTCGTGGAATTGGGACAGGACGTCCATCTGGCTGGAGGAGACCTGAAAGAAGCCATCTTTGAAGGGGTTCGTCAGGGATACCGGGATGGATATCTCAGGAAATCGATCTGTCATCCTTTCACACGGGCCAATACGGGAGACAATACTCCCGCGATTATCCATACAGAAGTGGTCCCTGGAAAGGATGTCAAGATTACCGTGGCTCCCAAAGGCGGCGGCAGTGAGAATATGAGCCGGGTGATGATGCTTACCCCTTCGGATGGGAAAGAAGGCATCAAACGGTATGTCGTCCAAAGGGTCAAGGAGTCGGGTTCAAACCCGTGTCCGCCAACGATTGTCGGAGTTGGAATCGGAGGGACTTTTGAGCAGGCTGCCCTTCTCGCGAAGAAGAGTCTACTCAGGCCCCTGGGAAGTAAGAATCCTGATCTGGAGCTGGAGAAGTTCGAGTCGGAGATATTGACTGAAATCAATCAACTTGGCATTGGGCCGCAGGGATTGGGAGGCCGAACCACCTCATTGGCGGTCCATATCTTAATGATGCCTTGTCATATTGCGAGCCTTCCTTTGGCCGTCAATATTCAGTGTCATGCACAGAGACACAAAGAAGCAATAATTTAGGGAGATGAGGAGATAAGGAGATAGGGTTTTCCCTTTCCTCCCAATCCCCTATCACCCCACCTCCCAAAGGAGTGCTATGAGCGAGCCCATTCGGTTGAAGACACCTCTGAGCGATGAAGATGTTGAGAAATTGAAGATTGGGGATCGGATCCTGATCAATGGAATTGTCTATACCGGGAGGGATGCTGCCCATAGGAGGCTCTTCGATTTACTGAAGGAGGGGAAGGACCTCCCCTTCGATATCAAGGGCCAGATTATTTACTATGTTGGTCCCACCCCTGCCAAACCAGGGCATGTCTTTGGATCAGCAGGCCCCACGACGAGCTATCGCATGGACGCTTATTCTCCATCCTTGATCGAGAGAGGCCTGAAAGGGATGATTGGGAAGGGGATGCGGTCCGATGCCGTCAAAGAGGCGATGAAGAAGTATAAGGCGGTCTACTTTGCTGCAACGGGAGGAGCGGGTGCCCTCTTGGCCAAACGCGTGAAGAAGGCTGAGGTGGTCGCTTATGAAGATCTGGGCCCGGAAGCAATTCGAAGACTGGAGGTGGAGGACCTCCCCGTCATTGTGGTTAATGACATTCGGGGAAATGATCTTTATATCGAAGGTGCAAAAAAATATCGACGGGAATAAAAGAGATGATGGAAAAGATAAAACCCGGATCTCTGAAAGCATGGTTAATACTTCCTCGCTTCCAATTTTTACCTCTCACGGTCATCATGGTTTCTTTGGGGACGGCGATTGGCGCCTATGACGGTTATTTCCATTTTAGTCATTTTCTCCTGGCGATGATCGGCTCCCTCCTTGTCCACATGACAGTCAATGTCATCAACGATTACCACGACTACATGGATGGAATTGATTTGAACACTCAAAGGACTCCTTTCAGTGGAGGAAGCGGTATGCTTCCTTCAAGTCTTTTGAAACCGAAACAAGCCTTCTGGTTTGGAACCATCTGTTTACTCATTGCCATGGTGATTGGATTCTATTTCGTGATGGTAAAAGGTTGGCTTCTTTTCCCCCTTTTGCTCATAGCAGGATTCTCTGCATACTTTTATAATGTTTACCTTTCCAAATTGCTCGTGGGCGAAATTTTCGCAGGCCTATGCTTCGGGCCTTTACTCGTCCTGGGCTCTTACTATGTGCAGACAGGAAGATATAGCTGGGAGACATTGGTTGCATCCCTTGCGCCGGGGATATTGACGGCCAATCTCTTATTTCTTAACGAGTTTCCAGACTGGGAAGCAGACCAGAAAGGAGGGAGAAGGCATTTTGTCATCTCCCTGGGGAAAAAGGATGCAAGTTATGTATTCGTTGCTTTACTCACTGCCTCATATCTTTGCATCATCGTCGGAGTTCTTTCAAAGATGATGCCCGTACTGACGCTCATCGGTCTGGGAACGATTGGTTTTGGATGGAAGGCCGCCAAAGGGGCATTGAAATAT
This sequence comes from uncultured delta proteobacterium, assembly GCA_963826305.1. Lineage (GTDB taxonomy): Bacteria > Desulfobacterota > BSN033 > BSN033 > UBA1163 > CAWGWZ01. The sequence continues at coordinate 256,720 of CAWGWZ010000028.1, read as the reverse complement.
TATGGGGATACGAATAAGTTAATTCCCGTATTGGGGGCGAATGTCATTACGATTTTGGGGACGCAAGCCCTCTTGGCCGCGGGATATGTGATCGCCACAGTCATGGCGAAGTAGGGGACAAGTATTTTAAAATGAGATTATAGACCTCTTGAATCTATGGAGATGGATCATGAAGATCGAACTGACGAGACAGAAGGTTCATAACGAATTTGCAAAGAAAGTGGAACTGATCAGCGGACAGAACCTCTTTGCCTGCTATCAATGTGGGAATTGTACGGCTGGATGTCCGGTTGCCTTTGCAATGGAGATCGGTCCCCACGAGGCCATTCGGTATACCCTTCTGGGTTTGGAAGAGGAGGTACTTGGAGTCAATACCTTCTGGCTCTGTGCTTCCTGTCTTCAGTGTACATCGAGGTGCCCCAAGGGTATCGATATTGCCAGGGTGATGGATGCCTTGAGAATGGTCGTTTTGAGGAAGAAGGAGAGGAAGGATCATATTCAGATTTCCGAATTTCCAGAAGGGTTTTTGGAAAAGGTTCCACAGATTGCATTCATCAGCGGATTCAGGAAATTTCTGTCATAGAGAAAAGACGCATAGCGCATGGAGCATAGCCATATGGAAGCACCAAATTCCAAGCACCAAATCTCAAATGAATCCCAATCACCCAAATTTAAAACAAAATCTGTTTGGTCATTTGAAATTGGAATTTGGAGCTTATTTGGGATTTGGAAATTGGGATTTGGAAGGAGTTATGAATGGATTATCTCTATTTTCCAGGGTGCACCCTTTATACAAAGGCGAAGAACTTCGATCAGACGGCCAGGAATTGTTCTCTCCTGCTGGGATTTGAGCTGAAGGAGCTCTCCAATTGGACCTGTTGTGGGGCAACCTTTCCCTTAGCAACGGATAACCTCATGGCCCTTCTTCCGCCTTCGAGGATTTTAGCCAATGCGAGGGAGCAGGGGACAGCCCTCACGACCCTCTGCGCCGTCTGCTTCAACGTGATCAAAAGAACGAACCGCTTAATTCAGGGAGATGGGGAGAAGAGGGATAAGATCAACAATTTTATCGAAAAGAACTATCAGGGGGATCTTCGTATCCTCCACTACCTGGAGATTCTGAAACAGGACATCGGGTTCTCTCAACTAAAGGAGAAGGTGAAGAGGCCTTTGACCGGACTGAAGGCAGCGGCCTATTACGGATGTATGCTCCTTCGGCCTTTTGAAGAGATGGGCTTTGACGATAAGGAAAGGCCTACTCTCTTCGAAGATTTTTTGGAGGCATTGGGTGCGGAGGCGATCGATTTCCCATTCAAAATCGAATGTTGCGGGTCCTTCCAATCGGTGGGTTCTCCGGAAGTGGCCACTGAGTGTGCCTATAAGATTCTCGGCTCTGCCATCAAAAACAGGGCAGAGGTAGTCGTTTCCACCTGTCCGATGTGTACGTTCAACATCGATCACAAGCAGTCCGATATCAGGCAGAAATATTTAGATTTCAAACCGGTCCCGGTGCTCTATTTTACCCAATTGCTCGGGATTGCGATGGGACTCGATTATCAAACCTTAGGATTTGACCAGAATGCGGTGGACCCTTTACCGCTCTTAAAGGGGAAAGGTCTTCTATAAACCCCACCCCTTCCCCCCCTTGAGGGGGAGGTCGATACGACTCGCAACCGAGGCAAGCGTGAGGGGTAGAGTTAAGGATGTTGGTTTGTGAATAAAGCATTGAGTGAGAACAGACAAACGGAAGCGGCGGAGTCTCACAATGGTTTTGTAAAGAAGGCCATGGTGATTGGTGGAGGCATAGCAGGGATTTCCGCCTCCATCGATCTGGGGAATGCCGGGTATGATGTCGTGTTGGTCGAGAAGCTTCCTTCCATTGGGGGCCGGATGCTTCAGCTGTCTGAAACCTTCCCCACCCTCGATTGCGCCCAATGCACATTGACCCCTAAAACAGTGGAGACAGGGCAGCACCCTCGGATCAAATTGCTGACGTATTCGGAAGTGGATGAGGTGGAAGGGAGGGCGGGTGACTTTACGGTGAGGGTTCGAAGAAAGGCGGGCTATGTTGATTGGGAGAAATGCACAGGTTGCGGCCTCTGCCAGCAGAAATGTCCCTCGAAGAACCCATCTGAATTTGATCGCGGCATGGGATTAGGCAAAGCGATCTATACGTTATCGCCGCAAGCGGTTCCAAATAAGCCCGTGATCAATCCATCCGTCTGCCGCTACTTTCAGGAGGGAAAATGCAAGGTATGTGAAAAAATTTGCCCGGTTGGAGCAGTGGACTATGAACAAAAGGACCGTTATGTGGAGGAAAGAGTGGGCGCCATCATAACGGCCGTGGGTTTCGATTTGATTCCTAAGGAGAGATTCGGCGAATATGCTTACGGCGAAGTCCCGGATGTGATCGATGGCCTCGCCTTTGAAAGGCTCAACTCTGCATCGGGACCGACCACCGGCGAGATACGGAGACCCTCCGATGGGAAGATCCCTAAGGATGTGGTTTTCATCCAGTGCACCGGGTCAAGAGATCCTGAGCGTTATATGCCGTACTGTTCCCGGGTCTGCTGTATGTATACGGCAAAGCATGCCCGGCTTTACAAGCACAAAGTCCATGATGGGCAGGCTTACATCTTCTATATGGATATCCGCTCTACCGGGAAAGGTTATGAGGAGTTCATTCAGCAGGGGATGGAGGAAGAGGGGATTCTCTATTTGAGAGGAAGGGTTTCTCGGATTTTTCGGGATGGAGAAAAGATTGTGGTCTGGGGAGTGGATACATTAACGGGAAAGAAGATTGAGGTTTCTGCAGAGATGGTGGTCTTGGCGACCGCCATCATTCCTCAAAAAGATACGAAGGAGTTAGCCAAGAAACTGGGGATCGCGGCAGATGAACATGGTTTCTTGACCGAAGCTCAGAGAAAACTCAGACCGGTCGAAACCAATGTGGAAGGGATCTATATCGCCGGCTGTGCCCAAGGGCCAAAGGATATTGCCGATGCGGTGGCTCATGCCAGTGCTGCGGCGAGCAAAGTTCAGGCATTGTTTGCACAACACTAAAATAAAAAAAGCTCCCCTCCCCTGGAGGGAGGGGATGAAGGGGAGGGGGGAAAATCCATGATCACCCTCACCCAAACCCTCTCCCCTGCCTTCGCCGAAGCGGCTTCGCGCAGGCAGGCGTCGAGGGAGAGGGGAAATTATTTATAGTGAATTAAAATGAGAAAACTGGGTGTTTTTATCTGTCATTGTGGAGTGAATATCGCCGGGACGGTGGATGTAAAATCGGTTTCGGAAAGCATCGGAAAGATCGAGGATGTCGCCCACAGCACCGATTACATCTATATGTGTTCTGAACCGGGGCAGCAGATCATCCGAGAGGCGATTCGGGAGAAGGGGTTGGAAGGAGTGGTGGTTGCCTGCTGCTCACCCAGCATGCATGAGAATACTTTTCGAAAGGCGGTGAAATCCCAAGGGATGAACCCCTACCTTTGCGAGATCGCCAATATCCGGGAACAGTGCAGTTGGGTTCACCAGAAGGAGAAAGAGGAGGCGACCCGGAAGGCGGCTGAAATCATCCTGACAACGCTCGAGAAGGTGAGAAGGAACGAATCGCTGGAAGCCATTGCGATGGCGATCAACCGGAGGGTGTTGGTGATCGGTGGCGGGATTGCGGGCATCACAGCCTCTCTCGATCTGGCGGATGGGGGTTATGAAGTCATTCTTCTGGAGAGAGAACCTGCTCTGGGTGGACATATGGCCCAACTTGCGAAGACGTTTCCGGATCTCGATCCAGCCCCTGGCGGGCTTATCTCAAAGGCATCGGAGGTGGAGAAACATCCGAGAATCAATCTTCACTGCTCTTCTGAATTGGAGGATGTAAAGGGCTATGTAGGGAATTTTGATCTGGCTATCCGGAAAAAGGCTGCTTCTGTGGACTGGGAGAAATGTACCGGGTGTGGCATCTGCATTAAGAATTGTCCAGTGGAATATGTTTCTCAATTTGAGCGAGGCATGGGAATGCGAAAGGCGATTGATAACCTCTATCCCTATAGTGTTCCCAACAAACCTGTGATCCGTCGCGAGTACTGTCGTTATTTTTTAGATGGAAGTTGCAAACGATGTGAGGAGAGCTGTCCTGAGAAGGCGATCGATTTCAAACAAGAAGACGAACGAATGGAAGAGAAAGTGGGAGCCATTGTGGTCGCTACAGGATACGACCTCTATCCCAAGGAGCAATTGGGTGAGTATGGCTATGGTGAAATCCCAGATGTGATCGACGGCCTCGCTTTCGAGCGAATGCTTTCGCCCGATGGTCCAACCAAAGGGAGGATCCTTCGACCCTCCGATGGAAAGGTGCCAAAGGAGATGGTCTTCATACAATGTGTGGCCTCGAGAGACCCGGACCGATATATGCCCTATTGTTCGAGAGTTTGCTGCATGTACACGGCTAAGCATGCAGCGATCTATAAAGAACAGATTCCGGATGGGCAACCCTATATTTTTTATATGGATATCCGGTCCGATTGCAAAGGGTATGAGGAGTTTCTTCAGAAAACGGTTGAAGAAAAAGGCCTCCTCTATCTTCGAGGCCGGGTTTCGAGGGTTTTTCAAGATGACGGGAAGGTCAGGGTCTTAGGAGTGGACACGTTGACCGGAAGAATGGTCGAAGTGGCGGCCGATATGGTGGTTCTCGCCACGGCCATGGTTCCGAGTCAGGGAGTGAAAGACTTAGCGGCTAAACTGAGAGCCACAGTGGACCGGCATGGTTTTTTGACGGAGGCCCATATAAAACTCTATCCTGTGGAGAGTTCAACAAAGGGGATCTATCTTGCTGGTTGCGGCCAGGGACCCAAAGATATCTCGGACACTGTGTCTCAGGCCTCGGCCACGGCAAGCAAAGTTCAAGCCCTCCTCGCCACGGATCAGCTCCTTCAAGACCCTCTCATTGCTTTTGTCGATGAGGGGATCTGCAGCGGATGCGGAATCTGTGTGGAGATCTGTCCCTATGAAGCGAGGGAGATGGACTCTCACCGGGGAATTTCGATGGTTCACAGCGCACTCTGCCAGGGATGTGGGGCATGCATTGCCTCCTGTCCCAACAATGCATGTGAGTTGCGGAATTCCTCCGCAGGACAGGTCCTTCGAATGCTCGACACGTTTGTTACATCATAACTAATCCCCCCAACCCCCCCTTTAGCAAAGGGGGGGAGAGGGGGGATTTTGAGGATTAATGAGAATGGAGGAGATGAAATTGGAAACCGTTACTAACATGGGGAAATTGGATTTCTCTTTCTTAGGAGAAGCCAAAAGGAGGAGCGGTGAGGATTTGAGTCTTTGTTACCAGTGTTTAAAATGCACGGCAGGTTGCCCCACCGCACCTTATATGGATATCCGACCCAATAATATCATTCGGATGATTCAGATGGGGATGAAGGAAGCGGTCTTAGGAAGCAGTGCGATCTGGTTCTGCGTTTCCTGCGAGACGTGCGGAACCCGATGCCCGAATGAGATTGATATCGGGGTTTTGATGGATGCCTTAAGAGAAATGGCAATTGAAGAGGGGATTCCTGCTAAGGAGAAAAACATCCATCTCCTCCATGAGGCGTTTGTTCGGAGCATCAGGAGAGGAGGGAGAGTCCATGAGGCAACCATGCTGATCGATTATAAGCTCAGAAGCAAGGACTTCATGACAGACCTTATTCCCGGAATGATGCTTTTCATGAAGGGGAAGATTCCATTGTTTCCCAGTCTCATCAAGGGGAGACAGGAGATTAAGAGGATCTTTGAGAGGTGCACCAAAGAAAAATAAACGTCAAACAAAAATGAAGGAAGAATGGAAGAATTATCTTTTGGAGGTTTAGAATGAGATTTTCTTATTTTCCGGGTTGTACTGATCACTCCACATCTCTGGAGTATGGATTATCGACGGAAGCGGTCTTCAAGACCTTAGGTGTGGAATTGGCGGAGATCGAAGATTGGAACTGCTGTGGGGCCGCGGCGACGCACAGCATCAATCATCTCCTTTCCCTCTGCCTTCCTGCAAGAAACATCTCTAAAGCCCAGTCTGCCCAGACCGGACCTCTGGTTGTCCCATGTGCCGGTTGTTTCAACATGTTGAAGAGGGCCGAGTACGCCCTTCAGAATGATGAGGCGAAGCGAAAAGAGATCGAAGAGATCGTCGGATTTGCGTACCAGCCTTCTTTTGAGATTTTGGCTTTAATGGATGTCGTCCTGAATCGAATCGGTTTGGAGAGAGTTCAGGAGAAGGTGAAGAAGCCCTTAAAAGGATTGAAACCTGCGTGTTACTACGGGTGTGCCTTGGTCCGTCACCCGAAAGTGACCCGGTTGGATGATCCAGAGAACCCTCAATATATGGATCGATTGATGAAGGCCCTCGGCGCTCAGCCGGTTGAGTGGTCTTATAAGATTGATTGCTGCGGTGCGGATTTGGCACTGACGTACGGCGATGTGGTTAAAAAACTGGTGGGAAGGATTGTGTCGATGGCAAAAGAGGCAGGTGCCCAATGTATTGTGACTTCTTGTGGCCTCTGCCAAGCCAATTTGGAGATGAGACAGGAGATCGGTCTTCCCATCTTTTACTTTACCGAATTGATGGGGGTTGCTTTTGATGTCGAAAAGAGGGGTGGGTGGTGGAAGAAACATATGATCTCTCCAAAGGGTCTGTTGGAATCGTTAGGGCTTGGATAAAATAATCCCCCCTCGCCCCCCTTTAGCAAAGGGGGGTTGGAGGGATTTGAGAGGATAAGCATGGCACAAGAGAAAACAAGAGGTGATAAAGGTTCGGCATTGGTGATCGGTGCGGGGATTGCAGGAATGCAGTCTGCGCTTTTATTGGCGGAGATGGGGAGAAAAGTATTTCTCTTGGAACAGGGGCCGGCCATCGGCGGTTACTTTCCACTACTGGACAAGACCTTTCCCACAAACTCCTGTGGAGTTTGTTTCATGAGTCCCACACCTCCGGCCTTCTGCCCGATTTATGAATGTCACCTTCACGACGGCATCGAACTTTTGCCCTATTCAGAGGTCATGGCAATCGAGGAAGAGGGAGGAGATTTCAAGGTCTCCGTCCTTCGAAAACCGCGATTCGTCGATCCGAAGAAATGCACCCTTTGCGAGGCTTGTCTGAAGGTTTGTCCGGTAGAGGTGGAGAGAGAATTCGGCGGTGGTCTGGAGAAAAGGAAAGCCATCTATCTCCCCTATCCTCAAGCAATACCTCACAGTCTGGTGATTGATCCAAAGACCTGTACCCGGTGCGGGGAGTGTGTGAAGGTCTGCAGCCCAGGGGCCATCGATCTCAACATGAAAGAGGAACAGGAGAAAATTGAGGTCGGAGCGATCCTCCTGGGGTTTGGATTCGAACCTTTCTGGGCCCGAAGGAAGGGGGAATATGGTTTCGGCCGGTACGCTAATGTGCTGACGAGCATCCAGTTCGAAAGGATGCTTTCCACATCAAGTCCTACCCGAGGACTTCCGGTTCGGGTCTCCGATGGGAAAAGGATGGAGAAGATTGCGTTTATCCAGTGTGTGGGATCACGGGATCCCTCCTGCGGCCAGGATCACTGCTCCACGATCTGCTGCATGTATGCCACCAAGCAGGCCATGATTGCAAAAGAGCGGTCTTCCGATCTCTCCGCTACTTTCTTCTATATGGATATTCGACCGATGGGGAAGGATTACGAGCGATATTATGAAAGGGCAAAGGCCGAATACGGCATCGAATATAAGCGGTGTGCCATCTCGACGATAAAGGAGCTTCCGGGCACGAAGAATCTGCGCATTACTTATGTCAAGGAGGATGGGACCTTTGAAGAGAAGGATTTCGACAGTGTCATCCTCTCCGTAGGGTTTACCCCTCCGCAGACCATTAAAGATCTGGCGGGGAAGATGGGCCTCCAATTGAATCGTCAGGGGTTCTGCCAGACCGACGAGTTCAATCCTGCCCAAACCTCAGTTAAAGGAATTTTTGTGGCAGGGGCCTTTCGGAACCCTCGGGACATCCCTGAAACGGTAGTGGAGGGGTCAAGCGCTGCAGCAGCGGCTGCATCCTTTCTTTCCCCTTATCGTCTTCCTTATCCTGTGAAGGGGTATCCCATAGAAGGAGCCTTGGGTGAAGAAATTCCAAAGATAGGGGTATTCATCTGCCATTGTGGAGAGGAGTTGAAGAAGAGCCTCTCCATCTCTGATCTCATGAATGAGGCAAAGGCATTGAGAGAGGTAGCCCATGTTGAAGAGATCGGTCTTGCATGCCTCCCTGAAGATCTCGATCTCATTAAGAAGAAAATTGGAGAGCATGGTCTCAATCGAATTGTCGTGGCGGGTTGTTCCCATCGGGAGATTCGAGGGGCGATGGAAGAGATGGCCAAGGAAATGGGGTTTAATCCTTATCTGATCGAATTTGCGAATATCCGTGAGCAATGTGCCTTCGTCCATCAAGATTATCCAGAGTTGGCCACGGAGAAGGCAATGACGTTGATCCGTATGGCAGTGGAGAGAGCGAGACGGATTCAACCCATTCGAAAAGGGAGAGAGAGGGTTGAAAAAAAGGGATTGGTGGTGGGTGGAGGTCTTGCCGGCATGACTGCCTCACTTCGATTGGCTGAACAGGGATATGAGGTTTACCTGATTGAGAGGGAAAAAGAACTGGGTGGGAATTTGAAGGAGGCATTCTATACGTTGAAAGGATCAGATCCCCAAACCCTTTTGAAGAACCTGATCCAGAAAGTGGAAAGCAATGGGTCCATCCATCTCTATTCCGAGGCAGAGGTTCTTGGATTTGAGAAGAAGAATGGGACCTATAGAACAAGGATCCGCCATCAGGATGAAGAAACAGTCCTCGACCACGGGGCATTGATCCTTGCCACCGGTGGAAAGGAGGTTGCTCCCAAGGGATATCTCTATGGAAAAGACCCTCGGGTGATGACGCAGCGAGAGTTGGAGAAGATGCTTCACCGGAGGGATGAGAAATTGAAGGACATCCATTCAGTGGTGATGGTCCAGTGTGTGGGCTCCAGGGATGAAGAGCATCCTTATTGCAGCCGTATCTGCTGCAACCATGCGGTAAAGAACGGTCTCAAGCTAAAGGAGATGAACCCCAATGTGAATGTTTATGTCCTCTACCGGGATGTGAGGACCTATGGATTTTATGAGTCCTACTATCACGCAGCAAGAGAGAAGGGCGTTCTCTTCATTCGATACGACTTGGAGAACAGGCCCGAGGTGGTCCTGAAGGACGGCAGCCTTCAGGTGTCACTCTTTGATCCTGCCATGGGCAGTCGGGTGACACTTCCGGCGGATCGTGTCGTCCTCAGCGCCGGGATTGAACCGAACGACAATCGGGAGATGGCGAGGATCTTTGATGTGGATCTCAACCCGGATGGTTATTTCATGGAGGCTAATCCCAAATCAGCCCCTCTCGATTCGGTGGACCGTGGAAAGTTCTACTGCGGCCTCTGCCATTCGCCAAATCATATGGAGGACGCAATCTCTCAGGGGAATGCGGCTGCTGCCCGTGCTGCCGCGATCCTATCCAAGGAAGCGGTCGAGGAGAAGGCTTATTTAGCTTATGTCATCAAAAGGCTTTGCTGTGGATGTGGCCTCTGTGTCACGGTATGCCCGTATGGGGCAAGGGTCCTCAACGAAGAGGAGGTGAAAGCAGAGGTCATTGGATCCCTTTGTCAGGGGTGTGGTTCTTGCGTCATCGCTTGTCGGAACGGGGCTTCTCAGCAGCGGAACTTTGAAAAGGAAATGAATTTGGCCGTCGTCAATGCGGCCATCGACTAATAATCCCCCCTCGCCCCCTGAAGGTGTGAAATCATTCAGGAGGAGGTTGGGCAAGGATATCTTCAAAGTTTTGCAATTGCGGATCATTTGAAAGGATAAGGGTGGGCAAACGCTGTAAGTAGGCTATTCTATTGAAGCGTTCAATCGCTACAGCTGGACGTGAAAAAAGTGCCGCTGTAAAACTTTTCCAATATCCCCGCCCAACCTGGCGGCCCTGGGCTATTTTTTCACGCCCCCTTTATTAAAGGGGGATTGGGGGGATTAAGGTGAGGAGGATGAACATGGCGGAATTTGAACCGAGAATCGTTGCCTTTCTTTGTCATTGGTGTACTTATACTGGAGCGGACCTTGCCGGAACGACGCGGCAGCAATATCCTCCCAATATACGGGTCATTCATTTGATGTGCTCGGGCGCGGTGGATTCCATTTACGTTCTCAAAGCCTTAATCGACGGAGCCGACGGAGTGCTCATCGGAGGCTGCCACCCGGGAGACTGTCACTATCAAACGGGGAATTATAAGGCCCGGAGAAGGGTGGCCATTCTAAAAGGTATCCTCAACCATATGGGGTTTGCAGAGGATCGCATTTGGTTGAAATGGATCAGCGCAAGCGAAGGGAAGCTCTTTGCAGATACAGTGACCAAGATGGTCGAAGAATTAAAGAAGAGGGGCCCCAATCCAATGAAACAACTTTGGAATGCATAATCCCCCTCCGTCCCCCTTTAGAAAAGGGAGGGCAGGAGGGATTTAATCATGGAAAGGAGAATTGCGGAAAATGGCGAAGCAGGCGGCGGTTAAGGTTTCTGAAGGGAAGACAGAGGAAGCCATCATCGGTTTTCTGAAAGCACTGTTAGAAAAGGAGGTGGTGGAGGCCATTCTGATCCCCAAGGGGCTCCCTTCCGGAGATGGACTCGTTCAGACATTGATCCGCGATCCTGAAAAGCTGAATGGAGTGTGTGCTCTTTCACCCACGATGCCGGTTCAATCCGCAAGGGTGGCTTCAAATCTTACCGGCAAGAATTTGGGGAAGAAAGTTGCTGCGGTATTAAAAGCGTGTGAGATAAGGGCCATTGTCGAGTTGACAAAATTCCTTCAGGTCAAGTTAGAGAACCTCTGCCTGATCGGCATCGATTGTCCTGGGACCTTTGAGGTTCCCGATTATTCGAAGATGGTGCAAGAGGGAAAAGGGGGTGAAAAACTGACAAAGGGATTGCTGAAAGGTATGGAAAAAGGTGAAACTCCCGCCCCTAATGGGTACGCCTTCCGAACGGCCTGCCAGATGTGTGAGTACCCGATTCCCAACGCAGATATTATTCTAAAACTGTTTGGTTACAAGACAGATCAGGAGATCGGAATTGAGGTAGGGGAGAAGTTGGAAAAGGAGATGGAAGAGAAGGGGATTCTCTCCTTTTCAGAAAAGGAATCCGCCAACAGGGCCGATGTGGTGGGCAAGATCATTGCTGAAAGAACGAAGAAGAGGGATACCGTCTTCCAAGAATTCAAAGGGGTGGTCAAAGACCTCCCGTCTTTTTTGGACCGATTTTCTACCTGTGTTCGATGTCACAATTGTATGGTGGCCTGCCCCATCTGTTATTGTAAGGAGTGTGTTTTCAGGACAGCGGTCTTCGAACATGATGGAGACCAATTTCTGAGGTGGGCGGATCGAAAAGGCGGTATCCGAATGCCGACTGACACCCTTATTTTCCATCTCATCCGGATGTCTCACATGGTCACTTCTTGCATCGGGTGTGGACTTTGTGATAGTGCCTGCCCAAGCCGATTGCCGGTGGCCAGCCTCTTTCGGAGTGTGGGAGACAGGATTCAGAAAATGTTCCAATACGTACCAGGAAGGGATGTGAAAGAGGTGCCACCTGTAGCAACCTTTAGAGAAGATGAGTTGAAGATCGAATCGGGAGCTATTTGAAATGTCAAATTTCAAAGCCCAAATGTCAAATGAATGTCAAATTCTAAAGTTCAAAGCTTTTTTCAATTTGAGCTTTGGATTTGATTTGTCATTTATTCACCTTCGGTTCATCACTTCGTGCGAACTTTGACATTTGGCATTTTAATGCAGCGTGGGTATTAATCGCTAACGTTAAGGAGAACATCGATGGCAACAGAAGAGAAAGCAAGAGAGGATTTGATTCCTATCTTCATTATGGGGAAGCGATACGAAGTACCATCCTCCCTCACCATTCAGAAGGCGATGGAGTATGCCGGATATCAATTGATTCGCGGATGTGGATGCCGGGGGGGGATATGTGGGGCGTGCGGGACGGTCTACCGTTTTCCGGGAAGCTATAAGATTGAAGTTGGCCTGGCCTGTCAGACCGTTGTACAGCCGAACATGTACCTGACACAGATTCCCTTCTTCCCAGCTACGAAGAGCATCTATGACATGGAGAAGGTCAAACCCACCATCGAGACATTGGTGAAGGCTTATCCTGAACTACTGCGATGTCTTCAATGCAATACATGCACCAAATCCTGCCCCATGGAGATTGAGGTAATGGATTACATTGCCGCTGCCATGAGAGGCGATGTGGCCCGGCTTGCAGAACTCTCTTTTGACTGTGTGATGTGCGGCCTCTGCACGTCCCGGTGTCCCGCTGAGATCTGCCAGTATAACATAGCGATCTTGGGAAGGCGGCTTTATGGAAAGTACGTGGCGGCCAAGGCAGAACATTTGGCCTCGATGGTTCAAGAAATGGGGAAAGGCAAATACGAACAGATGCTCAGGGAACTGATGGATACGGATGAAGAGACGTTGAAAGATCTTTATAACAAGAGGGAGACCGAGCCGGAACAGGCGGAAGAAGATTGGATCCCGAAAGACAAGACGTACCTATAACCCACTGTTAGAAAGGTTGAGGTTAAGGTTAAGGTTAAGAATTTCTAAACCTCAGCCTTAGCCTGAACCTGCGAGATTATTTGGAGGTTTTTATGCCTTATACAAGTGAATTGAAAGAGCTGATCAAGAGGGTTGAGGCAACTCGGCCTGCCAGGATTGAAAAGAAGAAGAGAGGGGAAGAATTCCATTTGCTCTCTTTGAAAGAGAGGGAGGAACGGTTGAAGAAGTACCATCCCGATTTCAAAGGGGGCTCGAGGAAAGAGATTCGTGTGGGTCCGAATAAGGGTTACGCAATCTCTCCCGAGATTGTAGATCTTCTGGAGGCGAAGAGCCGGGTAAACCCGGACACAATTGATCTTAATAAGATCGCCTATGAGACGGATATACTTGTTATTGGCGGGGGAGGTGCGGGAACGGCAGCCGCTTTGATGGCCCAGGAGAAGGGGGCAAGAGTATTGATTGCCACCAAACTGAGGCATGGGGATGCCAACACCATGATGGCAGAAGGAGGCATACAGGCAGCCTCTAAAGGAGAGAAAGATTCGCCCTACTATCATTACCTTGATGTCGTAGGAGGAGGTCATTTTAATAATGTTCCAGAACTTGTCTATACCCTTGTCACAGAGGCTCCTAAAGTTCTGGCCTGGTTGGAAAGCTTGGGTTGTATGTTCACCAAACTTCCAGAAGGCAGATTGCAGACGCTCCATGGTGGAGGGACCTGTCGGAAGCGAATGCACTACGCCGCTGATATCACCGGGGCAGAGATTATGAGGACCCTGAGGGATGAAGCGAGAAATCGAACAGACAATATTAAGGTCCTCGAATTTTCTCCCGCAGTGGAATTGATATTAAATGAACACGGACATTGTGCTGGTGCGGTTCTGTATAACTTGGAAACAGAAGAATATTTTGTGGTCAAGGCAAAGGCAGTGATCATGGCCACGGGAGGTTCTGGAAGGCTCCATATTCAAGGATTTATGACGACCAATCATTATGGAGCCACCGGAGACGGTCTTGTCTTGGCTTACCGGGCCGGAGTGAAATTATGTTTTCTCCATACGGTCCAGTACCACCCGACCGGTGCGGTTTTTCCAGAGCAGGCAGAAGGCCTCCTGATTACAGAGAAAGTCAGGGGAGCAGGAGCGAATGTCCTCAACATTGATGGAGAGCAATTCGTCAATGAACGCGAACCGAGGGATGTGGAGTCGGCATCTTTCATCCGGGAATGCACCGAAATCGGGAAGGGAATCCCAACTCCCGCCGGAAAAATAGGCATCTGGTTGGATTCCCCGATGATCGATATCCTCATGGGAGAAGGAGCGGTGAAAAGAGAGTTTCCAGGGAAGCACATTCTATTTAAACGATTCGGAATCGATATCTCAAAGGAACCTATGCTTGTCTATCCCACCCTTCATTACCAGAATGGAGGGCTGGAATATAACAGCCGTTGCGAAACCTCCGTCCCTGGATTCTTCGCCTCAGGAGAAGTCTCGGGTGGGGTGCATGGGGAGAATCGGTTGATGGGAAACTCTCTTCTCGATGTCTGCGTCTTCGGAAGGATTGCCGGAGCGAGTGCTGCGCTTTATGCGAAGGAGAAATCAAAGGGAGGTAAACCAACCCTGGACCATGTGCGGAGATATCATAAAGAGCTGGAGGAGGCAGGGATCATCACGGATCGTGTCGCCCCGATGATACTTCCCGATTATTCGAATCCGAAGGTTCGTGAGCGCCAGCTGACTGTCCACTACGTGGGTACAATTCGTTAGACCCCTCCCTGATTTCCCTCCCCCTTGACGGGGGAGGGTGTGGGTGGGGGTGTCAAACTCTTTCTCCGAACTCCGAACTCATGTATCGTAAACGCTCTTACTTCTGGAACTGTCTCTCTATTTAATCCATCCCATGCCTTTGTCCTAAAATGACCTATCCCCTTCCCCATCAGGGTGTTGACATACCCATCCCTTACCCCTCAAGGAGGTCATACGAAGCGTTGTCCTAACGCGTGGACGCGGATATTGTAAAGATGGTTCTTTGGGGATATATTGCCTTTGATGAAACTCGGAAGATGGTATTGGATTTGCCTGGTCGGAATTTGTGGAGTTTCCCTCCTCGTCTGTTCTATCAACGTCTTTTCTGCTGATCACCCCTGTTGCCCGGAAGACACCGAACTTTCCTATCTTCTCTCCCCCAAACCATCCCAGAGGTTTCAATACCTGGTCCGATATGAGACTTTTTTTTCAACCTCGCTCGGTAAGGAGAAAGGGTTCTTTGTCATTTTGCCGGAAGATTTTTATCAGAATCCAGGGGTCAAATATCCTATCCTTTTCCTTCTCCACGGATACAACTTTCATCGGAGGGGGTTCTGGTGGAAAGTCCAGTCTCCGGAAAAGGCAAGAAAGATCCTGTGTGAAGTGAAGGAGGAAGAGTATCACTGGCTTCTTCATGAGGATATCGCCCTCATCGCCTATGCGATGATGGATCCGAAGAATCGGACCTACCAAGATTTAATGAAATCCTTGGAGGAGCGTTTTGAGGAACTTTGGAGATACGGCCGCCTTGACAAAGGAGATTACACCCCCAAGGAGATTGCCCAATCGATCGTTTCCCATAATCTTTATCCCGAAGGGAGTTTGAGCGATCCCTTTCATCCCATTCAGAAAATGATCATCGTCCTCCCTGATGGGGACAATGGATTCTATACAGATGAGAATGAAGGAAGGATCCTTTTCCCCGAAACAAAAGGTCGAACGTGTTGTGATGATTTCAATTCAGGAGAAGCCCTCAACTATTCGCTCTTCCCATTCCTCTTGATGAAGCCAGGGGCTCTGGGAAGGCACGAATCCTATTTTCTTGAATTCGTGCAATACATTGATTCTCAGTCTCCATACCGTGAAAGGGTTCTTCAGAGAAGAGGCCTGGGCGGCATATCCATGGGTGGATTCGGAGCAATGAAACTGTGTCTAAAATACCCTCATCTTTTTCAGTCTGTCAGTAGCCAGAGCGGGCTCCTCGACATTGAGCTCCTTCGGGACAAGTGGATGCTCAAGATGGTTCTGCCTGAATTTTTGGAGGTGTTCGGTCGCCTGGAGACTAAGAGACTTCCTTCAGGTTCTTCTCTTGACCTGAAACATATCCATGCCAACAACCCCCTGACCCTCCTTGAAAAGAGAGGGATCAACCGGTTACCCCAATGGATCTATTTTGATTATGGGGAGAAAGAGGGGTTTCAAGGAATCACAGAAGGGAATCAAAGATTTGAGAAGGCATTGAAGGAAAAGAGCCATCGGATTCCCGTTCAACCGTTTAATGGGAAATCCGGCCACAACTACCAATTCTGGCGCAGTCGGTCAGGAGACATTCTGCAGCATCATTCGGAAGTGTTTGGAAAAGGCCTCTTAGGGAAATGAAAGTTCGAAAATCCCCTTGTACCACCTTTTGTCAAAATTGCCCCAACCATCGGAGCATAAATCTTTCCTAAATTTTGAATATTTTCTTATTAATTTCGTCTATATGAGTAAAAGACTGAGACAGAGCGGGGTTAGTTCTCTTTCCTCCAACTTAGGGGACCCACCCTTCATGAGGCAGTCCTTCCCCAAGACGGGACTGCCTCATGTTCCTGATCCATCCAAAAGGCTGAGGGCCGATCTGACGCCCTCTTCAGTGGGGAGATAGAATCTCTCTACGATTATCCCTTCAAATGATCCGCAGTTGTAAAACTTTGAAGATCTCCTTGCCCAACCTGTCCCTGAATCATTTCACACCTTCATGGGGGACAGGAGGGATCACTGTTCCAACAGCAAGCGACTCAACTTCTCTTTATCAAATCCTAAACTTTCCCAGGTTTCGATGTAGACGGGTTTTCCCTTCTCATCATAAGGATCGATCAAAACTTTTCTCAAGAAGAAGGAAGATTTTTTTGAATGGCAGTCTTTGCAGCCCCTCGCACCGATGACATTCTCACCCGATACCACATTGTGGCTGAGAGAGAAGTTAAGGGTTTCGGCCTGATCGTGTTTGGTCTTTTCGACCTCTCCTTTTTTGTCCAGCTGATAAAGAAATCCTCCCTTGATCAAAACTGGATGGTTGGCCAAAGGATTTCCGAATTTGTCCTTTCCTTTTAGTGCCTTTAGAAAGGCTTTGATCTCATCGAGGGAGTTGACTTCGGGGATCCCATCTTTGTCATCATCTTTGAGAGGAGGTTTTTTCAACTCTCGTATCTTCCAAAGAAAGATGGGTTTCACCACCTTCGCCTTTTCATCCAGGTCTCCCCAGTAGATGACGATCAGGGATTTGACCGGAACAATTCTCCCCTGAAATTCTCTGATCGTAGGATACCAGGTATTTGGGTTTACTCCGGCCATCGATTTCTTTGGATCCAGAGGATCATTGGAGAGATATTTTGAGGTGTCATGGATAGTGGTCGATCCGGTTGAGGCATGGTCATAGACGAGGTCAGCCGAAGCGGTTATAAATGGGATATGACAGGTCTCACAGGCGATCCTTTTCATGTGCCGCGGGGAAAAAGGATGTTTATATCTTGGCGCTTTTCTGTCCTTTCCTTTGTAATGGCAGTCCTCGCAAGAATTCATGGTGTTGTCCAGGTCAGGCCGTACCGTCTGTTGGAGGGTATTCCCTTTGGCGAAGTTGTGGTCCTTATCACTTGGGTGACAGGAAAGACAGCTAAGGTTTTTGGCTTTATGGATATCTGTCTCAGGGGTCCACTGACGGCCTCTTTTCTTTCCGTCGGAGACGGCATGGCAGGACCAGCAATTCTCATCGGGAGGTCTTCTGACGATCCGGAGGTGGAGGTTATCAAAATCAGCAATCTCTTTCATAGAGTAGTCGACATTCACCTCATCCGCTCTCGAATTTTCAGACTCATCCTGAGGGAGTTTCACTGTCGCCCAACCTGCTCCAACGGTGGGTCCATACCTGAAGAACCGCCCCCTCAAGGTGGCCCCCCGTTCTTTCCATTGATACCCCTTTAAATGGCAGATGAGACAATCGGCTTCACTCACACCGCTTCTGTCCCAGGGGGCTCCGTAGTGGGCATCGCCGATACTGAAAGATGTGTAGTCCCCATCGAGCATGCGGGCGTCATCTGAGAGTTCGCAACCAAATTTTTTCGTTTCCTCGTTGTAGTAAAGGTTTCCCTTACGGTCAAACTCACCAAATCCCCCTCCTGGATGGCAGACACCGCAGTACTGGACGAGGAAGAAAGAAGACTTGTCAATTTCAGAGGGATTTTGATTGGCCTTCTTCGCCAACTGGCTTGAGTCAGGAGAGGCCAGTCAGTGTTTCCCATAGAGTCCGGAGGAGAGGTTCCAGGGGTATTTTTGGTCGAAGGTATCGCTGACGACAATCTTCCCCGTTCCATCGGTTCGACCTTGCTGGAAGTGGTAACCATTCGTGATTCGATCGTAATCGTGGCAGACACCACAGGTCTTCTTAGGGCTGTAAGGGATTTTGCTATGGATGGTGAGGGGGCTTCCGTCGAATCCTTTTATGATCACCTTTTCGTGTTGAGGAGCCTGAGAGAAGATCCAAGCT
This sequence comes from uncultured delta proteobacterium, assembly GCA_963826305.1. GTDB lineage: Bacteria > Desulfobacterota > BSN033 > BSN033 > UBA1163 > CAWGWZ01. Next base: position 238,519 of record CAWGWZ010000028.1, on the reverse strand, counting down.
GGATCAATGAGGCTGAAAAAAAAGGAAATGAAAGTTACAAAAAGGATCGTTACGACTCTTTTCAAAGATTTTTCACCTCTTCCCATATTTCATCACCAGCAAAACGGGAAACCCCCTGTCCATTCCTTTCACACGAGACGGGACACACTCCATATTACGAAAATTTATCACCCATAGCAAGACACAATTACTTTATCATCGTGTCCGTATGAAAAGGTGGGAAAATAGACGGAGATAGAATATAATGGTTTCTATTTGAGAGGCACAAAAATACCTTTCCCTCAGAGGTTAGTACAATGGCTAACTTTATCGTTATTGGAACATGGAACACAAAATATGAAGAGCTCGATTTCATTTGTGAGGAAATTAGAAGGCGGTCTCATCAAGCGATTCAATTAGACTTATCGACAAAAAAAGCGACGGGCACCAGGAATCTTGCAATCAGTCAATCCATTTCTACGGCGAGGGCGAGATTAAAAGAAATAGCAAAAAAGAGGCATATCTCAGGTATCATTTCAGTGGGTGGAGGAACAAATCTGTTCATGGCGACAAAATTGATGGAAGATATTCCTTTATTTGTTCCAAAGATTATCGTTTCAACGATGATTGTCAATAGTATCCAGAATTTTAGACCCTACAAGGACATACTCTATTTTCAATCCCCTTGCGATTTCGGCATTTTTAACCCGTTGACAAAATCCATCCTAACCAATTGTGTAACGATTTTAACCTCAATCGGCGAGGGTCTACCCCGCCTCGACAAACCGTCCGTTGCCATCACCGGCTTCGGTATCACCGATGGATGCTTCAGGACGGTAAAAGATTTCTGGTCCAAAAAAGATTTCCATCTCGTTCCTTTCCATTCTATCGGTGAGAGTACGATGGCCATGGCAGAACTGATCCGCATGGGTTTTTTTAAAGGGATATTAGACCTCACCTTACACGATGTGATGGATCACATTGTTGGAGGGGCTTATGGGAAGATAGATAAGAATAGGCTTTACGTCTATCTCTCAAAGGACCTGCCAGCTGTCATCGCCCCTGGAGGCTTAGATACCATCGCGTTTCCCAATGGTCACCCATCCCTTCCCTTCTTTAAAAAAAGGAAAAGATATCATCACGATTTTAGGTGGGGGATAAAAGCTAAAAAAGAGGAAGTGATAAAAGCTGCAAAATGGATAGGAAATATTCTGAAAGAGGCAAAGCCTAAGAATTCAATCTTTTTGATACCTCTTCGGGGGTGGTCCTATCCTGGAGAACCAGGAAAGGAATTCTATGACCCGGAACTGATCCGCCTATTTGGAAAGTGGATAAAAAAATTCATGCCAGAAGACTCTGTGATCGATGTCGATTACTCCATCAACGACCCCCAATTTGGGAGGATCGCCTGTGAATATTTGTACCATCTGATGAGGAGGCAGGGATGACGATTTCTTCTTCCCCTTTTTCGTGATGGAGAAGCCTTGCGGCATACCGGAGTGCGATCCGAGCGTGAATGAGGTTTTTTCGAGTGCGGAGGAAGGGTTTCGCTTGCTCAAAAACTCTCTGATAAATCGGTTCCATCCTTCCAACTTTAGATTATCGACTCTGAACTCTAAAACCCCTTCATCATCTTTTCCATAAGATAAGGAAGTTCAATACGGCCAGTTGGAGCAAGGATTCGACTGCTATAATCCGTAACGTAGGTAGACGTGAGATGATTTGTGATCCGTTTATATTCATCGCTTTCAAGGGCCTTGGCAATATCAACAATACTTGTCGCAGTTCCTTCTGCAACGATATAAGGACCGGGTCCTACCACTACCTGCCATCCCCCTGTCATCTTTATCCCTAATTTTTCGACGGTCGGGAGATGGTCCTTTGTGATAAACTCCGAGTATTCTTTCTCTTTTCCAGGGATGATATTAAAATATTGGTTAAATTTCCATACCCTTAACTGAATGGTATATTTATCTATTTTCACTCTTCCTGTGGGCTTAAGAATCCTGCTGCAATAGTTGAAGACATAACGCTGGACCTGGGCCGTTACCTTCTCATACTCCTCTGTTTCCATGGCCTTTTGGAGTTTTTGTAACGAATCCACTGTTCCCACTGAGATGACCCGAGGACCTTCCCCTACCACCACATAAAATCCTCCTACCGGATTGATCCCAATCTTTTTCATGGTAGGAATGTAGTGATTGATGGCAAATTTTGTGTATTCTTCTTCTTTCCCGGGGATGATGTCCCAGTGTTGATTAAATAAAAAGATCATCTCTCCCTCCCAGTGGGTTAAAATATTCGAAGGATGATGGGATCTGAGCTGGCGGTCACCTCATAGGATTTAAGCAAGGGTTCCTCGGCATACATGTCCTTGAATTTCGCCACCAATTTTTCGTAGTCTCCGCTCTTTTCATAGGCCTCGACATCTGCCTTGGTATCCCATGCGGTGATCGAAATCCCTTCGTCCTTATTGTCTAAAGACTCAAGGAGATGGACGAAGCGAATTCCCTTATGGCCTTTGTGAGCTAAAACGACCTCCTTGTTGTAGGTCTCCCGCAACTCCTGCATCTTGCCTTTTTTTAATTTGAAAAATGTCATTCGGACGTACATAGGTTACCTCCAATTCCCTCTTATGAGCGCGGGGAGAAGAGCCCACTTATCTTCTGAAAAGGGAGGACATCATATCGATAATGATATCCGTATTGCTCTGTTTTGGTTTCCCAGCACTTGTCACGGGCCGGGTCTGGACAAGAAAAATATTCTCAGGGAAGGGGAGATCGACATCGATGGCCCATTCCAAATCCTGGGCCGATTGATAATGGGCTTCTGAAATTTTGCCCAGCCGAACGATTTCGACCAACTCTTCGTCATTTAAGCAGAGCTGATTCTGTTTTTCAGGGGAGGGCGGCGAGCAAACCACCTTGTTTCCCTCCAACTGATAACAGACTAATTTCAGAGCAACCATCTTCTCCAAAATCTCGGAGGATTGCTTGTCCACGAGAAAGTGATCCGGGGAAACCTCTCCTTTGACGACGCTTTCGCCTAATCCCCAGTTGCCTTCCACTACAATCTTATTCTCATCTCCGATGACCGGATCAATCGTGAACATCACTCCCGCACATTTGGCATTGACCATTTTCTGGACTCCAACACTGATCGTCACTTTATCATGAGGCCACCCGATCTGATTTCGATAAGCGATGGCGCGATCCGTAAACAGACTTGCCCAGCATTTCAATATGTGTCGGATGACTTCCTCTTCGCCTCTGACCCAGAGGTAAGATTCATGCTGTCCGGCGAAGCTGGCCGTTTTCAGGTCCTCAGAGGTGGCACTGGACCGGACAGCCACGGGGAGATCCGCGACTCCACAGGATTTACACAATTTTTTATAAGCCTCTTTGATCTCCTTGACAATCCCTTTGGGGATCGGGGTTGATTCAACCAGATCTCGAACCTGACGCCCCGCTTCCTCCAGGGCTTTGATGTCCTCAAAGGGGATTTGAGAGAGGGTTCTCACAATCTCGTTTCGAACCCTCCCTCTGTCTATAAACGTGTCGAAGGCGTGCGTGGTGACAGCAAATCCAGGAGGAACTCGAAGGCCAAGTTGAAACATCTCCCCTAAATTGGCATTTTTACCACCCACTTGAGAAAAGTCTTTGCTCGAACACTTTTTGAACCAGATGATATTCTGTGTCGGTTTTTTTGAAGGCATATTATTTGTCCAGGATGTAAACGGCCCCCAAGTTCCCGTCCACTCGAATCTTTTGTCCTGACTTGATCACCTGAGTGCCGGTGAAGACATTCATCACCACAGGGATACCATACTCCCTTCCAACAATAGCGGCATGGGAGAGGCTCGCCCCTCTATCCACCACGACCCCGTTGATCATGCTAAAAACAGGGGTCCAGGCTGGAGAAGTACTCATCGCTACAAGAATATCTCCTTTCTGGATGGTCGGTAAGTCTTCATCCCTGAGGACAACCCGAGCAATCCCTTCCGCCATGCCTGAAGATCCGCATGTTCCCAAGAGGTCTGCCTTGAGTTCAGGCTTCGGCACAGGCATGCTTCCCACCACCACTTTGAGGGCGATTGGATCAAGAGATTGGACTAATCCTCCGATCGCCTGCTCCAAAGTAAACCCTTCTTTAAAGATGGCAGGGGGATTGCCCCTCTGGTTCCATTCTTCCCATTCTTTTCGCCGACGTTGGACGATGGGTTTGAGATTGAGTTTATCCGGATTAATCCCAGCCTTTCTCACCTCATCGGGCATGAGGAAGAAAATATCTTCAGGTTTATTAATCGCACCGTATTTAGCGAATCTATTTCCCAATGCCATACAGGATCTTCTCATCAACGCATGGGTGTAGAGATCGAGATAATGGTTGTGTTCCTCACTGAAGCGGCTGCAATTTTGAGCGACTTTCATGAGCATGGAGAACCAACCCTTCTGCTCGGGAGCGATCTTCGCCAAGACCTCTTTTTCCGCATCTTTCCTTTCCTTTTCAATCTTCTTACGGTCTTGATCTAAGTCGAAATCCCCGCCTTTCTTAAGGTACATCTTCACCGTTTCGAAACCGGGCGTAGGATCCTCTTGCCAGGTGGGGACATTAATCTCAGCCATTCGTTCCATTCTCCAACCGGCTTCTTTTTCAAGGAAATTATTAAACTCTTTTAAATAGGTTTTCCCTTTGTCACTTCCCCCCAGTTTGGCTCCTATCTGCTTTGATGGCGTCTCCATAAAGAGACCATCGAGCCCCATATCTTTAGCCTTCTTTGAGAACTCCCAAAGCCTGCGGTCGACACGAAAACTTTCATTGTCAAAACCACTCACTAACTTGTGGAAAGTGGGATGGGTATCATCGATTTTGAGCAACTGTTGACAGAGCTGTTCAAAGAGGACGTAAGGGGTATAAGTTCCGTACATCATATGCATGTGGATCTCCCACATCCTTCGACAGGTATCGATCACTTCCTCGAAATTCTCGAGAAGTTTGATATTCGAAGCGGTGTTGACATCGAGGGCCTTTAGATTATCATATCTTTTTAGTATTTCCTTAACGTAACCGCCCCAAAGACCATCATAATTCTCCACAAAGGGACGGATCGCTTCTCTAAACTTCTTCTCCCTTTCGGTTTTCTCTTGGTCGGACGTGACCATGAGAAGGCATAGATAGCCACCTCCATCTTTAAAGCGCCAGTCCCATCCTTTCACAGTGGGAAGGGAAAGGGTTTCAGCGCCGTACTGCATTCCGTGTCGGCAGAAGTTGATCCAGAACCACCCGAACATCGGTGTCCAGGGCGGGACAGAGTGGGTGGCGTCGAGAAACCAAGCTGGCGATTGCTCTAAATCATACTTCTCATCAAACTCAAATCCTGGGACCACATCATAAATTTTCATTTTTCACCTCCTGTTAAAGTCTTGCAGCTCTAAAGAAACATTCGATTTCCCCACTATCAGACTCCATCAAAACTTTCTTTAAACTCCACCACCCCCTTTCTGTGATTTTATCAATATAGCTTTGAAAGTACGACTATACTACTTCATAGGAAGAATGGAAATCAAGTTATTTTTCAAGCTTCACGACAAAGCTTCCAATATCCGCTCCGATCTCTATCGCGACGGGCTTGCATTTCACTTTCAACATATAGACGGCCGTTTTCCCCTCCACCTCACCCTTCAGGCCTTCATAATTTCCTGTCCCTTTCGCTATGATGAGATCGCTCTTTTTATAGAGAGCCTTGAGGACAGGGGGAATTTCTCTCGGCACAAAGAATCCATCAATGGGGAATATGTGATCGACCCATTGGCCGAGGTGGAAAGAGAGCGCATCTTCCATTGTCGCGTCCTCGAAAAAAGGATCTTCTTTCACGACCAGATTGATCTTCGAGCCCATCTCCTTCAGTCGGGCCATTAAGAGAGAATCAAAACCAATCTCACCGGCATTGTCAGCGATATACAGAACGTTAGTAGCCTTCCGCACCTCTTGGAAGACGGGGCCCACCATCGCAGGGAATGGCTTTCTTCCTCTCAGGATCCGTTTTATCTCCTGAAAGGCAAAGGCTTCGCACGGGGCATTCATGGGAGCTACATTGCTCGCTGAGGCAAGATGACATGCCCTGTCAAACCTTTCCCGGAAGGTTTGACCCTTTTCGATATAATTTTTTGCAGGGCCCAATAGTTTCTTAGCAATTTGATTGTTCTTCCGCTTAAGCTTCTTATAATATTTGGAGGATTGGAAAAGATAATCTCTAATGGCGTCGGTGATTTTATTGCTTAATGAACCCACATTGGTCTTTCGGTCAAATTCTCTTGAGAGAATTTCCAAGAGGGCTTGTGTTACCTTGAAGCGTCCCTCTTCGTTGACCAGAACTCCTGATCTCTGACAGACCCAACTCAATAGGCATGGGGCGCACTCAACTTTGGGCTTCAAGAATCGATCCTTAAATCGCGACCCGTTTGGAGGATCTAAAGCGATCGTTTGATCTTATCAGTGGTGATCGGTAAATGTCGGACCCGGACACCACAGGCGTTATAGATGGCGTTTGCAATGGCCGGCGCGGTTGGGACATCCGCATACTCTGCAGTACCTGACGCGCCAAAGGGCCCTTTCTTCCTGGGAATATGGAGTGTGATCACTTCCATCTCAGGCATGTCTTTGGCTCTGGGAACCCTGAATTTAGCGAAGCTATCGGTCTTCGTGTAGACGAACTCTTCCGTGAGGGCATATCCAAGCCCCATATAGATGCCACCATGGAGCTGACCCTCCACATTTTGGATATTGATCACGGTTCCAAGGTCATGGACGGATGTGATCTTGAGGACATCAACCTTTCCTGTCTTCACCTCCACAGCCAATTCGGCCATCTGGATTCCAAAGGAATAGGTCTCCCATGGCACACCCTGACCGGTCTTGGGATCAGGTCTTGAAGTGACGGGTTTATTCACTGCTTTATAAAGAGTGGGTAAACCCTTTGCCTTCATCTCGTCGTACGCCTTAACACCATTTTCATCCATGGCCTTTTTCAATTCTTCCACGGCCATCTGAACAGCTCTTCCTGAGACGTAGGTTTGGCGGCTTCCTGCGGCAAAGTTTCCGTCCGGTGTGATCTCGGTATCGGTCGTAAAGACTTTAACCTGTTCCAGAGGAAATCCCATGGTCTCTGCAGCGACCTGCCAGAACATCGTATCTGTCCCCTGTCCCATGTCCGATGCTGCGATCCAAATCTGTAAGGTGTCATCGGGAAGAAGTTCTGCCCACGCCTCGGATTGGTCCGGGGCACTTCGGCCCGGACCGAACCAAACCCCTCCCAAACCCACCCCCCGTTTGATTTCATTGGTTGTGTTTGCCTTCGCCTCTTTGAGTGCTTTCTCATAAAGAGGTCTTAGTGTCTTTATACACTCTTGAAAACCAATCGCATGATCTAATACCTGGCCACAGATCGTTGTATCCCCCTGCACAAAACCATTTTTCATCCTGAGTGCTAAGGGATCTATTTTCAGTTCCGATGCCAGCTCATCGAGGATCGACTCAATCGCAAAGGCGACCTGTGGTACCCCAAAGCCTCTCATCGCACCCTTAAAAGCCGTATTCGTATAAACAGCTTTTCCGTAGACATGGGCACTGGGGAATCGGTAAGGCCCCTGCGAATGGATGACACCCCGCTGTGTCACACTGTTGCTGAATGATTTATAGGCCCCACCGTCTGCGGTGAGGTCAAAATCCAATGCCATCAAGGTTCCGTCCTTTTTGGCCCCCACTTTCACCTTCATAAAGAAGGGGTGACGTTTTGGGGTAGAGGCAAAGGTCTCACTTCTCGTATAGACAAGCTTGACCGGCCTTTTGAGCTTTAAGGCCGCCAGACCGAGTATTCCGCCCACTGAGACATCTAACTTCCCTCCAAAAGCTCCTCCTGTAGGGGTTTGAATGACCCGAACCTTATCCAGACCGAGTCCTATGGCCTCTGCAATCGTCTTTCGGTGGGCATGGATGTTCTGGCTTGCGGACATAACGATCAATTGTCCATTCTCATCGATGTAGGCCACGCCGGCGTCGTTTTCCAGATAGGCATGTTCAACGGTTTGCGTGGCATAGGTTTTCTCAACAACCACCTCCGACTCTGAAAAACCCTTCTGTACATCACCATGGATTATCGGCTGTTCAAAAAAGACGTTGGGCCGATCGTCATGTACCCTTACGGCACCTTCTTTCAATGCCTCCTCCGGAGTGAGGACTGGTTCTAAGGGTTCATAGGTCACTTCGATTTTCTCAAGGGCGTAAGAAGCTATTTCTTCAGAGTTCGCCACCACAGCGGCCACTGGGTCTCCGACGAAGCGTACCTTATTCCCACAGAGAATGGGTTGATCGTCTCCAGCCATTTTAAGGATATTGGTCCCTTTCACATCTTCGGCTGTGAGCACTGTTATCACTCCAGGAATGGCCTCTGCCTCTTTTTTATCGATATGGACGATTTTAGCGTGGTGATGAGGGCTTCTCAGAACCTTGATGTAAGTACATCCGTCGACAGCAAGATCCGCAGCATAAAGGGTGGTTCCTGTTGCCTTTTCGAGTGCATCGGGTCGGGTTACAGGTTGGCCAATTGTCCCCTTCCCAGCCAGTTTCAATTCAATCGACTTTGCCTCCCCACGTAGATAAGAAGCTGCAAGCTCTATCGCCTCAAAGATCTTTTGGTAGCCCGTACAACGGCAGATATGAGGTTGAAGAGCCTTCTTTAATTCGTCTCTTGAGGGATTAAGATTTTTGTCCAAAATGGATTTGGCTCGAATGATCATGCTTGGCGTGCAAAAGCCACATTGTATCGCTCCAGCCTTTGCGAAGGCTAATTGGAGAGGATGGGGATTTTTGAGCGTGCCGACATCCTCAATGGTCATGATCTCTTTGCCCTGTGCTTTGGCCACTGGAACCCTGCATCCGAGAACGACTTCACCATCCATTAGCACAGCGCAGGTACCACAGTGACCGGCGGAACACCCTTCTTTGGTCCCCGTCAACCTTAGATCCCCCCGAATTACTTTCAACAAACTCTTTTGAGGATCGACAATGACCTTCCTTGGGACTCCATTTACCACGAAATTGATTTCTTGCATGTTATGAGACCTCCTGTTCACAAAACTCTCCGTTACGCAACCTCTCCAAGAAGGCTTTAGAAGAGTTTCGTCAACATCTCTTTATGGAATACAAAATTAGAAGAGATAAACAGTGGTGAGGGTTCCCCTCAGCTCCACACCGAATCTACCACTGAAAATAGAACTAAAAACCACCCACTCCGTATGAGGTTTTTGTGCCGAAGGCACGTTAAATACAATGGGCTGGAAAAGGCTCAGGGATGAGTTTAATGCATCGCCCTCCCACCATCGACCAGAATCGTTTGCCCTGTAATGAAATCACTTTCATCCGATGCAAGGAAGATGACCGCTCCGAGAAGATCATTCGGTTGCTCCAGTCTTCTTAAAGGGGTTTTGGAAACATCGTATTTTGTGACATCGGCAAGATGACGGCTTGCTTCTGTATCCGTAAATCCGGGTGCGACCGCATTGATATTAATGTTATGGGGCCCTAATTCAATGGCAAGGGCGCGGGTTAAACCGATCACCCCTCCCTTGGAAGAGACGTAGTGAATAAAACCTTGGGACCCTGTGAAGAAGACTTCGGAAGAGAGGTTAACAATCTTCCCCCTCCCCCGTTGTTTCATATAAGGGAATACGGCCCTCGCGCAGAGCCAAGGGCCTTTGACGTTCACGGCCATCACCTGATCCCATTCATTGGGGTCCACTTCGGTGAAGGATTTCCGAACTAATCCGTCATAGATGGCTGCGCAATTGACTAAGATGTCGATCTTACCGAAGACCTTAACTGTTTCATCGGCCATCTTGAGGGCATCTTTTTCAATGGAGACATCAGCTTGGAGACCTTTCGCCACGCCGCCAGAGGCTTCAATCTCCTTTACGGTCTTCTCAAGATTGGCAAGATCTTTACGGGTGACGGCCATGATCTTGGCCCCTTCTTTTGCCAAACCTATGGCGAATTCCCTTCCCAGGCCCTTGGCAGCCCCTGTTACGATTGCCACTTTATCTTTGAGTCTCATGATTCCTCCTTGGTCTCAATAGGGTCTTCCTTTTATCTCCCAGAGCTTCTCCAGCTTGAAGTCTTCTGCAATGACCTTGAAGCAGTTATAGCTGGAGCCTCGAGCAATGCCACCTCCGGAATGCATGTTGGAAGAGCAGATATACATATTTTTCAGGAATGGGAGTCGATAACCCGAGAGGTCCGGGATGGGCCTGAATCGGTCGGCTTGGGAGGCAAACATTGCTCCTTCTGCCCACCCCCCTTCCAACATATCGATGTTTCGCATGACCGTATCATAGGGGGTGGTGATGAAGGCTTCAATCACATTGTCACGGGTCATGTTGGGGGCATAGATCTGCCACTGTTTCAACATCAAGTCCTCCACTTCTTTCTTCATTTTAAGCCATTGTCTCTCCGAAAAGAGATGTAAGGGAGGAGCAAATTCTTCAACTAGGATAGTATGTTTTCCTGCTGGGGCTCGAGTCTTATCCCAAATGGAGTCAGGGGCAGCCAGCATATACCATTTTTCAGGAAATCCTTTTGTAAAGATGTCCGCCTGATATTTCCAGGAAATATATTCAGGATCTTTCTCTCCCATGTAAAGCCGGGGCTGGCTGCCGATATCCGGATTGAAGGAAACTGCCTTATATTTCGGGAGCTCATGCATCGCCATATTCCCCCAGTAGATCTGGGAGCGGTCATACCGAATGTTTCGAATGCGCCGGGCTACCTTTGGCGTCACAAAATTCTCTCCCAACAGTCTGAAGATCGTCTGGGGAACTCCTAAATCGCTCACCACGACCTGTTTCACTTCCACTTCTGTTCCATTTGAAAGTTTGACCCCTTTGGCCCTTTCGTTCTCAACGAGAACTTTATCGACCTCTGTCTCCACGCAGAACTCCCCTCCCATGGCACTGAAGGCTCTCTGGAGGGCATGGGTGATGGTGTGGGTTCCGCCAATCACAATAGAGACAGATTCTAAAGAAAGGGTGAGGGCGATTACATGAACAAAGACATAGAGGCCAATCACATCGCCGGGGAAGCAGCCGGTGGAGGTTTCAATGGCCCTCATAAAGAGACACTGAAGCTCAGGGCTTTCAAAAAGGTCTTTGGCTATCTGGGAGCCTGTCATGAATTGATAAACGGGATCAATTCCATCCACGGGATCATCGCAGAGCTTTTCCAGGGCATTCTTGACTCCCCAGGGGGTTGGAGGACTATAACGATATTCCCGAAATGCGGCCCTCCACTTCCTCTGATATTTTCCAAGGATCTCGAGATAGGTTTCTGCATCGGTTTTTGAGAAACGAGCGATCTCGTTATAGGTCTTCTTCACATTTTCATTTGAGAGCTCCTCTTTTCCCGTCAAAGGATCGATGACCTTCCAGGCTGAATAGCCGACAAAGCAGGTCCCGTCCGGATAGACCATCCCTTCATTCTGGTCCGGAAAGATGTATTTTAGACCATATTCCCTCAGGTTGAAGTCGGTGTAAACAGGATGGGTCCAGACGCGGGTGAAGTGGGCGCATGTATTCTGGATAAATCCGGGCAGGGGAAGCTCTTCACCGCAGGCACCTCCCCCTAATTCATGTTGACGTTCGCAGACCAATGTCTTGAGACCTGCGTGTTGTAAGTAGCAGGCAATGATCGTCCCGTGGTGTCCTCCGCCAATGACAATCGCATCATAACTTGTATCCGGCATGGGTTTCCTCCTTTTTTATTTCTTCTTTTTCATCATCATTGAAATGGCGTAATAGAGAATGGATGGTTTTAAGAGAAGCTTTATGAAGTTCCTCAGGTCCGCTCCTTCCAGGGTAGCTGTGATCACCCAATGGATGGGTTCCGAAGACTCGATCTTCAATTTCAAGGCTTCCCCTCCATCTGGATCTTTGAAAAGCTGAGTAAAGGCCGCGACCATCGTCGTCTGGCCCAAACCTGTCGAATTGACTTTCATCTCTTACCTCCTATAACAAGCCATTTGCCTTTGCCTTCGTCACGATCTCAGGTTCTTTCCACCACTTTTTAATCCCGAGATCCTGGGCGATTCGATTGGCCGCATTATATCCTGCGCCATAGGTGACCAGACCTCCGGGGAAGGTGGACGCACCGCACAGATAAAGGTTTTTGACAGGCGTAGCATACTGTGAACATAATTCGTTAGGTCTCAAAAATCCCATCTGAAGAGGATAATAACCTCCCTGTTTAATCGATCCCTCCACCATATCTGCGAACTTATTTTCGATATCGAGGGGAGAGGCCATGTAGGTCCAGAGGATATTATCCTCACTCATGTTGGGTGTGTATTTTTTGAGCTTGTCGATGAGTTCTTTGGCATGTTCTTGACGGATCTTATACCATCTCTCAGGGCCCCCTTCCTTCAAACGGTAAGGTGCATGTTCTGAAATTAAAGCGGTATGTCTTCCTGGAGGTGCCTCTGAAGGGTCAAAGAGTGTTGGAAAGCAGCAGTTGAATCCGGAAGGTTTCAGTTCACCATTTTTTAAGGCCTTAAAATGATCGATCAGATTCTCCTCCGTCTCAAATCCAAGAACATAAATAAAGGCTTTATTCAAATCGGGGTTCGAAGCGGCAGCAGCAAATTGGGGTGCGTTAAAAAGAGCAAGGTGGACATCAAAGAGGGACCATTTCTCCCATTTCCAGTCCTTCGTCCGCGTAACAAGATCTTTTGCGAGGTCCTTCTCACCGATATATTTGAGGAAGGTTTGATAAGGGTCGATGCTGGAGGCGACAAATTTCGTTGCCTGATAAACCGTTCCGTCTTCTAATTGAACACCTTTTACAGTCCCATTTTCGACAATAATTCTCTTGATGATCTGGCTTCCAAGAATCATCCCTCCATGTCGGTATAGAAATTTGGACATCAGGTTGGCCATATGGTGAGAGCCTCCCATACAGAGCCGGTAGTTTGCGGCTCGATTGACCATGAGGGGAACAAGGTAACCGAGTCCCTCCAGGTCGTAATCCAATCCCCACATGCACGTGACATACATCATCAACGTCCTAATTTGATTATTTTCAAAAATGCCATGGATGATATCGATCGGTTTCTTTTCGGAAAGTGCACTGATCTCTTGACCCAAGGGTTTGGAGTGGAGCTTGATCACCTGTTCAATGGCCGGTTTGGCCATATCGTAAGTCGCGGGTCCGAGAAATGCGTCCACATATTCCTTAAAACGTTTGTACGTATCCCGGTAAGCATCTGCATCTTTCTTTGAGAATTGGGCAAACGAAGCGCAGCTTTTTTCAAGATCCGAATAGATACAGAGGCTTCTGCCATCAGCGAAAGGCATCGCCATGACAAGGTCTGGATGAATATATTGAAGATCATAGGTTTTGTCCAGTTCGAGGTCAGGAAATACGGGAGCATAATCCACCATGGGATGATAGATGGCGTGGGTATTGTGGATAAAACCTGGTATAGTGATCATCTCGGAACAGAGACCTCCTCCCATTTCGTATCTCCTCTCCAGGATCAGAATCTTGAGGCCTGCCTTGGCCAGGTAACATCCTAAAGTGAGCCCATTTGGCCCACCACCAATGATGATGCCATCATATTGAGGCATAGTTTTTCCTCCTTTCTTGAAATATTTTCTTTGTTTAATCGAGAGGGTGAATCTATTTGTGAGTATTTTATTTTGCCTTATTGACAAGTCAAGACAATTATTCTTATGATGTCATAAGAAAAACTTATGGTGTTTTGAAATTATTTTTAATTTCATAAGGTTTTGATTTATGGAAAGTGATCTCACTTACCCGAAGATCGATAAGGGTTTGATCAATTCAGGAGGATATTTTTGAACCTTAAGCAATTAGAAGCTTTTTACCTGGTTGCAAAGAGAAAGAGCTGCACCGGGGCCGCGAAGGAATTGAATGTTACCCAGCCAGCTGTCACCCTCCAGGTAAAATCCTTAGAAAAATCATTGAATTTGAGGCTGATTCAATATTTAGGGAAAAGACTTCAGTTGAGCGAAGCCGGAGAACTCCTCTATCAATATGCAGACAAGATTTTCGACCTCGTGGGCGAGGCAGAGGAGAAGATGAAAGACTTCAAAAGATTGATGAGAGGGACCCTTAAAATTGGAACAACGAAAAACTATGCCCGATACATTATGCCCTCCTTGCTTTCCACTTTTCAGAAGAGATTCCCGCGTATCAAAGTCATTTTAGATGAAGGCAATTCGGAGAATATGGCCAGAAGTGTCCTCGAGATGGAGAATGAGCTTGCCCTGATCTCCCAGCTCAACCTCGACCGGAAAATCAAATCCCTCTTTTTCTCTACGGTAGAATTTGTTCTGGTTGCCTCACCTCAACACAGGTTCTCGGAGAGGGCGAGTATTTCCCTGAGAGAGCTGAATGGTGAACCAGTGATTTTGAGGGAGAAGGGGTCTGGTTCAAGAGCGGCCATTCTCAGGAAATTTCAGGAATATGGGATCTGGCCATCGGTGATTATTGAAGCTAGCAGCTTGGACTTTATTGTGGGATATGTGAAACAGAACAAAGGGGTTTCCTTCATGTTTGAACCCGACATCAAAGAGGAACTGGAAAAGGGGACCTTGAAAGTGATTCCCATCGAGGAGGGGAACATTATCTTCTTTACCGATGTCATTTACCATAGTGAGAAATCTCTTTCACCTCCTGCCCAGGCCTTTATGAAGATGGTGGAAGAGTTAAAGAGAGAGTTCATCCTGCCGAGTGCCATGACTGTTTAATGAAAGGCAATAATGCCTCACTCTACCGTGGGAATTTGTCGACATCCGGCAGGAGTGCCGGAGAAAATCTTATACCGGCAACATCGGATTGTCCCTGAGCTAAAAGAATGACCCAACCGTGCGAGGACTGTGCTGTTGATGGTGAGTGTTACCCCTGCCCTCAAAAATTTGGGCATCCGCTTTGTAAGATTTTCGGAGACATCCCTACCGGATCATCCCTGCCTGCGGTAGGCAGGGGATTTAACCCAGGCTTCAGTGACGCAGTACGAAAGCAAGGCTTTTGAATTGACACCACCGTGTGAAAGTAGTATAAAAGTTGCGGATCAAAAACCGGCGGGGGTTAGCTGGATACGTTGGAAGGAGGCGATAGAAAGGGGCGATGAACGAAGATGAAAACAAGGTAAGGAAGTAGAAAAAATCCTTATTCAAAAGGAGGGAGTTGCTATGAAATCGAAACTGGCTTCTTTCATCATTTTACTGATCACAGCGTTCCTTTTAGTATGGACCTATCATCCATCTACAAGCCAAGCGGCCGGAGAAAAACCAGTGAAGATAGGGGTGGTCACTCCTCTTTCACCACCTGGTGACCCTGCAGCCGGACAATTGATCATGAGAGGCGCAAAGTTCGGAGCAAAGTACGTCAATGAGGAAATGAAGGGTGTACTCGGGGGCAGGCCCATCGAACTTGTGGTTGAGGATGACTCAGGAACGCCGGAGAAGGGCGTGGCTGCCTTCAGGAAGCTGGCAACAAAAGATCAGGTGATCGCCGTCATAGGACAGTACCACAGCTCTGTCTGCACTGCCCTGGTCGATGTCGGTGCGGAATATGGAATCCCAACTTTTTCGACTGGAGCTTCTGCTTCCATCATCACCGAAAAACACCAAGCCACCACCTTTAAGACCCACGTCATCGATTACGACAGGGCATCCACCTGGACGAATTTTTACCTGAGCAAGGGATGGAAACGGATAGCTGTATTGGCTGAGAACACAGACTATGGCGTTGGACTCTTCGAGGCGACAAAACTAATAAAAGAGGAACGTGGGTTAAAAGATGTTGAAATAAACGGTATGGTTTTCGACAGAAAAGTGGCTGACTTGACTCCTCAGCTCTTAAAGCTCAAGGCATGGAAGCCCGATCTCCTGTTGAACATTGGGGTTGGCGACCCAACCTATCGGATTACCAAACAGGCCTACGACATCCAATTTTTCCCACAAGTTCCAATGATGGGTGCTCATGACTGGCCAGCCAGGCCAGAATTTTGGAAAAACCTTGGGAATATGGGTCAATACATGATGTTTGTTAATTATTACCACCCGAAGATGGGGTTGTCGAAGACAGGCGAATGGTTAAAACCCAGGTTTGAAAAGGAATACGGTGAGATCCCAACTTACATGGCTTACAACGGTTTCGGACAGATCGTTTTACTCGCTGAGGCCATCAATCAAGCTAAGTCCGACAGTCCAAAGGACCTGATCAAAGCCTTGGAAGAGGGGAGCTTTGCGTTCTGGGCAAAGGGTGACGTGGTGACGTTTAGGCGCTTGGCAGGGGCCAGGTGGCATAACCATACCTCCCCCTTACAGATCGTTCAGCTTACCAAAGTCGATCAGCCTATTGAGGAGTCCACAATCCTCTGGCCTCTGAACATGAAAAGCGGAGAATTTGTCTCTCCTTAGCTTCAAAGAATTTTGGAGAAGAGCACCTGCCGATTTAACGAGGGGACAGGATAACACCAAGGGGATAGAAGGGCACTGGACAGGCCATTCCATCCCCTTCATCTTTTGATCTTCAGATCCTTCCAAATCCCTCTCTTGGCAGGCAAGTGCCCCGCAAGCCCCACCTGAAGTGGGATGGGCTGGGTGGAGAGGCACAAGATAAATGTGGTTTCACTACCGGGAAGCCCCGGCCCCGACTGGGGAGCTTCAACGAGGTGACTGCCATCGACTCAACGCTTATCTCACAATACGTCATCTCAGGGATCGTCATCGGATTGATCTACTCTCTGATGGCCGTGGGGATCACGTTCATTTACGGCATTATGAGGATCATTAACTGGTCCATGGGCGAGTTCTATATGATCGGGGGCTACCTCCAATATATCATCATTACCCATTTCCTCGGGGTTAAGGAGTGGTATCTCGGGGTGATCCTTTCGATGCTCGGGGTATTTCTGCTTGGGATGGTCGTCCAAGGGTTATTAATCAAGCCTATGTTTGAAGGGCCTGTAGAAAAAAGAACAGAATATGCAACGATTGTGACGATCGCGCTCGGTGTCCTTTTCACGAATATGGCTGTCATCGGAGCGGGTCCTTTCATTTACTCACCCCCGGGCTATTATCGCAACACCCAAATTATTACGTTGCCCGTCAGCGGAACCAGGTTTATTGCCTTCATCGGTACCATGATTCTCCTGTCCCTTTTTTATCTATTCTTAAAGAAGACCTGGTGGGGAAGGGCTTTTCAAGGAGCTGCCCAAAACCGCATGGGCATCCAGACAGCAGGCATCGACGTCTTCAGACTCGACCAGATCGCCTTTGGAATCGGCGTCGCTTTAGCTGCTGCGGCGGGCGCCCTCTTAGCCCCTGAGTTCTATCTCCATCCGAGATGTGGTAGCATCGCAACCATGAAGGGGTTTGAAATTATCGTGATTGGAGGTCTCGGTTCCATCCCCGGAGTCCTGTGTGCCGGCCTTCTCCTTGGATTGATTGAAAGCCTTGGATCGGTCTTCTTCAACCCTTCCTTCAGGGATGTTTATGGCTTCCTTTTCCTCATCGCCATCCTTGCGATAAAGCCAACAGGTCTGTTCGAGGAGAGGGAACGAGTGGCTTAACTCTGTAAAAAGCAGAGATAAGGAAGAGTTCTCGTGGAAAACCTTAACGATACAAGCATCAGCAAACTGAAAGGGGTTTCTCTTTTACTCGCTGGATCAGTCGTGGTATGCCTCTTGCCCTTTTGGACAGGTCAATACTATCAGCAGATTTTTACGATTGCCTTTTACTATGTCGTCCTTGCCTCCAGTTGGAATTTAATCGCGGGTTATACAGGACAGTTCTCGCTGGCTCACCACGCTTTCGCAGCGATCGGAGGTTATACCTCAGCTCTCTTGGTCACCCGTTTCGGATTCCCGATGTGGGCGGGTATTTTAGCTGCCCTGTCGAGCAGTGCCCTCATGGGCTTCATCTTGGGGGTGTTGTGTCTGAGAATGCGCGCTATCTACCTGGCGATTGCCACCTGGGCGTTTGCAGAATCCGTACGGATTTTCATCTCGATGACCTATGAGATCACACGAGGGGATCTGGGCTTAGCCGTTCCCAAGATTTTCTTAGGAGAAGGCCGAGGCGTCGCATGCTACTACCTCTTCCTGGGCTTGGCCGCAGCGACTGTTTTCATGATCTCCATTATTAATCGTTCAAAGATGGGCTATTATCTCAGGGCCATCCGTGACGATGAAATGGCTGCCCGCGTCATGGGAATCCATGCGACGCGTTGGAAAATATTTTCATTCATCATTTCAAGCGGTACGGCTGGCATCGCAGGGGCATTTTATGGTCATTACAACGGACTCCTTACCCCCGTCATGGTTGACTTCAACGAGATGGCCTTTATCGTTATCATGGTCGTCATCGGAGGTATCCGCAGCATCGCAGGGCCGGTCATTGGAGCCATCCTTATAGAAATATTCACTGAAACATTCCGGGAATTCGGGGAGGTCCGAATGGTTGTTTTCGCCTTAGCCGTTATTGCCATTGCAAGATTGTATAATGAAGGGGCCGTCGGAACCGTGAGGCAGTTCGGTCAGTGGATCTTGAGAAGAAAGCAAGCACGGAAAGATGTGACGTAATGGAAAAACAGGTGAACAGCCTGCTGCAGATTGAGAATCTGGCGAAGGACTTCGGTAAACTGAGAGCTGTGGATCATCTCTCATTGAGCCTTGAGGAGGGAGAGATTCGAGGACTGATTGGACCGAATGGATCAGGAAAGACGACATTAATAAACCTGCTCACCGGGGTTTATAAGCCGACCAGCGGAAGGGTCTATTTCTCCGGGAAACGGATTGACCGCTTGCCGCCAGAGAGTATTACCCGTGAGGGTATCATGCGTACCTTCCAGGTTGCACGTCTGTTCGGTGACATGACCCTTCTTGAAAATATGCTTATTCCTGCGTTGACCCAGGGCATGAGCAAACGGGAAGCAAGCCATCGGGCCAAAGAACTTCTTGATTTTTGCGTGTTGGGCGGCTTGAGCAATGAACCTGCCCGGAATCTTTCCGGGGGGCAAGGCATGTTGCTCCAGATTGTGCGAGGTTTTATGAGGCAGCCCCTCAGACTTTATTTGCTCGACGAGCCCTTTGCTGGAGTCCATCCCACGATCAAGGATGTCATGATAGAGACGATTCAAAAAATGAACCGAGAAGAGGGTGTCACATTCCTGGTTGTGTCTCATGAACTGACGATCGTTCGCCGTTTATGCAGTCGAATATCGGTTCTTCACGGAGGCAGGTTGATCTCTGAAGGAACGATGAAAGAGGTTGCCAATGATCCCAGGGTAATCGATTCTTACCTTGGAGGTTAGAGATGGCTTCTAAGCTATCGCTTCAAGAAATTAGCTCCGGCTATGTGAAGGGGATCGATATCGTCAACGGCGTCTCTCTCGAGGTAGAAGAAGATACCATCACGGGAATTATTGGTCCAAACGGAGCCGGAAAATCAACCTTATTGAAAACCATTTTTGGATTTCTCCATCCCAGCAAAGGGAAGATCGTATTCAATGGCCGGGAAATTCAGACCCTTTCTCCTTTTAGGTTAAAGCAATCGGGAATCAGCTATGTCCCACAAGCCATTAATACTTTCCCGCGGCTGAGCGTAGAGGAAAACTTAATGTTAGGGGCCTGGACTTTCAAAAGGGAACGCAAGTTGCTCAAACAAAGATTGGGGGAAATCTATGCTTTTTTCCCGGTTCTTGGGGAGAAGAGAGGCAAACAGACCACCTTCCTCAGCGGCGGAGAACGACAGATGCTTGCCATTGGAAAGGAAGTGATGACAACCCCCCAACTTCTCTTGGTGGATGAGCCCTCTGCTGGCCTGGCTCCCAAGCTTGTCTCAGAAATATATGCCTTTTTGGAGAGGATGAGGAAACAGGGGGTGACCATTTTTCTTGTTGACCAAAATATTACGAAAGCCGTCGAGGTTTCTGATTACATGTATCTTTTGGAAATGGGTAAGATCAAGAAACAGGGACCCAAGGAGGGTTTCAAAGAAAATATTCGGGACATCATTCGAGACTCCCTGCTGTCTGAGTAGATGCAAATCAACCCTGTTGTTGCATGACAATAGGGTTTTTGCATAAAGAGAAAGAAGGGAAAAATGGAAAAGACGGCTGACATTGTGATTATTGGGGGAGGAATCATTGGAGTCAGCATTGCTTACTATCTGGGAAAAACGGGAGCAAAAAATGTCATTCTCTTTGAAAAGGATCTGATCGCTGCGGGATCGACAGGGCTGTGTGCAGGAGGCATCCGAAGGCAATGGTCCACGGAAGTCAATATGCGTTTTGCCATGAGGTCTTTTGAAACATTTCAAAACTTTGAAGAGGAATTTGGTTCTTCTCCCGAGTTTCATCAAATCGGATATCTCTTCCTCGCAAGGGACGAAGAGGAATTGGAATCCTTTAAGAAAAATATGGAACTTCAGAACCGTTTCGGTGTTCCCTCCAAACCTCTGACCCGTGAGGAGGTAAAGAATGAATGGCCTTTCCTGAATCTGGAGGATGTCTTTGGTGGAGCCTTCTGTGAGACAGATGGTTATGCTGGACCGAATGAGGTGACCCATGCCATGGCCAGAGGAGCCAGACGTCACGGGATAAAGATTTTTGAAAAAACAGAGGTCATTTCCATTGAAGTGGCAAGGGATCGCATTGTCTCCGTCACCACGAGAGACGGGCGGGTGGAAACTCGCACCGTCGTCAATGCCGCAGGCCCTTATGCGGCGAATGTTGGAAAGCTTGCAGGCGTGGAAATCCCAGTCAACCCGATTCGGCGGCAGCTCTTTGTGACAGATCCCTTTGGTAAGATCCCTTCTTCTGTCCCCCTCACGATCGACCACAAGCAAAACTTCTATTTTCGCAGAGAGGGGGAGTGCGTCCTCTTGTCAGGGCCCCAAGACGAAAAACCCAGTTTCAACCTGACCACCGATTTTGATGCGATGGTGGAGACAGCGGAAAAGGCGACACACCGGGTTCCTGTTTTTGAAGAGGCAAATATCGCCAGAGGCTGGGCAGGGCTTTATGAGATTTCACCAGACAATCATGCCATTTTGGGCAAGGTCCCGGAGGTCGAAGGCTTCATCTTGGCTGTTGGATTCAGTGGTCATGGCTTTCAACATGGACCCGCAGCCGGGATGACCATTGCCGAACTCATATGGAATGGAAAGTCAGAATCCATCGATATCACTCCCCTGGCCCTTACGCGTTTTAAAGAAGGAAAAGCGATCAAGGAATCGATGACGGCCTTCAAAGATTGAGTCGCCGCGTGAAAGGGGAAAGGAGACTCTAAATGGAAAAAACAATTGGAGGCAAAAATATATATGGGTATCCGATTGGAATTCTGATGTTGGAAACGCAATTTCCAAGAATTCCGGGGGATATCGGAAATGCGACCACCTGGGATTTCCCCATTCTTTATAAGATCGTCAAGAAGGCAACACCAGATCTTGTGGTGAGAAAAGGGGCCCTGGGTTTATTGGAGCCGTTCATCAGAGGGGCACAGGAGTTGGAAAGAGAAGGAGTGAGAGCCATCACCACCAATTGCGGATTTCTGGCATTATTTCAGAAGGAGATGGCCTCCGCTGTGAATATACCGGTTTTCACTTCGAGTCTTATGCAAGTCCCCTTGGCCTATATGATGATAAAACCATCTCAAAAGGTGGGCATTATCACCATTCACTCTAAGTCGCTGACCCAGAGACATCTTTCTTGTGTGGGAGCCGATCAGACACCTCATATCATTTACGGCACCGAAGAAGAAGAGGAATTCTCACGGGTCATTCTTGATGACGAGATGGAATTGGATGTCAATAAATCAAGGGATGAATTGGTTCGCGTGGCAAAGCGGATGGTATCCGAGCACCCAGAGGTAGGCGCGATGGTACTCGAGTGCACCAATATGCCGCCCTACGGAGCCGCTATTCAAAAAGAGATTGGCTTGCCTATTTTCGATATCTATACTCTTGTAGTCATGGTCTATCATGCAGTGGTTAAAAGGGATTTTTCTGGGCACATAGATTCTGTTCATCGGCTTTAACCTTTGGACGCCCTGCTCATTTTCTCCATACAAAGAAATCTTCCAATAAAGCGAAAGGGAATAGAATATGACACACCGCATCACCATTCCAGATGATTTTCCTAAGGCCATTTCCGGAACAGAAGCAGAGGGCAAAGTGAAGACCCTCGGAGAGGTTCAAATTTATCCGGATAAGGCAAAGAGCCAGGAAGAACTCATCAAAAGGATCAAGGAGGCCGAGGTGGTGATCAACATTCGGGCCTATACGAATTTGAACGCAGAGGTCCTTGCCTCCTGTCGAAATCTGAGGTTGATATCAATCTGGGGAACAGGGACGGACAACGTGGACCTGGAATCAGCCCGGGAACTGGGAATGACCGTCACCAACACACCCGGAGCGAATGCGTTATCTGTGGCCGAACACACCATCGCCATCCTTCTTTCCCTTGCTCGACAAATCCCCCTCCTCGATCGGGAAGTCCGTTCAGGAAACTGGCCCAGGGTGGAGATGGTTCAGTTGAGCGGAAAGGCCTTTGGTCTTTTAGGATTGGGGGCGGTTGGGAGACATGTGGCCAGGATGGCAAAGGGCCTGGGCATGGATGTGATCGCATGGACATTTCATCCATCTCCGGAGCGGGCAAAGGAAAGCGGTGTCCGGTTTGTCCCAAAAGAGGAGTTGCTGAAATCCTCCGATGTCGTGAGCCTTCATCTCCGGTTAACGGATGAGGCACGAGGCTTTTTCAAAAAGGGAGACTTTGATTCGATGAAACCAACGGCCTTCTTTGTGAATACGGCTCGTGCGGGATTGATCGAACCCGGAGCGCTTTACGAGGCTCTTCGGTCAAAAGAGATTGCAGGGGCGGCCCTTGACGCCTATGATGAAGAACCCCTTCCCCCTGGGCATCCATTAACCGCATTACCCAACGTTGTGTTCACCCCTCACAATTCGGGGTTGACGCCCGAGGCGGTCATCAATGGACTCATGATGGCAGTGGAAAATGTGGAGGCGTTTTTGGCAGGGAGGGAAATCAATCCAGCTCATGTGGTGGTCAGGGGAAGGCGCTAAATCCCACTTCTCAAACCCGTAACATTAGCAGGCTGCTGAAAAACGCCCATCTGCGGCGTTCCCCCTCATCCTTCGTCGTTGCGGCGTACTCCAAGTACGCCTCACTCCTCAGGATTTCGGGCGCCCCCGCAAGCGGGATTTTGCAGTGCTCAACTTGCATCTGCCTGCCTGCCGAAGCCTCGGCACAGGCAGGGGCATTTTTGATCAGCCTGAAAAAGTGACTTTTTCAGCACCCTGTTAGATCTCCATGATTATCAAAGCTTAGTTTTTCCCAATCTCCACTTGCTTCTACTTTTTACCCCGTTAGAAATAATGCCCCGCTGCTCTGCAGCGGGGTTAGATTTTAGAATAATTCCGGCAGGGTTTAACCCGCTGCGCCAGCGCTTGCGCGGCGAGTGCCCTGCTGGAATTTCTAACGGGGTTTGCTTTTCTCATAAAGTTTGAGAAATTGACTCACGGCCTCCTGGGCAAATTCACGGGTGTTGAGGTGAAGGTCGAGCTCGATGATAGGTATCTTTGGGTTGAGGTGGACCTTTAATTCCTGAATAAAAACCCCATCCGCCGCTGGATCATAGAGAGGCATTCCTTCTTGATCCAGGGAGGACCATCCCCTCAATGGAATGAGAAAGGTGACAGGTCCTTTCGATCCGTTCAATTTCCTGGCCACCTCTCCTGCAATTTCCCTCAATTCCTGAGATGTGGTGCGGGCTTGAACCCTAAAAGCATCAGGGATGAAAAGTTTCCTATTCTTTATTCCTCTTGAAACCCACAAAGGGTCTCCGCGATCCCCTCTCTCCAATGGTCCGCAACTGAGCATATCGAATCCACAAGGTGCAACGACTTGAGGGATTCCCACCTCACCCGCTTTCTCTAAACGTTTGGAGCCAGCCGCCCGGTTTCCTCCCAGGAGTTCTTCTCCTACACCCGCAGGAACAATGTCCATTACGCCTTGGAAAAGCCCGTCTCCGATCAGTTCTTCCATCGCCCTGTCACCCGTCCCCTGGGCATGAAACGGGATCACTTCAAGCCCTCTTTCTTCTAAGAGTCGCCTCACATGAAAGCAACATTCTTCTGAAAATTTAAATTCTGTTAAAGCGATCAAATCTTTTTTCCCAGCAGATTTGGAAAGAGAATTGAGCCTGCCTCCCATCTCCACCATTCCGCAGACCGCCCCAGCACCCCTTTTCAATACATCTTCCACCAGTGGATTCAATCCGGCAATGTCCACTACCGAATGGAGGATGGTGATGTCCTTTGTGCCGAAGTATGCTCCAGCATACGCAGGCATGGCAGCGGTGCTGGAGACCATGACTTTGGCAATCCCAAAGGGAAGAGATTTCATGATGGCTGTGGCCATGGCCGTATTGCTTGCGCCCCCGTAGGCAATGATTCCATCGAGCTCGCCCTTTTCCAAGAGACTTCTTACCTTTTTAATGGCACCTTCGATCATGATCGCTGAAGCCTTGCCGGTATCCTTCATCTTCCTGATCTCTTTAATATCTGATCCTGCAGCTTCCGCAACCTCCTTCGCAGAGATATCAGGAGACAGGGAGGCCTCACCGCCTGTGTTGGTGTCTAAGAGGATGACCCGGTGGCCCCTTTCTAAAATGAGGTTTTTCAAAAGAGCGGCTTCGGAGCCTTTCGTATCCAGAGTCGACATAATGATGATCGTTTTTTGCATTGATTTTCATCCTCCATTGGGTTCTCCCCGCCCTCCCTTCAGAGATTGTGTCGTAATGTCATTGCGAGGGAGTAAAGCGACCGAAGCAATCTCATGAGGCGCTGAAAACAATGAGATTGCCGCGCTCCCTCCGGTCGCTCGCAATGACCAAGACGGATTACTGCATAGCCCCTAAAGGGGGAGATGAAGGTTAAGGTGCCATTGGGTTCTGTTTTCAGTTATGGTATGATAATTTATAAAGCGGATCAAGATAAAAAGCACCCCCACCCTCGCCGCCCCCCTCTGAAGGGGAGGGAAGGGTGGGAGGAGTTTAACGATGGGAAAAATCTTTCTTGATAAGAGGGTCTGGAGAAATTCCAGAGATAACTGGGTCAGTTTTGAGAGCGATCCGAAACTGAAAGTCACGAAGGGAAATATTTACGGACGGTGTGTGCCCTGTATCAACAACCTCTATCAACAATTGCAGGCAGGAAAAGAGGAGATTGAATTAAAGGAAGCTTTTCACTGCTGGAAGGTTGTGGCTGTTCTTAAGGATCGAGAAGAATGCCTGGAAGTTTTAAAAGAATATGAAGAAAATTTCCTTGGAGATCACTATGTAAAAGGAAAATTCGGTTCAAGCCAATCCTCAAAAGAATCAAAAGTTTTAATGTTCCACACAGAAAATGAGGAGGGAAAAGACCGCCTTTTTCAACAACTGCAAGACTGTGCTAAAAAAGTAGATCCGAATGCAAAAGTTTTTTGTCAAAAAGCATGCGCCAATCTCTATCACGATCTGCTGGGAGATTGGAAAGAGTGGAAAGAAGTGACCAAGATCAAGAATCCAGATGTCCGACCAGCTCTATTAGAAAGGATCAAGAAATTACTTTATTGGGAAAAAGGAGGCTAAGAGTCTCCCCTTTTAAAGGGCAAAACGAGAAACTTAAACTGGTAGATACACTACCAGGTTAACTTTTGATGGACGGCTTCACCTACACAGTGTGGGGATTAGCAGCCCAAGTCCTTTTTGCACGACTGCACCGTGAATGCATCATCGAATATTCGCCTTTTAAGAAATTACGTGTGTAAGGACGGCAGTCTCATTGTCGATGGGTAAGAGTATGCCATGATGACATTCACCATAGCTTCTGCTCAGTGATGCAGTCAGATCCTCCAATCGTCTCCTCGCTCAAAGCAAGAGGGAGACTGGGGTCGGTCATCGATTTCAAGGGTGATCCGCATTTTTTCGAAGGCTTCAATAACGGCACTCCTGACCCGGTCTGTGGCTTCATTGTCCCAATCAATGGGCAGATCTGCCACTATCTCTTTGAGGAAAGAAGAAATTTCTCTATCGAAGTCATCTCCCTTGATGATGATTTTTCGATTCATCTTTCTCGCACCTCCGTTTTGAACTCTCCAGGGCTATCCGCGGGATAAAGAAAGGCGCCCGATCGGTACGGTTCTTGCCGTTAATCCGATCGGGCGCGGGCCAGATTACTTGGGTGTTACAGCGGCGAACAGATTATTTTGTCCCCTCTGGAGGAAGAGGAGAATATTATCCTGATCCTTGGCCTTCTCAATCTTCTGAACGAAATCCTCCACGTCTTTGACCGGTTTGCGGTTGACCTCCCGAATGACATCTCCTGTCTGGATTCCTGCATCGGCTGCTGGACTTCCCGGTTCAACGCTGGTCACCACTACGCCCGTGTCTCTCTTCAGACCGAGACCCTTCGCGATTTCAGGGGTGAGATTCTGTACGGTAATCCCCAGGGATTTATGGGAAGGTGCTTTCGCAATTTCTACCTTCTCCTCCATCTCACCTACCTTCACCTGTCGGTCAAGAACTTTCCCATTTCTTGTCAGCTTAATGGTTACGGCCTTCCCCACGGGAGTCGATGCAACAATCCGAGGTAGGTCTTTGGAGTCGGCAACTTCTTTACCATCAAACTCCACGATGACGTCTCCCTGCTCGATTCCTGCCTTCTCTGCTGGGCTTCCTGAGACCACCTGGGAAACAAGAGCCCCCTTCTTCTCCTTGAGACCAAACGACTTCGCCAGTTCTGGAGTCACCTCCTGGATGCTCACGCCCAGCCATCCCCGGGTGACATGTCCCTTCTCTTGGAGCTGGGGAGCAATCTCCTTGGCCATGTTGATCGGAATCGCAAATCCAATCCCCTGGCCTGAGGCGATGATGGCCGTGTTAATGCCCACCACCTCCCCTTTCATGTTGATAAGCGGCCCACCACTGTTTCCAGGGTTGATCGAGGCATCGGTCTGAATGAAATTGTCATACGGTCCGGAACCAATTACTCTTCCCTTGGCGCTGACAATTCCCGCCGTCACGGTCTGTTCGAGTCCAAAAGGACTCCCGACGGCTACGACCCAACTGCCAACCTTCAGTTCATCCGAATTGCCCAGGTTAAGAGGATGCAGATCTGAGGGGGCTTTAATCTTGATCAGAGCTAGATCTGTCTTGGGATCTCGACCTACGACCTTGCCCTCATACTCTTTGCCATTTGCGAGTTTCACCTTGATCTGGTCTGCATCTTCGACCACGTGGTTATTGGTGAGAATGTATCCATCTCGATTCATGACAAACCCGGAACCGACACCCCGCTGTTCAAAACCCCTGGGCGGATTCCCCTCGGAAAAGGGTCCGAAGAAGTCTCCGAAAGGATTCTTCTCGCCAAACGGTTTGCCAAAGAAATTAGGAAATCCAAAGTCCACGTTCTTGACTTTCTTGACCACCTGGATATTGACCACCCCGGGACGAACCTTCTCCGCAAGGTCACTGAAGCTTGCCGGAACCATGGGGGTCTCGGAAATGGTGGACGCCGATGCGGTTGTTGTGTCAGAAGGTTTGATCGCCGTTGACATTCCATACCCGAATCCGAGTATGGATCCCACCAGTAGTAGAGCGATGAGAATTGTTTTGAAGTGTTTTTTCTGTTCCATGGGTTTTCCTCCTTTTTGGATTTCAGATTTTCGGCTGGACCCAGCCTTTCGTTTTACCTTCATTATAAGAATCGAACTTAACGGGAAGATGACCGAAAGATTACAAGTTGGTAATGTAGGGAGCAAAACTCATAAGCCGCAAGCGGTTTGCAGTAAGGGGAGACCCTCCTTCGACTTGCTGCTTGCCCTTTACGGATCTTGGTTGGTAATGGCACTAACGATGGACACTCTATCGTTTTTTAGGATCGTGAAGGCAGGGATTTCGGTAGTGCGATGGTGAAGGTGCTTCCCTGATTCAGTGCGCTCGTGACCGTGATGTCACCGCCGTGAGCACGGGCAATGGCCTTGGCCAGGCTAAGACCCAGCCCGATGCCCGTTTGGGACCGGCTCTGATCACATCGGTAGAAACGCTCAAAGATGCGAGGAAGATCGTTTTGAGATATACCAATGCCAGTATCTTTGACAGAGACAAAAATCTGTGCATCGCTTTCCGAAACGGAAGCATTTACGGATCCTCCTGACGGGGTATATTTGATGCCATTGTCAAGAAGATTGGAGAGCATTCGTTGAATCAACCGAGTATCTCCAATCAGTTGGCTTCCCTTTGGCACATCACAGCTCAGGGTCACTCCCTTGTCTTCAGCAGTAGGCCCAAACAACTCGCAAGCCTCCCGGACAACACCTGTAAGGTCGATCTCCTCACGGGCAAGTTTATCCACGCCCGACTCCGTTTTCGAAATCATCAGCATGGTGTTAATCATATCGAGGAGGTGGTCGCACTCCTCAATGGTACTGGCTGCCATGGTCTCGTATTCACTCAAGGATTTTTCGGTGGTGAGGGTCACTTCCGCAATCCCACGAATCCGGGTGATGTGACTTCTCAGGTCATGAGCAATATTGTCGCTCATCTCCTTGATCTCCGTGAGCAGGACTTGAATGCGGTCCAGCATCTGATTGAAGGTCGTTGCGAGTTGATCGATTTCATCGCCCCTTGTTTTAACGGGGACCCGCTCTTCAAGCGTACCTCCGGATATCTTTTGAGCCGTCCGAGTGACGGCTTCGACTCCGGAAACCGCCTGCCTGGCCATGAACCAACCAACGACTGCAGCCAGGACGATCAGGAAACTCATCGTGGTGACGAAGATTCTTTTAAAGGCGTCAAGAAATCGGGAATAACTTTCCATGGCCTGCCCCACCTGCAAAATAATGCTGGAGCTGAGCCTGGCATAGAGGATACGGACTTCCTCCTTGCGGTCTGCAATGGTAATGGTTTCAAATATGTGATTGCTGCCACGAAGCAACTCCTCTATGGCTTTTTCGTGAATACCGATATTCCTCCAGAAGGACATGTTGGAAGAAGAAAAAGCCTGTCCATTTAGGGAGAGGAGACGAAAGAAAACCTTTTTCACTCCGGCCGCCTGCGCTTCAATCAAGGCAGCACCTTTGACCGCTTCGACCCCTTCTGCAGCAAGGAGAGTAGAAAACCGACTGACCTGGCCCAGGAGTTCTTGATCAGTCCTTTCCCGAATAAAAGAAGTAATAAGCATGTAGAACAGGAGGAAGGCGACGCAGGATGAAACAGTGAAGATTCCTGCATACCAGAGGGTCAACCGAAAGGCCAGGGTGTTCTGAAGGCTAATCCGTTTCTTTAAGGACATATCCTGCTCCCCGGACCGTATGGATCAGCTTCTTGTCAAAATCTCTGTCGATCTTATCTCTGAGCCTGCAGATTCTTGCCTCGACCACGTTCGTTTGGGGATCAAAATTGTAGTCCCACACATGTTCCATAATCATCGTTTTTGAAACGACCCGTCCTGCGGTTCGCATGAGATACTCCAGCAAGGAAAACTCGATCGGCTGAAGCTCAATCTTTTTACCCCCTCTTGTGACCTCTCGTGTGAGGAGATTGATGGATAAATCTCCCACGTTCAGTTGAGTTGGCTCTGAAATGCCACTTGCCCTCCGGATCAAGGCCTGCACACGGGCCAAAAGTTCGGAAAAGGCAAACGGTTTAGTGAGATAATCATCTCCTCCCGTCTGGAGTCCTTTGACGCGGTCGTCAATCGAATCTTTCGCGCTCAGGATAATGACGGGAGTATTGACTTTTTCTTTACGCATTCTTTCAATCAGCACCAAACCATCCAATTTGGGCAACATAATGTCGATAATGGTCGCATCATAAGGTTGGGTTAAAACCAGATGGAGGCCCTCTTCTCCATCTGTGGCAAGATCAACTGCATAACCCGTAGCTCTTAAACCTTTTACAATAAAAGAAGCAATTTTTCGGTCGTCTTCAACCAGTAAAATTCGCATAGAGAACACCCTTTGGGTTGGGGTTAATAAGGAAATCGCTTATGATCATTTAGAATTATACAATACCTCACCTCTCCATTTCCTTGAAGTCTATGAAGTGACGCGTGAATTTAAATTAAATAGATAATCCCATTTTGAGGAGATTCAGTCAAGAAGACAGTTTGGTCCCTAATAAATGATAGACCGTTGCAGGTGGTAGGATATTTCACGTTGCAAGAAGTTCAGAAAGGGCCACATCCTAAAATATTAATTGATCTGCGGGGTAACTTGTTTTCATATTTACATACAGGCATCACTGGGTGCGATCTCAAGAAGATGAAAATTAAGAAGATTGGTGTCCTCGGTTATTGGATGGAAACGTCAACAAAAACTCTGAAGATAGAAAGTATACCATACCGGTAATTATTTCCATCGCCTCATCATCCAGACATGTAACCTTATCTTTATTGATTGCCTGGGACAATGTATCGTGTGATGTGATTCAAAAATCTTGACTTCGGGGAGAACTAATTAAGTGATTTGACAATGTCCGTTGGATCAAATACTACCTTTTACCCTTCTCCGCAGAACGGACTCAGATCGTGGATGAATGCGAAAGGAGTACCCCTCGAAGCTCGCAAGCAGCGTGATTCTATAAAATCTCCACGTCTAAATCATCTCCTGTCTTTACCGAAAGGGTCTTCTTGATATCCTGAGGTGCGATCAACTCCATTTTATTTTCAGGATAGGCATCGACCAGCGGAAAGACAATCGCTCCTTTCAATCGCCCACCAATGAGGACAGGGTAACATTTTGCACTGCAAAAGGAAGGGTCTTCAGGTGTAATTTCTATTCCCTTTTTCGTCTTGAGAGCATTGAAGGTTTGGAGAGATTCAAGATCAACAATCTCTAAGTTCAACGTTCCGGGATAGGGATCAATGGAGAGTTTTGAGATAAACTGTTTTCTGACCCAAGGGATCTGGGTAAAGCTGCCAGCTTCCCTGAGTCCCTCGACGATCTTTCCTCGAATCTTAATCCTTGAATCCTTTCTTTTCCAGGATATGTTTCAATGGGGGACTTCCCCAACGCTCAAAGAGACGGTGGTTGATTCCGAAAAGATCGAGAATCTTCCCTATGGTGTGGTTGACGATGTCATCGATTGTTTTCGGATGGTGATAGAAGGCAGGGATGGGGGGAAGGATGATCACACCCATGTCTGCCAAATTCATCATCAGGGTTAAATGGCCTTTGTGAAGGGGAGTTTCTCTCACAGCCAACACCAATCTTCGTTTTTCCTTCATCGCCACATCCGCTGCCCGGATTAAGAGGTTTACATTAAAGGAGTTGGCTATGGCTGAGAGGCTTTTTATGGAGCAGGGGATGACGACCATCCCTTCTGATTCGAACGAACCGCTTGCAATATCGGCTCCAATATTCTGGATATCGTAGGTCACTCTGGCAAGTGATTTTACCTTCTCCACAGTCCAATCTGTCTCCATTAAGATGGTCTTCTGGGCAGCTTCTGTGATAACGAGATGAGTTTCCATATTTGACTTCTTGAGCACCTCCAAAAGTCGAATCCCGTAGATGGCTCCTGTGGCACCGGAGATCCCCACAATCAGTCTCTTCACTTCCTCTCCTTTCGCCTTAATAAAAAGAAAATAATTTTTTTGGAGTGTAGGGCCTTGTGCCCGTTCTTCTACGCCCATGAAGGGCTACGCTACGTCTCATAATTTAATGCGTTCCTATTAGTCTGTTAAGGATCGGGGCAAGCCGTTGTTTGACTTCGATGGGGACATCTACTTTTTCAAACCCCTCTTTCTTGGGCCGAGTGGCATCCATACCTATTTTTGTGGTCAAGAATCCTTCCTTAGAGGATGGGTCAATGGGTTGCCCTCTCAGATCTGAGATGACGATCAAATCCCGGTCCCCTTGAAATCGTGTGGCCAACGCCCATTCAACCTCCTGATGGTCTTCTGGATCGACGTCCCCATCCACAATGACGGCCTTTTTGATATGGGGAAAAGAGAGGGCTAAGGTCAATGCTCTTCGCACTTCTCCCTTCTGGTCTGTCTCAATACTCATGACGACATGGGAGCCAAAGGTCCCTGGGATGAGGTGGACCCGCTTCAGGGAAGGGATTTCCCTTTTCATCTTGGGGACAAAGTCGATTCCATGGACAAGGTAGAGAAGGTTATCCACCTCAGGGCTCCATGGGACGATTGCATGGAAATAGGCCCCTTTTCGATAGGAGATTGACGCCACACGGATCGTAGGACTTTTCGAGAAGGTCATATAGTATCCACTCGATTCTCCGAGGGTGCCATCCTTCTCTTTACCTTTAGGATCGATAAAACCCTCGATGACTATTTCAGCATTGGGGATATCAATATCAACTGTCTCAGCCTTTACCATTGGAGCGGGTTCATCTCTCAACCCTCCGGCGACAGAAAGTTTGTCCACTCCCCGAGGCACTTTGGAAATGGAAGCAATCAGGATGGCAGGATCTACGCCGATTACTGTGGCCACTTCCATCTTTCTATTTTCTTTCTTGTATTGGGCATAAATCTCGGAGAGGGGCGGATTGATAAGGGAGATTCCCAATTCATTCCTTCCCCTAACTTCCATCCTGTGAAGCCCCCTTCCAATCGTACCATCTTTTGGATCCCTGGCCGAGGTGATCCCAGAGGTGATGTAAGGGCCTGAATCGTTTGTGTAGTGGGTCAAAATAGGAAGAAGCTTCAGGAGATCAACCTTTCCTTTTTGGGTGATCACCTCTCTGGGAGATCGGTCTTTCACCAAGATGGGAGGAATTCTTTTTTCTATTTTGGAGAGAGCATTTTCAAAAAAATTCTTCTGGTCAACCCCCAAGGCCATGGAAAGGCGCTTCTTCGTTCCTAAGAGATTTCCGATGACAGGGAATTGATGGTCCTTGACTTTTTCGAAAAGGAGAGCAGGGGCTTCTTTCTTTCCTACATCGGAGAGAATGGTGGAGACTTCAAATTTTGGGCTGAGAGGAGTTGAGAGGGTAAGGAGTTCTCCATTTTCTTTTAAATATTCGATGAAATCTTTTAACCCAGAAGAAGTCCTCAAAGTCATTCCGACCCCTTTGGAAATTTGTTCAGCTCTTTTATGATTTTGACGGACCAAGGTTTTTCCTGAAGCTGGCCCCTTCCCAGCCTGATCCAGAGTCGATCAGGGTATTTTGATTCTGACCTCGAAACGAGCGCTGTGACATAAGCACTCCGGTACTTGTATCTTCGATCTGCGGGTGTGAGGTCGCGAACGATTAGCTCCATTTCTTTTTCTTCAGGAACAGATGCGGGATCCGTTAATATGAAAGTATCATACTCTCTTCTTGACATTTCTTGCCTCCTCAATCCCTGAACCCATAGTTCTTCCAGTTCTTTAGAACCCTGTCCTGAATTTCTTTGGGATAGACGTTATTGAAGGAGACCTTGATGGGCAGGTCAGCCTTGGGCCAATCGAGAGGGAAGGTACAGTCGAAAAGAACTTGTGCTCCCCGGCTCCATTTCCGATCTTCTGGATCGGCAAAGGGATAAAGGGGTGTTCCTACGGCATGTTCATATTTTCGAATCCCTCTGATCGGATGGCATTTCGTTGCCAGTGCATGAATCACATCATCCTTGTTATAGATGTCCGTTTCTTCGTCCACGACGATGACCATTTGAAACCATGGACTTAACTTACTTCCAAAGACTAAGTTGGCAATTTGGGTTGCAATATTGCTGTAGATAGGCCTCACGCCCACCACAACCATGTGATGGGTCGATTCGGGAAGCATATAGACCCCTGTGATAGGAATGCCTTGACTGTCCAAGAGTTTTCGCATCTCCAATCCCAATGAAAAGGATCGAAGCAGTTGTCCTTCATCGGTCGGGATGCCCATATTCGAGACGGTTATAATGGGATTGTTTCTATATGTGATCGCCTTTATTCGATAGACCGTTCTGGGCTCCCTCGGAGAGGTTCGATAACCTGTATATTCTCCAAAAGGGGCCTCTTCAATCCAGAGGTTGGGAATCACTTCTCCTTCGATGATGATTTCTGCATGGGCAGGAACTTCTAAATCGCAGGTCTCACATTTTACTAATTCGACAGGCTTTCCCATCAGCATCCCAGTAAACTGGTCTTCAGGAATCGGTGAGGGCGCGCAGGCCGCCACCCCGGATAGAGGATCACAACCGATCACCGTAGCAAAAGGCATCGGTCTGTTCTTTGGAACATGCTTTCCGTAAAACATCTTCCCCATGTCTGAGAAAGGAAGTACAGGCCCGACCATTGTCTTTTCGTCAAAGACCATCTGGCGATACATCCCCCAGTTGACCACATGGGTGTCAGGATCCTTCGCCACCACAAAATGCCATGTGCACAGATACCTTCCTCCATCGCCATCATGGACCATTGGACCTGGAAGCTTGAACAAATCTGCATCTTTTCCGCTTAGGATATTCTCCTTGCACGGAGCATTCTTTCGATCCACGATGATGGATGGGATAGGGGTTCCTGTTGTTCTCCTTACATATTCATTCAGAAATTTCTGGCACAGATGCCTTAGGATTCATCCCCATTGCAATGGCCAGTCTACTGTAAGTCGCCAGAGGAGCACCCAAAGCCTCAAAGCCTGGATAGTCCTTGATCTTTTTAAAATAAGGGGCGGCTAATTTTCTTTCACAAACCCTTCTCACGATAGCGCCCATCTCGAGGTCCCAGTCTACCTCTTGTTGGACGGTCACAAGTTCACTGTGTGCCTCCAATGCCTTGATGAATTCTCTATTATCTTTATAAATTGGATAGGTCATCACTTAGAATCCTTTCTTCATTAATTCAGCTTCACTTGGAAATCTTATTAATGATCGCCTCCCATTTTCCTTGAGCTTTTAAGATAAACTCAGCAAGTTCCCTAACAACCCCTTTGCCGCCACCGGCTTTAGTAATGTAATCGGCCACTCCTTTAGCCTCGATGGATGCATCTGCCGGGGCGACTGAGAATCCCACCCTTTTCATAATGCCCAAATCGATCATCTCATCTCCCACATAGCAAAAATCTTGGTCCTTAAGCCCGGATTCTTTTTCAAACTCATCCAGCTTTCCTATCTTGGCTGAAGTGCCCCAAAGCTTTTCGGGAGGTACATTGTAAATTTTGCCGACCTGTTCATCTGTCCTGGTAATTTTACTCGTCAAGAATGACAGACCGATGCCGGCTTCGATCAAGGCCATGCATCCCAGGCGGTCGTGAAGTGAGAAGCACTCCGATTTTTTTCCATCATCTGTATAATAAAGAATGTTGTCAGTAAGCACTCCATGGATATCAAGGATAACAAACTTAACCTTCTTTGCTTTTTCGATGGCCGCTTCTTTTGTAATCATCGCTTACCTCACTTGAAAAACGGAATAATGGAATGCTGGAATAATGGAATATTGGGCACGGCCTCCCTTTAATTGCATTTCGATTCTGATTGTTCACTCATTGTTCCATCACTCCAATTTTCCAACATTCCGATGGATTCTGAGTTCTATTTGTAGCCCATCTTTGTTACCTTATCGACCCATTCTTCCCATTTGCCCATCGCTCTCAGGATGAATTCGCAAGTCTCTCTGATGGGCCCCCTACCGCCAGGAGCCGTCGTTATGTAATCCGCCCACTCCTTCACCTCGTCGATGGCATCTGCCGTAGCCACAGCGAAACCCACTCGCTTCATCAAATCAATGTCTGTGACTTCACAACCGATATAGCCAACATTTTCATCGGTGATTCCTAATTCCTTCTTTAGCTCCTCGAACTTGGCAACTTTATCCTTTATCTTGTAATAAAATTTATCCAGCTTTAGCTCGCGGGCCCGATAGAGACCTTCTTCGTCTATGGAGGTGGTATCCAAGAAGGCTATTTGGATTCCGTTCGCTGTAAGGGAAAGGTCACCAAAACCATCCATATGCCAAAAGCTATACTTCCGTTTTCCTTCAATGTCGCATAGAAAGGTGTTGGGCGTTAGAACACCATGAACATCATGAGCAAATAGTTTTACCCTCTTCGCCTTTTCTTTCGCATCGTTCATGTCCTTTTCGAAAGCCATCGTTCTACCTCCCCTCTTAGTCCAGTCCGTACTCGCTCCACCTGGCCTTCACCTTGGCCAGGACGCTCTCCGAAAGCTTGATCTCCGTGGGTTTGACTTTCCATTCGAAAGGTATTGTCGCATCCAGGATGATCCGTGAGGTGACGAACTTGTTGTCATCCTGTCCGAGGGATGGATCGAGGGGCGTTGACCTGCCTCTGTTGATAATCTGCGTCCCCCGTGCCGGATTGTAGCGGGTGCCGAGGGCCCACCACACCCTCGGAAGATCGTCTGCATCGATATCGTCATCCACGATGATCACACCCTTGATCCCGTATGTCCCTGTATTGCTTGCGATGACGGCTGCCCCCACCTGGTCAGCATGCCCCGGATACATCTGCTCTACGGAGACGACCACAATGAAGCGTCCGGACGCTTCCGGCAGCGTGTAGACTGACTTGATGCCCGGGATCTCCATCTTGACCAGATCAGTCCACAAGCTCGCGTTGCGCGTAAAGGCATAGAGTATATGCTGGTCCCCCACGGGCCTACCCACACTCGTCTCCCAGAGGATCGGGTTGTTTCTGTAGTAAATGCGCTTCACCTCAAGAGCCGGTTTGGGAATCGGCTTAATCAATTCTTCGGTGTAGTAGCCCGTATACTCGCCGAAGGGTCCCTCGTTTCTCAAATGCTGGGGATCAATCTCCCCTTCAAGTACGATCTCTGCGGCCGCAGGAATAGGAAGCCCGGTGAGCTGGCCCCTCACGATTTCAACAGACTCGCCGCGCAATGAACTGACGACATCGTACCCGCTCTTGGCTTTGACCGTGGCGGCACTTGCAAAGATATGCAGGGGATCGCCGCCTATAATGGCGCATGCAGGCATCTTCTTGCCTGCCTTCCCGTACTTTTTCATGATCCTGTCGCCCTTCTTTCCCTTAAGGATCTGGACGCCGACGGTTTTCTCATCGAGGATGCCCATGCGGTACGTACCAAGGTTTATGTCACCCGTCTCGGGATCCTGCAGCACCATGAATACTGCGGTGCCGAAGTAACGGCCGCCATCCAGTTCGTAAAACTTGGGTGAAGGAAAGGCGAAGGTATCGATCTTGTCGCCGTCGAGGACATTCTCGAAGATGGGGCCGTCCTTCTGTTCCTTTGCCCGGATGACCTCCTTAACGGCGACATTCACCCATTCCTTCGTAAGCTGGACCATGGAGAGATCCGGGCTCTTTCCAAGGATAATTGCCAGCCTCTGGGTAGTGCCGAATGCACCGGTCAAGACCGGGCTCTTATACCCCTTTACGTTCTCAAACAGTAGTGCCGGGCCGCTTTTCTCTTCAACGAGCTTCGCGATGTGAGAGATCTCAAGATCCCAGTCCACCTCTGCTTTTATTCTCTTCAATTCTCCTTCCTCTTCGCACTTTTTTATGAAATCTCTAAGGTCCATAAAGTCCTCCTTTTTTGCCTCAAATCAATTGAATTATCTTTTTAAAATTATCCTCTTGTCAATTCATTTATTTTTATGTTTAAATAACTTTAGGTTATGATGAAAATGGGGAATATGGGTAAACCTTTACAGTCTTCATTGAACTCTCTCCTGGTATTCCACGAGGTGGCAAAGCATAAGAGCTTTTCGAAAGCGGCGGAGGGATTATTCATTTCCCAACCTGCCGTGACCAAACATATTAGGAATTTAGAGTTAAAGGTAGGAATGGGCCTCATTCAGAGGGGGAGGGGTGGGTTTGCCCTAACCGATGTCGGGAAAATTCTTTTTAAATGTACTCAAAAAATTTCTTTCCACCTCATGGAGATCGAAAATGTTTTGGGAAATCTTCAGAAGGATCATCATGGTTTATTAAAGATTGGGACTACCGAATCCTATTCTAAATGCTTGATGCCAAAACTCCTTTCTGGATTTCAAACCTCTTTTTCCTCCATTAAGATCGCTCTGGATGTGGGAAATTCAGAAGAGATTGAGAAAAATCTCCTGAATTATAAAAACGACCTGGCGTTAATTGGTGTAACGAAGGTATCTTCCAAATTTGAATCAATCCCATTTTTAAGGGAGGAACTCGTCCTCATCGTTTCACCTACCCATCCCTTGGCAAAAAGACAAACGGTTTCTCTAAAGGAAATTGAAAGGTTTCCTCTGATTATCCGTGCAAAAGGTTCGACGACCCGAAAGATCTTATTGCAGGCCTTTAAAGATTTGGATATTCATCCCTCTCTATTGATCGAGGCAGGAAGCTCTGAATTTATCAAACAGTGGGTTTCAGAGGGGAAGGGGATTTCCGTCATTGTTAAGAGGACAGTGGAGGATGAGGAGAAAAGTGGAATCATTAAAATCGTCCCCTTGTTAGAAAAGCTTTACCTTGAGGTAGCCTTCCTCTATTTGAAAGAGGAACGGTCTACCCCTGTGATTAGAACATTCATCCATTACATCGAAAATAAGGGAAAGAAAATGATCAAGATGTAATTTCCTCTTCCCAATGTTTCCTCTGATTGAGCCACCTGAAGCTGAGGGAGGGGAGAGTGTTCATAGAATTTTCTATGACACCTTGAATCGTTGGCTTTTGCTCTTACCACTGGTTGAGACCAGAAACGAGGGAGGTTGGGTTATCTCTAAAAGAGTGCATTAACAAGTGACAATTTTTTATGCTTACAAATCCACTTATTTTACTTTTTCAAAAAATATTTCTTGACAAGAATGATTTTGTTTGTTAAATATAATAAGTTAAACATCTTTTTGGTCCTTATTCCACGAATGTAACTCATTGATTTTCCATTCTTTTTCTATATCGGGAGGAGTTTGTTCAATCAACAGAAGAAGATTTAGAGTCGGAGAGGTTCCCGAGCGGCCAAAGGGGACAGACTGTAAATCTGTTGGCGATGCCTTCGGAGGTTCGAATCCTCCCCTCTCCACCAGGCCTACCAGAGGCCCATCGGTTGGAGTATTCAAACTTCATGGATGTCAGCGTTAATGACAGAGACACAGCTATCGGGGTTAATTTCTTTCTTCAACTGACACGTAAGCTTAATAAAATGAAACGAGTCTTGATCTATCTAAGGCCTGAAAAAGTTTCCATGGAAGAGTATCATACATTGGCACAGGTTGCTTCTTATGAAAAGGCGGGAGTAGCTCAGTTGGCAGAGCATCAGCCTTCCAAGCTGAGGGTCGCGGGTTCGATCCCCGTTTCCCGCTCCATTGTTTCGAAATTACTTTGTTAATGAATCACTCGATATATTCGGTCAGCCTGTCGTTTTAAATTGACAGGTTTTTCTTTACCCCGCATCCCAGAAATCCCCATTCTTCCCCGGCCTCGCTCCGCGAAGCGGGGCGGGCAGAACAGGGATGCAGGGGTGCGTTAGAATAACTACCTGAAAGAAAGCCCTGTGTTTTAACACAGGGTGCGGAGTTTATTTTTGGCCCACGTAGCTCAGTCGGTGGAGCACTTCCTTGGTAAGGAAGAGGTCATCGGTTCAAATCCGATCGTGGGCTCCAAAGGAAGGGATGGATTTAGCAATCTTTTGGAAAGATAAGGAGGGTTTGAGCCATGTCGAAGCCGAAGTTTGAGAGGACGAAGCCGCATGTGAATGTGGGGACGATTGGGCATGTGGATCATGGGAAGACGACGTTGACGTCGGCGATTACGAGGGTATTGGCGACGAAGGGGTTGGCCTCGTATATGGCGTTTGATCAGATTGACAAGGCGCCGGAGGAGAAGGAGCGGGGGTTGACGATAGCGATAGCGCATGTGGAGTATGAGACGGTGAAGCGTCATTATGCGCACATTGATTGTCCGGGGCATGCGGATTATATCAAGAATATGATTACGGGGGCGGCGCAGATGGATGGGACGATCTTGGTGGTATCGGCGGCGGATGGGCCGATGCCGCAGACGCGGGAGCATGTGTTATTAGCGAAGCAGGTGCGGGTGCCGTATATTGTGGTTTTTTTGAACAAGGTGGACATGGTGGATGATCCGGAGTTATTGGATTTGGTGGAGTTGGAGGTGCGGGAGTTGCTTTCGGGGTATGATTTTCCTGGGGAGGATGCGCCGGTGATGAGGGGGAGTGCGTTGAAGGCGTTGGAGTGTGGGTGTGGGAAGGTGGATTGTCAGTGGTGTAGTGGGATCTGGAAGTTGATTGGATGCGGTGGACAGTTTTATTCCGGAGCCGGTGCGGGAGATTGACAAGCCGTTTTTGATGCCGGTGGAGGATGTGTTTACGATATCGGGTCGTGGGACGGTGGTGACGGGGCGAGTGGAGCGTGGGGTAGTGAAGGTGGGGGATGAGGTGGAGATTGTGGGGATACGGCCGACGGTGAAGACGGTGTGTACGGGGGTGGAGATGTTTCGGAAGACGTTGGATCAGGGTCAGGCGGGGGACAACATTGGGGTTTTGTTGCGGGGTGTGAAGCGTGAGGAGGTGGAGCGGGGTCAGGTGGTATCGAAGCCTGGGGCGATCACGCCGCATCGGAAGTTTAAGGCGGAGACGTATATATTGACGAAGGAGGAGGGGGGTCGGCATACGCCGTTTTTTAATGGGTATCGGCCTCAGTTTTATTTTCGGACGACGGATGTGACGGGGGTGGCGACGTTGCCGGAGGGGGTGGAGATGGTGATGCCTGGGGACAATGTGAATTTGATGGTGGAGTTGATTACGCCGATAGCGATGGAGAAGGAGTTGCGGTTTGCGATTCGGGAGGGTGGGCGAACCGTTGGTGCCGGGGTCATCAGCGATATCCTTGAATAAGTCTGAGGCTATACGATGAGGAATATTCTAACATTGGCCTGTACGGAATGTAAACGAAGAAACTATTCTACCACAAAGAATAAACGAACTACTCCGGATAAATTGGAGTTAAAAAAGTACTGCCGCTTCTGTCGGAAGCATACCGTTCACAAAGAGACGAAGTGATTGTAGAAAGTGGAAGGTTGAGCGTAGAGGGTAGATTAATCCGCATTCTATCCTCTCGTCTAAGAATAGAAGATACAGGCCAGTAGCTCTAACGGATAGAGCACCGGACTCCAAATCCGGGTGATGGGGGTTCAAATCCCTCCTGGCCTGCCACTTTTCATCTCTGTTGGATGGCAGGCAGGTAAGAAGCCTGCTCGAGGAACAGGTGGACCGATGGCGTTTTCAATTCGATCAAAATTCGAAGCCGCTAAACAGTTTTTGAGAGAGGTCAAAACCGAATTAAAAAAGGTGACCTGGCCTTCAAGGAAGGATACACTCTCCGGTACTGCCGTCGTTTTGGTGGCCGTCTTCATCATCGCCCTCTTTTTAGGGATTGTCGATTCAGGTCTATCGAATCTCATCAAAGAGTTACTGAAAAGAGCCTTGAGTTAAAGAGAATGGGAGTCCTTCGTGAATTCTGTCCCGATGCAGAATGTAAGAATTATTTTTTACTTTTAATTTTGACTTTTGCAATTTGTCTTGTCTGCCGACAGGCAGACAAGATTCACCTTGTCATATTGTATAGCGGTCGGACTTATGGCACAAAACTGGTATGTCGTCCATACTTATTCGGGTTTCGAAAACAGGGCCAAGCAGAATTTGGAGGAACGAATTAAAAACCTTGGGAAGGGAGAATTTTTCTCTACCATTTTAGTTCCCACGGAGACCGTGATAGAGTTGGTGAAGGGAAAGAGGAAGACCTCCCAGAGGAAGATTTTCCCGGGATACATATTGGTCAAAATGGAATTGAACGAAGAGACATGGCATATTGTGAAGGACACACCAAAGATCACCGGTTTTGCGGGCGATAGTACAAAGCCTATTCCCATCTCGGAGAGAGAGGTGGAGGAGGTTCTGTCTCAGATGAAGGAAGGGGTATCGAAGGCAAAGCCAAAGGTTTCTTTTGGCATGGGAGATAACGTTCGAGTGATCGACGGCCCATTTGCTAACTTTATTGGGACGATCGAAGAAGTCAAACCTGAGAAAAGGAAGCTGAAGGTTTTGGTTTCCATTTTTGGAAGAGCGACTCCAGTCGAATTGGATTTTATCCAAGTGGAAAAGAATTAATGCTTATTGTTTGAGGAGTGAGTCATGGCAAAGAAAGTGGTGGCGATGGTGAAGCTTCAGATTCAGGCAGCGCAAGCCAACCCTTCCCCGCCGGTCGGCCCGGCTCTGGGGCAGCATGGGGTCAACATCATGGAGTTCTGCAAGGCCTTCAACGCACGGACCCAGGGACAGGAAGGGATGATCATCCCTGTCGTGATCACCATCTTTTCAGATCGGTCC
This sequence comes from uncultured delta proteobacterium, assembly GCA_963826305.1. Classification (GTDB taxonomy): domain Bacteria; phylum Desulfobacterota; class BSN033; order BSN033; family UBA1163; genus CAWGWZ01. The sequence goes on along the minus strand of CAWGWZ010000028.1, from coordinate 196,154 downwards.
TTCAGCTTTGTGACCAAGACACCGCCCGCTTCGATTCTTCTAAAGAAGGCGGCCAAGATTGTGAAAGGTTCAGGTGAACCCAATCGAACCAAGGTGGGCAAGGTGACGAGAGATCAAATTCGAGAGATTGCCCAGATCAAATTTAAAGATCTGAATGCAGTGGATATGGAAGGTGCGATTCGTACGATCGAGGGCACAGCTCGAAGCATGGGGCTGGAGATTGCATGAGAGAAGGCTATGGCAAATAGAGGGAAAAAATATTTAGAGGCAAAAAGTAAGGTCGATCGAAGTGAACGGTACGAGATGGAGGAAGGGGTGAAACTCCTTATAGAGACATCCTACGCCAAGTTTGATGAAGGGGTGGACCTTGCCATCCGTCTCGGAGTGGATCCTAAGAAACCGGATCAGATGGTGAGAGGGACCGTCGTCCTTCCCAATGGGACGGGCAAGAAAGTCAGGGTATTGGTCTTTGCGAAAGGTCAGAAAGAAAAAGAGGCATTGGATGCGGGTGCCGATATTGTGGGAGGGGAGGACCTCATTGAGAAGATTTCAAAAGGATGGCTGGAATTTGACAAGGCGATCGCTACACCGGACATGATGGGTTTGGTGAGCAAACTGGGGAAGATCTTGGGACCACGAGGATTGATGCCCAATCCCAAAGTAGGAACCGTCACCTTCGACGTGGAGAGGGCCGTTAAGGAAATCAAAGCAGGTAAGGTGGAGTTCAAGGTCGAGAAGGCCGGAGTGGTCCATGTGCCCGTCGGGAAGGTTTCTTTTGGGCTTGATCGACTATTAGAAAATATCAGAACCCTGCTGGAGGTGATCCTACGTGCCAAGCCACCCACCAGCAAAGGGGTTTATTTTCGGAGCATTGCATTATCCACAACGATGGGGCCGGGGATCAAGCTTGATCCGCTCGATGTACGAAATGTTCTGAAGGCGTAGGACATGCCGCTGGCCTCATTGAGGAGGTAAAGACCATTGGATCGAAAAGAGAAGAAGCAGGTTGTATCGGATCTTGGCAATAAGGTCGAGGGATTTCAGGCCGTTGTCCTGACCAATTATCGGGGCCTCAATGTCGAGCAGATGAACCACCTGAGGCAACGTTTGAGAGAGGAGAAGATCTCCTATCACGTGGTGAAGAATACGTTGATGAAGCTGGCCTCGAAAGGGACGGATTTGGAAAAGTTGAACGATTATTTTGAGGGACCAACGGCCGTCGCTATTTCCCATGGAGATCCCATTCTTCTTGCAAGGATTTTATCTGAATTCCTGAAAGCGCAGACTGCCTTTGAGATCAAGGTCGGTCTCATCCAGGGCAGGGTCGTCCGTCCTGAGGAATTGAAAGCCTTGGCGACGATGCCCTCTCGTGAGGTTCTCCTCGCTCAGGTCATGGGGGGGATTCAAATGCCAGGAATTCAGTTCGGAGGAGTGATTCTCAGTGCACTTCAGCAGGTGCTCGGTGTCATCCAGGCCCGTGCGGATCAACTTACAACTTTGAGTGCCGAGAGTGGAAAGTAGAACATGGAATGTAGAAAGCAGAAAGTAAATCGTTGATTTTGAAAGCCACTTTCAACCTTCTACGTTCCACCATCTAATTTAGAGACAGGAGGATTTGTCCAATGGCAGATATCCAAAAAATTGCCGAAGAAATCAGCAGTCTCACCTTGTTAGAAGCACGTGACTTGGTGATGGCCCTTGAGGAGAAATTAGGGATCAAGGCCGGTGCACCGATGGCTGTGGCTGCGATGCCAGTTCCGGGAGCGGCTCCTGGAGGGGAAGCTGCTCCAGCCGAAGAAAAGGTGGAATTTGATGTGGTCCTGACGGGTTTTGGCGATAAGAAGATCCAGGTGATTAAGGTTGTCAGAGAGCTCACCGGATTGGGTTTGAAAGAGGCCAAAGACCTTGTCGAAGGTGTCCCCAAGCCTGTTAAAGAGGGAGTGTCCAAAGAAGAAGCAGCGGCGGTGAAGAAAAAGATCGAAGAGGCTGGGGGAACGGTCGAAGTGAAGTAGGGAAACATTTGTACCTGTTGCTGCCTGCTCTGCCGGTGCAGGCAGGAACAGTCAAGGCAGAGAGGCAGAGAGATCGAGGGACGTCATTGTCTCTTCCCAGAAGGACAGAGCGAATTTTGAGGAGCAGTCCGAGAGGGAGGGGACTTTTTATTTAAGGGAGATTTCTGAAAAAGTCCAGAAATCTCTGAGTGCACCGATTATGAACCGATTACACAGATACGGAATGCTTTGGAGAATCAGGAAAATCCATGTCATCCTTTCTTATCATCTGTGTAATCAAGAGAGCGGGCAGTAGTTTTTTGGAGCTCTCTTAAGGGAGAGGAGTGACTATGCCAAGCGTGATCCCGGTCTATCGAAGGTACCGTAAGAATTTTTCAAAGATCAAAGAGGTGTTAGAGATCTCCAATTTGATCGAAGTTCAAAAGAGGTCCTACGAGCAGTTTCTGCAGGCTAATGTGGATCCGGAACAGCGGGAACCTGTTGGGCTTCAAGCGGTTTTTAAAACCGTCTTCCCGATCAAAGATTTTTACGAAACCGCTTCCCTCGAATTTGTCAGTTATCGCCTCACCGAGCCCAAATATGATGTGGAGGAGTGTCTGTTGAGGGGGATGACCTACGCTGCTCCGATTAAGGTGACCGTCCGCTTAGTGGTTTGGGATGTGAATGAGGAGACCCGGGCCAAAAGTATTAAGGCGGTTAAAGAGCAGGAGGTCTATTTCGGTGAGATTCCTCTGATGACCGAAAATGGGACATTCATTATCAACGGGACGGAAAGGGTGATCGTCAGCCAGCTTCACCGTTCGCCCGGCGTTTTTTTTGATCAGGATCAAATCAAACCCCACACCGGAGGAAAGCTCTTCTACTATGCGCGGATTATTCCCTATCGTGGGTCTTGGATCGATTTCGAATTTGATCAGAAAGACCTCTTGCATGTCCGGATCGATCGACGCCGAAAGATTCCTGTAACCGTTCTTCTCCGAGCCCTGAAGTACACGGGTGAAGAACTCCTGGACTATTTCTATCATAAGGAAAAGGTCCTCATACGGAAGGGCAAATTCTTTAAAGAGATATCGAGAGATGTATTGGTGGGACAGAAGGCGACCTCAGATATCTTGGAACCCGAGACCCATAAGGTCATTCTCAAAAAACATCGTCGGATCACAGAAGAATCTTTTAAGAGGCTGGAACTGGCCAAGATCAATACCATCTCGGTCGAGCCCCGGGATCTGATGGGAAGGTATCTTGCGAAAGATGTGGTGGATCCTGAGACCGGGGAGGTGATCGCCGAGTGTAATGCGGAGATGACGGAGAAACTTCTCGATGAAATGAAGGAGAGAAAGATCGAAGAATTTGAGATCCTCTTCATCGACAACATCAACGTCAGTTCCTCGCTGCGGGATACACTGGTGATGGATAAGATCGAATTGAGCCGGGAAGAAAGGGAGAAATTGCCCGTTCTCGAACCCGCCAAATCCGTCCGGGAGAAGGAGTCCGAAAAGGCCCTGATCGACATTTACAAGAGGCTTCGCCCCGGAGATCCACCAACCATTGAAACCGCGGTCAGCCTGTTCTATAACCTTTTTTTCAATTTGGAGCGCTATGACCTCTCCAAAGTGGGTAGGATGAAGTTGAACCATAAGCTCGGCTTGAAGGCCCATCCACCCAAAATATTGGTCTTCACCGAGAGATCGAAGAAAGAGGTGTTGGAAGCGGGAGCGACCTATGTGGGAGGAAAGGAGTTGATCGATCGGATCTTGGGAGGATGGCTCAATTTTGATGAAGCGATCGCGACTCCGGAAATGGCCGATGAGATTCATTCCGCAGCAAAGATCCTGCATCCCATCGGGCTGATGCCCTCCTTAAAGGACGGGACCATCACCGATGATGTTGAGGGAAAGGTTCGGAAGATTCAGGAAGATGAGAAGACCACCCTGAGGAGGCGTGACATCCTAGAAGTCGTGAAGTACTTGATCCGATTGAAGGATGGTCAGGGGTCGGTCGACGATATCGATCATTTGGGAAACCGCCGGGTGAGGACCGTTGGGGAGTTACTTGAAAATCAATATCATATTGGGCTGGTGAGGATTGAAAGGGCGATTAAGGAACGGATGAGCCTCCAAGATGTAGAGACCTTGATGCCCCATGACCTCATCAACTCAAAACCCCTCTCTGCCGTCATCAAAGAGTTTTTCGGTTCCAGCCAGCTATCCCAATTTATGGATCAGACAAACCCTCTCTCCGAGATCACCCACAAGCGACGTCTCTCCGCATTGGGTCCAGGAGGGCTTACCCGCGAGAGGGCAGGATTTGAGGTGAGGGACGTCCACCCCACTCATTATGGTCGGATCTGTCCCATCGAGACCCCAGAGGGTCCGAATATCGGTCTGATCACATCTCTCAGCACCTATGCTCGCGTGAATGACTATGGGTTTATTGAGACCCCTTACCGGGAAGTGGTCAATGGAAAAGTGACGAACAACATCCGGTACCTTTTCGCCCTGGATGAAGAAGAAGAGATTCAAGGACAGAAGCCTGCCATCGCCCAGGCCAATGCTCCCCTGGACCGGGAGGGGAAGTTTATTGCGCAATTTGTTTCCGCCCGGAGGGGAGGCGAATTTGTGATGGTGAAACCTGATGAAATTCGGTATATGGACGTTTCCCCCAAGCAGTTGGTGAGCGTGGCGACCTCTCTCGTCCCCTTCCTGGAGAACGATGATGCCAACAGGGCCCTGATGGGATCGAACATGCAGCGCCAGGCCGTTCCCCTTTTAAGGACGGACGCGCCATTGGTCGGGACCGGAATGGAGGCGATTGTGGCAAGGGATTCTGGAGTGACAGTGGTTGCGAAGAGGGATGGGGTCGTTGAGGATGTCGACGCCTCTCGTATCGTCATCCGTGCCGATGAGGATGGCCAGAAGGAGACTGACCCCGGAGTCGATATCTATACCCTCATCAAATACAAACGATCCAACCAGAACACTTGTATCAATCAGAGGCCCATCGTCCGTGTTGGGGAGCGGGTGAAGAAGGGGGAGGTGATTGCCGATGGGCCGGCGACGGATATGGGAGAACTGGCATTGGGAAGAAATGTCCTCGTGGGATTCATGCCGTGGGGAGGATATAACTTCGAGGACTCGATCCTCATCAGTGAAAAATTGTTGAAAGAAGATACCTACACGTCGATCCATATCGAAGAGTTGGAGTGTGTGGCACGGGATACCAAACTGGGAAAAGAGGAGATTACCTGCGATATCCCTAATGCAGGGGAGGAGGCATTAAAGGATTTGGATGAGAGCGGCATCATCCGGATTGGGGCGGAAGTGAGGGCAGGCGACATCCTCGTTGGAAAGGTGACCCCTAAGGGAGAGACGCAGCTCTCTCCCGAAGAGAAACTTCTGCGGGCGATCTTTGGTGAAAAGGCTGGAGATGTTCGAGATACCTCACTCAGAGTCCCCCACGGGATCGAAGGGATCGTGATCGATGCGAAAGTCTTCTCCCGAAAAGGCCAGGAAAAGGATGAAAGGACCAAGGCCATCGAGGACCAGGAAAAAGCCCGGTTGTTGAAAAACCAGGCGGATGAGATCCGAATCATTCAGTTCAGTACGAGGAGGAAGATCGGAAAGTATCTGATCGGGAAACGGGCCGGCCAACGGGTCGCTGATGAGAAGAAAAATCGTGTCTATCTGGATGCCAAAGAGCGGATCAAGGAGGAACATCTCTTCGCCATTCCCTTTGATCGACTGAAGGAGATCAATGTATTGGAGGGGAAGAAGGTGCTGCCCGAAGTGCAGAAGTTTCTCTCCCATGGAGAACTCCAGATCAACGTGGTGAAGGGGGTCTTCGGGGAAAAACTGGCCAAACTGAAGAGGGGAGATGAATTGGCGCCCGGCGTGATCAAAACGGTCAAGGCTTACATTGCCATGAAGCGGAAACTTTCCGTCGGGGATAAGATGTCTGGTCGTCATGGAAACAAAGGGATCATCTCTCGGATTCTTCCTGAAGAGGACATGCCTTACTTGGAAGATGGCACCCCGGTCGAAATTATTCTCAATCCGTTAGGGGTCCCTTCGCGAATGAATGTGGGTCAAATCTTGGAGACCCACCTTGGATGGGCAGCCAAGGGGCTCGGCTGGAAGATTGAGGAGTATTTGCAGAAACACTTCAATCCCAAATTGCTTCGAAGAAGGATTAGAGAGATCTATTCTTCAAAAGAGGTGAATGAGTATCTGGATCAGGCAACCGATGATGAGATCATCGAATTGGCAAGAAAACTGGGCAACGGAATCTTCGTATCGGTCCCCGTTTTCGATGGTGCCTCCGAAGAGGAGATTAAAGACCATTTGAAAAAAGCAGGGCTTCCGGTCAGTGGGCAGACGACGCTCTATGACGGGAGGAGCGGAGAACCCTTCCACCAGAAGGTGACCATAGGCTATATGTACCTCCTCAAATTACACCACTTGGTGGATGACAAGATTCACGCCCGGTCCATCGGCCCCTATTCTTTGGTGACCCAACAACCGTTGGGAGGGAAGGCGCAGTTCGGAGGTCAAAGGCTGGGGGAGATGGAAGTGTGGGCTTTGGAGGCCTATGGTGCGGCTCACTCCCTTCAGGAGTTTTTGACGATGAAATCCGACGATGTGGCGGGAAGAACCCGAGTCTATGAGGCCATCGTAAAGGGAGAACACATTGTTGAGCCTGGGCTTCCGGAGTCTTTCAACGTTTTGGTCAAGGAGCTGCAAAGCCTTTGTTTGGATACTGAATTGATTGAAGAGAAAAGGGAAGAAATCTGACAGAACTGTGAGCTATGAACCATGAACGATGAACGGTTCATCGTTTATGGTTCATCGCCCATCGTTTGAAGAAGGAGGAAACCTTGGAAGATTATTTATCATTCTATGAAAAGGGGAAAAGCCCGATCAGTTTTAATGCGATCCGCATCTCTATCGCCTCTCCGGAAAAGATTGAGTCGTGGTCTCACGGCGAGGTAAAGAAGCCAGAGACCATTAACTACCGGACCTTTAAACCTGAAAAGGATGGACTCTTCTGTGCCAAAATTTTTGGGCCCACGAAAGATTATGAATGCAATTGCGGCAAATACAAACGGATGAAACACCGGGGGATTGTGTGCGAGAAGTGTGGGGTAGAGGTCATCCAATCCAAGGTGAGAAGGGAGAGGATGGGGCACATCCGGTTGGCCACGCCGGTGGCCCACATCTGGTTTCTCAAAAGCATCCCCAGCAAGATCGGCATCCTTTCGGATATGACACTGAGAGAGCTGGAGCGAATTCTCTATTTTGAGGCCTACCTCGTGCTCGATGGAAAAGAAACGCCTCTGAAGAAGGGTGAAATTCTCTCCGAAGATCGATACCGGGAGGCGAAGGAAAAATACGGGGATGAATTTGTGGTGGCGCAAGGGGCCGATGCGATTCGAGAGTTGATGAGGAACACCAATGTCAAAGAGCTTTCGAGGAAGCTCCGAACAGAGATGAAGGAGACGAGCTCGGAGGCCAAAAAGAAGAGATTGGCCAAACGGTTGAAGATTATTGAATCCTTTTTGGAATCGGGGAACAAACCAGAGTGGATGATCTTAGAGGTCATCCCGGTCATCCCGCCGGATCTCCGCCCCCTCGTTCCCCTGGACGGAGGTCGGTTTGCAACCTCGGATCTCAACGATCTCTACCGGAGGGTGATCAACCGTAACAACCGACTTAAACGACTCCTCGAATTGAATGCACCGGAGATCATCATCCGTAACGAGAAGCGAATGCTTCAAGAGGCCGTGGATGCCCTGTTCGATAACGGAAAAAGGGGAAGGATGATACTGGGTGCGAATAAGAAACCTCTCAAGTCGTTGAGCGATATGCTGAGGGGAAAGCAGGGCCGTTTCCGTCAGAACCTTTTGGGAAAACGGGTGGACTATTCCGGACGTTCCGTGATCGTCGTGGGTCCCGAGTTGAAACTCCATCAATGTGGACTCCCCAAAAAAATGGCCCTCGAACTGTTTAAGCCTTTCATTTACCATCGTTTGGAAGAGAAGGGTCTGGTCACCACGATCAAGAGTGCCAAGAAGATGTTGGAAAAAGAGAAACCCGAGGTCTGGGATGTCTTGGATGAGGTGATCCGTGAGCACCCTGTGATGCTCAATCGTGCTCCCACACTTCATCGTTTGGGCATTCAGGCCTTCGAACCGGTTCTCATCGAAGGCAAGGCCATCCAACTTCACCCGTTGGTCTGCGCAGCCTTCAATGCGGATTTCGACGGAGACCAGATGGCTGTCCATGTGCCGCTTTCTATAGAGGCTCAGGCGGAGGCGAGGATTTTGATGATGTCCACGAATAACATTCTTTCCCCCGCCAATGGGAAGCCCATTATTGTCCCCACCCAAGACATCGTGCTCGGGATTTATTACATGACGAGGGCGCGCCCCTATGTCAAAGGGGAGGGGAAGGTGTTTTCAAACCCCGAGGAGCTTCGGATCGCCTATGATTCCAATGAGGTCGACCTTCATGCCGGGATAAAGGTGCGCATTAAGGGGGAATCTGTGGAGACCACTGTGGGTCGAGTTCTCCTCCTTGAGATCCTTCCTGAAGAGATCCCCTTCGCCTTGATCAATAAGGTGATGAAGAAAAGCGAACTGGCCAATCTCATCGACTATTGTTACCGGTTCGGCGGAGAAAAGAAGACCGTCCTCCTATCCGATCGGTTGAAGGATTTGGGGTATCGGTATGCGACACTGGCTGGACTTTCCATCTCCCTTGATGACATGCTCATCCCTTCCAATAAAGGGAGCCTCCTGGACGAAGCTCAGCAGGAGATTGAAAGGATTCAGGAGCAGTACACGGACGGACTGATCACGGACGGAGAGCGATACAATAAGGTCATCGACATTTGGGCCGAGGTCACTGAAAACATTGCTGATGTGATGCTGAAGGAGCTGGGGAGTGAGGAAGTGGAGGGTCCTACGGGACAGAGGAGGGTGATTGAGAGTTTTAACCCCATCTATATGATGGCCGATTCCGGAGCTCGAGGCAGTGCACAACAGGTGCGGCAATTGGCTGGGATGCGGGGTCTGATGGCAAAACCTTCGGGTGAGATCATCGAAACCCCCATCACGGCGAACTTTCGGGAAGGGCTGACGGTTCTGCAATACTTCATCTCCACCCACGGGGCTCGAAAGGGACTGGCCGATACGGCATTGAAAACAGCCAACGCTGGGTACCTCACCCGGAGATTGGTGGATGCCGCTCAGGATGTAGTGATCACCGAGCATGATTGCGGTACACTGGATGGGATTGACGTTACCTCGCTTGTGGAGGGAGGAGAGATTATCGAATCGATGCGGGAACGAATTCTGGGCCGCGTGGCACTGGAGGAGATCCGAGACCCCTTCACCGATGAGGTGATCGTCAAAGGAAATGAGGAGATTAATGAAAGCCTGGCAGAGCGGATTGAGGATATCGGGATTGAGAAGGTGAAGATACGTTCGGTACTCACCTGCAAGTCGAAACGGGGTGTCTGCGTTCTCTGTTACGGAAGGGATTTGGCCCGCGGGAGACTGGTCATTGTGGGCGAGGCGATCGGGATCATTGCTGCCCAATCGATCGGTGAGCCGGGAACACAATTGACGATGCGGACGTTCCACATCGGCGGAGCGGCCAGCCGGCGAGCGGAACAGACGACGCTGGAATGTCGAATCGATGGGAAGGTAAAATTCATCAACTTGAGGACCGTCAGGAACCGTGAGGGGAACCTGACCGTCATGAATCGAAATGGCGAGATCGCCATCTTAGATGAAAGCGGAAGAGAACGGCGACGTTATTCTGTGATTTATGGGGCAAAACTGAGAGTCAAGGATGGACAGAAGGTGAAGGAAGGGGAGATTCTGGCGGAATGGGACCCGTACTCCATCCCCGTTTTAACCGAGGTCTCGGGCCGGGTTAAGTTTGGGGATGTCATCGAGGGAGCGACGATGCAAGAGCAGGTGGATGAGTTCACCGGCCTCTCGAGAAAGGTCATTACGGAGTCGAAAGATCCAGAACTGCGACCAAGGATTTCAATCAAAGATGAGAAGGGCAGGACCATGAATCTCCCGGGCTCTTCCTCCCAAGCTCGGTATCTCCTGCCGGTGGGAGCAAACATTTTCGTCTCGGAAGGGAATATGGCCGAAGCCGGAGATGTCATCGTTAAGATTCCGAGGGAGACAACGAAGACCAAGGACATCACCGGAGGTCTTCCCCGGGTCGCTGAACTCTTCGAGGCCCGAAAGCCCAAGGAATATGCTTTGATCAGCGACATCGATGGCATCGTTGAGTTTGGAAAGGACCTCAAGGGAAAGAGGAAGCTGGTCATCCGGCCAGATGTGGGCGAGCCGAAGGAGTACATGATTTCCAGGGGAAAACATGTCAGCGTTCATGAAGGCGACCTCGTCAAGGCGGGGGAGGCACTGATGGACGGTCCTTCGAATCCCCATGATATTCTGAGAGTATTGGGAGATAAAGCCCTGGCGCATTATCTGGTTGATGAAATCCAGGAGGTTTATAAACTTCAAGGTGTGAAGATCAACGATAAGCACATTGAGGTGATCGTTCGCCAGATGCTGAAGCGAGTGAAAGTGAGAGAGGTGGGCGATACACACTTTTTGGTCGATGATCAGGTGGAAAAATATGTTTTTGAGGAGGAGAATGTGCGAGTGTTAAAGGAGGGGGGAAAGCCGGCAGTTGGGGAACCCCTCTTCTTGGGGATCACGAAGGCCTCCCTCGTTACGGATAGTTTTATCTCGGCTGCCTCTTTTCAGGAGACCACCAAGGTGCTCACCCAGGCGGCCGTTGCGGGAAAGGTGGATTATTTGAAGGGATTGAAGGAAAATGTGATCATGGGACGTCTGATCCCGGCCGGTACCGGTCTTCCCAAATACAGTCAATTAGAGCTATGGGTGGAAGGATACACCGAAGAGGAAATGGCTTCTGAAGGTTTGGAAGGGATTTCAACCGGAACCCCCGCCTAATCTTTGCAGCAACAAATAAAAACGAGAGAGAGGCCCATTCTCGTAGTTCAAAGAGTGGGCCTTTTCTTTAGTGAAAAGAAAGCGTTTGAGTTTTGTTTGGCATACGAGAGCCAATGTTGGACGATAGCCCGTCTTCTTCAGGATTTGTTTTGAAAATGTCTGGGCTGGTGCTATAATGGCTTCTAAGGAGGGCTTAAACATGGAGAAGATTCAAATGAAGACTGAGACCATCTGTTACCCGATGCCCTGTTCGCTGGTCGGCGTCAACGTAGGAGGCAAACCCAATTACCTCACGGTTGCCTGGTTCAGCATGGTCAACGTCAAGCCGCCGTACCTCATGATCGCACTCGGCAAGGCGCACTACACGAACCCCGGCATCAAAGAGAATGGCACCTTCAGTGTTAACATTCCATCTGTGGCAATGGTCAACGTCACGGATTACTGTGGCATCGTGTCAGGGAAGAAGTACGACAAGGCGACGAAGTTCCAAACATTCTATGGTAAGCTGAAGACCGCACCCATGATCAAGGAGTGCCCCTGCAACGTCGAGTGCAAGGTTGTCCAGACAGTGGACCTTCCGGCCGATGAACTCTTCATCGGGGAGATCATCGCAGCATACAGTGATGAGCGCTACCTTGTGAACGGGCTCCCCGATCTGCGGAAGATTGCTCCATTCGTCCTCTCCATACCGGAGCGCAAATATATCGCGTTGGGGGCGGAAGTGGGCCCGGCTTGGGAGATGGGTAAAAAGCTCATCCCAAAGGGGACTTAGAGGGGTATAGGCCTTTGAAAAACATTATATTACCAATCACTTAACCCTTGACAGATAGAATCAAACGCAGACTTGCCCCCTTTTCTTTCCATCCTTGGGATTCTGGTTTCCGAAACCCGTGATAAAGCGGTTGAGGATACTCGACAGAATTTTGTTGACAAGATCGATCATTTCATTCCAAAATCCAATTGGAACAAAAGACTTTCTAAATGGAAGATATCTAACTGAAGATAACTATGAAGATTCCAGAAAGAAAAGCGAAAGAGGGGCTCGTAGAGTACGCGGAGAGACTTTCCGCCTTATACTCTGATTCTTTGAGGCCAGAAGATGTGAAGCCCAAGGGGCAATTCTTCACCCCAAAGCAAATAAGTATTTTTATGGCAGAACTGTTCGATATTAACCAAGACAAGATAACCCTGCTCGACCCAGGGGCCGGAGCAGGCATCCTATCGGCGGCCTTTTGTGAAGAGTTACTGAGCAGAAAGAAGCCAGTTTTTCTGGTAATAGACACATATGAGAACGACCTTGAAATAATTCCATTTCTAAAAAAGGTCTTGCAGGAGTGCAAGAAGGATCTGGAAGAAAATGGGTCGAAGGTCGAGGTTAACGTATTAGCCAAGGATTTTATCCTCACAAATGAGCCATATCTTAGCGGACCCGGGCTATTCGAACGAGGCGAAAAGTTCTATGATTTCGTAATTTCAAACCCTCCTTATTACAAGGTAGGTACAGAATCTCCCTATTCAAGAATGATGGCAGAGTTAATATGCGGGCAACCCAATATTTACGCTTTTTTTATGACCATGGCTGCAAACATGCTTTCTGATAAGGGTGAAATGGTTTTTATTACGCCACGGAGCTTTTGTTCAGGCCTTTACTATAAGAATTTCAGGAAATGGTTTCTGCGGAAGGTAAGAATCACAAGGATTCACATTTTTGAGTCCAGGAAGGACATTTTCGACAAGGATGGAGTCTTACAAGAAAACGTAATCATCAAGGCAAGAAAGGACGTGAGAGAAGGGGCGGTAACGATAACGACAAGCAGGAATAAAGAGTTGAATGTGGTAGGGAGAATCGAGGTTGATTATCCAGATATAATCTCCCCTAAGAATAGCGAGAGCTTTATCAGGATACCGACCAGCGAGCTTGACGTTAAGATACTCCACATTATTGACAAATGGCCGTCCACCTTAAACAAGCAGGGCGTGCAGATTTCGACCGGCCCGGTGGTTGATTTCAGGGCTAAGGAACATTTACGCCAGGACCTCACGAAGGGGTCTGTGCCCCTTCTATGGATGCATAACATGCAAAACATGAGGGTGGTATGGCCTTCCAAGAAAAACAAGAAACCTGCGGCGATAGCTTGCTCAGAAAAGACTTCTCCGCTGCTGCTCCCGGTAAAGAATTATGTGCTTTTAAAGCGATTCACATCGAAGGAGCAAAGACGACGTCTTGACGCAGCGGTGCTAAAGCAATCTGATTTCCCGCACGAGTCCGTGGGAATAGAAAACCATGTGAATTATATTCATAAGCCAAAGGGGAGCTTGTCCGTCGGCGAGGCTTTTGGTATAGCTGCCCTTTTGAATACTGGTTTAATTGATAATTATTTCAGGTCGCTTAACGGCCATACACAGGTAAACGCCACCGAGATTAGAAACGTTCCCTTGCCTGACCTCTCTGTTATAAAGAAAATTGGAGAAGTTGTGTCCAGGACAAAAGACCTGCAAGCTAACCTGGATGAAATGATTGGTTTCCAACTCGGAATTGATGCTGAAATCATCAAGCATCTTGAGGAGAGGTATAATGGGAAAAATCGATGAAGCTTTATCTATTCTGAAAGCCCTGGGACTTCCTAAAGCCCAACAGAATGAGAGGTCCGCCTTAACCCTTCTGGCCCTTGTTGATTTGAAGAAAAATTCACCATGGCCGAAAGCCAAATCAAGACTAATTCGGATTCACGATATTTTGGCATCCATCCAAAAGAATTACGGGAAACACTATGCTGAAAACACGCGAGAGACAATCAGGAGGCAGACTCTGCACCAATTTGAGCAGGCTGCCCTCGTGGTAAGGAATCCTGATGATCCCTCAAGGCCGACCAACAGCCCCAATAATGTTTACACGGTGGCCGATGAAGCTTTGGAGGTAATACGAAAATACAAAACGAAGGAATGGAACAAGGGATTAGAAGAATTCCTGAAATTGAAAGGGAGGCTCGTTGACTTATATGATAAGCGAAAAAAGGCCCTGAACTCATCAGTAGAATTGCCTAACGGCACCTCGATTGATTTCACACCGGGAAAGCATAACAAGCTTCAGATCACGATATTAAAGCTTTTCAGGGCTCAGCTCTGTCCCAATTCCAAAATTGTTTATGTTGGAGATGCAGCGAGAAAGCTGCTCCATAAGGATGAAGCAGTTCTCAAAAAGCTTAACATTCCAATTACTGAGCACGACAAGTTGCCGGACGTTGTACTCTACGATGGATCAAAGAGCCTCCTTTTTCTGATTGAGGCGGTTACATCCCACGGCCCGCTTTCCCCCAAGAGGCAGATCGAACTGGAGAAGGTGCTTGCAGGGTGCAGAGCAAGAAAGGCTTACATTAGTGTTTTCCCTGATTTTCGAGAATTCAAGAGGCATATCGATAACATTGCATGGGAAACAGAAGTTTGGATAGAAGCGAATCCAGCCCATATGATTCACTTCAACGGCCCAAAATTCTTCACGGTTTACCAATAAGAGTTGGGAGGATGGAAAAGTCTGAGTTGGAGGGGGGCATGATGGAGAAAAAATTGGGGATTGGGAAGGAGCTTTCCCCAGTTGGCGGTAGGTCTGAAGAAGTGGTAGATTTGAAGGAATATCCTATGGTTTTATGAGATCTATGCTCCGTGTTCTGGGGATATCCTCCCGTCGTCAATAAGCAGTCTAACTCCATAGTCACTGCCGGGTTGGCGCCCGAACGCTTGAAGAGGACACTTCCATATGTTGTAGTTGATTTTTATTAACATATTACCGTCTTCTTCGTATGTTCAATTCAGCCTAAAGCGGGTTCTTATTGCTCTTTAACGTCACCTCAATAAAACATAAATTATATAGTGATTTAAAGTAGTTATATGTGGTATCAGGATAAGGTGAGGGATCCTAATACTTCTGTCCTCACACTCCTTCAGCCCTGGCCCTAAGGAAAAATCAACAAAAGTGTTGACATTAATTAATATCTGTGTTTGTATAGATATACATACGGATTCAAATCTTCGAAGATGAGAGTTTATTTCCGGTTGAGTCCCATGGACGCTTCCCGATTTGAAACTTTTATTAGCAGAGTTAAGCAAGCCACTGGTATCAGTTCCCTTAACAAAATCTCAGCGGACCTTGGAGTCCACAGGTCGAGTATCACTCAAGCCCGGAAAAGAGATAGCATTCCAGATAAATGGATTCTGCAATTGTTCCGTAAACATGGACTAAACCCCGATTGGCTGGAGCACGGCACTGGTCCACAGTTTTTGAGTTCAAGTGAAGATCCTGAAGATGAATTTGTTAGAATACCGAAAGTTAGAGCTAGGCTTTGTGCTGGAGACGGTTCTTTCGAAGTCGGTTCTGAAATCGAGGGGTATTACTCATTTAGAAGGGATTGGCTTTCGAAGAAGGGTACTATTGGAAAGATGACTTTATTGGACATTATCGGAAACAGCATGGAACCTGAATTCAAAGATGGGGACACGATCCTCCTGGATGAATCGCAAAAGGAAATACTTGCCGGCGCCGTATATGCAATCGGTATTGAGGATACTATAATGGTCAAGCGAGTGGAGAAGCATCCAAGCGGGCTCGTCTTACTTAGCGATAACCCTAAATACGGAACAATTTACCAAAAAGAAGGCGACCCAAATCGCGTACGTATAATAGGCAAGGTAATCTGGGTGTGCAGGGAACTCAGGTAAAGTTTTTTTCAATCCAATCTTTTAGGGATTTGCCTTCAAAATAACAAAGATAGCAATAGTCACACAACGATTCATTCTGAACTGGCGAGCTTTTTGATTAGGGTTACCAAATCATAGTGAACCTCACCTCATCGATTAGGAAGGGTGAAACTCATGAATGTTAAAGAACTGATTCATTGTCTAGAATATGCAGATGCCCCTTTTTATTTGTACGGTTCCCGCCTCAGCGATTACCCCGGTTACACCCATGTCTTCCGCCTAGCGCAAGACCAATGCGCTTTGCATGGAGTCTATGTTTTAACAAAGCCTGAGATGACTTACTCACCAAATCCGACAATTGTGCCACTCGTCTACGTTTGCGAAGCAACCACAGAAGAGCAGGCAATCGAATTCCATAGACTCGTTTGGAACCAGAATGTCGTACCATTCTTGATCGTATTAACGCCGAGGACAGTCCGGCTCTATCCAGGATTCAGGTTTGAGGATAAAGTGAACGTTTCACAAGACCAGTCCCTTTTAGCAATCCCGAACACTATTAATCAGGTAATGAAAGAGCTTGCTGACTTCACGTCAAAGTCCATTGATCGTGGAGAAATCTGGAGAAACTGGTATAGCGAGGTCACAACAGAAACGAGAGTTGACCGAAGACTACTCAAGAGCCTGAAGAGCCTCGGAGCATGGTTGCAACAACACAACCTCCCCCCAAACGTTGCGCATGCCTTGATAGGCAAGTATCTATATTTTCACTATTTAAAAGACAGAAAAATTCTTTCAGACAGAAAATTCGAACAATGGAAAATCAACAAAGAATCTGTGTTCGGTCGACAAGCAACATTGTCAGGGTTTTATGCTGTAACGGAAAAGCTTGATGAATGGTTAAACGGTACCATCTTTCCGGTTCCTAGGGAGGGTAAATCTGTACTCGTGACTGATCATCTCCGGAAGGTATCAGGCGCATTCCTTGGGGACGATCCAAGCACCGGTCAAATGCACTTAGATTTCACGGCTTATAATTTCGAGCACATTCCGATCGAAACTCTGTCTATGGTTTACCAAGAATTTCTCCATTCCGAGGGAAAAGGGAAAGAAAAAGGGGGCGTATTATACACCTATTCAATTGGCAAATTTTGTTTTGGACGAATTGCACGCAAAGCGTCCACTGGATAGGGTGACGAAAATCTTTGACCCCGCGTGTGGTTCAGGTGCGTTTATTGTGCAATGTTACCGAAGGCTAATAGAACAGGAGATCAAGGGGGGACATGAAAAGAGATTACGTCCATCGCAGTTAGGAGAATTGTTAGTGGATAATATTTACGGCATGGATATAGATGAAGACGCATGCGGCATCACTGAACTTAGCCTTGTCCTCACTCTTCTTGACTATGTGGATCCGCCGGATCTGGAAAAGCCAGCTTACAGAAACTTCAAATTACCTCTTCTGCGCAACCATAACATATTCCACTCAGAAAATGGTTTTTTTGAACCGGCTGCGGAATTTCATGAAGCCAGACCCGATAAAGGATTTGACTGGATTGTTGGGAATCCGCCGTGGAAGCAACTGGATGCCAAGAGGTTGGATAAAGGGGACGGCGCAGCCCTATCCTGGATCAAAAGAAACTCAAATGATTTCCCTGTGGGCGACAATCAGCTCGCCGAGGCCTTCGCATGGCATGCAACACAACATATATCACCTCAAGGCGTGATCGGTCTTTTGATGCCAGCATCGACCTTATTCAACGTGCACGCCCACCGTTTTCGACACCACTTTTTTGGCAAGACAAGAACTTGGTGCATCGTTAACTTCTCTAACCTCCGACATATTCTTTTCCATGGTGCCGCAAGTCCGGCAGCAGCTTTCTTTTACTCATTTCCACCTGATATAGAAAACGAAAGAAAAGTCATAATCACTTATGCCCCCTTTGCGGTAACACAGATGAACCAATATGGAATTGAAGAAAGAACAAGGAAAAAGCTGTGGACTATCCTGATTAGTGCGGACCAGATACGCGAAGTTTCTCAGGTGGATGCAGCCTCGGGAGACAGTGATCCATGGAAGTTTTCGATGTGGGGGTCACTACGTGACAAGCGATTGGTAGAATCTGTGGCAAGACGATTTCTTCCCCTTTCTGAGTTTGCAAAGCTTCACAGTTTGGTGATCCATGAGGGTCTTCAACTAAGATCTGAAGCAACCAATGAGCAAGTCGAACCACTTTCAGAAGTAACAGGCAAGAAGGAAATAGACATGTCTGGTATCCGGGGCCGCGGGGCTATTTATTCTTTCCCAGATCGTGCACTAAAGGTTATTGACCCGTCAAGAGCATACGTACGGAAAGGTCGTGGTCAAGTACCGCTTAAGGTCTGTTACCCTCCTCACGTTATCGTCAATGAAGGCAGAAAATTTGCTGTTTTTTCTAACGAGTTTGTAGTTGTGCCACCTCGACAGGTTGGCATCGCTGGTGACGAATCCTGTACAGATTTACTGAAGGCCCTATCGCTGTATCTTTCTTCGGATTTCGCAATCTATCAACAATGCATGACCTCTCCAGGTTGGGGCATAGAAAGGGACCATTTCAACAAGAAGGATCTGGAGCAGCTTCCGATTCCTCTCGATCGCTTATCGCCCAAACAAGTTGCTAAATGGGTAGAACTGCATGAAAAATTAGTGCGCGTTTCCTCAGAGATTCTGAAGGATAAAGAATTGTTTTTCCGGCAATCTGGAGAACCAGCCAAGTTGACCCAACTAAAAAGTGAATTAAACGAGCGTGTTTATGATTTATTGGGCCTTGATGAAAGAGAACGGTGGCTAGTTGGCGATTTTCTGAATGTACGGATGAAGCTTAACGAAGGTGGAATCGTCAACGAAGCTATAGATGCCCCAACAGCAGAAGAGATAGAGGAATATGCTAAAACCCTAAAGAAAGAACTCAATGAGTTCTTAGACAGCGAAGCGTTTGATGAGCATCGCATAACGGTATACTTCACAAAAGAGTCCGCTTTGCTAAAAGTGGAACATCCCAAGTCCCTCCCTGCCGGGCCAGTTAGGACAGTCAAAGTTGACGATAAAACAGCCAGAGAAACGCTTGAAAACCTTACGTCCAATCAGCCCCGAAAGCTTTCACAATGGATTTACTTCGATCGGAACATCAAAATCTTTGATGGTCGAACAACCTATTTTATAAAACCCTTTCAGCGCATAAATTGGTTGAAAAGCCAAGCTCTCCTTGATGCAGATGAATTCATCGCCGAGAAGTTGACTTTAAACAATAAGAAATCAACGGGTGCTTTTGCGAAGGAAATTTGATGACTGGGACGCGTGACGATGATCGAGGTGATTATCAGGCCAGCTTTAGGAAGCACGTATTCCAATTATTAAAATGGGGTTATGATCGTCTGGACGTTTTATCATTCAGAAATTCTTTAGAAGAAGACTTGACCGGTGAAATAGTTAAACAGGTTAAAGCAGTACTTCAAGACAGATCTTTACCAAAATGGGTAGGACGATTCACGATCCACGAAGAGCCTCCGATAGATGCCTTAGGTCGTAAAGGCAAAAGACGAAAACGATTGGATATCGAGTTGGAGAGGGTATGCCACGGCCCGCGCCCCAAGTACCCTTTTGAAGCAAAAAGACTTTGCGAAAACACCCATGCAACAATGAGAGAATACCTGGGACCAAAGGGACTTGGTGAATTTCTTTCTGGCAATTATGCCGCCGATGTGGATGAGGCGGGAATGTTAGGATATGTCCAATCGAATACCCCCTCAGAATGGGCCAAGAAAGCGGAAAACATCTTTCAAAATGATCCAGGGTTCGTTAAAACATGCGCAAATGGAGAATGGAGGAAGACCAAAGCCCTTGCATTCCTAAATCATTGGTTCCGGTCTAAACATTGCCGTATTTCAGTCGGAAGGCCAATAGCTATATATCATCTATTCCTTTCCTTTTGCTAACCCGAGTTTGCCACTCTCATGTTAGAAGTTTCTGTTTAGATCAGCGGGCATTGGGGTCGCACTTCCAAAATTCAAGTATCACTCCGCTCTTGAAGGGGTAAGCGCCCCTCCTGCTCCCCTTTTCCTCTCGTACGATTTGGAGGGCATACGGAAAAATTCAACCTGATGTGGATGAGAAATGCTAGGCGGTTTGACGTTTAAATAGCCGTTCTTAGCTTAAATCAAGCGTTTTTCTGGAGGGTTAATCCATCGAGTCAAGCAGTTGACTTCGTCCGAACCTTTGACGAAACAACCGAACGTAGGTTCTGAAACGACTTTAAAACAACTTCATCCTTGAGGCAAAATGCTGAGGCATTGATAATAACGTATTTGAGCATAAGATGAACGATAGATTAGGTTCTTGACATTGATGGACTTGGACAATGAAGATTAGCTTCTTATAGATGGAAAGACACAAGGCAATCGGCAAGAGGGGACAAGGTCCATCCCAAAAAAGGTGATGGACCTTCTTATTTTATGGTTTCTAACTTCTTCTTGGCCATTTCTGCTTGGTCGGATTGGGGATATCGTTCGATCAACCGCCTGAGGAGATTTCTGGCGTTCGCCTTGTCACCGAGCTCTAAAAAAGCCACCTAACTTTCCTTTTGACAGGCGAGGATTTCACCAAAATAGAAACGGTGAAAATCACCCTTGGGATAGAAGGCAGAAATGATGGATGCTTTCAATCCCGAAGAGATCAAGTCATTCTTATAGACGATCTTGCACTCGTAATGGAGAATACATTGCTTGATCATCGGTGCTTTTACTTTTGACGATGGGATGGCCGTAAGACTTTTCTCTTGAAATTTGTCGTGGCTCCGGCCAGAAGTTGTACCGCAATACTGGACCACGTCTTTTAATTGGGGCGGGACAATGTTCACTGTAAAATCCCCGGTCTCTTCGATCAATTTATAGGTATAACGAGAAGGTCGCACGAGTACAGTAAAGATAGGTTTTCCCCAGATGATGCCAATCTGCCCCCAGCCAATGGCCATGGCATTTGGAAGCCCCTGTTTGCCCTGGCTTACCAAGAGCACCCGGGACTCCTCGAAGGCCCGTATGGTTTCCTCTAAGCAATCTACATAATCAACAATTTTTTTCTCCATAAAACATCCTCCATCAGCGTAGAAACTCTTGACGTTGGTATTTTTGTCCACCCGCATTAAAACTTATTATCAATGACTACCCCTCAACTTTTATTTTAAGATTCTCCAGTCTGGTTGGGTGATATTATCCTCCACCCTTTTCCCTTCCATGCAAAGAATATACCTGAACCTGATCCAAGTCAACCCTTGGAGTCCCCGGCCCGAGGTCGAAGACCGAGGCCTGAGCAATGCACAATCGGGGTCACCCATGTTTTCTATTCGATTGAACCAAACCTATTGCTTCTATTACATCTGATTGACAACCGAATAAGGATTCCTTACAATAGTGTAAGGAATTTAATTCTTACAAGGAGCCTATATGGTCGTTGCAAAAGTCACTTCCAAGGGACAGATCACAATCCCCAAAGAGATCAGGGAGAAACTCGGGATATCCCCGGGCGAAGAGATAGGATTCGTTGAGAGGCGTGGAGTGTTCTTTATCAAAAAGCCAGTGAAGAAGTCTCCCTTTGAGAAATGGATGGGGAGGCTGAAGGGTCTCAAAGGGTCGCAGTCGGATAAGATTATCGATGATTTGAGAGGAAAATGATCACCGCAATCGACACGAATATATTACTGGATATCCTGATTCCGGACGAAGCGCATTCTTTGAGTTCAAAACGATTGCTCGACCGATGTTTGGAAAAAGGACAGTTGGTGATATGCGAAGTCGTTTATGCGGAACTTTCCTCGCAATTTCCTTCGGAGAGAGAATTGAGAAATTTTCTTTCGGATACGGGGATCAGGCTTGTTCACTCCAGTCGAGAAGTTCTGTATTTAGCCGGAGAGCGATGGAGAACGTATACCAGAAAAAGGGAACGAACGATACAATGTTCTCACTGCGGTGAAAAAATATCCGTAACTTGTCCTAAGTGCGATGGGACAGTTGCATTGAGAGATCGAATACTCGGCGATTTTATTATTGGAGCTCATGCCTTCCTGCACGCCGAGTTGCTTCTCACAAGAGATCGAGGGTTTTACCACACCTATTTTAAAGAATTAAGAATAGAGACTTAAGCTCCATTCATAAGACAATTAAACATTGCATGGGAAACCGCAGTTTGGGTGGAAGCCAATCCGGCCCATATGATTCACTTCAACGGCCCAAAATTCTTCACGGTATACGAATAAAAGGAGAAAGGATAGAAGAATCGGAGTTACGATTGGGGACGCAGAAGAGAAGAGTGGCGAATAAGAGGAAGACATTTTGCGAGTTGGCGGGAAATAGGAAGAAGTGGCAGATTTAAAGAAGTATGAGAAAATGCTTTAGAACCTACGTCCGATAGCGCCGATGAAAACCGGCGAGGTGTCGTGAATGAAAGAGTCATACGATGAAGGTGTAGCGAACCACATCGGCCCCGAGTCATGCGCTGGGGACCGCAAGGGCCTGAGCGAAGCGTTGACAGGGGTACGTGCGGGCCGGCTATTGAGCCGTGAAATGGTTCTTGATTCCAGGGTGCCGATACTGTGGACGTTAGTAGAAGGCAACACGGTGCGCATCGATAGGGCGAGAGGCGCACGGACCCTGCGCGGTCGCAGACCCCAGGCACGCACGGAAACACCTCGAACGAGAATCGGGAGATCCCATGACTGCCTTTGTTCGCAAGGGAACCGAGGCCGCATCGGGAAGTCTGAGGACACAAGCCGATGATGACCGATCATGGGAAGTCGGACAACTCCGTATTACCGAGGAGATCTTCGAACAAAGTCCGTCAAAGGGCTACGGAGAAGATGGAGGGAAGGGAGTTGGCCAAAGGGAAGACGCTTGAGCAAACCATACCCCGGACTCAGGGCCGGAGAGGCGTGTCCAGTGCGCTTGAGCGGATACGGGAGGCGGACCTTTAGTGCGCCTTCGCGTCATCACCTGAGGCAAGAGCCGAGTGCGGTAATTCCGCATGCTCGGATCTGTGCGGGGGGCACTGGGCAACCAGTGTCCCTACCGCGACCCATCGCCTTATTCCGGCGAGCTGCTTCGCCAGCGTCTTGTGGGCGGCGCAAGAAATAAACGCGCCGCCCAACAATCCGCTGGAGCCTCGCGTCGCCTCGCCGTCTGGCTCCACCAGACGGCAACCGGCGCCTGCTCGGCTCAGCTCGCCGTTGGGCTTTGGAGCAGGTTCTTTCTGGCCGCATAGGATGGAGGAGTTTAGGCCTTGTCTAGCAAAACCCAAGGCGCTGTTGTGGAGCACCGTCTCATGAAGACTCTGCGAGAGATTAGCGCCATGATCCTATGGGCCTTCATAGTTGTGAAGGTAATCGTATTTGATATTGACGTGTACGTATTTGACAAGTATTTGCCATCTCTACGCTGGACGTTGAATTATAGGTTTTTTGCACTGTTGGTGCTGATCTCGGTCGTGCTGATAGGAATACGTAAGAAATCTTTCCGTCGGTTCTTCGCCTATGTAATTAGCTATCCGCTCATTCTCCTTTGCTGGCGAATCCCAAAACTCTTCTTCCGCAACTGGGCATTGACGATTGCATTTGCTCCGGCTTTTTACGATCTGCTGCGTTCTTTTCGCTCAAGGTTTGCTGTCATGACCGGAGCAGCCCTCTCTGCAATATGTATACTCCTTTCATCAACTTTCTACCTTCTCATCCCTTCGATGGTTTTGCTCGGCGTATATCTCATTATGCATTTGTATCACAGTCTTAGAAAAGCCTATCGATCGAGCATTTTCGAGGGATTGGGTGACCTCGTAAAGAAGCTGCGCGTGGCGCTAGAGGGTGGACAGTACGGGTTGTGGAAAAAAGAAAAATACAACCCAGGAACAAAGGAATATGAGCAGCAGTGCCTTACGTTCTATCTCTTCAACTCGGGCGTGGAAATTGTCGGCGAGAAACTTCTAAAAGTTGCCAAGAGTCGAAAACCAGACCTCTACCTAATGATTTCTTGGCTTGCCACTGTTCTGCTGACATCGTTAATCTATGCCCTTGAATACTGGTCCTTATACAAAATTGACGCACTTAGCTTTACGGCAAATCACACCCTTTCTTTTTGGAGCTTCTGGGGCTTCAGTTTTGGCAAGTTGACCCCTTCGAGCATTTCCGCAATAGCTCCGGTGACCGTTGCGGCAACAGTTCTCTCCTATTCGGAACTCTTCTGTGCTCTAATAATACTGGTCATACTAGTCTTCTCTGTGCTCACCGCAGCAAGAGAAAAATACAGGGAGGATATTGCCGATTTTGTCTCAGAGCTAGGCAGCTTGGGTAGACATCTGCAGGACCAGTTCTTCCGGCTTTATGCCGTGGCAGTGGCTGACGTGGAGATAGGTTTGCTATCCAGCAACGCAGTATTGATAAACCAGCTAAGGAAAGCGCGCGGGCTTCCTGATTTGTCCGTGCCCGAAAAAGGCGAGCAAAGGGGAACAGAGGACGCAAAATGATTAGCCCAACCACCGCATGCACCCGGATCGGCGATAAACCCAGCCCCCGGTGACCCGTATCGTATGGTCAGAAAATGATAACCAATGCTTATATACCTTGACTCAAAAGATTTAATTAATATTCTCGAAAAAACGATACCGCTTTCTGTTGAACAATTAGACAACTTCCTCAAAAGTGACAACCACAAGATCGTCTTGTCATTTTTAACTATTATGGAAATTGCTGAACCACTGCTCCACAAGAAAGCAACGACAAATGTTATGGGTTTATTAAACCATATAGAAAAGTTGCCTCATACCTATATTCATAGTGATATTTCTCGGCTGGAATTACGAGAGGCACTCAGAGCTTTTTCAGCCGGAGACAACTATAAAGGAATCTTCCCATTTGTTAATCGTTTTGACGAAACGTGTGACCTTAATGCCTCTCCAGCAACAAAGAACTACATGAATTATTCGCTGTCTGACACCGTATGGGATTTATATCATGCTGGTGCATTGGGTGGTCTTGATAAGTATGCAACAAAATATTTGAGACAGACATTTGCAGCAGACAGATCACTTTCCCCCAAGCCGAACCCCAAGACACATTTTATAAAGACAATCGAAAGACTTCTCAGGCTGCATCATCTGACAATACCTTATGAAAACAGCGGTGCATTTGCAGAATGGATATATTCGAATGCTTCAAGGTGTCCATCGGAAAGACTTGGATATGAAGTATGGCATAAGATGGTGAGAAATATTACTGACATACCGCATAATTCAGATTTAGAGGATTTTCAGCATATTAGCTGTTTGCCTTATGTTGATTTAATGACACTCGATCGCCGCATGCATGGTTATGTCTGTCAAGTCTCAAAGGATATGTCAATTGACTATGATAAAAAGATTTTTGTAAATACAAAAGAAGCTTTAAAAGAAATTTCCCTCATATAACACCGGCATCGACCAGACGCGGAATAAGCCTATTGATTTTTTTATTCTTGCGTTTGATACCCGCGCTGGTCATGCGCCTCGTTATGCGCGATAAGATGGAAGGGAAAATATGATAAAAGTAATAAACCTCGAGGATAAGTTTAGAAAATTTGATGAATTATGGAGCCCGAAAGTAATTAGTCGGGTGGATAACTATGATGTGAAAATTGTTAAAGTAAAGGGTGAATTGGTTTGGCATGACCATAAAGACGAAGATGAATTGTTTTATATAATAAAAGGCAAATTCAGAATTGAATTGGAAGCAGGCATCATTGAAATAAATCCAGGAGAATTAGTGGTCATTCCAAAAGGCAAAAAGCATAGGCCATTCGCCGATGAGGAAACGTTGATGGTGGTTTTAGAGTCATCAAAAATAAAACATACAGGTGATGTAATAACTGAAAAGACATTAAAGGAATTTGAAGAGATATAGAGCGCGCAGAACAAATCGCTGCATCGGATCGCCGATAAACCCGGCTCCCGGTGAGCTTTAGTGTTCAGGTAGAGGTATTATCTCATGACATCTATAAGAATGAAAGCTGTAAAAGGCATCAATATTGGTGATCAATTTTCTATTACCCGTACCTTTACTGAAAAGGATGCGATCGACTTTGCAAAAACATCCCGGGACTATAACCCTGTTCACTTTGACGAACGTTTTGCAGATGTAAAACATTTCAGGGGAAGGATTTGCCATGGATTACTAATAGGTAGTCTGATTACCGAAATTGGGGGGCAACTTGGATGGCTTGCGACGGAGATGAATTTTAGATTCAAAAAACCTGTATATTTCGGCGATACGATTAAGTGTGACCTGACAATTAATGATATAGATGCTAACGGTTTTGCAGAAGCAGACGCAGTATTTACAAAATTGGATGGAATCGTTGTACTGGAAGCGGTTGTAAAGGGAAATCTACCAGGCGAACCTGAAAGAGAGGTCATGAATATGATGATAGAAGAGGGAGACCCGACTAATATGATAGGAAAAACAAAAGAAAGTAAGCAGTGAATCACATAACAACAGCATTCACCTGATGGCCATTCGGCTGCCGCTTCATGGCCACCGGTACTGCTGGGCATTATGGCTAAGAAATATTTTCATGAAAATGGTATAATGAGTTAGGGAAAGAAAGGGGACGTAGGTACTAAAACAACTTAATAAATCCTTTGGTCATTTCTGCGGAAGTGGCGGATTTGGATTATCTTAAAATGCTTTAGAACCTACGTCCCCTTGTTGTTGTCCCGGTTGCTGGTGGTGGCTCACACTGAGGAAGATGAAACGATTCGAATCATAAGTGCTCGTTTAGCGAGCAAAGGAGAGCGAAAACTATATGAAGAAGGCTAAACAAACAGATAAAGACGAATTACGTGCCGAGTACAAGCGGTCGGACTTTCCCAAGGGGCTGGTGCGGGGAAAGTATGCCGAACGTCTCCGTAAATCATCAAACGTTGTTGTACTTAAACCGGAAGTCGCCCAAGCTTTCCCAAATCAAGAAGCTGTGAATAGTGCCCTACTGTCGCTAATCCAAATTGCGAAAAAAACTACACATCTAAGTCGCTCAACCGGACGCGCGAAAAAACTGCGCGCCGGTTAGCTCGCCGTGTGCGCCGGGCATGGCATAGAGCTTGCGAGATGAGAGTCCTCGGAGGGTGAGGAAACGGGACGTAGGGTCTAAA
Organism: uncultured delta proteobacterium; assembly: GCA_963826305.1. GTDB lineage: Bacteria > Desulfobacterota > BSN033 > BSN033 > UBA1163 > CAWGWZ01. The sequence continues at coordinate 169,252 of CAWGWZ010000028.1, read as the reverse complement.
ACAAATTGGCAGTTGAAGCAAAATAGTGGGGCATCAGTAATAAGGTATTTGAAGGTGATCGGAGGGTCCTGTCTTGGAAAGCGAAAACTGAACGTGCGGTTCACCCGGAAGAGTAAGATGAAGGGCAGGGGGGACTTAATCCTTTTTGTCCACCCCCACCTTTACCCTGTGGAGTAGCAGAACTTACTCCACAGGGCAAGCCCTCCCCCGTCGAAGGGGGAGGGGAATAGATGTAGAAATTCGAAATATCTTTATATAGATTTTCTAAATTAGCAGATTTGGAGAGTAAAGATTAGCTTCTTGTGGATGCAAAGGTAAAGGTGAAATTTAGAGAGTGGAAAGTGGAGATTAGAGTAGATTCTTTGTTTGAACCACCCTCCACTTTCGACCTTCTACTCGCGTGATCTTATTTTATGGCTTCCAGTTTCTTCTTTGCCATTTCTGCCTGGTCCGATTGGGGATAACGCTCGATCAACCGTCTGAGGATATTTCTGGCATTCGTCTTATCCCCGAGTTCCAGGAAGGCAAAACCTTGCTTGAGTAGGGCCGCTGGTATTTTGTCCCCTTCCGGATATTTGGCGATCGCTTTTTCATATTCCAAGATGGCCTTCTCGAAATCTTTTTTCAAATAGTAGGTTTCTCCGATCCAAAACTGGGCATTGTCAGAGAGTTCGGTATTGGGATACTGTTTCAGGAAGGTTTCAAATTTCCTCCGCGCCCCTTCTAAATCCCCCTTCTGAAAAGTCTCATAGGCATCTTTGTAAAGGGTTCCTGCTCCTGGAGAAATCCCCTTTGTCTCGACAGGGACCTCCTTTCCCGGTGTCGGCTTTTCCATCTCCATCTGTTTCGAAACCCACTCGCTCATCTTCCCCTCTAACCCCTTGAGGCGATCCTCCATCGCCTTCATCCTCTCCTCCAGGGCCCTGGTTCGTTCTTCTTGGGCCCTGGTTCGTTCTTCTTGGGCCCTGTTTTTTTCCTCGAGGGTTTTCCCCCTCTCTTCGAGGAGTCTTGTTCGTATTGCAATATCTTCCCTCATCCGGTCAATTTCCTTGGAGGGCTGTTTCAGAAATTCCTTGTATTCCTCGACACCGGTGGAGAGATTTCGAGTTTCAGATTGGAGGTTTTCGAGGCGGATAAGCAGGTCGGCCTGAAGCCTCTTGTTTTCTGTCTGGAGGCTTGAAACATCCTTCTGTCTCTCTTTCTGAAAAGTAGCGAGCTCATTTTTGATGGAATCCTTCTCTTTTTGAATCGTGTTTAATTGCGAATGAATCCGGGAAATCTCCCCGTCAAGAGTTTGGACATCCCCTGTCGTGGCGCATCCGTAAAGTAATAGGCCGGCCCACAATATCAACCATCCCTTCACCCAATTTATTTTTCTCATGTTTTGTCTCCGAAGATGAAGCCTCCTCAGGGAGGATCAAGACCCCTGAGGATACTCATCTTCTCATTTCGATAAGATGACGGGGTGGCCTCTCCGGTTCTTCGCCCAGGCCTCTTCATTATGGCCAGGATCCAAAGGCCTCTCTTTTCCATAACTAATGGCGGAGATGCGATCGGCAGCAATGCCGAGGGAGATGAGATGCTTCTTTGCACTATTCGCTCGCCTCTCTCCGAGGGCGAGGTTATATTCCACCGTTCCTCTTTCGTCACAATGGCCCTCAACCTGAATCTTTATCTTCGGGTACTTCGTCAACAGCGCTGCATTTTCCTTCAGGATTTCAGCGTCACCAGGACGGATGTCATATTTATCAAAATCGAAATGAATGTCTTTCAGCAAGCTGCTTTCAAAGACCTCCCCCTCAATGCCAGGGGTTTTCTTAGCCACCACACTCCTCTCGAATTCTTTCTCCTGCGCCTTCTTGGCCTCTTCCTCCTTAATCTTTGCCAATTCCTTTTCTTTCGCTTCCTTCGCTTCCTTTTCTGCTCGTTCGGCTTCCAGCCTTCTTGCCTCTTCAGACTTGGCGACAGATGGCTCTTCCTTAACTACTGTTTTCTTCGGACACCCCATCATGATGAGTCCGAGACAGAGGATAAGGATTAAAAGGCTGAGACTTTTCTTGACCATGATCGACCTCCTTTGAAAATTGATTTGGATTTCCTTTTCCTATTCAAATCGTCTTGACCAGGACGGGCTCGATTCACCTCCTTTCGATTGGGTGAAAGGCCTTTGGTTTAACCCATTGGCATTCATAATGAAAATCTTGGATCCCCCGGTCCGATTTGAACTAAAGGCAATGTAACGCCCGTCGGGAGACCAGCAAGGGCTTTCATTATTTCCGGAGTTGGATGTCAGCCTCTGAAGGCCGGTTCCATCAATTCCAATCGTGTAGATATTGAATCGACCTCCCACCCTCCCGCAAAATGCGATCCGGTCCCCCTTGGGGGACCAAGAAGGGTTGGTATTGTAATTCCCTTCGTAGGTCACGCGGCGGACATCCGAACCATCCGCTGCCATGACGTAAATCTGCGGAGAACCTGATCGGTCTGAGACGAAGGCAATCTGCTTCCCATCCGGAGACCAGGAGGGAGAAGCCTCGTTCCCATGGCTTTTTGTGAGTTTTTTTGGGTTCCCTCCGTTGCCATCAATGAGGAAGATATCAGACTTCCCATCGATTCCCATCATGAGGGCGATCTGCTTTCCATCAGGCGACCAAGAAGGGGAAACGTTTAGCCCTGGATAATAGGAGAATCGATAGAGATTCTTTCCATCCAAATCGATCAGGTAGAGATCTGGATTTCGCTTCAGGTAGGACGTAAAAGCAATTTTCTTTCCGTCGGGAGCCCAGGCCGGTGAGAGGTTGAGGGAACGATTTTGAGTGATCTGCTTCACATTGGCGCCGTCGAAATCAGAGACAAAGATCTCCTTGCTTTCCCCCTGAAGGACGGTATATGCGATTTTCGTATTGTGGACTCCCTTCTCACCTGTGAGTTGAAGAGCGACCTCATCCGCCACCCGATGGACGATGTTGCGAAGGTTTTGGAGATGACCTTCATACTGTTTGCCCACGAGGTGTTTCTGCTCCACTAAATCAAAGAGATGGAATCTTAGCCGGAGGGTAAGAGCGTTCGACTCCAGAGAGGTTTCCCCAGCCAATAAGATCTCCCCGCCTGCAGGCATCCATTCCTGGAGCAAGGCCCCGGCAGGAATCCCTTCTTTATCCCGCAGGTGAATCGGAAGCCGATGATAGTCAATGACCTTGAAAAAACCGGACAGGGTGAGGTCGTTGGCCAAAATTTCATAAGCCTTTTCCGAGAGGGCAGAAGGCGTCTTGTCCACGGATTTCCATTTCGGGATGACAATGGGGATCTGGACAAAGGCAGGTTGATCGATATCGAGATAGACCCTCGCTTCGGCAGAAGGGATCAAGACCGAGAATAGGAAAAAAACGAGAAGGGTGAAATGCTTCAACATCTTTCATTCCAGGATAAAACGCATTTGCGTCTCAAGACGATCTTCGCTGGACTCTTTGAATCTTCCGTCCCGCCCTATTATTAAGATAATAATGGTCTCTAAGTCAATCATTTCTTCAAGGAGATTCTGAGGAATGATCTACGCCTCTTTGATTTTCGCCCAGATCATACATTGATGTTCGCTCCGTTCGGAGTCCACTCCTGATGGAACTTTGAATGAAGAGGTTAACAACCCCGCTCTGTCAGCTCGTCTCGAGAGGGCCATCTCGAATCATCTCCTCCCTTTTCGTTTTGAGGAATCGGAGAAATTCGATCCCGATCGGAGAGAGGGTTCTTCCTCGATGGAAGACGATATAGATCTGCCGAGCGATGGGTTCGATTCCCTCCACCTCAATCCGCGAGAGAAGGCCCTGATTCAATTCTTCTCCGGTTGCTCTCTTGGAGACGAAAGCCAGGCCCAATCTTGCCTTCACTCCTTCCTTCACTGAGGAGGTACTTCCCATTTCCATCACGACATTAAATTGTCTCAAGCTCTTGCCTTTTCTTCTCAATGCCTTTTCGACTGCCATCTGAGTTCCAGAACCGTTTTCGCGAACGATCCAGGGTTCTTTCAACAACCCCTCAACATCCACTTTTTTCTTATGGGTAAAAGGATGGCCTGGAGGGGTCACCACGATGATCTCATCTTCTACATATCTTTCATAGTGGAGCCAATGATGGTTCAACTTGGCGCCGGTCATGCCAAATTCAACGTTTCCTTGCAGCACATCATCGATAATTTCTCTGGTGTCAGCGATCTTGAGAGAAATGGTAAGACGAGGATGTTTTTTCTTAAAGTCACCCACCAGCTTAGGAAGAAGATATTCCCCGGGAATAGTGCTTGCGCCCAATAAGAGTTCTCCTCTGATCCCTTGGGAGAACTCGCTCAAGGCATTTAGCAGGTCCCTACGGAAGGAAAGAATTTTTGAGGCATACTGAAGGAAGAGCTCCCCTGCTTTCGTCAGGCGGACCTCCCTGCGGGTCCGGTCGAAGAGGCGGAGGGATAAGGATTGTTCCAAAGAGATGATGTGGCCGCTGACTGTCGGCTGGGTGAGGAAGAGATCATCCGCCGCCTTAGAAAAACTCTTCAAATCAGCGACCCGGCAAAAGGTCTCCAGGTGGCGAAAGTCGATGGGCAATTGCTTTCTCTCCACAACGAACTGAATATTAAACCCATTTATTCTCAAATGCAAGAATAAAGTTATCTTTTCTAATATAATTCAATAGTTACACTGAGCATATTGATTCTTCAGGTCTCGGAAAACGCGATCGCTCTCCCTCGATCCATACAGGGGAGCAGTGTCCCCCGTGTAAGGCCGGGGTGAGCGCTCGCCCTACAGAATATATGATGCGTTTGTAGTAACAATAGAGAACATCTCCCGGCCTCGCCCTTAAATAGGGATGGGGAAAGTTTTTAAAAAAAAGGCTTGGGAGAAACGGATTGCAGTCTCCCAAGCCCTTCCGTCAAATTGGATAGATATCCAATCCTAATACATGTCACCCATTCCACCCATTCCGCCACCCGGGGGCATCGGCGGGTAAGCGGGTTTCTTTTCAGGTTTGTCAGCCACCAGTGCCTCGGTGGTGATCATCAGAGAGGCAACGGAAGCGGCATTCTGGAGAGCGAGCCTCACCACTTTGGTGGGGTCGATGATGCCTGCCTTAATCATATCGGTGTACTCGTCCTGAGCGGCATCGAATCCAAAGGCCCCCTTCTCGTTCCTCACTTTCTCCGTCACGACCGATCCTTCCTGACCCGCATTGTTGGCGATCTGACGGATGGGTTCTTCCAGGGCTCTCTTGACAATGTCTATCCCGATCTTCTTATCTCCTTCCAATTTTAATTTTTCTAATGCAGGAAGACAGCGGAGGTATGCAACACCACCGCCCGGAACAATGCCTTCCTCTACGGCAGCCCGGGTTGCGTTCAGGGCGTCCTCCACGCGAGCCTTCTTCTCCTTCATCTCGGTCTCGGTCGCTGCGCCCACATTGATGACTGCCACACCACCGATGATTTTGGCCAGTCGTTCCTGTAATTTCTCCCGGTCGTAATCAGAGGTCGTCTCATCGGTCTGGACCCGGATCTGTTTGACTCTCGCCTCGATATCATCCTTATCTCCGGCCCCGTCGACAATTGTTGTATTGTCCTTATCGATGGTGATCCGTTTAGCTTGACCCAAATCATTGAGTTTGATATTTTCCAGTTTGATGCCCAGGTCCTCTGAAATGACTTTCCCGCCGGTCAGGATGGCAAGGTCTTCCAGCATCGCCTTTCTCCGATCTCCAAAACCAGGGGCCTTCACGGCACAGCATTTAAGGGTTCCACGGAGTTTGTTGACCACCAAGGTCGCCAATGCCTCTCCTTCCACATCCTCGGCAATGATTAATAAAGGTTTCCCCATTTTGGCAATCTGTTCTAATATCGGAAGCATATCCTTCATATTGGAGATCTTTTTCTCATCGAGAAGGATATAGGGATCTTCCAGGACGGCTTCCATCTTTTCAGGATCCGTAACAAAATAGGGGGAGAGATATCCACGGTCAAACTGCATCCCTTCCACCACATCCAGTGTCGTCTCCATGGCTTTCGCCTCTTCAACGGTGATGACCCCTTCTTTGCCCACCTTGTTCATTGCCTCAGCGATGATATTTCCGATGGTCTCATCATTGTTGGCAGAGATCTTTCCCACTTGGGAAATCTCTTTCTGATCCTTCGTCGGTTTCGTTAATTTTTTGAGTTCCTTCACCACTTCCTCGACAGCCAGGTCAATCCCGCGTTTTACATCCATGGGGTTGGCCCCTGCCGCCACCACCTTCGATCCCTCACGATAAAGCGCCTGGGCCAAAACAGTGGCTGTCGTCGTTCCGTCTCCAGCTGTGTCAGAGGTCTTGCTGGCGACCTCCTTCACCATCTGGGCACCCATGTTCTCAAATTTATCCTCCAACTCGATCTCTTTCGCTACCGTTACACCGTCTTTGGTGACCGTAGGGGATCCAAAGGACTTTTCTAAAATGACATTTCTCCCCTTTGGACCCAAAGTGACTTTGACCGCATCCGCTAAAATATTGACTCCCCGCAAGATTGAATTACGGGCCTCCTGGGCGAACTTCAGTTCTTTTGCCATTGTGACCTACCTCCATTTCTCTGTAATTTTGATCCGTTCTCATTTTCCTTCAATGATACCTAAGATATCCTCTTCTCTCATGATGAGATGTTCCTCACCCTCGATCTTGACCTCTGTTCCGCCATATTTTGCAAAAAGAATTCTGTCTCCTACCTTGACATCCAGAGGGATAACCTTCCCATCTTCTGTGATCTTTCCTTTTCCAACTGCAATCACTTTCCCTTCCTGGGGTTTCTCCTTTGCAGTGTCAGGAATAATGATCCCACCTTTCGTCTTCTCTTCCTCCTCGAGTCGTTTTACAATTACTCTGTCCTGCAGGGGCCTAATCTTCATTTTTCACGTCTCCTTTCATCTTTACATAATGTCTTTCAGATTGACAAAGCATAAATCAGTCGCGGTGGAAAAAAGTGGCAATTTTTACAGGAAACATCACCTCCTTACAGTCAATTAAATGCTTTCGAAATTAGATAGTTATAAACTTTCGCCTTGCTGTATGTTAGAATTTATAAATAGATACCTCTTTTCTATTAACGTAAAATAATCACTCGTCAAGTGCTTGTCAAGGTTGCCTCGTGAAAATTTATTGTCCGTTTTCACAACCACCTTTTTTGGAATGAAATGAGGGTTTCTATTGAAAAAGACTATTCGATTCGACATAATTAATCGAATTTTTGATGGAGAGAAGATGAAGCGAACCTCACAACCCGTATGGGGATTATCGTTCTCAATGATCTTTATTTTTTGCTTTTTCTATCAAGCCGAGGCCGGCCCTCTTGGGAAGCCTTTCTCCTTCCAGCAGATAACCTCGAAAGATGGGCTGTCGAGTGAGATGGTTTATGCCATTGCTGTCAAAGGCGATCAGATCTGGTTTGGAACCTATGGGGGCGGAGCCACCCTCTATGATAAATCCAAGAAAATTTACAAAGCCTATACGACGAAGGGCGAGCCCATGGAGAAAGTGGATGATGGGGTCAGCATCAAGTGGAAAAATCTCCTCTCTTATAACCATGTATCTGTCATTCTACCGGACGGGGATCGAATCTGGTTTGGCACTTATTTTTATGGATTTGGAGGGGGTGGCATATCCTATTATTCCCCCCAGAGAAACCTTCTATGGAAACGTTTCAATACAAACGATGGCCGCGCCAAGAAGATCGTCTCTATGGCTTTGGATGGAGAATCGATCCTGGTGGGATCTGAAAAGGGGCTCTCCCTCCTGGATAAGAAGACCGAGCAATGGAGGGGATTTTATTCTACTCAAAACGGCCTCTCTGGAAATTTTGTCAACACCATTTTGGTCCAACCTGATTTCGTATGGATGGGGACCAATGGAGGAATCAGCCGACTTCACAAAGACAAGAAGGCCTGGAAGACCTATTCCCCAAAAGAGGGGTTAGCGGGCGCCGAGATAAAATCCTTGGTCCAGGTGGGAGAACGGATATGGGCAGGAGGCCTCGATGGGACCCTTTTCGAGTATGACCCTGTTTCGGATCGGTGGAAGAGAATTGAGCCCACCGATCCATTGAGAAATGGAGGGATTCACTCCATGACGGTGACAAAAGAATGGGTATTCATTTGCAGGGACAATGGAGTGAGCGTGTACGATTTTTCAACAGGCCATTGGGAGTCGTTGACAACGTCTGCAGGGTTGCTCAGCAATACTGTATTTTGTGCGGCCGAGGATAAGAATAGTCTCTGGTTCGGAACAGATAAGGGAGCATCTCAGCTCATCATACCACCGTAATCCCCCCTCGCCCCCCTTTACTAAAGGGGGGTTGGGGGATTAAACAGAAAAGGAGGAAATGATTCATGGATCATTCCCCGAATAAAAAAATTACACGGAGAGAGTTTATCAAGGGAGCCGCTGCAGCGATTACACTGCCACCTCTCGTTTCTAACAATTCCTTCTTTTATGGGTCACTTGCCCATGCCGCTGAAGAGGCTGATTTGATCATCGCTAAGAATGGATCTCCTTCTCAACTGCTCCAAGCGGCCATGATGCCTTTAGGTGGGATGGGTCGATTTGTGAAAATAGGGCAGCGGGTGGTGATCAAGGCCAACATTGCCTGGGCGAGGACACCGGAACAGGCCTGCACCAATAATCCAGAGCTTCTTTCGGCGTTGATCAAGATGTGCTATGAGGCAGGGGCAAAACGAGTGGCGGTCTGGGACCATACCTGCGACAATTACCAATTCACCTTTTCAAGGTCAGGATTGAAGGAGACAGCCCAGAAGGCGGGCGCCGATATCTTCTCCGGCCATGGTCGGAATGTTTACAAACAAGTGGAAGTCCCCAAAGGGAAGAAGCTCAAGACGGCTGAGGTGCTGAGGGATGTGCTCGAGTCAGATGTTTTTATCAATTTCCCCCTTCCCAAACACCATTTTGCAACAGAGCTCACCCTCGGTCTGAAGAATTTGATTGGCATTGTATGGGATATGGAGCAGTTTCATAAGATCGACCTCCATCAATGCATCGCTGATATCAATACTCTCCGGAGGCCCGATCTGGTGGTCATGGATGCCATCCGAATTCTCACCACGAATGGTCCCAAAGGGCCCGGAAAAACAGAGGACATTGGAGAGGTCATTGCCTCCACAGATATTGTTGCGGCGGATGCGCACGCTGCCGCCTTCTTTAAACATCCCAAGACTGGAAAGCCCTTCAAACCGGAGGAGATCAAGTTTGTCAAGAATGCCTATGAGTTGGGATTGGGCGAAATCGATCTTTCAAAAGTTCGGGTGAAAAAGGTCAGTGCAACATGACAAGAGCGATCCCCTACTTGAGAAGGACCATTCAGGTCCTCTCCTTCTGTTTCCTTCTCTATCTGATCCTTCGGACGGCCTTTCCCCTTGAACTGAAGATCCCCGTCGATCTCTACCTTCGACTCGATCCTTTCATCGGAATCATCACCATTCTCACGAAGAAGGATGTGATCCTGAGGATGCTCCCCGGCTTCGGGGTTCTCCTCCTCGTTTTCGTCTTTGGCAATTTCTTTTGCGGGTGGTTTTGCCCCATGGGGACGACGATCGACTTCTTCGACCGGATCCTCTTCCGGGAAAGGAGGCGGGGGAAAGGTTTTGATGATCGGCCGCTGAAAAGGCTCCGCTATGGTGTCTTTATTTTTTCCATGATCACTGGCCTCATGGCCTTTCAGGTCATGTACCTCCTCGACCCCATCAGCCTGATCACCCGGACACTGGTCATCTCCTTTTACCCTCCCTCCATCTTCATCTTCAACCACCTGCTGCCTCAGATTCAAAATTTCCTTCCGAGGAACCCATTCATTGTTTCAGCCATCCCTTTGCCCCTGTTCAAGGTCAACCTCTTCATCTTTCTCTTCTTCGTCAGCATCCTCGCTCTGGGGGCAGTGCGGAAGAGGTTCTGGTGCCGTTATCTTTGCCCTCTCGGAACACTCTTTTCGATCTTTTCACGTCTCCGGATTTTGAGGCGGTCTGTGACCGATCATTGTACTCAGTGCCAAAAATGTGTGAAGGGGTGTCCGGTCGGAGCCATCTCTGAAGAGACTCCGCAAGACTACCGCCAACAGGATTGCATCTCCTGTTTTCAATGTCTCGAATGTCCACCCGAGGCCGTTTCCTTCAAATTTGTCTCTCCGGACTGGAAGGCGTCAGAAAAAGTGAGCCTCTCGAGGAGGTATGTTTTGGGTTCCCTTGCCTTTGGCTTTGTTTCAGCATTGGTCATCAAGACCAATCCTCTTCAGACCGAGAGCGGTTTGAAGAATAACAGACTCATTCGTCCTCCAGGGGCTCTTCCGGAAGAGAGATTTGTTTCCGTCTGCACAGGCTGCGGTGAATGTCTGAAGGTATGCCCTAATAATGCCCTTCAATCGACACTTTTGGAGGCAGGCCTGGCAGGTCTTTACACACCGAGGCTCGTCCCCCGTATCGGCTACTGTGAAGAATTCTGCAATTTTTGCGGGAGGGCCTGCCCCACTGAGGCAATCCGCCCTCTTGCCATTGAAGAGAAAAGACTTCTCCAGATGGGTGTTGCCCATATCAACAAGACACGATGCATTGCCTGGGATACGGAGAAAATCTGCCTCGTCTGTAACGAGCAGTGTTCGTATCAAGCGATCGTGGGCGACGAGAAGAAGCGGCCCATCATTAAAGAGGAGAAATGCACGGGCTGCGGCATCTGTGAGAATAAGTGCCCGGTTGATGGGGAGGCGGCCATCATCGTTTATTCCTCCGGTGTGCAGACGAAGTTAAAACCCGAACCAAATTCGTCACCAAACTCCAAAGGTTAGTTCGGAGTGATAAGTTTGCCTTCGTGCCGCAGGCGGTGTGTCGGGAGTGTTTGTTCCTAAACCTCAGAACTCTAAACCCTGGGCTCCCAACTTAGACTTTTCACTTCTCCTTCCTTTTGTTGTAAAATAGATTTCTATGAATCAATTCAAACTCGTTTCCGAATTCGAGCCCAAAGGCGATCAGCCACAAGCTATTGAATCATTGAGCGAGGGTGTTCTGGAAGGTGCTACGCACCAGGTCCTCCTGGGTGTGACCGGTTCTGGAAAGACTTTTACCATGGCCAATGTGATTGAGAAGGTCCAGAAGCCCACGCTGGTGATCTCCCATAACAAAACTCTTGCTGCACAACTCTATGGCGAATTTAAGGAACTCTTTCCGGAGAATGCCGTCGAATTCTTTGTCAGTTATTACGACTACTACCAGCCCGAAGCCTATATCCCATCGACCGATACCTATATTGAGAAGGACACCCAAATCAATGAAGACATCGACAAGATGCGGCACTCTGCCACCCGTTCCCTCCTCGAGAGAAACGATGTCATCATTGTCGCCAGCGTTTCTTGTATCTATGGTTTGGGATCACCCGAGGCCTATTACGGAATGCTCCTTTATCTGGAGAAAGGGATGGCCATCTCCAGGGAGGAGATCCTTTCAAAATTGGTCGAAATTCAATATGAGCGGAATGACATCGATTTTCATCGGGGCACGTTTCGGGTTCGAGGAGACGTCATTGAGGTCTTTCCAGCTCATGAAGAGTATCGAGCGATTCGGATCGAACTCTTCGGAGATGAGGTGGAAGCGATTGCCGAAGTCGATCCAATAAGAGGAAAGGTTATCCAGCCTTTGGAGAAGGTCCCCATCTATCCTGGCAGCCATTATGTGACTTTCCCGGATCGAATGAGGATCGCCATCCAGAATATCCGCGAGGAACTGGGGGAAAGGGCGGAGTGGTTTAAGTCCCGGAATCGGCTATTGGAAGCCCAAAGGCTGGAGCAGAGGACGAACTTCGATTTAGAGATGCTGAGAGAACTCGGTTACTGTCAGGGGATCGAAAACTACTCTCGCCATTTGACGGGAAGAAAACCCGGCGAACCTCCTCCAACCCTGCTGGATTACTATTCCAAGGATTACCTTCTCTTCATCGACGAAAGTCATGTCACCATTCCACAACTCATTGGGATGTATCGAGGGGACCGATCCCGGAAAGAGACGCTCGTCGAGTACGGATTTCGTCTTCCCTCTGCGTTGGACAACCGGCCGCTTATGTTCGAAGAGTTTGGGGAGCGTGTCCGTCAGGTCATCTATGTCTCAGCCACGCCGAGTGATTACGAGATGAAGAGGAGCAAGGGAAGGATTGTTGAACAGATCATTCGCCCCACCGGGTTGAGCGATCCTTCTCTTGAAGTCAAGCCAGCCAAGAACCAGGTCGACGATCTGTTGGAGGAAATACAAAAGCGAGTGAAGAGGAAGGAAAGGGTTCTTGTCACGACACTGACTAAGAGGATGGCGGAAGATCTGACCGAATACTATGCGGACCTTGGGATTCAAGTAAAATACCTCCACTCCGACATCGATACCCTTGATCGGGTGGAGATCATCAGGGACCTCCGGTTAGGAAAGTTTGATGTCCTCGTCGGGATCAATCTTCTGAGGGAGGGACTCGACCTCCCAGAAGTTTCCTTGGTGGCCATCCTCGATGCTGACAAGGAGGGGTTCCTACGATCCGAAAAATCTTTGATCCAGACCTTTGGCAGGGCTGCTCGAAATGTGAACGGCCAAGTGATCCTTTACGCAGACAAAATGACAGGTGCAATGGATCAGGCCATCTTGGAAACCAATCGGAGGAGAAAGATCCAGGAGGAGTACAATAAGGTTCATGGCATTACTCCGCAGACCGTGAAGAAATCGGTCCGGAATATCTTGGCTTCGATCTATGAAGCGGACTACTTCGCCATCCCCGCTGTCTCGGATGTGAAAGAAGAATATGTTCCCGTCGGAGAGATGGCCACGATGATCGAAAAGTTGAAAAAGGAGATGAAGGAAGCAGCGAGTCGTTTAGAATTTGAGCGCGCGGCTGAGATCAGAGATAGGATTCACCGACTCGAAGTGATGGAATTGAAGATGAGATAACTAAAGAGTAAATGTCAAATTTCAAAACCCAAAGTTCAGAATCTGAGAGAATAAAAACTGAGATGAATCCACTGGAAGCAAAAATCGACTACCTTCCTACGAACCCTGGCGTCTACCTTTTTAAAGACAAGAGGGGAATGATCCTCTATGTTGGGAAGGCGGGGAATATCAAACACCGGGTGAGTTCCTATTTCCAGAGGCCGACTGGAAAGGATGTGAAGACCATGGCGATGGTCGAAAAGGTGGCAGACATTGATACCATCGTCACCGATACGGAAAAGGAGGCCTTCATCCTGGAAAACAACCTCGTCAAGCAGCACCGGCCCCGATATAATGTGAAGCTCAGGGATGATAAGAATTATCCGTGTCTGAAGCTCTCGGTCGAAGAAGAGTATCCCACCCTGAGTATTGTCAGGCGGATTAAGAAAGACCGCTCGATCTACTTCGGCCCATACCCTTCTGCAACGTCTCTCAAGGAGACGTTAAAACTGGTCCGAAGGCTCTTTTCCATCCGTACCTGCCTCGATACCAAATTTGCCCATCGGTTGAGGCCTTGTATCAATTATGAGATGGGTCGTTGCGTCGGTCCATGCTGTGGAAAGGCCGACCCGATCGAATATCGAGAAATGGTCCATCAGGTGAGGATGTTTCTTGAAGGGAAAAACAGAGACCTGCTTGAGAGGCTGAAGAAGAAGATGGAAGAAGAGTCAGAACAACTCCATTTTGAAGCCGCCGCTAAAATTCGAGATCAGATCGAACATATTGAGCATGTCGTCGAAAGACAGAAGATCGTATCTCGTGATTTTCTGGACCAGGATGTGATTGGGTTCCATCGGCAGGATCATCAGATAATTGTCTATCCGCTCTTTGTCAGAGCAGGGAAGCTACTGGGAGGGAAAGGGTTTACCCTCCCTTCGACTGGCCTTCCTGATGAGGAGATCGTCTCCTCCTTTCTCCATCAATACTATCGTGAAGGTAAATTTATCCCGGAGCAGATCTTGATCCCGATGGCGGTGCCAGAGCAGATTCTCATCGAACGATGGCTGACAGAAAGGAAGGGGAAAAAGGTTCGGATCGTCGTTCCCATCAAAGGGGATAAGAAACATCTTCTCAGGATGGCCTCTGAAAATGCTGAAAAATTTCTTCTCGCAGAGACCGAAATGGAAAAGGATAGGGAGAAACTGCTGGAGGCCCTAAGGGAGAAGCTCCATCTGAGAAAAACGCCTCGCAGGATTGAGGCTTTCGATATCTCGAATCTTCAAGGTGGATATGCGGTGGGATCCATGGTCTCCTTTGAAGATGGGGAGCCCGTTAAAGACCGAAACCGCCATTTCAAGATCAAAACGATTGCGGGAGCGGATGATTATGGCATGATGTACGAGGTTCTCCTCCGTCGATATCAAAGAGCGATCGAAGAAAATGATCTTCCGGATTTGGTTTTGTTAGACGGGGGGAGAGGACAGCTGAATGTCGGTCAGGAAGTATTCAAAGAGCTCCTGATCAAGGAGGTCGATCTCATCGGTCTCGCAAAGGAAAGGGCGATTGAAGGATCTCCTTCCTCACGGGTCCGAAAAACGGAAGAAAAGGTTTTCCATCCGCAATACAAAGAACCTCTTATTTTGGGAAGGAATTCCTCCCTCCTTCATCTTCTTGATCGAATCCGTGACGAGGCCCACCGCTTTGCGATCACTCACCATAAGAAGGTAAGGCAGAAGGCGATAATTAAATCAATACTCGGAGAGATCCCAGAAATCGGGAAGGTGAGGGAGAAGGAGCTTTTAAAATACTTTGGAAGTGTGGAAAAAGTGAAAGAGGCCAGCTTAGAAGATTTGGCCAGGGCACCAAAGATGAACAAAAAACTGGGCCGAAAGGTTTATGACTTCTTCAAGAAGACAGAAGAATAAAACCACGTCTTGCCTGTTTGTCTCCTCACTTCACGCTGGGGTCCGGCTGTTTAAGTATTTCAGACCTGCCCTGTCTCACATCGGAACCAGGCTGAATAGGTGACATTAAAGCCGGCCTTCTTGAAATCTTTGACGATCGGGTCGGGATCACTCGTCTTTAACCGGAGCACGATCATCCAGTCCTTTTTCTCCGACCTGGGCAAGGAGATCATACTTAAAATAATGGTTTGACGTTGATTGACGATCGAAATGATCCTCTCCAGATCACTCAATTTTCCGCCCAATCCCTCAATCGTAATTCTCGATCCTTCATCTTTTAAACCGAGAGCACGAGTCAAGAACCTGACGATGTCAGACTCGGTCGTGATCCCAACCAACTTTCCATTGTCCAATACAGGGAACGATCCGATTCTCTTATCCTGTCCCATCTTTAGGGCTTCCTCAAAAGGTGTATCCGGAGTGAGGGTGACGGGATTCTTCTTCATAATCTCCTTCACCTTCATCTTTGAAAGGAGGTAATTTAACTCATGGATGCTCAAAGAAGTTGCGGGCGAAGGCGAGGCTTCGAGGAGGTCGTGCTTAGTAATGATACCCACCAATTTGCCCTTGTCGACCACTGGAAGTCTTCGAATGTTCGTTTCCTTCATGATTTTTTGCGCATCGAGAACGAATGTTTCACTGTCCACCGTAATGGGGTTCCTGGTCATAATATCCCTTATTCTCATTTCTGTCCCTCCTTGTGACTAAGCCCAGATTTATACGCATGGCGCTAAGAGCTCATCATTTTGATAATTATTACGACCCCTTTAAATCAGACACAAATAAACCACTCCTCCTCTTTTGTAAAATTTAATCATTCCTATTGAAAAGGTCAAGGGAAAAACGCCAACTCTGCAATACCCCGAACCATACCAAGGGAAATGGAGAGCCCCATACGCATCATGGATCAGGCTTAGTCCAATTTCTACCCGAAAGCCTTGTAGAGATCGTAATCCTGGATGGCAAATGATGCCTTAACACTTGGCGGTTATGATGATGCGAATCCCAAGATTCTTCCGTTCTGAGTTACTCTGTTAGGACAAAGCTGTTCACTCCTGTCTTCGCGGATCTATTCAACCCATCCGAGGACTCTATATACCAGTAGATGGATGAACCATTCACATCATTCACTACTTTCCTAATCGCCTTCCACTGAGAGGTGGTGAGTTCCTTTGTAAACTGCCCTCCATTATCATTGGGATTCTTGATATTGAAAGATAAAGAGGTCTTCTTCATACCACGTTTCGTAAAATCAGGATCATTCCCAAACCAGGCCTTGAGCTTGATGTTGCAGTTGTTTCCCCACGTGAGTGTGGGAAATGGGGGGGTCGTCTTACTTGTGGGAGCGATCGTGGGATTTATAACCATTTGTGGTCCTTCGACGACGAGTGAGAAGACATCGCTTTCCACCAGGGACCCATCGGTCCTGGTCCCCACCACCATCCAGTAGACGGTCCCGCCGATCGCTCCGGGAAGAAGAAGGACCTTCTTCCATGAGGAGGCTGGGATAAGAAGTTCGCTAGTGCCCTTTTTCCCGTTGGCCTTCACGGGGATCGTCGAAAAATCATCTTGTAAGGAGAACTGAACGACACTACTCTTAAAAGTTTCGCTGGGATTCCATTGAAATGTGGGTGGATTATAGTACGCACAGCCGTCAAATTGCTCGCCATTTGAAGGACTGAGTAGATTGATAAAGAGGGGAGGACCAACGATGCCGTTTCCGCTCAAGGTAACGGTAACAATGGCCTTAGAGGGATCATTAGAGGGGATGTTTGAGTTGCTACTAAAGGTTCCTCCAGAGGTTGGATCAAACCGATAGACCAATTTACAGGAACTTTGCAAAGCGATCGTCTTACCTGAACAATTGTCCGTTTTTAAACTGAAGGGGGGGGAGGGCAAGGTGATCAGGCCAATGATAAGGCTACCATTTCCGCTATTACGGACCGTTACGGTTTGGTCCTTTAAAGCACCTATTGCGACATCCTTATAGTTTATCTTTGAAGGGGAGACCGTGATGATAGGGATGGAGTATTGGAGCAAGACTCCTTTCACATTCGTTCCGTCAGAGGCACGTCCCACGGCCCATCCATTAGTGGAGGAGATTAGGGAAATCCCGTGAAGCTCCCAATCTGAGGTCACGCTGGGGGGACTGACGGATGTCCATGCCCCATTTAGAAAGTGGAGCAGGCCCCCCGATTTGTTAGAGAAATCCTTTCCTACAGCCCACCCTTCGCTGGAGGAGATGAAGTCAACGTCCTGGAGATCCCAATCTGAGCTGACGCTTGGGGGATTGACGGATGTCCATGCCCCATTTAGAAAGTGGAGCAGGACTCCACTCAAGTTTGAGAGATCCTGTCCTACAGCCCACCCTTCGTTGGAGGAGATGAAGTTCATAGCTGCAAGTCCCCAGTATGAGCTCACGCTGGGAGGGGTGATCGACGTCCATATCCCAGTTGAACTTGAAAAACTGAGCAGAACTCCTGTCCTGTTCAAAACATCCTGCCCAACTGCCCATCCTTGACCGGAGGATGGGAAGTTAACGGCACTGAGTTCCCAGTTTGAGCTGACGCTTGGGACGGGGAAAGGGGCCCATATCCCGTTCAAAAAATGGAGCAGAACGCCCGTGCCATTAGTAGAATCCCGTCCCACAGCCCATCCTTCGCTGGTGGAGATGAAGTGGACACCTTCAAGCTGCCAATCCGTGCTGACCATGGGAAGGGTGAAAGGTGTCCATGCCCCGTTTGAGAAATGAAGCAGAGCCCCTGTTCGATTAAAGGAGTCCTGTCCCACGGCCCATCCTTCGTTAGGCGATGCGAAGTGAACAGCCACAAGTCCCCAGTTTAAGCTTACTCCGGGCGGACTAACGGATGTACATGCCCCATTTACACAATGAAGCAGAACTCCCGTATTGTTCAAGGAATCCCGTCCTACGGCCCACCCTTCGTTTGCCGAGATGAACTGGATACCGAAGAGTTCCCAGTTCGAACTCACATTAGGGGGATTGACATTTGTCCAATCGGCATAAACGAGTGTACTCGGAACCGATAGGATAAGGGAAATACTTATTAAGATCAAGACCTTCTTTAGAAATGTGGAATTAGATTCGTTTCGGAACATCAATTTTTCCTCCGTTAAGTTAAAATTTGTCAAAAGATTGTCCCATGTTCACAGAAATCATACAAAACTGAGAAAACAGAATCAATAAGAACCATGAGGTAGAACGGTCGCGGTTTCCCTTCCTTAATGACCCTGAAGATTAGAGATGACCGTTTGGACCTTGTTCTCAATTAGCCCTCTTATCTCCTCGAGCCTTTTTTCAGAGAGGGCTTCAAATCGGAGCACCAATGCCGGTTGAGTATTCGATGCCCTCACTAATCCCCACCCGTCCCCAAATTTCACCCTCACCCCATCCACATCGATGATCGGGTACTCTTTTCTAAGCTCTTCTTTAACCTTTTCAACCACTCCAAATTTGATCTCATCGGGACAGTCCATTCGAATCTCCGGGGTGATGAATGCCTTTGGAACATCGCTCAGAAGTTGGGATAATTTCTGATCCGTTTTTGAAAGAAGTTCAATGAGGCGGCACGAGGCATAGATGGCGTCGTCGTAACCAAAGTACCGATCTGCGAAAAAGATGTGTCCACTCATCTCTCCACCCAAGACGGCCCTTTCTTCCCTCATCTTTTCCTTTATCAGGGAGTGTCCCGTCCTCCACATGATCGCCCTTCCGCCATGCTGTTCGATATCCGTAAATAAATTTTGGGAACATTTTACCTCTGCAACGAAGGTCGCCCCCTTTTTATCCTTCAGTATCTCCCTGGCAAATAGAACCATCAATTGATCGCCCCAGATGATGTCCCCCTTATCATCCACGACTCCAATGCGATCGGCATCTCCGTCATAAGCAATCCCCGCATCCGCCCGAATCTTCTTCACCCGATCGATCAGATCTCTTAAATTCCCGGGAATGGTTGGGTCCGGGAAATGATTTGGAAACCGGCCATCGATTTCGCAGTAAAGCTGCTCAACCTCACAGCCTAAATCCCTGAGAAGGGGGCCGGCCACAACCCCTGCCGTCCCATTTCCTGCATCGATGACCACCCTTATTTTCTTGTTTACACGAATGTTCTCCTGAATATATTCTTGATAAGGCCGAATCATCTCGATCTCGGAAAGGTCTCCCTTGCCGACAGCAAATTGTCCACTTTCAATCAATCGTCTCAGATTCTGGATCTCTTCTCCAAAGATCGTGCTCTTCCCCTCAGACACCTTAAATCCGTTAAATTCAGGCGGGTTATGGCTTCCAGTGACCATCATTCCGCCGTCCTTGTTCAGATGAAAAAGAGAGAAGTAGTAAACAGGTGTCGGGCAGATACCGATATCGACAACGTGACATCCCGTTGAGATCAGACCCTGGATCAAGGCTTCACTAAAGGCCTTTGAGCTGAGTCTTCCATCCCTGCCGACTACCAGCTTGAAATGGCCCTGATTGGCCATGTAGGTTCCAAATCCCTGACCTAATCTCTCAACGATGTCAGGTGTCAGATCCCGATCGACCACCCCCCTGATATCGTATTCTCTGTAGATCTGGGAGTTAATTTCCATACGTTTTCATTCTATTATAAGCGTGGAAGAGACTTATTTTCAACCTGACAAGGTCAGGTTATCTTAAATCTTTTCAAGAATCAACCATTTCCATTTTGACTTTTTGGAACGGATAAGGTAAATTTTGATAATTCAATATGAGGGGCTGAAGCGTGGAGATTAAAGCAATTCGAGGGTTCAACGACATCCTTCCCAAAGAGATTGGGAAGTGGCACTTTGTTGAGAACACCGCTCGGGAGGTGTTCGAGGGGTTTGGCTTCTCAGAGATCCGTATTCCCGTCATCGAACGGACAGAACTTTTCTCGCGAGGCATCGGCGAAGCAACAGATATTGTTGAGAAGGAGATGTACACCTTTACTGACCGAAGCGGCAACTCCTTAACCCTCCGTCCCGAAGCCACCGCCTCCATGGCACGAGCCTATTTAGAGCATCAAATCTACTCCTTCGATCCGGTGGCAAAACTCTATTGTATCGGTCCGATGTTCCGTTATGAAAGACCTCAGAAGGGCCGCTATCGACAGTTCTACCAGATCGATGCAGAGGTCTTTGGCGTGGAGAACCCAATGGTGGATGCTGAGGTCATCCTCATGCTCATCCATTTTCTAAAAAGGGTAGGGCTCGAGAAACTTGAACTTCAGATCAATTCCTTGGGCTGTCGTGCCTGTCGGCCTCAGTATCGGGAAGAACTAAAAAATTTTCTGATGAAAAGATCGTTCCAGCTTTGCGAAGATTGCCAAAGGAGACTTCACACCAATCCCCTCCGGATCTTCGACTGCAAAGTTGAAACCTGCCAGGAGGCCATTGCCGATGCGCCTCAGGTGATCGACTTCATCTGCCCAGAATGTCAGAGACATTTTGGACAGGTCAAGGAATACCTTGAAATGTCGGGCCTCAATTATATCCTGAACCCCAGAATGGTGAGAGGGTTGGATTATTATACCCGTACTGCATTTGAGGTGGTTTCTTACCAGCTGGGTTCCCAGAATGCAGTGACCGGGGGAGGCCGATATGACAACCTTTTTCAGGAGATCGGGGGCCTCGATGTCCCAGGAATCGGTTTCGCTATCGGAATGGAGAGGCTGATCTCTCTATTGCCGAAGGAGAAGGAATTTATCCAATACCCACACCTCTTCATTGCCGCCCTGGGCGAAGAGGCTTATAGAGAGGCCTACCGATTGGGCAACCGGCTCCACCTCGAGGGAGTTCGAGCTGAGTTGGACTATGAAGGCAAAAGCTTGAAGAGTCAAATGCGAAGGGCAGATAAGCTGAAAGCTCAACATGTTCTGATCCTGGGAGAAGAGGAATTGAAGCGGGGGAAAGCGGCCTTAAGGAACATGACAGACAAATCCCAGGAGGAAATTTTGATTAACAATCTTTTGGAAACCCTAAAATCAAAAATTGTTTTTGATTGATCAATAGACTTTTTAGTGGTATGTTAATTTTCAAACTTAGATTTTGAACTCCGAACCCCGAACTCTAAACTCCGAACTGAGAAAATGGGGGATCGTTCAATGGTAGGACGCCGGACTCTGACTCCGCGAATCGAGGTTCGACTCCTCGTCCCCCAGCCATAGAAAAAAATGGGTCTGGCCAAATTGAACCAGACCCATTTTCATTACCAAGAGCGAGAAACAGTTTACAGAATATCCCTGCCACTCATCCTGAGAGTGCAGACTGTTTGGATGCTTCTTTCATCTTTTTTCTTTCTCTGAGATTTTAGCCCATGAATCTCGCAACGTCGCAGTTCGATTGAATACCAGGGTCTTATCCAAAGCCTCAACGGGATCCACGCAGAAGTAGCCGATCCTTTCAAACTGGAACCGGCTTCCAGGTGGTGCACTTGCCAGACTTGGTTCCACTTGGCACGAGGTAACGGTTTCCAACGATCCCTCATTGAGGTATTTCGTAAAATCATCCCCCCTACCCATTGGATCAGCGACGTGGAAGAGGCGATCATACAATCGTACCTCCGCTGGAAGGGAATGATTCGCCGATACCCAGTGGATGGTCGCATCGACCTTCCGGCCATCGGGAGCAAACCCGCTTCGCGTCTCTGGGTCGTAGGTGCAGTGCACTTCGGCCACTCCGCCTGTGTCGGGATTCTTAGTGACTTTCACACATTTTATAAAGTACCCATACCGGAGACGAACTTCTCTGCCGGGGGCCAACCTGTAAAACTTTTTGGGTGGATTCTCCAAGAAATCCTCTTGTTCTATGTACAGTACCCGTGAGAAGGGGACTTTTCGGGATCCCATCTCTTTATTTTGGGGATGATAAGGGCAATCGAACTCTTCGGCCTCGCCTTCCGGATAGTTATCGATAACCAGCCGGAGAGGATGGAGCACAGCCATAACGCGCGGGGCCCTCTCATTCAAATCGTCCCGTATACAGTGTTCAAGAAGAGCGATGTCAATGACGCTGTCGTTCTTGGCCACGCCGATGCGGTCGCAGAAGTTTCGAATCGCCTCGGGTGTATAGCCCCGTCTCCGCAGTCCTGCCAGGGTGGGCATCCGCGGATCATCCCATCCGCTGACATACTTTTTTTCCACTAACTCGATCAGCCTCCGTTTACTCAGAACCGTGTAGCTGAGGTTGAGACGGGCGAACTCAATCTGCTGCGGATGAGATTCGACTTTTAATTGATCCAGAAACCAATCATAAAGGGGCCGGTTGTTTTCAAACTCCAGGGTGCAAATCGAATGGGTGATCCTCTCGATGGAATCCGAGAGACAATGAGCAAAGTCGTACATCGGATAGATACACCATTTATTGTCGGTTCGATAGTGAGGTTCTTTTCTGATTCGGTAAATGACCGGATCTCGCATCGTAATATTGGGAGACGCCATATCGATTTTGGCCCGAAGCACATGGGTTCCTTCGTCAAATTCCCCGGCCCACATGCGTTCGAACAGATCGAGGTTCTCTTCCACGGACCGGTTACGATAAGGGCTTTCCTTGCCCGGTTCGGTTAAGGTGCCCCGGTAATCGCGGATCTGAGCCGCACTGAGGCTGCAGACGTAGGCCTTGCCTTCCTTAATCAGCTGCAGAGCATATTGGTACAGCTGTTCATAATAATCAGAGGCATAATACAAACGGTCTTCCCAATCAAATCCCAGCCATTTGACGTCTTGAATGATCGAATCCACATATTCCTGGCTTTCCCCGCTCGGATCCGTATCATCCATACGTAAATTACAAGTACCTCCATATTGGGCAGCGATACCAAAGTTGAGGCAGACGGATTTAGCATGTCCGATATGAAGATATCCATTCGGTTCGGGAGGAAATCGGGTGGCCACACGGCCTTGGAACCTATCGGTTCTCAGGTGTTCCTCAATCATTTCCCTTATAAAATCCGATGGGAGCGGTGAAGTCGTTTGAGCCATATGTTTGATTCCTTTCATCGTCAGGATCTACCATAATTTACAATGAAATGGGAATTTTTGCCAAATGATTTTTCGTCTATCAAAACTCCACCGCCATTGATAATTCCATTAGGTTAATGGTATCATAACTCTGTTCTTTGGGTTCTTTGATCCGTTTGGACTGCTCACCCTTTACGACCGACGAAGGGGTTGGGGGGTCGTCTAGCGGCAGGACTATGGACTCTGGCTCCATCAACCGAGGTTCGAACCCTTGCCCCCCAGCCAATCATTTCAATGGATGGGTCGATCTTTGGTTGTGCAAATGTTGTGCATTAGCTCCTCCCTTTTTCATCACCCTCCTGGATTGAATTCGATATAACTGTTAAGATTACCCTTGGAAGTTGGCAATTAATGTTCGGTGGTGAGATGGACGAATCAGACGACAAGAGGATAGGCAAGAGGGACGAAATGGTAAGAAGCGTATTTAGGGGTCACAGAATAAAAATAGTGTTAGCCTCCATTTGTGTCATCCTATTCATCGGTCTCAAGTTCTGGAATCAGTTTGCTCCATTGCCTGTGGACAACAGGAACCCAAAGGAGATCTCACGAATCAAAGTGAGCGATCCCGAAGACTTCACCTTCGCCGTATTCGGGGACAACAAAGGGAATTATTCCATCTTTGAGCCTCTCCTCCATGATGTGGGCAAGAGCACGGAGATCGTCTTCGCCATTGACGTTGGTGATTTAGTCAGCGGAGGGAAGGGTGGACAGTATCGACGCCTTCTCAACCAGGTGCGAGAGAACCTCACGATTCCCTTTATTGCGGCTATCGGCAATCACGACCTCAACAATGGTTCCAGTAATAATTATCTGGGGATTTTCGGTCCGACCTATTATGCTTTTCAAGTTGGCCAAAGCCACTTTATCGTTTTAGATGCAACGGCGGAATCTGGCTTTAATCAAGCCGAACGCCAGTGGTTGGAGAATGAGCTAAAAAGATCTCAAACCTCCAAGGTCCGCTTTATCTTCATGCATGTGCCTCCCTTCGACCCCAGGGGCAACGGATTTAACAAATGCCTGCGGGAAAAAGACGGGAAGGACCTGCTCGACCTCTTTAGACGTTACAATGTCACACACCTCTTTGCTTCCCACATCCATGGATTTTTCTTGGGCGTGTGGGCAGGGGTACCCTATACGATCACGGGTGGAGCCGGGGGAGGGCTTCAGGGAAGCGACCCACGGCATTTCTTCTACCACTACATAAAGGTTCACGTCTCTAAAGAGAATGTAGATATAATGGCCAAGCGTATCAGTGCAGAAGGTGCCATGGCGCGTATCTTTGATATCATGGAAGATGATCTGGTCGGGTGGGGCTTGCTCCTTGGAGCAGCTGTTTTGCTGTTGCCTATTGGGTTATCCCTGCGGCGTAAGCATGGTTGATGATGAGTCTTTTGAGAAGCGCCAATCCCGCCAAGGCGGGACCAAATAAATTCCAATTTTCAATAACCAAAATTTAAACATCTTGTTTCGCATTGGTGTTCGTTCGGTCAGTGGAATCGGGTCGTCATCATTTCAATCATTACGCTTGCATCAGTATCCTTCGACTGTCGGCGATTTGTTGGTGCTTTATGAGTTCCTCCTTTTGTGCTATAGTGCAGAGTATAAAAGCCAAAAAGAGTTAGCCAACTGATGGCCTTTGGTTTGGCGAAAGGGGTGTGTGACGATGAGGTCTGCATGGATAGCTATTTTAACGGGTGGAGTCGTTTTGTTAGTGGTTTCTTCCTGTGCCACGGTGCCAACCCAACCTCTCGCTTCAGGCGAAGTAAGATTATTAAAAATAGATGTTCTGAGAGGCGAACCCATCACCTATGGTGTGTCGTACACGGTTGATATTGTCTTCGAGGCAAACGGTAATCCAGAAATTCAACAAGCTTGCTTTTACTGGTCGGGAGACGGTCCAAAGTGTTTTAGCGTTACGGATGTGAGTTTTGGACCACCGGGAGTCTTCGAGGTGCGACTGCCGGGCCTTGACCCTGGTTCATATCGGCTGGAATGTTATGCTGAATATACCCGAGGTGGAGAGACAGTAAAGACTAACATGGTAGGCACTCAAATTGCTATAGGCAGGTGATGGCGAATCAGTTGATGGCGAAAGAGAACGTCCAAGGCGGGTGGGATATTAGGATTTACGAAAACTCTCCCCAATGCCCATTTATCTTTAAGACCATATCCCGTTATGGTCGATAGCCGAATAAAATCCAATTTAAGGAGGGCCAAGATGAAAGGGGAAGAAAAGCTCGGGCTCAAATTCATGGGCACCATTACGGGCCTGAAAGGGACCTGCAGTGCCAACCATAAAGTGGGGCAGAAGTTCGAATTGAACTGCTATGATTCGGGTGGGCTCTGCGGCTTCTTTTACCACGATATCTTCCCTAACCTCTCGGTCATGCAGTTCGGGGGGAAATATCCCTGGTGGAAAAAAGATACCATTGAGGTGGAGTGCCCGGATCGCTATAACGCGGTCTCTCTGAAAATAGAAAGAAAGAAATAAGGATTTTGGCCGGAAGACTTGGCCAACGCAGGGGTTTCAGATTACCGATGTGATCGAGAAGTAAGGATGGGGGAGGCAATCATAGAGCTGCTCAAATTTCTGATGCCTGTTCCAAGATGATTCTCGCATCGACCGCCACAGCGGCATCTTTATAGGCAAATACGGGGTTGAGCTCCAGTTCTTTAACTTGGGGGTTTTCGTCAACAAAGCTGGATATCTTAAGAATGATTTCCACTAAAACAGAGATATCGGCGGGCTCTTTTCCCCTCACGCCTTGCAACAATGGATATCCTTTGATCTCTTTGATCATTTCTTGAGCGTCTCTTCGGTCAACAGGAATGATCCTGAAAGAAACGTCTTTGAGTACTTCTACAAAAATGCCCCCCAGGCCAAACATGATGACCGGTCCAAATTGTGGATCCTTACTCGTGCCCACGATCACTTCTGTTCCCGGCCGGACCATTCTTTGTACGGAGACGCCATGGACGATAGCGTCCGGATATTGTCGGCTTACGTTTTCTAAGATTTCGGTGTAGGCCGTTTTTACCGCGGCGGCATTATGTAACGCCAGCTTCACCCCCCCGGAGTCGCTTTTGTGAATCACATCAGGAGAAGCGATTTTTAACGCAACAGGATACCCGATCTCCTGGCTCAGTAAGACCGCTTCTTTCTTTGTTCTGGCCAATTTCGTTTCCACCACGGGTATCCCTGCCCGACCGAGAAGTTCCTTCGATTCCAACTCCGTCAACGTGGATCGGCCTTCTTTTTTTACTTCATCAAATATCGAAAACCTGCTCATTATTTTCCTCCCCTCTTTCGGTTTGAATATTGATAAGCAATGCCGAGCGCTTTAATGGCCATCTCGAGATCTGAAAATACCGGTAAGCCCAAATCCTCCATCCGACCGGACATTTCATTGATGAGAGGGATGCTCGGGCCATAGATCCAAGTGGCGATGGTTTTTTGATAATTCCCGTGCAGCTCTTTGTAGAATTTTAGGTATTCCCCCACGAAATCTTCAAACGGGCTTGTCCAGATGACATTAAAGAGGCAATCGATGTTGTCATCCAACAGGACGGTTTTTAAAATGTCGGAATAGATCGTGATGTAATTATTCACTGCTATGGGCGGGCCAATATCCACAACTGGTTTTCCTAGGCCAGGGAAAATCGCATCTAACTTTTCGGCTGTTTCAGGAGATAGTTGGGCGACTGATAAACCATATTTCGCCCCTTCGTCTATGGCTAAGACTCCAACCCCTCCGGTAAAGGTAACGATCCCCAGCCGATTTCCCTTTGGCAGGGGTTGAAGGGAAAAAATTTTTGGTAACTCAAAAAGCTCACGGAATTTTTCGAGGCGAATGACCCCGGCCTGGCTGCAGGCAGCGCTGAAGATCTGATCATCCACCGCGAGAGCACCTGTGTGGGAAGCAGATACCTTTGCCCCTTCGGTTGTCCGGCCGGATTTTAAAATTAAGACAGGCTTTTTGGCAGTGACCCTCCTTGAGACTTCCAAGAACCTTCGGCCATCCCGAATGCTTTCGAGGTACATGGTAATGACTTTCGTCGCCGGATCACTCTCAAGATATTCGAGCATATCACATTCATCCACATCGCATTTATTCCCGTAATCGCATATCTTGCTGACTCCGTAATGAAGATCGCCGTAAGGGAAGGCCTGAGGGTTGATCATCCCTGTTTGAGCACAGATCGCTACGGCCCCTGACTTTACCTTTTCATATCCTGGTTCATAGGGGTCGGGAGTTAGGCCATTGGCAGAATTCACAATGCCTGCCGTGTTGGGTCCAATAATGCGGATTCCTGCCTTCCTTGCAATCTCCACGATTTCATGTTGCAGTTCGGCTCCCTCCTCATCCCTTTCTGCAAAACCATCCGCCACCACAATCACTGCCTTGATTCCCTTCCCTGCACATTCTCTCATGACATCGGGAACGGATCGGCGATTAATCATAATGAGTACCAAATCTATTTTCTCCGGTATTTCTTTGATGGAAGGATAGACCTTCAAGCCGAGGACTTCTTGATAAGAAGGGTTGACAGGATAGATTTTTCCTGCAAAACCTGCATTCAATAAAGTTTTGATCACCACATAACCGCCAAAGTAACCTTCTCTCAACGATCCAATGACCGCAACACTTTGTGGTTCAAAAAAAAGGGCCATGGCACTTCTTACTGATTCTGGACCTTCACACTCCATTGAGAATCTCCCCTCTTACTATCCCCTCACCCCATCCCTCTGCCCTAAGGGGAGAGAGATGGGGTGAGGGGAAACTGTGCTCAAAGGTAACAGTTTTACGTGGCGATTTCAACTTGATTTTTCGATCGGTCACTCAACCTCTCTCCGCCATTTTGGAAAAGCAAATCGTCGCCCGATTTGTTTTATGACCAAATAGGGAGTACCTGCCCCTCTTTGTCACTATGGAAGCCTGTGCGTTCTTTTCTTGCGATGGTATCTGGTGAGGTGCAGCAGTCAAATCAGGGTGGTTTCGAAGAAGAGCCTGAGACAGTAAACAAACAGGGGTTTGCGAAAGGAGAAAAAGTCCCAAAGGAAGAGGAATTAAGCAGAATGAGGTATGCACCGGCCGATCTGAAACATTATGCCGTGACTTGGACTTCGAGGAACAGGTCTCCTCGATTGCCATCACTATCCACTTGCCCCAAGCCCTTCAACCGAAGATGAGTTCCTTCCTGAACGCCAGGAGGGACCGTTACCATAAGAGTCCTCTTTCTCGGTCCCTGCGGGATAGAAATGAGTTTTCGAGAGCCGTAATGGGCTTCTCTGGGTGTGACCCTGATCACTCCGTAGAGGTCCAATTCATCTGCTTGCATATGAGGGAAGATCGATTGAAGCCGGGGTGTCGTTCTCCTTTGGGTATACTGACGGAGACCATTGCTTAAACCTAACCTGGGTATCGCATCAAATATTTTGATGAAAATAAGACCGGCGACAAAACCACCGATATGAGCCCAAAAGGCAATACCCCCAACATTCCTCGGGGTGAAACCTGCGGAAAATAGCTGAAGGAGGAGCCAGAACCCGAGGAAGATAAAGGCAGGTAGCTCAACAAATTGGAAGAAGAAAAAGATCGGGATCAACGTCAAGATGCGGGCATTGGGATAAAGGAAGAGATAAGCTCCCATGACTCCCGAAATCGCTCCACTCGCTCCAATGGTAGGGATTCCGGAATTCCAGTTCGTAAAGAGTTGGACCAGGCCCGCGACCACGCCACAAAAAATATAGAAGATAAGATATCGAAAGTGGCCAAGCCTATCTTCAATGTTATCCCCAAAAATATAGAGGAACCACATATTCCCAAGGATGTGAAGAAATCCTCCGTGGAGAAACATTGAGGTGAAAAAGGGAAGAAATTGTTGGAATGCTGTAAAATGAGCAGAAATCTCCGGGCTGGAGTACCGGGCGGGAACAATGCCGAAGAGGGAAAGAGCCTCATTTAGATGAGGTCCCTGAGTAAGCTGCCATAGAAAAGCGACAACATTGAGACCAATGATGAGAAAGTTGACAGCTGGGAAGTGATTTGAACGAATTGCATCTCGAATGGGTATCATAGCATTTCAACGTTAATATAATTTCTCTCTGGTTTGAATACAAGAAAAATTATGAGCCTTTAAATCTGACAGGTTGACCCAGATTTTGTGCTTGATTTTTAATAACTTGTAGGTTAATTTGGGTAAGGTATTAAAGCACCTTAGACTAAATAATTTGGTTATTTGGGCATTGGGTAATTCCTGTCGGTAGGCAGGGGGATTTATTTGGGATTTGGAATTTGGTTATTGGGATTTAGACAAAAGGGGTCCCATCGTCTAGTGGCCTAGGACACCGGCCTCTCACGTCGGTAACGCGGGTTCGAAACCCGCTGGGACCACCATTTATAATATCAATGGGTTGCGAGACATTAGTAATTCCTTTTTAATTCTCAAATTAATCATTCCCCACGGTATTCCCCACATAGGACACCTAAAATGGGAATGATGGGCACCTATATTGACACCTGAATTTGACCATCCCTCTTCTTCCTTCGCCACCCACTACCACCCCCGGAGGGCTATCCCCCATAGTCGTCCAAGGCCCTACCTTCGGAATTGGGTTGTCATTTATAGTGGCCCCTGCGCCCGAAGCGTTCCGGGTTTTTTTGAAACTTCCTCATTCGGGATAAATGAATTTAGGCGTAATAACCAAGACTTGATTTGCCAGGTACTCTCTGCTCAAATTGCGACCGATGCTTTCACCTACTAATGTTCAGATATTCCAAGGCTCAACAATTAAGGATTACTAAGTGCATCATGCCTCCGGAGTAATCGAATTTCCGGCCTTCTTTTGGACAGTTTAAATTGGATATATGAATATCAAACCGTAACTTAGAGATATCCGAAACAAGGTTCGAGATATACCCCGCTCACTCCCACCACACAGTAGAAGGATTTGTCTTTGCCTGAATGTTCAAAGAAAGGATTGACAGACTGATGAGGCAAATAAGAAAAATCTTGCTTATCAAAACCTTATCCATTTCTTTTATAGACCCAGCGTATGTCTCCTTTTTCTAAAATATGGCCTGAACGATATTTAGTCTGACAGATGCTGTCAAATTACCTCTTGGCTAACGAGCATTTGATTCTGAAATGAACGTCATTCGTGTGAGCCACCTGAACCACTGCCCGAGAACCAGATTCCAATCCTTCATAATCCATACTGTGGAAACGACTCCCAACGATACAAACAGTAAACAGATGAAAATAATGATGCAACCATCAACCCAGTTTGTAGGTTTCTTTCGATTCATGGCTATTTCTCGACAATCAGTCAAAACAGCTGACGGAATCATCTTTTTGAATGCCAATGCAACACCCAGTGGGACCAAGATAAGATGATCCAGGTACCCTACAATAGGAATGGAATTTAGGAACTTGTCTATGGGACTGAAGGCATATCCAAGGGCACAAACAATAAGAATCTTGGCATACCAAGGAACTCGGGGATCCTTGTAAGCCAGGTAAATGGCGTAGACCTCCATTTTGAGTCGGTTTGCTCGTCGTTTCCAGGCATTAAGAAGTTTCGTTGTCATTATTATCCTCCTCTATAAAAATCAAGACTGGCATTGCACATAACGCCAAAGATTGTGTAGAGTGAAGTATTTATAGTGCCGCAAAGCGCATGCCAAATGCTCGGCTTAAACTATTATGGAGTTGATATTAAAGGGTTTTTTCTTATAAATTGGGATTTCTGGAAATATATTTTGAAGGAATTTTCATACAATAAGAGAAAAAAAGCTTGATTAAAGGGCCTAATTCTTCGTAATCTTATCTTTTTTTGTTTGAATGGTTTTTCCAACATATCTTTTCAAATTTGCTAAAACCTGCATAAACGTAATTCTTTCAACAAGTTGGTCAATATATTGATGGGTCAATATCAAAAAATAAATTATAACCTACTTCTCTACTTCTAAGGAAACGGACCTTGCAATCTTTCAAAACATCATATTCCCCTGAAACTGATGATTAATAAAGCGACCTTAAAACCCATCATCAGTGCTATCACCCTTGCTCCACAAGAAGTAAAGAATTCTTGGAAATTTAAGATCTTTAAAAACATTAAGAATGAAGTTTACCCGACGGGCAGAGATTGATAGAGAAATGATGGCAAGCATGGTTTTTGGAAAGCAAATCCATCATTCTTGTTTTATCAGGAGGATTTCGAAAAGGAAGGAGGAAATGATCATGAACTGACAAGATAAACCATGCTAACTCCCACTTTAGAGCTTTCACACTTCAATTTAAGCCGTCATTAATGTGATAATTTACAATTGAAATGTTGTATTGTCGGTCGAGATTTGGAACTCACGTTTACAGGAGAGACTGTCGAAAAAGTAAAAAAGGCGATTTTGCCAATTTACGAATCGTTAAAAATCAAGAACTTACAAACCGCAAAGGACCACAAAATGGCTATTTCCAGGGTTTTTCGACAGTCTCGGAAGTACTCCTCTTTTTTCTAAAAAGCTGCCGATCCAAATGCCAATTTGACGCTTCCACCTACAACCATTTGCTCCGAGATGACTCTTGAAATTAACGATTTCTCATAGAAATACGTAATAAAAAAGGCAGAGCCATTTCTGGCCATGGCCTTTTTCGAATGTAAAAGTTTAATTAACTTTTGGAATCTCCTCTTTGATGCCTATCTGTACAATTGATATAGTAATAGCCAACCCTGCTTCTCGCTTTTAGTCCATCATGTCGAAGGTAATTAGGTTTATTTAGCCCCTCCCTTGAAGTAGACTCCTTCCCCCTTGGCTAGGGCGTCAAATGACGTTTGATCTTTAGTCTGAACTAATACGGATAATTTTCCGGTCTTCCCCTCGCACTTATAATGTACCTCGGATTCTCTTCGCAAGTTCTTAAGATTCTTCCACTTAATCCACTGGTCTTTAAAGTGCAGATAGACAGCCGTTGGGAATGTATATAATTCAGCTGGCCCCATGTAGGTTACCTTCGCAGTCTTTATGTTCGCAGTGCCTCCGAAGACGCTGGGCTTCTGCAGAGGTAATATAGGAAGGATTATGTAGGATGGGTACTTAGCGTCATGATAGATGCTGTTCGTAGCAACAACGATGTCCTTCTCTGAATCGGCAGTGTAGAGCACGTTACCTGAATTGGTGTTGCGGGTTCTTCTGGGAAAGTTACTACTCGAAATATCCACCTGGATCCGGTGTCCGGCCTTAAATACATGGCTTATCTCGCTTAAATTTATTGAGAACTCATATAGTTTCCCGGGCTCCAGAGGAACTGGATACCTTGGAGACTCGCGATACATAGCCCTAATCACACCTTCAAGAATTAACATAGTCTTTCGGTCGGGATGGACGTCTATTAGCTTGGCCGTGAAATCCGTATCCTTGCAGGATGAAGAAGCCTGAAGGACAACTTCCACATTGCCTGCGATTTCGACATCCTTTGTGAGTATATCGCTAGTATAGACTAAAACATCTTTGCGATGGGGTGGTTCAGCAAGTCTCTGATCAAGGGAACCTGCTGGAATGTAAAGGCCTTTGCCTCCAATTGTTACCACAGGATTTCGAGGATCGTACACATAACTTACTGAAGGCTCTCCGCTAGAAGGTGCATTGGTACTAAGAACGCCATCACTGTGTAGGTAATATTGCATATATTCAATACTTGGAGGAGGCCACATGTCCGCGTACCTCCACGTTTCGCTCCCTGAGTGATAAAAATAAATGGGAGGTTCATCCATTATCCCCGTGTGGATACCTTTGAGCCAGTAATCAAACCATAAAAAGAATGGGTCATACGGCCAGAAACCTGGTTTGTAAACAGCAAAATGGTCACCAGGTCCTATAAAGAATTTCTGCTGATTGCCAACCCTTTCCTGAATAGTCTTATAAGCTTCAAGAACACTGCTACAAAACATGTCATGCCAAGTACTCAAGTGTAGCGTCGGAATTTCTATCGATTTTCCGAAATTTTGATCATCCCTAAAATCATCCTGGGTAGGGTGTGACATCATCTCATTAATGATTGGATATAACACGCTAGAGGCGGGGTAATTGAGCAATGGAAGGTGCATCCACCACTTTGACTCTGTTGGGTTAGGCATGTATTTTTGCAGGTCGTTAAAAATTACATCCCTAAGCTCCTTTGCCGCTTGAAGATCTTTGTCGGATGATCCTAGCCCTTTAATATGTGAGGAAGAGAATCCCGGTACTTGCCATTGTTCATGCTACCTATTCATGAGCTAAAAAAGGGGGTAAAATTGGGTGACACTTTTGGTTGATGTGGACCTTGATATATCCCTTAGATCGAAGCCAAGACTCCAGCGCAATCCTCCAGGCCGATTCTCTGACAGCCTGTCCGGATTGCTTCATTGCCGATGAAATCCTTTCCACCCTTTCCATCACCCAATCATAAATTTCCCTCCTTTTCCGCTTCGCAAAAACCGGTTTATCGGTGGATGCAAAAAACACCTGACAGGATGTCTTCCCATTTAGGCAAGGCCGAGTCCGATGGTTCAGATCATTGACCGCAGCTTCCGCATACGCTGTTACATGGTTCTGACAGTCAGGCGAACCCAACGCAAGCTTCTCTCTCAAGCAACTCTTTACCTCCCGCTGCGACTCCTCGATCGCCCCATTATACGGCGCGTAATACCCAGGATTGTTTAAGGGCAGAACAAATGATTCAGCTAATACATCGTTGATGGCGCTATGGTTCATATTCCCTTCGTTATCCCGTTTCAACACCAGAGGGGCACCATAGTGATCAAACTTCTCGCTCAGATACCCGGCTACCTCTTCTCCTACCGGATAGCCTCCGGCCATCGGCAAAAACTTGTACCGCGAGCCCAGATCCTGCGTGTTGTGCAAATAGATTTTACCAGCCATGCCCAGGTCATATTCCGTGAAGTCCATGGCCCACACCACCCCCGGCATCAGCCATTCGATCCGCCGCATCTGCTCTCGCCGATCCGCCTCCAGGTCCTGCCGTACCCGTTCCAGCATCTGTCCCAGCTCTCGCCGTGACAGACTGAAACGGTACCGTCGGTATAAGTCTGTTGTTCCCGCGCTTCGCTTCACTCCATGATCTAATAATCGAATCTCCGTGTCAAGAACCGATGGATCAAAGGGCTCCACCTTCTTCGGACCCGGACGCTTGATTAAAACAACGCTCTCCTGAATCCTGCAGCGCCATCGGTTAAAACTTGCCAATGGGAGCTGAAGCGTCTTGCAGATCACCGCATAAGGCATCCCCGTTCGTTCCTTCATACTTTCTATGATCTCCATAACCCTTCTGATCGCCTCTTGCCGATCTATCGGTTTTTTTTAGCGCCGCTACCGCGAAACCCCTCATAGGCCGCCAGCAGCTCTTTGACCTCGATGGTCTTCTCAGCCAGATCCAGCTTCTTCTCCAACTCTCGGACCCGCTCCCGAAGCGTCTCCTTCTCTTCGTCCACAGGTGCAGGCGGCCTCCCCGCAGGATGATTCTCCAACGCCAGGGCCATGGCTTTTAGCGACTTCTCCTCCCACTCGTAATACGTCTTGCGCGACACCCCCAACAGCTTCGCCCCCTCCTTTGCAGTTAACACTCCACTGCGCACCTGGAGAATCACCATCGCCCGCTCTCGCGCAAGCTTTTTGTTCTGCTCCATCAAACCCCTCTTGTGCCGCCTTTCCTCCATACGGAATCTCCTTGAGGATCGTCAGATCTTCTTCTCTGCTACCATCTCCCGCAACTCCCCTGATTTGGCTACCGGGCTCCCCTGTAGTCGGGCCAAACGCCGTTCCAACCCCTTGATCGCCCCTCCCTTGGTCTTGCGCTCCAACAATACCGCAAGACGCGGGTTCAACGCCACCCCTCTCTCCATTGGGACCCGAGACTGCAGCGCCAAGAGCATCCCCTCCATCGCCCGGTCCTGCCATTGGTTCAATAAGCTCCACGCGACTCCCAACTCCCGGCAAACCTCCCCCGGCTTGCGTCTCTCTGTCCATACCGACAACACCGCCCGGCACTTCTCCTCCGCCGTATGCCCCGAAACCTTCCGCCCTTTCTTCTCTTCCATCCCCAGCCTCTCCACCTTCGGCTTCTCTCCTTTTTCCATCTCTCTCCTCCCTTTCGTTTTCTTTGGCGGTCACTTCGTAGACCATCTCCTGCTTTCCTCCGCCTTCCTCATCATCGACCATCAAACGCAATTTTCCCTTCTCCGCCCGTAAGACCACCGACTGCCCCTCCATCCGACCCACCATGTAAAAGGGCTCCCGCGGTTTGCCCCGCAACGCCATCTCCAACACATTGTCTGCAATCCCTTGCTCCATCGTCTTTCGCAACTCCGCCTGGATCTCAAAATACCGATCCGCAGGACATAACCCCCCAATCCCCTGGTGAGGCCGCTTGTGGTTGTAATACTGCACCCACTGCCGAATCCTCTCTCTCGCTTCCTCAAAACTCCCAAACTGCGCCCGTACCAAAAACTCCTCATAGATCGTCTTCCAAAACCGCTCAATCTTCCCCAACGTCATCGGATGGTGCGCCTGCGATTTAATGTGTCTGACCCGGTCCTTTCCCAACTCCCGCTCAAACCGGGTCGATCCCCGCCAGTTCGTATATTGCCGCCCACGGTCCGTCAGCATCTCCTTCGGGACCCCATACTCCCCAACCGCCCGACGATACACCTCCAGTACCTGCTCCGCCGTCTGACTCCGGTATAGCTCCAATCCCACCATATGCCGCGAGTAATCGTCAATAAACCCAATCAAATAGGCATACCGGCCCCCCAGACGAAACGTAAAGATGTCCGACTGCCACAATTGATTCGGTGTCGACCGCTCAAAAAACCGAGGCCGGGTGATGTTGTGCTGGCGTTTCTTTTTGGAGGGAACAATCAACGATTCTGCCCGCAGCGTCCGCCGCACCGTCTCCGGGCTGGCGCTGAGGAAGAACGCACGCTTTAATAGATGGGAAATCCGCTTGACACCAAAGAAGGGCTCTCGCTTCTTGATCTCGACGATCTTCTCGCGTACTGGTCCGGGAAGCCTCCGTCGACTCCCCGCCGGGACAACCCCATTCCGTAACCCCGCTTCTCCCCGTTCCTCATACGCCTTCGCCCAACGTCGAATGACATCTTTACTGGCTCCCACTTCCTTCGACAACAAAGAAATTGGAATCCCTTCTTCCAATCGCAACTTCACACAACGAAGCTTGAACTCCAACCCATACCGCTTCCCATACCGACTCTCTTTCCCTTTACTCTTCTTCTTAACTTCTTCTACATCTTCCATGGGTTCACTCCTTTCTCCCTCTCAGGAGTGTCACCCATTTTACCCTTCTCCTTTATCTCATGATCTGGTAGTTAGCGCAGGAATGAGAGCCTTATGATTTGATTCCGACAAAACAGGTCTGGGCTTTCTGAGGCACATCCTTCTAATGTAATGGCCCTCCATATTGAATAATGACCACACAATCGCATCGTTTGTGCGTCGCCATATCAATTCTACATATCGAAGGAATTCAGAAAACTCTTTCGGATACCTTTTCGCATCCGGCGCTCTAGCAAATGATTCGATCTTTAAGATCTCTTGTAAGGAACGATTATGAAGCCGTTTCCACGTATCATGGACACGCGAAAGAAATGCGGTTTGATTCGCAGTAATACTTTCTAAGCTTGAGAAGCGGGGATCATCGCCGGCTGGTTGGCGTAGGTCGCGAATGACCGAAACGAGTTCCTCTTGGAGTATGGGTACATCCTCTGTCATAAGCCTTCCCTCGCGGCATTATACCACCTAACATTATTTTTTATACTGCTGCGATGTTTCCCTTAGAAAACAGACCCTTGATCCCTTTAAACGGCCCTTTTTGACTCCTGAACCGACTGGTAATACCCCTTTTTTGCAGTATTATATTGTTACAACCGATATTATATTGCAGTAATGTAATAATCGAAACAATTATCTCCCCTTCATTATCAAGGCTACTCATCGTGTAATGTGGGTTCTAATATACACCTTTTTCAACCCCTTTTACAAGTGAATGTTTCATCAGGAAGAAGTCCGGTCTCTCGACCTCCATCCACCGGATGGCCTCTTGGTCGGGAATTTGGTCGGGACTTAATCCTCGAAAACGGGTTTAAAAGGGTCTAAAAAACTTTAAAGATCGCGGAATAAGGCATTTTCACCAACTCTCACGTCGGTAATACGGGTTCGAATCCCGTTGGAACCACCAATCGCCCGCCTCCTTGTTAGCTTTCGGAGGCTGCCAAATTTTTCACATTCCTTGACATTTGAAATAAGGATTAATATATGTACAATGATATAGGGGGGAAGTGGAAGAATCAATGAACAAGCGGTCTTAAAGGAGGTAAGAATATGAAGAAGATGAAATCATTCAGCGGAAGATTATTTTGTGTAATGACATGTCTGGCCCTTGTATTTAGCTTCTTATTGGCTGCAACCTCCTATGCTAAAACGGCCAAGAAGATTAACGCGGAGGTCAATGCTGCTCTGAAACTTTTTTCCCAACACGTAAACGGAGGTAAAGAATTCTTGCAATCTGCAAAGGGTGTTCTCGTCATCCCAAACATTGTCAAGGCAGGACTCGGTGTGGGAGGCGAGTATGGCGAGGGTGCCATGAGGATTGGCGGGAAGACTGTTGAATATTACAGCATTGCAGCCGGCTCGGTTGGATTTCAGATCGGCGCTCAGAAGACAAACTTAATTCTTGTATTTATGCAAGAAGAGGCGATTAAAAAATTCCGTACCAGTTCTGGCTGGAAAGCAGGGGTCGACGGGTCAGTGGCTTTTATCGAAGTTGGAGCCGGGAAATCTCTGGACACAGTAAACGTTAAGGATCCGATTGTCGCATTCCTATTCGGCCAGAGGGGTTTGATGGCAAACGCGACGGTTGAAGGTGCGAAGTTTACCAAATTAGTAAGGTGAGCCCTTGCCCTTCATTTTCCTCTTTTTTCAGGAAAAGCGAGAACATTCCTTGTTTCCTGAACTGCTCCTTTCTCCTCTCAAACGGCCTGAACGGGGTTTAAAAAAGCTTTAAGATGGCGGAATAAGGCCTTTTCACTCACTCTCACGTCGGTAACACGGGTTCGGATCCCGTTGGGACCACCAAATAAATTCAAGAGGTTGTCAAATCCACTAACCCCTCAAAAACCTCTTTAAAGTCGCCATCTTCCCACAATTCACTCTATCCTAAGTCTGTTCGACGGTGGTATTCTAAAAAGATAATCTTCACAACGAACACCATCTGTTATTGCGGATTGAATTATTTGGTAAAATATAGCAATAATGGTTATGGTCTTCTCATTTGAAGCGATTGATTGAAAATAGTTCAAAAAAACAGACAGTGGGAATCGAAAGCAGAGGGGACTCATGAAGAAACTTGTTCACACGAGGGAAATTTCAATACGAACTTCCGATCTAGGCGATCATTATATCCTTGTGGAGGGTGGCCTAATAGACCATCGGTATCAGCCGAGGCCAAACGAGACCTCAGAGGAGTCCGAGCTTGTCCACCATATGGTTATTCAATTGAAGGTCAAGGGTCCTGAGATGTCGATTGAACAAGCAGAAGCCACAATGCCTCATCATCCGAGGGAAGAATGCCCAGAGGTGCTTCCCTGGTTCCGGAATTTGGAGGGATTGGAGATCGCCCCAGGCTTCAGCATGAAGGTAAAGAAGGTCATTGGAGGCATCAGAGGGTGTGTACACTTGACCAGCCTCGTCATCGCCATGGGAGAGTCTGCCGTCCAGGGATACTGGGCTGCCTATGAAAGAGGGAGAACGGGCCTTCGCGAAAAGACTATAAAGAAATTTATAAATACCTGCCATCTTTGGAAAGAGGATGGCCCTATCGTGAAGGGGCTCCGAAAGACTTTGGAATCCCAAGACTCATCAGAGTAACCGCTTGCCTGGCGGGATGGGGATGGAAAAGGTGACGGCATTCATCCCTAAGTACGGGGAAAATTTTAGCGGGAGAGTTGAATAAACGAACTTGATAATACGTCAAAATAAGTAAAGCTCCACTAATAAGTTGCAATGCAGCACCGGACGGATTAGAATGTGTGGAAGAGTACAGGGGATGATTGGACGCTATTAGGAAGTGATACAAACAGAGAAAACGCATCTTGGATGTCAGTGGCCTTTTTAAATTAAAATGGAGGGGGAAAAATGAAGAAACTCTTTTTTATTTTATTCGTGCTTATTGTTGCTTCCTCTGCATCGGCCGCCGTCTACAAATGGGTTGATGAGCGAGGTGTGGTGAACTTTTCAGACGATTTGAGCAAAGTCCCTCCTGATTATCGTGATAAGGCTGAAGAGGTGAATGTGCCAAGAATGAAATCCCCGGTCCCTTCTCGAACTCCTCTTGGAAAGATGGCAGCAGGCGTACAATCAGGGGAGACGGCAGCGCAGGCGCCTCCCATTGCGCAGACCCTGATCCGTGAGGGAGACTTTGCGATCAAACTGGCTGAGGTTCTTAAGATAGGACAAGCCATGAGCGAGGCAGAAGCTGAGAGCATGCTGGCCACGGTCGGTATCGCACCCAAAAACGGATGGATTGCTGATTATCCTGTGACGCCTGACATCATCGGAGAGCTACAAAATGCGATCGGCGAAACAGCGGATTCGAGCAGATTGGCAATGAAGAAGAGTGAGGCGATAACGGCGTTCCAGGATCTTGCTGGCCAGCAGGGCTTGCCGGTTAGAGTGGATACGGAGAGTCAGTATGCAGGAGTTGAACCTCCGAGAGATTATGGTGAGTATTCAAGACCCGAGGTCATCAACAATTATTACTATGATCAGGGTCCACCGGTTGTCACTTACTATCCCCCGCCTCCGGATTATTCTTACATGTATGGGTGGGTCCCCAGCCCATTCTGGTGCTCCGGGTTCTTCTTTCCTGGATTCTTCGTGCTGAGGGATTTTAATATTATTGTTGGGGATCATCACGGTCATCACCACCATCATGTGATTAGCAATCACTTCAGAGACCACGGTACCGGAAGGATCTTTACCGTCGATCCCACAAGAAGACACGCCGGAGGGTTTTTGGGAGGCGAGGATACATCTCACAGAAGAGGATTTAATTCTACCGAGGCCAGGAAGGCCGCTCGGTCAATCTTCGAGCGCAGCCGTGAGAGGGTGGCTTCGGCCAATGCATCGATGCCGACAACAGATAGAAGAGCCAACGATAGAAATCCAGCCTACTCGAGGTCTAACCGCGGCACTGAAAAGCAGGTTGATAACAGGGAAAGTAAACCTCCGGGCTTCAATGGTCGAAATGGTAATTATGGGCGACCACCGGTTATCGACCGCAAGATGAACAGAATCCATGGTGAAACTGGCTTCCGCGGTATGAACAACAGGACTTTCAGCCGACCGGATGGCATGAACAGACAAAACAGGATGAACTTTCAAAGACCTCTGGCAGGCGAAACCCGGTCTTTCAGTCCACCTTCAGGGAGCAATGGAAGATCTTTCAACCTACACCCTCAGGGTGGAGGCCAACATTCCGGCTCATCCCCGATGGGCGGCAGAGGTTTTTCCGGGTCCCATGGAGGCGCGGGGAGCAGCAGCAGTGGTTTTGGACACGGAGGTTTCCACTTTTAGATGAGATGGTTGATCACTATAGGCATCTTTACAACCAGGCATCAACAGTAGGGGAAAATATTTGTTGATTTTTCATGCCCCCATTTGCTCGCCTAAACCTCAACCTCACCTTTTAGCTTGAAGACCCGTAGGCGTAACCAATACAAACACATTAAATAATTTGATAATAACCAAACGCCAAGCGCCAATAACCAAATAAATTCCAATTCTCAACAACCAAAATTTAAACTTCTTGTTTGACATTGATTTCCATTCAGTGATTGGAATTCGGCCGCTGATGATTATTTTGTCCCCCCTCGGCGGGATTGGTAATTGTAATGATTACGCTTGCACCTATTACCTTCTTAGAAAAGTAGGTCCTTGTGTCCCTGAGGATTGCCTTCTTCTCTGATCCATGCATTGTATTCGAGAAGACTTGAATCATGGTGACTTGCAAAGCTGCGAAGGGCCTCAAGTTGAGGCTGATACGAGGAGCAGTCGAGAGGGTTTCTCTCGTCGGGATCCACCTTCAGATCAAAAACCCGGCACCTATTTTTCTTTAGAGAGTAGTGTACTTTTGTTTGATTGGCGTCCAGCGAAGAGATGGATTCTTCAAGTCCGTAGAAGAAGATATTTTTTCGCCTCAGCGGATTATGGAAAAGGGACTCTCCGTCAAAGAAGGCGGGATTGTACGGAATTCTCATTGCGTCAAGAAGGGTTGGTAATAGATCTACATGGCTTGTAGACAGCTCAAATGCCTTTGGCTTAAAAAGCGCCGGTTGATAGATGATCGCCGGGGCCTCCAGATTCTCATTATAGCTATACCGATAGTGCATGTAGTTATCTGGATGATGCTGACCGAAGGCCTGACCGTGATCGCCCACGATCACAAAAATGGTACGCTCCAATTGCCCCTGTTTTTCGAGATGATCATAAATGCGCTTTATCATATGATCCAGGAGATTTAAGTTATTATAATAACGGTTTATCAGACGTCCGTCGTCCTCCATGATGCGGTAGTCCGGGCCATAATCAAAATAGGGGAAGTGCGCTGCAAAGCTAATGTATATAGCCAGAAAAGGCTCTCTGGCTTGATTCAGTCTCTGAATGAAAAATTCCGTGGTTTGAATCTCATCTCTCGCAATATAATGACCCAGGGAATGGTAGGTCTCTTTAATTTTGAAATTCAAGTTTTCATAGTGGTGTATCTCCGTCAGTCCGCTATTTTTTACAAACGAAATTGGAAAGTACCACCATATGGAAGAAGGGGTCACCAAAAAACGATCGTAGCCCTTGGGCAGAAAATTATAGAGGGAAGGAATGTCGGCATCCGGACGTAAGCCGAAATTCTCCCGGTCGAAAAAATCATAAAGTCCGCTCAGTAATGAAAAAACTGCCTTTGTGCTGACGTTGGACGTTGTATAGTGCCTTTTTAAATACAAGCTCTCTTTTGAAATCCTGTTCAGAAACGGCATGGGCATCTCCCTGCCATCGTCTGTGTCAAAGATATATCGAGTACCCACTGACTCCATGATAAAAAAGACAATATTCCATGGGCGGCTGTTTTTAGGCGGCGGGAATCGTACCAGCTTTGTTTTATTGGCGTCCATGGGACCCGGGAATTGGAGGCCGGATCCATTTTCATTGGTGATACCGATATTCCCGGATTTGAAAGCATGTTGATAGAAGGCATGGTCCACAACATCAGAAAGAAGAAAAAGTGCCGGATTTAAGCGCATCTCAGCGGGAACATTTTTCGCCTTGTCATTTGCTGCAAAGACAGAGATCAACAACAGAAAGATGATCACCGCAAAGGAAACCCCTGCCATCGATATTCTTAAAGTAAGACGGGACACCATGACCAGCCAAAAAAGTCCAATGGGCAAAAGAAGAAACAGATAGTCCTTTACCTCAATGAGCTTGATTACTTCCGCAAAGGAAATGGTCGAAAACGCCTCCATGATCGCGGAATAATCGAGTCCTGCTTGAACGGTAAAGAGCAGGCGCAGATGAATCTCATGAATGAGAAGCATGATGATTAAAAAGATATGCAAAAAAACGAACCCTGAAATCTTTAAAATTGGAAAGGTTTTGCTTTGTTTGATGGAAGAGTGCACCTGACAAAGAGACCATGATAGGAGAAAACAGACAAGGACGAGCGAAAGATCATAGGGAAAATACGCAAGCATGAACCATACCGGATAGTGCGCCGGATTAAAATCGAAGGGCTTTACTGAATTTGTAAAGAGACCGATCGTGAGTTGAATCCGGTATGCAAGGATAAGCGCGAGTATGCATATAAAAAGGGCAAATGATGATTTGCTGGAAGAGGCGATTCGCCTAAATAGAGAAGAGAATGTGTTTGAAAGGATGTTCGATCTTATTTTAACCATTGGAAGAATTTTCGGTGGAAGAGATATTTTACTCGTAGACCCAACCGGGTTTTTTTACTTCATTCTGCTGATTATGAGCTAATAAAAGCTGTGTGTCAACGAGGAAGCTTTACGAGGAAGCTTTACGAATTTTTGTCATTCCTACCCCTGGTTGCGCAGGGGTAAACTTGTCCTCGCCAAAGCGGGGAGCAGGAATCGCAAAAACCAATTTAGGTCGTCACAGTTCATATATCAAATTGCTGAGCCGCTATTACCAACCCCAAAGGCT
This sequence comes from uncultured delta proteobacterium, assembly GCA_963826305.1. Classification (GTDB taxonomy): domain Bacteria; phylum Desulfobacterota; class BSN033; order BSN033; family UBA1163; genus CAWGWZ01. The sequence continues at coordinate 126,017 of CAWGWZ010000028.1, read as the reverse complement.
TATCCTTTGCCCACTTATTCAAATAGCTTATCTTTCTTTTTTGGGTTGCATCAGTTCCTTAGATTAACGTCTACGCTCAAGCGTTACACCTACTTATCAACAGTCAGGGCAAGGAAGGTCGACTGAAGATTTACGATTGAAATAAACAAAAAAGGCAAGGTCAATTTGGCGAGCCGATCGTTTAACGTGTTGAAAATAGACTCACCTTTGCATAGAAAATGCCGGGAACTGTTGATAGCCGCTGATTAATCGGCAAGAACATCTGTCACTTAACTTCCAAAGATTTTTTCTCAAAAGAAAAGGCCAGAAACCTTTGTGGTTCAAGGGCTTTTTAAATTTCTTCAACACTTTAAGCGACCGGCTCGTCAATTTGGCCCTGCCTTTTCCCTCCTCAGATTGTATATCGATTTACTTTTTAAATTTTCTCCTGACCCCCCAAAGTCCAACCAGACCAGAACCAAGAAGGAGCATGGTGGCGGGTTCAGGCACAGGAGTGGAATTGCCATCACGCACAGCCCAAGCGAAGCCCCAGCCATATCCATAGCTCTGATTTCCCAGGTGATATTGAGGACCCGAGCTTGTATGCGGCTTTCGGCTGTGTATCCACAATTAAGAAATTAGCATCTTTCTTTTCAATCAGCTCTTTTAAGGCCTCTGGAGTTATGAATCGAACATTTTCAGCCCGCCCAACGGTAACGATGAAGCAGATTATTGGAATAAGGAGTGCAGCAATAACTGTGATGATCCAAAGTGATTTCTTGACTCGATCCTCCATTCACCATATGAATCTTAATCTCTCTCTCCATGTCTTTGGCAAAACATTCCCCACAGTTTTCCAGTGACGGACATCAGAAGGCGCCCACATCACGACCATCGCAAAGAACATCATTGGAAGATCAAGGAAGATGGTTACAGAGGCCAATGTGTCTCCGAACGCTCCAAAACAACCGCAATCCATGCTACGCCCATGTAAAAACACGATGGTCTTGGCAATGAGAAAAGATAAGCTCAGCAGGCCAATCCCCAAAGCCGATAATCGGGTTAACACTCCGAAAAGTAAACCTAATCCGCACAGCAGTTCAATGAAGGGCAAGGCCAGTCCAAAAGGACGAGCTAAAAACATGGGCAGGATAACAAAGAAATAAACGGCTTGCACCGAGTAACGCTCAATATCAACCAGTTTTCCAAAGGCCGCTGTAAGAAAAAAAGCTGCCAATATCAAGCGAAAGCAGAGAACAACAGTTTTTGCGGCTTTCTTACGTGAATTTTCAATCATATTCATCTCCTCGCCCCATTTTTTCTCGCTAAAGGAAAAGACTTCCTATGAAGCATTTAAACTTGAGACCTACGGCATATCCTTATAATCGTTTCAAATATTTTCTTCAAATCCTCGTCTTTTAAAGGTCCTTTATTTCTTGATCTTAGGCTCTCCAAAACCTCCTTTTCTCTCTTAAGGTCATAGAGCTTTTTCCCCATCCTCTTCTTAATCTTTCGCGCCTCGAGGGCAATCCGGAGCCGTCGATTGAGAAGGTTCAATAACTCTCTGTCGACGAGATCGATTTTCTTCCTCTCGTGTTTCAACTTTTCAGAAAGATCAGTTCCACGTTTTTTCATTGTGCAACCTTTACGGTGATTTCATCACGGCCATTTTACTCTAAAAATAAGGGATTGAGCAAAATAAAAAAGTTCTCGGGGATAAGTTATCCTTTTCCAGAGATCCCCTATTGATGAGGGGACCCTAAATGCTATATAATTGCTAACATGTCTCCAATGCCTTGCTCTGCTTACTATTACGGGGGACTTCCCTTCAAAGGGTCGAGACGGAAGAGCCGTTTATGGGTCGAAGAGGAGACCCTGTTTCTCGAGATTCCCAAGGGCAAAGGTATGGAGAAAATTGATGTAAGAATCCCTTTCTCCGATATGGAAAAGATCTTTATCAGCCGGGACAATTATTATGGGGCAGATACTGTCCTCTTCAACCTCACCTTTCGAGATCAAACCGAAAAGTCTTTCACCGTTCGGTTTGCCCCCGTTGCCATTGTCCCCAGGAGGAGGATTGCCCTTCAGAAGGAATGGTTTGAGTACCTGGAAAGGACCATCCACGCCCTGGGAAGCACCTCTTCTCTCGCTGCCAGATAATTTCTATACTCGTCCGTTCCTCCCCACATCAATCTCTGCCGACCCGGAGGCAAGTTCTCCTCCCGAAGGAGAGCAAAGAGCCTTCAATTCCCGGCTCTCCATGAGGGTCGAAGGGGGTCCTTCTTTGATCAGACGACCATTCCTCAGAAGATATCCCCGTTGGGAAATAGCCAGTGTTAGGTCGATCTCTTGTTCGACAAGAAAGAGAGTAAGTCCTTTCCTGTTCATCTCCTTGAATTTGGCAAATACCTCATCAACAAAACGAGGGGCGAGACCTGAGGAAGGTTCATCCAATAGCAGCAGTTTGGGACGTCCCATCATTGCCCTTGCTATGGCCAACATCTGCTGCTCGCCGCCACTCAAAGTACCCGCCCTTTGTTGGTTTCTCTCTTTCAATATGGGAAGAAGCTCATAGATCCACTCTAAGTCTTCCTTGATCTCTCCTTTCGCCTTTCTGTTAATGTAGGCCCCCATCATCAGATTGTCGATGACGGAAAGGGTTGGGAAGATATGACGCCCTTGGGGAACATGCCCAATTCCTCTTGATACGATCTGATGAGGACTGAGGTTTGTGATATCCTGATCCTGGAAGATAATTCTTCCTTCTGTCGTCTTCAGGATTCCGGAGATGGTGAGCAACAGAGTCGTCTTCCCTGCTCCATTGGGACCTAAGAGAGCGACGATCTCACCCCTCTTTATCTCCAGGGAAATCTCTTGCAGCGCTGCCAATGGCCCATAATGAACAGAAAGTTTTTTTATTTCAAGCATCGGTCCTTTTACCCCGTATAATCCCAAAAGCCCCAGTCTTCAGACTGGAGATGAAGGCAATTTCAAATCTAAGGATAAAGAAAAGCCCGTCCTTTAGGGCAGGGATATACGGGGTTTACCCTTCATATAGGCCTGAACCACTTTCGAATCCTTTCTCACTGCTTCGGGGGTTCCTTCAGCAATGACCTTGCCGTGATCGAGGACCGCCACTTCATCTGCGATCTCCATAACCATTCCCATGTGATGCTCTACAATGAAGAGGGTGATCCCGTCTTTTTTCAGCTGGCAGATCCTTTCAGAAAGCTGCTCCACTTCTGCTGGGGTTAGCCCAGAAGCCGGTTCGTCTAAAAGGACGAGCTCTGGCTTCATGGCAAGGGCACGGCCGATCTCTAGAAGTTTCTGTTTGCCAAGGGGGAGTTGGGAAGCAGGGGATTTCCATCGGCCTAAGAGGCCGAGTCGATCCAGAATTTCCTTGGCCTCCTCCAGGCCCTCCTTTTCCCCCCTCCTGATCCAAGGGAGCCAGAGCCCTGAAGAGATAACCCCTCCTTTCAATCTCAGATGCATCCCTGTCATGATGTTTTCCACAACGGTCATATTCCCAAAGGTCTGGACTGTCTGAAATGTTCTTCCCACTCCAAGAGCAGCTATCTCATTGGGCTCGAGAGAGGTAATCTCCTTTCCCTTAAAATAGATTTTTCCGGAATCAGGCTTCTCCATTCCACTGATCAGGTGGAAAAGGGTGCTTTTGCCAGCCCCATTTGGACCGATAAGCCCCTTGATGGTTCCCTTCTCCACTTCTAAGGTGATCCGGTCAAGGGCTCGCACACCATCATATTTTTTCGTGATCTCCTCAACGATGAGAAGAGACATCAGAATTTTCCCTCATCCCTCTTCTTCTTTTTTGCCCAATAGCCGATCAGGTAGATCAGCCGGATCCCTAAGCGGGTTCCAATACCATCAGGGAAAAAAATGAGCAAAAGAATCAAGATGACCCCATAGATGGGGAGACTCCACTCCTGGTATCTCGCCAAGACATCCATGAGACAGGTGAGGAGGATGGCCCCAAAGATGGGGCCATAGAGGCTGCCCATCCCCCCCAGAATAACCATCATGACAATCAGTGTAGAGAAACCAAGGCTAAAAGCTTCTGGGTTGGCCGTTGACATGATAAAGGCAAATAGGCTACCCGCAAATCCGGCAAAGGCTGCGCTGATAACGAAAACCTTTATCTTAACCTGAGCCACGTGGATACCAACGCTTTTGGCAGCATCCTCACTGGCTGCGACAGCCAGGAAAGCCCGGCCCAATTTAGAGCGGACCAAATTTTTTGAAAAGAGGAATAATCCCAGAAGCACACCCCAGGTGAGATAGTACTGTTTCAGATAGGTGTCGAAGGAAAAACCAGCAAGTGAAAACCATGGGATGCCGAAGATCCCGATCACCCCTCCGGTGAGAGTTTGGGTTTCCCGAACAATGACCAAAAATATTTCCCCAAATCCCAAAGTCGCTAAGGCAAGGAAATAACCCTTCAGTTTGAGGATGGGTTTGCCGATGAGAAAAGCGGCCGCAGCAGCCGTCACAGCAGAAGCCCAGAAGGCCAAGACGGTAGGGAAGGCATGGCGGGTGGTGAGGATGGCGGTGGTGTAGGCCCCGATACCAAAGAAGGCAGCGTGTCCCAAAGAGATCTGTCCTGCATAGCCAAGAAAGAGACTTAACCCTAAAGCCAGAATGGCGTAAATCCCGGCGAGGACCATCAGATGATGGAAATGTGGGTCAGACCAAATCAGGGGCAGGAGCAACAGGACTCCTAAATAATAGAGATCTCTTCTTTTAAAATCTTTACTTCGATAGGAATAGAGATCGTCCGCATCCGGCACAATCAAGGAGAGTCCCCATAAGGGGATCAGATAAAAAAAGTCTCTCTTTCTGAACTCTTTTTTGGACTGCTTTACCATCGGCGGCTATCGATGAAAGGTGACCCAAGAATCCCTTTGGGTCTGAAATGTAAGATCAGCAATAGGATTGCAAAGGCCACTCCGTCCTTATAACCAGAAGGGATGAAGGTCATACTTAAGGATTCCACAATCCCCAAGACAAAGCCCCCGAGGATCGCACCGCTGTTTTTTCCCCAGCCTCCCAAGACTGCTGCGATAAAGCCCTTTAGGCCAAGGAGTGTCCCAGAGTTATAGCTTGTAAAGAATATTGGAGTGATCAGGATTCCGGCGAAGGCCCCTATCCCTGCGCTCACCCCAAAAGCTAAAAAGACCATTAGGTTCCTTGAAATTCCCAATAGATCAGCGCCCAAAGGGTCAGTGGAAGTTGCCTCCATCGCCTTTCCCAATAATGTCCGGTGGGAGAGGAGGTAGAGAACAATAAGAAGTAGAAAGGTAGTTCCCAAGACCCAGAGGCTCTGGGGGACAACGATGGCTCCCCATATCTGCAGGGGCCGGTCACCAGAGAAAGGAGGGAGGGTTTTCGGCAATGTCCCGAAGACGAGGGCACTGGTGCTGCTGAGGAAGACGGAAGCTCCGAGGGTAGCAATGATGAGAATGAGAACAGATGCCTTTCGCAGGGGATAGATGACCGAGGCCTGCAGCAGGAAGCCGATCATCACAACGATCATTATGGCAATCAGAGCCGCCAGGAAATAAGGTAGATTTAAGCCTTTCAGAAGAAAGAAGGTGATGACCCCCCCTAACATGACAAACTCCCCTTGGGCAAAGTTGATGATCTGGGAAGCCCGGGTGATGGTCACAAATCCTAAGGCCACCAGGGCATAGATAGCTCCAATGGTGATACCAGAGGAAAAGAGTTGAGGGAGATACGTTAAAAAGTTCATGAGGTTCTTCATTTACCCGCCTTCGCTAACCTGCCCATCCAACATATTCCTTGGCAGGCGAGAGCTATGGAGGGTCACAAAAAAAGGGTGGGTCTGCTCGAATCGCTGCCCACCCCTTAATATTACAGATATCCTGTGTCGCGTTCAACTTTTATTCGAATCACTTTTATTCGAATCCTGGGAATTTCATCCGCTTGAATTTACCTCCTTCGATCCGGATGAAAACCATATCCTTTTTGCTCAAACCATCATGGTCAGTGGGGCTGTAATTATAAATTCCATGACAACTCTTCAACCCTTTGGTATTTTCCAGGGCATCCCTAAATTTAGCCCTGGTGACGTTCCCCTGGCATCGCTTCAATGCATCGTAAATGAGCCAGATTGCATCATGGGCATAGCCAGCTAATTGGTCAATCCCCACCCCATAGCGCGCCTTCATCCGTTTGTCGAAATCGATGATGATAGGCCGTACAGGATCATTCTCATCGAGCTGATCAGGGACTACAGGTTTTGCACCACCGAACTCAACTCCCTCCATGGCCTCTCCACCGAGGGCGATGATAAAACCGAATCCAAAGGCATGGGTCCCGAGGATCGGGATCTTAACTCCGAGAGTCCTCAGGTTCTTGCAGACAATCGGGCCGGGTGGCCCGGCCGTACAGGCATAAAAGGCGTCCACCTTCTCCTGTTCGATGATCGGTTTGAGCTTGATGAGTTGAGGGGTCATGTCGATGTCGGTCGGCTTATGGGTCTCCTTCGCAATGATGACCTTCATCCCCTTCTCCTCTCCGAAACGCTTAAAATAGTCAGCAAGGCTCTGGGCGAGGGGTATGACAGCAGGGAATACCAAAACCTTCTTATAATTCCTTGTCAGACAGAGGTCTACCAACTTTTGGGAAACGATGATGTCGCTCTGAGCGATATTAAAAGCCCATCTTTGCTTCAAGGCGCGAACCATGGGATTGGAGGGACAGATGATGATGTTGGTGATCTTCTCCCTTTCGGCGATAGCCCTTGTGGTTGCCTGTAAGTTGTCCTCAAATGGGCCTACGACTGCAACGATCTCCTTGTCTCGGGTGAACTTGGTCATATTGGTTGCAGCCCTGCCTAAATCGAAGCCATTATCCTCGAAGATCAGCTCAAGGGGATGTCCATCGACCCCACCCATCCCGTTGATTCTCTCCACCTCCATGGCCATGGCCATTTTCAGAGTCTTGGTCACCTCTGCCCAGGGCCCGGTCAATTCAAAGTTTGCTCCGATCTTATAGGGCGTTTTTTCAGCCGCAACGGTCGAGGTCGCGAGGCCCGTAAGAATTAGGATTAAAAAAGATACTAAACATACCATCCTTTTGTTTTGCTTCATATCCTACCTCCTTCGTCGTTAGGAACACCGCAAAGCGCTAAGTGCATAGAGTAAGTGGCCGTTAAGAATTACTACTTGGCTAAGGCTGTCAACTTTTCGGACAGATCCTCTCCTCTTTCCACCAGATAGTCCTTATACTCCTGGTAGTTGGGTTGTACCCACATCGGCTTTCCAAAGATCTCATGCATCATAATATTGAAAGCCACCTTGGTGATGTAATATCGATGGTGATGTCTCAGAATCGGATTGCGTGAAAACAACTTCAATAATTCCGTCGGTCGCCAATAGTACCGCCTCATCATATCCTTATAAATGAGGTTCACCTGCTCCAAGTTATCCGCCTCTTTGGTTGGCATGATGGCGTGGAGATAATCGAAATTACGGTAATCCAAGTCCTCAATTCTCCCCTGTTCCTTCATTTGATAGAAAAGGGGAGTTCCGGGAAGTGGGGTGATGAGGTTGAGGCCGAAGTGATCCACATATTTTCTGAAGAACCTTAGAAAGGTTTTGCGATCTTCTTCTGTCTCCTCCCAATGGCCGATGAGCAGGGTCGCCATAACCATCAGTTTATGTTTCTTCAGAAGCTCCATGGCCTTCCGGGCCTGCTCGACGGTATGGCGCTTCCGGATATCTTTGAGCACAGAATCGGCGTGATATTCGAGCCCCATCATGAACTGATAGACACCCGCCTCCCGGAACCCATCCAATAAATCTTCGTCCCGGATGATCAGGTCAGCCCTGGATTGTAACCAGAAGTGCTGATTTGTCTTTCGTTTCAGCATCTCCTCAATAAAGCCAATTCCCTGTTCCCGTGTGACATTGAAGGTGTTATCCCCAACATAAAAAATATCGCGATTGTATTTCTCTTTGAGGAGCTGGAGTTCATCCGCGATCCGTTTTGGACTGCGCCTTCTCCAGGTTCTCTTATAAAAGGCCGATTCTGAGCAGAAGGTGCAATCCCAGGTACATCCCCTCGAAAAATTGACCACCAATCCTCTCCTCCCTTCAGAGGGAATCTCCACATAAGGATGCTCCATCTTGGCGAGGTGGTAAGCAGGCATCGGAAGGGTATCTAAGTCTTCAATGAAAGGTCGATCCCCGGTATAGATGAATTCTTCTTTTTCGTTGAGATAAGCAAGGCCCGAGACCTTTGAGAGATCTTCCTTCTTCTCAATGGCCCGGAGGAATTCGGTCAAGGTCACCTCACCCTCTCCCACACAGATATAGTCAATGGCAGGGCAGTCCCTGAGCGTCTCCCCGGCCATGAAAGAAGGATGTTCTCCTCCCATAATGATGACCGATTGAGGGCTGACCGCCTTGATCAGATTGGCCGCATTCATCCCGTCATAGATGAAGGCCGTGCAGATGACGGAGATGCCAATCACATCCGGTTTTTCCGTTCGGACCTTCTCTTCAAGATCTCTCCACGGGTTTTCATTAAGGGTGCAATCCATATAATCGATATCAAACCCTTCCCTCTCCAAATAGCCGAGGAGTTGGAGACAACCCGGGGAAGGAACCCATGCCCGGAGAATGGTCCAGATCTTATGGGGCGGATCAACCAGCAAAAATCTCATTTCCTGATCTCTGAGGCTTGGCTTTTTTGTTCTTTCCTTAGCTGCCGTTTAACAAGGTGTTTTAGCAGGGGTTTGACCAAAGGAAGGCGAAAGATAAAATGGGAAGGAGGGATTTCAAAGATCTCTCCTGAAAGAAGCTTCTCAGAAAAATCTCCAACCCTCTGTGCAGCCCTCATCACCTCTTGGGTATTCACCACCGCCACCTTCTCAAAGAAATTTTCGCAGTACCGGCACCGGGAGCAGGAGGTCTGATTGCAATCCTCGTTCTTGAAATGTTCAATGAAGCCATCCAGTTTCCGGTTATCGATTCGGATGAGCTCCCGGACCTCCAGGTCGAATACTTTGCTCAATTCGGAGACCTTCATGATGTTCACATGCTCGGGTTTGATAAAGTAGTCCAAATGGACAGGGGTGAAGGCCCCCTTCCTTGGAAGGGTGAAAAGATCTAAGAGGTTTCCGTCATATCGACGATTTTCGTAGGCCTTGACATGCTCCAGAAGAAGAGGGGTTCGTTTAAATCGCTCTGTGATCTTGAAATGATCGTAACCCAAGTTCTCGTAATGGCGGATATCTTCCGGCCTGATCCAGGGTGACTTTAAGAGCTCCACAGGCTTCGTCAATTTTCTGTAAAGACAGAGGTAACCTGGATACTGGAGATAGCAGTATTCTTCCTCCTCTCCTTCTCTTGAGGCATGGCCATCGTGGTTGACATGTTCATAATTATAAGGACATTGCCAGAGACAGATATTGTTGACGATCAACTCTAAATTGCAGTGCACCGCCTTTCTGATCATGTCGAGGGTTTTAAACTCACGGTTGATATGCTCATCGATGATGATCTCTTCGACACCCATCTCTTCATATTGAAGGGCCTTCCTGACGGTATTGACCCGGGCCGTTGTCGACACCTTCACCTTGAGCCGAGGGAAACGTTTCCTCACAAGATCGATCAGATAAGGAATGCCCACGGTCACGGCATCAGCCTCAGATTGGTCGATCCATTCCAGAAGGTCGATGAGCTGTCGATAACCCTTCTTCGAATATTGAAGATTTCCGAGGCAAGGGGCGTTCAGGAGGTAACTGAATTCCAGGCCCCTCTGGTGGCAAGCCTGAATGTATTCCTTCACATCGTTTCGATCCACTCGGGGCAGGACAAATCCAGGCCTCGCTCCTCCCACAATATCGAAAGGGAGCTTGCCGAAGAGAGCATCCACGGACGTCCCTTTCACAGCATCAAGGAATGCAATATCCCAATTGGCGCCCACCCGAAGTTTCATAGTTGATTAAAAATAACATGCAGGATCGCATTATTTCAAGGGAGATCAACGAACTGTTTTAGGTGGATCGGCGGGTGATACAAATGGAAAGGGATAAAATAAGAAAGGTGCCCCTCCGGGGCGCCTTGATCATTCAGTGGAACAAACGGCGAATCAGCCTGAATCGACCTTGATTTTGATCTCTTTCGTCTTTGCCGATTCGGATTTTGGAAGAACGATCTTCAAAACTCCATCCTTATAGGAAGCACTCACTTTATCATGCTTCACTTCCTTTGGGAGATGGACTGAACGGATGAAAGACCCATAACTTCTCTCGATGAAGTGATAATCTTCATCCTTCTCCTCTTTTTCCTGCTTCTTCTCACCTTTGATGAGGAGATGACCATCGGAAAGCGAGAGGTCGATATCTTTTGGATCGATCCCTGGAAGTTCGGCTTTCACCACGACATCGTTCTTTGTCTCCGAGACATCGACAGGAGGAAACCACTCTCCCTTCTCTTCGCCTCTCCAACTTGGCCTTCCTTCGATGAAGGTATCCCAAAGCCGGTCCATTTCACCTCTCATCCTGTCCAATTCTCTAAAAGGTTTCCAAGTAGTAAGTTCCCATGCCATGCTTCATTACTCCTTTCTTGCAACTTCCAATTTCTAACAAAAAAAGAATCACCCTTTTCTGTTTGTCAAGGCCTATCTGGTTAAAAAAAATTGTTGAAACTGGCAATCTTTTTGTTATGATAGAATTATTATCCATCGAAAGGAGGAAGACGTATGGCTTATACCGCAAAGGATTACAACAGTCTCACTGGAATGGAGGGGTTCAGCGAAACGTTACTGAAAAACCATTTTACACTCTATCAGGGATATGTCACCAACACGAATAAAGTGATGGATTCCCTGTCTGAGATGGCAAAGGGAGGGAAGATCGGAACCCCGGAGTATGCGGAATTGAAGCGCCGGCTGGGGTGGGAGTTTAACGGCATGAGACTTCATGAACTCTACTTTGAAAACCTGGGTGGCAAAGGGACGTTGAACAAGACTGGGAAACTCGGGAAGAAATTGGCAGAAGAATTTGGAAGTTATGAGAACTGGGAAGCCGACTTTCGGGGAGTGGGGACCATGCGGGGTATTGGATGGGCCATCCTTTATCAGGATACGATGACCGGGAAATTGTTCAATCAGTGGATCAACGAACACGATGTCGGCCATCCGGCGGGGTGTAACCCGCTGTTGATCCTGGACGTCTTTGAACATGCCTTCATGATCGATTATGGGCTGAAGAGGCCCGATTATATTGCGGCCTTCTTTAAAAACATCAAATGGGAAGCGGTGGAAGGCCGGTTGAAATAGGGATTTCTGCACGGGGCTGATGGAAAGCTTTAAAGGGCGGTCCGATGGATCGCCCTTTGTTTTGCCCAGCCGATCGTGTATTCACTTCCCTCTGTTAGACAATAAAACCATTTTGCTTAAGGGTTAGGGCAAAGATGCCGGCTTCCTAACCCTAACCTAAAGACTATTCTTATGGTTTTTCTGTTTTGAAATTTTTCAGCTTTTCAGCAGCCCGCTGCAAGGTCTCCATCTTCTTGGGAAAGCAGAAACGAATCTTCGTCGCTCCCAGGGAAGGACGGCTGTAAAAGCTGCTGCCCGGGACAGTTGCCACCCCAAATTTCTCCACTAAATAGAACGCGAAGGCCGCATCATCGGAAAAACCGAAATGTCCTACATCGGTCATAATATAATAAGCCCCGTTAGGACGATAGATGCGAAATCCCGCTTCATCTAACACCTTAGCGAGAAAATCTCTCCTTTCCTCGTATTCTTTGGCCAGAGTCTGGTAATAACTTCGATTCATCCTTAAGGCAGTCGCCGCAGCCTCCTGCAAGGGATGAGGTGCTCCCACGGTCAAGAAGTCATGAACCTTGCGGATGGACGCGGTGAGATGCGCCGGGGCGATCGCCCAACCGACGCGCCATCCGGTGAGACTGTACGTTTTGGAGATAGAGTTGATGGTGATTGTTTGGTCCCGCATGCCCGGGAGCGAAGCAATGCTGACATGCTTAGCTCCATCATAGACAATATGCTCATAAATCTCATCGGTCACGGCCACGACACCCCATTTCAGACAAAGGTCGGCGATGAATTGTAGCTCCTCGCGGGAGAAGACCTTGCCGGTAGGATTATTGGGAGTATTGATGACGATGGCCTTGGTCTTATTGTTAAAAGCGCGAGCGAGCTCTTGATCATCGAAGTGCCAGTCGGGTTCATGGAGGGTGATAAATTGCGGTTTGGCTTCGCAGAGGATCGTGTCCGGACCGTAATTTTCGTAGAAGGGCTCGAAGACAATCACCTCTTCCCCTGGATTGACGATGGCCATAAGGGAGGCGATCATGGCCTCTGTTGACCCGCAACAGACCGTGATTTCCCTATCGGGGTCCATCGACACTCCATTATACCAGGCGAACTTGTCGGTAATGGCCTGACGGAGGGCTGGAGTTCCCCAGGTGATCGCGTACTGGTTCAAATCTGCACGAATGGCCTTCACTGCAGCTTCCTTAATCTCCGCCGCCGCCGGAAAATCGGGAAAACCCTGAGCGAGGTTTACCCCCTGGTGCTTGAGACAGACCCGGGTCATTTCGCGGATGACCGATTCCGTAAATTTTAACGCTCGCTTAGAAGAATAATTTTTCACGCCAAGACTGCTCCTCATCCCCTAAAAGCAATGTAATATAACCCTAATATTGCAAAAAAACCACACAATCCAGCAGGCAGGGATGCTGGAAAACCTTTCCAGCGGCCACCTTCCCACGTTGAAGATGAGAGTCCCCAGCATATGACAAAGGTCGCTTTTAGTAAAAAGGCGTGTTACCCATAAAATTCCTAACAAAGCCACGTTGGAAAGGTTTAGAAGCATTCCTGCCTGATAGGATTTATGCAATATCAGGGATCAGAGATGGCAAAATCTTCGTCAATGTCATCACCTCAAAACAAGGATATTTGTCCACACGTTTTTGGGTGGGGTTTAAGATCTGAAACTCAAAAGGGCGGCCCGAAGGCCGCCCTTTGCTACAGTTCGGTTAGAAGTTGTAGACGATGTTTGTGCAGAGCTGCCATGGAAAGTGAGGTTTCTCGTTCTCTTGAATGGCAGTATTATAGAATTTGAATGCACCTCCAGGCCAGAGGGCTCCCAGACCAACGGAGAATTTGAGGTTTTTGTAGATCTGGAGTTCGGTGATCAGATCGCTTTCCCAGCCAATGGTGCCATGATTTGCCAGGTCGCCTCCTGCGTCTCTGGAAGTACCAAAGGTGTCTCCATGCTTGGTGGTGTCGCCAATGTAGAGACCCTGGAGGGTCACTTTAAACCACGGTGTGGCTTTGTAACTGCCGTAGAGTTTGGCCATCCAGGTTCCACCGACCGGGCCTCTGCTCACTTGGTCGTAATTGGTGGTTTGGGCAATACCGGTATCACCCCGGGTGATCCAGGTGGTATAAAAGACCACTGACTCGCCGAAATTTGTAGATGCTTCTGAACCAGGAGGAGTGACATAGGATTTGACCTTCGTTGTTAACGTACCTACTGGGGCGCCTGGATTAGCAACTTTGGTTCCAGGAAGACCATTGGCGGAGGTCTTGTTTGCATCTGCCCCTGAAGCATAGTATGCCACGGCTCCGAAGTTGAACTTCTCCCATGGATAGTCAACCTTACCATAGACGAGCCAGCCATCGTAATCGACCTTTAAGTCATCAAAAATTCGGCTCTTCACCTTTCCATTGTCGTAGATGAAGTCAAAGTTGACATTGACAGGCCCTGCTTTCCCATCCGCGTAAAATCCCAACCACCAGAAATCAGCTGACAGAGTTCCGGCTGTATAAGCAGAAGCTACATTGGTAACAGTAACACCACCGATATTGGCAGTGGTACTTACGGAGAATGGGTAGGTGTTCAGGTTGTAATAGACGAAGTAGCCGCCCAGAGTGAATCCTGAAACCTTGGCATTGGCATGAACGCCATAGACATCATTACCCTGGTCAGCCCAAAGCTTGCCCTGGAGTGCCTTGAACCAGAACGGCTCAATGTTCACAGGGTCAATCTTGATGCCGCCCTTAATCCCCATGCCGTCCGTGTAGACAAAGAGGTTAGGCCGGATGGAAAGGGGTTGCCCACCAACCCTGACCTGCATAGGAATCGGGATTCCGATGTAGGGCAGAGCCACGTCGAAATAGATGTTCTTGATCTCAACAGCGGCCCGGTCCATCGACCAGTAGCCGAAGGAGTTTCTATCTGAAATATTGTTGATGACGCCAGGTCTGACATCACCCCAACCACTGCCCGTCGAGCCGTTGGAACCGGAGTCCATCTCGAAGAAGATGGTTCCGCTCAACTCTTTTCCCATGACGGCATCGAATTTGAGCCTGGCGCGGCTCTCCATATAGTGGGCGGTCCTATTCCACGCATCCCCAGCTGTGCCTACTGGCGGCTGAAACGCTGACGGATAAGCATTGATAATCCCGGCTGTTTTGTTACCGCCTGATACACCTCTCCACAACAGCGATTGGGCATCGATGAACCCCGATGCCCTGAAATCCAATTTCTCTTCCTGGCCATAGACGGCTGCGCCAAAGGCCAAGATTAGAAGCAGAACCGAACTTAGAACAATAAACTTTTTCATCTCTTTCCCTCCTCCTTCAGCTTCGTGTTTCATGCATCGTGTTTTTTAAATCCACTAACAAAATTCGCTTCCACCTTAGTTAGATCAACTTTGTTTTTGAAACGGTTCAATGGTCAACCGTCGCATCCCCCTCCCTGCCCCCGTCAGACAAACCCTGGTATCACCTCCCCTCTGCGTTTAATTTCTGAATATATTAGACTAAGGCACAGGATTAGCCCTGAATTTGATTTTCGCCCCATTTTTGGAGAGATTGATTTCCTTTGAATCGGGTGTAAAGGTGTACCCGGCTTTAGATGGAGTGATGGTATAGGTCCCAGCAGGGAGGTTCTGTTCGAATTTTCCGTCAGAGTCTGAAGTTGCCGCCCCCGCTTGCCCCATCGATGCCAATCCAAAAGTGACCAGGACATCTGGAACGGGGTTTCTGTTCTTATCCAGAATTGCTCCGGTGACCGGATAAGTAGCAGGATCGATGGCTCCATAGATAACTATTTTTTTCTGGTCCACCAGGTTCCATCCTCCCTCTGTCCAGGCGAAATCGGTGGTTCCTGGAGGGAGGGGTTCTACACGGATTGCCGTTACACTGCGAACAGAGGAGCCTGCGTTATGATCCTTATTTGGATCATAATCATAGCCGTCTCCGAGGGGTTGCGCAGTCGAAGGCCGATCAGGAGGGCCTACCACCTTTTGAGGGTTGACCAAACGAAAAGGTCCTTCCCCGTTAAGTACCAGCCGTCCCGGAGTGTTAGGATCGGGTTGCAATATGCCCGGCGTCAAGAAGTCTCCGTCCCTCTTGTAAGCAAGGATCATATAAAGTTTATCCGGGATCGTGGCGCCATTATGATATACAGGCCGATAGGGGTAAGCGACAAAATCCAGCCCACCATAGTAAATCCCTTGGGGATAAGGACCTAAGACATCGTAATGAAAGTTAGGAGGGGTCTGAGGGTCGGGAGCATCAATGGGAAAGGTCTTGGAGAATCCATCCGGAGCAAAAACGGTAATCTGTGTGGCTCCAGACTGCATATTTACCTTTTGGAGGAGATCCGCAACGGTTGGTCCTTCATACGTCGCATAGAAGTCTTGGGACTTTTGAGCGTTATAAAGAAGGAATTCTTTATGACGAGGTAGCTTTTGAATATCCTTTTGAGCCAAAACCACTGTGGTGGCGGGAACCAATCCTGGATGATCGTTGTTAGCCCCTGGAAAAGTCAATGCACGGATTTCATCCAGATTGCTGTAACCATCTCCGTCTGAGTCAACGGCTTCGATGGTATGAAGAGCCAGTTGGGTCCGACCCGCATCTTTGTAATCTGTGCCATAAGCATTCAGAGGAATTTGCCCGTAAGGAGGCTGAATTCCATAAGTGATGTGGCAGTAGTCGCAGCTGCCATAAGAACTTGTTTTTCCACCCTGTGTGATGTTCCCACCGGGATGGCAGAGTGAGCAATCGTTAAGCTTGCTTGAGCGGGTAAAAGGGTAGATAGACAGAAAATTGTTAATGTCTTGATCATTTTGGTGAGAGCTATATGCCGACCAACCGGGGGTCGTAGTCCCTACCGTCCAGAGAATGCCTAAAGTCAGAATCCAAAACAACGTAACCTTCTTCATAATCTGCCTCCTTTTACAAAAAGTATTTTTCCCGACCATTTTGGTTCACGATATCTGAGACACTTGAATAATAGAGAGATTTTCTGGGTTCCTCATTCCGCAGAAGATCTCTTTTCCCAGAACGCGTCAGCTATAATAATCGATGAAATTAATGTTGTCAAGAAAAAAATAACCTATTAATACCTATTATTACTTTTTATTACTACTTATGCTTAAAAAGCAGAGTCTTACCGGCGGGCATTTTGATGCCATTAAACAAGGGCCACGCTTAAGAGGCTGATGGGTGGTTAACAAATTTTGCCAAAATGGACTTCTCTTCCCAACGAAATAAATCATCTCTCTCACCGCCAGTATGAGGGTTGAAACCAAATAGCCAAGAGCATCAATTTCTCGAAAAGCTGATTTAGGATTTATAGGTAATAAATAGTAATTATTCGTAATTACATTCTTGACAAACTGTCATCTTTCGATTTATATTTCTGCACGAAAAGGAGAATTTCAATGCCCGAGGAGATGATGAACACCAAAGAAGTGGCACAATACCTGGGGATACATGAAAAACAGGTATACGCATTGATCAAATCGAAGAGGATTCCATGCACCCGGGTTACCGGGAAATGGGTCTTTCCGAAGAATTTGATTGACCGATGGATTGAATCGAATGCCCAAAAGGGCCTTGGCCAGGCCAGAGAAAAAAGTAGAAGAGTCGAGGGGGCGCTGCTGGCGTCGGGCAGTAATGATCCGATCCTCGACATGCTTCAAACCTATATGAAAAAATCATACCCAGAATTCTATATTTTTTCTGCCAATACAGGCAGCACAGACGGACTCAAGGCCCTGAATATGGGTTATACGGATATTGCATGGTCTCACCTCTTTGATCCGAAAACTGGGGAATACAATACACCCTTTCTTTCCACCTATCTCCCCGATGTGAAACCCGTTGTGGTCAATCTCTTTTATCGAGATCTCGGTTTTATTATTGCCCCTAAGAATCCTTTTCGCATTCGAGGATTCGAAGACCTGACTCAAAAAGGGATCAGGTTTATCAACCGCCAGAAAGGTTCTGGTACAAGGATACTCCTGGACCATCACCTGAAGAGATTGCAGATTTCAACTTCTAAGATCAACGGGTATGAGAGAGAGGTCTATACCCATTTTGAAGTGGGCCTGTGCATTCTCTCAAAGGAAGCGGATGTCGGAATTGCCACCATTGCCGTTTCTAAACTCCTCGGTCTTCCATTTATCCCCATCACCCAGGAAAGGTTTGATATGCTCCTTGACCAATCGACCTTTTTCGAAAAGGGAATCCAGGCGTTCATCGAGATTCTTAACTCGAAGGAATTTCGTAACGGGGTTGAGCGATTGGGGAGCTACGACTTCAAAAATTCGGGAAAAGTCCTCTATTCAGGAAAATAATGCAGAGGAGGCTGGATATGAAAAGATGGGTAGTTGTTAGATTGTTCTGCCTGCTGTTGCTCTTTCCCTCTCTGAGTGTAGCTCAAAGCAGTAAATTTATCCTGATGGCCAGCACGATCGGCCCGATCGATTCAGGGATTATCGATGTGCTGGAAAATGAATTTGAAAAAGAAACAGGCATACGAGTTCGCCATGTGGGAGCAGGCACAGGAGCGGCCTTGGATATTGCCAAGAATGGAAACGTCGATCTGGTTCTCGTCCACGCGAAATCGCTCGAAGAGAAATTTGTAGCGGAGGGGTATGGAACAGGGCGAATCGATTTGATGTACAACGATTTTGTCATTGTGGGGCCGGCCGGCGATCCAGCGGGCATTCAAGGGATGAAAAGCGCGCCCGAGGCGTTCAAAAAAATTTCTGAGAAACAGGTTGTTTTTGTCACCCGGGGGGATAAATCTGGAACCCATGTGGCCGAAATGGAAATTTGGCAGAAAGCGGGAATCAAGCCCCAGGGCACCTGGTATTATACTTGTCCAAGAGGCGCTGAGGGCAATGTCCCCACCCTGCGCCATACGGATAAGATGCAGGCTTACACCTTCATTGATCGAGCCACGGTCCTCTCTCTTCAGGACCAGATCAAATTGGCCGTTTTATTAGAAAAGGACGAGGCCCTATTAAACTACATCAGCCTCATTCCCGTCAATCCCCGGAAATTTCCAAAGGTGAACCATGAAGACGCAATGGTTTTTGTCAGATGGCTGACTTCTCCGGAGAAAGGGCAGAAGATCATCAGGGATTTTGGTAGAGACAAATACGGAAGCCCACTCTTTTTTCCCAATTCAAAGGAATGGAGAAGTTTACAGGGACCCAAGAATTAGTCATATCTAAGAGGAGGAAAAGTGATGAATGCAAGGAGAAGCATTTGGGCCATCTTATTCGGGGTAATCATTACTCTGATATTCACTTCTGGAATGACAACTGTTCAGGCGCAGCAAAAAACGGTCATTCTTGCGACCACCACCAGCACACAGGATTCGGGGCTTCTCGACGTCCTTCTCCCGGTCTTTGAGAAGAAGACGGGTTATTTTGTCAAGACCATCGCAGTAGGATCTGGCCAGGCCATGGCCATGGGACAAAAGGGAGAGGCCGATGTGCTCCTGGTCCATTCTCCCGCTGCTGAAAAAAAATTTGTTGCCGAAGGTTATGGGGTAAACCGTAGGCTGGTGATGCATAACGACTTTATCATTGTCGGCCCTCTGGAAGATCCGGCTAAGATAAAGGGCTTAAAATCGTCCACAGAATCTTTTAAGAAGATTGCTTCGGCCCAGGCTCTGTTTTTGTCCAGAGGGGATAATTCAGGCACCCATGCAAAAGAAAAAGACATCTGGAAAGCGGCTGGGATAAATCCTGAAAAAGAGAAATGGTATCAGCAGACCGGTCTCGGGATGGGGCAGACCCTAAATGTAGCTGCTGAGAAGAAGGGATATACCCTTGCCGATCGGGGAACCTATCTCGCGTTGAAGAAATCCCTCGGGCTCGATATTCTGGTCGAGGGGGACGCCATCCTTCTTAACATCTATCATGTGATTGAGGTCAATCCGGCCAAATGGCCCAAGGTAAATGTCCCTGGAGCAAAGGCATTTGCCGACTTCATGGTTTCGAAGGAGACTCAAGAGATCATCAAAATCTTTGGGGTGGATAGGTTTGGATCTCCTCTCTTCTTTCCAGATGCCGGGAAGAAAGAAGAAGAATTATGAAAATAATAATCACCAAATTCCAAGCACCAAATCCCAAATAAATTCCAAATTCCAATGCCCAAAGTGCCTGTCTCAAAGTGTGTTTAGGTCATTGGAGTTTGGTAATTGCTTATTGTTTGGGATTTGGAATTTGGTTATTGGGATTTTGTCGGAGGTCAGATGGATCTCATTTTTGAAGGAATCAAGAAGGCATTCTATCTTTTGATCACCTTCGATCCAGAGGTGATGGGGATCACCCTTCTTTCTCTTGAGGTTTCCGGAATAGCCACACTTATCAGCCTGCTCATCGGGGTGTCCGTTGGGGTGGCTATCGCCCTCTCCGGGTTTCCGGGAAGACGACTCGTCATCAGCCTGATCAATACGGGCATGGGGCTTCCGCCGGTTGTGGTGGGTCTCTTTGTCACTATTTTTCTTTGGAGAAACGGACCTCTTGGTTTTTTTGAGATCCTCTACACACCCACAGCGATGATCATCGCCCAGACAGTCATCGCCACACCGATCGTGATGGGAATTACCTTGGCCGCCATTCAACAACTTCCCAAGAAACTCCGGCTTCAGATTCTGGCACTCGGAGCAACCCGTCTCCAGATGGTCTGGATTCTGATCAAAGAGGCCAGACTCCCCCTTTTGGCTGCGGTGATGGCTGGGTTTGGAGGGGTGATTTCAGAAGTCGGTGCCTCGATCATGGTGGGTGGTAACATCAAAGGCTATTCGCGGGTTCTTACCACGGCAACCGTTATGGAGACGAGTCGTGGAAACTTCGATATTGCGATCGCTCTGGGAATTATTCTTCTCCTGCTGGCCTATCTCATCAATTTGATCCTAACGCAGATACAACAGAGGGAAAGACCGAAATAAAGAGCAGAAGGCAGAAGAATTAACCCTCTGTGCTATGGGATAAATGAGTTTGAACGAATCCAAACCAATACTCGAAACAAAGAACATCGAGGTTGAAAGAGGAGGAGCGATTATACTTAGCGTTCCATCCCTCTTAATTGGAGAAGGCGAGATCCTTTCCCTGATTGGGCCAAATGGTGCAGGGAAAACCACCTTGCTGCAGACTTTGTCCTATTTATTGAAACCGGTTCAGGGCGAAATCTTTTTCAAGAATGGAAAGGTTAACTCGAAACCTTCCGTTTTCGAATATCGAAGGAAGATTGCCATGGTCTTCCAGGAACCCCTCCTCTTTGATACCACGGTCTTTGGCAATGTCGCCTCCGGTTTAAAGATCCGGGGAATGAACAGGATGGAAATTCGCAACAGGGTAGTGGAGCAGCTGGATCGCCTCGGAATCGGTCATCTCAGCGGCCGTTCTGCGAAAACCCTTTCCGGAGGGGAGGCCCAGCGGACGAGTCTTGCCCGGGCCTTTGCTATCCGGCCTGAGGTGCTTCTTCTTGATGAACCGTTTGCATCTCTCGATCCCCCCAGCCGTGAATCCCTGATTGAAGATCTGGAATCCATCTTGAGACAAACACGAACGACGACCATCTTCGCCACTCACGATCGGCTGGAAGCACTGAGACTTTCGGATCGGATTGCGGTGATGAACGAAGGGAGGATTCTTCAAATTGGCTCTCCTGAAGAGGTGATGAATCATCCTGTGAACGAGTTTGTGGCCTCATTTGTGGGAGTGGAAACGATTCTTTCCGGGAGGGTGATCAAAAAAAATGCTGGGGCCTTCGTGGCCTCCGTTTCAGGCCAGGAGATCGAGGCCGTGGGGGAGGGGCATTTGGGGGAGACCGTGCTTCTCTGTATCCGGCCTGAAAATGTGACCCTTTCGACCCGTCCCTCGCAAGAAGGAACAAGCGCCAGAAATGTCTTCCCAGGTAGGATTGAAAAAATTGTTTCCTTGGGCCTCTATCAAAAGGTCCAACTTAACTGCGGATTTCCGCTCGTTGCTTATGTGACCCATCATTCTCTCGAGAATTTATCGCTCCAGGCAGGAAGAGAGGTGGCTGCCTCCTTTAAAGCCACTGCCATTCATGTAGTGAGAAGAAAGGAGAAAGGGGCACAAAAGGGAGAGATGGGTTGATTGGGATTTGTTTAGGCTATTTTCAGAACCGTATATTTTTTAATACCTCCCGGAGTTTGAACAGCTACTTCCTCATCCACTTCCTTTCCGAGTAAGGCCTTGCCCAAGGGAGAGGCGATCGAGATCTTACACGAAGCAATATCGGATTCGTCAGGTCCGACGATCTGATAGGTCACCTCGCCCCCGTTGTCGAGGTTCTCCAGTGTCACCACAGAGGCAAAGCCCACCTTACCATTGGAAACGGGAAGGGAATCCATAATCTCTGAATTGGCCAACTTCTGTTCGATCTCCCGGATCTTCCCCTCAATGAAGGATTGCCGTTCTTTGGCGGCGACATATTCCGCATTCTCACTCAGATCTCCATGAGCCCGCGCCTCTTCAATTGCCTTGATCACTTGAGGCCGTACGACCTTTTTCAAGTTCTCCAATTCTTTGTGGAGTTGATTATATCCGTTCCGGGTAATTGGACTGCGTGCCATGATGACTCCCTTTACCCCGTTAGAAATAATGCCCCGCTGCTCTGCAGCGGGGTTAGATCTTAGAATAAGTCCGGCGGGGTTTAATGCCCCGCTGGAATTTCTAACGGGGTTTACGTCAAAAAAATATAGCCGACAAAGAAGGATCTGTCAACCCGCCCTCGTGAAATTCCAGAAAGGGTGACTTTATGCTTAGAACCCTTATTACTGATACATTAAACCAAAAGACTAACGGTGGTGATGGCCGTGGTAATAATAGCCGAATCCCCACCAGCCATAAGGATACCCCCACCATGGGTTATAATACCACCAGGGGTAATAGTAGGGATATGGAACGTAATAATACTCGTTCCAGAGGTGGATCTGTTTGCTCAAGAGAATGGGGTATCGATAATCCATCTCACCAAGACGCTTAATTATTTCTCCTTGAATTTCTCCGGCCACTGTAATCCTTCTCCCCCTCCAGAAAATATATGGGTCCAAATATTTCTCAACAAGAATTAAAAACCTTCCTTCCGAGGCAAGGGTCTCTTTGGGTTCCTCCCTCCATCCGAGAGGCCGTTGAAAGACCTCAATCTGTGTGGTTCCATCCTTTTGATTGACCGTGTCAATGACCTCTCCACCCCAAACAACAGATTTCCCCTTGTAGGCATTCGGATCTTGTTTGACCTGGCTTAAGGTGAGAGAAAGATCTGAATTGCTCCTTAAGTCCTTTGAAATGACGTGAGCACAACCGGAAATAAACAGGACGAAGAAGAAAAGTGAAAAGAACTTGAGTCGTATCACCATTTTCATCCCTCCTTCATAAATCCTAAATCATTCCGGTCTCAAATTCAATGCACCATGAGTTCCCAATCCTTCACTCCCTTCCTTTCCAAAGAAAGAGGTAGGTAAGAAGATGATGGGCAGAATCCACGATAAGCTCAGCCCGTAGCAAAGGCCCTAACTCAATGAAAAGGCCCGCCTTAAAGCGGGCCCTTTTTTCATCCCTTAATCAATCTCGGAATCATCATGTGGTGGTGAGGGCAGATCGATGTCGGATTTTGGTAGGCGGAACCTACGAAGGCAACCATATATTTTCTCATGTCGGGCAAGTGGACGATTTCATCGACCAATCCCTTTTCAGCACAGTAAACCGGCCTTGATTTCTCATAATACTCTTGTGCCAAGGCATTCATCTTGTCAATGATGGGTTTTAGTGGACGTCCAGAATCCTTTTCCTTCACCAATCTTCTCGCAAAAGAGGCGACCGCTGCTGTTTCGCCATGCATCACATAGATCTCTGTCGTAGGTGTGCCCAATGTAAACGCATTATTATTGTTTGCCTGGGGGCCTCCCATAATGTAATGGGCAGCCGCTGTCCCTTTTCTTAACACGATGCACATCATCGGCACATCCGTCTGTTCGATGGAGTAAATTAATGATTGGCCCAATCCAAGAAGCTCCGCTTTTTCTGCGATGTCACCCACATCGATGCCTGTCGTATCCTGAAACCAGATGATCGGAACCCTATCCCTTCCGCATTGGGTGACGAACTCATTCATCTTAATGAGGCCCTGTCGGTAAAGCTTTCCGCCAACGCCCGGATAAGGGGCATATTCTGGATATCCCTTTGGTAAGAATCCCTGCCTATTTCCGATGATGCCAACCAGAAAACCGCCAATCTTCGCTAAACCGGTATAGACCTCAGGACCATAACCAGGCCTGAATTCCATGTGCTCACTGTTATCTGTCAATCTGGCAAGGACTTCATCAAAATTATACGCCGACTTTTGATTGAAGGCGACCAGACAGTTGATCTCTTCGGGTGAAAATTTTGGTTCTTTTGGCTCTGCCACCCTGAAAAATTTAGGATCGTAGGCCGGTATATATTTCAGGTATTCTTTTAGGGCATCCAAAACTCCCTCCTCTTTCTCAAAGACGGCCTTGAAGAAGCCCGTTGAATCATAATGGATTTCCACACGGCCAGGGGGAACGGCCTTGAACTTTCTCGTAGCCTCAATAACCATTTCTGCCCCTTCCTCATCAAAAAAACCCTTGGGACTCATCCCACTGACAATACCGCCACCGCCCACAGCGATATTGCAATTTTTATGAGCTAAAAGTATGGTGGGACTAACCCCTTGATATCCTCCACCAGCCGGGTTGGTTCCATAGATCCCAGCCAGGACGGGGATTCCCAGTTTTTCTAGTTCCGCATGCCTAAAAAAAGTCGTTCCGCTTCCTCTTCGGTTAGCGTATACCTTCTCCTGTTCAGGGAGTTTTACACCGCTACAATTTACCAACCAGACCAAGGGAAGATGAAGGCGTTTTGCGATGTCAGTAACTCTCAAGATATTTTCCGACTGACCAGCAATCCAGGCCCCGGCAATGACTTTATTGTCGAAACCGATGATGACTGCCCATTTTCCACTGATTTTACCCAGTCCGTCAACCACCCCAGTTGTCCCTGATTCTTCATCCATCGGGTCAAAAAGGGTGTGCAAAGGACACCAGGTGCCCGGATCCAACAAATATTCAAGCCTCTGGTATACGGTCATTTCTCCCCTCTTATTGATTTCCTCTGCGGAGAGACCTGCTTTTTTCACCTTTTGCACAGCTTCTGCAATTGTTTTCTCAACTTCTTTAATTTGTTTAACATTTTCTTCTGCCCTTTTAATTTGCTGCTCGGTTAGAACCTTACCGAAACCGGTCATCATTTCAAAATATGGTTTCATGCATAATACCTCCTATCATAGGATTTAAGAATTTTTTCACAATATATCTATCAGATAAATCCAAATAGTGCAAGAAATTTTTTATTTACTTTTTCATTTATTTCTGGTAACCTGCAACTAATGAAAATCTCTACTAAAACCAAATTGGCACTGATTTTTTTGGCCTTTGCCTGTTTTATAGGCGTTGTCACGAGCCTCATTGTCAATTCCATCGTTACGAATCAAATCATTTTTGAAGCACAGGAAAGGGTAAAGGAACACCTTAGTACGGCCAGATGGGTCTATGCCTCCAAGATCAGGGATATTGACCGGACGATTCGCTGGACTTCGGCAAGACAAATGGTGTTAACAAAGGCAATAAAAGAGAGGGATGTCTCCTCTATTCGAGACGCATTTTCAAGGGTGATGGTTGAAGAGGAGCTCGATTTCTTGACAGTGGTCGATCGGAAGGGAACGGTCATATTCAGGGTTCATAATCCTCGGGTATCAGGAGACAATCTGATTCAAGACCCCTTTATCAGGACAGCTTTGGAGAAGAAGGGGATTGCAGGAACCCAGGTGCTTTCTGGAGAGGAGCTGTCGAAGGAAGGGGAGACCTTGGCGAGAGAATCCATGATACGAGTGATCCCCACACCGAAAGCAAAACCGATTGAAAAAATGGATGAAACCTCTGGGATGGTATTAAGAGCGGCCCATCCGATTATCGGTTTCCGTGGCGAGGTCTTGGGCGTGTTGACAGGAGGGGTTCTCCTCAACCGAAATTATGAGATTGTCGATCGGATTAAGAATATCGTTTTCAAGGATGCCAAATATAAGGGGAAAGATATTGGGACGGCCACGATCTTTTTGGGTGACGTGAGAATATCAACCAATGTGATCGACAGGGAAGGAAATAGGGCCATTGGAACCCGGGCGATGAAAGAGGTGCAAGAGCAAGTTCTCGAGAAGGGATTGCCCTGGGTACAAAGGGCGTTTGTGGTCGATGATTGGTATATCACCGCTTACGAACCCATCCGGGACTTTCAGAACAAAATTGTCGGGATCCTATACGTGGGGATGCTCGAAAGCAAATATGCAGTATTGAAGGAAAGACTCATCCTTCTTTTCTTCCTCTTCTCAATGTCAGGGATGTTGTTCGCCCTGACGTTTTCCTTTCTTCTTTCTTGGAAGATCCTTAAAAAATGAGTTCCAAATATCAAGCACCAATAACCAAATAAGCTCCAATTCCCAATAACCAAAACATAGAGGATAATTTCCCATATTGGTTATTGGTAATTATTTGGAGCTTGGAATTTGGACATTGGAATTTGAATTGTTATTATCTTCAGGCCCTTTGTCGTGCCCTCTTTTTCTTAATCCTTTTCTGAAACCTGAGATCAGAAGCCATATGACAATGATGACGATGCCGATCGCCAGGAAATTCGGGGTGCCTGTCCTTCTCAAGAAATCTGAGAAATATTCTATCGTCTCCATCATTCTGGTCTTTCGACTACCGCAACGAGGGAGGTGCCAAAGGGCAGAGGAAGGATGTCTGCCATTTTGAACAGGGGAACAAGGAGGTTATAGATTCTTAACTGGAGGGGAGGAAGCCTTTTCCTCCTGAGTATTTTACTATTTAAAAACCACCCGAAGATTCCAATTCGATTAAAGTATTCCAGGAGGATCACCTGAAACCCCATATTCTCCAATTTCTTTTTCAGTTCCTCTTTACCATACCGCCTGTGATGGCCTAAATGTTGATCCAGACTTCCGTAAAGCCAACGATGAGATGGGACAAAGAGGAGAAGTCGGCCTCCGGATTCCAAGATGTCGAAGATGTTTTTCAAAGCCTTTTCATCCTTCTCAATATGCTCCAATACATTGAAGCAGATGACGGAATCAATGTGATAGGATCGGTACCGTTCCACATCGGAGCTGGAGATGTCGAAGTTCTCGATCATAAATTTCTTATACTGCCCGAAGGTATTTTTCAGAAGAGTAAGGTAC
The DNA here is from genome assembly GCA_963826305.1 of uncultured delta proteobacterium. Classification (GTDB taxonomy): domain Bacteria; phylum Desulfobacterota; class BSN033; order BSN033; family UBA1163; genus CAWGWZ01. Next base: position 99,401 of record CAWGWZ010000028.1, on the reverse strand, counting down.
ATAAGCTCGACGTCGGTAGCAATGACGAAATCACGATCCAGGAGATACTTGGTGATGTTTCCGATCCCGGAGCCGACCTCTAAAACCCTTCGCCCCAAGAATGGATGGAATTTCGAAAAGATCCATTGATTATAACGATGGAGTTTCCTCATCTCCTCAAGGGTTTGGTAAACGATATCTCCGACTTCTGAATCAAAAAAGCTATACCGCAGGATAGAAAAGATTGCCTTCAATCCGTCGCTCCAATTGATCTTCTTTCCTTCCCAATAATCTCGTCCACTATAGGAGATGGGGACTTCGTAGATTCGGTAGTTCATCTTAGCAATCTTCGCTGTGACCTCCGGTTCAAAACCAAACCGATTGGACTTTAAATGAAGATGATCCAGCACCTCTTTCTTAAATACCTTATAACCTGTCTCCATATCGGTGAGGTTGAGGTCGGTGCAGAGGTTAGAAAGAAAGGTGAGGAACTTATTTCCGAGGGTATGCCGGAACATCAAAACTCGCCTCGGGGTGCCTAAGAATCGGGAGCCATAGACCACATCTGCCCTTCCTTCGAGAATCGGCTCGATCAGTTTGGGATATTCCTTGGGATCGTATTCTAAATCTGCATCTTGGATGATGATGATATCGCCTGTAGCCGCTTTGAACCCGGAGCGGAGGGCAGCACCCTTCCCCATATTCTTTGGTTGGAAGAGAATGCGGGCTTGATTCTCAGGCTCTTTGTTCCCCCTCGCCATCCATTCTTTTAGAAACTCCCTCGTTCCATCCGTAGAGAAATCATCAACCACAATCACTTCTTTGCAAAGGTTGCCCTGGAGGACTCTGGAGAGAATTTCCTCGATTGTATTGATTTCGTTATAGACGGGGATGATGACCGAAACTTTCATGAAGTGAGTTGAATGCCAAAAAAACTCACTTTATTATATCAGAAAAACTTAAGTAGGGAAAAGTTTATTTTCATTGACCGGTCAACCCATTTACAGTAACGATAGCTTGGGTTAGAACTTAGGCATGGAGCTTCATTTTGGAGCATGTTAAGAGGATAGAGACCCTTCGAGAGATGATCAAAGCTTCCGATTTTTCGGCAGTCCTTTTGTTCTATTCGAGGGATGTATTCTATTACACGGGCACCGCTCAGCCTTGCTACCTTTTTGTTTCGCCTCAAACCTACTGCCTGTTTGTGAGGGCCGGTTCTGATCTGGCTCTTCGTGAGGCACAAATCGAAAAGAAGAATATGAAAGAGGAGAGGCAACTTGGAAATATTTTCAAAGAAATTTCTTGCACGATCAGCAGTGAGGGAAGAATTGGGGCGGAATTGGATGCTCGAAATGTCAAAGTAATCGCACCTTCACACCTCATATCCCCAAACGTCTTGTCATTGAGTTGTGGTATCCTTTTCCCAAACTCATGCATACCGGCACATTAAGAATCCTTTTTGAGCCACTCGTCCTTTGAACAACCATCGCTCATCAACCAAAATATCCCTCCCCCTACTCTCCGTTCCTTCTCCCGGTTAGGGGTTAATTCGAGTAAGAGGACTTAAAAGCGATAGACGGTCAGGTTGAACGTGCGAAATGTTTCAATATTTTTCAAATTTTTGTCAATTTATATTCTATTTGATATTTTCACAATCGAGAAAAACTATAATAATCAACGGGTTATTTATACATTTACTATTGGTATGAAAAATGCGTATTCCTTTTTATATGCTTTATAACCTCCGCAAGACATCGCTTATCTTAGTTACTCTCTTTACCTTAGTTTTCTGGACGGGTTTATTTCCACCCAGCACTTTCCCCCAAGAAAATCAAACAACCTTGGAGGTGTGTTTCTCACCCGGTGGAAATTGCACAGACGCTATTACCAGGGAATTAAACAAAGCCAAGAACAGTGTCTTGGTTCAAGCCTATTCCTTCACATCTGTCCCCATTGCGGAAGCCCTGGTGAAGGCCCACGGGAAAGGAGTCAAGGTGGAAGTCATCCTGGACAAGGGCCACAAGGCTGAGAAAAAATCATCTGTGCCTTTCCTCTCTGATCGAGGAGTCCAAGTCAGGATAGATGCCACCCGTGGCATTGCCCACAATAAAGTAATGATAATAGACGGTGAAATTGTGATCACAGGCTCCTTTAACTTCACGAAGAATGCCGAGGAAAAAAATGCGGAAAACCTTCTGATAATCCACGACAAGAAGCTGGCTGAGAAATATGTGAAGAACTGGCAGCAACGTGCTGAACATTCAAAGGTCTACGTTGGGAGTGAGATGACAAAATAGGGTCAAGTTTTGCAAAAATCTGTGCAATAAAATTCTTAGAAATTTCAAAGGGGATAAATCTCCGGAACATTTCGGCACATGGCGGCCAGCCACTCAAGAGCAATGAAACTTTTCCTCTTTTTTCCCGTCTTTTAAATCAAAGAGATTTTGTATCCCTAACCTTCTTGACGCAGAGCATTTCTTATTGCACTCAAGGCAAAGAATGCATTCTGATGACCTTCTTCCGTCGGCAATATTATTGTCACCGTAAGTTATTCTCATGGTACACTCCTGCTCACAATTTTTGCAGCGGTTACAATCAGCATTGTTTTTTGTAATAAATAAGAGAGAGAATTTGTTAAACATTCCCATTAGCGCACCCAGCGGGCATAATATTTTACAGAAAGCTCTCAGGCTCGCTATTGCAAATATGATGACTACCAGAAGCAAGGGAGCTCTCAAAAGTCCTGGAACCAGTTCAGGCAACTCCTGACGAATGATTGCCCAGGGGAGAGCAGATTGAATGGTTGCCGGAGGGCAGAGTTTGCAAAAGAAAAAAGGCGTATTGGTACCAAAGAAGAATGGCAGTGCGACAACGAGCACTCCCAATATCAAATATTTCAATTTTTCAAAATGTCGTGCAATCGGTATTTTCAGAGAGGGGATTTTATAAAGAAGTTCCTGCAGTAAACCAAAGGGGCAGCACCAGCCGCAGAAGAGCCGGCCGATGAGTGCACCGAAAAACAAAAGGATTCCGACGATTAAAAATGGAAACAGATGAAGAGCGCTGAATTGGCCGATAATACCGATAGGGCAGGCAAAGATTGCAAGGGGACAGGAATGGCAGTTTAAAACAGGCAGGCACAGCGACTTAAACTCGAAAAAGAAGGATGAGTTCAGGGCAATCGCTGATAAGATTTGAACTTTTTTCCGTAACCGCACTCAAGGATACCTAATACGTTATGAACCTCATAACGTGATAACAGCTAAATTCAGCTGGGACAAAACTTCCACAGCTTCTGATGTATCATCGACCTGTAGCTGGAGAGCGCAACCATCCGGCCATCTGCAATCCTTTGAATGCCGCTGAACGTTGTGCCCACGATGATTTCAGTTTCCTTAAACCAGTCATAAAAAGGCGTCTCGCTCTTTTGAGCTCCTGACATTTCATAAACTTTATACGTGCTGTAGCAGCCGCCGTAAATAATCATGCAGAGAGCAATCGTGATGCATGTTATGGGGAGAATGATCTTGGGTTTCATAGGCTTCTTACAGCCAGCATCCCTATAATGGTGCCATACGCTATTGCTAAAAAGACAATATTTATAATTCCTACACAAAGAAGCTGCCAGAGGGTTAAGGTAATAACTGACACCGGTCTTTCTATTGCCCCTTGTTTGATATCGGGGTATGCCTGGCTAAATTTCACCTCAAATCTTTTTTTCGAAACCACCCAGTAGATGATTAAGCTGAGCATCCCGATCAGCAATGGCACAACAAATGTTGGGCCGAAAAAGAGAGCGTATAGATCAGAACCGCATAAGACAGCAATCACAAATGCCAGCAAAAATACAGCCAGTGGCAAAAAGTATGCTTTTCCATAAATAGCAAGCACATCCTGAAAACCCCATGACACCTTCTTGAGAGGTGGTCCGGATATCCTTCTTCCTCTTTTTAGCATCAGAATGCGAATCCCTATATAGACACAGGCTGCAAGCACTAACAAAAACTGGGCGACTCCCAGTATGATGGCAATAAATCCACCGGAAACCAAGTTGAGGAATATTTTAGATCTTCGCTGAAGTCTATCTGCTTTCTGTTCATTGAACAAGGCTTTCTGTTCGTCCCCTTTTTCCCTGTAAATGTTGGCAAGCTGCCTGTAGGTATTGCCGTCTTGAGATGCTGAAAACCCGAATCCTCTTCTTCCTTTCTCCTTTTTTCTTAGAAGTTCCTCATAGGTCTCAATTGCCTTATCCAATTTTCCTGCTTTATGGTACACCTCCGCCATTGCAATATGGACCCTGGGTCTGTAATAATTGGCTGAAAACACGCTGTCTCGATTGCCTTCAAGTTCTTTAAGAGCGTTTTCATAAAGAGCGATTGCCCTGTCAAACTCTCCTGCTTTGATGAAAGGCTCACAAAGGCCATCCTGTATATCAATCCAATGGCCTGTGTCTTTAAGCTTATCGTCAAGTTTGATTGCCTGATCGTAGCTTTCCTGTGCGGCCTGGGGGTTTTTCTGTTCCAGCTGACACTTGGAGAGATACAGGTGAGCAATACCACTCTCGGGCACGAGGGTTACGCTGTGCTTCATTACTTTAAGGGTTTTTGGAGAGCTGACCAGCTTTCCTATGATCCACTGAACGCCTCAGGTAGGACAGGCCTGCCCTGCCTGCTTGAATGTCTCCTGGGCTTTGTCCTTGTATCCGGAATCCCAATAGAGATTCCCAAGGTAAAAATACGCAGGGACGACATCCTTGTTTTTCTTTAGGTATAACCTGTACTCTGCAACGGCATCTGCTGTTCTACCTTCGTTTTCATAGGCCACCGCTCTTTTTAAAATATCTGCATCCTTGCCGGTAAAATTGACCTCATCGGCATAAGACGCTAAAGCAAAAGGCAGGCACGCAATAAGACTTATGAAAAAAATGATTGCGAACGGTCTGGAGTTGATGTTCATGGTGTCACCTCCTCTTCAAACCACTGCGTCAATACTCTTCCATAGCCTTTGCTTCGCCTTTATAGCATTCTTGACCCGTTCGGCGGCAGCAAGCCCCGCCTTTGAAGGCGGAGCAGAGAAGGGCCGCTCAGGTTTAACCCTGATTAGACTCCGACCTTCAACCCGGAGAGTCAAAGGGTAGACCTTTCCATTTCTCACGAAAAACACCCCACAAGATTGGGTAAGCACATTTTGTGCCAAGAGCCAACTCATCGATCTTGCAATCTTTTTTGGAAGCGGGATTTTCGTTTTGACAATTTTGGTCTCATTGTTGGTTAAGAATCAGCCAGGGTAGAGGACTCTGTTCCCATCTTTGGCCTGCGGTCAAAGTGACCTCTTCCGGTAGAAATTAAGAGGTTACTTATAATTGCCTGAAGAGGATAGGTGTGGTATAAAGTGTCTTACGCACGCATAATCCCGAGATGAACATCGGGGGTCGGGAAGGAGGATGAAATGAAAGTTATCGGGTTTAATGGTAGTCCTCGTAAGGAAGGTAACACTGCTGTTCTTATTCACCACGTTTTTCGTGAGCTTGAAAAGGATGGTATCGAGACAGAGCTGGTGCAGGTTTCTGCAAAGGAAATTCATGGATGTATTGCGTGTTACAAATGTTTTGAGAATCAGGATCGACAGTGCGCGGTAAAAAATGATGTGGCAAATGAATATATCGAAATGATGACTGAGGCGCAGGGGATTATCCTGGGTTCACCGGTTTATTTTACTGATGTCACACCCGAAATGAAAGCCTTGATTGACCGTTCGGGTTTTGTTTCCAGGGCTAACGGTGGTATGTATAGGAATAAGGTTGGCACTGTAGTGGCTGCCTTCAGGCGATCTGGGGCCATGCATGCCGTTGATACGATGATTCATTTTCTTCTGAGTCAAGAGATCTTCATTGTTGGCCGGGCGATCGGTGCCGGTAGGGATAAGGGAGAGGTGGAGAAGGATGAGGAAGGCATGCAGTCAGTGAAGACGCTTGGTCAGAGAATGGCCTGGTTGCTGAAGAAGCTTTACGGCTAACCGGCTCCTTTATAGAAGGTGTGATACAAGACTCAGATGGTTGACTGAGATCCGTTAAACCGGAGCATTCTTATACAGATAAGAATTCTGGTGTCAGAGGTGCTTTCAAAACACCCCCATATCACTTAACTCCTAAAAGCAGAACATCTCTAATTTAGGTTGAGATCGTAGTCTTTTATTCCTGACATACCAATTCGGTCTTCGTATTTTCAACCCGACAAAAATGGGTTATGATTTTTTATTGCTAACTTGGGATCAAATTGATTTTAATGGGGTCTGGTATGAAGATTTTGACTTTTTTTGTTATGATGGTTTGGATATCCACAATAGCCGGAACAGTCAAGGGAGAAGAGAAGGGAAAAATGAATCAAGACATTTCCCTGCCCACAGAAGCCGGAGGCTGGAAGTGGGACGAGAAGGAGATGAAATACAATTCCAGGACCCTATTCGATTACATCGATGGCGCCGCAGAGCTTTATCTGGCGTATGGTTTTCAAAATCTGGCGGTTCGCCGGTTTGATAAATCAAAGCAGCCCCCTATTACTGTTGAACTCTACGAAATGGCCTCCTCGGAGGATGCCTATGGGGTATTTTCGTTTGAGCGTCAGGATGAAGCCGCAGGGATCGGTCAGGGGTCGGAGTTTGGGGGAGGGTTGCTCCGGTTCTGGAAAGGAAAGTATTTTGTCAGCATCTATGCGGAAGGGGAGGGGGGAGACGTGGAATCGGCCATCCTCAAGGTGGGGAGGGCCGTAGCAGATTCAATCCCGGCAACGGGTCCGGAGCCGAAATTGGTTGACTTTATTCCAGGCAAGGACCTCGGGCTGGTCGATCAGAGCGTCCGCTATCTTAAGAGTCATGTCCTTCTGAACCAGCGGTTTTTCATAGCCCACCAGAATATTTTAAACCTGAGTCGGCAAACGGAAGCTATGCTGGCTCAATACATTCGAGACAAACAAAAGACCCAGCTTCTTCTCATTCGATACCCCAATTTAAAAGAGGCTGCAGATGCTTATCAGGGCTTTATGAAGGCTTACCTTCCTGATGCTGGGGGGAAGGATGGTTCAAAAACAGAAGATCAGAAGTGGACCATCGCCCGTCAGCGGGGCGAATTTGTTCTCATCGTTTTTGGAGCTCCCACGGCGCCCGATGCAGAGGCCCTGCTCAAGGCTACAGAAGAAAAATTACCTGGAGTACATTGAACCCAAAATACCCTTACCTCGCCTTCAACACCTCTGAGAGGGAGCAGGTGGGGGCATCTGAATCCGACATAGAAAGGAGTGTGAGTCAGATGAAGAAGAAAACCATCACTCGTAGGGATTTTCTCAGAGTCACAACTGGAGCCACGATGGCTGCTGCCTTGGGATCAGGGATCCTCGAGGAAGCTCGAGCAGAACCATCGGCGAAAGTCATCCTCATCCGGAATGCTGAGGTGCTGGGGGGCCAGGACAAAATCCAGGGGGAGATCTTGCAATCCATGGTGGATGAAGCCGTTAAGACTCTCCTGGGGACAAACGAAGCCAGGGAAGCTTGGCAGAAGCTTTTCAAGAGTTCGGACGTTGTGGGGATTAAGAGTAATACATGGGGAAAGATGCCGACTCCCAAAGAATTGGAAGTTGTTATAAAGCGGCGGCTGTTGGATGTCGGAGTGGCAGAGAAAAATATAGATATCGATGACCGTGGAGTCCTGAATAATCCGGTCTTCCTTAGTGCTACTGCCCTGGTCAATGTGCGGCCCTTGAGGACACATCACTGGGCCGGGGTCGGGACCTGCCTGAAAAATTACATCCAGTTTGTCCCCACCCCTTCTGCTTACCACGAGGACGGTTGCTCCCCCCTGGGTAAAATATGGACTAACCCCATCGTAAAGGGAAAGACACGCCTGAATGTCCTCAGTGCCCTCACGCCTCAATTTTATGGAAGGGGAGCTAATTTCTTCGACAAGAGATACGTTTGGTCCTATAAGGGGCTGATCGTGGGAACTGATCCCGTAGCCGTAGATGCAATTGGCGCTCATCTCCTCCAGACAAAGCGGATTGCCTTTTTCGGCGAAGACCGGGCTCTGGATGTGCCTCCCATCCATATCATGGTGGCCGATAAACAATATCACCTCGGGGTCAGTGATTTGAGTCGCATTCAGCTGATCAAACTTGGCTGGATGGAAGAGGTGCTGATCTAACTTTTGTCAGGGGAAAAACCCTGATAGTTGGAATACGAGTTTTATCAGAAAAGAGTAAAATCTATCTGAGACTTCCGGATGGCTGATGCAAGAGTCCAGCCTGGCTTCTTCTATCCCCTTGTTTACGGTTTGACTGATTCTTTTATTCATTTGTTTTTCCCCCGGATTTTTGAAGCACGCACAACCAGAATTTGATATGATTTAAAAGATTAAATGTTGTATTCAATAGAATGTCACTAAATTCACAACGAGGAGGTAACGATTATGGAAAAGAAGGTCAGTCGGAGAGAATTTTTGAAGGTATCGGTAGCCACGGGTGCCGTCTTATCTATGGCCCCAGGTATCACTCTCGCTCAAGAACCAAAATCGATTCAGCTTTTGAAGCCCCAAATTGGTAGTGGCAATCCCTTAATGCAACTGCTATGGAAAAGGATGTCTTCAAGGGAATTCAGTGGAGAGCCGTTGCCGATAGAGGTTCTCTCAAATATGCTTTGGCGGCCTCTGGAATCAATCGCCCCGACGGGAGGAGGACCGCACCTACGGCAAGTAACCGCCAGGAGATCGATATTTATGTGGCTGCGGCCAACGGTCTCTACCTCTACGATGCCAAAACGAATCTGTTGAATCCCGTTCTGCCAGAGGACATCCGGGGGGCGACGGGTCGTCAACCTTATGTCAAGGGGGCATCCGTTAATCTTGTCTATGTGGCCGATTATTCGAAGATGGGCACAGCGACAGATGAAGACAAAGCTTTCTTATCGGCGGCGGACACAGGGTTTATCAGTCAAAATGTTTATCTTTATTGTGCTTCCGAGGGACTGGCGACGGTGGTACGCGCAAACATAGACAAGCCAGCCTTGGCGAGCGTGATGAAGCTTCGGCCGGACCAGAAGATCATTCTTGCGCAATCGGTAGGATATCCCAAAAAATGAACCTGGAGAGATCAATAGGGACATCCTATTTTAAGGCAGTCATCCTGAACCATCCAAAAGGTCTGCGATGCAGGAGTGATCGGGGCTCCGCAGTCATTGAGCCGGAGGAAGGGGGAGTGTTCGCAAAGGAAGAAAGAGCGTCTTCGCGTGAGAAGAACCTGCTCCGTTGCAAACGCCCCCATTCCATCTCCTTTGGTCAGTTTCCCTGCAGCCCTCTTAAAATTTATTCATCCAAGAACGGGTTGAGAGGCCCTTCAAATTTCGCAATTAAAGGGCACCATACTCCGGCATCTGATACAAATTCCGGATGTGGAAACTGATCGTGTCAGGGAGATATCGCCCCCAGAGCTTCACGGGAAGGCCATTGATATGGGCCTGGGGGCTCAGCCCAACGGCAAAGAGGTATTCTATCAGAAACTCCACGTTGAGGGGAATGTAGCCTTTATAGACCTTATGATCCCTCTGGGCAATGATCCTCTCTTCATGGATGCTTCGTCCCAACTCGGACTCGACGAGGTTCGGAAAGGTGGTGAGGGTCAGTTCGATGTTGAGGGTCGGTAGCGTTCCCTCCAGGAAGATCTCTATCCCTTTTCTCAATCTGTCCTCCGGAATGCCGCGGTTGAGGTGCTTCTCCCATGCCCTTCCTTCCCTATATCTTCCGCAGATAGACTCTTTATCCCAAGAGACCTCAAGGATCAGGCTCTCTGCTTGATAATCCCCTTCATATGCCTCTTTATTCACGACCTTGATGAGGGGATGATGGAATAGCTTCTCCTGGAGGTGAGACAATTTTTCAGCCTCAGCAATGATCTTGATGCCGCCTACATCATGGATGGTCAGGCTGGCTTTATCGAGTTTGATCGTGCCCTCCTTAAACATTTCAGTAATCCTCTCTTCAGCACCAGTGAATTCCCGGGCCATCTCCTCTTTGGACGTCATCAGCCTTTCCAGGGGAACCCCGAGTTCCTGCGCCCTCTTCTCAGCCATTGTCTTGGCCTTGGCTTGGACGAGCTTGAAGATCCAGTTTGCAATGTAACGGTTTGCCTTCTCAGCGATCCTTCGCGGACGCTTGATCCTGGAAACCCCTATGAGGTTTCCTTCTCTGTCCAAAGATGTGATTCCACTGATAGGAGCCTCTCGGTAAAAAAAATCTGGATTGTTCCTGTATTTCCGGATCAGCTCCTCTACCCGAGGGTTGATCCCCGGAGGGTTGAGACAGAGGAGATTCCTTAACTCCCCTTTGAAGCGGATGGGTTCCATATGGAAGGGCTTGTCATAGATCATCTCCAGCAGGTGTTGGGTAAGGGTCCTTAGGGTTTCACTGACAACAAAACCGTCACAGATGAGGATCTCGGTGATTTGCGCTCCATCCTCTGGCTCTGGCCTGGCACAGAGCCACCGCTCTGTCAGGTGGAATAGATCTTCCCGGTGGATAAAGGATGTAAGATACATAAGAGAGAATTTCTTTCTATGGGGTCATTCTGGAGAGGGCCTTCTCCAGCCGGAGAGACTCCTTTGTCTCAAAAGAGGGGAGTGGCTCCGGAATCGGTGGGGAGCTTAATTTCGAGATCTCTTCGGAAATATGGCCAAGGGCACGGTTTGCCTTTTCCATTGTCTCAGGGGCAGGCAACGGAAACACGGTATTTTCTTTTCCTTCTCTTCACCGAATTTTCTTCCGCCCGTTTTAACGGCTTGTCGAACAATTTATCCTATGAGAACCGTCCAGCCGTTTCTCGCTTCCACAGCCTTCATCCTTTCAAAAGGGATATTTGGCAGATAGAAAAATATGAAGCTTCACTTTCTTCTTTTTCTACCCTCTCGAAAAATAATTCCACGCTTCCTTTGCTAAGGTACACCCGAGTGGGTCTACCTTCAGCGTCTAAAACAACGACCCCCTCTTCGATCTTTTTCACCCTGTATAGGTGCCCGGTTGATCTATCCTTGAACCTGTCCCCTTCCACAATTCTCATTGGGCATTACCTTCCTTTACCCCGTTAGAAATAATGCCCCGCTGCTCTGCAGCGGGGTTAGATCTTAGAATAATTCCGGCGGGGTTTAATGCCCCGCTGGAATTTCTAACGGGGTTTACTTTCTCATAAAAGATTCTGGGATCTTTCTTTTCAAGGTAGATATATCCGAATTCATTCCCCAATATTACCTTTGTATCTTCAATCTTCATTAACTTATACAGATCCCTGGTTAATTTTTTTGACCTCCGTCCTTTCATATTCATCATCCACCATCACTTCGTCCCATCTGCTTTTTCAGCTAATCTGGTTAGAGAAACCTTAACTTACCGCGTTACTTTTTAAGCAATTTCTGTACCAAGTAAAATTGAACGATTAACCCTTTGATTCTTAAACGGTCTCGCAGAAATTGAAATTTTATTAGAGGCCGAAAGAACACTTTTTTGTCTTAGGGTGAGACATTTTTAGTCATTAGAAGGAGACTCATCGAAAACTAAGCTTTATCAATTTTCAAGCCTGCCCCCAGAATTTAGTCGTATGCATTAAGGGGAGATATCTGGTATACTCCTCAGGTGGTAGAAAATGTTTATGAGGAATTTCGGAGGTGAATATGAAGATTGGCATCATTATCCCGAACGTTTTAATGACTGAGCAGCAAATCGCAGAACGAAGGAATTTCTTGATGGGATTCGCTAACAGAGGAACGATTCTCTCAATGCTCAAGCTCGAAAAAGGTCCCATTAGTATAGAATCATCGGGAGAGCATGAACACGCAGGGTTCTATATTCGCGAAAAGATCCGAGCGTTGGAGAAAGATGGATTTGACGCCTTCATCATTTGGTGTGGTGAAGATGCAGGTCTCACTTCTGCAAGAGAGGTTACCCAGGTTCCTGTGATCGGGCCCTTTCAATCCTCCTGTTCAATCGCCATTATGTTGGGGCATCGATTTTCAATTGTCGCTCCCATGGTTCAAAGAGCATTCATGGAACAGAAGGTATGGCAACTCGGACTGGGATCAAGGCTGGCTTCGATTCGGTCCCTTGGAGTTCCTGTCACTGAAGTCCGAAAAGATCTAAAGAAGACCTCTTCTCTGCTGGAAAAGGAGTGTACTAATACAGTAAGAAAGGACGATGCGGATGCCATCGTCCTTTCTTGCATGGCCCTGTTTGGGCTCGCTGGTCGCTTGAGTGAGAAGATCGAGGTCCCCATCATCGACCCTGCTTTAGCAGCTTTGAAGATAGCAGAGATGCTTATTCCCCTGAACTTAACTCATAGTAAAAAAAGCTATCCGTTTCCTCCCAAGTAATCCTTCTCTTCTTCTCGTAACCGGTCTGGCAATGGGGGCTTCTGGTCTTTTGGTATTGCAGGGGTATAGGTCTTTCCTTTGATCCTTTCCCTAAATTCGTTCTGAACCTCTTTAAGAAGATGAGGGGATGTGAGAAGATCGACACCGCCCAGTCCGAGAGCTTTTGCAGCGGCGACCATTCCTTTTTGACCGATTGTCATTCCGGATGAGGCGTTGGCGCCCCAACTATGGGCGGGAATTCCAAGAGGTCGGCAAGTTGTTCTCACCACCCCATAAGGGGCGAACCAGCTTGGCTCTGAACTGTCGGTCACGGCTGACGATCCCCCTGAAGGCTGTTTCAATTCAGAGGATAATCCTAAAGGTTCAGCTTGATAGGAACGCTGCAGCTCTTTGGCAAACTTTTCCTCTTCTTGTTCAAATTGAGGCGGGCCAATCAGTTCGAGATTACTAAAGAGGAGCCGAGCCATCCTCTCGTTAGGAATCAATTCATGAGTCCCAGTGAGAACCTTGACCTGAAAAGTCGTCTCCGTGGCTATGGCAGCGCCCTGAGCGCACTTTAAAATCCTCTGATGGATAGCTTCCAGCTCTTGTCGAGTGGGAATGCGATAGATATACCAAGCCTCAGCCACATCCGGAATCACATTGGGGTATTTTCCACACTCGGTGTACGTATAGTTGATCGTCGCAGCTCCATCGGGAGGGTTTCCTGGATCGATATGACCTTTAAGAAAGTTGACAGAGACCCCCATCAGCTCCGCCGCTTCAAGGGCGCTTCGACCTAACCAGGGTTTGTTGCCGTGAGCGCTTTTTCCGTGAAAGATGAACCGGACGCTGTTGTAGGCATTGCATGTCCGGTAATAGGCAGTGGTGATCTCATCCGGATGCCAGTCGAGGAAGACATCGATCCCGTCGAAACAGCCGGCTCTTGCCATGTAGGGTTTGCCAATGCAGACCTCTTCAGCAGGAGTTCCGAACAATTGGATCGTCCCCGTAAGGTTGAATTTTTCTTTCACTTGCTTCAACGCGATCGCAGAGGTAATGCTGGCAGTGCCGAAGAGGTTATGGCCACAACCATGGCCTGGAGCTCCTTCCCGAACAGGACTTCGATAGGGAACGGCATGGTTAGAAAGGCCTGGCAGAGCATCATATTCAGCAAGGATTCCGACGACAGGTTTGCCCTCCCCGAAGGTCGCCTCAAAAGCCGTAGGCATCCCAGCTATCCCGCCTTTAACTGCGAACCCGAACTTCTCCAATTCTTTCATTAATAATGTCGAAGATTGGATCTCCTCGAGTCCCAGTTCGGGAAAATTCCAGAGGGCTTGAGCGATCTCTTCCATTCGCTTTTTGTACTCCTCAATGAAATCGATCACCATCTTCTTTTCTGGTCTCATAAGAGACTCCTTTCTTTACGATCATGCGGATTTCCAAACCCCGGGTCCGTAGGGATCTTGCTTTTTCAAACGAACTCACCATCAACATCGAACGTCAAAGAAACCCCGCAGCGGTCATCTTTTGGTCAATCCATACTGACCTCCTTTCTTTTGTCAGCGCCGACCAAACTCTTTCAGCCGGGTTTCAACCCACCGCACCACAGTCACGAGGCCTCCGGGGATAAAGAGAACCGAAAGAACGATAAGGCCCCCATAAACGATAAAACGGAACTGACCGAAACCACGTAGGTACTCCGAGAGGAAAATCAAAACAAAAGTTCCAAGGATAGGCCCTTCCAAGGTCCCAATTCCTCCAAGCATTCCCATGACGAGGATCGAAATCATGGTATGGAGGCCCATGATGTCAGGAGTTAAAATGAGAATATAGTGGCTATAGAAAGCGCCGGCTACCCCTGACATGAATGAACTGAGCATAAAAGCGAGAATCTTATATTTGACAATATCGATTCCTAAACTGCTGGCTGCCTCCTGAGATTCTCGGATGGCGACGGTGACATAACCAAAAGAAGACCACATCAGCTTCACAAGGATCACGGTGCTGATCAAGAGAAGAAGGTAGGAGGCGTAGTAAAAACCGATTCGACCTGCTCCTGGAAATAAAGCTGGAACCGTAAGGCCCAATTGGCCTCGGGTGACGTCCACCCAGTTCGAACAGATCATTCTCATCACTTCTGCGAAAGCGAGGGTCACGAGGGCCACATAAGCCCCTCTCAATCTCAAGCTTGGAAGGCCGATCAGAACGCTCGACAGCATCGCGAGTATTCCACCCATGACCATCGCCAATGGGATGGGAACCCCTAACTTCAAAGCAAATAAGGCAGAGCCGTAAGCGCCGATACCGAAGAAGGCCTGTTGCCCGAAACAGAAGATTCCCATGTAGCCGAACAAAATATTCCAGTTAGAGACCAGGACGGCAAAGAGAAAGAAGAGGATCATCAGGTGGAGGAGGTAGGGATCGGGCCAAAGGGCCGGGAACAATGAAAATACCAGAAAGAGACAGATCAAAAGAATGGTTTTCAGATCTCGCTTCATTCCAGCGTTATTCTACTCCTCGCGAATCCCAAAGAGACCTCGAGGCCTCGCCGTTAAGATGATAATGACCAAAATGAAAACAAAGACGTCCTTCCATGCCGACGAGACGATCAGGACAATGAGGCTTTCAAAGACGCCCACTAAGAATCCGGCATAGATGGCCCCTTTCACACTTCCCAGGCCGCCGAAGATCACAATGGCAAAAGCCATTAATAAGGGCCCTGTCCCGACGGTTGGATAGACAAAGAAGATAGGGGCGAGCAGGGCTCCTGCCGCAGCCGCAAAGGCAGCGCTTAATCCAAAGGCGACATAAAAGATTCTCCGGACATTGACTCCAGCGAGAGAGGCACCATCCCGATTCTGACTGATCGCCCGCATGGCCATCCCCACGCGGGTATACTTCATGAAGTACCAGAGAAAAGCGATGAGGAAGCAGCCCACCGAGAAGACCACCAGCCGATCATAGGAGAGGACGATCTTCCATATTTCCAGATCTCCTTCGAAGTATTGGGGCAGTCCCTTATACTTCTCTCCGAAGACGACTAAAGCCACGTTCTGTAGAAAAATGGAGGCTCCTACCGTGACCAACACGGTATTGGTCTCCCAACCCGGTTTCCCATAAATGGGTGAGAGGAGGCTTCGTTCGAACAAAACACCGAAGAAAAAGATGGCAAGAATGGCAGCTAAAGAACTGATGATTGGATTAAAACCGAGAAGGGAGGAAGCGTAGTATGCGACATAGGCCCCGAGCATGTAGAATTCACCATGGGCCAAGTTGAGCACTCCCATCATTCCCCAGATGAGCGAGAAGCCAGCCGCCATGAGGACATAACTTGATCCGATGACTAATCCATAAACAGCCTGCTGGATGAGGACGTCGAGGTCAAACATCTGTCTTTTCTAAGCTCCCAGGTAAGATCTTTGGACCAGCTCATTTCCCATGAGCGCTTCAGAAGCCCCTTCAAGAACGATTCGACCGTTTTCAAGAACGTAGGCCCTTGAAGCCATACTGAGGGCATGGTACACATTCTGTTCCACCAGGAGAATGGTGACTTTTCGTCGTTTAATTTCGTGAATGGTGTCAAAGACGCGTAACACCAGTTTTGGAGCAAGACCCCAGGAAGGTTCATCCATCATCAGAAGCTTCGGGGAGGCCATCAATCCCTTGCCAATTCCTAACATCTGACGTTCGCCGCCGCTTAAGGTCCCCGCCATTTGGTGTTTTCGTTCTCGCAAATCAGGGAAGAGTTGAAAAACGAACTCCAGGTTTTTGGATATCTTCTTCCAGTTTGAGGGCAGAAAAGCCCCCATTTTCAGGTTTTCCAAGACCGTCATAAAGGGGAAGATCCCCCCACCTTCGGGAATCTGACTCAACCCCAACCCGACAATCCTGTGAGGAGGAAAGCGGTCAATCCTCTGACCCCCAAATTCAATCGTGCCCGATCGAGCCGAAAGAAGTCCTGAGAGGGCTTTCAGCAAAGTGGTCTTTCCAGCCCCATTTGAACCGACGATCGCAATCACTTCCTCCTCTTCCGCCTTAAAGGATAGGTTCCACAGGACCTGTGAATGACCATAATAACCGTTTAAGCCTTCTACCCTCAGGTGAGCCATGGATTAGATCATCCTCTCTCCAAGGTATGCTTCAATGACCACGGGATCTTTGACCACAGTTTCAGGTGTCCCTTCAGCAACCTTCTCTCCATGATGCATCACTAAGACCCAGTCAGAAATCCCCATCACCGCCTTCATCACATGTTCGATCATGAAAGTCGTGATTCCTTTTTCTCTCCGCATCTTCTGAATGAGCGACATCACCTGGGCTGTCTCGACAGGGTTGAGCCCCGCCATCACCTCGTCCAGTAAGACGAGCTTGGGTTGAGTCGCCAGGACCCTGGCGAGCTCCACCCGCTTTTTATCCCCGAGGTTAAGGTTATTACACAGGAGGTCCTTTTCTTTCGTAAGGCCAACAAATTCTAAGGCCTCTCTTGCGATAGGCAGGGGATCGAACCGGTCGAGAACCTGAGCGCTTTTCCCGAACCGGGCGCCGATCATCAAGTTCTCAAGGACTGTCAGGCTGTTGAAGGGTTTGACAATCTGAAAGGTTCGACCGATACCACGGTGGCAGATCTGAAAGGGTTTGAGCCCTGTGATCTCCTCACCGAGAAACCTGATGAACCCACTCTGGGGCCGATAGACACCTGCAACGAGGTTGAAAAGAGTCGTCTTTCCGGCCCCATTCGGTCCGATCAAGCCGAGGATCCTGCCTTGTTCAAGTGAAAAATCGAGATGGTGAACGGCCTGCACGCCACCAAACGATCGCGTCAGACCTTTCCCTTCCAAAATCGGCACAGTTCGCTCCGCGCTATTTTAGATGCGCTGGGACCTGAAATTTTCCCTGGCCATATTCTGCAGGCCATATAATAACGTCCTTCTGCCTCTGAATCTGATAGACAAGGGTTGGGATGTAGGCCTCTCCTGATAGAACTTCATGGTTCTTCGGATCGTAGGCATGCACCCCGCAAGTCCCTTGATACTTGGTTTTGAGGAGGGCATCCGCAAGCTTTCGTCCCTCTGTCGTCCCTGCTGTCTTAATGGCATTGGCTACGATCATCATGTAGTCGTACTGCATCGCTGCATTGAGCGGTGGTTCCTCATTTAACTTTTTTTTGTAAGCAGCGACAAAGCCCTTTGAGAGAGCTGGAATCATTGCAATATTGACGACCCAGCAAACGCCGTTGGAAGCGGCACCGGTCAGCTTGATGTATTCGGGTTTGTTGGCCGCATAAATCACAACAAACAAGGCTGGGGTTCGCGATTCCCTGAAGGTCTTGCAGAGAGAAGCTGCTGCTGCCACCGAGGTCTGAACAGAAAAGATGATATCGGGCTTCATCCCTCTGAATTTGGACATCTGGGCCGTATAGTCCGCCTGGTCAATCTTTACGACTTCACGACCGAGATTCTTCCAGGCAGATTCGACCATCGACTTCTCGATCGCCTCGATCACCGAGCGACCAAAATCTGTGTCTTCAATGATGCTTACAAAATTCTTTACCTTGGGCTGATAACCTCCCTTCTCGATGAACTTAATAAAATTGGCTGTGCCCGGCCCATAGGCAATGCTGCTGACATCCCCCTTGAAGACCATCCAGTACTTCTGCGGGTTCTCCTCGATCTTCTGCGAGATGATGCTCGACACAGGTGCCCCACTGAAGTAAAGCACATCATACTTGGAGGCGGGTTCCATCATCGCAATACCCACGGAACTGTGAAGGCCTCCGATGATCAAATTGACTTTATCTCTTGTGATAAACCTTTCGTAGACGCTGACCCCGACTTCCGGTTTCGACTCATCGTCACCCCAAATGCAGTCCAGTTTTTTTCCCAAAATGCCTCCCTTGGCGTTGATCTCCTCCATCGCCAGTTCGGATCCCCGTTTGATGGCCAAGCCTGTTTCAGCAGCAGGTCCGGTCATAGGACCAAAGATACCAAACTTGATCACCTCTTGGGCTTGGGCAATTTCCACAAAAGTGACAAAAACCAGGAGAAAGAGAAAGACCAACCCAAACTCTTCTTTTGCCGACATTTTGAATTTGTTCATAAGATCGCCTCCTTTTCTGTTTTTAAAGAAAATGATTTATCTGTGGGTGAAGTCTACCCACCTCGCCTCCCAGTGGGCAAAGGCGGGTGGGCAGTATATCGTCCCTTGATCTATTTTTTGCTCAGGACCTTTTGAGCTTCCTTTGCCAAGTCGAGCGGTTTGGCGATCCACACCCCGGGGAACTGTTTCATATGTTGGATCAGCTTCTCCAACATCAATATTCTTGAAGCCCTCCCGATGAGCTGCGGGTGCATACACAGGGTGTAGACGCATCCTTCGTCCACGGCATACATCCCGTCAAATTCACCTTTCCACATTTCGTAGACGGCCTCTTGACTGTGAATGTTTGCCTGATAAGGAAAATTGGGATACATGTTCCAGCCGAAATGCGGCCAGTCATCAAGTAGCCAGTACATCGGAAGGACCACGATATTGTTCTTCTTCATCTTTTTGATGTAGGGGTAGTCTGTTCCCATCATCGTGCTGTCATAAACGAAATTAAATTCGTCCAGAAGCTGCCAGGTCTTATCGCCCATGTCGGCTGCCGGAGAGCGGTAGCCATAGGGGCGGGTCTTGAACACCTTCTGGAACAGCTCTAACCCCTTTTCGAAGTCCTCCTTTTCCTGTTCATAAGTCAGATCACCCGGATTGACGTGACTGTAACTGTGGAATCCAATCTCATGGCCCTCTTCGAGGACCTGCTTACACATATCCGGATATTCTTCAATCGTCCCCCCGGGAATAAAGAAGCATGATTGGAGATCGTACTTCTTCAGCAGCTTCAATATTCTTGGAACCCCTACCACGGGTCCGAACTCACCGATGGAAATGCAGACCGGATTCCCAAATTTTGGATTGACCCTCACCTTGCTCCGCCAGATCAGCGGGCCATCGACATCGAACGTAAAACAAACACCCACCTTAATACTACCTGGCCATCTCATTTTGCATTCCTCCTTTCTTCAGCGATTTACCCCGTTAGAAATAATGCCCCGCCTACGTGGCCGTAGCCACTTCAGCGCGGCGAAGGCCCGCTGCTCTACAGCGGGGTCAGATCTTAGAATAATTCCGGCGGGGTTTAACCCGCTGCGCCTGCGCGACAGCGCGGCGAGTGCCCCGCTGGAATTTCTAACGGGGTTTACGCCGAAAATAACCGCGACATTTTCCCGGTCCCCGTTTGCAACGTCAATCCTCGATGCCACACCAGTTCAGAATAAACAAAGATAGTATCTTCGTCAATGTCACAACACTTTCGAGGTCCACGCATTCGTCAATTCCGTGAAGGCTCTCTCCTATCGGACCCGTACAAAGGGCTGGCATATTGAAATAGGGGGCAAACCGGGAATCTAAACCAGCCGCCCGTCCTGCGTACTCGGGCTCTCTTCCCAGGACCTCTTGCGCCGTCTTTTTGAAGGTCTGGACCAAGGGTGCGTTGATATCCTGTAACCAGGGTTCGGCATGCCACCCATACCATTCGACCAGAGGGGGATGTTCCTTCATCCAAGGGTCATCTTTGATGGCGTCCAAAATGGTTTTTTCCACGAGCTCCTTTATCCCTTTCATGGTTTCTCCAGGGATAAATGAGATGCGACACTCCAATTCGGCTGAGCCCGCCACCGTCGATGCCCAATCTCCTGCTTTTAGGGTGCCGATGTTGAGGTGCGTGGATCGGCCGGATCCCTTCTCAAAAAGGTCGAATTTGACTTCGGCTCCTCTTTTTTCATCCAATGCAGCGAGCGCTTGATAGATCTTGTACATCTTCCCGATAGCGTTTACCCCAAGATGGGCAAGCCCCGCATGGGCCGTCTTGCCCTGAACCCTGACTCTGAAATAATTGATGCCAGCCATGGCCACGGTAATCCTTAGATTATGGGGTTCTGTAATAACCATCCCATCTGCTGTATGCCCCGCGAGTAGAGAGGCGAGCGTTCCTGGGCCCCCACCCGCTTCTTCCTCTACGACACTGTGGAGCATCACCTTCCCTTTCGGATTCAGCCCCAGTTCAATTAATGTCTTCAGGGCAATCAAATTGGCCGCGAGCCCTCCCTTCATATCTGCACTTCCCCGACCATAAAGCTTTCCGTTGACGACCTGCGCTCCCCAAGGATCATGCTTCCACTGATTGACAGGTTCGGGAGACACGACATCAATGTGGCCATTAAGGATCAGAGATTTTGATCCCTTATCTCCTGGCTTGATTCCGATGATGTTAGGCCGATTCTTGTAGGGTAGGGCCGATTCAACGAATGCTTCGTGGTCTTTTATCTTTTCATGATCTGCCTGGAAGCGGATGACTTTAAGGCCAGCTTCCTTGTAAAGTTGGCCCACCGCTTTCTGAGCCTTCCCTTCCTGGCCCACAACACTGGGAATCTTGACGAGCGTTGACAACACCTCTGTCAGTTCTTCCCGTCGTTGATCTACCCCTTCTATTACCTTTCTCTTGACTGATTCAGCAACAAACATAAATTCTCCTTTCGAAATCGTTGATAAGGTTTCAAGCTCAAAATCATTTCGTTCGTCAATCCATGAGCCAACCCCCATTTACGTCATACCGTATATCCAAGGGATCGATCAGGGGTTAATAATGGATGGTTTCAGCTTCAATAGAAGTGTATAAAATTGCAAACAGGGTGTCAATGGAAATTGGAGGCGAGATGCAGGGGGGGTAGGGTACAACCTCTGGAACTTCAGAAGGGTCATCGGCGGCAGGAGGTTGCGGAAGTCCGTGCAGAGATTGCGCGGCAACTGGTAAACAAACTTGGGGTGTCCCTCACGAAGGTTGCTCGTCATTTGGGCGTTTCTGCTTCAGCCATTTCAAAGATTTTAGGAAGACAATCTGACGGATGATAGTCAGCAACGAAAAGAATTATTCAATTTAGCCAACCCCGTCCCCAGGGGCGCGTCCAAAGAAAAAAGAATTGGCTTTCAATGCAAATTTGAATTTTGTCAAATGTCAAGGGCAGACGCCAATGGTAACACACTGCGGGGTCGCGGTAGCTTAACTTGGATAACGACGTCACGGAAAGATCCATCGGTCAGCCGGAATCGTTGCCGGCAATTTCCGCACTCCGGCGGCGCGCAGGATTGGGTTGGGAACGTCCGCCTCTCCTTGGATGACACGGTTATTCCTATAGGTCAGGTTGGTGGGGTAAGACACGCCGTCCGGACCCGTGTATGGGCAAATGTCGAAAAACTCCGGGTTCAACCAATAATTGCCGACAAACCTGATGTCACCGTAGGTCCTGCAGCCGCCGCTATCGCTGCCGTATGGAATGCCGTTAAACTTACTGGGGATGGAGGAATAAGGGAGCGGATCACCCGTTCGAGGAGGGGGGCCGAGGTCCGTAACCCCCTGCGGGTTATCGAAGGAAACATTGTTTTTTAGTGTAATGTAGCGGCTCCCTCCGTCGGTATAGAAGATGTTGCCGCCGCCTTTGGGCCTTTTCCCGGAAGCCACGTTGCCCTCAATCAAAAGTCCTTTGGCCAATGAGGTTCCCTGCTGACCGGTTGTGTAGATGGCGCCTCCGTCCCAGAGGACGTTGAGGAAACCGTGGATACGATTGTTGAGTATCCTGTTTTCGCTGTTGGGAGTCGGCTTGTCATAGGTTCCCCAATCTCCGCTTTGTGCATTCGGCAATCCCGGAAAGCTGCCCGGATCGAGCAGTCCCCATCCCCAGCCCATGGCAATTCCCGCCCAGGGGACATCGACAATCGTGTTGTGGCTGATGAGAGTGCGCCGGGTGAAGCCGACGAAGATTCCCGCGGCGTCAACGTACTCCCGGGCGACCTGGCGTATCAGGTTGTTCGAAATTACGTTGTCGCGCGTGACCTGCTCCGGATAATCGGGGTGGTGGTCAACCGTGGAGACTCCGCCAAGCTGGATTGCCGCCGCCGAAACGTCCTCAAAGAGGTTGTCCACAATCCTGTTACCCTGGCTCCCCGTGTCAAAATCGAGCCCGACTCCGCCCAGGTGTTCGAAGATGTTGCCTCGGAATTCGATCTCGCGGGCGAATCGAAACCGCACGTTGCCGGGTGTGCGCACAACGTTTTGGTCGTGACCGATGATGTTGGGCTGGTGGCCTTCGCCGACGAGAAGGTTGCCACTCTGATCCGCGACGTATCCGTTGTCACCACTCGGGCCGAGCCAGGTGGCGTGGGAGAAGGTCAAACCCTCGAAGCGGATGTTGGAAACCGGCCGTTCGAGCTCCCCCCGCCCCTCCATCAGGACTTCCAGGAGCGGCAGTTCAATGTTGGCGGTGTCAAGGTCCTCGCCCTGGCGGGGAATGTAGTAAAGCCAGCCCGCGGCTTCATTCAAATACCACTCCCCGGGTTCATCCAGGAACTCATAGGCGTTCTCGAACCGTGTCACCTGCCAAAAGCTCCATATGCCGGGCTCAAGGGTCGAACCGTCGAAGAAGACATTCGCATTCGTCCAGCCGGGTTCCCGGAGTTTGATCAGGCCGGTCTTAAACCCTGATTCAAGAGGATCGGGAGTATAATCAGGATAAGGCGTAATGGACTCCAGGGGGACTCTCATCATCTTCCACTGGGTGACGATGACCGCCTCGATGTCCTGCGGGTTGGTCCACGTGGAAGGATCCCTCCACCTTTCGGGGTTCAACTCGGTGGGCATGAACTCAATGCCGCCTTTGAAAGGAATGCCAAAGATTTCGAAATAGGCTGGAAGGAATCCGGCCGGGTAAGGCTCGGTTTGTGCCCGGATCGCGCGCTGGCCGTTAACGTATAACTGGCGCGACTTGAGCTGACCCACGTAAGCCCTGTAAATCCCCAAGTCCTGGTTGTAGAGCGACCAGTTCCCCACCCGGACCGATCCGCAAATCACAGGATGCTCACCGGGCGCGGCACGGTAAACCACGTCATTACCGTTCTGCCCGGAGTCCCGCCAGTCGAGCACAAAGGTCTGCCCGAGACGGTAGGTGCCACCTCGAAGATAGACAACAGTGTCTTGCTGCCCTTGACTCTCTTGGACGGCGCGCACGGCGTCACGCGCCCGCTCCAAGGTGCGAAAGGGCCTTATCTTGGTCCCCGGTGAGCCATCATCACCGCTTGGGGACACCCAGAACGTCGTAGGCGAAGAGTAGACAGCCGGTGAGAATATCAGCAAAAGGTCGAGAACGAGAAAACCCACAAAACCATATTTCCCTTTGGAGAAGGGCCTTGTCGAATCGTTCATATTTGAGGGCCAAAGAATTGCGTTTTACCCCGTTAGAAATAATGCCCCGCTGCTCTGCAGCGGGATTGGATCTTAGAATAATTCCGGCGGGGTTTAACCCGCTGCACCAGCGCCTGCGCGGCGAGTGCCCCGCTGGAATTTCTAACGGGGTTTATTCTTTCATGGAACTATATCACACGGACTTGATCGGAGCAACAATCGCCAGTCAAAAATAGGTCTTCCACCTGTTACTTCCGCCACATCAATCTGCCTTTCCCATCTCATACCAATCCACCTCCCCTTAAACAGCCCCTGTGAGCTGCCCTTTATCCTGATGAGGTATTCTTTTCTGGCATGGAGGCGTGCCCGACGCTGAGTGCTGATAAGCGATCAGAAATGCCCCGACCATGCGGCCATGGAAGGGGGATTTTGAACTGTTAGAAGGCACTGAGCGGAGGGCGAAAAGCACAATATGTCCGCTGGAGCTTTACGGAGAGAACCAACTGGCGGAAGCGGGCTTATGTGCTTTTCAGCTTATTCAGGGATTGCTGGGGTGCGGGCAGAATAAGGCGGGAGCCTATCGAGGACCGTATAGCTTAGCCCTTAATGGCAAGCCCCACCATTTCGATAAGATTCTTTAATGCATCCCTCATGGGAATCAGCTCAGGCGTTGGCCCGCCGTGAACTACGGTTTCTCCTTCCCCCTTCTGATATCGAAAATAGAAATTCGGCCCATGTCCTGAACTAAGTATCGTGACCCAATCCGGCGGCACTTGTGAAATACTCAGACCTTCCTTATATGTCATATTCCACAGAGCTACCAGATCATGTTGAACTTTGCGTCCCCAAATCTTCTTCTTTTCCTTATGCCATAAGAAAGCTTTAAGTGCACACTCCAAAGCATGCGCGGCAATTAATGCGCAGCCCCTTGGAGAAACATTCGGCGACAAAGTGGAGAGTGCCTCAACCGCCTGCAAAAGATCGCGCGCGACAATCATGTAGCCATCCCCTTCAGTTGGCTGACCCCAGCGTGGAGCTGGCACCGTGATATTAAAGGAATTACTCACTGTTTTGTACCTCCTTAGTCACATGTTTGTCTGAAGTAAAGAATTGCCCCTTCGCCCCATTCATTCCGGGTTGAAATGTTAGATCGAGCGAAGAGATTCAGGAATCACGATTACAGGAGAGACTGTCGAAAAACCTGGAATCAGGTTTTTTCAGAGGCGTAAGTAGTTGATTTTACAACATGTGAATTTCCTAAAACCATAACATTTGGACTTTTTCGACAGTCTCGGAAGTAATCATTTCCAGTGATTTTAATTTTGCACCAGGTCTTTTTGCCTGTCAAGCATATGCTTATCCGCACAATCCGCAAGCCGCCCAGGACACCTTTAATCCTTTCCCTGTCTAAGAAATCCCCATGCCAAGGCCTCTGTACTTCCTCACGCACGATGGAAACCCGGCCATGTTTTCGGCCTATGGAATCCCCCTGAGAGACGGAGACAAATCCCCGCTCTTGGGGATGCTCCTGGCCGAAAGGGGGCACCCGAGCACGGAGGAGTACATCCAGAACCTCAAAAGTGCCTTCGAGGATGTCCAGGTAGGACCCATGACCTCAAAAGGGGACAGGGGAGTTTACGCCCAGATGAGGATAGATGACCCCGTTTCACTGGGACTTGAAGAAAAATTTGGTATTCGGCTTGCGAGCTCGGAGTATTGAAATTACTTAGGTCCGAAGAAGGCAGGTTGATCAAGGAATTTAAACAATAAACAATTTTTATCGTTGGACACCCATTGGGGCCTGGAAACTTATTTCGTCCATTGTTGCGAGCTTAGACGCATCGAGCAGTTCTATCTCGAGTGGCAATCCTTGGCTATCAAGGTGAAGGATTACGCCCTCTTTCAAATCGATCGAATCGACTGGAGTCCCGTCCCTTAGCTCAATCAAAAGAATATCAGCTTCCTTTGAATATCTTATCTTCATAGATCCCGCCTCCCTTGAAATAACGTTTCATGTAAGGGAAATAGACCGTTACCAATACAGGCAATTCCTTTTTGTACTCGTACACAGCCCTGACTACATGATCTCCATATCTCCTGTGAGCGATGAACCTCTCCCTGTGACCAACCAGAACCTCTTCTGGCCACAATAATACTTCTACCACCATTTTATCAGTAATTCCCCACTTTTTCATCCTGTCCTTTGCATGGAAGAGAAAAAGGATGTCCTGAGTGTGGTCTGAGATGGTTATGCTGTGAAGCACTCCGTTTGGATGAGATGATGTTTTATCTACAAACTCATTTGTCACTGAAACCCCGTTACGTCTATGCAATCAAATTCCTATCCAGGCTGCGGTATTGGATGGCTTCGGAAAGATGGGCAGGTTGAATATCTTCCTGACCTTCCAGGTCGGCGATCGTTCGGGCCACTTTTAATATACGCGTATAAGCCCTGGCGCTTAATCCGAACTTGTCAATGGCCAATTCCAACAACTTCTGACTGGCCTCATCGATCTGGCAGAACTTCTTGATGTGTCGGTTGGTCATCTGGGCATTGCAGTAAATCTTCGTCCCCTTGAATCGATTGAGCTGAATACTCCGGGCATTATCCACCCTTCTCTTAATCTCGCGCGAGGACTCTCCTGCCTCACGGCTTGCAAGATCCCGATACTTTACTGCAGGGACTTCAATGTGAATATCGATTCGGTCCATCAAGGGGCCGGAGATCTTTGATCGATACCGTTGAATCTGGGGTATCGTGCAGGAGCATTCGTTATTGGGGTCGCTGTAATATCCACAGGGACAGCCATGCGGGACAGTTCCTATACGATTTCCGGCTGGTTTCTGGTCAGTTCCTGTCCGACCCCTGTCCAGCATACGCCTTTTCCAAGCCCCTGGATTGGCTGGATTTTGACCCTTCATACCCCAAAAACCCCTTAACCTTGGGAGATTATATCAGAAAATGGAGAATGGATAAAGGGATATTTCAGGTAGATTTGGCGAAGAAAATCGAAGTCAATGAGATGACTATTGTGAATTGGGAGACAAACAGAACCAAGCCAGCTTCAAAATACCTTGAAAGGTTAAAAGCATTGGATTGCTTAGCCCTTGGTCAGCTTGAGTAGGATTCAGTCTATGATCTATGAGGTCAGGACTTGTGGTTCTCCGCCACAAGCGGGGATATCACGAAATTTCGGATGTTGTCCACAATTTGCAATTCCTTGTCTGATGCATTCATCGGCAATTCTCTTCAGCTGGCTAATGTCGGCCTCAGAGATCTCGTCTAATTTAGACCTCAAGAATCCTTCTACGGTTTCCCTGGCTTTATCATCACCTGCATGAGCAAATGCGCCAGGTTCCCGGAAAAATCCAAAGCTGTTTTCGACTTGGCCTGTTTCAAGATTGGGTTTAATATCGATACAACGTATTTCATATCTACCTGCACGGAATTTCTTCCTACCCACAAGAAACATTTCCACTTTGCGCTCCTCTATAATGATTTCGGATGAGTTCAGCCTCTGTACCAGTTCAAACGCTATCAACTCAGAAAGCTTCCTCATGTTATCTTGCCTTGAATTAGACACGATGCCAATTACGTGCTCAGCAATCGTCTTGCCGCTAAATTCCAATAGACCAACGTGAGCACCTATTATATTAATGCGGTTAAGAGAAAAAGTCTTATCAAAATCGAACTCTGCAGAGCCTAAAGGAGAGACTCTTATTGAATCGCTTGCAACAACACCACTCCTCCTGCCCAATAAAGCAATTGCTAAAGACATGACCCCCTCCGTTCAAGTCTCCATCTTTTCTGGCTCCTAAGAACTCGTCCCGAATTCTGTGAGAATTGTATCAGGAAGTTCAGAAAAGATAAAGGAATTTCGCAGGTGGAGCTGGCCGAAACCCTGGGCGTTGACGAAGGACTGCAGGAAGGGAAAAATCCCAGGAGAAGATTTTTAAGCCTTTCGTGGCAAAAGTATACCGATGAGAAAAGAGATTAGAAAAATCTTGCGCTCTCCAGGGAGCTTGACTTAAAAATTCAAAAGATGTACGCTCTGTTCAATAGTTAACGAACCTAAGCAGAGTCATGTAATGGACAGTTGCTACAACTGTGGAAAGCCTGCCATGTATTTGGTCGGGCCTGAAGGAAAAGAAGTCCCTCTGTGCCTTGACTGCAACCTAAAGCACACCCAAATGCTTGCTATTCAAAACGAGCAGCTCGAACGGGAGATGGATTTTCTAACCGACTATATGGAATCGATTGCAGGTGTTCCAAGAATTTTGCCCCGTTATCCCAAGAGGCAGACGAAAATCATACAAGGAGGAACCGTGACCCTTAATAACATCCATGTTTCAGACAGCAATATAGGTGTCCTGAATACCGGTAACCTCGAAATGGTGGATTCCGCTATTACTATCCTCGGACGGGATTCCGAGACCCGTGAGGTGAGCGCTGCAATTTCAAGATTGGCCAATGCTGTCGCCCAGTCAAGCGAGCTCCCGTCGGACAAGAAAAATGAGACGATGGAGATTCTAAGCACTGTTGCTTCTGAGGCAACGGCACCGAGGGAAAAAAGGCGCAACGTCGTTGTACGAACATTACTGGGGGCCCTTCCTACAGCAATCCAGACCGCCACGAGTGTGCTGCAAATCTGGCACGAAGTCGGGCCAATTATTACCGCGTTCTTTCAGTAAACCTTCAGAAATCCCGCCCTAACGCCGGGCATGGATGGGGCGCTAAGGTGCAGGCGATTGCCAGGCGAATGGAGGGTTCTTTGAGGAAGAAACGCTAGCCGGACCTAATAGGTAGGAGGTCAATTCGTCTAAAGAGAAAATGGAATAGCCCAGATTACTGATTTGCTGATTCTGCCCCCTCCGGATTGGGGCCTCTTTTTGTACTCTCCTCTATCATGTGAGCTGCCATTCCTAGCATGTCGATTGGACGGATCAGTTCCATATAAACGCATGTGGAAAATCGGGATCCGAAAAACATTGACATGCCTTCCGCGTTTTCACAACTTACGTAACGTGTATCACGATACTCGACAAGAGGTCCCGATAATTTGCGGTTCTTTATTTTCGCTGCCTCTTTTCCCCGAAGGAAACCCATCTTCAGCTTAAATCTTGAGGCAATTTCAAAAAACTTCTCGTGGTCAAATTGAGCGAAGACCTTAATCCTTCCCATCAACACGTCTAACATTATGTCGCGCGGGTACCATAATAGTGGAGGCATCGCGAGACTGTTCCGCATATTAAAATCAAACAGCTTGATCGCTTTCGGGCCACTGATGATTTCTTCAACTTCTTGTTCCTTAGCCGGACCCAAGCTGCTCATCTCACAGCGAACGCCATGCCTCATGTGATAGAACGCATGCGCTACCTTCTGACCTTCATCAGAGGAGGTCCGATCATCTGCAACGACAGCGAGGAGGTGAAGGCATTCGTCGAGCGTCAAGTAGGCTGATCCGGCTGATTTGGCCCGCGCAATCAGGGCTCGGATTTCGTCGCGATAGTCCTTGGAGCAATATGCGTCCTTCGTCATCCGAAACGGTTGGCCTGAGACTGGGTGGGTACCTACATCCGTGGCGATTACGTGCTCGAAATCCTTTAGCCACCTTTCCTGTCTCGCCATTCGCGTAGCTTGTTGGGCTGCCTTGGACCCCAGGTCTTCGGAAATCTTAGAAATCGTGGCATTCAGGTCTGGCAGGTCTGAATCGTGTAGCAGTTTGTGCAAGAGTTTGTTTGTCGGACCGACTTTTAGCTCTGCCGCAACGATTTTCATCGCATTACTCTTAGGATTCCACTGCGCGATGATTACGTCTCCCAATTGTGCGACAGTTGTTAGGTCGCAGACCAATAAAAAGGTCTCATCAGGCTTTGAATGCTCACGGTTAACTGCCTCAAGTAGCGGGTTAATTGTCCCTGCATTCACTCCCCTTATATCGCCTTCTAACCTGAGACGCCGCAGCAGCCATCTCTGAGGCCAGATAAGCACCCAGAGTATGCCATCCATGAGCCTGCGAAAAACCAGCTGGCGATCCTCAATGACATGGCGAAGGTCTTCTTGGCCATCCGCAACGGAAGTCTGTCGCTCACCTCGCGCCTTCGCTTCGTCCTTCTTTAATGATGCGATTCGCTCTTCCAAATCGATGATTCTGGAGCCAACGGCATTTTGTGCTTTTTTAAAACTGGGCAGGAGGCCGCCCTGAACATTGATGCGGCTTCAGTATGCCATTCGTCACCGGGCTTAAGGCCTTCGGAAGCGAGTCCTCGAAGCGCATCCCCAAAAGCGCAATCGAAGAGATCGGTTATCAGTGGTTCAAACGGCTCAAGAGATTCGTGGTCCAGTTTCAACATAGATTCCACTAACCCTCGTCTTCGGAAGCATATGCTTCCCTCAGCCGGATGCTTCCTCTAATGGCATCGAAGTAGCCGCAAGCGTAAACGGCGGCTAGCCGGAATCTGCCTACGGGGGTTTTCATTTTGCCGGTATAATCGGTTCCCAGCTTCTCAACCACTGACCCGAGCAGTTCATCCAGGTCACCGGGATCAAGATGGTGTGACATCCTGTTTCTCACCTCATTCAGCCGCGTCACAAAGTCCCAAGCAGGCTCGTCGTGCCGCCCCACTATTGCACGACACAAACAGAGCACCTGATGAAACGACAACCTCGCCGCGCGCAACTCATCGGGCGAACGGCATACCCGGGCCAAGATATCGCGCAGCCGCTCTTCAATGAGGAGGTGAGCCCTCAAGATGAGGAGGATGTGGTCATCGGTCTCGTCGAGTTGTCGATTGATTTCTTCCAGGGGAGCCACGCTCATACGCTCCTGACTATCGATTTATTTTTGGAATATACACCCTTTTCAGGAATTAGGGAAGTGTCAATTACAGAGGAAGGTCAAAGCATAAAGGACTTCCACTTTACCATCCGAACGCCCTCTCCACGACCTCCATCACATTTTCGAGCCGAACGTAGTAGTCCTTCTTATCATTCCTAAAGGCATCCTTCCTAACCTGCCTCTCGAACCATTCCACGGCAAGCTCCACGTCCTTCTCCTTGAAGAACCTATCGCCTGTCCTGTGTTTCCTCCCATCACCCAGCTCCGTCAGGAAGCGGGCTTTGCCTCCTAAGGGCGCCAGTTTCCTCCTGGCTTTCTTAGGGACTTCACGCTCGGTCTCCTTTGCTGCCCCGCTATGGTCCCCATTGAACATTATCCTGCCTTTCGGCGAGTTCGATGGCGTCTGACTGATTTTGCCTATTTTTGTAATGATATTAGGCTGTTTCGGCTGATTCGGGGAACTATAAAATAATAAAGAAGAGAGAGAATAGTGATGAGTGAATATATTGGTTTGTGGTGGTTTGTGTGTTTGGGAAGGTTGGTTTTTTGGATGATAAGTTTGTCTATGATCTAAAGGTTGTTGATGATGATGTGTGTGGTTATGGGTAGTTGACTTTTTGTCACTAGGTTTGGCTGGTTGATGGTTTCTTTGGGTTCATGAGGTATTTTGTGGTTTTGTTCTTTTGCTCTTGGATTAGATGTTGGTTTTGTTTCTTGCTGTATCTTCAGGATTGTGTTTTTTGATGTAAGGGTTTGGTATTTTTCCTCGTCTGATTTGGCTTTGTAGATGCTTGCCTTTATTATCGTGTCTCTTTCTCCTCCTTATGCTATTTCTTGTTTTTTTTGCGATCCTTTGTTTTCTTTTCTGGATTGTTACTCTCCGATTTTGATCACGTTATCCTTATTTTTGGTCTGTCTGTCCTTGTGTCCATGCATTTTTCTTTTAGGGTCATTTCTTGTTTTTGGCGTGGGTTGTGCTGGCCCAGAGCCTCTCTTCCGGGAGCGGTTTGGGCACACGCAGACCCCTTATCGTAAAGCTTTCGGTTGCTGATGCAACCCAAAGCTTTATCGAGGGGTCCGCTAAACGTGCCCAAACCGCCGACGTTGCCTCCATCAAATCCCTATATGAATTTGATGGAGGTGAACGAACATGAATTCAGCTCAATTGGAAATCTTCGACGCAATTAGACAAGCGCAACGGGGTCCTACACTCATCCGCTACCTTTGCCTCATCTGCGAATCCTATCTAAGCGATTGGGACGTCCAAGCGCGGAAGGCTGTCTGTTGGAGGTGCAGGAAGAGTTACTTTCCAACCCGAAAGGTTGAGGCAAAGGATCCGGAACCTAAGAAGGCGACACTGTTTCAACTCAGGGACGGCAAGTTTGCTATCGTCGTTAAGTAGTCCAACGTCCTCCAAAATCCATCATGACGATATAGTGTCACAGCCACTGATGCGGCTGTGAGATTGCATAGACATGTGCCTGACGGATACGACACGGAGGAAAAACGTATCATTTTCTCTCCGAAAGACAAAGATCAAGAAAGTTACGTTCCAACAAGATACAAGATCTCCAAGGAATGAGAAACGAGATACGGTCTTGCCATCAATGACATTCCCAATGCCATTCCGTCCCTTTCAAAAGCTTATGTGTGTTAAGGGTTTTACCCTTCTAAGAATTACATTGTGCATCCTTCTTGGCTTGCTTTTCGACCTTTTCTTCAAAACGCTTATTCTCAAAAAGCGTTTTGAAGGTGATGCAAAATGAATGCAGTTGGTGAGAGAACATTGGGATATCTAAGAGGAGAAAAGGATTTGTTTGAGGAAAGAAAACGGGTTGCAGACCTCAAGAAGAAGGTCGAGACCTCAAGCTTGTCCTACTGGTTGACCGGGGCAAACAAGCGGCGGGTGGAAAGGTTTTGGCAAATCGTCTCACTCTTGCAGGAGAATTCCAGAATGACCCTCACGGAGATGTCAAAGAAGCTCAGGATTCCAGTGAGTACGCTGTTCGATACCCTAAAAGAAGTTGAAAAGATTTTCCGCTTCACCATTGTCCTAAAGGACAGCGAAAGGAATTGCCCACCGAGAGACACCATCCCCGTTGCGTTTGCATACAAGGTTTCGATAGATACAGGTGAAGAGAATACCGCACCTTTACACCTCCATACAGAATAAGGACAAAAGAACGATTTCATCCCTTTCAATTAATCCATATACGAAAACAGAGGATATTGGTTCCCTTCACGCCTAAACCTTTAAAAGGCGTTCTCTCTTCAAGAACGCCAATTTAAAGCTTTCCCCCCGAAGGGGTCGGCTAGGAACCATTCCATCCTGTCCCCGAAGACTGGAGACGGGACCTTCTCTCCTCCTCAAACCTCAGTCCCATCACTCTGCCTCCTGGGGCCTATCTTTTTTCTCCTACCTGTCGGGGAGAAAAAAGAACCCAATAGAGGTTCGGCCCAGGAGGAAAACAAATGAAACAAACAATCAGTGAGACAGTGGATAGGTGGATGGGAGAAGAGACTCGTCCTAAGGTCAGAAGGATTAGCATCGTCAGGGAAAGCAGTCCCTGGTATGGCATGAGTGAAGAAGAAATCGAAGACCGCAGAGAGTTCACAAGATGCTATCTCAACAAGGATTTTGAATTGCTCCTTCTGATTCCAGTTAAGCCCAGGGAGAACGATTTCTGGTTTGCAAGTCACGAGGAATTCATAGAAAGTCCATTCAATACCTGGGACTTCCAGAAGATGCGAAGGCCATTCGACAAGTATGGCTATAGAGTCAAGAAAGTTTTGGAGCATGTGAAAGACCTTGCAGTTCTGCACTCTTGCATTAGCCAGCCAGAGGGAAGAGAAAACATCAAAGCGCGGTTTGAACTTTTGGTCAAAACTGAATTCACGGAGCCACTCCTAAGTACAATTGAGAAATACGGCCTCACCTCGGACGAAGAACGAATGTTTGAACTAAGAAGAAAAATATCCAAGCTGAGCCGACACCTCCTGGAGTGTAAGGCCATTTGGCAAAAATATTCGCCATGGGAGGAAAAATCCTTCTCCCAAATACCGAAATGAACTCTCCGTTGCACAGGGAGCGCTGCACACCTGCGCCTTGCAGCGCCGCCCGCGACGCGCCCCGAGGGGGCGAGCCCCCTCGCACCCCTGAAGGGCGGACGCCATTCAGGCCTCCAGCAGAGCTGAGAGGTATTCTGGCATATTTTGATAGATTTTCAGGCTTCTTCCCAAAAACAGGAAGAAGCCTTCCGACATTAAAAAATAAGATGAGGTGGTATAAATGGAAAACATAAGAAGGGCAACTGAAAAACAGATGGCATACATCCAACATCTAAGGAGAACCCAGGGAAAGGAAAGCCTTGAACTAGACGAGGACCTGGGATTCGAGGAAGCCTCCAGAATGATTAGTAACCTAACAGGAAAATCTCTAAATAGTGACCAAGGCCATTCAGTGAAGATTAACGAGCCCCGACTAGGAATGGCAATGAAAGAATGCTACAGATACTTCAGACATTACGAGAAGGACATCCTTGGGGACCACCGCAAAAGGTTCAAAGAAAACGTTATCGAAACCTACCAGCTATTCACAGAAATAGCCCAAGAATTGGAACAAAATAGCATTACTTCTGAAATGAGTGGTGGTTAAAATGGCAGATAGCCCAATAAAAAAAGCAGAGGAGGAAAAACCCCTCTGCCCACACTGCAAAGCACCACTACAAGGAGGACAAACCCAGTACCTCAGCAATTACTGGCGATGGAACGACAAAACAAAAAGATACGAAAGAGAAGAATCCGCCCCAGTCACTGATGAGCCATTCTGCACGGTATGCAGAGCAGAATACCGGGAATCCCTCTACAGATAGACTTACCAAATAATGAGGTGAGAAAAATGGAAGAAAAAAAGTTGGACCAAGATTATCAAAGAGAAGAAAAGAAACAGAGCCCTGGCCGGTTTTGCGAAACACGAGACAAAGACATGACAGAGTTCTATATGATCCGTATGGCAGGTGATTAAAATAGAAGAAAGAGCGGAGGGAAATGACGTTCTAAGAGAATTCGACAAGGCAAAAGCAGAAGGCAGGCAGCCAACCTGCCCTTACTGCGGCGTACCCTTAGAGATATCCCAAACCCAATACGAATCTATAGACTGGAAATGGAACAACAAGAAGAAGATCTATGAGAAGGAAGTTATAGACACCGATCCAGATATACCCTATTGCATGTCATGTAAAACAGAAGACTGGAACTTTCTTAATAGCGGGTTGATGGAGTTTTGACGTGATTCTGAGACACGGAACTCGCTCAGATGGGGAGTTTGGTTATCTTTTTTGTGCGTTGAAGGTGAAACGGATGGAGAGTTCCTAATAAAGCCTAACCTCCCTCTAAGAAAGCTTCGAATTGCCTCCAGTCGGTGGCCAAAGATTTCTTTTGAATACCTTAGAACCCCGGGCGCCCTCTTCCCAAATCTGTAAGAGGTCGCCAAAAGGGTGGCCGGAGGTAATGAAAATGGGAACAAGAGCATTGATATCGATAAATGGCAAGCCGATGATTGCCACCCATTGGGATGGCTATCCCTCAGCATTGGGAAGTGGCTTGTTGCAGTGTGATAAAACCCTTGGGGCAGTAATCCGGGTTGCCGAAAGACATACGGTTGACGGTGCGGACAACTCGATAAGGGAAGGCCTTAACCGGAAACGGGTCAAGGAATTGTCAGAGAAGCACCGCCTTAGTGAAAAGGAAATACGGAATGGAAAGCGCCGTGGCCCCCTTATAACGGCAGATGATTATGAGGTTTGTGACCTCAATCATTACCAGGATTGGGCAGAATACCAATACGACATAAGAGGAAAAGAGGTCTTTCTCAGACCACTGAGAGGCCAATACCCGGAGTCGTTAGAGAATGCTCTGGAGTTTGAACGATTGACCAGGGAAGTGGTCGAAAATGAAATAGAGAGGTGATAAACATGGCAAGAAAGAGATACGCACTGTTTCGAGACCAAGTGAGAGAATTCTACAAGAAGGGTTGGGAAAGCAAGGTCCTCGGCGTTAAGGACAACATCATCCTGATAGAGGCCGAGGTCCCGGAAGAAGAAACGGCCAACAGGAGGCCAATGGTGATGGAAGACCTGATAAACAAGCCAGGAGAGTACTGAAGATGGCCAATACGATTAAGACGCTCATCCTGGAAATCATCCAGGGAGAGGGACCAAGCCATATCCAGGAAATCCACCTGAAGGTAACAGAGTTTCGGCCGGAAGTCCCCCAGCATACCGTAAGGGCCAGGCTCTCGGAGATGTCAAGAAGCCAGGACCTCGAACAAAAACTCAATCCCTATGGAAATGGATTCTACGGACTCTACGAAGAAAACCTCGACCTCTGCAGCGTGGTATCTTATCCGGACAGAGGACCTTGGGGAGACCCAAAATATCGCGGTAACTGCAGCGGATGGCTCGCAAAGGACCTCATCCTGAGGTTCAAAATCCAAAGCGTCTTCGACCCGGCAGAGGGTAGCGGGACAATCAGAGATGTTGTCCAGGGAATCAACAAATTCTTACAAAAAGGTATCCATTATGAAGGTAGGGACTTGAAACAAGGATGGGATGTATTGACCGGGCAATTACCAGAAGACCGGTTTGACATGGTATGGTTTCACCCACCTTATTGGGACATTATCTCATACTCAAACGACCCAAGAGACCTGAGCAATTGCGGGCCGCTGGAGGATTTTGAAAACAGGCTTAAAAGGTCAGTAGAAAGACTGATGGGAGCATTACTGCCAGGCGGAATCATGGCAATACTCATCGGAGACAAGAGGAGAAATGGGACCTATTACCCTCTCATAAGGACGCTCCTCATGAGCCAAAAGATAGGCGAGCTAAAGGCAATCATCATCAAGGTTCAGCACCATTGCCAGAGCGACAAAAAAGACTACGGAGGAAGTAATCCATTCCTGATACCAATCAAACACGAGTATTGTCTGGTCTACCAGAAGCCAGAAGCAAGAGCACAAAAAACACTCCTACCCCAATCGTGAATCCTTCGGTCCCCAAAACAACGATACATTACCCTCCATCAAATCCCTAAATGAATTTGATGGAGGTGACCAAAAAATGAATCCAGTAATGAAGTCAAACGCAGATAAGCCCGACCATTTGAAAGGGCCACAGAAGGTCAATGTTATGCATGCCAAAGACCGTGCAATGTTGGACCGCATTAACGAGGCGCGGAGAAAGTGCAGCGACGGGGTCAAAATGCTTCCCGTCGTGTACTTCGAGCGCAAGCTGTGGTTTCTTGACGAACGCTTGAGACAGCTCAGGAACGTCAGGAACCCCCATGACTTCATAGACCTGAATGATTTCGAGGTTGAGTATTTTAGGCGAACCAAAGGCTGAAGTCCTCCTTGAGGAATAATGTCCGATACCCAGTTTTCGGAACCTGATAGGTTCGTCGTGGTAAAAATACGAAGGATTAAATATTTGAACATATTTCCGGTACCTAACGAGGTGATCTCATGACCAAACCCGAGAAAAGATTTCAGTCAGGAGCTATCGAGGCCTCCATCTTCGAAAATGAAATTCAGCAAAACGGAAAGACCGTAAAGATCAAAAAGGTTGCCTTCCAAAAGCGATACAAAAGCTCGGAGGGATGGAAATCCACTTACTCGCTCGACATCAATGACATACCCAAAGCCATCTTGGTCCTTTCAAAAGCCTATGAACATCTCGTCCTTAATTCAGACCCTGATGTCGTGAAGAACTTTGAAAACGGGGGACCAGTGGAATAGATAAACCGAAGAGATTATATGTGAAAGTGAGAATTTGACCTTGCAGACACCGTCAAGTTTGGTGACTTCTCCCTTGCTTCAAAAAAGCTTTCCCCAATGCAACACTTCAACCAGTAACAAACGGAACGAATGCTGAGGCTTGAGTTTTGCTCATCATATCTTCGCTTTTGGGAAGGGGCAAGATATCCTCGGTTTTAGGGGGTCCAAAACCACCTCCAACATATTGGACAGTTGGCTCATTGACTTCTTCCTCCTATCAGCAATTGTGTTATAGAGAGAGTAAATAAAAGAGAGTGAAAGGCAGGAGAACGTACTTCTTCCTGGGTCTGAGAACCCTGACTTCAGTGTGTTCCCTGCCTCCCATAGCCCTTATAAGTTGATTGGGTCAATGGACCCTTGTCAAGATGGAGGTTTGGTTGGGAGGCATGCCCTGCCCGATCTCAGAAGGAGGGTGAGGAATGGACAGTCTTTTGGTAGGCATTGATATTTCGAAAGAGTTCTTTTCTGTTGCCGGCATCGATTCCGAGGGAGATGAATCCTTCTCTGGGTCCTACTCCATGGATTCCAATGGGTTTGACGAACTACTAAAAGTCATCACATCTCATTGTAAGGATCTCTCGAAGGTCTTGATGGCGATGGAATCGACGGGATGCTGCCACATCAATCTATACTCCTTTCTCACATCCCAAGGGATTCGTACGATGGTGGCTAATCCTCTGTTGATTGCCAATTTTGCAAAGCTTTCGCTTCGGAAGACCAAGACGGACAAGAAAGACGCCAGGACGATTGCTAAATTTCTCTTGGAACATCAAGAAGAGATCTCCCAATTATCTGTTTCGCAGGATCTTCAAGATCTCAGGGATCTTGCCCGAGAAAGGGAATCGCTTTCTCATCTGATTTCAGCCACGAAGGTGGAGATCAAGCGAGTTTTGCGGACAATCTTTCCGGAGCTCGAATCCATCGGGGATATTTATACGCCTGTCATGCTTCGCTTTCTCCAAGTGTATCCATCGGCTCTTCTCGTGAGAGCGGTAACGCTGAAAGTGATCGCAAAAGCCTTGAGACAACCCTACGTGGGAAATAAGCTTTCCTTTACTGCGGAGGATATCCTTCGGGCGGCCAAAAGCAATCATTCTTCGAGGCAAAATCGCCACGTTTCTGCACTTACAGGAAAGGCTGGATGAAGTGACCAAACTCATGATGGATTTATGTAAGCGCACGAGGGTTGAGGATTTGAAGATCCTCCGGTCGATTAAAGGCGTGGGGCCGAAGACGGCTGCGCCATTCCTTGCTGAGATGGGTGAAGCGAAGAATTACATCTCTCACAAAAAGCTAATCGCTTATGCGGGAATGGATCCCTCCGTTCATCATTCAGGGAAGTTGATCGGCATGAGCAAACTATCGAAAAGAGGCAATCGGTACCTCCAAAGAGCGATCTATCTCATGACGGCCTCTGTGGTGAGCAAGAATGTATTCTTCAAGGCCTATTTTCTCAAAAGAAAGAGAGAAGGGTTGCCTCCTCAAAAAGCTCTTTTTGCGACGGCTCATAAGCTAATCCGAGTCATTTTTGCAATGCTTTCCCAGCGAACATATTTCAAGGTAAAGGAGGCTATATAAAAATGGTTGACTCCAACCGGAAATCGCGTAAAACATTTGGCAGAATGCCCGGAAGAAATATGAGATGGATCGTGCTGACCAGGCTCAAAAGCCAAGCCCCTAAAATCAGTCTCGAACCCCGGTTTCCAAAAGAGCTTTTCTTCTCTTGTCGTGGAATGTCGCTGACATAATGGTGGCAAAAAAACAGAAACACTAAAATGATGACAAAAGTCATAATGAAGGCACTTCGGTATCCGAATAA
The DNA here is from genome assembly GCA_963826305.1 of uncultured delta proteobacterium. Taxonomy (GTDB): domain Bacteria; phylum Desulfobacterota; class BSN033; order BSN033; family UBA1163; genus CAWGWZ01. Next base: position 60,282 of record CAWGWZ010000028.1, on the reverse strand, counting down.
AGAGGCAAAATAAGTGCCTAAGAGTGGTCCGACCAGTTGACCGCATGTCATGGAATTTTGGAAGAGACTTAAATTGTTGTGAAGAGTTTCCCTTGGGGATAAATAAGAAACACGAATGATTCCAATCGTGGATACCCCTCCCAGAGTGCCTTGAATTAATCTTAGGGCAAAGAGCAAGTAAAAATCATCTGTAAATCCCATGATTAATATCAAAATGCCATGGCATAGGAAGCCTCTTTCATAAAGAAGCTTAGGGCTAAATCTTGACGTGAGCCCACCCCAGAAAGGGGCGGTTATGGATATGCCTGGAAGGGATATTATTTTTTAGGGAAGAGGCTCTAGAAAACATCTTTATTTAATAAAGGAGAAAAATTGTATTGACAAATGTATTACAATTTTGTTATTACGTCAATCAATAATTGACAACCTATGAAAAATCGACCTTATTACCATATCAACTCACTTGAAAAGGCCACAAGAATTATAGACATTCTTTCTGCCACCGAAGAGCTTTCGGTCTCAGAAATTGCCCGAAAGCTTAATATGCATCGGAGTGCCACCCATCGATTCTTGGCGACTCTGCGTAATTTGGGATACTTAGAACAGTCAGACGATGCCAGCTACAGATTATCTTTTAAGTTTTTCGAACTGGGAATGGCGGTCGCAAATCGGTTGGAAATAAGGAAAATCGTGCACCCTTTTCTTATCGATCTCCGCGCGCGTCATGAGGAGACGGTAAGTTTGGCCATTTTGGATGGGTTAGATATCATCCACATCGATAAAGCGGAAAGTCCACATCTATTGCGCATGGATCTTTCTGTGGGGCGGCGTATCCCTTCTTACTATTCTGCTTTAGGAAAAGTCATGTTGGCAAATCTGGAGGAAAGCGAGGTTCGAAGGCTTTTTCGCGGGGTAAAATTGAAACCCCGTACCCCGAAAACCATCACAAGCCTACCTCGTTTGATTGAGAGTCTGAAGGGGATACTCAAGAACGGGTATTATATTAATGATGAAGAATATGAATTGGGAATTCGTGGTATCGCGGTCCCGATCTTTAACTATACCCATGACTGCGTTGCAGCGATAGGTTTTGCGGGTCCGACCCTACGGATTACAGACAAAAAGATTGAAGAGATGAAGAGCGATCTCATCGCTGTTGGTGAAACAATCTCGATGCGATTAGGCGGCTAAAACATTTAGATATGTCAATATATGCATGACGAAATGAAGTATTTCGAGGTTTGATTCGACTGAGTCATTGGGAAAGTTAAAATGGTAAGGGAGGCTTGCATGCTGTTTCATTCCTATGTCGCCCTGCACCGGAGAATCCTCAAATCCGTCAGCCTTGGAAGAGAGCTGAAGACCTTTCCCGCGCCCTATATGACGGGCATTGAAAACCCCGGCGAGTTTCCGAACATCACGCGGGGCCTTGTCAAAAGGGGCTATTCCGAAGCGGGTATTCAGAAGGTCGTTGGCGGAAACGCCCTGAGGATCGTTGAGGAAGTTGTCGGTTGAAACGATCCGTTCCCTCGGAACCGTGACGACTTCTCTGTCTACGCGGGGCCGCTTTTGTAGTGAAAATCGCCGGGTGAGAAGAAGGCCATTGACCGGGCGTCAATGGCCTTCCTGTAAGCTGCTTAATTCTTGATGAGAAGAGAAGTGAATTCGGTTATGTCCCGGACCTTCTCCAGCCCGTTGATCTTGTCAACGATGGCCTTCCGCTGACTATCCTTGAGCAAATTCCGGCTCAAGCCTTCAAACTTGGCAAACCGTTCCGCCTCGGTCATGGGGTTCTGAGGGGATCCCTTGGGATAGTCCACCTGCACTTCCATTTTCTTTCCGTCCTTCATGGTCACGGTCAGATGGCAGGAGACACCCCTCGGAAGCGAAGGATCATTCTCAATCACCATCATCTTGGACAGCCGCATGATCTCCGGGTTCTTCAGGCTTTCGTCGGAATAGTCATCGACAAAGGCCTTGCCTTTGGTCAGAGCCAGGGCCACCGAGAAGGGGAGGCTCATCTGCGCCTCATGAAAGGTCCGAGGCTGATTAATATAATGGTAGCGGGTCCCCCATTCCGGATTCCTCTTCATCATCAGGGAGACGATGTTCTTGGTATCCGGAGCGTGCTTCTGCCTGATCTGGAGGCCGCAATCAATCGCATTGTGAATGGGGCGAGCACAGGCGTACGGTTTGAGCTCGATCGATAGCCTGAAGTCTTTGCCCAAGTTGGCCGTCAGACGTTCCAGATCATACTTATCTGAGAAGGCCTTGCAGAATCCCCTTTCCCCCTCCAGGATCGTCTCGGCACCGGTGAATCCCCTCTCCGCAAAGAGTGCTGCCGTGACGCCGTTTCTTGCGGCGGGGCCGGGATTGAACCGCTTGGCCATGGAGACCCCGTACATCTCCATCATCCCGGAGGCCTGGGCGCCGCTGAGCCCGAGGACGCTCACCATCTTTGTCTCATCCAATTTCATGATCCGTGCGGCTGCTGCTCCGGCACCAAAAACGCCGCAGGTCGGGGTGGAATGAAATCCTCTGTTCCGCAGCGACGGGTTGGTGGCTTCGCTGATCCGGTTGACAAATTCACTTCCGATCGTGACCCCAACGAGAAAATCCTTCCCGCTCGCATTGACCCATTCCGCGGCGGCCAGGGCGGGAGAGACGTTTTGTGGACCGGTATGGATATAAGCGAGCACATCCGCATCATCGAGCTCGATGCTGTGCGACAGGATGGCATTGGCAAAGGCGGCATTATAAGGCGCCGACTTGTAGCCGTAACCGATGACGGTGCATTTTCCCTTTTCGGAAAACTCACGGGCGAATTCGGCGGCAATTCTTCCGCTCTCGGTCTGGACCCCGCCAAAAGCACAACTGATGTAATCCAGGATCAAGACCTTGACGAGGTCGATCGTCGCCTTGGGAATATCCTCGTACTTCAAATTGGCTGCATACTTTGCCAATGTTTCTGTGTAGTTCATGTTCTCATGCTCCTTTCTTTGGATGCGTTTGGGCCCTGAGCGGCCATTTTCAACGATCGGATAAAGGATCCACTCCGCCGGCCGGCAGGAAGAGATTCTCCCAGGCTGTAAATTGGGTATAATTCACCAGTTCATAGAGTTCTTTCCTTGTCTGCATCTTGTCAACATAGTCTTTCTGGGTTCCCTTTTGCTTCAGGTCCGTGAGAAATCCGTCGACGGCCTTCATGGCGATGCGCATTGTCGATACAGGGAAAACCACCACTTTGTAGCCCATTTGTCTGTATTCTTCGAGCGAGAAGTAGGGGGTTTTTCCGAACTCCGTCATATTTGCCAAGAGAGGAACATCAGGGAACGATTTGGCAAATTCTTCAAACTCTTGCTTGGTCTCCAACGCTTCGGGAAAGATGATATCGGCGCCGGCGTCTCGATATAGCTGACCCCTGCGGATGGCTGCCTTTAAGCCCTCAACGGTCTTGGCATCCGTTCTGGCGATGATGACGAAGTCAGGATTGGTTCTCGCCGAAACCGCGGCCTTAATCTTCCCGGCCATCTCTTCAGCGGCGATGACCTCCTTTCCTGCCACGTGCCCGCATCTCTTTTGGGTAACCTGATCTTCAATGTGAATTCCTGCCGCTCCCACCTTCTCAAATTCCCTGACCGTCCTCATCACGTTTATGGCATTGCCAAAACCCGTATCGGCATCAGAAATGACAGGCAATTTCACTGCGTTGCATATGTGTCCCACCAATTGAGTCATTTCGGTGAGAGTGATAAGGCCGATATCAGGCAGGCCCAAAAGAGAAGTAGAGATCGCTGCTCCTGTACATAATACCGCATCGAATCCCTTGGCTTCGATCAGTTTGGCAACAAGAGCGTTAAAAGTACCAGGAACAGCAATAACATCCTTCTCCCGCAAAAGTTTCTTGAAATTTCGCGACTCCATTTGTCTACTTACCTCCATTAGTGGATTTAGAGTAAATGTTTCATCAGGAAACCTGTGGTCGCAGGTTTAGCACCCTGGCCGGGTTGACGGCAGCCATCTGGCGGATCTCGTCTTCAGAAAAATTGAGAGCAAGCAAGGCCACCACAAAAATCCTGAAGATCTCGGGTGCGGGCGGGTTCCACGGGCCAAAGGCATCGCTCGTGATCACGGTCTGTCCGGCTCCGACGAAACGAATGGAATTCGCAATCTCCTTCGGATCCATCCTCAGATGCATCGGCATATATGCAATGAACGTGTGCTCGATAAATCCGCCGAGGTCCGAGATTACCTTCTGTTGCTCGGGAGTAGCCGAGATCGTCTTATTGTGAGGATGGGACAGGACAAACCGGACCCTCGTTTCAGCTGCCAGTTTGGCGAGCTTGAGGCTTTCCTGGATTGAGAGGTGCCCAGAGGAGACAGCCATGTCGTAAGATTTAGCCACGGGAAAAATTTCTTTAACGACTTCCTTGAGCTTCCCTTGAGCTTCGAGCACCGAGATTCCTTCGCCGCCTTCCGCCTGAATGGTTTTGTCCACCAAAGAGCAAATCTTTCTGATCCTCATTATGCCGCTCTTCGAAATATCGTTCTTGGCGCTCGAGGTCGGCATAAAAACGATTTTCCCGCCGAGTTCACCGGCGAGCGCCACGGCCGTAGGGCTGAGACCCCGACTGTCTAGTTTAAGGTGATCGACCCCATCACCTCGATATGATCGACGATCTTTCTAATCTCATAGGCCTGTACCACCGTTGGCCAAATATGACATTTCATAACAAAACCCTGCTTTCCATATTCCCTGGCCATTTTAGCCCACTCGATGTTGTCGAGTCTTGAATCCGTAGAGAGGGTATGTTCGGGATAGGGATGGGCGTGAATATCAACCGCACCTCTTAGAAGTTTATCCGCTGCCTTTTCCATATCGGGGTCTCCTGGGTTAACTTTTCTTTAAAGGTTTTCTATCCCGTTCCAAGGGTTATTTGTTTCAGAAGTTCGAAAAAGCGGGGAACGGTTGTAATCTGCTCGATTCTTCCAAGATGCTCTAAAAGCGCTTTTGCCTTGGTTTCACCCAAGATAGGTTTCAGGAGAAGGACACATTTTTTCTCAAATTCTCCAGGCTCGAGCGGATTACTGGGAGATCCAGAGGGGGAGAAGACTTCATGGATGAACCTCTGCCCATCCCTTTCAATGATTTCTGCACGAAAGGGCCACTCGGCCGGATATCTCCGGGTCAATTCCTCGTCTTCAAAAACCGTTATCTTCTTGCCAAACTCTTGGGTCCTCTTTTCACGAATCGCTTCTTCCGTAAAGTCCTCGATACCGATCGCATCCTTTGCAAGATAAGTCGCGACATTATGGTGGATGCTGAACTGGGCGTCTAAAACGGTTTTGGGCAGTGGTCGGTTCCCTTCCTCATGAGCCATTTTGAAGGTATAAATGTTAATTTTCTCAATATCGGTCGGGTTCAGTCTATTCTTGTTCTTGCATTTGGCCACTGCATCGATGGCGCCATGCATGTAACGGCAAGAAGGGTACGGCTTTAGACTGGTTTCCAAGAAAAGGAAACTCGTTCCCAATCCGCCCACCAAATCCTCTTCGCTCCACTGTCCGGCCATGCAATTGAGTAAGCCGAATTTACCAGACAGTGTCTCGCCCGGGTCCGCAAATCCTTCCTTCGCCAATAGGGCGGCAATAACGCCGTTTTCCTCAGCTTTCGCTCCGTGAAAAGCGCTGTTTGCAATGTAGCCATCTAACTGGTATTGACGAAAACCACACGCCTGATCGGCGGCTAACCTGAGTGCTGTCCTTGTCTGGTTCTCATCAAGGTGGAGAAGTTTGGAGGCTGCTGCAGCCACTCCGACGGTATTGCATGTTCCGGTCGGATGAAATCCCTTATCAAAGTGACCCGGATTCATGGCCTTAGAAATGCGGGTAGCTACCTCGTATCCCGGGACCACCGCCTCCGTAGCCTCCTGCATGGAGGAATTCAGCCATTCCCCACAGCGAGAGCGCTCATGATGATGGCTGCGCCGGGATGAAGGACCCCGGGTTCAAAGACGTCATCAAAGGCGTAGTTCCTGACAAAAAATGAATTAATAAAAGCCGCATGAGGGGCTGTAGCCTTTTTGTCACTGCAGAGGATGGTCGATTGCTGGGAGCGGCTCATGCTCCTATAGGCCCTTAATACAGGGTCAGCAAAAGGTCCTTTTGTCCCGGCAATCCCGCATACAACCGCATCCAGAATCAGCTTCCTGAAATGCTCAAAATTCAAAGCAGGAAGTGCTTTTGCAAGGTCGAAATTAACGACAAATGTTGCAAGGCGGTTCGATATCAAGTCATCTCCTCCTTTCCTTTAGTGCTTCCTAAAGATTCCTTCAACATTTTTGACTCTTAAGAAAGGTGACCAGTGATTCAATTCCCAAAACCCCTTTCGAAATCCCCTGGTTTACCGTAGAAAGATTACATCGCTCATATCTGCATGCTTCGCAATCGGGAAAAGTGGCATCGAGACGTGCGCCTTTACATTCGCCTATCAATTCAAGGCATTCCTTGACATCGGCTTCGTTTCCGTCAAGCACATAAACGAAGGCCCCTTCCGCTTCACGCAACCCTCCGCCGGCAATTGGAGTTGCTTTGATGCCATGCAATTGAAAGGCCTCCTTCTCGGTGACAAGGGTTCCAGGCACTTTAAAGAGGCTGGTTGCAATTCCCATGGCTCCATCTAATTTATCCCGGCCCGTCGCCTTCGACGCTTCCTCAATGGAGGTGTTGATCAGCTTGTTTGAGGTGGCGATCAATAGGAGGTCGAATTTCTTCTGTTTTGCGTGAGTCATGGCCCTCGTGATGGTGCCACCATCCGGGTTGGCCGTCAAAACGCCGGCGCTGCCGTTAGGATCGATTACATTGACTCCCTTCACGTAGAAGTCACCAGGCCCCATTTCGTTCAGACACTCCCCCAAAGGCACTCCTTTTGTGAATTCTCCCTTTTTGAAAACCCACGAGTAAGTCGCATCCCGCTGGTCAAACCCCTTCTTCCTCTGAGCGGCGATCTCTTCGAATTCCCTACTGATGCAAGTAGCCTTGGGTGCAATGGCCCCCATAAAGCGAAGACCCTCCGGAATTTTGCCAACCAATTCTTCGTAGATGAAGAGCGTAGAGGTGCTCGGATGGAGAAGCACGATCCCTTCTTTTAGAGCCTTTTTCATGGTCCCATTCCTTCTAACCAGACTTTTTGCAATGAATTTCTTTGCTTCGGTGGGTGTCAAAACGATTAAGTATTTCATCTGAATCCTCCTCTCAACCCAATCAATGATGGGTGTGTGCGTACTCCTTGGTCCGTTATCATGACGTCAAGGATCGTGACTTCCCAAAAAAAGCACTTTAATCAATGCTTGTCAATTATATATTGACAACTTCCCAGTATATATACAAAAGCCTGAGACTTTTGTCAACAAAAAAAGGGGGTTGTTTCGTCATGGAGAAATGCATACGACTGAAAGGTGGATTATCAAGCTTGTCAAATAATGTTCTGCCTGTGCTTCACGAAGAAATGTCGAACGATGCATTCCATCCGATTGGAAGGTTGAATGGGGCAAAAAAGTTCTTGACAAATCATTAACATTTTAGTATGTATGTCAATCAATAATTGACGGCTTTTCGCCAGGAAGGAAATCGGAGAGAAGTTGACGATTGGGGATAATGGGGCAGGCGGGATCTTCCCCTCGTAGGACTTGTCGAATCCGTGGGCAATGAACTTCTAAGTCGTTTCTATGAAACCATTAGATTCAACATCTCCAGGAACAAATATTGGCTCAAGGTAATATGCTCACCGCAGCATTTACTTAGACCCGATATCACAAAATCAATTATAGAAGAGCATTGCAGGGTTCTGGATTTTATTAAGAGAGACGAATACGATCAAGCAAGGGATTGCTTAAGATTTCATGGAGAAGACTTGGAAAGAAATGAAAGCAAATTTCTTAAAAAGGGAAGTCCCGAGAACTGATACTCGGCATATAGCAAATTAGAAGAAAAGGAAAGGGTGAAAAATGAGTGGACGATACATAGTCCCATTAGACATGGGGGATGCAATCTGTGATAAGAGTTCATTTTATTTACGGAGATTTATAGGAGAGAAGGAGATGGTTAAGAGTGTGGCAGCTTATATTGGTGCTGCCAAGAAACAAATTGTGGTTGATATGGGGCCTCCTGATATGGAGCGTTGTTTAAAATATCATCCCTACTATAAGGTTGAGCCACGGAGACCCGAGCAGGAGATGGTGGGGGCTCTGGCGAAGGTTGGGGTAAAACCGGAGGAGATTGACATTGTTGTATTAACTCATCTACATTGGGATCATGTAGGTGAGGTGACAAAGTTTCCGAATGCTGAGTTTATTGTCTTGCGCGAAGAGTTGAGGTTTGCTATGGATCCGCCTCCGTGTCTCTACGTCGCCTACGAGGCGCTTCGTTTGGGGATACAGCCATTGTTTTTGAAGGTTATCGAAAGGATGAAAACAATAGAAATGAAAGAAAGAGAGATTGTGGAAGGTGTAAGGGTGATACCGCTTCCTGGTCACACACCAGGTTCGATAGGTGTAGTTGTTGATACAGTTGATGGTCCATATGTCATCGCTGGCGATTCTGTTCCACATTACGAAAATTTAATGGGAGCTCCTGAAGAACGTTTACCCTATTTAATGGCTGGGGTTTATACAGACATGTTAGCAATGTGGAATAGTTTTGAAATCATTGATGAAATTGTAAGGCATGATATTTATAAAGTCATTCCAGGCCATGAGCCTTTAGTCTTTAAAAAGGAGAGATATCCTTAATTATTTCTGCTTGTAAAAAAGAAGAGGTCAACTATTTTGTCAAAAGCTTTTATTGGGTGGCAAGAGTTTTTCTTGGTGATATTAAACAAAACCTTAACAAAATTTCTGTTAAAGGAGGAAAGATAGGTGAGAGAGATGAAGAAGATGATTAGGATAAGGGAAAGAGGTGTCGGGGGTGTAGGGTATGTGAGATGATCTGTAGTCCTGAGAAGGAGGGGTATTTAACCCCAAGAGGTCAAGGATAAAGATATTCGGGGGGTCGAATGTTCCGTAGGTTTGTCAGTTGTGCCATCAAGTTGATGTGCCTTGATTTGGGGATTCCGGATAAACTGAGAGAGATTGGCGCTACCGAGGGCAAGCTTCCCTAAATGGCAAAGCTTTCTTGTGATGCCGGATATAACAAGTGGAATCCGCATTATACGACCTATCAGGATTTTCTGGATTTGTTCGAGAGGGATATTGATGATCGGACATGAGGCGCTGTGGAGAGAGGACGCTGCAGTGGAGGCAGAAGAATGAACAAGCAATTTCCCAAAGGCGGCTATATGAGGAAGACATTAAGGGTCGATCTTTCCAACGGAAAGATTACGGAGGAATCGATTGATCCGAAGCTGCTTTATCAGTACATAGGCGGGAGTGGGCTCAGCGCTCGCTTGTTGTATGAGGAAACAATACCAGGATTGAATCCGTATGATTCCAGGAACCGCATTATCATAGCGACGGGTCCATTGACGGGCACCCTGGTTCCGGGTTCTGGAATTTATTCAATTACCGGCCGCAATACGTTGACAGGATTATTGACAAGCGCTCAATCGAATGGATTTTTCGGGGCGCGCTTAAAACATGCAGGATACGACGTGCTCATCATTCAGGGGAAATCCGACAAACTTGTATATCTGTCCATCAATGACGGTCAGGCGAGGATTGAGGATGCATCCAGGCTGGCAGGCAAAGGAACATACGCAACGGATCTATTGCTTCGGGAGAAGTACGGAGAGGGGGGTATAGACCATCGGATTAGTGTTGCCTCTATCGGGCCTGCAGGAGAGAACCTGGTTCGCTTCGCTTGCTTGGCCAATGATCGCGGTCATATTGCAGCAACGGGCGGGGTTGGAGCGCTCATGGGATCGAAAGGATTGAAAGCCATTGTTGTGCAGGGAAACCAGGCGATTCCAATTGAGCGGACGGATTCAGAGGCGTTTCTCGAAAACATTATGCAGTGGCGGAATGAGGCCCTAAACACCAGCATGGGTAATTCTACGAATAAGTACGGAACGATTGGTTCTTTCTTGAATTTTTATCGGAAAGGCTGGGTGCCTGTCAAGAATTTAACAACCAATGTGTTCCCGGGAACTGACGAGTTCAACGCCGATTATATCAGGAAGAAAGCGTATAAATCCGTACCGCGCACATGTTACAACTGCACGTTTAGGCACTGCCATTCGGTTCAGGTAACCCGCGGTCCCTATAAGGGCGCCGTCGGGGAGGAAGTGGAGTATGAAATCCTTGCAGGTTTTGGCCCCAACTGGGGTATTTACGATCCGGGTACGACAACGATGTTGAACACTTTAAACGATGACCTGGGAATGGATGCCAAAGAGTTATCCTTTCTTATGAGTATGATGATGGAAGGGTACGAAAAAGGGATGATCGGCAAAGAGGAGCTTGACGGGCTTGATTTGAAGTGGGGGAATGCAAAGACGATTGCTGAAATGATGAGGCGTATAAGCCGCAGGGAAGGCATGGGTGGTCTTCTGGCAGAAGGTGTCAAGAGATCCTCGGATAAATTGGGCGGGGAATTTCCAAACATTGCCGTTTATGTGAAGAAAGGAAATGCGCCGCACATCCATGATCCACGTTCACGATGGGGAACACTATTCAATCAGGTCGTATCGGACATGGGTAGCCAGGAAGCACAGGACCTAACGGCAAAAGGCTCCTCAGACCTAGGAATTGAAAAACCGACTGCAGAGCCCGATGAATACTTGGGCGAAGTGAACGCGAAGTCGGCATGGTGGCGTCAGTTTCAAGAGTGTTTGAACTATTGTTACTTCCAGACAGCTACCGGAAAAACCATGATCAAGACCCTGAACAACCTAACGGGGAGCGATTATGATATGGAGCATGCGCTGAAGATAGGAAAGAGAGTGGTTAATCTAATGCGTATGTTTAATATCCGCGAGGGGATGACCAAGGAGCACGACAGTTTTTCTCCGCGGTTGGGAATGCCCCCTGTTGATGGCCCCGCACAGGGGAAGTCGATAAAGCCAACGTTTGATAGCGTTCTACAGGCGTATTATAAGATGTCAGGCTGGGATCAAGAAGGGGTCCCTAGGCGTGAGCTTCTGGAAGAACTTGATTTAGGTTTTACTGTATCGGTTCTTGGAAAGTGATGGTGCGCTATGCCGAAACAATTAAGGATATTGCCTGGGAAATGTATCGGATGCAAAAGCTGTGAATTGGTCTGCTCGTTTGCAAACGAAAAGGAATTTAATCCCTCAAAGTCTCGAATAGCCGCGATAGCTTTTTTAGAAGGGAAGTATCCTCTTCCCTATAATTTTGTTTCGACCTGCAGGCAGTGTGCAGATGCTCCCTGTATGGTTTGTCCTGTTGGTGCCATTTCTCGACTGCACGATGCGACGAAAAGAGTTGTCATTGATCGTGATAGCTGTATAGGTTGCGGTAAGTGTGTCGATGCATGTACCTTTGGAGCAATGCTGTTTGCCAAAGAAGCAAAAAAGGTTTTCAAATGTGAGTTATGCAACGGCAATCCCGCATGTGCTCGGATTTGTCCATCGGGAGCTATTGTATATAGGGAAGGTCCGCCATTCTATGCGAAAGCTGCGGACTATCAAATGAAGGGCTTCGCCTTTTTGTCACAGCGAAACAAGGAGATTCGCACGAATCAGAAAAAACAGTAATACGATGCGATTCATGACGGACGGGGGAGGAACAGTTTGCCAAAAAGTGCCAGGATATTTGGATCGAAAAGTCCATTATAGCCAATGTCTTGGCAAAGGTTAAAAAAACATTCGGATCTATCGACAAGGTGGAGTTAAAGAACTCTTGTATTCTAAGAATGGCATTGTCAGTGGAGCAAAAAAAGGAACAGATTGTGGTAAAAGAAGTCTTCCGAATGATCAGAGAGATTAATTCTCATGGGGTGACGATTCTTTTAGTAGAACAAAATGCACTTAAAACTCTAATTATCTCCCAGCGGGTATACGTCATGGAGAATGGCAGCTTTACGATTCAGGGCGTCGGCAAAGATCTCTTGGAGGATGAAAGAATCAAGAAAGCTTACTTGGGCCTTTAAGGCGTCTTTTGATCTTCCAAGGGAGATTCAATATTAGAAGTCGAAGAAAGGAGGTGAAAGACACAGATAGGTTGGGGAAGGAGAACATAAATCCACAATAGGAAGAAGGAGGCAATATCATGAAATCTAAGGGCTTAATGCAGGTGGCTTCGGTTATGGGTATTGTCATATTGTTTTCGGTTGCCGTTAACTTTACCTACGCCGCGGAACCCCAACCGTTCAGGATCGGGTATACAGGCGCGTTAACCGGATCCATGGCAACCTGGGGCTTAGCTTTCAAAATAGTGTACCAACGTGTCGCAGATATGGTGAATAAGGGAGGCGGCATAAAGTCGATGGGCGGAGCAAAGATTGAATTGTATTTCTCAGATAATGAATCCGACGCAAAGAAATCGGTCACTGAGGTAGAGAAAATGCTCACCTTGCGGAAACCTCATGTGATGTTCAGCCCGACAGCTACTGGTTTAGTAAAACCCTGTCTACCCATCATCGAAAGGTATAAAGTTGCTATGGTAGGAACTGAATTCAGTGATGAGTTGTTTAAAACGACCAATCCATTTTATTTTGGTGTAATGCCTAAAGTGTCCACTAATGCAAGAACAATATCGGATCAGTTCGTAAAGGCGGCAAATGAGAGAGGGCGCCCGATAAAAAGAGCCGCTGTTTTAAGCCAGGATGGAAGCTTTGGTGAGCTCGCCAGCGATACTTTCGGCAAATATTTACCGACACTCGGCGTTGAAGTAGTAGCCAACGAGATCTACCCAACAGGCAAAGTGGCAGACTTCTCAGATACGATTGCAAAATTTAAGGGGTTGAATGCGGAGGTGCTCTTTTGTTCGACCCCGCCGTACGATGCTGCTCTGATCGTTCGGGCAATGAAAGCTGTAGATTTTAATCCTCAGGGGTATGCTTTTTCGTGTGCCTGTATAGACAGTAGAGATTTTATTAACTTGGGGAAGGACGGTGACTTTGCTTTTGGAGTCCCCGTTTTTCCGTCAGAGGATATTGGCGACAAAATTAAGGGAAGCACAGCTTATTTAAAAGACTTTTATTCTGGATTAGACGAAAAAGAGAGAAGAGTATGTACTGAAAACATTGCTCTTTATGACGGCCTTGCTGCTGGGACGGTAATGCATGCTTTGGAACAAGCTAAGTCTTATGATCCAATGGTTATAAGGGAAGCGATAAAGAAGCTGGACTTAAAAACTGGAGATCGGTTTATCTATTGGCCAGACGGTATCAAATTCGATCAAACAGGGCACAATACTAGAGCAAGAGCAATTGGAGGACAATACCAAAACATGAAGTTGAGGGTGCTTTTCCCTGAATCAATTGTGACTCCAGGTACAAAGCCGTTGTGGCCCATTCCGAAATGGACAGAAAGGTAAGAAACGAAAGCGTGAACTCGTTCAGATACATATGAGACAGAAATGAATTAAAGTAAGGGGGGTAGTTCAGCGGAGGAGGCTACCCCGAATGAGAGTATTTGGGATAGAGGGAGGGTTTGGACGTTTTTGGAAGAATACCCCACAGGAGTTGAGCCCAAAAGAATTGGACAGGTTTCGGGCATTGACCCTGTTTGGAGAGATTCGCGACACCCGGGTGGTGTGTGAGACGTTCGGGATCGGGCGAGCCACTCTGTACCGATGGTTAGGACGGTTTGATCCAAAGGGTCTGACTTCGTTGAGGGAGGAGTCTAGACGGCCTCGGAGGGTAAGGAAAGCCTTGTGGTCCCGGGAGCTGGTGCAAGAAGGCATTGAGAGAGGCATATCCACGGTGGGGCAAGGATAAATTAGCGGTTTTGGTTCGAGAACAATGCCATGAAGCTTCAGCATCCACGGTGGGCCGTATCATAAGGCATTTCAAGGAAAGGGGGGAGCTGAAGGAACCCAGGAGGAGGGCGACCTCGGCGAAGAGGAAGAGCCGGAGGCCCTATGGGGTGAGGAAGCCCGCGGATTACGTGGTTCAGAGGCCTGGGGACTTGGTTCAGGTGGATACGAGAGATGTGGTGTCCCGGTGGGATGTGTTGGAGGCCAGACGTTCGGGCGACGGCCATCACGGCCAAAGAATTTATCGAGACGCTCGAACGAAGGACGCCTTTTAAGGTGAGAGCGTTGCAGGTTGATGGGGGATCGGAGTTTTACTCGGACTTTGAGGAGGAATGTCAGAAGAGGAAGATTCGGTTATTTGTCTTACCTCCGAAGAGCCCGAAGCTCAATGGCCATGTGGAGCGAGCCCATCGGATTCATACGGAAGAATTCTATGAGGTCTATGATTTTGCTTGGAATGTCACGGAGCTCAAGGACTGGGAGCATGTGTACAATTGTGTTCGGCCTCATCAGGCCCTTGGCTACAAAACGCCGTTGCAGTTCTTAAAGAACAAGGGTATTGTTAAACCCGAACACTCTTCTATTTTTTCTCATATGTAGTGAACGAGTACAGTCCACCCTAGCCAGGGCACGCGATACCGTTGAAACATCCGGTAACCGGGTAACCCCCAGCAACCGCTTCAGCATCGGGTCATCCCGGTAAAAGTCCATGTCCCGCAGCTTGCGGTAGCCTAATAAAAGATGCACGATCAAGCATAAAGCAATCAGATGATGTCCAAAGATCGGTGATACCTTCAGATGAGAAAAACAATTCTGGAGCTTCTGTTTGATCGCCAGCTTCTTAAACAGACCCTGGAACACAATCAATCCAGCAAACGAAGTCAACCGTTGATCTTCAAATCGGATTTCTGGAATCTTGTGTACCCGGCTCATTATTTTAACTTTGCTCGACTTCACCTTAGGTGACCTCCTGCATTGGGTATTTTTGGTGTTGGACGAACTCCATTTTACCCAATCTGGAGGCCATTCTACAACGATCTCAGGGCACTTTTTTAACAAATTTTATGCACCTATAAGGTTAAGAAAGGAGGCTTGAAACAAACCGATGACTTCCGAACTGATATTCCGTGCACTCATAAACGGAGCACTATTGGGGGCTATGTATGGAGTATTGGGCATGGGTTTTAGTATGGTCCATGGGATTATTAACATACCCAATTTTGCGCACGGTGTATATGCCTTATGGGCAATGTATGCACTTCTCATAATTCAACAATACCTCGGCGTCGGGCCTTATCCAGGATTTATTATCCTGCTTGGAGCCTCCTTTTTGTTTGGTATGGCTACACACAAAGGATTGTTCAAATTCCTTCTAAATATTGAGCATGAGATGCAGCTCATGTTCTGTCTTGGACTCATGATCATCTTCTCGAACTTAGCGACTGTAGTTTTTGGCCCTACATCTTACCTGTTGAAGGTTGAGTGGATTGATCGAATTATCTATTTTGGCGGATTATCTCTGAAAACAGGAACAATAGTTGGGGGAGGTGTTTCAGTCATCTTTGTCATATTCATCCAGATTTTTTTCAGTAAGACAGAAACGGGGAAAGCTATTCGTGCCTGCGCTAATAACAGAAGAGGCGCTTTTCTAACGGGTCTAAATGTGGAAAAAATGTATACAATTGCTATTGGTATAAGTGTCGTTTGCTCGGCGATTGCTGGGTTGGCGTTTGCTCCTCTAATTCCTATTTACCCCGAAGTGGGTTTTGAGTTTGGTGTACAAGCCTGTCTGGTGGCGGTCTTAGGAGGCTCAGGCAGCATGACGGGGGCGTTAATTGGGGGTTTCATAATGGGATTCCTTCTTAGTATTCAACAAATGTTTTACGACCTGTCCTTATCCAGGTGTATTCTTTATGCAGTTATGCTTGTGATCCTTGGGTTACGTCCTACAGGTATTTTGGGTAAGAAGGCCACCTGAAAGGAATTGCTGGTCAAACACAGGCACGAGGAGAAAATGATTTTGAGAGAATGATGCGCAACAAATCTAAATCTGAAGGTGGTCCGAAATTGTTACATAAGAACGGGAAATGGAGTGACGCCTTTGAGAATAATTTGAAGCTGGTGGACTAAAAACAGTCGATAACAAACGGGTTGTTTAAATCATGCTAATAGACATAGCTAAGGGAATTTTGTGAACTTTCACTCGTCCGTCTTTACAGGGGGTATGTGATGAATCTCAGGAATGGGACATTCACGTATAGGTTACTTATACCGATCACTCTGTTGATACTATTTGCAATACTACCTATCTTTGCTAGTGGTTACATTATCCAGGTAGTACTCTTTGCTTTAATATATGCGTATTTAAGCGGTGCTTGGAATATAGCCGGGGGTTATGGACCGCTTCTGTCATTTGGACACGCTGCATTTACAGGCCTGGGGGGATATGCAACGACGATTCTCTTACTTAATTATGGAGTTCCGGGCTGGCTCGGAATGTTTTCAGGGGGTGTGTTATCAGCTTTTGTCGGTTATTTGCTCAGCTGGGCTATTTGCCGCTTTCAGGTAAAAGGGTTCTATTTTGCCGTAGGCACACTGTTGGTCGCAGAAATATTCATGGCTATTGTTATAAGGTCTCGTTACCTGGGGAGGGGCACGGGCATAGAGTTTCCTTCAGTAGAGAATCCTTTCAATCTTCAATTTATTGGAGTCATTCCATATTATTTCATCTCTCTAACTTTAGTTTGCTTCATGGTTGTTTTGACTCAGCTTATAGAGGGTTCAAGATTAGGATGGTATCTGAAAGCCACCCGACAGAGCGAAGAGGCGTCATCAGCCCTTGGCATTAATGTTACTAAAGTGAAGGTTGTCTCAATGACTTTAAGTGCTTTTTTAACGGGTGTAGGTGGAGGTATTTACGCACTCGCGCTTCGATTCTGCAGCCCTTACGATCTCTTTGGAATTATGCTTAGTACGACTATAATGTTGGGTGCAATCTTGGGCGGTCGGGGAACTGTATATGGTCCCATAGTAGGGATTTTTTTACTTACCGCGGTCAAAGAAGGTTTGACATTTGCTGCAGAGGGCGTGAGCGGAATGAGTGGTTTTGCACTTGTAATGTCTGCGTGGGGTTTATTGCTTTGTCTTGTGGCAAAATTTCTACCTAACGGATTAGCGCCTTGGGTTCGGGAAAAAGTGAAGTCGTTGGCGAAGAGAGAAGACTATTCCAAGATTGCCCCGAGCCAATCGGATTAGAGAGGTAATCATGAATTTGTTAGAAATCAAGAATGTAGTCAAATGTTTCGGTGGATTGGTGGCTGTAAAGGAAATGAACATTTCAGTCGAAAAAGGTAAAATTGTTGGGTTGATTGGTCCGAACGGAGCTGGCAAAACAACCTTGTTCAATATTATCTCCGGCTTTTATAAACCAGACTCGGGAGAAATTCTGTTTTCCGGAGAAAATGTAACCAATCTCTTGAGCCATGAGCTTTGTGCCAGGGGTCTTGCACGGACGTTTCAGATTCCGAAAATGTTTCCGGATATGTCGGTCACAGATAATGTGCTAATTGGTGCTCTGAGCCGAACGGGAGCTATAAAATTAGCAAGAAAGGAAGCAGATGAGATAGTCAGTTTTCTGGGAATGTCGGACAAGAGAGGCGTATTGGCTGGTTCACTGAGAGTGCATGAGCTGAAGCGTCTGGAAATTGCGAAAGCGCTGGCCACAAAGCCAAACCTTCTTTTATTGGATGAAACAATGGCTGGAATGAACCCCGCTGAGCAGAATCAAATGATGGATCTGTTGAGAAGAGTGAACAGTTCCGGGGTTACCCTTTTTGTTGTAGAACACGTGATGCACGTCGTGACAAATCTTTGTGATCACATTGCCGTTATGAGCTACGGACGAAAAATTGCTGAAGGAAGACCACGGCAAGTACTTGAAAATCAAGAGGTTGTCAAGGTCTATTTAGGGGAGGAAGATTAATGCTCAAAGTGCAAGACCTGTTCTTTTCATACGGAAACGTACCGATTCTTCATAACCTTAATCTTATTGTTCAGGAAGGTGAAATTACGAGCATTCTTGGCTCTAACGGCGTAGGGAAATCAACCACGCTTCTTACAATATCAGGCTTTTATCGTCCTAAATCAGGCGCTATAGAATTTTGCGAAGAGCGGATCGAACACCTTGCAAGCCATGACATTGCACGTCGTGGGTTAATCCAGGTTCCAGAAGGTCGGGAGTTATTCCCCGGTCTTACGGTTTCAGAGAATTTAGAGATGGGGTGCGCGATCAGCCCCACGACCAGGGAGAAAAAAAGTGAGTCTTTTAACTATGTGTTTGGACTCTTTCCTGTTTTACAAAGTAGGAAGAAACAATTAGCTGGCTCACTGAGTGGTGGGGAACAGCAGATGTTGGCAATCGCCCGCAGCCTTATGTCATGTCCTAAATTGCTTCTACTGGATGAACCCTCTCTTGGCCTTAGTCCAATTGTGGTAAAAGAAGTCTTCCGAATGATCAGAGAGATTAATTCTCATGGGGTGACGATTCTTTTAGTAGAACAAAATGCACTTAAAACTCTAATTATCTCCCAGCGGGTATACGTCATGGAGAATGGCAGCTTTACGATTCAGGGCGTCGGCAAAGATCTCTTGGAGGATGAAAGAATCAAGAAAGCTTACTTGGGCCTTTAAGGCGTCTTTTGATCTTCCAAGGGAGATTCAATATTAGAAGTCGAAGAAAGGAGGTGAAAGACACAGATAGGTTGGGGAAGGAGAACATAAATCCACAATAGGAAGAAGGAGGCAATATCATGAAATCTAAGGGCTTAATGCAGGTGGCTTCGGTTATGGGTATTGTCATATTGTTTTCGGTTGCCGTTAACTTTACCTACGCCGCGGAACCCCAACCGTTCAGGATCGGGTGGTATGCTTTGTAGTTACTTCAAATGGAATTGTTATGATTGATACCCCTCAAAGACCTGAAGAAGCATATAGATGGCGAAAAGAAATCGAACAATTCGGAAATATCATTTACATCATCAACACAGATCATCATCGGGATCATGCCATCGGGGATTACTACTTCGATGCGGACATGAAGAAATTAACCGCTCCCGAATATGTAGCATTCTGCAAGAATTGGATCAAATTACTGGATCCCCAATCGGGACCGGTGATCGATGCCTATTTTGTGCGAAGGCCGACCTTTACATTTCAGAGTAGAATGACCCTTTACCTCGGAGAGGATATCCTTGAACTGATTCACGTCAGAAGTCATACAGCCGATGAGACGCTTATTTATATGCCGGAAAACAAGGTATTGTTTGCGGGAGATACCGTTTGTACCAATGGAATCGCAAGCCTCTATGAATCTTACCCACTGGAGTGGCTGGAGGCCCTTCAGCTCATTGAAGAACTGGATTTCGAGGTGCTGGTCCCGGGGCACGGGAACGTGGGAAACAAGGATTCCATGATACAGTTCCAGAAGGAACTGACGGTTTTGATGGACGAAGCCCAAGAGATGATCAGCCGAGGCTTGGACCGGGCGAGGGTTATCCAGGAACTTCGGTATGAGGTGTGGTCCACCGTAAGTATCCTCCATCCGTGACCGAACATTTTCAGCAAAACATGGGGAAGAATATCGGCCGACTGTATGATGCGTTAACCAAGAAATAACGGTATGCCCGGATGGCTTGCCATCCCGGGGAGGTCGGACAACATGGACATAGAGGGGTTGGAGAAACTGATCAAGGGGAGACGTTCCATCCGAAAATGGAGACCCGAGGATGTCTCGGATGAATTATTAAAAAGGGCGGTGGAATTGGCGGTCTGGGCTCCCAATGGAGGAAATTACCAAGGATGGCAGTTCATCGTCGTCAAGAATAAGGGGCTAATCACGAAAATGGCCGATTCCCTTCAGAACGTGATAGACAAAGTTGCTTCCTGGCCGGAAGCTCGGTCGTGGCCTGAAGAAATGAATCGGTATAAGAAGAACGGCGCCTTCTTCAGGAATGCCCCCGTGTGTATCGGTGTTTTTATGACAGAGTATCAGAGCTTGATGGACCGGATCTTAAAGACCCGGGAAGTCTTCGATCCCGAGGCGATGGAGATTCTATCCTTCAGGAGGTCGGCGCCGACGGGGATCCAGAGTGCAGCCGCCGCTGTCACAACCATGCTTCTGGTCTTCCATCGTCTCGGGTTAGGCGCTTGCTGGCTCGGAGCTCCCCTCCATGCGAAGAGGCAAATCGAGACCCTTCTCGATGTTCCGAAGAATTTCGCGCTGATCGGTCTGGTCGCAGTAGGGTATCCGGATGAATTACCCGAGATAGGCCGAAGACCCATCGAGCAAGCGCTCAGATTCATTTACTAAGATCCGCCCTGTTCGAAGCCGATGTTTTTAGCAGATTTTTCGATTCAAAATTCCGGGGAAATCCTATGAAGGAATTCTTGGTAGGCCGGGATACTGTTTTGAATATGATGTATGAGTCTATGGTGTTGGCCGCGACGTTGCTCCCCATGGATGTTAAGAAAAGGCTGTCGGAATATCTCGAAAGGGAGAAGAGCGAAATTGCAAGGTTTCATCTCAACATGATCCTTGAAAACTGCCGTCTTGGTGAGGAAAAAGGGAGGATCCCCTGTCCGGATACGGGTTATCCTCTCTATTACGTCCGGGCCGGAGAAAACGTGAGGATGGAAGGCGGGTTTTCCTCGCTTTATGAATTGAGTAAAGAAGCGGTCAGGAAAGCGACGGCCGAAACCTATCTTCGGCCGAACATGGTGCACCCCCTCACCAGGAAGAATCCGGGGACCAACGTCGGTAATTACCTGCCGGCCGTGGAGTTCCGAATAGATCCTGAGATTGATTTCTTAGATATTATTGCTGTTCCCAAAGGCGGAGGTGGGGAGATCTTCGGGACATTTTACCGAATGATGGTGCCGGCAGACGGGATGAGAGGAATCCTAAAATTCATCCTGGATTCGATTAAGGAGTCAACGTATGCGGGAAAGACTTGTTCTCCGAATGTGGTCGGTGTTGGCATTGGAGGGACAGCCGATTTGTGTATGAAGATCGCCAAGGAAGCCGCGATACTGCGCCTCATTGGAAGCCGTCATCCGGACCCGGAGATTTCATCTCTCGAAGAAGAGCTGGTCAAGAGCGTCCAAGATGTGGGTATCGGGCCTATGGGGATGGGAGGCTGGTCCGGGGTTCTCGATGTCCACGTTGAATACGCCGCATGCCATGCCGCCGGGTTGCCGGTTGCCTTCAATGCCCAATGCTGTCTGACTCGACCGAAAGTGGGCCGCATCACCTCAGACCATCGAATAACCTACGGCAATCTTCCGGAGTGGTCCTACCGGTAAAAGACAGAATCCTATCAAGGAGCCAAGAGAAGTTTTTATGGGGGAACGACATCTCAAAATTCCATTGTCCGAAGCAGGGGTGCGCGAGTTGAACGTGGGAGAGGTTGTCTATTTAGATGGACCGATCTACACGGGGAGATCCCTCTTTCACATCCAGGCCATTGATCAAGATATTCTTCCTACTGTTGATCCCGAGAAGATGAATGTCCTGGTGCACGCAGGGCCCATGATGAAACGGGTGAACGATGAGTGGAAACCGCTCTCCATGACACTTACGGCTAGTATTCGATTTGATAAGTATGGCGCCGCCATCATCAAGAAGTTGGGGATCAGAGCAATCGTTGGGAAGACGACCATGGGAGATGAGACCCTGGAAGCGATGAAAGAACACGGGGCGGTCCACTTGACATCCGTTGGGATGATGACAAACATCCTCCCCGACCAGGTGAAGAAGGTTCTGGGTGTATACTTCCTGGATGAATTGGGCGGGACCGAAGCCACATGGATGATCGAATTTGAGAAGGCCGGTCCCTTCATCGTGGATATCGATACGAGAGGAAATAACCTTTTCCGGCAAATCAATAGAGACGTGGAAAAAAGGTTCGATGGCCTCTATCAGAGTTTTGGAATCCCGAAGGGGTTTCGATATACGGATGTAATGTAAATCACGAAATCGCGAAAGCGGGTTTTTTCACGCGGGGGGTCCCTGACAGGAAAGAAGCAAGAACAAGAAAGAACAAGAAAAGGCTTGGCAAAAAGAGAGAATCCTATAAAATAGAGAAAATTTGTGACATTGTCATTCTATGCATGACAATAAAAGTAACAGTAGGAGAAGCCTATGGAACCTGAAGATCGATTGCTTCAAGGGGCGATAGATTTGCATGCCCATGCTTTCCCGGAGTTTAGCTTAAATATCCGGGGGCGAGTCCATGGCGTGGAGTTGGCAGAACTTGCCAAGGCCGCGGGGATGCGGGCGATTGTGATGAAGTCCCAGATCTTTCCGACAGTAGAGAAGGCCCAGGTGATCAGCAAGATCGTTTCAGGGATTGAAGTCTTTGGCGGGATTGCTCTGAACCACTCGATCGGCGGGTTAAACCCTCTGGCTGCGGAAGCCGCCGGCGAATTGGGTGGAAAACTGATCTGGATGCCCACCTGGAGTTCAAAAAATGACCTCATGAAGAGCCAATTCCATCTCAATCGTATGAAGGGGTTCCTGAAGACCCTTGGCCAAGTGCTCCCAGGACCCGAGGCCGGTATTGACCTCCTGGAAAATGGAAAGCTTCGATCTGTGGTCAGGGAGATCGTTGAAATTGCCCGGGACCATCAGATGGTGGTCTCAAGCGGGCACGTCTCCTTTCAAGAGAGCCTCGCATTGGCGAAAGAATGTACGAAACAAGGGGTTCCTTTCCTGTTCGCTCATCCCTTCAGTCCTTCGGTGGCAGCCACGATCGCAGAGCAGAAGGAAGTGGCAAACGAAGGCGGGTATGTCGAACATTGTTTCATCACAACGATGCCTATGCACCAAAAGATCGATATCTCAAAGATTGTCGAATCCATCCGTGAAGTCGACCCTCAGCATACCGTTCTCACAACGGATGGGGGGCAGAATTGGAATGCCCCCGTGCCGGAACTGATGAGGATGTACATCGCCTCGCTCTTGCACTTGAACGTGGATGAAGACTCGCTGCGCAAAATGGTTCAAGAAAATCCTGCGAAGATCCTCGGTTTGAAAGAAGGCGCCCAGGCCGAGATGAGATGAGGCAGAATCAAGGGAATAAAGAAAACACAGAAAGGAGATTTTTATGAGCACATCACCCACACGAGCGCTGGCCCAATTTGCGGCGGAGTTGACCTATGAGAAAATACCGGAGTCGATTATTTCGCACACGAAGATCTGCCTCCTCGACACCTTTGGGTGCGGTCTGTTTGGTTCGACCTTGCCCTGGGCAAGAATCGTAGCCGATTTTGTCCGTGACTTGGCAGAGAAGCAAGAATCCGTGGTCTGGGGGCGCGACTTCAAGGTTTCCGCTCCCAATGCGGCTTTGGCCAACGGAACCGCCGTCCATTCCTTTGAACTGGATGACCTCCACAAAACCGCGATCCTTCATCCCGGAGGGGTAGCGATTTCTCCGGCGCTGGCCGTGGCGGAGAAAGTAGGGGCATGCAACGGGAAGGAATTTCTGACCGCTGTCGTTGCAGGTTACGAGGTCGGGATACGGGTCGGAATGAGCGTGGGGACCTCGCATCTTCAAAAAGGCTTTCACAACACGGGGACGAATGGAACTTTTTGCTCCGGGGCTGCTTCGGGAAGAATCCTCAGGCTGGACCCGGAGAAGATGACTCATGACCTGGGAATTGCCGGGACCCAAGCTGCGGGGTTGATGGCGGCTCAGTACTCGGCGATGGTAAAGCGGATGCATGCCGGGAGAGCGGCCCAAAGCGGGGTCTATGGCGCACTCCTCGCTCAAAGGGGCCTTACGGGTATTACGAATATCTTGGAGGCGGATTTCGGGGGATACTGCAAGACCATGTCGGATGCCAGCGATATGAATACGCTTACCGCCGGATTGGGAGAGAATTTCGAGACCGGAAAAGTAGGATTCAAACCCTACGCAGCCGGAGGAAGCACCCATACAGCCCATGAAGCCGTGAAGTCCATCATGAATAAGAATAAACTCACGGCAGAGATGATTGATAGAATCATCATTCATTCGACGACAGTCACGTATCACCACACAAGCTGGGAGTACAACCCCCAGGGGGTTACGGCAGCGCAAATGAACATGCAATATGTCGTAGCGATTACTGCCTTAGAGGGGGATATTTTCATCAATCAGTTCACCGAAGAAAAGGTGAATGACCCAAAGATCATCGCATATACCCGTAAAGTCGAGGTCATTCCGGATCCGGAACTTGACAGGCTCGGACCGGAATTTCGCCACGCGATCATCGCTGAGCTTAAGACGAAAGATGGAAGGACTTTCAGGGAACGGGTCGATACCGCCAAGGGGAGCAATAAGAATCCCATGACTACCGACGAGGTCATTCGCAAATATAGAACCCTCTCCGGGAAAGTACTGGGCCAGAAGCGGGTCGACGAATTGTATGACATGGTGCTGAATCTGGAGAAGGTTCCCGATGTGAAGAGGCTGGCGAGTCTCTTGGTTCCATAAGGCACGATGAAGGCAGCTCTGTAGGGGAAAGAATCTTCGAACAGATGCCCACTCTCAAGAAAGGAGCCGGGGATGCAGAAGCGACACCTGCGTTCCCCTGTTGAATCGAATGGGAAAGACAATTGCGGAAAAAATTCTGAGTCTGCATTCCGGGAAAGAGGCTAAGGCCTCAGACATTGTATTGGCGAATCTGGATCTCCTCATGGGCCACGACTGGAACGCTTCGCTCACGGTTGAAGTCCTGAAGGAGATGGGAGTATCGAAGGTGTTTGATCCGAAGAAGGTGATTCTTGTCGTGGATCACGGAGTTCCAAGTCCTAGCGAGAAGGTCTCGGCGCTTCAGAAGACAACGGAAGAGTTCGCTCAGGAGCAGAAGACCCTGCTTTACGGCACGGGCGAGGGGATCTGTCATCAACTCCTGCCGGAGCAGGGACACGTGTTGCCCGGCATGGTCATCCTTGGGTCGGATTCACACACGACGACCTATGGCGCCCTGAACGCATTCTCCGTCGGGGTGGGCTCGGCAGACCTCGCTGCCGGACTGGCTTCAGGAAAACTCTGGTTCAAGGTTCCCCAAACGATCAAGATGATTCTTAAAGGACGCCTCCCCAAAGGTGTTTCTGCTAAAGACCTTATCCTGTACATCGTCGGAAGAGTGACCGCCGAGGGCGCCAATTATATGGCGGTGGAGTTTACGGGGGATGGGGTCGACGGAATTTCTCTGGACGGCCGGCTGACCATCTGTAATATGGGAATCGAAATGGGCGCGAAGGTGGCTCTCTTTGAGGTTGATTCGAAGACAAGAGATTGGCTTTCCCTCCGGACGCATCAGGCCTATGGGCCCGTTTCCCCTGATCAGGATGCTCATTACGCTCAGGTTCTCGAATGGGACCTCCCCTCTCTCGTTCCTCAAGTGGCAAAGCCCCATCAGGTGGATAATGTCGTTCCTGTGGGCGAGGTCGAAGGATTGAGGGTTCAGCAGGGGCTTCTCGGGACCTGTACCAACGGCAGATTAGAAGACTTAAGGATCGGTGCTCAGATCGTGAAAGGGAGAAAGGTTTTCCGCGGTTTCCGCCTCATGATTGCACCCGCTTCCCGCCGGATTCTCTTGGATGCCATTCAAACAGGGATTATCGAAACCTTTTTGCAGGCTGGCGCCATGTTGCTTCCACCAGGTTGCGGCCCGTGTCACGGCCTTGGCGGGGTTCCAAGGGACGGGGAAAATGTCATCTCCACGGCCAACCGAAACTTTAGAGGCAGAATGGGGAATAATAAGGCGTTCATCTACCTGGCATCCCCTGCAACAGTCGCCGCCTCGGCCTTAGAGGGGAAAATTGCAGACCCTCGAAAATACACGGAGTGAACAACTATGATTCTAAAAGGGAAAGCGCATGTGTTAGGAAATGATGTCAATACGGACTACATCATTGCGGCAAAATATCGTTCTCTGGGGTTAGATTTCAAGGCAATGGCAAAGCACCTTTTTGAAGACCTCGATCCTAACATCTCCGGCCGAATCCGGAAAGGTGATTTCCTTGTCGCAGGAAGAAACTTCGGATGCGGGTCCTCGAGGGAATTCGCCCCGAGGGTTATTCAAGAAGCCGGTGTGTCAGCGGTTCTCGCCCGTTCTTATGCAAGAATCTTCTATCGGAACTCCTTCAACGTGGGGCTCTGGCTTTTGGAATGTGAAACGAGGGAGATTGCCTTGGGAGACGAAATCGAGGTTAACCTGGAGAACTGGGTCGTGAAGGATTTAACCAAGAACCTCGTCATTCCCATAAATCCCTTGCCGCCCTTTATGCTTCAACTCGTGCAGGACGGAGGATTGGTTCCTCACTTTAGGAAGTGGGGAGGATTTCACATCATGGAATAAGATTTTAGGGGTTGCGGCATGTCTGTGAGCGAGTTAGGTCGGTTCGTTGCTGAAACACGGTTCGAAGATCTTCCGCCTTCCGCTGTTGGTCGCATCACATAAGTAACAAATGGGGGAAATAGCTATGTCACCTACGAAGAAAGAAATTAAGATGTTGGCAGCGACGGGTATGTTGGCTAGTGGATTCCGAGAGGAGTCACTTTTAAGAGGAATCGAGTGGAAACCAGAATTCATCGGAGCCGACTCCGGTTCGACAGACGCTGGCCCATATTATTTGGGGGCTGGTCAGCCACAGTTTTCGCGACGTGCATACGAAAGAGATTTAAGGATCCTCTTGCGTGAGGCTGTATCACGGCGCATACCCTTGTTGATAGGTTCTGCAGGTACGGCTGGAGCAGATCAGAATGTAGATTATTTGGCAGAAATTATTCGGGGTCTGGCGAGAGAACTGGGATTGAAATTTAGAATGGCGTTGATTTATTCGGGAGTTGATCGGGGATGGTTAAAGGCCAAGTTAAAAGAGGGCAGGATTTCTCCTCTGGCAAATGCCCCCAATTTAGATGCAGGAGTAATCGATCGCAGCACGCATATCGTGGCGATGCTTGGCCATGACCCTTTCATTTGGGCACTCGAAGGTGGCGCCGAGGTCGTTTTGACAGGGAGGGCTAGTGATACCTCCATTTACGCTGCGGTCCCAATGATGTACAATATTAACCCGGGACCAGTTTGGCACGCGGCTAAGATCCTGGAATGCGGGGCTGCTGCCGTTACTCATCGTACTGTGCCAGATTGCATGTTTGCGTGGGTTACAGACGACTACTTTACTGTTAAGCCCCCGGCTCTAGATTATCGCTGCACTCCTCAGAGTATAGCCTCTCACACCTTGTATGAGAATGCAGACCCATATAAACTAACGGAACCTATGGGCATGCTTGATACAAGCGAGTGTTCGTACGAAGCTATATCTGATCGGGCCGTCAGAGTCACTGGAAGCAAGTTCTTGAAAAGTAATACGTATACTTTGAGACTTGAGGGAGCTGAATTGGTAGGGTATCAGGCTGTCGTTATTGGTGGGATTCGCGATCCTGTCATCCTTGGACAACTTGACGAATGGGTAGCACGAATGAAAGTAGCCGGAGAAGCCCGTATTAGGGCGCTTTTTCCTGAAGTCGAGAAATTCAAGCTTAACGTACGAATCTATGGCAAAGACGGAGTTATGGGAAGCCTTGAGCCAATCCGGAAGCTCGAAGGACACGAGGCTGCAGTAGTACTTGAAGTTACTGCGTCAACCCAAGAAACAGCAAATGCGATAGCCGCGACTCTATCACATTTCGCCATTCATTACCCTGTACCTAATTGGCATGGTTTGATTTCCGTCCTTGCTTTCCCTTATGCGCCAGCTAATCTGGTAAGGGGACCGGTTTATAAATTCAACATGAACCATGTGGTTCAGATTGATAACGAAGCAGAATTGAAGCGCGTGTTTCCGGTAAACTTTGAATCCCTTTAGCTTTGATGAGAGTAAGGAGGTTTGGGGCTATGGTGAAGCTGAGAGAACTCGCTAAGCTTATACGTAGCAAGAATGCTGGTCCGTTTGAACTTACCATCGATATTATGTTTTCTGATACACAAACTTATTCACGGGTCCGAGATGCTGGCGTTATATCCGTGGGTTTGGTTTCTAATCTTTATCATGTTGACCCTAAGTGCATTCAGGTAACCAATGTGAATCCTGCGCTGGCAATCAAGGTAAGCATCCCCCGCCCTGTTCCCTCAGGAGATTTAGCAGATGGCGATGTATACGGCGGTCAGCAGTACGGGCCACTTGTCGACGTAGAAGTTCCCTGAGAGGTCGGTGTCAGAATGGTATTCATATATATTGTTCGTAAACTAATGCCCCATTCCCGGAGGGCACCTGCGAACAATGAAAATGGTTTGTATTATACTTTCTCAAGTTATCTCCATTACGGAAGGTCGGCTTCAATTTGGTGCTGTTAAGCCCGTAACTAATATGACCTGGATGTCTCGAGGTACCCCAAACTGTTGCCTCCAATTCAACGGAGAGCACGTGACATCCTCTGGAGATAACAGAAAGGAGCCTGAGATGGAAGTTATCTACAAAGGCTGTTGTGCTCTGGATGTTCACGAAGAGATTGTGGTAGCCTGCCTCCTGAGTCTGCTGCTCCGGGTGTCATAGCGACGTCAAAATGAATATTCCGGGAGGTCCTAACGAGCCGAGAACAAAAAAGAACAAGGATGAAAATTGATAACTGATTTTAGTTGGGTTTTGTGACTTAAGTGCTTGTTAATCGTATCAATGGATTATCATCGAGGGTGAATCCCCTTTAGCGTTAATATGCCGCGCTTTGAGGTACAGTTGGCAGTAATTTGTAAAAAGGAGGACCGTACGGTGAAGGAATGGGGAAGGAAGAGCCAACTGCGATAGGGCTGTTTCTTTATGGACGTCGGGGAAGGTGAATTTAAAACCTCTATTGACCCATTCCTTCCCGTTAAGAAATATCTCAACGGCTTTCCAGACTTTTATTGAAAGGAGAGACGGTGCGATTAAGATCGTTGTTCATCCTTACCGAAATCGTAATCCGTCTTTGGCAAAAATCCATTTTATCTCTCAGGGAGGTGTAGGTCATGAAGAGAAAACTTACCCGTTTTGATCTCCAACAGATGAAAGCTGCTGGGAAAAAGGCTGTGTGGGTTACTTCTTACGATTACTGGACAGCGCAGTTTGCTGAACAAGCAGGCATGGACATGATCCTTGTCGGTGACTCGTTGGGGATGTGCATCTATGGGTATGAGGGAACGCTTCCGGTCACCATGGATCAGTGCATTTTCCATTCGGAAGCTGTCCGGCGAGGTGCCCCCTGCACCTTTATCATCGGCGATATGCCTTTTCTTTCTTATCAGGTCAATGTTGACGAGGCGGTCCGGAATGCGGGTCGATTCTTCAAGGAAGCTCGGGTTGATGCGATCAAACTGGAAGGAGGGAGAAGGGTCTGCCCCCAGATTAGGGCTATTGCAGACGGGGGAATGCTGGTTATGGGACATATTGGGTTGACCCCTCAGAGTTCCGGACAACTGGGAGGATTTAAGGCACAAGGGCGGACGGCCGAGTCCGCTTTAGAGTTGATCGAGGACGCGAAAGCCGTTGAGAAGGCAGGAGCCTTCTCTCTCCTGGTTGAAGCCGTTCCGCCGGAGGTCTGTAAAATTATTCGAGACGAACTGAAGATTCCCGTGTACAGTATTGGGGCAGGAATCTTTGCAGACGGGCAGCTCATGATCGTGAGCGATATCCTAGGGGTCTTTCAAGCCTTTACTCCTAAGTTTGTAAAAAAGTACGCCAACCTTGGAGAGATGAGCCTTAAAGCTCTCCAAGCTTATGCTGAAGATGTGAGAGCAGAGCGCTTTCCTGAAGCCCAACACACTTATACTATG
The DNA here is from genome assembly GCA_963826305.1 of uncultured delta proteobacterium. Lineage (GTDB taxonomy): Bacteria > Desulfobacterota > BSN033 > BSN033 > UBA1163 > CAWGWZ01. The sequence continues at coordinate 30,493 of CAWGWZ010000028.1, read as the reverse complement.
GTCGAAGGGGAATACTCGAAACTGAAGATGGCCTTTAAAGGATAATCCAGCCCAACAATGACCCGACGGAGCTTAACGAAACCCGAAGTGAATATCCGTTCAGGATCGGCGTTTAATTAGATCCGCATCCTTTCCTTTGGAGGATGAAATCATTTGGGGGAGAAAGTTTGTCTTGACACCCCTCGTTACCGAAAGTAACCACTTGGGGTCTTCCGGTAAAACAATTTCGTTTACCCGCAACTCCATTAAACACAGACAAAAATGGTTTACTTTGTCCTTTTCCATTCTTCTCAAGATTTGATTCCGTATCTGTTCAGGCACATTTTTCTAAACTCGTCGCGAGGCACAATGAAATGCGCGGATAACTGACCATTGGTTATCCAGTTTTCTAGGGTGGTTCGCAGCGCATTATAATCTGCACCATATGCATCAATCGCTGCCAAGAGAAGGCTCATGGCAGCGATTTCTCTCTTTTCGGATATCCGAAGGGTTGCATCGAATAGAAATTCCGCCATCTTTTCTGCCCTTCTCCGTTCATTAACTTTATCAAAATCCGTCATTTGTGAAATTCTCTTCGCCAAAGGCCCTGGAGTACTGACTAATAATTTTCCTGAGGGATTAGCTGCTGATTAAAGTGGGAACGGCAAACCTTAGCCTGAGCATAAACCAGGATACCCTGCAGGAGGGAAAGCTGAACCCATATACCATTGAGTCTTCTTTTGGATAGAGGCCTTCTTTATAATGAAAGAAATGGTCGAAGGAGAAGAAGAAAAGGCGACACTCCCTTTTGGAGAGACCCAGTAACTGCTGAGACTGTCGAAAAACCGTTATTAAAAATAAATTTCTCTGCGTGAAGTGAAGTTTCTGAGTATTTTTGACAAAGGGATCTTTGTTGCTATTATTTTTAGCGATCTTTCATTGTTTTGCTACTCGGAATATGAGGTTCTGAACCTCCCCCTACCCTATACAAGACCGAAATTCAGGGTCTTTCCTATATTATGAACCATTTCCCGTACTTGATATTCGCAAAAACAGGGTCGACAATCGCGATCCTCTGGTGATAGATATTTTGACCCCTCTCCGTGTCTACTTTGGCGGCTATCGCTTTGATCAGATTGCCAGGAGTAGCCCCCACAGGAACACCCAGATATCGACCCTTGATAAAATTCCCCTTTATACAATGATTCTTTAACGGACAACGGGTGCAGTCCTCTCTGTCCGCAATATATCTTTTGTAAATGGCACCGTTATAAATAACCCTTTTCGCCCGTCGCTCAAGAGCCTTTCCGTTCGGGCAAACATACTCATCCGTCTCTTCCTGGTACCGAAAATCCTTTAAAATGAATCGCTTGGTCCGCCGGGATCTCCATCGTTCCTGTGTCGCAAATCTCGCATCCCTCGTTCTGAATCGAATATCCGGAATATAAGCATCCAGACGTTCCTCTTTACACTGACTCAGATTGGCTGGACTGCTGTAATTGCTATCCGCTACCAACTTCTTCCCCTCAAAGTAATCGCCCGCATACCCTAGGGCTTCCATATTCTTTTTCGCCCTTTCCATCATGGGACCAATATGGTAATGATCCTGTCCTTCTCCAAAGGCCTCCGCATGGACAATCACTTGATGTTTGGAATCGACGAGTGCCTGACCATTATATCCTTGAATCGTCCCATGGGAGGTCATCATATTGGCCGATTCGTTATCCGTTACATTGCTCTTGACCTCTTTTCCCTGCCGTCCCAATTGGACTCCATGTTCCTTCAAAAACTTTCCAATTCGTTGCGCGTTCTTCTTAAGCCTTTCAATCTGCTTCGTCCGATCCAATAATGACTCATCTCCCCAGTCTTTTCCACCTCTTCACCCCTTCGGTCTGCTTCCATCTGTCGTCGAAGAAGTTGCTTGACCTGTTTCGCTATTTTCTCTTTCTTCCGCTTCAGATCCGATATTTTCCCACTCCACTCTTTCGAAGCATTGGAAGGCACCTTACTCCCATCCAAGGCAAAAAGAGTTCCTCCCAACAAATGACTCTTGTCACAAACCAAAAGCACATCTCGGAACAAAGGCGATATCTCACCTCTCATCGTTGAAACAAACGCTGCAATCGTGCTGTGATCAGGACATTGTCCACACGTCAGTGCCATAAACGTAATATTCTCACGGCACGCTCGTTCCACCTTCCTCGAGGAAATCAACCCCCGGGAATAAGCAAACAAGACCACCTTTAGGAGAACCTTGGGATCATACGCCCAGCGTCCCGTCTCATCATTGTTGTATCGATCCTCAAACATAGATGTGCTCATACGGTCTTCTACCAAGGTGTGGATCGCAAACTCCAATGTCCCTGGTATCAATTGATCTTCGAGAGAAACCGGAATCATCACTCTTTGCGAATAATTGTAAGGCTTATATTTGGCCATAGCTCCTTCCGCTAAAAACGATTAGGTAGTCATGCTCGACTTAAACATTTCTACCATATCTCCGATCTTTTCTAAACAGCTATACTTACTATTTCTAAAATATATTTGAACGCTCAATATCGATGGAAACAAACCAGGCCAACAAATATTAGAGAGGAGACTTTTTCGACAGTCTCGCTATATTCCCTCTGTTTTCAGACCACCGAAAATCTTTCGATATGATCCTCATACATTGAATTTGGCATACATAACCTCTACGCGTAATCGCGTGCCTTCAGAGTTACTTCAGACTCAAGGCTTGAGGAAGTGTCGATAGAAACTTCCCTTGGCGCTGCCTGTCAAACCAAATGTTGGTCAGGACAGATTATAGGTACCTAAATAGGTCCCGGTCCTTACGCTCCTGCAACGGATCCTTCCGTTCTTTAAAAACCTCGGTAAATTCTGCCAACCGAGTTAGAGAATGGGAAAACCGGGGGGAGAGAACCCAACCATCTTTATATCCATGAGTCTTACTGAATCTTGAGATATGGTCAATCGTTCCGAGGCGCCGCATTTTCGACCGGACGGTCTCCAGCATCCTCGGAGAAAATCCGTATCTATTGCAAAGTGGCTTAAGGGTAGGGAGAAACCCCCTTTCTGAATACTTTATTTCCACAAAGACCGCTAAGAAAACTTTCTGGTGCATCCTATTATCTGGAAACAGCATGGCCCCGAGTTCCTCAAGGGACTGCATACGATCTATCCTTTTAGCATTGAAATCAATCTTCGCTCTCACCAACGATTTCACCCCGCCCCTTTTGCATCAAACAAGGCATCCGATGGGGGGGCCCTGTTTTTCCATGATGTTAAAATTTTTGGGTTAAGCCCTTCCGGCCATCCGCCTAAATGGGTTTCACCGAAAACCGTGCGATTCTGGGCCTCCGATGCCCAAGCCCCGAGTTCCTACGGTAAACCCTTTCTGGCCGATGGAGGTTATTCACCCCTTAAATGGGTTCTATGAGGAAGTGTGTAGGAGGGCAATCCACTTTACTTTCTTGACCTATTGCCGTCAGACTCTTCGTGGCCTTTTTCTCGACAGTAAGGCTCAAAAAAGCCCTTTGAAGAGGCCTTTCTTCTTAGAGCTACCCGCTCCTTGGCAATCTCCAAAGCCATTGGGCGGAGTTCGGTTCCGAAGTTGCCCTCCATCCAAAACACGGTTTCGTATGCATTTGTGTAAATCTCATTGAACAGTCTATGGAATCTCCACCGGACACCCTGACGGGTCATTCCAAAGCATTTTTCTACCTTGTCTCCATAGTTTTGACGGAGAACGAACCTCTTCAGGCCGTCCTCTTTGAGGTTGATCACCAATTCCTTCTCATCAAGGAGCTTCTTCAATCTTTCAAGGAAGTCCTTGTCCTTAACAGTAAGCTTCAATTTTGGACCCTCTCCACCAAAATGTTGGCTCCCAACTGAGTAAGTGAGACTTCCCCATCCTGCCGCATGAAGATAAGGGTGACAAACCGCCAGATCCTGTCTTTACGCCAATCCTCAATCAGAGGGGTAATGTCTGAGAACAGCCTGGCTCCGTTTCCAATGACAGAAAGCAAATGTTTGCGATAATCATTCATGTTGAAAGCCGATCTCGATAAGAAAGCTTCTATTTCCATTGTTCCTATCCCGATGAACCCGTTCAAAGCTTCTGTCAAGCCGGGGATAGAATCGAGAGAGGGCTCTTTCAAAAGAATGAGGGTATCTGACCTTGAACCTGCCAGGATTGCCTTCAATTCCTCCTTCTTTCTCCTTTCCCGAGCCCTTGCCTCCTGCATCATCTCCCGAAAATAACCCTTGTCGAATAGCGTTTCGTCAAAAAGGAACTTCGAGGGAACAGTTTTGTGGCAGTGAGAACAGGTGTAATGGAAGGTTTTGCGAACCAGGCTGGCGCTGCAACAGGGGCTTTGTTGAAAGCTAATCGTTGGGTCAAGGGTCTTTCCGCAGGGGCATGAGCATTTACTTACTCCAACCATCTTTAACCTTCCATTGCAATCTGGGCATCGGTAAAGAGATAGGGCCACCTCAAAGTAGTAAGCCCTGGCGAGGTCCTTAAATCTTGAAACCCGACTGAGGACTCGACGGATTTCTCCAATCAAAGGGTTATGGGTTTGCTCATTTTGGTTCTCAAACATCCGGTGAGATTGCTCCATTACCATGAGTTGCATCACCCGTTTAAAGTTGGCTTAGGTCTCGGGTTCTATAAGAGAATAAGATTAGGAATAACTATTTTTCGGTTTGTGAATTACCCGAAGACGGGTGGATGGAGAATGAAACTACGGAATATTTCCAGTTTCCGCCATAGAAGTTGAATTTGAGAAAATAATTTGAACCGTTAAACTCATGAACAATGGGAAATCCCTGGATCTCCCCCGGAAAAGAACCGCGAGGTACCATGGCCACATAATCTCCAGGTGGGAGATTCTCAAATGTAAAATTGTCCTCGTCAATGATTGCCCGGTTGGCTATGGCAGGGCAATTTTCAACAACATAAAGAGAGCTATCAAAGGAGGTATCGGGAGGAACAAAGAGGTAGATAGAAGAATTTGGGTTCACCCCAGTTGTAAAGGACCCTGTCACATTAAAGAGCGGGGCCAAGACATGAAGCAGTCTGCAAGGTGGGTATCCAGTATGATTATTACTCAAAGACTCTTGAGACTGGGGAGGGCTACGAGTGCTCGATTGACATCCGTACATAATCAAGACAAGCAGGATAGAAATATTGGTCACCTTCACCCAATATGATGACGGCAGTTTCTTCATGGAAGGATGTTAAATAGATCGGCTTTATATTTTTATCTAAAACTTTCGCCAGTAGGTTCTTGGGACGCCTCTCCCGAAAAATATATAAACGAGTCCACTTACAAACCCACTTGAGGTGATGATCTGTGGAAAGACCGTTCAAATGTCCCTATTGCCGAAGCACTCAAACAACATGGAAAGGATACAGGCTACTGGTCAAAGGAAAGGTTAGGCTGAGGAAATGTAAAAAATGTGGTAGAAAGTTCACAACCGGGTTGAAAGGCACAAAATGATTCACGATGACTTTTCATTCAACGACTTTTTCTGTTGGGAGGATCCAGGGTTATCTTTGAGGAACATGGAAATAATAAGCGAACTACGGACTTTTGTGAAGGCCATCGAGCAAGAACTGGCTGAGCTAGCAAAAGAACCGGTACTCAATAAGGAATTGATAATGCAAGAAAAAGCAATCTTGGAAGCTACTCAGAAAGAAATCCGAAACCTCGAAAGAAAAACATTGTATGCAGAACTTGGGGAGTAATCAGAATTTCCCTTTAAGATGGGACACAATTAGGGTCTATAGGAATATTCGAGTTCCTGGACCTCCGTCAGAATGAATATATGGATATCAAATCCTATGCTTTTGCGAGGAAGGGAAAGCGGTGACTATATGGCAGATACTGAAACCTCCCCCAAAAGGGAGTTCCGCCTTGTCCCTTTCTATTGTCGCTTCCACCTACGAACCTGCAAATCTCTTCATTAAGACTAATTGGAGATTACCACTTAATATCTGGTATCTGAACTACCTGTAGAAAGCATTTCGGCAAGAGGTTGTTTACCCTGTTTGAAAAATAGGAAATTAGTCAGGTCTGACCCCAACTACTTGATCCAAGTGGTGATAAAAATCCTGAGGGATTCAAAGAGAATTGGCCTGACTTCTCGGTCCTCATCATATTACAGTGACCCACCGGAAGAAGGAGCCTTACAAAGGAGCAAGAGATCTTTGATCAGAAGACGCCGTTCCAAGGGTATGAGAAAAGATCGAGGAATTAGAGTAACTGAATGGGCGCAAGGGCCAAAATATATACGTTGATGGAATCTTACTGGAAAGCGACATCGGGGGAATAAATCAGACTTATAAGCTTGTGGTTCGGGCTCTTCACCATCGCAGTCGTCAAGAAACGATTGCACACAAGATAGGTTTAAAAATTGTAAAACTTCTCCATCTCCTCCCTCGGAACATCGAATACGCAATTGTGAGGGGGCAGGGGTTCTTCTCGCATGAATTCAGGCACATCATCGTGGACCTTACTAAACCCCGCCTTTAAATTAAATTCTCGTTCCATTTTCAAGCACTCCCTCCCGAGGGTTCTAAATACATCACCTCCTGGGCTCCATCCGTAAGTCCCCCTCAGTAGCCGGTCCATTATTGTCGGTTTGTCGGTCACTGCTTCCGACGCAATAATACATATCCCAATTGAGTCCACGCCGGCATACAGAAAATTCAATTGCCTCGAATTATCGACATGCCCATTAGGGGATAAGCGATCAACATGAGGGGTCGTCACTCCTGTGCCACCAGTATGATCGGCTCCCATGGGTGACAGAGAAAATGTGACGCCTACTGTCTTGGTGCCTCGAGGGTCATAACCAGACATACCTTGCCCCTTGACTTGTGGCACTCTCCAAACGCCGAGGACCTCACCGGTAACTCTAACTCCGTTGGCAATGATCCGTCCCAAAATCTCATTATCTCTAACTTTATTAAGGGCCTGGCGTGCATCCTCAAAACTTCCGAAGCGCAACACCCCGGCTTCCATTGCTACCGCAAGGGCACCTCCAGTCTCGATTGTATCGAGACCAAAATCGTTACACATGCGGTTTAGCTCCGCAATCTGATCCAGGTTGCCAATACCACAATTTGCCCCCAACATTGCAATGGTTTCGTACTCGAGGGGACTTACCAGAGCATTCCCATCTTTATCAGGGTATACATTCGAGCAACGGACGGGACAGCCGGGCATGCATGCATGAGTAGGGTTTCCTTTACCCCCTCGTAGAGTAATGTTCTGATATACCGTCTCCCCATCTATTTCATCAACCAATTCGAAACGTCCAGAACTATAATTCCTGGTAGGCAATGCCCCTACCTCATTGATTATCTGGACAAGCGCTGGCGTTCCGTATTTGGGAAACATCTCGCCAGTTTTAGGCGTCGCCCTTGTGACCTCTAAAAACTCCTTGACCGCCTGACTAAAAACCCTTTTGTCATGGAGGTCCACTTTGTGGGTTCCCCTTTCTACCACAATGGCTTTGAGTCCCTTTGATCCCATTACTGCCCCCAGACCACCGCGGGCGGAGAACCGAGATGGGCTACCGTCCTTGTCCATATGAGCCACTGAAGCGGCCCTAAATCGCCGTTCACCAACTGGGCCAATGATGGCCATTCCGCATCCTCCCCCAAAACGCTCCTTAAGCAATTCTCCTGTTTCATAAACTCCCAGAAAGGCAATTTCACGCATCGGAACCAATTCGCCCCCTGATTCAGAGAGATGCAACACGAGAGGCACTTTTCCCACGAATTGTCCCGTAATCACGACAGCCTTAATTCCGATCTGTGACAATCTCAGGGCGGTCATCCCGCCTGCATTGCTTTCCTTGATGCCCCCGGTCAGCGGGCTTTTCCCCCCAATGGAGATCCGATGCACAGCTGGCCCAGGTGTACCTGCAAGAAGCCCTGTAGCCAATACCAGAAAACTACTTCTTCCCAAAGGATCGCAACGGGGATCACTTTCTTGGAGAAGGATTCGTGCGCTTAGTGCTCGCCCGCCATATTGCACATAGTCATCTGGTAATGATTCATATGCGACAACGTTTCTGGTTAAGTCAACTCTGCATAGCTTGGGTATCATTTCCTTAGTCCTTCATTCTCTCAATGGACCGGTTCATGAATCGATTCAACCGGCTTGATCTTTCCCCAGTTTCCATTCTTCACGATCAAGCCCACGCCCGTGAAATCAGCCATGGTGGGAGCCCTTTACAAACTGACATTGATAGCCAGAGCCTTCAACTTTTCAACATGAATATTCTGAAAGGAGGCAAGATAAGAACTTCCGCGCTGGCTTACTCCCCCAAGGCTATATGATGTAAATTTCAGGTCGCCTATCCCGAAGAAATGGCCAGTCTATACGCGCTTGCTCCACAGATAAGAGATCAAGCTTAACCGTTAACAGACCCTCGGATGCATCATCCATCTCTCCGATGATTTCTCCCAATGGATTGACAATGAGGCTCTGGCCAATGAACTCGTACTCTCCCTCTTTACCAACACGGTTCGCGGCAATAATGTAAACCAGATTATCAACTGCTCTCGTTCGTAGTTCAGCCTCCCATATTGGTTTCTCAGATTGTCCTTTGAAGCTCCAACTCGATATGGGAACAAAGACTATACGCGCCCCCTGCAGAACCAGACTTCGCCAAGACTCAGGAAACCGCCGATCATAACACACTAGCACCCCGATCTTCCCCAACTCAGTGTCAAAGCACGGAAATCCGCTGCCAGGTGCGAAATAATATTTTTCAAAACTCTTGGTGAAGGGTATGTGGTTCTTGCGATAAACTCCTTTCAAGCTTCCATCAGCATCAATTACCGCCACACTGTTATAATGCACACTGGTGATATCCTTTTCAAAAAAAGGGAGTAGGACTAGCATACGATGATTGCGAGCGGCCTCACAAAACCGCAGGATGAGTTCACTGTCACGAGAAACGGCATATCTGAAGAAGTTCTTATCGAGAGTTTGGGCAAAAAACTCAGTGAGGAACAGTTCCGGGAAAACAAGAGCACGAGTGCCCTGTTTTCCGGCCTCTTCGATATATGCTAAAGCTTTTCTTGCATTTTTCTCAATGTCTCCCGTTACAGCCGACATTTGAACTGCACTGACCATCATTTTTCTGACTCCACTTTCTTCCATACTATTAGGACCACTCTTTCTCCTCAAATTCGACCTTCAGCACATTATCAGAATTACTCTTTCCCGCCAACCAGAATATGGTCACTTCTTCTATGATCATGGGCTTACCCTGACCGAACTTACGTAGATCAGGGAGTTTCATATTCTGTCCCGGTCAATTACGTCTTTTTGGGTGATGACCATTTCGCAGCGGTTCTCTCCAGTTCCTAGCGATTTAGCCAGATCGAGATGGAGCCCCAGCGCCTCAATCATGCCAAAATCTACTTCCATTGCGATGTCGCAGAGGAATCTGATTTCTCGCGTGCCCAGATCAAGCCCCTTCCACGCAGAAACTAAAGGACAGTACCCTATGGTAAAAATACATTGGTCATCATTTCGCATCTTGATCTTTCGCTCAAATGTGTCTTCATGACTACTCTCTTCAAGAGATTTTATAAATCCTGACGGAGTTCTTCCCAGGTACATTTTTGACCCATAATGGCGGCCAGCTCGTTTTAAAGCTCTGCGCATGATCTCTTCCGCCTTTTCCTTTCCAAGTTCCCTCACCATCTCTTGGAAGATGAAATACAAATATTCAGCTCTTTTCTTGTGAGCATCCCTAATTTTTGTGATCGCCTCCTCGTGATTCAATTTTACTTGCATCGTCCCCTCACAGCGATTGACATTGTTTTGCAAAAAATGGTCTTGATTAACTTGACCACAATTTTGAAATGTCAATCAAATTCTAATTGATGTCTTTGTTCAATGTCAACCTCCTGTTTAGCTCAATTAACCTCCCCCCATCATAGAAATTTTCTTTAGCCCATATATTTTCCCCAAGACCCAGAGTACTATCATAGCAAAGGCCAACTGGAGTGTTGAAACTGCGGCCACGGAAGGATCAAAGTTATACACGAGATAGCTCATAATATAAACGGGTAGAGTGTTTGTTTCGGTTCGAGTAAGAAAAATTGATATCGGAACGTTATCAAATGAAGTAATGAAAGAAAATATTGCCCCTGCTACTATGCCAGGACGAATAGCAGGAAAAGTAACGTACCAAAAAGTGCGCCAAGGTCCTGCACCGAGGACCATTGCCATTTCCTCCATCTCTTCACCTATCCCATAATATACTCCGCTCACTGTGCGGACTACATAAGGGAGCGTTATGATTACATGGCCTATCAATAGAGAAAAGAATGAAAGGCCGATTCCTGTCTTTGCAAAAAAGAATAGCAAAGCCAAACCAATGACAATCATGGGGAGGGTCATGGGAGAAAGTAAAAAGGATTGAATCAACTCCCGTCCTGTAAATTTGTAACGAACTAAACTCATTGCTGCTGGAATTCCGAGCCCAAGGGATAAGAGTGTAGAGAGGGAAGCAAGCTTTAAACTATTATAAGCCGATTTAAGAATCGCCTCGTTCCCACTTAATACTTTGTACCACACCAAAGAGAACCCTCGAGGGGGAAATAGAATCGCTGAGCTGGCATTGAATGATACGAAAACGACAATGACAATCGGGGCAGCAAGAAAGATCAGGAAGACGGTGACATAAATACGTAATCCCAAGTTTATACGAGCTTCTGACATCTTATGTCCACCTTTTTAGTAATTTAAATTGAACCATGAGCAAAACAATTGCTATCATCATAAGGGAAGTCCCTAAAGCTGCAGCAAAGGCTTCATTGAAAGTCACTGTGATCTGTTGGTAAATGAGTAGCGGCAGGACCATTGTACCTTTCCCCCCTAGCATCAATACCGTAACGAAGCTCCCAATAGTTAAAAGGAAGGTAAGAGTTGCACCGGTGGCAATTCCTTGGATGCTTAGGGGGAGAGTTACATGGAAAAAAGTCCGAAATGGGTTTGCTCCCAATGCGCGCGCTGATTCCTCAATAGTAATATCGATTCCCTCGATGACGCTAGAAATCGAAAGAATGGCAAAGGGGAAGAGAACATGAACGACTGCGATGATAACCCCTGCCCAATTATAGATCAGTTCCAGGGGGTTCTTAATCAACCCAATTTTTAAGAGAGACGAATTAATTAACCCCTGGCGACCTAAAATAAGCATCCAACCATAACACTTAATAATAATGCTAATGAGGAGCGGGGTAATAATAACGAACGTGAAGATCGATTTATAAGAAGAGGTGGTACGGGCAAGGAAATAGCCAACAGGGTAGCCGAGGATGATGGTGATCCCGGTTACAACGAAGCCTAAACCGAATGTCTGTCCTATTACTAAAAGGTAATATGGGTCAGTGAAAATCTTAATATACGCCTGCAAACCAGCTATGTCATTTACCCTAGTGCTCCGTAAACTCATTACCAGGTTAAGAAAGATCGGGAATACGAAGAAAACCACTAGAATGATTAAAGAAGGAAGCAGCAGTTTCGTTCGACGCGAAATGTCCATAAGACTTTATAGATATATTAAAGGCCTTTGAATGATTTCAGGAAATAGTTCTATATATAAATTATACTCTCCCCCAGCCTCCGTAGCGCTTTCTATTTTTTATCCATATTATATCAAGTCACCCCAATCCAATCACTCTCTCAAAATTAGAACATTTTCAGGAGGCCATTGCAGAAAGATAATCATACCAGTGGATAGAACGCTTTCTGAGAATGTGTTCTTTTCAACGGCCACGATAAGCCGGCTCCCGACACGTATATGAAGAATTGTCTGGGCACCTTTATAAACAATATGTTCAATAACACCTTGTAAGACATTATCCATTTCAGGTTCAAACCGAGAAGAAAGTTGGATCTTCTCAGGCCGAATAGCTAAGAAAACCTTAGCACCTTCCTTCGTTTCTCCCTTACCTATTCTTGCCAAAATTTGCAAACCTTCGGGTGTTTCAACGAGAACCCCTCTTTCCGTACATCTTTTAACAATCCCCGGGATCAAATTTGTTTGTCCCATAAAACTAGCAATAAATCTATTTACTGGGCTTTCATAAACCTCCGTGGGCATCCCCACCTGTTCGATACGACCAAGATTAATGATCGCAATGCGATCGGACAACGTTAATGCTTCTTCCTGATCATGAGTAACTAGCAAAGTTGTGATGCCTACCTCACGTTGAAGAGTCTTGAGTTCTACCTGCATACTTTCGCGCAAATTTCTGTCAAGAGCTCCTAAAGGCTCATCGAGAAGCATCACCTTAGGTCTTGTTACGATTGCTCGAGCCAGAGCAACTCTTTGCTGCTGTCCGCCTGAAAGTTGATTGGGTCGTCTTTTTTCCATTCCCTCCAACCAAACTAGTTTTAAAACCTCATTCACTCTCCGATGGACTTCTGTCCCTCTAATGTTATGCATTCGTAGGCCAAAGGCCACATTACTAAATACATTCATATGGGGAAATAAAGCATAATTCTGGAAGACAATCGAAGTGTCTCGCTTATATACAGGAACACCGTGCATCGGGCGGCCCCCAATGAAAATTTCTCCTCCGTTGAGGTCTATGAGTCCAGCAATAGCCCTTAGGATCGTAGTTTTTCCGCTCCCACTCGGTCCCAGGATGGAGAAGAATTCACCCTCCAGAATCTGGAAGCTTACATTCTGAATAGCAGCTGTTTCCCCATAAATCTTACTTGCTGAATTTAGTTCTACTTGGTACTTGATTGGCATTTTAAATATCTGTCAGTCCTCAGCCACCAATTTCTTTATTCCAACGCTCTAACCACAAGGCCGCCTGTTTCATAATCTCTCGGTGGGGTGGATAAATGAGATCTTTTTGTGGTGTCATACGATTCACCATTTCCGGAGGGTATTTAACTTTCGGATTAGTCATAGGGTATTTTATCATTTTGGAAAAACCCGCCTGAGCTACAGGGTCAAGCAAACAATTGATAAATTCCCAAGCCTCAGGTGCAGAATTTTTAACTTTTAAACTTTGAGAAGAGCTAAAAAGACCCCCAGGTTTTGGGACAATCCAACCTACCCAAGGATTTCCATTGTCATGAAACGCCCAAGCCCTTCCATCGTAATAAAAGGAAATATCAATCTCACCCGTACTCATCATATTGATCACTTCTGAAAAGTCGGTAAAAAACTTTGGAATGTTGTGCTTCATCGCGTTCAACTTTTCAAAAGCAATATCTGGCTTTTCGACTGAACCCCCAAAGACGTGTGCAATTGTCCAAACGGAAAATAATGGACCATCAGCAGAGCCGATGGAAGGAATTGCCACCTTTTTCCCAAAGTCCCCCTTAATGGTTCGATCTATAAACTCGGACCATGATTGAGGAGGATTCTTAATCTTCTCCTTATTATATATAAGCCCACCTACACCATAAGAAAAACTGACCCCATACCCTTCCCATTGGTCAATATTGACTTTCGGTATATCCTTTAGATTGAGAACCCTTGTCGGATCAATCTTTTCCACTAAATTCTGATTAATCGCCTCAATTGTCATAGGGGCAGTTGCAATAAATACGTCCACGTCCGGTTTGGGTTGGCTTGCACGGATTTTGGCAAGAATCGCAGAAGGAATCCCGACTATAACCTCTGCTGGAATATTGGTTTTGTCCTGAAAACACTTAGCAAAGTTTTCACGAACGGCCTTTTCATAAATCCCTCCATAGCTGTTGACTATTATCGACTTTGTCACACCTGGAGAGGAAGACGGCGATATTCCCTCTATGAGGAGTCCACCGGTCATCAAAGCCCCTGTTTTTAATACTTCCCTTCGTGTCCATTTGTGCTTTTTCATAAATTCCCTCCTTTTTTGTCAAATAAAGAATTTCTTTTCTTTATAAAAGAAAGTTGAGAATGTCCTGCTTGTAAGGGTGGGTTAATTGACTATTTCGTTTTCCATTCTTTCAGCATAGGGATGAACTCTTCAAAATATTCATCCACTTCGTTCCGGACAGGAATCAGCGAATTGAGTTCCTTACTATCTTCTTCTATGCATGGGAAGTAATCACCTAAAGAGCAGGGAAATTTATGATGAATCCAAAAATACATTCGGTTGGCATACGCATACCAGGACTTGAGCACTTCAAAAAACTTCTCTTTCGTCTGGATGTCCCCATAGGAATCGACAATGTCATGGATGAACCTTCCCATTTTGATAAACCCGCAGTAAGCCAGAAAGTCGATATTAAGTATATAGTGATAAGAACTTGCTTCAGGATAAGTTGAATATAAAAAAAAAGAAAGCAGTGTGTCAAGAAAAATCGACCACAAGATATGAGAGTGTCTTCCCCATACTTTCAGGCATCATCAAAGCAAGAAGCTTTAACAGGTAAGTCGAAACCATCGCAGACCGGGATTTCACTCAAACCCTAACAAGCAGATAGCTTGTCATGTTCAACACATGGAAAAAGGCTCACCCAACAGCAAATATGATACGAAAATAGAAAGTGTTTTTCTCTTCAAAAAGTCAACAACCGGGCTAAGCGGCTTGGTAAATCACATCAGCGTTTACCAAGTCCGCACTTAGCTGGCTGGGCTGTGTCCATTGATTGTGTGTAGATAGCTCTCCTGGTGGATTCACTCCTGGGTGACCTTGACTCGCTCCTCTTGTCACATCTGGGCCTCGGTTCCAGGATGACTCTATGCCTATTTGGGTAATTCACCCAGCGGGATGCCCAGTGCGTCAGCCACCCCTTTGCCGTATGCCGGGTCTGCCTTCAGGCAGTTGCCGATGTGACGAATCTGGATCTCGCGCGGCGCAGCGCCGATGGCGCGGGCGGTATTGGCAAAGAGGAGCGCCTGCTTTTCGGGGCCAATCAGGCGGAACAGCAGGCCGGGCTGGGTGTAGTAGTCGTCATCGTCATCGCGGAAATTCCAGTGGTCGGCGGCCCCCTCCAGGACCAGGGGCGGCTCGGCGAATTCCGGCTGTTGTTGCCATTCACCGTAGCTGTTGGGTTCATATCCGAGGGTGCTGCCGTAATTGCCGTCAACCCGCATGGAGCCGTCACGGTGGAAGCTGTGGTACGGGCAGCGGGGAGCATTGACCGGGATCTGGTGGTGGTTCACGCCGAGCCGGTAGCGCTGGGCGTCTCCGTAGGAAAAGAGCCGCCCCTGGAGCATCTTGTCGGGTGAAAAGCCGATGCCGGGCACCACATTGGCCGGGTTGAAGGCCGACTGCTCGACCTCGGCAAAATAGTTCTCCGGGTTGCGGTTTAATTCGAGGACACCCACCTGGATCAGCGGATAATCCTTTTTGAGCCAGACCTTGGTGAGGTCGAAGGGATGAAAGTGATATTTCGCCGCATCCTTCTCTGGCATCACCTGGATAAACAGGGTCCAGCGGGAGAAATCACCCTTCTCGATGCTCTCGTACAGGTCGCGCTGGTGGCTTTCCCGATCCTTGCCGATGACGGCTTCGGCCTCTTCATCGGTCAGGTTCTTGATCCCCTGCTGGGTGCGGAAATGGAACTTGACCCAGTAGCGCTCGTTTTTTGCGTTGACGAGGCTGAAGGTGTGACTGCCGAAACCGTGCATGTGGCGGTAAGAGGCGGGGATACCCCGGTCGCTCATAACAATGGTGACTTGGTGCAGCGCCTCCGGCAGCGAGGTCCAGAAATCCCAGTTGTTGCGGGCGCTGCGCATGTTGGTGCGGGGGTCCCGCTTGACAGCGTGGTTGAGGTCGGGGAACTTGAGTGGATCGCGCAGGAAGAATACGGGCGTGTTGTTACCCACGAGATCCCAGTTTCCCTCCTCGGTATAGAACTTGACTGCGAAGCCCCGGATGTCCCTCTCGGCATCGGCGGCGCCGCGCTCGCCAGCCACCGTCGAAAAGCGGAGGAAGAGATCGGTCTTCTTGCCAATTTGGGAGAAGATCTTGGCCCTGGTGTAGCGGGTGATATCATGGGTGACGGTAAAGGTGCCGTAGGCGCCGGACCCTTTGGCGTGCATGCGGCGCTCGGGGATCACCTCCCGGTCGAAGTGGGCGAGTTTCTCAAGATACCAGACGTCCTGAAGCAGAACCGGGCCGCGCGGCCCTGCGGTCATCGTATTCTGGTTATCAACGACTGGTGCGCCGTTCCTGGTGGTCAGTGTTTTCTTCTGTTCTTTCATAGACTCCTCCTTTCGATGTGATGGGTACTATCTCCTTATAGCTGCCCTCACTTTTTCAGCGAGAACACCTCGCAGTTCAGCAATAAAAATAACCAAATTTGTACCGATGTGGCTGGGCTATCCACAAGAAATCCAGACGGTACGTCATCCACCCTGTGTCACGAACCCCACTTGCTTCCTTTGTCCTCGCGACACTCCCGACAACACCCGTAATACTCCAGCCTGCTGTCAGTGATCGCAAAACCGGTTTTTTTTGCCACCACTCTCTGGTCAACAGCAATGGGAACCTTGTAATCCAGTATCTTCTTACATCTCTCGCAGATCAGATTAATGTGCTCTTCGACGTTCCCTTCGTAGCGGTTTTCCATCTTATCAAACTGAAGCGTTTTGATGATGCCATGGCGAGAAAGCTCGTTGAGCGTCGCATAGGTAGTCGATAAGCTCAAACTCTTCTTTTTCTTTTTTGCTTCTTCATAGACAAGGCGCGCCCCTGGATGAAAATCCTTCTTCTCGATCAGCACCTCGATGATAGCCAGTCTTTGAGGGGTAACCTTCAATCCCCTCTCTCTTAGCTGTTTGATTATTGATTCTTTGGTCATATTCATCAATTCGGAACCATTCCTGATTATGATTAAGCGTAATATCTCTTCTTATATCTGTCAAGTCGTTCTTTCAAGAACATAGACAGGTCCATTATTCGTAAGGTTGGGCGAGCCATTGCCAGTTGGTAGTGTGACTATTTTGTGAATGGAGGGAGGTGCGAAGGAAGAAGTCAGTAAGGAAACACCCCAATATGCTGGGGGGCGCTTTGGGAATCCCTAAACCCGCGGATATCTTGCCAGAACAGAACCTCCATTCTGGAAGAAATTTTTTGTAGATATGATAATCCTATGATAACCTATAGGAAAATCCAAAAGGGAGGTGCACTATGAAAGTCTCTCAAGGCATCCATTATTGGCTGGAGTATCACAAGCTTCATTCAAAAAAAAAGCACCCTCAAAACCTACCAGTCGGTCCTTTCAAAATTAACCCTCCAATTCGGTGAGAGGGACCTGAACTCCCTGACCCCCGAAGAGGTCCTCTCCTTTCTCACAGATATCAACCAAAGGGCTAGCCAGCTAACCAAACGTACCCGGTACTCCCAACTCACTTCCTTCTTCAACTTCATCACCCAAAACCTTGACCCCAATTTCCGAAGCCCATGCGATACCCCTATGCTGAAAAAGCTATATCGGCCCCCTGGACCCATCCGCTGGACCATCGTCGAAAAAGAAGTGATGGATGAAATCATCTTTCGGACCATCAAACCCAGGAATCGGCTAATTCTTGAATTGATGGCCCGGGGTGGGATGAGAATCGGCGAAGTCTTGAAATTGACACCCACTGATATCGAGGATAGAAAGCTCACTCTCCGAGCCCCCAAGAGTGGCAAGGAACGGGAAATTGTCTTCATCCCTCAGAAGATTGCGGACCGCCTCAAGGAATACATAACCAGGAAAGGGATTGGGTCTGATCAGAGGATATTTCCAATATCCTATACAGCCGGGAGAGAAGTTGTGAATAAAGCGGGAAAGGTGGTTGGGATCCATTTGAAACCCCATGATCTCAGAAGACATGCAGCAACCTACGCTTCTCGTTCAGGAGTGCCCATAGAAATTGTCAGCAAGGTCATTTTGAGACACGCGAATCTTTCCACAACCCAGAGATATCTTGGGACGGTAAGTGATGTTGAGGCGATGAGATGGATTGACAATCTCTACGGCTAAAAAGTTCGAAAAGGGGTGAGGAACTCAAGACCTCACCCCTTTCTCAAACAAAATCGGTAAATATTATCTTCAAACCGTAGCTTTTTGAAGCTTAAAAAACGCAACGTCTATAGCAGATATTCAAACCCCTGCAATATTGCAACTCGCAGTCATAAGAAAGGCAGTTCCGCCTCGTCGGTTATCGCTTTCACCGGCCTATCATAATTTTAAGAATTATTTCCCCCCTATTGTATAGATGCGATTTCCAAGCTGTAAGTTTTTAGGTCTTGAATAACTTTACAATCATAGCAACGTTCCCAGGCCAATACCGTGTTACCGATGCCTGTCCCCGATACCCTTCCTGAAGTCTTTCCTCCTGCATAGCCGTTGTAATAGAGTGTTTCATAATTCAACTCTCCTTTCCTTCAAGATCTGTTGGTGCAATTCCTTGAAGTCCCTTGGAGGAACGGCATCTAACTTTCTCACCAGTCTGATTGCTGAAGCAGGGCAGGGGATGGCGCACACCCCACAACCAATACACCACTCGCTATCGACAACAGGGAAATCACCCTCCATCCTGATCACATTGACCGGGCAGATCTCAACGCATTGTCCGCAACCAGTGCACCTTTCTTTGTCCGTCTCCCTGAGGAAATAGGTGGCCATGAGCACGTCCCTCGGAATCCTCTTCCTTCGGATCGTCCCCACGGACCAGCAACAGCAGCCGCAGCAATTGCAGGTATGTTTAATTCCTTCCCTTGCGTTATCGACAAGATGAACCAGCCCTGCCTCCTCAGATCTTCTGATCACATCGAGGGCTTCTTGTTTTGTGATCTCTTTTCCGATTCCCTTCTCAATCAAGTACTCTGCCAATTCGTCATATTTGATGCAGTTTTCGAGAGGATGATCACATTTCTTTTTCCCGATTAATTGTGCCGTCGCCCGGCAAGGGCAATGGACAAGGGCAATCACATGGACCTTTTGAACGAGTTGCTCCATCATCTCAAAAGGAAAAACCGCGTGTTCATTGGGATCAACTGATAGAGAAGCGGGGACATAACGCAAGGGCTTTGTCTCGGTCTTTCCGTAAGCCTCATAGAGTTGATCGCGCTTCAAATATCTGACAACCAGTTCGGCCATCTTCTGTGAATTCGGGGTATGCAATCCTCCCCAGAAAAAGGTCTGTGGAAAACCATATCCGAATTGCTGAAGAGCATACCCTACTCCTCCATCCTTCATCCTTCTCGAGAAAAGAAGTCCCCGATGAGACAAGTTTGACAGAATCTGTTCCAATTCCTCCCGGGGGAGGTTGATTCGGGAGGCAATCTCTTTTACAGGACAGAGTTCAAAAGGGATTACCTTTGTGGGAATCGCTAAGGCAACCTCTGCCTCAAGAGAAGTGAAGTTCTCACGGAGAATCTCCAGGAGTTCTTCTTTCTCAGGATAGCCCATACCTAATGAGGATAGATGTTTCGTTAATTTTTTGTAAACTTCCTCGACCATCTGATCCATTGTCTTTGTCCCCCAGATATTGAATTACGAATTATTCTACCATAAACCAGCTTAAGAAATCATTTAGTGGGTTCTTGCCTTATCTTCTTCCCGAGTTCTTTAGCCGCTTTAATTGCATCCGGTTGCTGTTCGAAGGTAGTGATGCCTATAGAATCAACAGTTGTTGCTGAACCATAAATCAACTCTATTCCTGACATTTCATACTCGTCGCCTATCCCGCACTTGACACATGGCACGTTTCCAGACACTTTGACTGAACCTAAAAAGTTCATCCCCTTCTCTTCCATCATGTAGAACATGATGGCATTTACGCCCATGTCACAGGCTGGTGGCAATTGTTCTTTTCCTGGAGGAATTCCACAGGTAATCACTGCTGCACCTAGTTTTCCCCACATAAATCCATGGATATGGCGAAGTGGATAGAGTCGTTCGATAAATGCCTTCGTCCTCGAATCCAAAGAGGAATAAGGGGTAAACCCGCCAATAATCAATGCGTTAGCCTACTTCGCTTTCTCGGCAAGCATGATTCCATCATCCTCGATCACACATCTATTGGTTTTGAGGCAACCGAGACATGCTTTGCATGGCGCGACTGTATAATCGGCCAATTTGATGAACTCCGATTCCAATCCTGTTGCTTCAAGCACTGTTCTGATGGTCCTGTCGGTGTTCCTTGTTGGATAGGAGAACCCGAAACTCCAAGAATCCTCATCATAATCCTCCTGCTACCCCTTCCTTTGAAAATGAAACCCCTGGCTCATTCAGATTAGCCAATAGCCTCATCGCAGGCTTTCATGCAAACACTGCAGGTCAACCCAGCCTGCCGATAGGCTCGGCATGCAAATTTGTTTATGGAATATTTTTCTCCCTCTTTTGGAATCTGAAGTGCCTGAGCCGGACATTCACGGACGCAGACATCGCAATTGATGCAATAACCCTTACCGTTCAGTGGAGAGGGTTCCAAAACGGCTTCTGTCAATAGGCAAGCCAATCTCACCCTGGGGCCGAATGCAGGAGTGATCAATAAGCTGTGGCGTCCAATTGTCCCCAGTCCGGCCAACTCCGCTGCGTGCTTATAAGAGAGAAGGGCCGTTAGGAACCTCTGGTCAGAAGGCCCCACTGCCGGTAGGGGAAGGGAGCGATAACCTTTTTGCCGAAAGAGGGTCGCCAGTTCATGGACTGCCCTGGTTAGTCGGCCATTGAGATAATCCGAATGTACCCCCAGCAGCTCTCCACTTTCAGCTTCTCCAGCCTCCTTGGAAGGTTTAAGCAGGGATACCACTTCTTTGTAAATCTCCTTGCCCAAAACAATGACGGATTTTGCTTTGGGCAAAAGGGGTCCGGCCCTCTCTTTTAGTTCCCTCGAAGGTGAACCTTGCACCGAGGCCACCCCGATCAGTTCTATGTCCAACTTGCTCTTCATACCCTGAATGAAATCCTGGCCGAATTCTTCCATAGTAAGACTCTCCTTTTTATTGATGTCTGATCATAAAGAATTCAATTGGGCTTTGACGGAGGGAGAATGATCCTTTTGCCTTCCTGGATCACTTTTCCTGATTCCTTAAGCTCCTTCATCGCCCTTGTGATGCTCACTCTGTGGGCACCCACCAAGAAACTCAGTTCTTCATGGGTGAAAGGCAATTCCAGGATAAATCCGCGATCGCTTTTTGTCCCGTATTCCTCTGCGACATTGAGTAAACTTCTGTAGAGCTTCTCGACAATAGTCGTTAGAGCCATGCTTTCCATGTGGCTGGATAGCCAGGACATGCGCCTGCTCATGTTTTTGATCACCTGCAAGCCGATATTGGGATATTTGAGTACCAGTTGTTCAAAAACGGACTTACTGAATCCACAGGTAAAAGTGTCTTCCATGCAGGTGGCGGTTACAGGATAGTCAACGTCCTCGCTAAAGATGTTCTCACCAACAAAATCTCCGCCTCTTCGAATATCGAAAATGATTTCATTGCCGTCTTCTGTGAACTTGCTCAACTTGACACGTCCGGCCTTGATCAAGAACATGAGGTTGGCCTTAACTCCCTGTGAGAATATAACGTCCCCCTGCTTATAGGCCTTTTTCATGGCTGCTTCTGCCAGGGCTTGCTTTTCTTCCACATTCAGATTTTCAAAGATCCAGAGGTTGCCGATGCAGGCACTGACTGCATCTAATCTATCACCGATTAGGTTCTTGCAGAGACATCCCATACACACTCCTCCCTGAGGATTTTCTGACGGCCATGCTCTTCTGCATTTGCGCCTTTGTATGCAATTCCTAATTTCTCAGTAATTTATTGTCGGGTTCTTATTTAAATGGACTTCTCCCAACCTTGCCCAAAATCAGCGAAAGGTCTCAACTCCTCGATCTCGAAGGTGATGGCTGCATACATCATTTTAGCTGCAGCTTCTCCTGCCTTTTCAGCGATTTGGACCTTAAGCATATCGAGTTTTTTTCCTGAAGTCTGACAGTCTGTCATCTTAAGATAAAGTCTAACCCCTTTCCATTCAGGCGGAGACTTTCCCGGCTCCATGATCATAAAGACAGCGTTCGGATTTTCCTGGAGGTTGGCAAAAGTCCGATTCTTCCCGCACCCCATGAAAATCGTCTTTTCATCGATCATTCGGGCTGACCCAAAATAAGCCACATCCACCTTTCCTGATTTGTTGGCCGTGCTAAGAGTCCCCAGCCTGGGCGTTTTATTGAAATATTCCATCAACTTTTCTGACATAAAAGCCTCCTTTTGGTGTTGTTTTGACTCCCGTAAAGATATCTGATTGAACCTTAACCATTCACGTTAAATCACGTTTGACCAACACTCTGTCGTCAATTGCGGAGAGGTTCCTGCATCCTGTGACGCTCATGATCCGTTGCAGCTCAGCCGTCAGGATATCGATCATTTCCGTGACACCTTGGCTGCCGTTAGCCGCCAGGCCCATGACCAAAAGCCATCCAACGAGAACAGCATCGGCCCCCAAAGCCAAAGCCTTCATTACATCAGATCCTCGTCGAAACCCGCTGTCAACGAAAATGGGCATCTTGTCACCAATGACCTGCTTAATTTCTGGCAACACTTCCAGAGGGTGGGCTGCATAGTCGATAATCGCGCCCCCATGGTTTGAAACGACGATCCCTCCGGCACCAATCTCAAGTGCTTTCTCTGCATCCTCGGCACTGAGCACCCCTTTCAGAATGAAAGGAAGCTTCGTAGCTGTCACTAACCTCTTCAACTCCTTCGCGCTTCTGGGCGCCATAGCCTTCGGAGCAAAGATCCGATCTCCCCTTTTGGCTCCATAAAAGAAATCAATATCCGCCCCAACCGCAATGGCCCTCCCTTCTTCAGCCTCTTTTAGCTCTTTAATCATTGTTTCAATTTCTTTAAAGGGTTTGACGATTCTTACCGTTGGAGATCCCGTTTCGAGTACCTCTTTCACTTGCTCTGAGGAGGCAATCCCAAGCCACATCATAGAGCCACTGTCTTTGACTCCCGAAGCGACCTTCACCAAAGGCTTATCCGTAATATCGGCCATCCCTGAGAGAGCGCCACTCAGGATTGGGGTCTTATACTTCCTGTTAAACAGGGTGATCTCCGTGGAAGCTTCTTCGGAGTCTATCATTCTGAATTTGAACCCGAAACGCTCAAAATATTGGAGGTTGAAACGACCAACGAAATTCATCTCAGGTCCTTGTCTCAAAGAAATCCCTTCTCCCAAAGAATAATTCTTGAGTATATCCTTGGCCTTTAAATTGGCTTCTGCCGTCTTTAGCAATTCCCCATATTCCATCTTCAATTCCACCTCCTTTTGGTCTTAATTTAGTATCTCATTAGTGAATCAAAATGTCTGTAGCGCTTACTACAGAATCGAAAATTCTCAAAGTGCTTCATTCATAAGGGCAGGATCAAAGCGTCGTCTCCTCAATCACAATGTCGTCCTTGATTTGAATACACCCGATTACACTCTGAGCCGCGGGGCAGGAGATCAGGTAGGAGGAAAAAGCTTCTTTGGCTTCTTCGGTCTTTTCCCGTGGAATCTTCAGGTGGTATTTGACCCGGATTTGGGTGATTTTTAAGACATTATTCACGTTCTCGATGTCTCCTTCCACATCTGCCCAGTAAAGGTCTTCTGGAGTACGGACTTGTTTTTTGGCCAGCCCCGTGGCCAGTGTCCCCATCATTCAGCCGGCTGTGGCTGCAACAATATGGTCAAGGGTGGCAGCGTGCTCTTTCTCAGGTTCGACTTTGTAGAATCTCTTGATCCCTCCGTGGACGCCGTAATAGACGGGCTCATTAAATCCCTCAATCAGCGCTCTCCTTGTGGGACCCTTTTCTCTTACGATTTTGATTCTTGAGGTATGAACGATCTCTCCCATCTTTTTCCTCCTTCTTGGTGTGAGTTATTACCCGGAAAAACTTTTAATCTGGCTCTATGACAAATGACTCCGTAATTACAGCCACTTACATCAAGGACGATCCTACAAATGATTGTCCTTTGACTATTCTTCTCTCTCAGCCTTGGAAGTTCCTGTTTCTCTCTTTAAGAATAGAGTACATCAAAAATATCAAAATGTCTGTAACATTTGCTACAAAGTCAAAAAAATTCCTTTCAGCCTTGCCACGAGTGTTTTGACCGCTGATGAGAGCACTTCCGGGTGGCGAGACGATTGGATGGTCAGATGAAAGTGCTATTTGAGAATGAGGGACATCGTTTCTCTCTTCTCAACGATTTAAAGGAAGAAAGTCAGTACGGAACCACCCCAATAATGGAAGTCCTTTGGGTCTTAAAAAGCGTGACTATCTTGCCAATACAACCTCTTGAAAAAAAATAAGGAAATGTCTCTGTTTGATCTTCATACAGCAATGTTTTGAACCCTGGAAAGGAGGTGCCTTTGAGGCAAGATGGGATAGGTGATCTACGATCTTGGATCTGAGTGATCAAGCAAGAGAAGAAAGCAAGGACAGACTCCTTTGATCTACCTGCCCTTGCTTCTTTCCAGATGTTATTCCTTATTTCGCCGGAACAATCGCTTCTTTGAAGACTTTGGCCGGTCTGATCTTTACGACCGTCTTTGCCGGGATTTTGATTTTTTGGCCGGTAGCTGGGTTACAACCTATGCGGGCTTTTCTTCTTACAAGGACAGACTTCCCTATACCTGGTAGAACAAAAGCTCTCCTTTTCTTCGTCTCGGCGATGGCCAGGGCCGCATATTCTTCTACCATGGCTGCAGCTGCTTTCTTGGAAACCGCGAACTTCCCTGCAAAGTGATTAACGATTTGCCCCTTGGTCAGAACCTTTTTCGCAGCTGCCATTTGATTGCCCTCCTCTTTTAGAAATGATTATTTGATCGAGGTTTATTATACAAAAATACAGTCTTGAGATCAACCCAAAAGAGACCGACCTCTAACCATCCTATCCCTTTTGAGGCTCCCAAATACCTAATTTTGTGATGACCTTTAGTCCACACAGCCACCTCAACCGTCTGAGCGCTTTTGAATCACCCCGGGAAGCCCTCGTTATGAGTCCTGATTGGTCTCGGTATTTCTCTCTAAATTTCTTAATAACGTCCTTCTCCGATCCCTCCTCACCAGCCTCTCTGGCCAGCAGTAAAATCAACCCATCCTCTGTCAATCTTCTACTCCTCCCTTCAGCTTCACTTCTTTTCATTTTCTTTGCTGAAGACCTTCAGCATGAATCCTTTTCAGGGTCAGTATCCAAATATCGCAGTAAGGATAAATACCACCCCGATCAACCCAACTACCCAACGTAAGATCCCTTCGATGAAAAAAGCCAAAATTACTAAAATCACTCCTATAATAGAACGTAAAATTGCCTCTGCTCTTCCAACATTTCGTGTTTTGACCAGGAATTCCATATTTTTCTCCCTTTAATTCAAAAAATCATCCTTCAATAAGTTCGGATTCAAATCTGATGCGCTAACTCCGAGGTGAAGCTGATCTTGTTATGAAGTGGAGGATGACCCTCCAACCTTTCCTTCTAATTCTTTTACCTTTGCTTCAAGTTGAAAAATCCTCTCCTCAGTTACCTTCTTATAATTCTCCATCTCCATATCTTTTGCCGCCAATTGTTTGTTCTTATATTCGACTTCCCCCCTCAATCCATTCAGATCCACCTCCCTCTGACCAAGGAGTCCCTTTGACGCCTGAAGTTCCTTTACCTTTTCTCCCAGTTCTTTGGTGATTTCTTCAACCTTCGATTCCAATTCCTTGATCTTAGAAGAGCTCTCCCTCTTTAGCCGGGAGAGATCCTTTCTCTTCTTCTCAAGCTCTGTCTTCAATTTTCCAATTTCCTCTCCTTTTTTCTGAACATCTTCCTCTAGACCCTTGACCTGTGATTCAAACTTTTTAATCTTCGCATTCGATTCCCTTTTTAACCTTGCCATCTCTCGCTTCAGTTCAACTACCTCATCCTTCTTTGCTTGTTTTTTTACCAATTTCTTCATCGTAGTATTCCCCCTTTCTTTTATCTCTCCCACATTGCTTTGCCCTTCATCCCGAGTGGGAAGAGATTGAGAGTTAGGTTTTAAATTCATCTCCCGTCCATATACCCCTACTCTGAATTAAAGAGCGTTAAGAGAGTGCCTCCGTATCGATAAAAGCCTACCAAATTTTGGCGAACGCATCAACAAGGAAGCAATCAACGGTCCAGATCTGGCATAACACCGCTTCCAAAAGATGAACATCTTGCCAAACATGACTCCCTAAAAAGAAATGGAAAATGGCTCAATTTGATTTTCAAGTCGTAGCTTTGGGGAGCTTGAATACCGCAAGATCCATAGCAGTAAAATCCTCGGGAACCCCCTTTTTGGTCCTTGTCCCCCCTGATCCCTCATAACAAGTTAGATAAAAACAGGTTCTAACCCTTCTTCCTTTACTAGCCTCACCATCTCTTCGTCAGCAGGCTGCGATTCAAAGCTGGCTACAGCCTCCAAAACTTTAGGCAGTTCCTGGATATCGCCTATGGTAATGAGAAAAACGTCGGTCCAGCCCAGTACCCAGTGTACCAATCTCTTAATGGCCTTCTCATCCGTAACCGGTTCGTACCAGGTATTATGGTCATGGGGCTTCTTCCCCCAGAAACCGCGAGCGATCGACTTTATGGTCTGTACCGCAATGTCATGTCCTCGGCAGTATGCCATCAGGCGACCGAAATCAGCGGCATACTCCGAATCCTGCATCAGCAAGTAGTTACAGGGCAGTAGCACGGTATCAAAGTCAAAACGATCCAGGCTTTGCCGATGCATTCTTGGCGCTTGGAGACCGTGACCCGTGATTCCAATGAACCGGGTCAATCCCTTGTGCCTGGCCTCAATTAGAAACTCCAGGGCTCCTCCCGGTCCCATAACAATTTCCCGGGTTACCACATCGGTAAGGTTGTGAAGCTGCAGGAGGTCAACATGATCGACCCGAAGCCTTTCTAAAGAGCGATAGAATTGATCACGAGTCTCTCCATATTTCCGTTGATCCGTTTTGGTGGCCAGGAAGAATCGGTCTCTGTGATGTTTCATCCAGGGGCCAATCCTGACCTCCGCCTCTCCGTATCGGGGCGCAGTGTCGATATGATTAATACCGTATTTCAGCAGCAATTCCAGTACCTGGTTGGCTTCATCCTGGGTGGCCTGGGATAACGAGGCTGAACCAAAAATGGCGCGACTGCTCAAATGGCCCGTTCGACCGAATTGCTTTGTTTTGATTATGGCCATCGTTTGAAACCTCCATTCACTAACACCGGCATTTGACGGAAATATAGCACAGGTGGAAACCTATGCCAAGCAGCTTTTGATCGCTAAATGTTTGGATTTCTTGCCACTATACGCCGCTCCCCGAAAGCTACAATATGGTGAACAAACCTAAACACCAAATTGAGACGAAACCCACCCTGGAATCTTTGTCCGTGGAGGAACGGGAAGATATCTTATATGGCTGTTTAATAATTTCTATATTTTCCCCTCCAATAGGTGCTTAACCACTTCCAAATTCAAAGAACCAGAAATGTCCCTTGTAGATCCGTACCGGCCTTTTGAGATTACCCGGGCGTTGATCAACCCGTAAAGGTCCAAAAACCCAATGATGTCTGAGAACCGTCTTTGTGTCAGGGGCCTCACTTGGTCACGGCTACAGATATTGGCGTAGGCCTCATACGCCTGACCGGTAGAAACCTTTCTCCCACTCTTAGACAAAACCGCATAGCAACCCTGCAAGGCTATCCGCTGCTGGACCGCCAGAGCCTGGATCAGCGCTACAGTCTTATCCACTTCCAGCCGATGTTCAGCTACATCCACCTCTTTTTCAGTTAAATGACCTGAAGATTCTTCCGCAACAGTAACGGACTTTGCAAGGAGTTCGACTGCTTTTCTGGCATCTCCGGTTTCTCTCGAAGCCAAGGCTGCAACCTTCTTCAACGCAGCCAGGTCCACTTTCTTCGTGTCGAGGGCCTTTTCTACTCGAAGCTTGAGGATTTCAAGGAGATCCAAGGCATCATAGGGCTCGAAGAGAATGTCCGTCTTCTTCAAAAAACTCAGGATCCTTGGGTCAAGGGTCTTTTCCCAGTCCAAACGGTTGGTCAAAAGAATGAGCATGAGCCTGCAGGCTACCTTGCGAGGCAGTGTCTTCCCGAGGAAAGTCAGGAATCCATCCGCATTGGGACGAAGGTTGTCCGCTTCATCAATCAAAAGGCACAAGAAACCATCAAAAGACCCAATCCCCTCAACGATTCTGGACTGCATGTGGTCAATAGGAATCCCCTTCCGATATTTTCGGTTTGAACTGTCCAGAGCAATCGCAACCTCATTCAACGCTCCAAAAAATGTTTTTGGAGAGGTAAGATCGATGTAAGAATACCGAAATTTGATACCCTTCCTTTCCGCAACACGTTGGAAGGTGGAGAGGACATGGATCAGGGTTACGCTCTTGCCAGATCCTGTCGGCCCAAAAACAAGAGCCGGTGGAGGATGACCACCATCGAGGATCGGGGTCAAGTGAGCCACGATCCTGCTGAGCTGCTTTTCACGAATCTTTCGGTTGAAGATCTCTTTGAGAACGGTCGCTCGCTCTTCCTCTGGTAACTTCTCGTCGTCAAGATAGTCAGGATTAAGAACCAGAGATTTTGAACGCCGTGAAGCATGAAGAGTCTCGATCAATGATTCGGTACTGTCCGGCTTTTGAAGGTCTCCTTCGGGCATGGTTTCCACAGGAAATTTCCTTTGACTTCTTACAGACGAAGGGATGCAGTATTTAAGAATTGTCCATCACCGGGAAGGAGTAACTCCAAAGTGGAGGAGTAAATGTCCGGTGGAGATTGGGAAACCGCTAGGAGGTATCCTCTCTTTTTTCTTTCTTATTTATTTTCTATATAGAAAATAATAAATAATAATATCAAAGTGTTGGCAGTGGATGAAATTGTCACGGAGAAGTGGTTAAAGGAAAGACCTGAAGCAAATCACCAAAAGCAAGAAACCGTTTTCCACAGGAAATCTTCTCAGTCACGTGGAACGGCCTCAACGGAGGAATCTGGCTCCCAACGCGCTACTTTCATGGTGCCCACTCTTTTCCTCAAAAATTTCTTGCCCGGTATTACAGCATGACACAAAAGTATTCTTGTAATACGGAGCATCGTGTGACAGTAATGCCAAATCGTATTACAGTAGTACCGGAAAAGCCATCCGATTGGGAAAAATGGACCTGAATTAGTATTACAGTAGTACAGAAACGTATGTCTGTAATATGCACAGTGTAAAACAGTAAGACTTAAATACAGGTTCTGAGTATTACAGTAATATGAAAGACATCATCACCATCAGAGGAGAAAGAGAGATTTGGATTGATTTCATCTACAAGGCAAAGAAAGAAAAGAAGAAGGTCTGGGATGTCCTAAATCCTTATCTACGAAAATACATCTCCTCTGATCAGGAAACCAAGATTTTGCTCATCTTGTTCCCGAAGGACCTGGTTGAGCGATTATTGGCAAAAGATGACCCGGACGCATTTATCCAGGAAGCCATCAGAAAGTGTCTTGGCAGGGACAGATAATTAGGCCAAGTTTTCGTCCGATTTTTCAATCTACCCCGCACCTTAAAGTGGTCAGGTGCATGTTCTGGACACTTCCGATCTGCTCGCACAGGCGACTTTCTCCATATCATCATACCTGATGGGGATGCGGTGACGGCAACCGGGCACAGAATCAAACCCTCTGATTTCCAGCTCCCCGATCAAACTGAGAAATTGCACCGGCCATAGCAGGAAAGGCAAAACTCGTTCACATCGATGCCGGACTGTGCCGATAGTCGCTTCTCTATGCAGAGGCGAGGATGATCTCCAATTCCCAGTTTTTCAGGATCCTCGATATGGCGACCTATTTTAAGCGGGAACAGAGCCACCAGCCGACTGTCCTGAAGTATGTTGAGATGATTCGCATGTTTCATGCCATCGCCGAACAGGTAAGTGAAACCGTAGGGGTAGTCACCTTCACCTGGGTACTCCGTCATCGGGTCGAGGCTCAAGTACGCTCGCAAATTGGGTAACTCTAGTCGGTTCACAGCTAAAGCAACCTCCTTTTTGCGCGTATACCACCAAAAGACTGTAGGAGAATTCTCTTTGACCAAGTTCGCAACGTGTAGAACCTGCTCTACAACCGCGTCCCCCCAGTGACCAATCTTCAGGCACCCCAAGTTGTTTCTCTTTATGAACGTATCGACTTGTTCAAGATAGCGCCTATCCCCGTTCTTTAATGATTCGGAGGTAATCACTGAAAGCCGTAGCATGTAATAATCGTGGAGTCCACTTATGCGAAGCCCGTAACACCTGCTTTGACAGAAACCGGTCGGCCTGCAATCGTAGTACGCAAAACCAACGGCATAACCAGTCATGTAGTTTGAGAGAAGTCCCCCGTTAGTGAATTTGGGTCTTTCGCTCCAAATCCGATCAAGCCGCTGCCGAAGAAAGAGCTGGAGTCTCACTCGGTCGGAGAATTTGGCTGTATTCAAGTTGTTGCTGTTCCTGTAGGATAGGTACTCTTCCTTAACGGTCACGTTTTTCCTCCATCAATTG
>CAWGWZ010000027.1:0-407727 GCA_963826305.1 uncultured delta proteobacterium | reverse complement strand
TATGCTCCTTTCCGTCATTCTACTGAATATGTTCCACTTCATAACCTTTGCTGACAAGATATTCCGCAATGAGAAAACGGTGACATTCTGCTGGAGATCTTTCGGCACACATGAGGCAGAAAGGAGAGGATACGTTTTCCAAATGCTGGGTCAACAGATCGCCAGCCTTGACTAGAAGCTCCCGGTATCGCTCTCTCCAGTCAGTATATTCTAAGAAAACATTTCCCATCTCCACAACCGAGATATACTCGATGCCTGCCGCTGCGAGTAATTTCTGAATGCCTTTGTCCTGAGATTTTGCCTTGGTAAACGAACCCATGCTTGCTCGATCAGACCGGAGACGGACATCTACAATCACCTTTACGCCCTTCTGTTTAAGGAGGTCCAAGAATTCCTGTGGCTTTCGCCCGCCGTATCCAATGGTGTAGAATTTCGTGTTTTATCTCCCTCAGTGGATAGATTCTTGTCCGTTACTATCTGATTTGATTCATTTCGATCAAACTTAACGATTAACTGTTTGCATTGCCGCGTGGGGATAGCGCGTTCCGGCAGCATATCCCACTGGCGCGGCTTCCTCGATGCGGCGCAAATCGTCGTCGTTCAACTCGATCTCCATCGCCTGCAAATTCTCTTCGAGTCGTTCGCGATGCTTTGTTCCCGGAATCGGCACGACGTCCTCGCCTTGTGCTAAAAGCCAAGCCAGCGAAAGTTGTGCCGGTGTGCAGTTCTTCTGGTCTGCAATTTCTTTGACTTTTTGAACCAGCTTCAAGTTATGCTCAAAGTTATCGTCTTGAAAGCGCGGCATGTGCCGACGAAAATCATCGGGTGCCAAGTCTTCAGGTTTATGAAAGGCTCCGGTCAGAAAGCCGCGCCCAAGCGGAGAATAGGCAACCAACGAAATCCCGAGTTCGCGGCACGTAGGTAAAACATCACCTTCCGGCTCTCGCGTCCAAAGGCTGTATTCGGTCTGTAACATTGCAATTGGATGCACAGCCGAGGCACGGCGAAGCGTTTCCGAACCGGCTTCCGAAAGCCCAACATAACGGATTTTGCCTTCCTTGGCGAGCTCTCCAAGCGTTCCGACTGTTTCTTCAATGGGCACCTTTGGGTCAACGCGGGACGGATAATACAAATCAATGTAGTCAACGCGCAATCGTTGAAGGCTGTAGGACAAAAAGTTTCTTATGGCAACGGGACGGCTATCAAAGCCGATGAGATTGCCATCATGATTGCGTAACGCGCCAAACTTGACAGAGATAAAGACCTGGTCGCGGCGAAAGTCTTTGATGGCCGCTCGGATGAGTTCCTCGTTGTGTCCGACTCCATAAAAGTCACCCGTATCGAGGAGATTTACACCCCTTTCAAGTGCGTACCGAATGGTGGCTATGCTGTCGCCATCGTTCTTCTGCCGTCCGCTGTAAAAGTCAGACATTCCCATGCAGCCCAAACCCAAAGCCGATACGTGCGCTTCAGTACTTCCCAGTCTGCGATATTTCAAGCTTTGCTCCTTTCGTTCTTCGGATTAACTCCATGCCAAGATGATAACTGTATTTGCATTCTCGGTTAACGAAGACAGTAAACATCAACTTCTCTGCTTCTGCGACAAAATAATCTCCGTAAGGTCAAAATCCAGCTTTCGCATTCTCAAACGCCACAACCGTAATCTGCCCCAGGTGGGCCAGCATGTCATAAACCTTATTTTCAGCTTCCTCCTTCGTTTCAGCCTGAAGCGTAATCTCTCCTTCAAAACTGACAACATAATTCTCTTCTCCAAACTTTCTTTCGTCAGGACGTAGGGACACCGCCTCAATATCTAAAACCTTTCCGAGAGGGGCCATTTTGTCCTGGATTTTCCTTTCCACCTGCTCAGGCGAATCGCCGCTTTCAAAGCAGGCACCGGAGTAAAATACAACGAAATCATTCATGATTCTAATTATAACGAATCTTCCGGAGCAAAGACAAACGAGGGCAGAGTACGCTGAGGTATCGGTGGAATTTGACGGTTTCGGAAAAGAAACGGAAGAATGTGAAAAAGGTTGGGAGCCTAAGGCTCCCTGGGACGGCAGAGTCATTCAAGGTTTGAGGCTCTATTTGTCCCGACAGGTCGGAAATATGGCCGAGTATTTAAAGGTATCGGTTAATGAACTGGTTCATTTTCCTCCGGTCCCCCTAACCATCCGAATGGTTATGAACCCCTCTGTCTCTTTCTTGTCGAAGTCGATCTTCGAGAAACCGTAAAGCTTATAAACTCAGCCCCATTACTACCTTTCAGTCGGTAAGAGAAGTTACCCCTGAGAAGGTAAGAATGAAAGCGTATTATGAAAACAAAACCCCCGGATACTTCGACCTGAAGTACAAGATTTATGTACCCATGGACCCCAGAAGATACGGACTCCCCGCTTCTTATAAGGGACAAAAGCTCCTCTATCATGACAACAGACTGGTCAACCATATCTTCGAAACCATCGACCAAAGAGAAGCCAGAAAAGATCCCCTGGAGGAGAGTATTGATGAACTTTTTAAAGACCGACTGGGGCTTATCCGCTCTAAACTAGAACTGATCCTTTTGCAGCTTGAGCAAAGAAAAGAGATCAATCAGGATATCCTTTGCCAGATCGACGAGGACAGCTGCAGGGCTCAAACCCTGATCTTTGAGATGGGCTACCGGGCCTACCGGATGGACCGGGAAAGGCTCACTCTGGAAAAGGTGAAATTTGACCTTGAAAGCCAAAAGAGAATGGAAGAGGCAAGTTATTTCAGGGACACAGGCTTACTGAACAAGGACCTTAAGGATACGTTAATCCAGTATCTCGGTGAGGTCCAGAAGAGCAGAATCATGGGATTGGAGGAAGAAAAATGATTGAATACCGGGACATCAAAAAACTCAAATACAACGCCAGAGACTTTGCATCAATGATGGACGACCTTGACATTGAAAAGGTCATTGCAGAGTTTGTTGAAGTCAAAAACTTGAGAGACCATTACCGGAAACGTGATAGAAGATGAGCCAGAATATCTTATCTCCAACCTCTATCAACACGTACCTCCGGTGTCCGAGAAAATACTACCTCAAATACATCAAGGGCCTGAAAGAAAAACCTTCCATCCACCTCATCCGGGGCAAGGCTGTCCATCAGAGTATCTCCCGATTCCACCAAACCGACACGAATCACAGCAACCCTGAGGAGGTGAAGAGTCAACTCCTCTCTCTTTTTGACCATGCATGGGTGGGTCAGGACGAAGAGATGCGAAAGCTCAGGCTCACGCAAAGGGAATTAAATGAGTATTATCGCGAGAGTGCTGAGATGCTCATGGGCTGGCTAAAAAGACACATAACAACGAGAAGTGGTCAGACAAAGCCCAAGACCGAGGTAAAACTCTTCTCCCAAAATTACCGGGTCATGGGTATCATCGACGCCATTCACATGGAAAATGGAAAGGCGGTCCTCACCGATTACAAAACCAGTAAAAAGGATGAACTTACCCAGGATATCAAGATCCAGATGGCAATCTATGCCTTGCTTTACAAAGAAAGCTTCGAAGTACTTCCTGAATCAATCGTCATCGATTTCCTGAAGCACGAGAAGGCTATCCCATTCAAGGTCACTGAAGAATTTACCAATTACGCAATCAAAATATGTAAGGAAGTCCATGAAAAAACCTCCTCAGTCAAAGAAGAGGACTACCCGTGCAAGTGCGGAGGTTGGTGCGAAAAGGATTTCCTCTGAATATGGAAGACATAAAATCAACCCTCCAAAAACTGAAGCCCTTTATCGGAAAGAAAGCCGACGCCCTCTGGGCTAGATACAATACCGGGGACAAGATAGAAAAACAGGAATGGGAACAGGTAATAAACCTCCTTGCACAAAAGTACCGAATCGACTCTGTGGAAGAAGAAATTGTACTCCCACCACCCCCAAAAGATGAACTATTGGGACAGATTACCATCGGAAAAACCCAATATTTGAACCATCCCTCCCAGGAATTTGGCCTCAATTTCTCAGAACTCACCCGTCATCTCGGCATCTTCGGAAGCACGGGAACCGGTAAAACCACCCTGGCCAAGAACATCCTCAGGGAGCTTATCAAGCACAAAATCCCCTTCATCGTCTTTGACTGGGAAAGAAACTACCGGGACCTCATCAAAGAGAATAAGGAAGTAAAGATCTTCACGATCGGAGCGGATGTCTCTCCCTTCTTTTTCAACTACTTCAAGATGCCTGACGGCATCACCTACCAGGAATACGTCAAGAACGTCATTGAGATCTTCAACAAAGCGTACGTTGGAGGTGCAGGATCGGACAGCATCCTCCTCCAGGTCTTTGATGAAGCTTACCAGGAGAATGAGGTTCCAACGACCAGAGATGCTCATGATATCCTTTCCAGCGAGATGAAGAAGAAGCTTCGGGGAAGGGATATGCTCTGGAAGCAGAGCAGCCTAAGAATGCTCCAATTCTTGAGCTACGGGGGCATCGGAGAGGTCTTTAATACCAAACTGTCCTATCCCATAGAAAGCCTCCTGAATGACAATGTCATCTTTGAGCTTGGAGCCCTGGCCAACAAGAATGACAAACGATTCTTCATCGAAATCTTCACCCTCTGGTACTGGCTCTATAAAGAGCGGCAGGGAATGGAAGACGAGCGCACTGAAGCACGTTCTAGTCTTTGAAGAATTTCACAACATCGTTGAGAACAGCCAAAAAGACGACCTCATTCAGAAAATATTCAGGCAGATCAGAAAATACGGGACCTCCCTCATCATCATAGACCAGACGCCTTCGCTGATTCCTAATCCCATCTTTGAAAACCTTTATACAAAAATTACTTTTTCGCTTAATCACAAAAAAAATGTCGATGCCATTGCTGACGGAATGTACATGGACAGAGAAGAAAGAAAATATATCGGTATGCTGAAGATCGGCCAGGCAATCTGCAGACTCATGGGAAGATACCCCCATGCCTTCCAACTCAATATTCCTTTCCTAAAAGCAGGCCAAAACATCCCTGATTCGGACTTAAGGGAGCATATGAAGGACTTCTACAAAGATTACAGCCCAAACAAGCCTCTTGTAGCTCCGTCTCCACCCCTTCGCACCCCTACGGAACAGTTTACTCCCTCCCCCCTGGAAAAAATATTCGTTGAAGATCTGCTCCTGCATCCGTTTGACGGGGCTGACCAGAGGGCGAAACGCCTGGGACTGATCCCCCGGGACTCAGGAAAGATTCAGAACAACCTCATCGATCGTCAAATAATCAATGCAATCACAATAGACAAGAAAAAGCTTTTCGAGCTGACCGAAAAAGGAAGAGACCGGCTCCAGAAGCTGGGGTACAAGGTTGATTCCAAGGAAAGGAACCAGGGCGTAGAACACCGGTACTTTGTCGAAAAAATCCGCGAAGTCTTCACCCTCCGTGGCTGGTTCCCCTTCAAGGAAAAATCGGAGATCGACCTTGTTATCGAAAAAGAGGACAAGATCATTGCCATCGAAGTCGAGACCGGGAAAAACAAACCGGAGCAAACACAAAAAAACTTTGAGAAGCTCCTAAAATTCGGGGCAGATAACAAATTCGTCATTGCAACAAATGACGTTGCCCTGGCTAAAACCAAGAGCTTCATCTCCGGCCTCGACCTCCCAGACAAAGACTCCATCCAAATCCTCCACATCAGGGACTTCCTGAAAGCCCCACCCGTTTAATCATACTCACACCCGACAGGTCCCGGATTGTTGATAACTCAAAGCGACAGGAACAACCGAACCTTCAACCAGGCAGATAACCTAAACAGAGACATTGGAGCCAAGCTGTAGAGAAGTCTCGACGAGAGACGAGTTCTTGGTAGTTATAACTCCCACCATTTTTTACCAACTAAAACCTTAAATTTTATCCCTGAAATGAAGACTTAATAGATAAAGGAGGTGAAGAAAAAATGTCCCGAGTCCTTAAGGACGAACTCAAAGATCTCAGAGAAAAAGTGATGGCCTGTTTCAGAGAAACGCTTCCAAGCAAACAATTCAATTCCCTGCTCTCCCTGTCCCTTATCTGGTTGCACGTCCTTGTGGACGGGGAGGAAGAAATTGATGATCAGGAAGAAAGGAGGACACTAACCAATGAATTTGAAGAAAGAACAAATGCCATCGAAAAAGGAATTCAATTACTTTACGAACAAACAAAAAGGAGAAGCGTTTAAAGACAAAAGTTATCCCAGAACCAACATCTGCCCTGAATGTGGAGCAAACTCCTATTACCCAGAATGCGGTTGTTTCACATGCCGTAGCTGTGGATATTGCAAGTGTTAATAAGTTCCCAACCTTAAAGAACCTAATTTTATAACCTTAAAAAGCCGGCCCCAAGTGGTCGGCTTTTTTGTTTTCTCAGCACCCAATCCCAATACACCAAGCTGAAAGGAGAAAAACCATGGAAACGGAAAAACTCACCAAAATAGACATCGTCAAAATCCATATGGTCAAAGACGGAACCATCGAGTACGGAAAAAGAGCTATAAGAAACCCCAAAGACCTGGCAGATCTTGGAATGAAATTCCTGAAACACGCAGACAGGGAGATATTCCTCCTGGTCTGCCTTAATACCAGAAACCACATTAACTGCATCCATGTAGTCAGCATCGGGACGGTTAATGCCTCTCTTGTGGCTCCAAGGGAGGTTTTTAAAATTGCCCTGCTTAGTAACGCTTCGGAGGTCGCATTTATACACAATCATGTTAGCGGTGATGTCGAACCCAGCGACGATGACCTCCTTATCACTAAGAGACTTGCTGAATGCGGAAAACTCTTCGACATCAAACTCCTGGATCACGTCATTATCTCGGATGACGGCAAATACGAAAGCTTCATGGAAAAGGGGCTCATCAAACAAACTTGAAACTCTCCAGCCCGGAAAGGAGAAGAGGATGAATGGTTATCCAGAAGAATTCCTAAAAGAATATGAGGTGCAAGAAAATATGTTCAAAAGCAAAACAGAACGGGATATGGAAGCCCGTCAACTAAGAAAAGACGGATGGGAAGTGACCACAAAAAAGTATCATTTTGACGGCAATGAACGGTTTTTCCTTACCGCGACCCGAAGAAAGGAGCAAAGCCTATGAAATGGACATCAACAGATTTAAAAAAACACCAGGTAAAGGAACTGCAAAGGCTCCTGAACGAACTCAGAGCCCAACACAACACCTTTACCGAATGGACGAACCATTATGACGGCAATACCATCACCGAGGACAAGAGCACCCACTGGAATCTCTTTGGGTCAAACGTGCGCCAAGACCTCAACGAGAAGATGCAAGCCATCTTTGATAAATGTGCCGGTGTTATCACCCTTGAGAACTATGAGGAGATCCAGACAGCCCTGGATAACTGCCTCACTTGGGCAAAGTCCACAATTCCTGTCCTGGATAAACGGAAGTCCCCGGATCAATTGAAGGCCGAACACGAGATATTTGTGAAACGGATGGAGGAGGAATCCAGAGCACAGGCTGAATTTGCTACCAAATCTGTGGAGATCCCCAAAGGCAAGCGAGGCGTTGAGTTATCCATCTGCTATGACGACTCCGACATCATGACCGATTACCACTGCCCGCACCGGGAAGTTGAATCCTTCCTGTTGGCCATCATTCCGGAAGGAAAGCGACTTGAAGCAATCCTGAGAAACATCATCGAGAAGATTCCTGCCCTCAAAGATATCGAATGGGAATGGCGGAAGGAAGACTACAGCATGGGGCATGGTCTCTACCTCACGTCAAAAAGCTCTCCCTTCCCAAGAGAGATCAAAGGCAAGGGGCTGACCCATTGTCATGGGAACATTGAATTTGTCCGTGGTGGGACCAAGAAAATTCCTCATCCTGAATACTACCTGGGTGAGATCAACCCAAAGGGAGGAAATGGAAGTAAGGTAAGCGTGGAAGAAGTCACCCTCCGTGAGAATCCCCAATTCAATGGCCTGGAAGTCCTCTTTCCCTGCAAACCTGAGCCTTCCATCATTGAGGGCCTCAAGGGCCTTGGGTTTCGATGGTCATTCAAGCAGGGGCTCTGGTACCGCAGAAACTATGAAGGGCTAAAAGAGAAGGTTAGCGAAATCTTGCAAGGTGTGGCATGAACAGGTTCATTTTGTTGATTGGCATTGTGGTAAAGTGCCCGTACCGGAAAGGAGGCCATTGAATGAAAATTATCCAGGTTCACAAGTGGGACTGCATGGAGCCCTCTAAGGCGATTACATTTTGTCTCTTTGGATGGTGCAAAACCCTCTACTACGGGCAGGGTACTTATGCGCACTACATTGGCAAAGGATACCATCGGCGAATGAGCCTTGGTGAGTTTAAGAATTGTCCCCAACCAAAAAAAGGAGGGTGATGGAATGAAGCGCGTCAGAACTTACTATCCAAAGCGGTTTTGGTATCGGAAACCGAAAAAGTGGAGGCCAATCCCAATGAGTCTCTCCCGAACGAGAACGAGAGGGGGTGAATCATTTGGCAACACGGACCAGAAGCCTGCTGAACAGGAAGGCGACCAGACAATTCATCAAAGAGAACAGGAAGTATATCTCTCAAGTGGAATCGACCTTTTACACCCTCTTGGAACAGAGAATCAAGAACACGATCCTCAAAACCATAGGGAATAACGCATCCCGGAAACGCCTCACCCAATACGAGCTATTAGGTAACGGCAACTCCAAGGAAGTGGGGTGACTATGGTAACCATTCGACTCAAGACATTAATGGTCGTTGTCAGATTAAGAAAGGAGGGAGGGTTATGGCATGGATAATCAAGGCTTACATCCCAGTGGAACCCGAGGACCCTGAAGTGTATGCCACCGTGGAAGATGCGGAGAGGGAAATCAAATCTCAAATGCTAATGCAGCCTGAGAACATCTACCTAATAGAAGAACTCGAAGAAACTTGATCGATTGAAAGGAGGTTGGCTATGCCTGAGTATGAAGTAAACGTTTACTACACTGGCTTCATTACAAGAACAGTTGAAGCAAAGAATAAACAAGAGGCAATACAGAAAGCGAGGGATGAACAGAATAGCCCTTGCAACCGAGACACCTTCACAAGAAGGTTTGAGCGCATCCTCGAAACCTTAGAACCCTGGAAAGATTGCGACACCGCCCAATTGAAGGGCAAGTGAATTGGTATTCAAAATCAACGGTAATCTAAACAGATAATTACCCGCCACAATTTACCATCAATCCTGCAAAAAACCTTACGGGTCCCTTCAATTTCCTCACGGATTGAAGGGACTCACACCCCTTAAACTTAAAAAAATCAAAACTGAAAAGGAGGAACCAAAACATGATAGCCGTAATCAAAAACTTTAAAGAGGTCATCGAAACAAGAAACATAGACAAGATGAGCAAGGAGCTCTATGAGTTCCTACATCTTCATTGCGGGTTCATCGCCCACTACGACATCAACGGCTTCAAGGACACCTATAGAAACCCCAGAGACTTTGCAGACACCTTCATCCGACACTTTGACAGAAACCATCCTTACTTCAGCCAAATATATGCCTGCCACCAAGAATCCTACAAAGACACAGGACTTACGAAGGCCCAGATCAAAAGTGAATTCGAAAAAATTGTAAGCCTCCACAAAGACCAAATCTCCCGCTGGGCAAGAGAAGAACAAAGAAATGAACGTTATGTTCTTTACCTCAAACTCAAGCAGGAATTCGAAGGAGGTGAACAAGATGACCATCGGGTATAGCACAGAGAGCCACTGGTTATCACTCAAAGAAGTGATCGAGCACGAAGGAGAAAACCAAGGGTTAGAAGATTACTACCCGGAATTAGAAAACCTGGAGGCAATCTGGGCAGTCCTTGACCCCCAAAACGCACCCCAATACTTAATCCTCACCACAGGATCAGAAACAGAAGAGTATCTCTTCACCATCGACCTAAGCGGAGCCATTCCCGTCCTGGAAAATGAGGACGGGAGAATCCTCTACATCCGAAAAAAAGGAGGTGAGAAGGATGAATTCAGGATATAGCACCCATGGCCACTGGGCATCCCTTAAAGAACTGAAAGAAATAGAAGTGGAAGACAGAGGAAACTCTTGGTTCGAGGACACTAAGATTGACCTCGAAAGCACGGAAGGAATCTGGGTGACCAAAGATCCAAAAGACGCAATCCAGTACCTCTTTTTAGGATCAGAGCTTGAATCAGAAGAGTACCGGGAAGCTCTAAAACACCCAGAAAAATACCTCATTAAAGTGGACCTTACGGAAGCTGATCCAGTCTTAGAAGACGGAGATGGAGGAACTTTATACATCAGGAAAAAGGAGGTGTGAACAATGTGGAACGAACCGACGAAAGAACAACTGGCAAAGATACCCAAACTTTATGAAACCGAAAAGGTCCCTTTAAAGGACAAACTGATTTACCTCCACTTCTTTATCGGAGCGTGTGACTGGTACATTGCCGAATACGACGGAGAGGACCTCTTCTGGGGCTATGCCATCCTGAACGGAGACTATGAAATGGCCGAATGGGGGTATGTGAGTTTTGATGAACTGAAGAGCATCAAAATCCCTCCTGGCTTTGAAGTGGACTGTGACCTGTATTGGGAAGTGAGAAAAGCTTCAGAGATAGAAAAGATCAGGATGGGCAACCATTGGTCAGAAACAGAAGAGCCAGAGAATGGCTCTTCAAGAAAGGAGAAAACAGATGACGTACGTAATGATTTGGCTATCGGGAGGGATCATTGAGAAAGTCACATTTTTTAATAGTAAATTACAGGCTCTCAAGACCCTGGCAGATTTTGTCGAAGGCATGGATCTTCATGACGATGACGCAGCAGTCTTCAGCCCGGAAGGCCTGGTAGCTAATACCAAGGACTTTCTGGACGAAAACAACGAGTTCATACAAAACCACGATCTAATCAACAAGCTGGAATCTGGCGAGGAAAAACCCAACAGCATTTATATCATTGGAAACCCGGCCCATTGGTTAGGTTTCACGGTGGTTTCCTCGGACGACCCATTAGGGTATGAAAATCCAATCGAAGCTGTATCCGAACTGGGCCAGATGAGAAAAAGTGCAGGCAATCACCTAAAGCTCTATCAGGTTGTTCCAGTGGAAGGACCCATCATCACAAAAGCAGAGCTGGAACAGTACAACGCTGAGAACGAAATTGAGGACTTTGTCTTCCCGTTGGTAGAGGATTATTTATTGGTAGAGGAATATTTAAAGGACTAAAAAGAGAAAGCTCAAAAAGACGCTCTGACTATTAATCAGGGCAACACATCATGATAAGCCGTCCTGGAAACTGTGGACGGTTTTTTTGTTCCTTAAAAAGGGAAGAAAGGAGAACAATATGGAAAATGCAATGGAGATCGTGAGATGGGACAGATACTTTGCTCTGTATGACGAGGGAGAATTGGTCTGCGTCGCGGTTTACAAGAAGGGCGCGTTGGAAGTCAAAAGGAGGATTGAGGAGTTGAAAAGCATGGTTGAAATGGCAACGAGGTCCTCTGAAAGCAGGGAAATAAGCCAAGTTAGAACATCCGAGTAAAAAGAAAAACCAAATTTCTAACTGAGAAGGGCGACTTATCCAATATACGGAGGTCGCCCTTTCTTTTTTGAGAAAGGAGAACCTTATGGCACGACTTGAAGCAATGGCAAAGATGGGATACTACCCCACACCAGAAGAACTAACCCCAATCATTGCAAGATACCTGAAACCAAAAGAAGAAAAAGGAACGATTAGGATCTTTGACCCCTGTGCTGGGGAAGGAACAGCACTTAAGGCAATTGGGGACCACTTAGGAGCAGAAACCTACGGAATCGAGATAGACAAAAAAAGAGGTAAAGAGGCCCAGAATAAGCTCACCAGATGCCTCATCACCGATTACAAAGCCACACAGATCACTTCAAAGTTCGCAAGCCTTCTTTGGCTTAACCCTCCCTACGACTGGGCGGCCAAAGAAGGAGAGCTTGAAAGGTCAGAAAGATATGAAAGAACCTTTCTGAGAGACACAACCAAATACCTTACCACAGGGGGAGTCCTGGTCTACCTCATTCCTCTCAAAAGGCTGGACGGGACCATTGCAAGAATGCTCTCGTACAGATTCGAAAAGATCAGACTCTACAGATTCCCGGAAGAACTCTACCAGAGGTTTAAACAAATCGTCCTCTTCGGGGTATTAAAGAAATCCCCGTCAACTGACGAAAACCTTTGCGAATACCTGAACAATGCAGGCGCCGGGGGAATACCCCTCCCTTACCTGCCGGAAACAGCGGAACAGATTTATGAAGTTCCGCCGTCCCCACAATTAAAGAAGTTCTTGTTCAGAACCCTCGAAATCAATCCACAAGAGCTTGAAAAAGAAATAAACTGGTACGGCCTGAAGGAAGAAATCGAAAGAATGAATACCATCCACTCCTTGTCTGAAAAAATGACCTCCATCATGCCCCTAAGACACGGCCACCTGGCCCAGCTCATCGCCTGCGGGTTCATCAAGGGAGTTGTATTCGACAAAGACCAGAAGAATCCCCTAATCGTCAAAGGCATGACCAAAAAGGCAGTGGACTACAGAATAGAAAAGGAAGGGAATACAGAGAGACACAT
Source organism: uncultured delta proteobacterium (assembly GCA_963826305.1). Taxonomy (GTDB): domain Bacteria; phylum Desulfobacterota; class BSN033; order BSN033; family UBA1163; genus CAWGWZ01. The sequence goes on along the minus strand of CAWGWZ010000027.1, from coordinate 395,149 downwards.
CGAGACCGATAAACTCGTCATCACCATCAACGCCATCAACCAACAAGGAGAAATCATCACCATCCAAGAAAGGAGAGAACCCTATGTTACACAAAATCAGGACTGGAGGGATTGAAGCCTACTGCTCAGACCTCATCGTAGACAACGAAACAAACCAGTACGTTTACCTCTTAGGCGTAGCAGGATACCAAACCACAGTCAAAGGAATCCTGGCAAACATGCTTAAAGGAGAAAGCCTCTCTATAGAAATCAAAGGAGAGAGTTGTTGGGTTGAAAGGTTTTCAACAAACTACCTCATGAAGACCAAGAAAATGCCTTCCGAATACTGCCATGGAATCACGCTGATTAAAATAGGCACAAACCAATCTGATGGAGGAAGTCCATCTCGAGAATTCCTTCTCATAAACGAAGATCCCCTGAAAGTAAAAGGACCGTTTTACAGTCACCTTGACCAAAAGACAGAGGTGCCGCTTCATCCAGACTGGACGGATTGGCTTTGGAAACTCTTTGGCAAGAAGGGATGGATAACAAGGCTTAAAACACTTGTGGGACGATATGAAGCCTACCTCGTTAACTTTCATCAGGAAGAACTGAGCTATGAAATAACCGAAGCGATTAAGAAAAAAGTACCTGAAGTCATTCACTGCATGAAAAGGAGATAACGATGCAAACAGAACTAAGCCTAAAAACATTCTTAGAAGACTACGGAGAATCCCTTGCAGAAAAAGCAACCAAAGACTTAAAGGTCATTCACGATCCGGCAAGGGATAAAGAAGAAGAACTCGACAAAAAGATGGACAAACTACACAAGAATCCCTTTCCGGCACAAAGGGAGATCATCAAGGCTGTGGTCAAATCCTTTAAGTCAGGGAACAAGGCTGTTTACATGACTGCCGAAATGGGCACGGGGAAGACCCTGATGTCCATAGCTGTCACTTTATTACTCAAAGAAAATTCCAGAGTCCTCGTTATCTGCCCGCCACATCTCGTTAGAAAATGGATACAGGAGGTAAAAGAAGCGTTACCAAGAGCAAAGACTATAAACCTTAATGGAGAAAATTGCTTTCAGACCCTACAAGACTTAAGAAACGTGCCTATACCAAATGCTCCTGAGTTTTATATTATTGGCAAGGAGAAGGCAAAACTTGGATACCAGTGGCGGCCAGCCGTAATAAGGAAAAGGAATGAAAACTTTTGTCCCAAATGCGGCCAGTTGTTGCTTGACCAGGATGGAGTACCCCTGCCCGTATTCGAAACCAACACTCAGGGAAAGCTAAAGAAAAAGTACTCATGCCAAAATGTTGTTACCAAATGGAAATGGTCAGAAGAATACCAAATAATGAGGCCTAAAAAAGGAATCTGCAGTGAGCAACTCTGGCAGCCAGACTTGAACAAACGGAATTACCTTAAACCCATGCCCGCACAATATATCAAAACAAAGCTCAAAGGGGTGTTTGACCTTCTCATCGCTGACGAGATTCACCAATATAAAAATCAGACTGGACAAGGATGGGCCTTTGCAGCTTTGGCAAACACGTGTAAGTATTCAGTCTGCCTTACAGGAACACTTGCAGGGGGATATGCTCAAGATATTTTTTATCTGCTCTACCGTACCCATCCAAAACTCATGGTTGAAGACGGAAATTTTTGGGGAAACCCAATGAGGTTCATGGAAAAATACGGTATCTTGGAGAGGGTGACCACAGTCTCAGAAGAAGATGGCTTAACCACTAAAGCTAAGAAGAGAACGGTTGTCAAGGCTAAGCCAGGGATCAGTCCCCTCCTTTTGGGAAAGACCCTCCTGCCAAACTCCGTATTCCTCAGACTCTCAGACTGCGTAGAAAACCTTGTTCCATATGAAGAAGAGGTTTACGAGATTGAAATGAATCCAGAACAGGCAGAGCGCTACCAGGAATTCGAAGAGCAGATGAGGAAGGCACTAAAAGAAGCACTGGCACAAAGAGACAATTCCTTGCTTGGGAGCTACCTCAATGCTCTCCTCAGCTATCCTGAAAGGATATATAAAGGTATCCAAGTATTTCATCCCCACACCAAAGAGCTTGTAGCTATAGGACCGCCAGTTCAAGGCGTCATGCCAAAAGAACAAGAGCTACTGGACATCATCGAAAAAGAAATTAGACAAAAAAGAAAGGTGCTCGCGTACATTCAAAACTCGAATACAACAGATATTTCTCCAAGACTCATAGAATTAATCGAGGAGAAGGGCTACAAGGTAAAGGTTTTAAAGGCCGGAGATAGTGAAGGTAGAGATGAAAAGATAAAAAAATGGGTCAAAGAGGGATTGGAGGTTCTCATTTGCAATCCCAAACTGGTTGAGGTAGGACTTGATTTGCTTTTTGCCGTGACCGTAATTTTTTATCAGTCTGGGTATAGCACTTACACTTTGAGGCAGGCATCGCGACGATCATGGAGGATACCCCAAACCCAACCAGTCAAGGTTTTCTTCCTGACGTACTCACAAACAATGCAGACCAAAGCAATGAAGCTAATCGCAGATAAGCTAACATGCTCATTGGCATTGGAAGGAGAGCTAACAGACAAAGGGTTGGCCGCCCTTTCTGATACCTCAGACTCCATCACTAAAGAACTGGCAAAGATGCTGGTGGAAAAGTCTCAGGACAATCGAAGCCTCAAGGACTTATGGGCAGCCTATAGGAAAAAGGAAGTCCAGCTCGAGTGTGAGATCACCGAAGTTAGACCGATCGAAGTAATGTCTGAGGAATCTATAAAACCAGAGGGAGACGTCAAGAGCATAACCACAGAAGTAGAACAAATCGGGAATAAAGTGCTCAAGGTCCAGTTAACCGAATACGTGGGAAAAAGGAGGAAAAAGGTCACCCACATTGAGGTGACACAGGCTGAGCTGGAGAAAATGGTGAAGGAAAATAATAAACATGTTTCGGCCCAACTGACAATGTTTTAGAAAGACGGGGAGGCCTCCCAAAAGGGCTTCCCCAACTCCATCTTTGTAAAAATGATCCTTGGAAACTCCCAAAGAAAACTCATTGCTCAACCCTTTTCGTCCCTCCATTCTTTTTTAAAGGTTTTGAATTCTCTCCTTGTCAATTTCAATAACCGGTTTTCTAACTCCTTCATCTCCTTAAAAATATTCATCGCCCCTTCCTCACACTTAATCGCCTTCAAAAGCCAATCCCTTGCTTGAACAGGTTGGTTAGACCCCAAACACTGAACCGTATTAGAAAGACATAATCGAGAATTATTATCATATTTGGAAAGCACTGATTCTAACTGACGAAGCTCCTCCTCAGAAATAATCTTATTCTTCTCTAATAAAACTTCCTCTTTCAAAATATCTTTGTCCCTATCAGGAACCCTATCCCACCTGGCCCGAAGTTCCCTAAACAATTTGAGATCGAAATTTTCAATTCTCTCACTTAAACCTTTAAGATAAACAAGCTGCTTAAGAATTAGGTTTTCCTTTGAAGCAATTACATTAATTTTATCAGCAATAAGGTGCCTGGCTCGATCAGTGCTACCATACTTCTCTATAATTCTTATCATTTCCTCTAATTGCTCAACAATATTACTACTCTCTTTTCTTCCTTTCCTTGTAGTTCGCCTAAGATCACTTTTAATTAAATGGATTTCCTGTTTCTCATTATCAATATTTTTTCTCGGATTGGAATCTGGATTAGAGGAATGCATTAATGTCCTGCCAAGTGATTTGATATCCTTTCCAGAAAATAAAGAACCAACAATCTTAAAAATAGAAACGATAAAAGCCACAAAAAGAACCAAATGTAATAAAGCAAACAAAGGATTATCTTCAGCCCACAAAAATAATTCTGGCAAGGAAGCCCTGACTAAAAAGTATGTAATCGCAAAGGCAAAAGACCCAGATGAAACAGTTCCAGCCCCGAAAGACTTTACTAAATAAAATATTACCAACCCCACCAAAAAGATCAAAATTCCGGCGGCAAACGGACCAAAAGACTTTATACTAAACCCGACCCTGTATTCCAAAAGGGAAAGGGACAAAGCCAAGACCAAACCGGTGACCACTGACAAGACTTTTCCTTCTCGTCCCCCAAATCTACGGCCAAGAGTAATCCTTCCGACAGAAACAAAAAGAGCCAGAAAGATGAAAAAGTCCACCCAATAATGGTACAGGTCATAAAAACTGCGTATGTCTAAATACTGAAGGGGATGGAACAGATCGTTGAGTGGATTATTGGAAGCTAAGACAACTGCAGGGGTGATCAGAAACCACACCATAAGGCCTGACCAAAATAAAATACGGCTCTTGCATCTCATTCGCCTTTTATCAAGGACCCGGGTTTAAAAACCTTTCGATTAAATAGTTCTTTTGTTCCGAAATAATTAACTTGCGAAATCAAGATCTCCTGTCAGAAGGAATCATCTATCCTGACAGAGATCACGATTGGTGGTTTACGATTTCAATATCCTGTTTCAATTCCAGGTAAAGAGAGTAAACAGCTGACATACGAATTTCGTTCCTGTCCAGAAGAGTGAATTCTTTTTTGGCTTGAGCTGAAAAAAACACCTTTCTTAGCCCTTGTTACTGACACATAAAAAACACTTAATTCTTCGAGGAACTGTCTTTCAATCTTGTTGTTGTAAATAAGTCTACAATATCCATCAATAATTCTATTATGTTTAAAATTGCAGCCCCCGCAGAGACTGGGAAAATTGGGGAATATATATTGCTCCATGTCAGGCAATATTACATAATCCCATTCAAGTCCTTTTGCTCCATGGACGGTTGACAGTATGACATTCTTATCGACATATTCCATCTGCTGTTTCAAAGCCCTATTTTCTAAGGTGTCCAAGATAAAAATTATCTTATCTTCGTTTGTTAAGAAGTAATAATCATCCGTCAATCTATCCAAAAATATCTTTAATAGATCAAGAAGAGACTGGGTGATCGGTAGGTCCTGCTTTTCGTGGGCTTCCTGGACCCGGCTATAGAACCTTTTTAGGTTAAGCTTTGTAATCCTGTCATTGCCCTTAATATGCGAAATAAAAATATTAAGGCATTCCCTATGGAAGTTAATATAGGGAATATCTTCATCTGTGTACAATGCATAGAAATAATCAATCCCTTCAGCCTCAAGACGGTCCATTATTCCTTGAACATTTAAACCGCGACCTCTGACCAGAACTGCAACTTTTATAGAATTGTCATTCGCAACTATATCCTGAATCTTCTCCTGAACGCCCCGGACCTCTTCAGATTGGTCCTGAAAAATCTTCAAATCAATGACTGCATTACAATCGATGTCCGGGGCTGAGGGTCTTTCGGCATTCAATCTGATGTTTTTGTCTAACAACATCATTTGTGGGTTATCTTTAAACCTGTGATTCTTTTTAAACTTTATTTCCCTCATGCCAAACTGATCCTTTGCGCTTTGCATGAGATTAGGTATAGCACCTATGAAACCGTAAATCCTTTGTAACGGGTCACCGACAAAAATAGCCCTGGTCTGTTCGCCGATCAGCTGCCGGAGAATTCCATAGCTAATTATGTTGGTATCCTGAAACTCATCTACTATGATTATTGGAAAATACTTGTGATAAAATTTGAGCAATTCCGGATGATTATGAAAAAGTGTAAGAGTAAAAAGAATTATTGCGTTGTAAGTAATGTAGTTGTTGGGGAGCAGGTGAGACCTCACTGGCCTTAAATATGACCTTACGTGGGCATTTATGTACTCTTTCTTTACATCTCTTATTGCTTCACAGAAATCGGACATTTCTTTTGCATCATCATGCGTCACACCAACGTTGAGGTTCGTCATGTCCTCTATATTTGACTCATCAATCGCCCTTACTGTTTCGATGTGTTTTAGACTTTCGTGTATTAAATAACCATAGACTTTGAGAACATGCCTGCAAAAACCATGATAGTTTGAAACAAAAACCCTGTCATTTATCCTAGCTGGATGGAATTCTCCAGATTTGAGCAACTTGGGGAGTTGATCTGAAACGTCTTTCTTGATTTTGTATGCCGCATTTACGCTGAAAGTAAGAGCTAGGATTTTCTTTGGTCTAGGGAGGTTTCCTGATGCAAGAACGTAAGCTATCTTGCTTATCATGGTTTTAGTTTTGCCGTACCCTGCAGGAGCCTCGACAATCAATCTGTTATCATCAGAAAAAATTGCCTGCAACTGCTCTTTGTCGCCAGTGTGGGCTTGGGATATGGCCTCTCGTATCTGCCCCAAGTTAGGATTAGGCACTTTTCGACACCGTTACGGCAGCCTCTATAATGTCCTTGAATTGGGCAGGAATAAGCCGCTTGGGTAGACCTTCGGCTATTGTCCTGCCTAAAGCAATTGACTTGTTAATATCCAGCCAAGCCAGAAAAAGCGGGTACAAAAGACCTGGGTCTTCTGTCCTGAAGTCGTAATCCTCATCAACATCATCCATCTCGATTCTGTATTTCATAATTACGCTGTTGAGTTTCTTTTTATCGATTCTGCGCCTTAACCCTTTATTGTCGTTGTGTTCTATAAGACCCTTTAGGACATCTTGCTTCTTCTCTTCGAGGCAGAGTGATACAATCTCTTCTTCAAAATCCTGCTTATTCGTCGGGTAAAGGTTCTCCATTTGTTGGTATTCCGTATGATATTTATCTGCGTCCATTAGGCCTACAGCATTAACTCCAAACTGTATAAGCATTTCCATCAGTGGTGGTATTGAATCCGCGCTGCCTGCCTGAATTACGGAGATGCCATGGTCATCCAGATCAATGTTGAGTTTTTGGGCAAACACTGGAAATGCACCCAGTTCGGTATCCCCTTCCACAAGGATTACGCATTTGGAGAAAAAAGCTTCCTTTACATAAGGCATGTTTCTGTTTAGGTGTTTCTCAACATTCTCTTGCAGGGTAATTTCCTGGCCGTTCTTTACGACAATACCGCCCTTATTATCCTTGCAAAACCGAATTATTTGCTTGTAATCTGACAGAAGAATATTTGGGGAATGCGTGCTAATAATTATCTGCCCGAGGAAACGATCTATCGAGAATATGTTCGAAATAACCTGCATAAAGCCATGGTCCTGGTTGGCAATTATCTTCATTAGGTATCGCACCAAAGATCGCTGCATGTAGGGATGCAAATGAATTTCGGGCTCGTCAAGACCCAGCAACACAGCGACATATTTATTCCCGTCATTGTCTTCAAAAATTCCTTTGTCGCTTTTGTATTTGGTTGCGGACAAGAGTTTCTCGAATATGGTCAGGCAAATCAGAGATAGAAATTGGATTCCATAACCTGAGCTCTGAAGATTAAGATTGTTTTCGTCTTTCAGGGTGACTATTCTTGCCAAAAGGTTCCGTGGATCCTTTTCCAGATCGGCCAATATTGAAAACTCCTGAAATGATTTTATTTTGGCAAGATTCTCGTTTATAAATGCTAGGAGCTTATCTAATCCTTCCCGATCGATGAAATCTATGTCTTCAATCCCTTCTGCCTCTAGGTATTTGTTGAAAATATGGTTCAAGAACCTTCCTACCCCCCGTTTTTTGTCAAAAGTAAGCTCAGTTGCCGGGTTTCTTAACGAGTCGTAATGTATGTAATTGAGACATTTAATTGAACCTGGCGGGATGTTTGCCCCGCTTTCTTCATGGAAAAACTGGATGTTATCGTCTATCGTTTCCTGCCTGGCTCTTATATTTATGGTATCACTTTCCTCAGGATCAAATAAGTCTTCGAACAGTCCTATCTCAATGTCATCTAGTGTTAGCTTCAACGACATTTCGATTGGTTTCTCGGGGTCGTAGAAATCAGTCTCGTTGAAGCTTGCCTTGTTAAAGATGGTGTTCAGCAGCAGCAAAAAGTTGGATTTTCCGAGATTAGTTTCCCCAACAAGAAAATTTACCGTTGGATTAAGAATGATTTTGATTCCGTCTAAGTTTCTATAATTCTTGATCTCAATCGACTCGATTTTCATACCTATCACCTATTGAGCCAAATGTTCACTGTGCTCCAAAGTTGAGGGAGCTCATCGTCACCAATTTCGAGTAAGGAGAACGATGCACCCGGCATTGCGCAAAGACCGCATTGGAGGATCTTTGTTACTTCCTGTTTTCCAGACATTTCCACAGAAGTGACACTTCAGCTTGGCCATGCAGAGCTTTTCCGAAGAATTCATAGAGTAGCTTTGGAGTACTGGCTTGACCCGATTTCATTCAGGCTGATGTCACGTCTACGTAAGGAAATTATTACACCTATGTAGTGTCACCGGATTATGCATTGCCAGTCTAAAAACTTAATATACACCTTTTTTTGTTTTCTTAGAAGTGAAATTCAGAAGAAATGAGGTGCGGTTCTTATAATGATGGAGAGGTTTTCCGTGAGCCGATTGTCTGTTGGGCTTTTGTGGCCGATAGGCCCTATCTTGAGAACGGTGCGGACGAAGAAAGATCCCTTGAGGGGATGGTAGTGATCACCCTGAGGACATCGGATTTTTTGGGCTATCTGTAGACGAAACTGCCGAAGAAAAAAATGAAGGAGCGGATGGATTACTTTAAAGACCAGGCCAGGCAATTGATCGAAATAGGAAAATAAGGTCATCTTCCTGACAGAAGAATCTGAGGGGCCAAAAGGGGCAAGAGGGCCAGAAATTGACAAATTTCATATTCTTCCAAATCGGTTTAGGGTTGCCGCTTGACTCGGTTGTAACCTGTCGATCGTCCCTTGGACAACGGCGTATGTCCCCCCTTGTCCTTCTTCTCGACTCCCGGGGTTCCTCCAAGTGCCCTTTTTCTTAGTCCCTTTTCCCTGGTGTGGAACCATTTGGAAATTGCTATAAAATTAAATTTTTGGTATAAATATGGCAACTTCCGGGGGTGATTCGAGTTTTCCAAATCTTTAGGGGTGTATTGAGAGGATGGCGCCGGATTGGCTCGAATAAAATCTCAAATCCATGGCTTGAAGAACAACTCCCCGACAACTTAAAAGGCCCGGGAAATTGAAAGGAGTACGCCGCTATGTCGGAGCAGATGGCCGTTGAAAGCATCGTCGAATCTTATTGGCGGCTCCAAGGTTATTGGACCCAACAGAGATTCCCTTTGCAGGGAGAAGGACATGGATGGAGTGATATCGATGTATTGGCGTACCATCCCGAGCGGAAAACGCTTGTGGTTTGTGAGTCTAAAGTGAGAGGGCTGAAGGCCGATGTATACGCCTACACTCAGTACAGTCGAGATAAGTACGGAGATATCTTTGAGTATGACGATGCCGGCTATCTGTCATTCCTCAAGAACATCAAACAGATTTGCTCTGATGGACTTGTGTTCAAGAACTTTAAGAAAATGGTGAAGAAGCTGGTCATTCAGCTTGTAAGCAATTACTACATCCATGATTCTGTTCTGCCGAAAGTTAAAAAGGAAATATATGGAAAAGTGGCTCCTTCTATTCCGGAAAGTATTAAGAGTGACATCAGGGTAAACACTACGTTTGAAATTATTTGTGAAATTATCAGCTTTGAAGCCGGAAACACCCAGGGCAGGCGATATGGACATCCAATTGTTGATTTTGTACGGGAATTGAATAGGTACCTCAATCCGAACTTAAGATATGCAGGAAGAGGGAGGGAAGAAACTGACAAAATAAAGGAAGCGTTTAGAAGTAATTTTATCAGATCATGTCAGCTGCTTTCCCGTGGAGTAAAAGGGTGTAGATAAGAATTCAGAAATGGGCAAGCTGCATGGATAAAGGAAATACACAAAAAGCCGAAGAATTCACCAGCCGACTCGCAAAAGGCGGGGCGCTCCTTGCGGACATGCGGCTGCTCGTTTCAAATTGGTCTGAGGAGCTGACCAGGGCCAATTCCCCCAAATCTGCACTGGGAATTCTTTCCAAAATGACCCTTGCGCGAGGCCGAGATACTTATACCCGTGCATTCCGTCCTCGATTCATTCACGGATCACCGCCTGATGCGTGGAAGTTGGCTCAGATCCTGGAGACTTTAGGCACTGACATCGATATCATTCGTCCCTTCTATTACTGGATCACGGCCAGGGCAGAGCCTTTGCTGTATGCCTTTGTTACAGAGGAAACATTCCATCGGTCCGGGCATGCCGACCGGGAGATTCGTATTGGAGAAGTCATAAGTTGGATATCCAGAAAGCTTCATGGAATTGGGAAGGAGTGGACCCCCACCGTACAACGAAAGGTAGCCAGAGGTCTCCTTGCTGCTCTACGGGACTTCGGGATTCTCGACGGGGCGGTCCGGAAGTATATCGCCCCTTTTCATTTCCCCTTAGAAGCTTTTGCTCTAATTGGGTTTTGCCTTCACGACCTGAGAGTGATTGGTCGAGACATGATTCGACACCACGATTGGAAGCTTTTCTTGCTCAGAGAAGCAAATGTTGAGCGTCTTTTCATGGAATGCCACCAGCACAATTGGCTCAGATATCAGGTGGCTGGAGGTCTTTACCGGCTAGAGTTTCCAAAGAATACGTTTGAGGAGTATGCCCGTGCCATCCTTGGTCGATAATCTAAAAATACTGGAAACAGATCTCGTCGCTCAGCCAATGCGGATTGCCGCCCATAGCGACATGCCGTTTGCCATTTTCCGTTATGCCCCATCCGACGAATTTACACTCCGCAGGCAGCTCCGATTGCTGGGCATTTCAATGGAGCAGCAGCACCGCAGACGGGTCACCTTCATTTCGCTTTCCAGGCTCGTTTGGAACGTGATTCGAAACCATGGAGGTGTGGAGTATCTTTTCAAAACGGAAAGCTTCCGTGGATTTAAGGCAGCTCAGGAACATGTCAACCATCTTCTAACATCAGAGGATTTTCGACCAGCGCCCGATGCGCTGATGGGCATCATGGCGCCTTTAAAACCCGAATCTGACATCGTATTCCTGGTTCGAGTGGGTGGATTTGCTCCTTTTATCTACCGGTGTTCTCTCCTTTTGGATGGGTTGCACCGGCGCACAATGGTTCCGACAATCCTGTTTTATCCGGGCAGTGCTACAGTCGGCACTGACCTCCGCTTTTATGACCTCCCGGTTCAGGGAATGCTGGGAGTTTACAACTATCGAGTCAAAATCTATGGGGTGGAATCATGAAGAAAATCGGAGATCTTTTCGAAAAGCCCATCAACCGCCCAATTGAAGAAGTCATCAAAGTCGACCAAGCCAACGAAAAGGTAGTAGCAACAGAAATCGATGAATATGTGATAACGGAGTCCATACGGGAGCAATTTTCGACCGTTTATCGAGAAATTGCGGAAGGCCCGGCAGTTCCTCGGGAAGGCATAGGGATTTGGATCTCAGGCTTCTTTGGATCTGGAAAGTCCTCATTTGCTAAGATTTTGGGATACACGGCAGCAAACCGGAAAGTAGGAGCCACAAGTGCATCCGATTTGTTCAAAAGGATATGCAGCGATCGTAAGGTGATCGATCTATTGGACTCTATCAACGCCCGGATTCCTTTTCATTCGGTGATTTTCGATGTTTCAATGGACAGGGGTGTCCGGATCGCCGGTGACCGGCTTACCGAAATCATGTATCGCGCCTTGTTACGGGAGTTGGGTTATGCCGAGGACTTCGATCTCGCTGAGCTTGAGATCACGCTTGAATCCGACCAGCGATTAGAACGGTTTGAGAAAGAGTTCCAGAGTGGATACAATGAACCCTGGCGGAAGAGGCGGCAAATGGGGTTGGCCATCAACGAAGCGAGTGCAACGCTTCACCGCATGGATCCCCAAACCTACCCTTCTACCGATTCTTATGCGATCGCCACCGGAAAGGGACGAGCGGACGTAGACCCGAACAAGTTAGCACGGCGAGCCTTCGAACTTGCGGGGAGACGTGCACCCGGGAAGGCTTTGATTTTTGTCGTGGATGAAGTCGGCCAATATGTTTCCAGAAGCGTCGAGAAGATGCTGGACCTCCAGGCAATCGTACAGGCTTTGGGGGTTGAAGGACGGAACAGAACCGAGCGACGGGAGGCTATCTCTCCCTTCTGGCTGATCGTGACATCACAGGAGAAATTAGACGAAGTTGTAACGGCCTTGGATTCAAAAAAGGTCGAACTTGCAAGGCTCCAGGACCGGTTCCGAATCATGGTGGATCTGAAGCAGGCAGACATTTCAGAGGTGACTGCCCGACGTGTCTTAAGCAAAAAGGCTCAAGCTGCCGATCTTCTCGGGAAAATTTTTGATGCAAATGCGGGACGGATTCGGGAGTGTTGTACTCTGGAGAGAAGCGCGAGGAATTTAGATATCAACCGGAAAGAATTCGTTCGACTCTACCCTTATCTCCCTTATCAAATTGATCTTTGTATCGATATTGTGGCAGGGTTGCGGCTCAGACGTGGTGCACATCGTCACGTTGGTGGGAGCAACCGGACGATTATTAAACAGGCTCAGCAGATGATGATTAATGACCGTACTCGCCTTGCCGACTCACCCGTAGGGACCCTTGTTACCCTTGATAAGGTTTACGAACTGTTGGAAGTAGGCAACTTGCTTCCGTCAGAAGTTTCCCAGGAAATTGGCAACATTTCAAGCCGCCTTTCTCAGAATCCATTAGCCCTGAAAGTGGCAAAGGCGATTACATTACTTGAGTCCGTTAAGGATCTTCCTCGCACACCCCATAACATCGCAGTCGTTTTACATCCCGCTGTTGATGCAAACCCAATTCGTAAAGAGATTGAAACCGCTCTTGGTGAACTGGAAAAAGCTCAATTCGTCCGCAGTACCGACGAAGGCTATAAACTCCTAACCGTTCAAGAGAAAAACTGGGAAACCCATCGAAACGGAATGGATCCCCGCGAGGCGGATCGTCACCGCATCCATCGCGAGATCGTTGGCGATATATTTTCTGAGCCCAAGGTTCGCACCTTTGCTTATAAAAACCTCCGCTCCTTCCGCCTGGGCGTTACTCTCGAAGGGGAAAACGTTGATGGAGAAGGAAACGTAACGCTGCACCTTCGACTCGCCGAGTCGTCAGAAATGAAGGAGGCCGTCACTGAAGTCCGAAACGAAAGCACGGTTAAAACCATGGAAGCCTTTTGGGTAGCCCTTCTCCCAGAGACGATTCGTTCTACTGTAATGGAGCTGTATCGATCCTGTGAGATGGTGGCAGAATATGACAGATTGGGCTCCCAGCAACGATTAACAAATGAAGAGGCAGCGTGTTTGTCTGAAGAGAAGAACCGCAGGGACCGGTATTCCCGCCAGTTACGTTCTGCCATGGTGGGAGCAATTGAGGCAGGCCAGGGTTTCTTCCAAGGAGTGGTCCGCAATGCTACTTCCCTGGGACAGACCCTACCTGATATGATGCATGGATTGCTTGAGATTGCGATTCCGGTGCTCTATCAGAAACTGGAAATTGGTACTTTGCCTCTCGCGGGAGGCGAAACAGATAAATTCCTAACCGCCGCTAATCTCAACGGCCTTCCCAAGGTGTTTTACAATGACAAACCCGACCTCAGCCTGGTCATCAAACAGGGAGGTCAATTCTTACCAAATCTTGGTTGTGAACTGTGCCGTGATCTTCTCGATTACCTTCGGCGGGAACATGCTTACGGTAACAAGATTACAGGGAAGATGCTGGAAAGTCACTTCAGCGGGTTTGGCTTTGGGTGGGAACTCGAATCCATTCGGTTGGGCATCGCCGTTCTATTCCGAGGTGGTGCCCTAGAGGTAAGCCACCAGGGACGTAAGTACCGACACTATACTGAGCCACCCGCCAGGCAGCCCTTCCAAAGCAATCCGGCCTTTCGTGCTGCGTCGTTCTCCCCGCGGGAAGCCCTCGACCTTAAGGTCCTGGCTAGCGCCGCGAGGATGTACGAGGAACTTACCGGCAAGGATGTGAACATCGAGGAAGGTGCGATTGCCCAGGCATTCAAACAAGCCGCTGCAGCGGACCGTGAAAAGCTCGTGCCTCTGGGCGCTCGCCTCACCGCCCTGCGTTTTCCCGGGGCCGAGGTGGTCCAGGACCAACTTAAATGGGTGGAAGGGATTTTAGAGAGCCCGCCTGACGATTGTGTCAAGACGCTCGCCTTTGAAGGCAAGACTTACCTCGAAACGCGACGTGAGGTTGAAGAATTGAACCGTGCCGCGACGGACGAGAACGTAGACGCTGTCCGTACCGCTCGATGCATTCTTGAAGAACAATGGCCCCTGTTGCAGACTCGTGGCACGGATGGGGATTTGCAGAAGTCTGCCGAGGAACTCAGCACCCTTTTAAAATCTGACGACTGTCTAAGGCGCATCGAGATACTTAAGGCAGCCGGCCAAACATTGGGGACAGCCTACAGACAGGTTTATGCGGCAGCGTTTGAAAAACGCTCGAAAGTTTATACCGCAGCCCTGGAGATGATCAAGGGGCGGTCGGAGTGGCTTGCTGTAAGCGAAAACCCGGAAATCCCGGCTGAGCAGAAGGATGCCCTCCTACAGCCCTTGTCAATTCGCGCAAGGGCAGAGATGGATCTTCCTGCAGGTGCCACAACTTGTCGCCGCACGGGTGCCACTTTGCCACAATTAGAGAGTGAAATCGATGCGGTAGATTCCATCGCCAGCCAGACATTACGACGCTTGATGGAACTGGCTGCGCCGAAGGAGAGGATCGAGCATGTTTCCGTGGCAAAACTCTATCCCGTCCGTATCACCAATGACGAGCAACTGAAAGAGTTTCTGGTCGCCTTGCAGGAACGACTGGAGAAGATTCTCGCCCAACATGGAACGATTATTCTGGAGTGATTATCATGCCCGCTTATGAATTGGCTATTCAGAACTTTGCGGTTGCCGAACATCTTCTTCAACTTTATGAACTCTTCCGAGGACTCCGAGAGGAGACGTCCATTGAAGACTTGCGGCTGGTTGTATGTCGCAAATGGGGCGTACCTGATACCACAATAATTCGCAATGCATTCAATGATCAAATGTGTCTCATTACGCGAGCGGCGGCGCCTATTCCCCAACCGTTATTGATTGAAAACGGGGCAGATTTGCTGCTCAGGCAGGCCGTTGTGGTGTCCTGTACAGCCCTCGAATCTTTTTTCTGGGATAGCTTGCGGGAGAATGTCCTCACAATCGTCCGTGCCCGACGTAGAGGAGCCGACGAATCCCTACGAGAGCTGAAGTTGACACTCGATGATTATCTTTCCCTGGAGAATTATGCAGACCCTCATGACCGGCTGAAACAAATCATCCTCAAAAACTTTGAACGCGGTACCCTCTACGACACGGGGGCAATCGAAAAGATTGCGACCATTCTGACTGTCCGTGATTTCTGGAATACCGTGGCTCATAGCTGTGGGCAGAATACAAGGGATATCCGGCGCAATCTCGACGAACTGATTCAAAGGCGAAACCAGATTGCTCATCGGGCCGACCGCCCGAATCCCGAAGCCGACCCGCCTGAAGAGCAGGATGGCCATGGACTAAGGGCAATAGTTTTTGCGTGGGTAAATACGCGAGTATTCACGGCCAAGAGCGTCGTTAATGCTGCCCATGAGTGCTTCTCACAGGCAATCCAACGACTTGAACAACAACTGACCCAAGAACGTGAGCAGGAGTTAGCCCGTGGAACACTACAGAACACTTAAGAGGAGCAGAGCTTAGTCATGAACGATACTCTTATTGCCCAGATCCAGCGTTTTACGCTGGATGCGCGTCACAGCCTGGAGCAAGAGGCCAGTGAGCAACTGGAGGGGCTCTATGGATGGATGCCCGACGGCTCATTTGCCAAAGCTAATCTCTATCCTGCCCTAAATCAGTTGGAGGAGGCCCGTGAGACCCGTCGCAAGCTGGAGGGATATGCGATAGCGGAAAAGGAAGCTGGTTTCAGTGCGGGGGTCGTACGACAAAAGCTCATCCGCGAAACCGCTTTCACTTGGCTTAACCGTGTTGTAGCCCTTCGCATGATGGAGGAACGACGGCTAGTTAAGAGTGCCGTATCACGATTGATGGAATCAAACGCGTATCTTTTCTGGCTGGCCGACGAGATAGATCCTAATGCCCGTAAGCTCCACGATCTTGGTGAAACCCCAGTCAATGCCATGGGCGAAGGTCCGCGCCACGTAGCTTACCGCCGATTTCTCCTCTGGCAATTGGGAGTACTGGCGCGCGATATATCGGTGCTATTCGATCCTAATACGCTGGCAAGCCACCTTTTCCCGCGTCCCAATGTTTTCAAATTAATCATCGAAGCGATGAATGTGGAAATGCTTATTGAAGCCTGGAGGCCCGGGAATGAGGAAACTATAGGCTGGATTTATCAGGCCTTTATTTCAGAAGAAAAGGATGCGGTCTTTGCCGGCTTTCAAAAAGGGAAAAAGGTAACCCCGGAACAGATCGCTCCCGCTACCCAGGTATTCACTCCCCGCTGGGTAATTCGCTTCCTTATTGAAAATTCGGTTGGTCGGCTTTGGGTAGAAATGCACCCTGACAGCTATCTCAAGAATTCGCTTGCCTATCTGGTACCTATTGACGAGAAAAGCGAACGCCCATTGAAACCCGCGCGAGAAATTACTTTCCTTGACCCGGCCACTGGGTCAATGCACTTTGGTCTCGTTGCGTTCAATCTTTTCTGCGAAATGTATCGTGAGGAACTGGAGAATACTGGTAAACCAGGTTGGCCCGAGAAGCCCTCTGTGGAGACTCTTGACGATATACCTGCTTCGATTGTCTTCCACAACCTGCATGGTATTGACATCGATCTTAGAGCAATTCAGCTTTCAGCTCTCATTCTTTTCTTGAGGGCAAGGTCGCTAAATCCGAGGTGCCCATTTACAGACAAGAACCTCGCCTGCGCGAATGTCGAGCAGATCACCGGGGGCCGCCTCGACGACTTTATCCGGCAAGCCCGATTCAGTCACCCGATTTATGAACGCATCCTGAGAGGCATGGCTGCGAGGCTGAAGGACTCAGATTGCCTGGGCAGTCTTTTGCGCCCTGAAATCGATTTGGAACGGTTGATTGCAGAAGAAAGGACAAAGGCGGAAAAAGACAAGCAGTTTTTGCTTTCATTCCCGGGAGTGACAAAGGAGCAATTCCAAACGAAGGAAGGTATTGAAAAGTTTTTTGAGGTTCTCTCCGAACAGATTTCGCAGCATCTTGATGAATTTGTCCAAGAAAGTCGAGCAGATGGTAATGGTGTCAGTCACTTCGCTGCGGAGGCTTCCAAAGGCCTTCGTTTTCTACGGCTGGTTCAACAGCGCTATGATGTGGTTGCGACGAATCCTCCCTATATGAGCCGACGCAATCAATCCGCGTTGGTTGCTGATTTTCTTGACAGCTTTTACACCGATTCTAAGAGTGACCTTTATGCTTCTTTTATTGAGAGGTGTGTGGAGTTGACCAAGGATGCGGGTCTAACGGCAATGATAACCCAGCAGTCGTTCATGTTTATCAGCAGTTACGAAAAGTTTCGGATAAATCTGCGCAAAGCCATCGCAATCGAAACCATGGCACACCTTGGACCTAAGGCTTTCCAAATGGTAACAGGAGAGAAAGTAAATACCACGACATTCGTGTTCCGGAAGGAACCGGATGAAAAACGGCGCGATGAAAATGAAGGGATTTATTTTCGCCTCGTGCGCGAGCGCGACGCTGAGGCGAAGCGTACGACGTTCCAGTCCGCCTTGGCCGCTCTTCGCTCAGGCCAGAGCCATCCGCTTTTTTTCCGCTACCGCCAACGTAGGTTTGACGCGGTACCGGAGAAACCATGGGTTTATTGGATGCCTGATTCATTTCATAATTTATTCTTTAGATTTAAACTTCTTCGTGACATTGCTCCAGTAGTTCACGGAACTACTACTTATGATACTCAACGATTTCTTCGGTATTGGTGGGAAT
The DNA here is from genome assembly GCA_963826305.1 of uncultured delta proteobacterium. Lineage (GTDB taxonomy): Bacteria > Desulfobacterota > BSN033 > BSN033 > UBA1163 > CAWGWZ01. Next base: position 377,320 of record CAWGWZ010000027.1, on the reverse strand, counting down.
GTGGAACCTCCCGTCTATGTCGTTATGCCGGATCATGGGCGGGTTTTGTGAAAAGCCAGTGTCCATATGTACCATATATGAAAGGTGGTTCGTCAAAACCATGGTTCGGAAATCAAGAGTTCGTCTTGAGGCTTTTCTCGCAGGGAAACGAACTTAAGGAATTTCTTTCCACGAAGCGTGATAAGATTCGTGGCATAAATTATCTCTTTCGGCGGGGGATCACTTGGAGCCTAGTCAGCTCAAGGCCATTTGCGGCACGATTTTCACCTGACGGGTTTATTTTTGATGTCGCCGGAGTTACATGTTTTCCACCTGACAGTCTTATTGAAACGACCTTGGCTGTATTGAATTCGCGTCCAGCGGTTTTTATCCTTTCGGCTCTGAATCCGACGATCAACTTTCCAGTTGGTACTATCCAACGATTACCGGTTCTGGAGGAAAGAAGCGATCAGATTGCCAGTATTGTCAACGAATGTATCGAACTCCTGAGGCAAGAGGGGGAGGAATCGGAAATCACCTACGATTTCGTCCGACCTCTGCAGTGTCTTGATAAGTATGCCGTACGTAGAGAAACATTGTCTGATAGGGGGAAAAAGGTCGATTTCGAGGTTTGCCGCCTCTATGGACTGACCGAGAGTGACCTGGCGGCCTTTGATTGCGAGGTTGCCACTGCTTTCGGTTCGGCTGAGGAAGAAACCGATATTGATATACCCATTGAAAGCGAGCCGGAGCCCTCCCCCGGTTCTCCGTCGATAGAAGACTGGGCACAAACCTGGCTGTCCTATGCCATAGGAATCGTGATTGGACGTTTCGAGGTTGGTGTGCCTGCCGGTCTCGGGTGCGGTGAGTTTACCCCAGAGGTTGTGTCAGTACTGAAAACCATTGTAGCCTCAGATGGTATTCTTATTAATGGCTCCCGTCAACCGCTTGATGTCGCTAATCGGGTTTGTCAGGCCCTGGAAACAATGCTAGGCCTTGAAGAAGCCCGCTTGCGTGTGGGTATGGCACTGGGCGAAGGCGACGCGCTTGAACTTCTGCATGGGTGGTTCGACCGTTTTACCGGTCAAACTGAAACGTCATTCTGGAGATACCACTTCCAGCTTTATCGGAAGCGACCGGTCTATTGGCCTCTCCAATCGCCAAAACGAAAATTCACAGTCTGGATATTCCATGAGCTTTTCACCCGCGATACGCTCTTTCACATCCGTAATGACATTGTCGAACCAAGGCTTCGGCTGGCGGAACGGCAAATTGCTGACTTGCGCGTAAAGGCCGAGGCCGACAAAAGGGCGCGTAAAGAACTGGACCATCTTTTCGACTTTAGAGACGATCTCAACGACTTTTCAAAGCGTCTCCAAGAAATTGCCGACCGCGGTTACATACCGCATATCGATGACGGTGTTTTGCTCAATGCTGCACCGCTCCACGAAATCCTACCTTCGTGGCCCGAAACAAAAAAGGCTTGGGAGGAGCTTGAGAAAGGCAAATACGACTGGGCACAGCAGGCCATGGAATATTGGCCCGAGAGGGTAAAGGAAAAGTGCAAGACCAACAAGTCCTTTGCCATCGCACACGGCTTGGAAGAGTTGTACGAAGAACCTAAGAACAAAAAGCCCCCCCGAAAAGGAAAAGGACGATGAAGATTGGTAAGGTTAGTGAATGTCTAAGGTCACTAATTCAACGACAGATCGAAGATCATGGAATAGTGGTCTGGTATGATCCGCAGAAAGCTTATTCAATGTTCATCCGTGAGTTGAATCTACCCGAAGCCACCCTGCTCACCTACAAAGATGGGTTCTTCCGGTTGCGCGAGGAGTTGGAACCCCTGTTGGAGTGCGTGACACATGACGGCGGGATTGACGCAGCAAGAGAGCATCCTCCAAAAGTGGTTATTTATGTTCCTATGGAGCGAGACCAAACCGATTACGCTCTGATTGAAACGGAAACAGCAGGAATAGTCCTGGAACCGGGAGGAGCAGAAGCTGATCATAATACACGATTGGGGAGAATTGTTGAGGCAGTCTTTTCGGAGCTCCAACCGGCGAAGGCCGGCCATCTCGCCCGGCAAGCAGATGAAGGGCTTCTGACCCTCGAAGAACTGGACCGGATGGCGGAAGAAGCGGGGGCGCTTACAACCGGGGCACTCCAAGTCATTTTTGGACAGGTCTCTCCAGCGGAAGTATTGCTTCTGTTTGCATCTGACGAATCGTTGGATGCAAAAATAGACGAAAAGCGAGCCCTGGGAGAATTAATTAATCTGGCCCGAAATGAAGTGGGATTAGAGGCGAAGGGAATCGAGTCACCTTCTGGACTTCGAGGGACCTTCCGCCGGTACCTGCTTCTGGGAGAATTGGCCATGGCTTATCCTGAAGGGCAGCTTCCCGGAGCACTGACCGGCATTACTCTCCCGGGGAAACCCGTACAGCAAGACAGTCTCAAGCATATGTGCCAGGTATGGCGAAATAGGGTGGACTTGAAAGAGGCTTATGTCGATGCGGCAAGAACTCTCCAGGCGGAAGTTGGATTGAAGGATATCGTCTTGACTCCCAACTCTTTGCGCGATGTGGAGACCTTCGCGTATCTTGACGATTTTCTGCTTCGTCACACCCAGGAGATGGTGTTGGAAGGGGATGTGGCAGGCGCTGTAGCTCTGGCAGAAAGACGGCGGTCGCTTTTTTGGAGTCGCGAAATCCCGGAGATTCAACTGAGATGGCGGTTGGTGGAAACTGCGGCCACTCTAATTCGGCTGACGGAGAGCATACGACAAGCACTCAAGAAGGGAAAATGGTCACTTGAAGAATTGATCGATGCATATGCAAGGCACAGCGAGCCTTGGATGATGATGGATCGTTTAGACCGTCACCTGGAAAGCCGTTACATTCGACTGGAGATGTCTGGAGCGGCGGAGGAAGAGGTCCTTCATCACCTCATGGTCAGGTGCCGTGAAGCCTATGTGGATACCCTTAGAAGCATGACTGAATTCTATTCAAGTCTTCTTGTCAATTCTGCCTTTCGAGCAGGAAACGCCAAGGCGCAAGAAACCGTTTTTGTGGATTGGGTGAAACCACTGCTCGATAAAGGCGAAAAAACAGCCTATTTCCTTGTAGATGCCCTGCGCTTTGAGATGGCCAGCGAGTTGCTGGAGGGGTTTGCGGGATATTTCGACACAGAAATTGTTCCTGTGCTGGGCCAGTTGCCCGGCATCACTTCCTTGGGCATGGCATCGCTCCTGCCCGGCGCAGAAAAGGGGTTGTCGATTGAGGGTGGATTATCGGGAATCTCTGTCAGTGTAGAAGGTCGCCCAATGAAGGATCGAACAACACGTCTGGCATGGATATCCGAAAGATCTGGTGTGCCAACACTCACGCTCAAGTTGAGCGACATCGTCAGATTGACGCCCAAGAGGAAAAAGGATTTGTCCGAGGCGAAGCTCGTTGTCGTCACCTCTCAGGAGATTGACAGACTGGGTGAAGAGGGGGCCGATGAGGGCGAGGTGCGGGTTTACATGGATGAGGTTCTTGAGAAGTTGCGGCGCGGGATCCGGAATCTTGCGTCTACTGGTTTCAACCACTTCGTGGTTACGGCGGACCATGGCTTTCTCTTTACGGAAGGACTTGAACGCGGGTTACAGATGGATCCCCCTGGCGGAAAAACGGTAGAACTCCATCCTCGATTCTGGATTGGGCAGGGTGGCAATAACGGCGAAGGGTATTTTCGTGTAAACGCAAGCGATCTGGAACTGGGGGGAGCTCTGGAATTGGCCTTTCCGAAAGGACTGGGAATGTTCAAGGTGAAAGGCGGGGCAGGTTTCTACTATCACGGAGGGCCGACTCTACAGGAAAGCCTGCTTCCTTTGTGTCACCTAAAGGCGAAACCATCCGTTGTCAGCCGGGATAAGGCTTTTAAAATCAAGATGAATCTGGCAAAACCCAAGATCAGCAATCGATTTTTCTCCATGGTCGTCAGTTTGGAAGCTCAGGGCCTTCTTCCAACAGCCCAAAAGAGGGTTCGCCTTGAGATCTTGTCAGGGAAAGCCGAAGTAGGGGGGGTGGCAATGGCTGCCTATGGATTCGAGGAAGGTACGCATGAGTTCCTCGTGCAGAGCGGTCAACCAAATGCCGTTACGGTTATGCTTAACCCGAGAGAACCCTTGAAGGCGTTAACCATCCGGTCGGTTGACTGTGAAACGCAACTGGTACTTGAGACGATAAGTGACATACCAGTTGATTTAGCTATCTGAACAGGGAGATTGTGTTTATGGATGCTTTGGATCGAAAGCTATCGGACGTTTTTGCCGGTCGCGTCGTGCGAAAGGACCTGGTTCGCAAGGTGAAGGTTGGCGCCAATGTGCCGGTCTTTGTTCTGGAATACCTTCTCGGAAAATACTGTGCAACAGACGACGAAGCTGCGGTTGAGGCTGGACTTAGGGTCGTGAACAACACTCTGGCTGAGAGCTTCGTCCGGCCAGAGGAAAGCAACAAGGCCCAGGCATTGGTTAGAGAGCGCGGTCACCATGTCTTCATTGATAAGGTGAAAGTCCGGTTTCTGGCAGAGGACGACAAGTACTGGGCCGAATGTCTTAACTTCGGCCACAAGTACATTCATGTACCTGAGCGGCTCGTCGGCGAGTATGACCGGCTGCTTGTTGGGGGGATATGGGCTGAGATTGACATCCGGCATCAGTACGACGAGGAAGCGAAGGGCCGGAAGAGCCCATTCTGGGTGGAAAGGCTCACGCCCATTCAATTGGCCAGCTTCGATCTCAATGTTTACAGACAGGCACGCGGTCATTTCTCCTCTGAGGAGTGGGTGGATGCACTCATCCGTGGCATAGGGATGGAACCCTCGCAATTTAGCCGGCGTCTAAAGCTACTTTTTCTCGCCCGGTTGATCCCACTTTGCGAGGCTAACTATAACCTGGTCGAATTAGGCCCACGTGGCACAGGGAAGTCATATGCCTTTCAAGAAATCAGTCCTTACGCCATCCTTCTGACAGGGCCTACTACCGTCGCAAATCTGTTCTATAACATCGCAACGGGCAAGATTGGTCTTGTCGGATTGTGGGATGCGGTAGCCTTCGATGAAGTGGCCGACCTGGAACAGATGCCGCGAGAGGTCATCACCACCCTTAAGACCTATTGCGAATCGGGCACTTTTGCCCGGGGAAAGGAGGCCCTATCCGGTAAATCCTCTCTGGCGCTCTTCGGGAACACCCATCAGCCGGTAGAGACAATGGTTCGGACATCGAACCTTTTCGTTCCGATGCCCGAGGTGATCCGGGACGATCTGGCTTTCCTTGACCGAATACACTTCTACCTTCCAGGCTGGGAAATCCCGAAAATGCGGATCGAATTTTTTACAGATCATCACGGTTTTATTGTGGATTATCTTGCCGAAGCATTAAAAGAACTCCGAAAACACAACTACACGGAGGTAATTGATCATTATTTTTCATTGGGCTCCCATCTCAATGCCAGGGATGTTAAGGCTGTGCGGAAAACGGCCTCCGGACTAGTGAAAATACTTTATCCTCATAACGAGTATACTAAGAGCGATATTGCTGAATTGCTGGAAATCGCTTTGGAGGGCCGCCGTCGCGTCAAGGAACAGCTCAAGAAGATGGGGTCATTTGAATATCATCAGACCTCTTTTTCCTACCGTGACCACGAAACTGCTGAAGAACGGTACGTGGGCGTTCCGGAAGAAGGGGGGCGTGCCCTCATTTCGGCGGACCCTCTTGCTCCGGGGTCAGCATATGCTGCATCGGTGAGCTCCGAGGGGAAAGTCGGACTTTACCGTATCGAGGTTGGCACATCAGCGGGAACGGGAAAACTAAAGCCAGCCGGAGGGGTCGATTCCTCGATTAGAGAATGTCTTAACCGTGCCTTTGGCTTTCTCCAAGGCCATAAGGTCCAGATGGGCATAGCGAGCGTTCTCGATACAACTGACTTGCACGTTGAGGTGATTGATCTCTTGGCAAACAGGATCACATGCGAAGCCGGAATCGCCTTTGTTGCTGCAATGGCCTCCGCCCTTCGTAAGGCTCCCGTCGCCCCTGGGTTAGTCGTTCTTGGAGACCTCAGCATTCAGGGCAATATAAAATCTGTTTACACATTGGTTGAACCCTTGCAGATGGCGATGGAAAATGGCGCCCGCCGGGCGCTTATCCCTCTTGAAAATAAGCGTAATTTTCTAGAAGTGTCAGGCGAAATCATCGAGAAGGTAGATCCGATTTTCTATTCCGATCCTCAATCAGCATGTGCAAAGGCGCTTGGGGGACTGTAAAGGAACCCTATTTTCTAAGTTGAGAAATTGTTTTCAAAGGAGGTGTTTATGAAAAAGAGAGCACGTGCCAAAATAACTCGAGAGATGCCAGCAATTGGGAGTATCCTTGTAGGAAAATTTAAAGGGGTTCCTTACAGGGCAAAGATAGTGAAGGATGCTGGGAGTCAGAATGGAAAGGCAATTGAATATTCAGGAGCCAAGTATTCCAGCATGACGGCAGCTGCAAAAGCTATAACAAAGCAACCTACGAATGGTTGGAGATTTTGGAAAATACAGGAAACCAAGTAGAGGTTGCAGCGTTGACGTGCCGGGACATCCTGAGCGCTTACACTACTAATAATCATGAGTAAACCCCCGGCTCTGCCGGGGGACACCCAGAGTTTGACATTTTCGGGAATATAAGGAAGCCTCCTTCAATGTGAACCGCTCAAAGTTTACAAATACTGAGGTACGTTGAGTCGCATGGATACGGGCTTAAGGAGTACAGATATGCGAATGATTTATTCCTAAAGATCGATTTGCTGGAAAGGATGTTAGAACTTCTGTGCATCCGAAATAAATATCTTGAAAATAATCTGCCAATTGAATTGTTTATTCAAGGAAATGTGAAAGTAGGAGACGAGGGCCTTCATTTTATTGCTCCAAGTTTCCTTTGCTTCGGCAACCCAGCTATCCCTGGAGAACTCTTACAAGATCTTTTCGGCCTAGCTGGATAAACCTTTCGAAATCCTTTCTGAGGAACTTATCCTTGAAAAGGAAAAAGACTGTTTCAAATATTCCGACAATCCCAATAAGCATTTGTGGGGTTATGAATTCCTCTGGACAGGACTGAGGAAATCTAAAGCTTAGCCGGCCACACTACTACTCGCTTTCTGAAAGGAATAAAATCCCATAAGGAATTGATGTCTCTTGATTCATAAATAATTTTAGATGTGTGTTTTAGAGCCAATATTTCGTTCTTGACTGCCCTAATATTATCTCCAACCATATCTATTCCATCTACCAAAAAGATTAGTCTGTTCTTGTTGGCAATCATGAACGCCAAAAGAATATGTTTTTCTTCTCCTACCAAGATAGAGTTCGCAACAGCCCTATTTAATGCGTATTCGAGAAGTGAAACTTCTGGTTGCATTGAATAGTCGTAAGCCGAAACGATAATTGGGATTAAACCGATTTCATGGAAATTTAAAGCAATAACCCAAGCAATGTACCGAAAGAGTGTTCTTCCCTTAAGTTCTATATTTTCAACTGTTGGTCCATTAATTATTGCAATCTTTCCCATTTTTCTTATTAAATCAACCACATTTTTTGAAATAATAAGACCCTCATCATGAATCAGGTTAAAAGCGTGTAGCAATCCTCCATCGTCGATCTCTATTAAGTTTTCTTTTGACTTATCTACCACCTCATTTCCAACTACAACGAGATTCCCTCTATAGATCTCTTCCACCTCACATTTATTGATTGCTATATGAACATGTTCCATCGATTCAATATTTACTATGTAACGGATGTATTTATGTACGACATTATCGATGGCAACTTGGGTTGTCTGCTTATCTTCGAAACAAATCTCAGCAGTTTCTCCTTTACCATCTGAAGAGAGTTCTTCTTTAGTCGTGGCCTTTAGGTCCCTAACAAACCTTTCCCAAGCATCTTTATCTCCTCTGTATTGAATTGAAACATCGTCCAGGGATAAGCCTAAATTGTCTATCGAAAAACATAGACTAACTTCTGCTTCCTTTCCTGTATATGAGAATAACTGTTTCCATATTTTGCATTCACTTGCAGTGCATTCATAGCGCTTTATTTTAAAATCAGGATCCTGAATCCTATCTCTCTCTTCGGGAACAAACAGAGATCCTCTATCCAACCATGGGAGCACATCTCTCCATTTTCTGTAGATTCGCCCAATAAGCTTACTTTCGTCGTTAGATCCTCTCCGTTTTGGATCGAATAGTGCGTTGTTTAACTGGATGAGTAAACCGTTTTTGTGGAAAAGCTTCATCTTGATTGGCGCTATGAGGCCCTTTGTTTTCATTGTATGAACAACGAGAGCTATGACGGCAAGATAAAAACGGCGAGGATCTTTATTGAAATGGACACTAAACTGAATCTGTCTCTCCTGAAGTGTAATATCGATAACGGAGTGCTCCAAATCGATCACAATCGGCTTCCAGTTGCCATCCTTTTCATCCATAAGTCCCCAATCTCTGACAATCAAAAGACTTTATAAATCAATTAGTTACACTTTAAGGCTAAAAAAACTATAATGATCCGAACCGTTCGGATGCATGCAAGAGTGTATACTGTATCTAAAAGGAGAAACCATTGGCCATTAGAGGCGACCCAAAAGAGATAGCAAGAATCTCTTTTCGGAACACAAAAATGTAAAGAGGATTGGTTAGCGGGTCTCACAATCACTTTGTAGTAACCGTGCATCAATGGACAGATCATCCAATTTTATAAAAACATTACACCCTCCTTGGGTTCAAAGTCAATACACTTCTTACTCATGCGAAGGTATAGGTCAGCATAGGGTGTTGGATTGTATGAATGAGAATTATTCCTAATTAGAAACCTTTCGGGGAGCCGCAGAACGAAGGCGAGGTCGGGGAAACAATCACTAGGGCCGCTTGTGGCCTGTAAAAGCAACCTAAAGGCTTTGAATAGTCCGAGAGAAATGCATAACGCGTTGGATAGAATTCTCCATTTAATGCTCACCGATGAAGATATTGCCTCGAAGGCACGAGGAATCTCTGCGGCTGCATTATTGCAGAAGCTTGGGTCTAAAAATATTCCCGACAGTGCAAAAATCATTCTTCTTGGACTTTTGATTTGCGTGAGTATGAATAAGATGAGGCTTTCAGATTTGGCGACCCTATTTGACAAATTGTTTTCTCAACCCTCTGGTTTAATCGAGGGGGTGGACTTTGATCTTAGTGAGCGAGGCCAAAAATTCTTGAACGAACACAAAATCGCAGAAAAGGACATGCGCATAGTGGCCAAAATAATTTCAGGGGTATCCTTGTGTGGTTTCAAAGAACAGATGGGATTATCCTCAAGCACCGTCAACAAAAGGATCATTATGATTGGAGGCTTGTGCAACAATTAGAGCATACAAAGGTTAAGAACATTCCTCGAGAAAAGTTGCGTTCTGTGGCTTTGATAGAGAAGTTGCATCAGCGCAGAAACGGAAGGGAGAAAGGCAATAAGTTCTGTCCCAGCTTACTGTGGGAAGTAGCGGAGATATCTGAGGAAGAAATGGAACAGATGGAACGAACTTCCATCGCCCGTGGGGGGTTAATAGGCAAGTCGGAACAACTTAATGGGATATGGAAATTTATAGAAAAGGTAGCGCCAGTTGAGTTAAACGTTCTAATAACAGGTGAAACTGGTGTTGGAAAAGAGTTGGTAGCAGGAGCTATTCATGATAATAGTCCAAGGAGACATGGACCGTTTCAAAAAATAGAGATTTCTTCAATAGATGAAAATTTGGTTGAGAGCGAACTCTTTGGATATCAAAGGGGAGCTTTTACAGGAGCAGTGAGTGACAAACCAGGAAAAGTTGAAATGGCAGACAAAGGGTCATTGTTCTTAGATGAAATAGGCGCCGTACCCGTGGGAGTCCAAGCTAAACTCCTGAGGTTTATAGAAGAAAAACAATTCGAGAAGGTTGGAAGCGTGAAGACGCGGAAAGTGGACTGCAGGATAATTGCCGCGACAAATGAAAACCTAAAAAAAATGGTTCAAGAGGGAACATTTAGAAATGATCTATATTTTCGATTAAAAGGACTTGAGATAGAGGTTGCTCCGTTAAGGGACAGATGGGAAGACATACCTTACTTGGCGACGTATTTCTTAAGAAAGCATTCGAATGAAAGAGGGATAGCACAATCGATATCAAGGGAAGCAATGGAAATCATGGTCAAGTACGATTGGCCCGGCAATGTGAGGGAGTTGAAGCACTGCATCGAGAGTGCATCCGTTCTGGCAGAAGGGAGCGAAATAAAACCTGAAGATCTCATGATAAGTGTTGCAGAAGAGAATAGAGAGTTAGAGCCTCTTGGGGAAACTATATCACAGGTAAGCGAAGAAAAGATCCTAATAGCATTACATATCTCACGAGGTAATCAGACTCAGGCAGCTAAATTGCTCGGAATGAGCAATGAGAAAGCGCTCAGAGATCTGATGAAGAAAGTGGGAGTGCTGAACCCATATTTCACCAAACCCGGTCGGCCTTCTAAGAAACAATTCGACAAGTAAGAGGAATTCGTCACATTCGACGAATTTAAACTCCAAAAAGATTAAATAGTTAACTCCGCGTTATCATTTAATTCGACTGTTAAGTCGCATTATACTGTTATTTCTGGGGACCATCTGTTCCATCTATTTATACTTTACTTTGAAAAACGGGCACTTACAGAAATCTGTCGTGCCATTTTTTTTGGCATTTGATTTGCTCTCTTATAGGCAATCGCAAATACAGAAGTGTCAAATAAAGGTATCCAAATTGTATGTAAGAATCAGAAATTGAGAAAAGATTGAGAATGAAAAGAGTGATTGATATCAATCTCCTCAAAGAGAATCCCTTAAGCAAAAAGTTGTTCGGCGACCTGCCGGACAAGGAATTCGCGCTGTTGAAGCAAGATATAAAGGACAGGGGTATCCAAATCCCGATAGAGGTGACCCCGGATTACACCCTAATTACAGGTGGTCAGAGGTCAAGAGCCCAAAAAGCACTGGGTGCAAAAGAGATAGAAGTCATTGTTCGGGAAGACTTGAAGAGCGAGGAGGAGATCGAACTGCACGCGATCAAGGACAATCTACTCAGGAGACATCTCACCCTGGAGCAGAAGGTCAGGATTATCAAATACCTTATCGAAAAATATGGTGGCCCCAGGGGAAGACCTCCGAAAGGGAAGCAATTTGCCCCCTTTATGGGAGGAAAAGGTAAAACAAGAGAGAAGATTGCCAGGCTGCTGGGCATCTCAAAAAGGACCGTTGACAAGTACCTGAAAATTGCCGGGTTGCCATAAAAGCAGAGGCGGATGGTTTTAAACAAGGAAAGAAAGATGACCTTACTCGTTTTGGAAGAAAAAGAACAACGCTTTGAAGAGGAATCTTCCCTCGGAGAGGGCTCTTCGGACGGGTTTGATCAGGCAGACGAGGTTGAAGGGGAGGCTGAACAAGAATGCGTGAGATGCGGGAGAACAACCTATTTAACGTTGGACGAGGACGATCCACTCCAATTTCTCTGCCGGCTCGTCAGAGAATTTGTGAAAAGCCCCGAAAAGGCCCTTTGCCATCACTGTCTTTCCGAGCTTTATAGACATCTTGGCCTTTATCTCCAGAATAACTGGAACAAAATGGTAAAGACGACTTCCTCATCGAACTCATAGAGTCAAGTAGGGAATGAGATGAAACGGAACTTTTACAAGAAAGACTGCGAAACAGCAGGGCGGGTCGGAGAAAGATGGCCGGAAATTACTAGAAAGAGGTTCGAAAACCCCGGGCCCCATTTGAATATCAACATCAACCAACTCTACACAGACGGGTCACTCATGATGATGACACAGCTCTCCTGCATGAAGATCTCTGGTGTAGGCTGGCCGCGGGATTCAAAAGCGTCGCCCGCAGGCTGGGTCATTGGGCCTCGTCAACGAAGCAATATTTGGGTAGATCAAGCCTTAAGAGGGTCTGATGAAAATTGATGCAACCATTATCCTGATTCATTCGTACTCTACCATCGCTATTAAGGTGGATAAGCATATTAACCTGGAGGATCTCGCAAGAATTGCCGGACTACAAGGTCATGTCCTTTTTGCCCCCAAGGTTCTCATTCTCAAGGAGGAAAGGCCATTGGAAAGCAATGAAGACGGAATCTTGCTTGCAGTCAGAATTCCAAAGAAAAAGGATATCCCCCATTCCAGAGAGTGAAGTGGAAGGTATCCAAATTGTCGAAGGAGAATCCCAATGAAAAATTTTGAAGAAGTTCCGAGTGGTGAAGAGCTTGGAAGGATGGCTTACCACTTGCCTCCGGACGAACAAAAGACATTCAGGGACACTGTGATAGCCAAGGCAAAGGCCGCAATTGAGCAAAACAAAGCGAAGATAATCTTGAATCTAAGGGTGTTGGAGGAGAAAGCAAAAGAGATTCTAGAACAGCTTGGTGGCATGGGAAGTTTCCTGGAAGGAAAAGTTGAGTCCATTTTCAGATGGTTGTTCATGGGTTTTTGGCTTCTGACCTCTCTGGCAGGAGAGTATGTGATATGGGTATGGACGCTGGAGACTTTCAGGCTCGGCCGAATCGAGACAAATCTCGTCGCATCCACAATCATTGCCTCCAGCCTGGAAGGTCTACACCACTTTCTTACCTATTCACGCAAACAATTCCCTTCATTGGACAACCAGCTCTTCTTGGTACTAGGATGTCTTATTTGGGTATCCATTTTCCTTTTGATCTTCGTTGCAGCAGACATCAGAGGGAACCTCTGGCACATGACATCAACCGCAAGCCTTTTGTCCTCCCCCGAGCAGATCCTGAAAAATGTAGAGGAATTCTATGGAAAGAGTTCAAGAAATTTCACCTTCCTCATGGTCATCCTGTCATCCCTTGTTACGCTCATCTCATCTATTACCTACCACGACCTGAGAGGGCGATTCTTCCATGGGCTCAGATATGGGTACCTCTTAAAAGAGTTAAAGCAGGTTGGAGTTGAGACGGGAATTCTGAACGAAGAAATGATCCGTCAAGACTCCCTTCTTCAAAAATTCATCTCAGATTTCGACGTGGGCTTTGCCAAAGAAAAAATCCAACAGTCCCAATCGATCAAGGAGAACCTAGTCCCGACAGCGCCCACTCAAGCTCGGAGGACGAATATGGAAAATAGGAAAAATTTGGTGCCCGCCTTTTTGCCGATCCTTCTGATTATCCTCGCCATTCTACTCTTTATTGCCATAAAGACCGCAAGGGGGGACACGGTTATCGCATTTGATCTTTCTATAAGCTCAGGAGCGGTGGATTACTCAGGGCGGGATACCGAGTTTGAAAAAAATGTGAGGGGAGTGGAGGACTATATTAAGACGAATACCAGCCCTAATCAGAATGTGAAGGTAATCGGAATTACGGAGGACTCTTTTGGCAGGCGGTACATCCTCGTGGATGGGGAGATTTCTAAGGATAAAGGTGTTTTCGGTGAGAACTTGGCCAGAGATAGGCTCAGTCTGTTGAACCAGTTTAAAAAGCATGACTTGAAGCCTAATGCGAAAATGACAGACCTATTCGGAGCCATGCAATTGGCAGAAGTCCTGTTCAGTTCTTCCAAAACCGAAAACAGGCTCATTGTCTTTAGTGACATGAGGCATTTTGGACCGGGGATCGATTTTGAAACGCCCCGGGTAATTGATGTGAATAGCACGCTCAAGGAGGTGATGCAAAAAAGGTTGGTTGCAAATCTAACCGGGGTTAAGGTCTGGTGTCTCGGAGTGCACAGCGTCGGAAAGACGCCCGCATACTGGAAAAGTCTGAGGGATTTTTGGAATAGGTACTTTCAAGAGGCGAAGGTTTCAGAATTAAAGGCTTTTACCATGGAAAGGAGGATTCAAAATGAGTAGAGCAATTACTTGGAAGGATTTTACTAATTCATTGAAAAGGACTGCTAAAAGAGCTCGTGCAATTGAGGGAATGGAATTTCCAAAAGACCAAGGAATGCTTCCGATTGTCAACATGGATTCCTATTTGGTCGAAGGTCTCCAGAATGACCTGCGGGACTATGACAAGTCCCCAGCCCTTTCGGATTATCCGATCGGTGTACCCAGTTTGGAACTCGTCAGCGGAGTTGAACCTGTTGTAGCATCGGCTTTTGACGGACCGTCCGCCGTGGAGGGGATTATGCCTCTGGAATTCCCAACCACAGCCCCCAAAGTTTCGACGAAAGCTCCTCACAAGTCTGTTCCTGTGGCTTTGCCTCATAAGGCGCTTCCCGAACTCCCATCGCCTGCGCAATCCACAGCCCAGCAAGAATCAACAGAAGCGAGTTTGGAAGAGAGCCGTCTCGAAAACCTCTTGTTTGTCTTGGAAGGAAGCGGGAGGAAGGTCAAAGAGGTCAAACCGCTGTCCTCCGGCACAATCAAGATCACCTTGGATGACCTGCTCAAAACCGGGCAGTCCCGAGAACCAGAGCTCGTCCGAGTGAGGAGGTAAGTGATGAAGGGGATGTACTTTACCAAAGATGATTGTGTGTTTCATGATCCAACTTCCAAAGATATCCCTTTTCTTGCCAGAATAATCCCTTCTTTTAGAGTGGAATCCGTTCAGCCTGGGAAAGGTTTTGTACCGAAATTCCAGCGCCTTAGGGAAAAGAAGATACTGTTGGGCAAATCAATCTTTGAGTTGGGTTATGAGGAATTGAGGGCAATTCTTCTTGGTTCGGTTCCTATATATAATGATACCGAGGAGAAATATTCCTACTCACTACTCGATGTCCTTTACGCTCTGGCCTTAAGGGTAATGAGTTGTTGTAACTTTTGCGGTCACGACTGCAAAGTCAACAGGTTTATTAGCGTCGGAAAGTGTGGGTTAGGAAGCAAAATGTTCTCCGCTGGGGAGTTTGTCCACATTGGCGAGGAAATCGTAATAAATTCCGCCTTGACCATTAATGTTCGGGGCTGCGCCCTCCGGTGTACCTACTGTATTGAGCACGAGTTTTGGGATACCTCAAACCTTAATCCCGTGGACCCCAAAATCATGTGGAAAAAAATCAAAGCATTGATGGAAGAGGAAACATCCGTAAACACGCTGGAGTTTACCAATCCGACGGAATCGTTAGGTGGCATCGTTGACCTTCTCAGCAAAGCGCCCGCCGATTTCAATAAGCCGGTCGTATTTAACTCTCACCTTTACGGGTCAAAGACCTTTTACGAAATTGCGGGGCTTGTTGTGGATGTATGGCTTCCGGATTTGAGGTATGGAAACGATGGGTGCGCCAGGAAATTGAGTGGAGTTGACCACTACATGGAGCATGCAAGATTGGGACTCAAAGAAATGCAGAGATCCGGTGGAAAAACTCTCGTTAGGATCCTGGTTCTCCCTGGGCATGGGGTTTGCTGTCATGAGCCAGCGATGAGATTGTTATCAGAGTATAAGGACACGATCTGGGTCAGCCTTTTAGAACAGTATGTTCCTGAGCACGAGGCTCATCTTGATCCGGATTTGAGGAGGAGACCGACAAAAGACGAAATAACTGAGGTTCAAGGCATGATTGAAAAATATGGGTTGCGGAACATTTCGTCTGCCCCGGAGACCTTTTGGAAAAGTATCGTTTAAGGGGGCTCAACAGCCATCCGGAAAAATTCTGGGATAATTGATCAGGGAAGGAGTCGAATGAAGGATCCGTCAATAGAACAGGTTTGTAGCGCAGATATACTCGGCGACCTTGAAAGGATGAAACTTCAAGCCAGATCCGAACCTTCTTGTCTTGTGCATGGCAACGTAAGTGTGCTTGGGTCTGGCGATCTTCTTTAAAGTTGACAGCGCGGCGGCAGGAAAAAGACTGCCCACGCCAAAGCGAAAAAAGAGGTAGCAATGGAAATACGCGACATTCTTAAGGAGCAAATGGGGCTGTATGAGGAAACCAGCAATTGTGTGATCGAGGACGGAATTAGTGGCCCCGCTTTTCAACGGCACCGCAAAACCTTCATTGACGGCACGAACGGTCCTGTAACGGTCGAGACCTTGACGCTGCACAGGCTTGACTGCGGCCACATCGTAAGAGGCAGCCAGGAACTTTTAGCGGAATGCCAGATATGCGGTAAGTCCATTTGTAATCGTTGCGGGGCCCGGTGTTCCAAATGTGCCCTGTTTCTTTGTCCCTCATGCGCGAAAACTCTTGAGGGTGAGGTGTATTGTGAGAAATGCAAGAAGATCACGGTATGGAAGCAACGGGGACTTTCCGCCTTAAGGAGGATTCACGATGGACTCAAGGAATAATCATCCGGTGCCGGTCACAGCTTTGATCGAGCTGGCCCGACAGGCAAAGGCTTTGGAAGACCAATATGTTCAACGGGTGCTTCTGGCCCTGGCAGTAACGAATGATCCTGGTCTGGCGAATGCACTGACAATGAAGCTCAGGCTCCGCGCAGTGGTTGAAATGATAGACCCGTTCCCGTTTGACACCCCTGAGGAAGAGGAGTTTGTCTGATGCTGAATCTTTTCGATACCCACGTGTTGCTTGGTAAGGTTAAGGGGTCGGGCGCCCCTGTCTGGTATGCGATAAAAGAGCTTACAAAACATGCGCTTGTCCTTGGTGCCACAGGGTCAGGCAAGACCAACTTACTCTACTGGATAATTTCGCAACTTCTGGGGAAAGTTGGGTGTTGGATGTTTGACCGCAAAGAGGATTTTAGACATTTAATTCGTTTATTTCCAGACAAGTTGCTCGTATTCAATCTGGCTGAAGACTTCCGTTGCAATCCTCTGGCTCCACCGGCTTACACAAAGCCCATGAAATGGCTAGAGATTTTTGTTGACCTTTATTGCAGGGCGAACAACCTGCTTGATGGCTCGAAGAGCATGCTGCTCATCACCATGAAGGATTTGTACGAGCGGCACAAGGTTTACTTTGGAAGCAGGGATTATCCATCGTTCTTCGAGTTGCTAGAAGCTCTGAAAAAATTGAAGGTGGCTGGGCGGAGCAGGTCTGCCAATTACAAAGACAGCCTCGTGAATCGGTTGGAGTCCTACCTCGCAACGAATACGCAGCTTTATGATTGCTCTGTGGGATTTGACATCGAGGCCCTGCTCACAAAGTCCGTTGTGTTCGAGCTTGCCGGTCTGATTGACTTCCAGGCAAACTTCTGGATCAACCTGCTCCTTTACTGGGTGTTCGCCTACAGAATTGGGAAAAAAGAAAGGGGTAACAGGCTGTTAAACCTCGTTGTTTTTGATGAAGCAAAATCGGTGTTTCCTCCCTTTGAGAATCCTGCATTGGGTTTCCCACCGATCACCTATATGATTTCAATGTTACGCGAGTTTGGTACCAGCATTATCGCTTCCGACAGTTCGGCTCACTTGAACGAGATTATCTTTTCGAATTCAAAGTTGAAAATTTTATTTCCGTTAGGATCGGGGGATGACCTATTGAAAGCAGCAAGAGCGATGGGCTTGAGCGCAGAGCAAGCAGCCTACACACACAGTCTTGGCTTGGGTGAAGCGATCGTGAGCCTTCCAAAGATCGGGAATTTTGTGCTGGAAATTCCGAAGTTTCCACTGGAGTAAGGTATGAAATACCCAATACCGATGCATCTGAAGATCCCAAAAAGGGGACCCGTGCAGCCGCCTCCGAGGCCATTCAGGGAGGTGAACGTTAGGGGTCGGATCCGGGTCTGGAAGGGATCGCTCGGCTGGTGGTAGTCGTGTTTCGGGCATCTTATTGAGGATCGGGAGGTGAGCTATGAACGCCTACAAAGTCATCGTCATTGCATTATTATTCCTCCTAATCTCTTCTATGTACAATCTTGGGCCTGCTATTAAACAGCTCGTGTATACGATTGTGGACCTGCCAAAGATTGACACTGGCCACGCCAGAGACCCTGCCGTTTTCAGTATTGCCGTCAGAGCATTGTACCTGATCGCCCTTGTGGGCATCATAAAACTTCTGGTTTCGAGGAAGAGGGACTAATGGAGATATACCGGAAAAACGTGAGCGACGAAGAGGTCCAGTCCATCATGGCTCCGCACTTGGCCGAGCTGATGAGGCACGTGGTGCCGCGTGCAAAACCAGCACCCGAAGCTGATCCCAAGCAGAGCACGAATAAAGAGGCCAAAGTTGAGTTGACCCCGGAAGAGAGAGACCTCCTGGAAGACATTCTCGAAAAGCCCAATTTGAGCGTAACTACGAGAGCAGCCAGGCTTGGTCTGTCCGCATATAAGATGAACAACATCAAGGCTTCCACTAAAAAAAAAGGATTCGCCGAGCAATTCAGCGTTAATTTGGGTAAGAAATTTGGAGGCACCATTTCGCTCCTGGCTCTTACTACGGAGGGCTATAGGATGCTAGGAAAGGAGCCGATAATGAGGCCTGAGAACGTGGGGCTTGACCACTGGTGGTGGCAGAACGCCATTGCGGACTACTTTAACAAGAGAAACATCAAGGCGGAAATCGAGAAAAGCAGGAACGGAATCCGTGTGGATGTGTGCCTGACCAGGGATGATCACGAAAAGGCTGTAGAAATTGAGATCGGTACAAAGGATGCGGTGGCAACCATCGTTAATGATTTGGAGGCAGGTTTTGAAAGGGTTGAATGCTGCTGCAAGGATGCGGCAGTAGCAGAGGAAGTGAGGAGGCGTCTACAAGCCTATAAAGACTACGAAAACATTAAAGACAGAGTCGAGGTGCATATCCTCACCGAACTGCAACTGGTGAGAGAAATGCAAAAGCATTAGGCCAGGGACTGAGAAACCTTATCCAAAACACGGAAAAGTGAGGGGCCTTAAAATGGTTGATAACCCTTTCATGCCAGAGGATATTAGAAGATCGTACGAATTTCTCGGCAATAGCAGATACGGATTTACGGAACTAGTGGCCTTTCACCGGGACTACAGGCCTGGCGCGGAACATTACGAAACCAACCGCAGGCAGAATCTCTTTCCAAAGATCTGGTACACCAAGAAGCCGGAAGAGGCTGTAAAGTTCGTAAAGTCCTTTTACCAAAACCACACGTGCTGCTACGGAATCAATCCCAGGCCAAGAGCATCGAGGAACAATTCTGAAGTTGGGAAAAGGGCCCGGGACACTGACATCGAGCTGGTGATGAACTTCTACTTCGATATCGATCCTGTGGGTCAGCCGAGCAATGAGCAGATCGCAGAGCTTGAACTGTTCCTGGAGAAAACAGAACCCTATTTCGATGATTTAAAAATCAGGCAGCCAGCCAGGGCTTTCACTGGCCGAGGCTACCACCTTTTGTTCGCCATATTTCCAATCAGCGTGAAGGGGCATCCGGATATCAAAGACCGTCTTAACCAATTCAGGCAGAGTTTTCAGAAAGCTTTTGCCAAAGACCTTTCAGTGCTTCAGCTAAAACTGGACAACACCATGGACTTAAGCAGGGTGGCCAAGATTTATGGCACCAAGAAGCCGGCTGGGCGGCGAGTCAGCAGGTTTTACGGCGACACAAGAAAAGAGGACGAGACCCTGCGTGACCATTTGTTGAACCTCAGCCTGGAAGCGAGAGAAGACGCCCCCGTGAAAATACCCGAAGCACTGCCTGAGGAATTTGAACGACTTCTTGGGCGTGACGAAGAGGTAAGACAACTCTGGCAGGGAACCGGGAAAACGGGAGGAGACACAAGTAACACAGGATACGATTTCTCCTTGATAAAGAAATGTATCAACAGAGGGATCACTGACATAAACCACCTCACGACGATCCTTGCTTTAAGACCGAGCGGAGCGGTCCGAATGAGTGGCAAAGGGATGCAGTACATTAAACTGACGATTGCCAATGCGATAAAATTGTAGATCTTCGCGGTAAGTACGACATCGTAAGAAAATAAAGAACATTATCTGATCAAGAACCGGTAGGAATTGAATCTTGAAGCTAAACACGTCAGCACTTTGGCAAGTGAGGTCAGCGTATTTGGCATTGAATTGATTTTGGTAAGGTTTAGAATGAATTGACGGAAAAGGTAAAACCTCAATTGTGAATGGGGAAGGACCTTCATTTAGGCAGCCGGGAGATTCAGATATCGGAACACATCTTTCTGTCCCATGCAAGAAATCTTGGCGTCAATGTGGTGTGTGTAGGCCAGCTCGCGGGAATGATCCGGGTTCAAGTCTTTATGATTGTTGGTGACTCTCTGTTGCTCCTCTTGGTCGAAGAGATGAATCTGAGAAAGGTTAGCAGTGAGATTTGCTTGAGGGAGGTTCTGCCTCCTGGGTTCGGGAGAATTATGGGTAGCCATAGCTTTGCTGGGGCAAGGACTTCCAGGAGTATATGTCGCGTGCAAGAACAGGATTACACTGAAATAAGTCGATGCGGTGATTGCCCTGAGTGGGCCCTAAATGGAAGGGAATGTTCCGGTGTCGCCGAGTGATAGGAAGAGCATACGGAAGAGAAAGTCGAAAGAACCTCAAAAGGAATGGACCGCATCCATTGAGTATATTCCCATGCCGGAGGAGATGAAGGACCGGGTGTATGACGAATGGGTGAGGACTTTCATCCAAGGCGAGCAGGCGAGATTGAAGTTCGAAAAACAACATAAGTTAAGGAAGGAGGATAAATAACATGGAGACGCTGTGCAACAATCCACTGGTGAAATCTAAGATTACTTCTGGCACAAAGGAATGGGCAGACCATAACATAAACTGCTGCCTGGGTTGCTACAACGACTGCAGATATTGCTATGCCAGAAAAATGGCTACCCGGTTCGGGAGAACAACCCCAGAGGACTGGAAGGATATGAAGGTCAGGAAGGATCAGATGACTAGTTCTTACAGGAAAATGAAAGGAAGGGTGATGTTCCCCACTTCGCATGACATTATTGATATTCCTGAGGTTGAAGAGGTGTGTTTCAAAACGTTGGAAAAACTGCTCAAATCCGGAAATGATCTCCTGGTGACAACGAAACCAAGGCTCAGTGTGATTCGGAAAATTGATGACCGGTTTTCCCTTGACAAAGAAAGAATCCAGTTCCGATTCACCATAACCTCCTTCAATGACGAGTTTCTGAAATTCTGGGAGCCGAATGCGCCGCTCTTTCAGGAAAGGATGCAGTCTCTGGTATACGCCTTTGAGAAGGGATACAAAACTAGCGTCTCAATCGAACCTTTCCTGGATTACAACCCCGAGCCCCTAGTGAAGGCTGTAGGGGCCTACTCGACTGAATCCATATGGATTGGGAAGATGAATTACATCCCCAGGAACGGGATCGGAAAGCTTGAAGTTCCATTCTATGAAGATGTCCGAAGAAATTACGAGGTTTCCCATCTGATGGAGATCTACGCCAATTTGAAGACCCAGCCAAAGGTTAGGTTTAAAGACAGCATCTTGAACAAGCTGAACCTGGTGCGAGGAAGTCAAGAACAAGAGGCCACTGCCCAAATGGAGTTTAGCTGCACTGAAAATCGACAGGAAGCAAAATAAAGGGGAGGCACGGCAATGTCCTTCTATAGAAATATTTGGAGTAACTTTGTGGAATACATCTCAACGTTCAAGCCTTATGCGGAGCATCGAGATAAGTTCATTCAGTATTTTGGAAATTTCCCGGGTGCCCAAGCCGGTTTTAAAGACCGTGCCTTAAGCTGGTACAATCCTGTTTCGAACAGACTCAAATTCAACTGCGGGTACCGGTTTTGCCTCAACGTCTACCTTTCATGCGATCATGGCTGCCGGTACTGCTATATCAAAGGCTATCCCGAAGAAATCGGGACAGGGAAAAGAAAACCCAGGTTCATCGAAAAGCTGAAAAGAGATCTCATGGATTTTAGAAGGTTGGGCATGCCCCCAGGCCCTGTCCATATATCCAATTCCACAGACCCCCTTCAGAAAAGGCTGGAAAGTCAGTATCAGGATACCTATAAAACTTTGCAAATCCTGGCGGAGAACGAGGAATTGTTTTCGGAGATCACGATTCTGACAAAAAATCCCGGCCGCCTCTTCGAAAGAGAACCGGATTACCTATCCCTTATGAACCAAATCAAGGAGAAGCTGAATATCGAGATAACCATCCCGTTCTTCAGGGACAACTACATACATTTTGAGCCCCAGGCTCCCCATCCTCAAAATAGGTTGGAGGCTTTAAATCGACTAATTTCCTCAGGATTCAATGTGCGACTGAGATTGGATCCCATTTTTCCAAGGGACAGCAAGATACAAAGCGATGAAGACATAAGAGCCCTTTTGGACAGATCTCAAGGAGTGCAATGCGTAATTTCAAAACCCCTGCGACTCGTAAAGCCCCGAAGGGGAATGTCAGACACCTTTTTTGACGAAATGAAAATATATTATGAGGGTGGTAAGCAGGAAGGGGTGGAATGGCACAGTGGAAGGTATGTCTATTCCGCTGAGAGAGGCAGAAGGGAAATGGAGTTTTTATCCGTCGAAAGCGAAAAAAGAAGTATCCCTCTGCTCCATTGCAAAGAGACCGTGCTTGTGGATGAAAACGGTACGCCGGTGATAAGGCATAAGCTTGGAATGGAAACGACACGAAACGAGAGTGAAACAATTAGGCGAAACAATTAATTCTCAAGACATGGATGAGTTTGAAAGGCAGCACCAACGAATGAGGATTTCTCTTAGGGAGGATCCTCTGTCCGCACAGCTCTCACTGGAAGGAAAGAAGAATATGAAAACCAATAAACCGAAAGGAGGAACAGCCATGACACAGGAGCGATTCAAACAGGTTCTGAAAGTGATGGAAGAAGTGCACGGAACTAAGAACGAGCAGTATGCGGGGGAGAACGGATACCTCTCCAACCTGAAGATGTGCGAAGCCATGCGGATCCCTGCGTGGAAGGGCGTCATTGTCAGGATGACGGACAAGATGGCGAGGCTGATGAATCTTTCCAATATTGAAGGTTCGGAATTGCAGAAAGAGATCACAGACGCCTTCATCGACATGGGGGTGTACTCTGGCATGGGCCTGATAGCTTATGAGGATTCTCATTCGGGCAACCGGGACGCCGACCCTTCCCGCGAAGGTAAACCAGCCAAAGCGCGGAGGGCGAGGAGAAAGAAGCCAGTCCAGTCGCCCCTGCCACTGGAGTCTGAAGAGCGCCATACGGAACAGACTGCCTGATTCTTGGACGGCTCCAGATTACCCTAAAAGTCTCTGGTTGTCTCACCATCGTCTGGAGCCATTTCTGTTTCCAGATTAAAGAAAATGATAGAAATGGATGAGAAGGTTTTCTTATAAGCGGACAAGAGCAAATCCCGTAGGCATTACCATACCTATAATGCTTCTGCTTCCTTGGAAAAGAAGCGCGGCAGGACATTGAAGACAACAAATGCATGGTTTGCGGAAAATCCTCAGGAGGGGGCATGCTCTGTTCAAAGGAGTGCGCCATCAATGCGACAATACTGACAAGAGGATGGGATTGAAATCACCTATTTTGTATAAGGTTCCGAATGCTCCGCATGCTTCCTCCAGTTATCTGCATACAGGCCAGCCAATTTCTTGTCATGGATGACAAGCAAGTTCTCCGCATTCTTTTCTTCCGCCGCCTTTGTGAAATTAAAGGAGCCGGTAATGACAATTTCCCCGTCGATTACCATGACCTTGCTGTGTGCTATCGCGTGCATAGCATCTATCTTGACCGGAATCCCTTGGTTAGTGAGAAAGGTCGCTGACGAATATTTCTCCGTTCTCTGGCTCTTATCCAGGACAACCTGGACTTTGACCCCTCTCTTATGCGTATCCAGGAGAGCCTTTGCAATGGGTGCGGACGTGAAAGAGTATGCCTGCACCAAGACGGAGGTCTTTGCCTGGCTTAACTCCTTCACGATCGCCTCAGTGCATCCCCCTTTGGGAGAAAAATAGACCTGCCAGTTGCAGGCACTCTGTTGAGAAAAGACCAGGGGAGAATACAGGACCATCCAAAATGTCAGGGTAAGGGTAAAAAGAGAAATCCAACGTTTCATATGCTAATCCTTTCTTTCAACATTCTCGGCCTTATTCTATTACACTTCAGGGTTGTTTACTACTGCTTTCCTCTCTTTCCAGCCAAATGGGGTTAAGCAGGTTAGCCTGGAACCGTGCCGAAACTCATTCCGAGTCGGCTTGACTAGCTTCTTGGCTTTATCCTCTCCTTCGTCCTTTTCGGGCGTTGTCTCGCGGGCAATGGACCGTAACCATCTGTCCACGATCGAATATGACCTCATGCTGGCCATCATCGGCTATCAATGCCTGTTTCCGTCTCATGCTCGCGGCCTTGACCTCCCTGACAGTGCTCTCAGAGAAATCGCACCGGTAACCGCAATCGCAGACAAACGAGGATGGATAGATTTCTTTTGGCATCGCTCCGAATCTTATCCGTAAGGGCGATTGGTGTCAACGGGGGAACTTTCAGGCTGGCCTGGACGGGCAATCCTCGTTCAGAAGCTTAACCGGAGTGGTGGGTGCCGGTTGCTCGATCTTGAATCGCGGTTGAGGCGCAATTTGGGGTTTGGTCTGGAAGTACATGAGGGCAGTGAATATAAGGGTCAGCAGACTTATGAGCAGGCTTATTAGAACAAAGGCGTATCTTACCAGGAACTTCCGGAGGGAACCCCAGCGGGTTTTTTTGACCTTACTTTTGCACCGATGCCTTAGTTGTTTACGTCTGCGTTTGCTCATGGCTAGACCTCTCGGTCCAGCCCAGTAACAGCAGACGCTCCGTACAACGGGGACTCGCTGTAAGTCGCGCCGGGGCTTACAGGCTTTTTTACAATCTGGCTCTCTGTTTAAGAGAGTTCTATTTGTCTTTGTCGTGACCATATCATAGATGTCACCCCCTTGAGCGGGTCCCAATTCGCCGGGTTTATGGTCACGACGGACACTACACGACCTACATAGGGACCTAAATTTACTTTCATTATATCAAGCTGGAAGAATTTGTCAAGATTATCCAAAAATTCCTTGACTTCTCACCGTTCAAATAGTATGATGGACAGAACTACAACTCAAGGAGATAAAGATGTCACCAGCTCCCAAGAATCCTAAGCCCGACTCCGGAGTGAAGGCCGGACTCTATGTGCGCGTAAGCACCGAGATGCAGGTCGAGAAGGAGAGCCTTTCGACGCAGGAATCAAGGCTCCGCGCGTACTGCGCTGCCAACGGATTCCAAATCAGGGACGTATATAAGGATAAGGGGATGAGCGCCAAGGACACGGACAGGCCAGAGCTGCAGAGACTCATGGAGGATTGCAGACGGGGGAAGGTGCAGGTGGTGGCTGTTACGGCGCTCGACAGAATCACCCGCTCGCTCAGGGATTCCATAAAGCTCATGGACTTCTTTAACGAGAGCAACGTGAGGTTCGTGTCGATAACGCAAAACATAGACAGCTCCACTGCGTCAGGGAGGCTCATGCGCGACATCCTCGCGGTGTTCGCGAAGTTCGAGAGGGAGGCGATAGCCGAGAGGGTAGCCAGCAACATGCACCAGAGGGCCACGCTCGGTAAGTGGAACGGCGGCATAGTGCCTTACGGCTACAAGGGAGTGCAGAGGGTTTCGGGAGAGATGATGACTTCTGGACTGCAGCCGGAACCCAAAGAAGCGAAAATCGTTAAGAGGATATTCGAGACGTTCCTGGAGACCAGGAGCCTTCGAAGGACCACGCACACCCTGAACTCGTCCGGCCTGCGGACCAGGAGAGGGGTGACGTGGGCGGCTTCCAGTGTCCATCGAATCCTCTCGAACCCCACATACGTCGGGAAGATGTGGTACGGCAAGAGGAGGACGGACGCCGAGACCGGGAAGCTGAAAGGCGTCTCCCCAAGCGAGTGGAAGGTCAGCGACGGCCAGCATGAGGCGATTATTTCAAAGAGACTGTTCGCTGACGCGCAGGATGTCCTGCACGCGATATCAAGGAAGCCCACGCGAGCATCGCATAGCTACCTGCTTTCGGGGTTACTGCGTTGCGGGAAGTGCGGAGGCGGGATGTACGGCTATACCATGACGAAGAAATCCGGTAAGGAGTACGGCTATTACAAGTGCCACAACTTCTCCTCGAAAGGCTCCTCGGTCTGCACGGGCACCACTGTTCGCCAGAAAGACCTTGAGGGATTCGTGGTCAGGACGCTCACGGAGCTTTCTGAGGACACACCCTTCCTCCAGGACAAGGAGAAGATGCTGTCCGTCATGCGGGAAGAGATGAAGCCTCATAAGGGGAAGGAGAACCTTGAACTCTTGAAGAGAGAGGAGCGCGAGCTCGACGGAAGAATCGAGACCCTGCTGGGGAAGCTCGAATCCGGGCTGATAGAGGACTCGGACTTCAAGAGGCGGTATGACGCCGCGAAAAATCAGCTAAGGGAGAACAGGCTGGCGCAGGAGAAGGCCCTGGACAGCGCGGACCTCTCGGTGGCGGCCTATGAGGCCCTGAACGCTTCGTTCGAGGAGATATCCTCCTTCGGGAAGAACTGGGAATTCCTGGACGACTCCGGCAAGCGGGCGAAAATCTCAGCGGTGGTCAAGCAGATAACCGTGCACGGCGACAGGCTGGACATCCAGGTGTTCCTGGACGTTAATCAACTGTCCCGCACGGACAGGGGTTCATCGCAGAGACGAGCATAAAGCGGGCAGGGTAGGTGAGAGAGGTGGCAGCCCGCGAGATGGTCACCTTTTCTTCTTCTAAGGGTTGGCGCATCACTTCCAAAACATTCTTTCTGAATTCGGGCATCTCGTCTAAGAAAAGAACACCGTTGTGAGAAAGGCTCACCTCCCCTGGCTTGGGGATCTGTCCCCCTCCGATCAGGCCTGCATCGGAGATCGTATGATGGGGATTGCGAAAAGGCCGGGTGACGACAAGGGAACTATCCGTTGGAATCAGTCCCATGACGCTGTGGATTTTTGTGGTTTCGAGGCTCTCCTCGAAGTTCATGTCGGGCAGGATCGTGGGGAGCCGCTTCGCAAGCATCGTCTTTCCAGAGCCGGGGGGACCAATCATAATGACATTATGGCCACCCGCTGCAGCGACCTCCAAACAGCGCTTCACATGCTCCTGGCCCTTCACATCGTTGAAATCGACTGGATAATTCAATTCCGTTTTGAAGATTTCGTCGAGATCGACTTCTACCGGATCGATATGGAGGTCTCCATTTAGAAATTCAACGCAGTCAGAGAGGGTATCCACTGGCAGAACTTCAATCCCCTTGACGACCGCCGCCTCTTTTGAGTTTCCCCGGGGCAAGAGGATCCCCCGTAATCCTCCATCCCTTGCCGTGACGGCGATGGGGAGTGTTCCCTTAACGGGCTTCACCTGTCCGTCGAGGGAGAGCTCACCTAAGATGAAGTAATGAGGTAGTTTGTTCTTCTGAACCACTTCAGTGGCCGCCAAGATGCCAATGGCCATGGGAAGATCGAAGGCTGCACCTTCCTTCTTGACGTTGGCTGGAGCAAGATTGACGGTGATTCGTCGGGAGGGAAAGTCATAGCCGCAGTTCTTGATGGCCGCCTTGACCCTGTCCTTGGACTCCTTGACCGCGCCCTCGGGAAGTCCAACGGTTGCAAAGGCAGGGAGGCCCTGAGCGATGTCCACCTCCACCTCGACCACATACGCATCGATTCCAAAAACCGCGCTGCTCAAGACCCGTGCTAACATAACGACCTTATTTATACCAAAAAGGAGAGTGCCGGGCAAGAGAAAATTCGTATTGTTGTTTTTTGCAACTTGACAAGAGAAGAAGTCATCGTCATACTGGCCTCAGAGAGACGATGAACGATGGACGGAGAACGATGGACAATGGATAAGAGAACATGGACATCGAACGGGGGATGATGGATGAGCCACTGAGAAAAAGGAGGGAGATATGAATGTTTTATGGATCGTCAATACGAACACATTTTTATTGGTGATTCTGATCATCATGGTTTCCTATCTCACAACGCAGATGAATGCATTGATCCGATGGCTGAAGAGGGAATGAAGTTTTTCTAGTGGGAATAGTGGAATAATGGAATAATGGAATGGTGAGTTGCTGGAATGCTGGAATAATGTGCAAAAAAATTACTTGCTCTGGAAAGTATCTTCCCAGTCTCCAAGCCTTTGTTTTTTCTGGAGAGACTCTATCAACTTAACTGATCTTCTACAGTTAGAAAAATAATTTTCTGTGATTACAATTAGATAGAGGTGCCCCAAAGGTTCTTGGCACCACAGATGGCTCTTTGACAAATTCATATTGCATTATATTTCCCGAATCGTGGGAGGGATGGCTACCCCTACAGATTGAAAGACCCTACCGCAGGTCCCTTTACATTCACTTCTGACAACGAGGGGCTTGCCGTGTTCTTCTATGACAATCTCTTGAAGCGATTTCAAATCTTGTTTGATGTCTCCCCATTCAAAACATCGCCCCGCCTGATCAAGACGTTGATCCAATTCTTTCCTCAGGACAAGGGCAAGAAAGCTGCAGAACACATGGCCTCGGATGGTCTCGTCACACTTGTGGAAGACGGGGCGTGTTTCCAGAACCGACTTGACCTCTCTGAAGACCTGTTCCACTTGCCAGAGTTCTTTGTACTTGAGGGCCACCTGCTCTGGAGATAAAGAGGTATTCGTCCTCAGAACCCATTTCCCGTCGAATCTCTCTTCCCCATCAATCTTGTCCTGATCGAGACGGAGATGATCACGATCCAGTTTCAGATACTTCCGATAGCCTCTGTTACCGATCAGAGCTTTGGGGTTCTTTTTAAGCTGCTTCTTTAAGGTATCCACAATCACCTGCCGATCCAACGCTTCCTTTCTGGCTTGCTTCACATTTAAGCAAAGGATATATCGATGGTTATCCACCCGGACGTCCTTGACCTTGAGCGGGGCTGGATCTTTCGATGATCGTCCCTCCGAATGGACCTCCGTATATCGTCCCGCTCGGGACAGAACCTCATCTCGGATCTCTTTGACCTTCCTCATCCGTGCCCCCAGAATATAGGGTATCTTCCTCTGATCCAATTCGTTCATCGTTTCTTCGCTGATCATCCCCCGATCCGCTACCATGCAGAACCGCCCAATATGGAAACGGCTTCTGATCCGATCGACCACAGGAATCAAGGTCTTGACATCTGCCGTGTTGCCCGGCCACATCTTCGCAACAGATGGGGTTGCCATCCTCATCCAGGACGGCACCTACCACCATCTGGTTCAAATCCGAACGATGATCCTTACTGTGCCCCTTTTCACCTAAGCTCTCTCCTCCTTCTCCCTCGAAGTAGATCGAGGTCGTATCAAAGAAGACGAGGTCAAGACCCGTGAACAGATCCCGACGTCCATGAAACATCTCTTCTTCAATTAGATCCTTGGTACATCGGGGGGCAAAGGGCGTCTTGTCCTTCTGGTCTTCGATCTCATCCCCCAGAAACGCCATGGCCCGATAAAGATGATGCAGGGACAAATCCTCCCCTCCGTCAATCCGATAATCCTGGTGCCACTTGTCGCAGGAACGGTCAGAACCGGATGCAAAGAGCCGATGCAGGACGGTCAGAAAGATGGCTCTCTCCACATCGAACTCGAACTTCCTGCCTTCCAGAAGCCCCTTGATGATCTTTCCGATCCCCAGCTCTTCCCAGAGTCTCTCGAAGATCAGGGAGGGACCGATCTTTTTCGCAAAGGCATGGATTTCACTCTTACCGGACAAAATCAAAAGGACCTTTTCGGAGAACCGGGAGAGGGATCGGATAACATTTTCAATATCCCCTTTGGCCTGTAATTGATCCATTCGGCCGATCGTAGAGATGACACGCTGGACGGTCTTTGAACCTTCTCGGTGGTTCTCCACGATTTGGAGGTACTGATGCTGACCGGATTTTTTGATTCTTGCAAACATGGGGCCTCCCATTAAGGACACCCCAATAATACTTAAAATCTACGTCTCTGTCAATATAATTTAGCACATTCTGTGGCACCACATTTTTGATCATTTATGGAATTTTCAAAGAACACTTTTAGTGTTTACAGGTACTTACAAAATACTGCCCCACAGCAACTGTAGAAAAAAAGTTTAAGTAAGCCATTTTCAACTTTGTAGTGTAGCTGGTCCAGTTGCTCATATTGTTCCTCCGTTATCTGGCCAGCCTGTTTGAAGCTCTCACAGCATGAATGAAATTCGCCGCATGAACCAAGGGCGATGTTCAGGTGATTCAAGTACTCTTTGAGACTCCGACGGCAATAACCCTCCGAAATGTTTCTCGATAGACTATGAGCAGCGTCGATTCCGTTGGCAGCTACTTTCTTTAACTCGAACGGAAAGGTAGAAAATATTTTGCATGCCATTATGTAGAGGGAAATAGAATCCTGCCATATCCGAAGCCTCTTAAAACCCCTGTTAATGTTCTTGCGATCCATGCTTTGTTTATCTCGCAGACCATTCAACTTATAAAGGGAAAACCATTATTCCAGTGTTCCACCATTCCAATATTCCATGTTTGATTGATATTATTTGATTTTCCAAATCGTACCGGAAGGGGTGTCCTCTAAGATAATTCCTTTTGAAAGAAGATTATTTCGGATCTCGTCAGCCCTTCTCCAGTTTTTTTCTTTCCTCGCGGCATTCCTCTCCTCAATGGATCTAAGGATTTCTTCATCGGAAAGATTCAGTTTTTTAAGCCCTTCTTTTTTCTGCCGATCCAGATATTTCTCTGGATCGTCCCGGAACAGGCCGAAGACCCATCCCATGCTGGAGAAGTATTCAAGCCCTTTTCTTAACAAGGAAGCGATCTCTTCGGTTGGATTGCCTTTTGAAAGACTAAGGAGGCTATTTAAATGGGTTTGTAGCTCGTAGAAATATCCTAAGGCTTGGGCTGCATTGAAGTCGTCATCCATGGCCTCTTCAAACCGTATCTGGAATGATTCAATGGCTTGACGGCATTCATTGGGAACCGAGGCACGGCCACCCCCACCCCCACCCCCACCCTTGCCCTCCCCCGTCGAGGGGGAGGAGAGTTTTAGGGTCTCCCCTTTTGAGGGGGAGGAGAGTTTTGGGGTTTCCCCCGTCAAGTGGGAGGGGACTCTTGCGAGTTCGTCTTTAATCGATTTTAGAGTCGTGTAAAACCGATCCAGTCCTGATTTCGCCTCAAGAAAGCTATCCTCTGAATAATCCACTGGGCTGCGGTAATGGTGGGAAAGGAAGAAAAGCCGGAGGACTTCTGGGTGCCAATCTTTAAGGATTTCTTTGATGGTTAAAATGTTCCCAAGGGATTTAGACATCTTCTCCTTATTGATGTTGACAAAGCCATTATGGATCCAATAACGGACAAAAGGTTTGCCGGTCGCAGCCTCCGATTGAGCAATTTCATTTTCATGGTGGGGGAAGATCAGGTCCCTTCCACCGCCATGGATATCAAACGTCTCTCCCAAATACTTCTGGCTCATCACCGAACATTCGATATGCCAGCCTGGTCTTCCTTTTCCCCATGGACTTTCCCAAAAAGGTTCTCCGGTTTTACTGGCTTTCCAGAGAGCGAAGTCAAGAGGGTTTTCTTTCTTCTCATCAATCTCAACCCGGGCACCGGCTTGCATCTCTTCCAAGTTCCTTTTGGAGAGCTTTCCATAATCTTTAAATCTCTCCACAGAGAAGAAGATATCTCCTCCGCCCTGGTAAGCAAATCCTTTTTGGATGAGGGCCGAGATCAACTGGATCATTTCCGGGATATGCTCTGTGGCCCTGGGTTCGACCGAAGGTTTTTCGAGGCCGAGCCCTCCCATGTCAACGTTAAATTCACCAATGTATTTCCCTGCAATGGTTTTGCAATCCACTCCCTCCTCATTGGCACGCCTGATGATCTTATCGTCAATATCGGTGAAGTTTCGAACGAAGGTGACATCATATCCACGATATCGCAAATAGCGATAGATCGTATCAAAGACGATCGCAGAGCGGGCATGACCGATGTGGCAGAGGTCATAGACAGTGACGCCACAGACATAGAGCCCCACCTTTTTTTCATAGAGAGGAACGAAGTCTTCTTTTTTACCCGTGAAAGTATTATGAATGCGAAGTGTCATAAACTCGTCCTTAAAATCCCTCCCAACCTCCCTTTCTAAAAGGGAGAGGTAATTCCCCCTTTAGATAAAGGGGGATCAAGGGGGATTTGATGATGAGTCAAGAAAGCTCCAACGCCATTTTCAAGCGCTTGATGATTCTCTCCTTTCCAAGGAGGGGAAGGGTTTTTGCCAATTCCGGTCCTTTCGTCTTCCCGGTGATCGCAGCACGAAGGGGAGCATAAAGATCTTTACCTTTTCGCCCCGTCTTTTCTTCTAATTGAGACAGTAGAGAAGACACCGTATCCAGTGTGATCTCAGGGGAGACCTCCAACACGTTGAGGATGATACGGAGGGTTTCTCGATTTCTGGACTCCCGCAAGATCGCCCTCGCTCCATCCTCAAAGAAGAATTTTTCATCGAAGAAGATACCGAGATATTCGTCAATCTGGGAAAGGGTCACGAGATTTTCTTTCAGAACTCCGAAGGCCTGGGTGAGGTAACTGCGGTCGACTTGGCTGATGTCGAGGCCCGCCTTTTTAAGAAAAGGAAGCACCAGTTCGGAAAGCCGGCCCTCTTCCTTTTTCCGGATGTAAAGGCTGTTCAGCCACTCCAATTTCTTACGACTGAAGACGGGAGCGCTTTTTGAAATGGCCGGGAGCGAAAATTCCTCCACAATCCTTTCCAGAGAGAGAAGCTCCTCTCCAGAAGGGGAAGTCCATCCTAAGAGGACGAGGTAGTTCAGAAGCGCCTCCGGCAGAAAACCCTCCTCTCGATATTGGAAGACGGCTGTGGCACCATGGCGTTTGCTCAATGGAGATCGATCCGGACCGAGGATGAGGGGATGGTGAGCAAAAGCAGGGGGTCGCCATCCCAGGGCTTGATAGAT
The DNA here is from genome assembly GCA_963826305.1 of uncultured delta proteobacterium. Classification (GTDB taxonomy): domain Bacteria; phylum Desulfobacterota; class BSN033; order BSN033; family UBA1163; genus CAWGWZ01. The sequence goes on along the minus strand of CAWGWZ010000027.1, from coordinate 344,475 downwards.
CATGATTTGCCGAGGCGTATTGGAGAGATGATCCTCTCCTCGTATCACGTGCGTAACATCCATCAAATGGTCGTCGATGACGCAGGCAAAATTATAGGCCGCCATCCCGTCTGAACGGACGATAATGAAATCGCCGATTCCAACGGCGTCGAAGTTCATCCTTCCGTGGATGATGTCTTCAAAGACGATCGAACCCTTTCCCACGCGAAACCGGAGGGCCGGCTGATGCCCCGCCGATTCCATCTTCGCCGTTTCGTCTTCAGGAAGAGAACGGCATCGTCCATCGTATCGCGGCATCTTCCCTTTTGAGAGTTGTTCCTTCCGGAGGGCCTCCAGCCTTTCATTTGTGCAGAAACATTTGTAGACTTTGCCTTCGCGAAACAGATGTTCGGTATAGTCACGATAAAAGGATGAGCGCTGAGATTGGCGATAAGGACCATACGCTGCATCCCGGTCAGGGCCTTCGTCCCAGGAAATCCCCAGCCATTGGAGATCTTTTAGAATATGATCAATGGAGGCGTCAGTCGATCTCACTATGTCCGTATCTTCAATCCGGAGGATGAACGTCCCTTGGTGGCGCTTTGCAAAGATGTAATTAAAAAGGGCGGTCCGAGCATTTCCGATATGGAGAAGCCCGGTGGGGGCAGGGGCGAAGCGAACCCGGACATTTGCAGTCATATGAAACCTTCAGCCAATGCCAAATCCGAAATCCCAAATTCCAAATTCCAAATAAATTTCAAACACCAATTTCAAATCACCAAAACTATTTCTATATGGAGTTTCTTATTTGGATATTGGAATTTGTTTGTTATTTGGTGCTTGGAATTTTGTGCTTATTAACTATATATGGAAAGTTCAGATTTGCCAACTATATAAATCTAATACTAATATCTCTTCAGTCTTCTTCCACCAGGGCGACTGCGTAGGCGGTGATTCCTTCTCCTCTGCCGACAAACCCCAATCCTTCGGAGGTGGTTGCCTTGATATTGACTCTTCCCGTCTCAATCTCCAGGACCTCTGCAATCTCTTTCACCATCCGAGGGATGAAATCAGCGAGTTTCGGTTTCTGGGCCACAATCGACGCATCAATATTAAGGATATGAAAGCCTCTCTCCCTCAATCGGGTCATCACTTTTTTTAAAAGAATTGTACTCCTGATCCCTTTGTATTGGGGATCGGTGTCCGGGAAATGCCTTCCAATATCTCCCTCTGCGATGGCTCCCAGCAGAGCATCGCAAATCGCATGGATGAGGACATCCGCATCGGAGTGCCCCTGAAGTCCTAACAGGTATGGAATCTTTATTCCTCCCAAGATTAACGGTCGGCCTGCAGCGAAGGCATGGACATCGTATCCAAACCCGATTCTCATCGGTCCCCTCTGCGGCCTATTTGATCCCGGGTTGGTTCCATCTTCGTCTGGAGAAAGAGATTCGCCAGGATCAGGTCTTCCGGGGTTGTAATCTTGATGTTGGTGTAAGATCCTGGGAGGATGTGAACGTTCACCCCTAAACGTTCGACAAGTGAGGCGTCGTCCGTCCCGGCAAACCCATCTTTTGTCGCCTTATAATAGGCCTCTTTGATCAGATTGACCTGAAAGGTTTGGGGAGTCTGGATCTGCCATAGGGATTCCCGGTCTAATGTCTTAAGAACCGTTCCATCCGACCGGGCCATCTTAATCGTCTCCTTCACCGGCATTGCGATGACGACAGCTCCAAACCGTGTGGCCGAATGAATCGATTCCTCGATCATTTCTCTCGTGACGAAAGGCCGGACTCCGTCATGGATCGCAACAATATCGACATCCTTAGGAAGGGCGTCGATTCCATTTTTTACGGACTCCTGCCTCCGCTTTCCGCCTGGGACGACTTGGGAGATTTTTCGGTAATTGTATTTTTCAATGATCTCTTTCAAGCAAAAATTCATATCCTCCTCGCTCACCACCAGAAGGATGGAGTGGATCAGGGGACAGGTCTCAAACTTATCAAGGGTATGGGCGAGGACGGGTTTCTCAGCCAGGAGGTGGAACTGTTTCTTCATCCCTTCCATGAAACGATGGCCCTTCCCAGCGGAGACAATGACTGCGTCAGCCTTCAGCGATTTCTTTGACACCGTCGTAACCCAGAAAAGAAAGTAGAAGATTTCCCCTTCTCTGGTGGGAGGGCCTGCCCGCCGCAGGCAGGGGTGAGGGGAGACCAAATTATATCATTGATCGTTATCGGATGTGTATTAAAATTCGCTGTCCAGGGGGTAATAATCCCTTCCCCTGACTTCCCTGCCCGCCTCCTCCTTCAAACGGGCAAAGATCATTCTCCCGGCAGGAGTTTGAAGAACGCTCGTCACAATGACATCGATGGTTCTACCCATCTGTCTTTTTCCGTTGTCGACCACGATCATCGTCCCATCATCCAGGTAGGCCACTCCCTGTCCCATTTCTTTCCCCTCCTTCAGGATTTTAACATTCATCTCCTCTCCGGGTAGGACGACGGGTTTCAGCGAATTGGCCAGTTCATTGATGTTCAACACCTCGATGCCCTGCAGCTCAGCCACCTTGTTGAGGTTGGAGTCATTGGTGATGATCTTTCCTCGAACCTCCTTGGCCAATTCGATCAGTTTGGAATCGACCTCCTTGACCATGGGGTAATCCGTATCCACGATTCTCACATCGACATTGACCTGTTTTTGGATGTGGTGAAGAACCTCCAACCCCCTTTTTCCTCTTGTTCGCTTGATGGGATCAGAGGAGTCAGCAATGTGTTGCAGTTCGCTGAGTACAAATTGGGGAATGAGGAGGGGACCCTCCACGAAGCCAGTTTCTGTAATGTCAGCGATGCGTCCGTCGATGATCACGCTGGTATCTAAGATTTTCGTATTTTCACTGTGGGGAAGGTTTTTTGAAAAGGGCTTCCCCCCCGGGAGATGAAATTCCTCAGCCTTCATTAAGCCGATTCTGATACCGGTGTATCCACAAACCCCATAGAGCAAACCATAAAAGGGAAGAATGATTTCCTGGTGGTTGAATAGATTAGAGAAAAAAGCATTGGAGATCAGATTGGCAACCATCACTCCAAGAAACAATCCGATAAAACTTCCCAAAAGATTTCTTAGAGGGATCTTCTTCAATTGCCCCTCCGTTAGAAGGGTCAGTGCGGCGAGAAAGAATCCGCCGAAGAGCCCCCACAGGCCAATTTGAGGGAAAGAAAAAACTTCCGTGGTCAGATAATACCCGCTGATCCCACAGACGAGGAATAATAAAAGACGAAGAATCCATGAGCCCAACTTGTTCACCTCCTTTCCGTAAGTTGATTTTTGAAGGATATCTTATTGAAAAGATGACGGGAAATTTAAGGAATTCAAGGCCCAAAAATCGTTTTGATCTCCCTTAAAATATCCGACTCTTTGACATCTCGGGCAATCGCTAATTCCTTCACCAATAGATTTTTTGCCACATCCATAATTTTCCTCTCGCCGAAGGAGAGCTCTTTCTCGGCCTTCAGAAGATGGAGATCTCGGAGGACTTCTGCGATTTCGTAGATCGACCCCGTGTTGATTTTTTCCATATACTCCCGGTATCTCCGATTCCAAGTCTGATTGTCGAGAGTAACGTCCCTGTCCTTTAAGATATGAATGACTTTGGAGACATCGATTTTCCGAATCACCTCTCTCAACCTGACCCCTGCCACGTTGTCTCGGGGTATCATGATGGTCATTCCGTTGTCCACGATGCGGAGAATAAAGAAACTCTGTTCTTTGCCCGAGATCTGCATGGTTTGAATGGCTTCGATAACTCCTACTCCATGACCTGGATAAACCGCTTTGTCACCAATCCGGAACATAGAAGAAAACCCCCTTCCTCGTGATTGCCCCTTTAAAAAAGGGGTAGTCGTTTTTATCCTGCACAGCCGGTTTAACTACTCACAGACAGGAGAAGAGAGATACAGCCCAGACTAGATCCCGTCGCTTCTTGCCAGTTTCAAAATGTCGTTCACATCAGGTTTCTTCCCGTTAACCATTCTGCCCAGTGAGGCATCGATTCCAAAAAAGGCCGAGATTTGGATCTTACCCTTAACTTCTCCTCTTTCTCCAGGCCTCCCGGGACGAAACACCTCCATCATATCTCCCACCTTAAGGCCGGTTAATTTTCCGGCATTGATGTAGACCTCTTCCCCATCGACTTTGGCGATCCGACAGAACCAATCCAGGCCCTCTAACTCTCTGGTCAATGACCGACTGAGCTCAGCAACAGCGAGATCAATCGCCTTGACTTTGGCCCTCTCTTCGGGGAAAGTTCCTTTTTCCTTGACAGCGAGAAGGGGATTGCTTGCGGAAAGGGTTTTGACGGCCTTGCCGGCGTAGGTGTCTACTAATTTCATCTCTATTTTGATGATGGCCGAGGACGTTTCATCTTGTCCCTTAACTACCTTCGTGGTGAAGACATAAGGTCCGGAGAGGTATCCAACCACCAGGGCCTGGATGCCGAAAACTTCGTTGAGTAAATGGAGGACAGCGGGTGTCTCCAGATCTGTTAAAGCGGTCCCTTTTTTTTCAAGAAATTCCTTTATCATTTGATAGTCTACGAAGAGGAGTCGTGTTGACCTGTGGTTTAACTCTTTGGTCAACTTCTCAGCCACCCAATCTCCGAACTCCTCGTCGGAATCCGTGGTTCGATCATCAAAATGAGCGATCACCACTTTTTTCTTTAAATCCGGGACAGCGGAAATCGAAGGGGTTACTGAGAAAACTTCTTTCTCCGTTGGAGGTAGCGATGGTTTCGATGAAGAAATGGCCAGTTCCTTTTTGGCCTGTGCCACCGGCGTGGCAAATGTCTCTCTTCTTGACAGGTACTCGTCAACGGGAATATATAGGTACTTGGGTTCGTTTCCTCCCTCAGAGGCTTTTGGGTTATAAACTTTTACATATTCCTGTCTATCGATGATGACCACGTCTTTATCCAATAGTTCTTTCATCTTCGCCTTGTAAGGAGGTCCCTTTTTCACAGGAAACCAGGATGAAGTGGAGCAGGCAAAGGTGAGAGAAAAGAGAAAGAGGAAAACAAAAATGGGAAAGCGACGTATCAACCCTTTTAAATCCATTTTTCCCCTGTTGCACAACACAAATAAGTATACCCTAGAAAGATGAAAAAATCAATCCCAGAATTTGCATGATTGGATTCTTGGAGGGAACCGGACTCTTATTGAGGAGAATAAGTGGTAAAGATTAAAAAGCATAAATAAAGCAAATAGTTATGGTTCTTACGGTGTAGCGGAGGTCTTTAGCGGGGATATGAAAGGAAAGCAACGACTTTTTGGATATCCTCAGGGGTATCGACACAGACGGGTTCGTAATCGACAACGGCAACTTTGATACGGTAACCGTTTTCCAAGGCCCGAAGCTGTTCCAGTTTCTCTAACTTTTCCAATGGAGTGGGTTTCATTTTGGAAAACTGTTGGAGAAATTTCCGACGATACACATAGACGCCAATGTGTTTGAATACTTTTTGGGGAAGAGGCCTTTTTGTCCCAAAAGGGTTTGATTCAAGCCGATCAATATGGAGATCCCGAGGAAAGGGGATAGGAGACCTGGAAAAATAAAGGGCGAACCCCTTTTGATCCATGACCACTTTTACGATATGGGGGTTGAGCCAATCCTTCACCGCGTCAATCCTTGTCATCAAAGTGGACATAGGGAGGGTATCGTCGGCAAAGAGAGGCCGTATCGCCTTATCAATGATCGATCCCTTGATCAGGGGTTCGTCCCCCTGGGCGTTGACGATGATCTCGGCCCTGAGTCTTCGGGCAACCTCTGCCACCCGGTCGGTTCCGGTAGAATGGTCGGGTGAGGTCATCATCGCTTTTCCACCAAAAGATTGAACAACGTCCGATATCCTTTGGTCGTCCGTTGCAACAATCACCTCTTCGATCAATTTTGACTGGCAAACCCCTTCGTAGACCCATTGGATCATCGGTTTACCAAGAATGTCAACGAGGGGTTTCCCCTCAAAGCGGGTCGAACCATAACGAGCAGGGATGATCGCAACAACCTTCATGAAATTTCCCAGGAAGATGAAGATGGTAGCCGCAGGCCTTAGTTTGCAACTACCACTTTAAGTTATTTAACCAAATTAGTGTAAGACTGTCAACTAATCCTGTCTATCCCTATAATTCTTTAATTCCTTTCCCCGATTTTTTCGTCTTCCATCCCCTTTCTTCCTGTTTCCTCAATTCTTAATTCCGATTCCCCAGTTCTCCAATTCCCGAATCCTGTAATTCCCCAATTCCTTATCCCCCAATCCCTTATCACTTTATCCCCCTGTCTGCCTTCCAACTGCTCATAAAAATAGGCAACTGTCAAAAAAATAGGCAATTTCACCTTTGATTTTTCGTATTAAGAAATCCGAAAAAACTGGAATAATATTTTATTTTCGAGTGGTTATATAGTTCAAAAAAATTTTATCACTTGGCAAGAAATTTGCTTTTATATAAATGGAGAGGGATTCAAGTGGCCAAGCGAATGATTTCTCTGCCTTCAAGGCGGTTTTTGCAAACTCTTTTCAAACATGGGAAATCAGGCCGAAGGAAAATGAGACGATGAAGGGGAAAAGTTATGAGTGACGAAGAAAGAGTCGATGAGCTTCTGGAGATTATTACAAGAATAGAAAAACAAGTATCCTGGTTGTCGGATAGGCTTAGTTTTTATGAGTACACTCTAAAAAAATGCGGGCTTATGTCATCTCCTACTCTTGACGAAGAAGAAATACAGATCAATTCGGAGAAGTGAAGAAAAAGGAAGACGGAGAAAACGGTAGGGTACACCTACGGTAGGGTACACCTAATGATCTGGCGAAGATACAAACCACCCCAACCTAACTTCTGGAGAGAATGATGAGAAGGTGTTACCAGAAGATGCCCCAACGAAGCTCTTAGGGGATTCTAATATTCCCTTGGAGCTTCTTCAAATTCCTCTTTCATAGGTCGGAAAGTTTGTGAAGTCGAGGGAAAGCCTGATTTTCAGCCTTCTGCAAACAATACTCTCATCTCCTCCCCCTTTGCAGGGGGAATCGAGGTGGAGGTTACCGGTGTCGCTCTATGTCAGCTGGTCATTGACCAATATCTCTAAAAATTGACCGAGAGCAAGGAGGATGGGATGAAGGAACGAATTTATATTATCCTGGCCGCGGCCTTCGGTGGGATTCTGTCAAATATCATTGACATCGCAATCCGTCTGCAGAAAGAACCTCCGAATTTACCCGTTTGGACATACTGGATAGGATGTTTCATTTGGGCTCTGTGTGGTGCAGGCGTGGCGCTCGTATGGGGTGAAAAGAATCTCAGGAAAGCCTTTTACCTTGGTATCGGCCTTCCGGCACTTATCCAGGCCAATCTCAGCAATCCTATGATGCACCAGACTTCTGACCGTGCACAGTTGGAGCTATTTATCCGACCAGCCATCGCGCAGCAGACGACGAACCCCATCCTGGGCAGGGTGGTCTCTGTCATAAGAAATAAAGATGCGCCAACAGATCAATGGTACAGCGTTATCTTTTCCTCTGCAGACGGGGCCCGCGAAGAGAAAACGCCCATCCAGTTTGAAAGGATGCCAGTTCCCGTTCCAAGCTATGCAACAAGGATGGTTATTCAATATCAACAATACAGGAGCCCTGTCGTTCCACTACCGACCCAAAATAATGGTTTACTGATTGTTGAAGTCGTGGTGACAGAAAGAAGATGGAGCGGCTTTCTCCAATCCATTGGCCGCCGAGATACTCCTAAGTACGAGGTCGAAGTGAAGGTCGAAAAACCTCGAAACTAAACGATTATGATACGCCATTTAGAAATAGTACGAAACTTTCAAATCATGTCCGATTTGCTATCACCTTTAAGGAGATCGTTAGAGATTATGGGAAAGAGGGGACGATGCATCTGAAGGTTATAATCTTTCCAGAAACCTATATGCAGCAAGAAAGGGATTAAGTCGGAGTCGCGATCAGCTAAGTGCTTTGCTTGCTGGGCCATTGGCTTTGCACACAAAAAAGAGAAGGAGGTGTCTTATGGCAAAGAAGGCATTATTGGTGGGGATCAATGACTACAAGCAGATTAATGACCTGAGCGGTTGTATGAATGATGTGACCAACGTCCGGGATGTTCTTCTAAAGTATTTCAGGTTTACCGTGCCCGATATCAGGGTTCTGGTTGACAGCCGGGCCACAAAGGCGAATATATTGTACCGTCTGAAGTGGCTTATAACAGGAGCACAGAAGGGGGATATACTGATATTCCATTACTCCGGCCATGGCACCCGTTTGAGAGATAGGGATGGGGATGAACTAAAAGACCACATGGACGAGGCCATATGTCCCTGGGATACAAGTTGGGACGGCGGGCTCATCCTGGATGATGACCTTTATAACATCTTTCAGGGATTACCGAAGGGAGCGGCCCTGGAAGTCATTCTGGATTCGTGCCATTCAGGGACAGGGACCAGGGAAATCATGGCGATGAAGGATATGAAGATCAGATTCTTTCCACCCCCGGTGGATATTGAGTGCAGAACTGAGGAAGGACTTAAGGTCAGAAAGCTTGGAGCCAAATTACAGGAAAAGGCCCTTAACCACGTCCTCTGGGCAGGATGTAAAGACAGTCAAACCTCTGCCGATGCCCTGATTGACAATACTTATAATGGTGCCTTTACCTATTACTTCTGTCGGCACATTAGAGATACCCAGGGAAAGATTGATCGCGGTGAACTCCTGAAAAGGGTGAGGGCATCACTTCACCATGAAAGTTATTCTCAGGTTCCGCAACTGGAAGTTTCAGCCCCGGCGAAGGAGCAGGAAATAGTATTCCAGTCTTAGAAGGGAGGAAACAGTGAAAAGAATTACAATTTTATTTATCATCGTCATGGTTCTAAGTTCATGTACTACCTTTCAAGAACCAACCACATTGGGTCGAGTAAAATCATCGTTGAATTGCACTACATACAAGGAAGGGACGAGTTGGAGTGAAGTATCCAAGGTGATGGGTCCTCCTGACATTGCTCCCATACCAGAGACGGGAACGGACTTGACCAAGAATACAAGAATATACAAGGACAGGATCATCATCTTTTACACAGAAATGAAAGAGGTCGTGGAGGAGGGAAAGGTTCGATTTAAAGAAGTTGTAACGAGCATGGAGTTTTGTAAAAGGAAATAATTGAGGTGACACCATGTTAACTTTAGATGATCTTATTGGGAAAGCGGAAGGTAAGTTAAAGGTCTATAAGGACTTCAGGCTGCAAGGAGATAAAAATATCACTGAGAAGCTTGCCATTTGCATCCCTGACATGCATCTCCTTGAAAGGGGTCCCAATGATGATTTTCTGGATGGTAATCCAGAGTACGAAAAAAGGTTCTTAGGCCTCCTCGATTTCCTTTTGAAGTTGAGGCAAGAGGAAGAAAGTAATTTGGAAATCATCCAGCTCGGAGACATGTTTGATCTATGGCAGGCAAAATGGAATACAAACATGATCGTTGCGGCCTATCCGAGCATTATAGGATTAATCGATGAAATAAAGACCATCTATGTCGTCGGAAATCATGATATCGATCTTGTTCGATGGTATAAAGATAAAGGGGAAACGTTTGGCCGAAGATGGAGGTATTATTCAAAGGCTGAGGGTAAATTAAGGGCGATCTACGAGCATGGATTCCAGGCAGACTTTGCAAATAATCAGGACAGCCTTTTGGGAGCCATTGGGAGGGAGGTGACAAGGATAGTAGGCATGATGGAATACATCTATCCCGACATAGATGTGGTTCTTGGCTCGACCTGGGATTCCATTGTGAGGGCCTTCAGCAAGTATAATGTGTTTACGCCGGTGAGAGACCCTCAGGGATTTAATGCACACGAATATCTTAGATTCTACATCGACCTTTTGGAGAAATATAACCGTGGAGATACACTTGACCAATTTGGCCCTGACGAAATAGATCTGTCTTTAGCGGTTATCGGGCATACCCATACAGCCAGGCTGGTTAAGACGCCTAAAAATGGGAGAATTTATTATCTTATGGACTGCGGTTCCTGGGTTGATGGTGGACACGAGATCGGGGTCATTTCAGGGGGAGATATGGCGATATTTCAATGGGGGTGAAGGAGGTCGCTATGGAAGAAATTAACGAGAAATTGCTTCAGTTTTTTACGGGGCATTACAAACCAGGGATCATTGGGATCATCGGGACCAAAGGTACTATTGGATTAGCTATTAGAGAGGCGCAGAGTGCTGTGACAGTGGATAAGAAACCTTCTCTCTGGTCCCATTGCTTTATACTCGGGGATTCAAGGCTCGATCGGAGGGGAGCAGGCGGGGCTAAGAGTAAAAGTTCCTATATATTCGAATCCGATCTTCATGTTGATCTGTTCAAATCCCAGCTTCGGAATGGCGCCCAGGAGAACTGGATTGGGAAACATTGCAGAGAAAGGGTGGAGAATGCGGCCGTCATTGATTTTGGGCTCTCAGATGATCAAAGAGATGGTATTCTCGCCACGGCATTGCAACTCGTTGACGAACAGGTACTCTATCCGATTCAGGAGCTTTTGGGGACATGGTGGGCCATCATCACCAAGAAGCAGTGGCTGAAGAACCTCCTTGATGATCCTCACGCGATGTACTGCAGCGCCTTTGTGAGATACTGTTATAAAGAGGCAGGGAAAGACTTTCTCGGTCCTGGAATCGATGTTTCCAACACGACTCCCGAAGATATCGCCCAGGCCGGAATTAAAGCGGGTGCAATAAAAATTTACAGCCCATAGGTTGTTACCTCTCCGAAGAAAAGGACGATCCCCTAAAATCCCAAAGGGGGTCTTGCAGAGTGTATCCCATTTGTGCTACATTAACACCGGAGGTGGATCACATGGGAAAGACAGCATCAGTCAGAGCGAGGATTGAGCCTAATCTAAAAAAAGAGGCCGAACGCGTCTTTCAAAGACTTGGCTTATCTCCAACCCAAGCAATCACATTGTTCTATCACCAGGTTGAATTGCGCAAGGGATTGCCATTTAATGTTGTCATACCGAATCAGACCACTCTGAAAACCTTCGAGGACACAGACGTCGGCCGTGGTCTTATCGTGTGCAAAGACGCAGCAGACATGTTTAAGAAACTGGGTATTTGATGTATATTCCTATCTATACAAAGCAGTTCTCGAAGGATGTTAAGAAGATGCAGAGGCAGAAAAAGAATCTTGATAAACTCAAGATCGTCGTGCGTTCACTCATCGCAGGCGAAAAACTTGATCCACTTCATCGCGAGCACAAGCTCATCGGTAGCTATCGAGGCCGACGAGAATGTCATATCGAAGCGGATTGGCTACTTATCTATAAGGTAGAAGGAGACCAAATTATCTTCGAAAGAACCGGGACCCATTCAGATCTATTTCGTCTGTAATGATCATCCTTCAATTCAGAAATCGAGTGTCAGCACGGAGTAAAGAAGTCCCTTTTAAATTATTGTTGACTTTTGAATATGGGTTTAATAAACTTTAGCGCATAAACGCATTAACCCATCGACTCATTAACCTTTATATTCTTCTGGAGCAAGAGATGAAAAGGTATTCCCAGAAGATGCCCTGGCGAAAGCTCTAAGGGGATTTTCTCTTCCCTTGGAGCCTTCCTCACTTTTACCCTTTACAAACCGGAAAGTATTTGAATTCTCTAATTTTCACTTTTTCGCCGATCTTTTTGTTAAGAAAGAGACTCTAATTGTCAAGGATAAAGATTCGACCCCGAACGTTACTCACGGAAGAAAGGAGACCATCATGAGACAAATCACTTTGGCCCTTTGGGTATTGTTCTTATCTTTGTGCATTGTTGGAGGAGCCATGGCCGCTCCACCCACGAAACCTCCGGCAGGAATTTGTTTCTCGTTAGACCTCCCTTTCTCTTCCTCTTTGCAAATGACCCTGGCTATCAAGCCTATGGGAGCCGTTACGATGGCAGATGGGTCAACCCGATTCTATGCAATAAATGGAGTACTTTTTAATCCTGATAATACGTCACCATGGGTAGCACCTGTTTCAGGAACAGGATATGTGCAAAAAGTGCCAGGTTCAACGTATTTGAATGGGGTCTACGTGTCCGTAGATGTGTCTGGCTATTATGTCTTGGGAGGCGACGGGTTGATTAACTATCAAACTTCAGATGGATTTCATAGCACGTATCACCTCTGGAAAGCGGATTGTGACGGGCAGACTATCCCTCTACCCGTCGATTAGATTACTTAAAAAAAGGGACACATACCTTTTTTTGAGATGAGTCGCAGGAATGCAGGATCAGGTCTTCAAGCTTGGTGAAATTTGGCGGAAAAGGTGAACGCGAAGAAAATACAAAATACCTTATTACCGTTGCCTGGCACCAGACTTTCATTATCCTTTACAAATCGAAACTATCTGAGTTTAGAGCGTATCCCGATCAGGTTCTTGTTTTAACAACGATTTTCAAAAAAAGGAGTCAACCATTATTATTGAAATACAAACACCACTCCTGAAGGTATCGCCCAAGCAGGAATTAAAGCTGGTGCAATATAGATCTATAAACCATAACCACTATTCCCCTCGCCCCTTGCGGGAGAGGGTGGGGTGAGGGGAGCATGCCTGCACCATTTCGGAATAGGTGGAAAAGGTGAACGCTAAGAAAATAGAGTTGACTCCCAATCGAGTTAAGCAGAAGGTAAAAAATGCGATTGAAGTCTTATTTAGGAAGGATTCCCACTTATTGAAGATTGATGTAAACGAGCGCTCAATAACGCACAAACTTGCACTTTATTTACAGGATGAATTTAAGGGCTGGGATGTAGACTGTGAGTATAACCGAAATCGTTACGATACCAAGAAACTTATCATTGGAGATGATATCCACCTCAAAGCAGAAACTACTCGGACCGATGATGAACACGGAAACACAGTTTACCCTGATATAATTGTGCATCGTCGGGGGACGGATCAGAATCTCCTGGTAGTGGAAGTCAAAAAGACGACAACTCATGTTCCTAATGACTTCGATCTTGGTAAACTTCGGGAATACAAACGTCAATTGGGCTACTCCCACGCCATCTTCCTAAATTTCATTACGGGATCTGCCGAAAGAACTGGGGTTGGAGAAGAAATATGGATTGGTGATGACAGCTAAAAATATTCAATCTTGGTGGAATTTGTTGGAAAAGGTGAATGCTAAGAAGATAGACCTGACACCTTTGCTTCAACAAAGAGGAATCTGCTGAATATCTCTGGAAGAGGTTTACAGAATACTCTAGCTGAAATTTGACGGCAGAGGGTTGTGTGGTTAAACGGGAGTTCATTTGTAAAAATTGTGGGCACAAATTCACTGCTGAAGTCTTTGAAAAGGGCGAAGCAGAAGAAAAGGGTTTAAAGGCGACCCTGCTGAGATGCCCAAAGTGCAATAGTACCTCGGTTGAAAGGATTTGACTGTCCTACAATTAGGACACATACCATCTTTTCGAGATGAATCGTAGGAACTTGGGGCCAGGTCCCTAAGTTGGGAGGCGGCCATGAGACCGATTGTCTTCATCAGCTCTGTTTCTGACGATTATGAGTATATACGAAGTGTTGCAAAAGAGGTCGTCGAAAAATCGGGTGGCCACCCTATTGGTTTTGAAGATTTCCCGGCGCTTGACAAAAGCTCCCGCAATGCCTGTCTGGATGGAGTCCGAGAGTGTGACGTTTATGTGGGGATTTTCGGCAGTCGATACGGATATATCGCTCCCAGTGGCCGTTCCGCTACGGAGGAGGAGTTTGATGAAGCGGTCCAACTCAGCAAACGGCGGCTGATCTTCGTCGAAGATTTGAAAGAATATGAAGAAAAGCAGCGAGCCTTCTTAAAACGTGCAGGAGACTATCAAACGGGCCGGTTTTGGAATAAATTCAAAACGGCTGAGGATCTTAAAGAGAAATTGGGGTCCAGCCTCAAGGAGGTTTTTCTAAACCTAATGAAGGGACTTTCCGAATCAGAGCTGAAAGAAAGATTGTACAGTGAAGTTGCTAAACCCTTGGATAATGACCACGGTCAATCGTGGCTGGTCACGGCCTCAATGCCTGACTGCCGTGTAGCCCTTACCGATGATTCATCATTCAACGATGAGAAATTGGCCAAAAAGATTTTTCTGATCGGACATGAGGGTAACCCTTCTGTTTTCGAAATAGAAGCGGCCAAATCCAAGAGTTACGCTGTAGCGAAAAGCAGGGAACACTGCGAGTTGCTCGAATTTCTCGACGGACTTGGCCAGACCCTTCAAAAAGATTCTGACCGGATGCTGGCTCTTTTAGGTAGAGTGGCAATGGAAGGGCCACCAAGAAACACAGAGGTTTCCCATCAGATTAAGGGGAAATTATTTGAATTTATTCAAGGAAGGTTAAGGGTTCTCTGGTTCTACGACGAAGGAAGACTCATTATTTGCACAAGTGGTTTTGTTAAGAGGGGGCAGAAAACCCCTCGGGGTGAGATAGACCATGCGATTCAGCTGATGGATGACTATTTCGAGGATAAGAAAAAAGCACAAATACAGATATACGGGGGAGAAAGTGTTTAAATGAAGAAAAAAACGTTTAAAGAACTTTTCGATCAAGCAAAGGGACGGGATACCTATTGGGTTGCCTCTCTCATTCTCGATTTCACTGAGGGACTTCATAAAATGATGGAGGCAAACGGGGTCTCCAGGAGCGAACTCGCACGACGCCTTGGAGTCAGTCCTGCTTATATTACTAAGGTGCTTCGCGGCAATGCCAATTTCACATTAGATTCAATGGTGCGTTTGGTAAGGGCAGCAGGGGGCGAGGTCAGTCTTCAGGTTGCACCAAAAGCTCAGAAGAGGAGAAACAATTCATACAGAAAACAAGGGATGAAAAAAGCCGCCTAATCTAAATTCAATGAGGAGAATTCGAGAGTGTCAAAAATCAAGCCTCCAACCTTGGTGGAAAAGGTGAACGCTAAGAAAATACGAAATACCTTATTACCTTTGCCTGGCACCAAACTTTTGACCCAAATGCTGTTTCACAAAATGGCTCTTCTTGATTCATACTTCAAGGCCTTCGAAATAGGAGGGGTTCAATTATGCCTAAGTTGACACTCCGGCATCCGATTCATACTTTAGATAATCAATTACTGCTTGCTCCGGGCGCCTTTCTGACTCAAGAGACGTTAGATTCCTTTATCTCTTCGGACAGGCCTTATTCCTACCCCACACATCCCCTCCTTTTGCACGGTTCGGTTAAGGAGGACTGTTTAAATTTTATCAACAGCCCTCCCTACGGCGTCATTTTCTCAGACAAAAAGGAGGCCAACAATCTCCTGAAGATTTTAGAGGCAGTTCATCTTCCCATCCCCATTTTGCAATCGTTAGACTATTTTAAACAGCACGACTTCTGCACCTATGCCCATATTCTCATGGTCTTTGCCTTGTCTACACTCCTGGCAAAAGATCTGATACCTGACTATGAGGAGTGCATTCGGTTATCGGCCACTGGCCCTACCCACGACATTGGCAAGATCTGTGTGCCCCTGCACATCCTGAAAAAGACAACGCCTCTCAGCAGAACTGAGCGGGGTTTCATAGAACATCACGCTGCAGCAGGCTATGTGCTCATCAACTATTACTATAAAGACATCCAGCCTCTGGCCTGCAGGGTGGCCTTAGACCACCATGAGAGGAGAGATGGTGCAGGATATCCCCGAGGGAACGTCCTTAAGGATCCCTTAGTAGAAATCATTGCTGTCAGTGACATTTACGACGCGCTCATTGTTCCCAGAACTTATCGATCTACGGCATATGATAATCGAGCAGCCTTGGAGGAAATTACTAAAATGGCGGAACAGAATAAGATAGGATGGGACGGAGTGAAGGCACTCATTGCTCATAATCGACAGTCGAAGCCTGACTACAGGGAAATTAAAATCTCAACCGAAATAAGAAGTACCCCTCCTTCAGATAATGTCTACGGTATTATAGATGATGATACAAATCCAAAAGGGGGCGGTCCAAAAGGGGACGGCACCAATTTTTAGTTGGTGGTTGGGAGGAAGAATCATGCTGATTCAAAAGGCGACAAGAGGTCTTGCCATTATGGCGGCAGTGATTTTGGTTCTTGTGGATTGTCCCTCTCGTGCAAAGGACGTTTACAAGTGGGTCGATGAAAAAGGGACAGTTCACTTTGGAGACGATGAATCAGGCGTCCCGGAAAAGTATAGGGACCAAGTTGAAAAGAAATCTCTGCCCGAAGAATCGCAAACACCGAAGGAGAAAGTGAAGACCAGAAAGCAAGATGGAAAAGGGGCAAAGGAAAAGCTCGCCGGGAAAGAGAAGGAAAGGGCCAATGTAAACAAGATCGAAGGCGATGTGATCGAGTCAGTCAAAACGATCCTCTCTCTATGGAAGGATGGGAAATATCATGCCCTGTATGATCATGGAGATCAGAAGAGCCGAATGGCCGTCAGTAAAGAACAATTTGAGCACCGGATGACGAAGAAGGGAATAGGATTAGCTTCTTCATGGGAGACGATACGGGACATCAACGTAGAGGTAAAAAGCCCCACCCTCGCCTATGTCACAGCAAAAATAGGGTTCAAACCCACAAGAGGAGGGGAGACGAGATTTCGTACAGAGACCTATCGGATGTCCTTTGAAAAAGGGATGTGGAAAATTAATCTTTCGAATATCCTGCGCGGCATAAAAAAATAGGGGCGTCGTATCATTAAGCAAACGGGAGTGAAGTCGGAGCGTTCTTCGCTATGAATCGACCCGAACATTAAGAAAATAGACTTGATTCCTCTCAGTCTGGAAAATTGAATTTTGAAGGTTTGAGCGCAATGCTTCCGACTGTGTAGGCGGGGAGTTTCACGAAGGAAGAGCAAATCGGCAGCGTCGTGAGAAATTACTAAAGATTACAAAGAACGACAAAAAATCAGCAATTCATACCACAATTCTGCGCTTATTTTCTTTAATGAAATCAATAAGTTATCCTTATTGCATTCGTACGGAATTTCTTTGACAAAAAAATTTATTAAAATATAATAGGGAACAAATTCGTATTCATTTCTTTACCCCCCATTTTCATACACTGGATCATAGGATCCAATACAAATTCTAAAAGGAAGGAGGAGAAATTATGTGGATTCTAAGAGTGAATATGACCGATCGTACGTATCGTCTTAGCGAAGTCCCAGAGGCTTACAAAAACCTAGGCGGCCGCGGGATGACCTCCACCATCGTCAATGATGAAGTTCCTCCGTTGTGTCATCCTTTAGGCCCTAACAACAAACTCGCCTTTGCCCCTGGACTCGTGACAGGAACTTCGGCTTCCACATCGGCTCGTATCTCTGTGGGCGCCAAGTCTCCGCTCACCGGTGGCATCAAGGAATCGAACGCCGGCTCACCCTGGCCCCAATACCTTGCCATGATGCAAATTAAGGCTCTGATAGTGGAAGGACAACCTAAAGAGAAAGGCAAATATTGGATGGCTTATTTGACCTGGGATGCCAAGGCTGGGAAGCCCCAAATTGATTTTTTTACGGCAGATAGGTATCGGGGTGAAGACTTGTATGAGGCATTCCCAAAACTGTTTAAACGGTTCGGAAAGAGCGCTGCGATTGCCGGTTGCGGTGTCGCCGGAGAATACGGCTACGCCAACTCAGGTATCGTTTTTAACGATATCGCCAAGCGTCCGAGTCGGTATTCTGGTCGGGGCGGTTTAGGCGCGGTCATGGCCAGCAAGGGGTTGAAGTTTATTGTGGCTGATGCGAAAGGGGCTCCTGGTGTAGATATTGTCAATAAGGCCTTGTTTGATCAGGGGTGCAAGAAATTGGCAGATGCGTTGCTTAGCCATGACGTCACGAAACCTAAAGGTGCCCTGAACAGCTATGGCACAGCAGTGTTGATCAATATGTTGAACGAGGCGGGTGGATTGCCTACGCGGAACTTCTCGAGCGGCCGTTTTGAAGGGGCAGCCAAGATCGCCGGCGAGACCATTTTTGAGGAAACCAAGAAGCGTCTTGGTAAGGAGCTCTACAACCATCCTTGTAGCCCCGGATGCATCATCCAGTGCTCCAACACGTGGTATAAGCGAGATGGTACGGAGCATACTTCCTGCGTGGAGTACGAATCCGACTGGGCATTAGGCGCTAACTGTGGGATTGATAACTTGGATGATATCGCGGAAATGGTCCGTTTGTGCAATGCCTATGGTCTGGATACCATTGAGACGGGTGCCAGCCTGGGTGTGGCTATGGAGGCTGGCATCGCTCCCTTTGGCGATAGCAAGAAAGCTATTAAACTGATTCACCAAATGGGTAAGGGTACGCCATTAGGCCGCATGCTTGGAGGAGGGACGGGGTTCGCCGGTAAGGCCTTCGGGTTGGTTCGCGTGCCAGCGGTAAAAGGCCAAGGGATGCCCGCCTATGAGCCTCGCGCTGTCAAAGGGATTGCCATCACCTATGCTACCACACCAATGGGGGCTGACCACACTGCCGGCTATACCATTGCTCCTGAGATCTTGGGCGTTGGGGGCAAAGCAGACCCCCTCAGCCCTGAAGGGAAGGCGGAGCTCAGCCGCGCTTTCCAAGCCACGACTGCCTTTATTGACTCATCAGGTCACTGCCTCTTCATCGCCTTCGCTATTCTGGATATCCCGAGCGGCTTCGAAGGGATGATGGAAGAGTGTAACGGCCTGCTGGGCACCCAGTGGAAATCAGAAGACGCCGCCAAGATCGGTGCGGAAATCCTGCGCAAAGAACGGACCTTCAACGAGGCGGCCGGCTTGACCAAAGCAGATGACCGAATTCCCGAATTTATGAAACAGGAGCCGCTCCCGCCGCACAACCAGGTTTTCGACGTGCCTGATGAGGTGTTGGATTCTGTATTTGGTGAACTGTAGCATCCATTTCAAACGGGCAGGGCGATTCTTTGCCCTGCCCGTTTTTTTCTGCTGACTCATGTCCACGGTGAAAACCGACGAACAGGGGCGGTTAATACTTCCTGATGCATTCCTTAAGCACCGGCACATCTCTTCTACCACCGAATAGTGTGAGATATTTTCGGCTGGTTAGGGGTAAATAAGATGTCTAAAATTGCTGTGGATGTGTGGCTGTACGGTAAACTCGCCCGTTACGGAAACGACGCAGAACAGGGAAGCTTTGCGAATCTACACATCAAAATCCCTGAAAAGACCACGATGGGTGATCTATTGGCACGCCTTGGAATGCACACGGAGGAGCGGGGGATCACATTCATCAACGGACGGCTGAGCGCCATGCCTGGGCTCCAGCCCGATCTGGGTCACATACTGCACGAGGGCGACCGTGTGGCCTTTTTTGATCTTAAGAGCATGTGGCCTTTTCAGTACCGCCATGGAGCAATGCTGACCGATGAAATGAAGCTGGCGATGGATGCTGAAAAAGACCATGGCCTCCATCACACGTATAGCAAAGAATAGACAAGCTCCTTCGATGGTGGAAATAGTCAGAGGGGGAGTGGTTGGGAGATGTTTTTTTGCTATATCCATTGCTTCCATCGGCGATATTGGATCGAAGAGAGTCGCCGGGATCTTGGCAAAACGGGACGAGAAAAGAAATGTCTATCGCAAGATTTGTCTTGATGAGAAAGGGATTATCATCGGAGCCATATTGATCAACCAGGTGGATGACCTGGGGGTCATCCATGGGCTCATCCGAGAGAAGAAGCGCGCGGACTTTCTGAAGCTCAATTCGGTCTGGAAATCCCCTATGAGCTATGGATTGGTTTATAAAAATATTCTCCAAGGAAAGCTTTAAGATTAGGCCTGCCTTGTCTACCACAGACAGCATTTAAAAATCTTCATTCCGTTCCATCCAAAATTTGAAATCGAAATTTAAACCTCGGTTGTTTTGCTTGTCCACTCCCAGAATCGCTCTAACCGGGGTGGGAAAATCCTTCTCATTCTGCTGAGGGGGACATCGGGGCCGTGAATTTGATAAAAAGGATTCCTTCAATTATAATGGCTGAGTATTCAACAGAGGGGAAGGAGGAGATAGATATGGAGTTGATGGAGGCGATCAAACGGAGGCGAAGCATTCGGAAATACAAATCTGATCCTGTTCCTGGAGAGGTACTGCAAGCGGTGATGGAGGCGGTGAGATGGGCCCCCTCCTGGGCAAATACCCAATGTTGGGAAGTGATTGCCGTCAAGGATCCGAAGGTTAAATCTGACTTGGCGACAGCCCTTCCAAAGACCAATCCGGCCCTCTCATCAATGACCGATGCCCCGATCGTTCTTGTTCTCTGCGGGAAAAAGGGGATTTCAGGTTACTACAAAGGCCAAATGGCAACAGTGAAGGGCGATTGGTTGATGTTTGATACGGGCCTTGCCATGCAGACCCTCTGTCTGGCTGCCCATGCACTGGGTTTGGGCACGGTTGTCGTCGGGATGTTCGACCATAAAAAGGCAGAGGAGATCTTGGGTCTCCCTCAGAATGCCGAAGTGGTGGCCATCACTCCCCTCGGATATCCGGCTGCGGAGGGAGGTACCCCAAAGAGAAAGGAACTTTCTGAATTTGTTTTCTATGATAAATATCAAGGGAAAAAATGAGATTTCAAATTTCAAAATCCCTGCCTTCGCCGAAGCGGCTTCGCGCAGGCAGGCAAATGTCAAATGAATGTCAGAGTCTAAATTTCTGTAATGCAACCCTTTCAGGGTTGGTCATCATCAAGGCTAAAGCCTTGAGTTACGGTTTGTTTCGCCTGCTTGCAGGAAGTCCTGCCTTGCGGGACGAAGGCAGGAGTTTCGAGATTCGAGTCTCGGATTTTCGGTAAGGGGGTCGATGAAATAGCATGACCAAGGAAGAACTTCTTCAATCGCTTGTTGTTCAGACGGAGTCAAAGCTGCTGATGGTCGTCATCGACGGGATGGGTGGATTGCCAGTCCGCGGCAGGACAGAATTGGAGGCAGCGAGGATTCCAAACCTCGACCGACTGTCATCAAAATCGGTCTGTGGTTTGATCGATCCCATCTCCTGCGGGATCACCCCGGGAAGTGGTCCTTCCCATTTAGCCCTCTTTGGATATGATCCATTTCGATATGAAATTGGAAGAGGGGTCATGGAGGCATTGGGCATTGGTTTAAAACTGACGAAGGATGACCTGACAGCCAGAGGAAATTTTGCAACGATCGATGAAAATCAGATCATCCTCGATCGAAGAGCGGGCAGGATCTCAACCGAAAAAAACCAGGAGATTTGTCAGTTTCTCCAAAAGGAAATCAAAGAGGTAGGGGGGGGTCGCATTTCTATTTATCCCGGGAAAGAACATCGATTCGTTGTCGTATTTCAAGGGACGGGATTGAGGGACGATCTGACCGACGCAGACCCCCAGAAAGATGGAAAAAGGGCAAAAGGAACAGAAGGCCTTTCTCCAGAGGCTCAAAGGACCGCTGAAATCGTGAACGATTATTTAAAGAGGGCAACGGAAGTCCTCAAGTCATTCCATCCTGCCAATACAATCCTGCTCAGAGGGTTTTCGAAGATTCCGGATCTTCCAACGATGTCCGATCGATTTAAGCTCAGACCTGCTGCCATTGCGACTTATCCAATGTACCGGGGACTGGCGATGTTGGTGGGGATGGAGATTTTGGAAACAGGGGAAAGCATCAAGGACGAGGTGGAGACTCTGAAGAGATATTTTGACCGCCATGACTTCTTTTATCTCCATTTCAAAAAACCTGATATGGCCGGGGAGGATGGAAATTTTAAGGCGAAGATAAAGGCCTTTGAAGAGATTGACCGAATCCTTCCTTACATCCTCAAGCTGAAGCCCGATGTTTTGGTGATCACCGGAGACCATTCTACTCCTTCCCTGTTAAAATCTCACAGTTGGCATCCTAACCCCATCCTTCTTTATTCAAAGTATATCCGGCCGGACGGCACCCGGAGATTCACAGAGAGGCATTGTCAGAGAGGAGAATTGGGTAGATTCCCAGCGGTAGATGTCATCCCATTGATGCTGGCCAACGGACTAAAATTAAAGAAATTTGGGGCATAGACCCGGGAAACCCATAATCCCCCTTACTCCCCCTTTAGAAAAGGGGGCTCGTCTCTCTCCTCCCTTTTGTAAAGGGGGGTGGGAGGGATTAGAAAGTTTTCAATGAGAAAATTCAGTTATCTTTATGGTCCAGTTCCGTCGAGAAGGCTGGGAAGGTCACTCGGGATTGACCTTGTTCCCCATAAGATCTGCACTTACGATTGTATTTACTGTCAGATTGGGAAGACGACGGAAAAGACTCTCGTGAGGAAAGAATATGTTCCTGTGAGAGAAATTTTGGAAGAGGTGAAGCACTTTCTTAAGGAAGGATCTTCCTCCATCGATCATTTTTCTCTTTCCGGTTCTGGAGAACCAACCCTCCATTCTCGAATCCGGTCGATCATCGAAGGAATCGAGGAGATGTCCTCCATACCGGTTGCCGTCATCACGAATGGTTCTTTACTCTATGAAGAGGAGGTGAGGGAAGATCTGCTCCGCGCGGACATTGTTCTTCCTTCTTTGGATGCCGTAACGTCGGGGGTCTTTAAGAGAATCAATCGACCTCACCGGAGCATTTCAGGTGAAAAGGTGATTGAAGGGATGGTTGAGTTCAGAAAGGTTTACAGCGGCCAGATTTGGTTGGAGATTCTATTCTGCAAAGGTGTGAACGATACACCAGAGGAACTTCGAAAGATCAAGGAAGCGGTTGAGAGAATTCAGCCCGATCGTATTCACCTGAACACAGTCGTCCGGCCTCCTTCTGAGCAGTGGGCAGCCCCTTTGGGCCAGAGAGAGATGGAAGAAATGAGGGCCTTTTTTGGTGAGAAGGCCTCTATCATTTCGGAGTTCGATCGTCATCCGCTTGCCGTTGCTGAGAGTGATACGGCAGAGGGGATTTTGAAGATTCTGAGGCGAAGGCCCCTTTCGCTGACGGACCTCTCCAAAGGGATGAGAATTCCCCAGAAAGAGTTGGAAAAATCTGTTGCCGCCTTGACCGAAAAGGGAAAGATCAAAGCCCGGCTTTTTGGAAATTCAACCTACTATGAGATTTCAAACGGTTGGAAGTAGGGTTGATTTGCGAAGAAGGAACTTTTTATCCAAAAGAGAAATAGAAGAGAGGAGGAAACTTTCCATGAAGCGCTCGTTTGTCTATGTTATGATCTGTCTTCTTTTCTTGGGCTTTATCTCCCTCAGTTCGGCTCAGCAACAGACTTCGCAGCAGACACAGCCGCTGAAGCAGGAAGTCCCGGCCATCTCCGTTCAGAATGTCAAGGGAACCATCTATCAGCTCAAAGGCGGGATAGGCGCCAACACCGGTTTTTTGATCGGTGAAAAGGAAGTCGTGGCCATCGACGCCAAGATGACCGAAGATTCGGCCAAGGAGATGATTGCGGAAATCAAGAAGTTGACTTCTCATCCCATCCGCTACATGATTATCACCCACAGCGACGGCGACCATGTCAACGGCTTGGTCGGTTTTCCGCAGGGGATCAATATCATTTCCCATGAGAAGACCCGTGTCCATATGGACAAGGCCTTTCAATCGGTCCAGGAACGCGCCTATCTTCCCAACATGACCTTCTCCGATAGGCTCAGCCTCTATCTCGGCGGCGGTCTGAGAGGCACTCGCATCGATCTTTTTTATTTCGGCCCGGCGCACACGGACGGTGACGCCGTTGTCTATTTCCCCGATGAAAAGGTAGCTTTTATCGGAGACCTCATTTTTATCGGCCGAGATATGCTCATCCATCGCCACAAAAACGGAAGCTCCTTTGGCTTGGTCAAAGTCTTGAAGGCCATTCTGAACCTTGATGCGGAAATATTGATTAGCGGTCACAGCGACCTGGCTACGAAGAAAGACATTCAGAACCTAATTCAAGGCGTCGAAGAAAAGCAGATCAGAATTCAGGTTTTGGTGAAAGAAGGAAAAACCCTCGAGCAAGTCAAAGAGATCTTTCATATCGAAGACCAACCCGGGGGCATGCGCAGGATGAGCCTCGTTGAAGTCATCTATCTTGAGCTGACCGAGAAAAAATAGCGCGAATAGAGCGTGCGGTGAAATGATATCATGAGATTCTGAGCGCGGCACGCGAGGATGCGGCCTGCCGGCCGCACAAAAGAAAAGCCCCTGGCGCGTCAGAGTCAGGGGCTTTTCCACTGGAGATTCTATTGATCAGGCTTTTGCAATCTCGAAAGAAAGCTGATCATCGTCGTACTTGAGAGGCCGGATGATCACGTCCATGCCCACCTTTACCTCTTCAGGCTTTATCTCCTTTGCTATCCGCGCGAACAGCTTCAGGCCCCCGCCGAAGTCCACAACCCCCATAGTGTAGGGAGGGTCCGTCTCGAAGCCAAACGGCGCATAATACGCGGTGGTAAATGTTTCGAGTTTGCCTTTCTTGGGCATCTCGAACCAATCCATGTTCTTTGAGAAACATTTTGCGCAGTCGGCCCTTGGAGGGAAGAACTTTGCACCGCAATCCTTACAGGCGGTCCCTTCAACCTTCCCTTCTGCCAGGAGGTCAACAAACTTTGCCGTCTTTGTCACGGCCGTAAAGCTTTTCCTTCCGAATTTCTCGAAACCCATACCTCACCTCCCAAATATTGTAACGTTCCCGTACAGTCCAACGCCGCCAATGTTGTGCACAAGGCCGATATCCGGCTCACCGGCAACCTGCATGGGGCCTGCCTCAGCGCGAAGCTGCAGAACGATGGTGCGGATCTGAGATCCACCCGTTGCGCCAATGGGATGGCCTTTTGAAAGGAGCCCGCCATCGACGTTCACGGGGATCTTTCCCTCTTTATACGTCGCTTTCTCGCGAATGAGCTGCTTACCCTCACCCATCGGCGCGAATCCAAGACCCTCATACGCCATGATCTCTGCGATGGTGAAGCAGTCGTGCACTTCGGCCACTTTGATATCTTTCGAGGTGATTCCAGCCATTTTGTATGCCTGGGAGGCTGCTCCATAGCCAACGCTCAGCCCCTTGCTAAAATCGGGTCTCGCTGCCATGTTGACCGCCTCTGAGGCCGCACCGATGCCGATGATCCAGACGGGCTTCTTGGATAGAGCCTTTGCCTTTTCGGAGTTTGCAAGGATGATACAGGAACTTCCGTCCGCGTTTGCACAACAGTCCCCCACCCGGAGCGGCCATGCTACGGGACCAGCCAATTTTGCTTCAGGGTCGCCCTGCTTAAAGTCTTCCGGCTTTACCGGTTTTCTGTAAACCGCCCTCTCGTTGATCACGCCATAGGTGGATGACTTGAACCTGACACGCATCAGGTCATCGTGGGTCAATCCATGCTTCGCCATGTAGGCCTGTGCATAGAGGGCGTAATACGCAGGCATCATGGTTCCAAAGGGTGCCTCCCACTGGATGTCAGCGCCCCGGCCCATTCTCTCCTGGGATTCCGCGGATGTGATCTCGGACATCTTCTGGAATCCGAGGACAACGACCAGGTCATGGAGGCCGGACTTAATCATGCCGTATGCAACTTTTACACCCGTGCTACTCGAAGAGCAAACGCTCTCCACGTAAAAGGTCGGCTGAGGAATAAGACCGAGGTATTCTGCGAGGACGCCCGCAGGGGAGCGTTGTTTGTCGTATTCGGGGGCGGAGCAGAAAACCGAAGCATCAACATCTTTCTGGGTGATGCCCGCATTTTGCATGGCTTCCCTGAAGGCCTCGAAGGCCAGTTCCCGGATAGACCCCTCGTAACCTCTGACGAAGCTACTCTGGCCCACACCAATGACCGCTACCTCTTTTTTCATCAAGAACCTCCCTTTTTCCCTCCCCCCCTCTCTCCTCAGGGGATAGAAGAAGCCGCCGACGCGCCACAGCCGCTTTGGCGACGACACAGGGGAGGGAAATCTTGCGTTAATAGACAAACATTAAAGATAATCGACAGCTCATTTTCTTGTCAAGTTATTTTTTCTTGGATTTTTTTGATATTTCCACACCGCTCGCTGATGATCTTCGATATCAGACGAAAAATAGTGGGACCCGTCATTTTTGGAGACGAAGTAAAGATAAGAAACCGGAGCTGGGTAGAGAGCAGCAAAGAGGGAGTCTTTCCCCGGATTGCAGATGGGGGTGGGGGGAAGCCCATTGATAAGATAGGTATTGTAAGGGGTGGGCCTTAGCAGATGTTCCTTGGTCAGATTTCCATCAAAATTTTTAATTCCATAGATCACCGTGGGATCACTTTGGAGGGGGATCTTCTTTTTTAAACGATTGTGAAAGACTGCTGAGATGAGGGGCTTCTCTGCAGAAAGGGGCGTCTCCTTTTCAATGATGGAGGCCAAGATCACTACTTCCCTTTCCGAGATTCCTAATTGGGAAGCCCTGTTGGCAAGGTCTGGTTCGAAGACT
The DNA here is from genome assembly GCA_963826305.1 of uncultured delta proteobacterium. Lineage (GTDB taxonomy): Bacteria > Desulfobacterota > BSN033 > BSN033 > UBA1163 > CAWGWZ01. Next base: position 318,073 of record CAWGWZ010000027.1, on the reverse strand, counting down.
TTTCTGAACTGATGGACCATCGTCTGGAGCACTTCATCAGGGTCCATGTCTCGGATCAAGTGATATGTCTCAGGAAAAAGATACCCTTCCAGTGTCGGCCCTATTCCGCCCTTGACGGGATAAGAAAGCCCAAAAGAAAAGATGAAGGCAGGTGAACATGCCTTTTGGAGAAAACTTCTCTTATCCACGATATTTAAGTCTTCTAATAGTTGAGCGATTTGGGAAAGGGTATATCCCTCCGGAATAGTGACGAGATGGCGTTTGACCTGCCCTTTTACAAGGGTATCTAATACTTCAAAAGGAAGCATCTGGGTAGTGAACTCATATTCTCCTGCTTTGACTTTAGCCTTTTTCCCGAGGGCTGTCGTGATGAGAGTAAAGAAATGCCTATTTCTGATGATCCCTTCCTGTTGAAGCATTTCCGAGACCTGCCTGAGATGCATTCCCCTCTTAATGTAGACCACCTTGGTGAGGGAAGTATCAGAAGGAGGCCTGAAGACAAGCCAGTAAAAGGAAATAAGGATGAGAAAGATGAGAAGGCAAAGGAGGCAGAAGGAGGTGAGTGCCACCTTACGCCGGAGGAAGGGGTCCATGGTTGCGATTCCTAATCTGGTCTAAATATCCTTGTAGAATGAGAACGGCCGCGAGTTTATCGATAACCTTCTTTCTTTTCTTTCTCGAAAGATCTGCTTCGAGAAGGACTTTCGATGCTCCGACCGTGGAGAGCCTTTCATCCCAAGTGACAACAGGAAGAGGGATTTTTTTCTTACAGGACATTATCCATTGGAAAACGATCTCCGCTTGCCTTCCTAAAGTCCCGTCCATGTTTTTAGGGAGGCCGACCACGAGTTTCTCAATTTTATACTGGTCAATGATCATCGTGATCTCCTTGAAATCCTCTTCCATTGACCTCCGCTTGATCGTTTTGAGACCTTGAGCGGTCATCCCCAATTCATCGCTGACCGCAATTCCGATGGTTTTTGAGCCGATATCCAAACCCATAATTCTCACCTATTTTATATCACTCATTTGTCAATTATTGTCAACCATCTCGCTGCCTTAGGTAGGAGGAGCACCCTCTTCCGGGTTTGAGGTGCGCTGAATCGCCTGACGGTTGCAGACAGTTAGGCAGTCTCAGCCCTGTTGATCCCTACAAATTTTTCTTTTTAGACACGGCTGGAGAATGTAGCCGTCGCACAAGAAGGGAATTTTTTTAGATAATTGAATCTTTAATGAATACGCTAAGTTTTGGATAGTGTAACAAAAATAAAATTATCTTGACAAAAGAAGAAAAAAAAAGTAGAAAGTAGTTTGTTATCAATTGCACAATCTAAGTGACAAAGGAGTGAAGCTATGGATTTTAAGTTAACCGAGGAACAAGAAGCAATGCGAGAAATGGCAAAAAATTTCGCAGAGAAGAAGATCGCCCCAACAATGGAGGAAGATGAAAAGGAGCATCGTTTCCGGAGAGAAATCGTTAAGGAGATGGCAAAACTGGGCTTTTTCGGGTGCATTGCACCCGAAAAGTATGGTGGAAATGAAACTGGTTATCTCGCAGCCACACTGATGACGGAAGAGATTGCGAGGGTTTCCCCGTCCTGGGGACTTCCCTTCAACCTTCAAATGAACTCAATCCAATCTGTCCTTCTCGGCTTCGGAACAGAGGAGCAGCGTGAACGTTGGATTCCAAAATTGATTAATGCCGACCTTCTGGGCTGTTTCGCCATCACCGAACCCAACACAGGCTCTGACGTTGCTTCGATGAAGTCGACGGCCCAAGAGGTTGAGGATGGATTCATCCTGAACGGGACGAAGATGTGGATTTCAGGGGTCCCTGTTGCGGACCTCGGCGTCGTTTATGTTTACACGGATAAGGCAGCAAAGCATCGGGGGATGTCGGCATTTATTGTCGACATGCATTTACCGGGTGTGACCCAAAAGCCCATTGATTCGAAATTAGGCCTTTTCTGTGCGCCGACAGGGGAGATTGTCTTTGAAAATGTGAAGCTGCCCAAGGGTACTCTGGTTGGCCAGAAAGGGGATGGGTTCAAGATCTGCATGGCCATGTTGGATAATACCCGACTCTCCTCCGCAGCGAGGGCGATCGGTGTGGCGCGGGCGTGCCTCGAACATTCTGTTCGTTATGCCAACGAAAGAGAGCAGTTTGGCCAGCCCATTGCCAATTTCCAAATGATCCAGGAGCAAATCGCAGAGATGTATGTGGAGGAAGAAGCTGCCCGTTTGCTGGTTCATCGGGCTGCATGCGGGAGAGATGAAGGGAAGCGCAACACGATAGAGGTTTCCTGCGCGAAATATTTTGCTGCGGAGGTGGCGGTGAAGGCCGCCAATACGGCCGTCAAGATCTTCGGATCTTATGGTTTTTCAACCGAATATCCTGTGGAAAGGTTTTATCGGGATGCAAAATCTTACCAGATTGTCGAGGGGACATCCAATATCCAAAAGATGATCATTGCAAGAAATGCTTTGGGTCTTAAATGAGGAAATAGCTTTATGAGAGGAGGAGAATGCGATGGGAACACCCGTGACAGTTCCAATGGTGGGGAAGATTGTATCTGTGACCGTGAAGGTGGGAGATAAGGTTAAAGAAGACGATCAGGTGGCCGTATTGGAAGCGATGAAGATGGAAATGCCTGTGGTGGCACCGATCACCGGTACAGTGAAGGAGATTTGTGTCGCTGCCGGCCAGGAGGTCGAAGCGGAGGCGGTGATCGCAGTCATCGAGTGAGGGCAGATAGAGGACGGAGAGTGACCGATGGAAGAGGGTTTTCTGACCGGATTGAACATACGACCCATGACCATTGCGGATTTGGATGCGATTGTTGAAATTGACCGTAAGGTTTTAGGAAAGGCGAGGCCAGATTATTGGAGGAAGAAGAGCGAACTTCCCAACATCCGATACCCTCTCTCCTTTCTGGTTGCTGAACTGGAAGGGAAAGTGATCGGGTTTATTGTGGGCGAGGTGAGTGGATGGGAATTTGGAATCCCGGATACGATTGGCTGGATCAGTACCATTGGGGTCGATCCAGAATACCAAAATAGGGGTGTTGCAAGAAGATTGGGCCAAGAGTATATAAAGAATCTCAAGGCGATCGGCGTCACCATCGTTTACACGTTGGTCAATTGGAACGATTGGGATCTCCTCAAGTTCTTTCGTACAATGGGATTTACAAGAGGAGGAGATATGATCAATTTGGAACTTAAAATTGAGTAGGTGGAGTCTGTGCCATCATCTCATCGGTGGGTGAGGTGGTGGATCAAGGGATCGCAGGAGGATGATCGAATGGGAAGGCTGGAAGGTAAGGCTGCAGTCGTCACAGGTGGAGGAAGGGGGATTGGAAGAGCCATCTGTCTCGCTTTTGCTAAAGAAGGGGCCGATGTTGTTGTCAACTATGCCTCAAAAGATCAGCCAGCGCAGGAAGTTGTCGAGATGATAAAAAAGATTGGGAAAAGGGCGGTTGCTGTAAAGGGGAATGTCGCTGTTAAGGCCGATGCAGATAGGATCATACAAACAGCTAATGATCACTTTGGAAAGATTGACATTCTGGTGAACAATGCAGGAGTATCGAAACCAAACATGCTCTATAAAATGACGGAAGCGCAGTGGGATGAGGTGCTCGACATTCACCTCAAAGGACCCTTCCTATGCATCCAGGCAGCATCAAAATATATGATGGAGAAGAAATGCGGGAAGATTATCAATGTGACTTCTTCAGCCGGGTTGTGGGGAACGAAAGGACAGATCAATTATAGTTCAGCGAAAGGAGGGATCGTTGCTCTGACCAAGTCGGCTGCACGAGAATTGGCTGGTTATGGGATTACGGTGAATGTTGTCCAGCCGGGATATGTAAGTACTGAGATGTTCGAGAAGGTTAAAGCAGACCCAAAGCTGATGGAGATTTATACGGGGAGGATTTTGCTGGGTCGATTCGCTGAGCCAGAAGAGGTTGCTCCAACCTTCGTCTTCTTGGCATCGGACGAATCGAACTATATCACCGGCCAACTCTTCTGTGTAGATGGTGGACTGGGAATGACCTGATGAAGATGAAGTTTAGAGTTCGGAGTTATTAAGGGGAGCATAAAATAGTTTACTTCGAGAGTCCAGAGGTGGTCATTGCGAGGAGCGCTAGCGACGCGGCAATCCCAGAGATTGCTTCGCTCCGCTCGCAATGACAGCCCTACTGTAGTGCAAACTATAATATGCTCCGAGTGATAAGAGTTTTGAGTTTTAAATTAAATCATATTTACAATATCTACAATCATTGCTGTCCAAATTAGACTGACATTTTCAAAGGACACAATGATTTAATTAGGGTTTTTAATAGGTGTTTGGCTTTTTCAGAATCAGCTTTCTCTCCTCCATGTCATGCTGAACTTGGTTCAGCATCTCACGAAATAAGGCATTTTGAGACCCTGAAACAAGTTCAGGGTGACAGAAAAGGGAGATTCAAAACCTAATTTGGGCGAAAGTGATCTACAATCCAAAAACGAATCATGATAGAAAGGGGGGATCCAAATAAAATCCGAAGCATGAAATTCGAAATAGTTGGACCAAAATGTCAAATGTCAAAGCTCAAAGTTCACATCGATGTCAGATGCTAAAGTTCAAATTTCAAAGATTAGGTTTTGACATTTGAAATTTAAGAACTTTGTTTCGGATTTCGATATTCGAATTCAATATTTTTAAAAAACGAAGGGGGTGAAATGAATGGCAACAATACCTGAAAAAATTGAGACTTGGCAGATGGTTCAGCCGACAGCAAAAGATAAGGACACTGGCGAGGTGAAACCGGGAAAGTTGGCAAAGACTTCGATTCCTGTCCCCTCCTTAGGACCCGGAGAGGTACTGGTGAAGGTGGCAGGATGCGGTGTCTGTCATACCGATTTGGGTTATTTTTATGATGGCGTCCCCACCGTGCAAAAACCACCTTTGACCCTCGGACATGAGATCAGCGGGACAGTGGTTGCCGGCGATGAAAAGTGGGTTGGAAAGGAAGTGATTATTCCTGCGGTCATGCCGTGCCGTCAATGTCTGCTTTGCAAAACCGGCAGAGGAAATCGTTGCTTAGTTCAAAAGATGCCTGGGAACAGTCTGGGAAATTACGGTGGGTTTTCGAGTCACATTCCCGTCCCCTCCATTGACCTCTGTGAGGTGAGAAACCGCGGGAACATTCCCTTGGAACAGTTAGCGGTTGTGGCCGATGCCGTCACCACGCCTTATCAAGCGGCCAAAAGGGCAGATCTCCAACCCGGAGATAATGTTATGGTGATCGGTGTTACCGGTGGGGTCGGTGTTTATATGGCTCAAACGGCAAAGGCTCTGGGCGCGAAAACGGTCATTGGCATTGCAAGAAATCCGGAGAAGTTAAAGAGGGCCTTAAATTATGGGGCTGATTTTGTGATCAGCTCGCAAGACAAGGCCATCAAGGATATCCGAAATGAATTTCGGGACATCTGCAAGAAGGGTGGTCTCGAAGCAGGTTTCGGTTGGAAGATTTTTGAGGTGACCGGAACCAAGGCGGGACAGGACATGGCCTTGGAACTCCTCTCCTTCACCGGCAAACTCATGGTGATCGGATTCGGGATGGCGAAGAATGAATATATGTTATCCCGGCTCATGGCCTTCGATGCGGAAATCATCGGGACATGGGGATGTCTGCCTGAATATTATCCTGCTGTTCTCAATATGGTCCTGGCGAAAAAGATCGATATCGGTCCATTTGTGGAGACCAGGCCGATGAGCCAGATTCAATCGGTCTTTGACGAGGTTCACAAGGCCGGTTCTCCGGCGAAGAGGGTTGTTCTCACTCCTGATTTTTAGGAGAAATCCTAAATACGAAGCACGAAATCCGAAACAAACACAAATGTTCAAAATACAAATTATCCAAACAGAAAAGCATGAGATTTGATATTTGAAAATTAGAGTTTGTTTAGGGTTTCGATATTCGGATTTCGAATTTAAAAAGGTGGACAAAGCATTCAAGTGTTTTACTACATTGGACGACCAAAATACTATTAGGATAGAAAGGAGGAATGTTTATGGTAGTAAAGTGGATGCCGAGAGAGAATGAAATAAAGAATCACGACCGGTATGGTTCAGAACATTGGGGAACAGAGGCCCCATGTACGGTATATGAGAAAAAACCTTTGAAGGACCCGAAGGGCAATGTTATCAACGGTCTCTATAATGCATGGATTAGGCTCAACAATCCCGGCCAGTACAACTCCTATACTACCGAGATGGTGAAGGGTGTTATCGCTGGTTTCGAGAATGCTTCAACAGACCGATCGGTTTCAACCGTCGTGTTTACCGGTACAGGCCCCAATGCCTTCTGTACGGGTGGAAATACGAAAGAGTATTCAGAATATTACAGCATGCGGCCCGAGGAGTACGGGGCTTACATGGAACTCTTTAACAACATGGTCGACTCCATCCTGATGTGCAAGAAGCCTGTGATCTGCAGGGTGAATGGTATGAGGGTGGCCGGGGGACAGGAGATCGGGACCGCCTGCGACCTCACGATTGCCTCTGATCTCGCCATTTTCGGCCAGGCTGGTCCTCGGCACGGGTCAGCCCCTGTGGGGGGTGCTTCTGACTTCCTTCCCTGTTACCTGAGCATCGAAGATGCCATGTGGAGCTGCGTCAGCTGCGAGATGTGGTCTGCCTATAAGATGTGGCGTAAGGGCCTCATCACAAAGTGCGTTCCGGTTCTGAAGGATGACAAAGGCAAGTGGCTCCGAAACCCGCAGATCATTACCGATGCTTATGTGAAAGACGGTGATCTCGTTTATGGAGAGTATAAGACCGGTGACGAATTCAAACAGGCCCGGGAGTTGGTGAATAATAAGCTCAAAAACAATGAGTTTGACTTTGCGCTCCTTGATGCAGAGGTAGAGAAAATTTGTTGGACATTTGCCAACCTATTCCCCGGCTGTTTGATCATGTCCATCGACGGCATCCGAAACAAGAAGAAGTTCTTCTGGGATCAGACGAAGAACACCAACAGGCACTGGCTGGCCGCCAATATGACGGGCGAGGCCTACCTGGGATTTGGCGCGTTCAATACTAAGAAGATTACAGGCGTGGATGTCATCGACTTTATCAAATATCGCCAGAATATCGCGGAAGGCAAGCTGCTCGATGACACATTCTTTGAGGAAGTGTTAGGAAAACCCAAGAAGTAGGATGGTTCGTGACATGGATACCCTTTGGGCTCAAGGTCATTTTCCGCCCAAAGGGTATTTTTTTGTAAGGGTTATGACACACAACTGAGCTTTCCTGCCTCCCAAGGGGAAATATCCATAGAGATCTCAATCATTTTTTAAAAAAGAGAGCGGTTTCCCTGTTCGATAGACAATGCCTTGGCAGGATGCAATGGGTTGGCGCTGATCATCGAGAACTTTAATTTCATAGGCCGCAGTGTCAACGGTTTGGCTAAGCTCCTTTGCCTCGGCGACCAGTCTTTTCCCAGGTGAAGGCGCAGACACATATGCAATATTCATGGTCAAAGCTACAGCTATTTTCCCATAAGAGTTTGAAGCAATTTCAAAAGCTTCGTCAACAAGGGCAAATATTGCGCCACCATGAGCCTTCCCGGATAAATTTTCCATATCCGGCGTAAAATGCATTTCTACCATGGAATATCCATCATTAATATCTAACAGCCTTAATCCAAACTTCTTTGCAAAAGGTTCCATTTCTACTTGTTTGAAGAATGCTTCTCTAACCTGATCATCCATGATGTCCTCCGCCCGTCATCTGCTAATTTTCTTTTCTGAAATCATTTTCTTTCTATTTTAAAAACAATACCACAAAATTCAATCTTCGAAAAGATAGAAAAAAAGTCTGGTTGAAATTCTGTCATAAGGAAAGCTGGGCGTCAATGGGGTTGATATGTTTTGGGGAAGGTGAGAGGGGAGAAAGAAGACCAGAAGAATGAGGACCCTTGGGATTTAAGGAATAGAAATATCGTTACATCAAGCAGTGTTATCATCTTGGGGATATCCAGGTTCAAAGCCATTTCGGTATTTGAAACATAGTGGTGTCGGCGGTTCCTATTTTGCATCGGTTTATATAGATCAAGAAATAAGATTAAATATGTTTGTGGGGAAAATCTTCTTGGTGCCGAAAAGATTCTTTGGGCTTCCAAGCCTTTTTACCCATGCAATCGCCGATGGATAGAGTCTACAATCCGTTTTATCCTGATAAGACGCGCTCCGATGAATCAAACGAGGAAATAGATATAGATGATTTTCAACTTTCCTTTGCCTTGGGATAAAAAGCTCAGGGAACTCCAGAATGAAAAAGGCGAGATTGAGGGAAGATCTCATTGAGCTTCGCAAAAAGCGTGATGGTAACTTATATAAGTATATCAATTAGTTAGATTGTGTGAGCTTGAACTGCCTCTGCTGCTTCAAAAAATGTTTAAAAAATTTTCAAAAAAGACTTGACACGTTTTTTGGTTTTTGCTAACATACGTTCGTTCTTTAAGAACGAACGTACGTTCTAATTATTCCCCGTGGGAAAACGATGGCCAAGAAGACCTTCCGGAAAAAGATTTCAACCAGGATTAAGAATAGTAGGCTCGTTGAGGAGCGTCACGAACAGATTTTTCAGGCGGCGTCCAAGTTGATACAGAAAAAGGGCTATCACATGACAACCCTGAGGGATCTCAGCAAGGAGACGGGTATCAGCTTGGGTAATCTATATGACTATATCACGACAAAGGAAGATATCCTTTATCTCGTGCATGAGAGGGCTGCTCAAATGGTCAGAGGAGCGGTGAACCAGGAAATGTCGGATGCCAAAGATCCGGTTCAGAAGCTGAGACACATGATCGAAAGGGAACTGGAAGCGATGCATCGGTACCAGAATCTCGTTATGACCATCTATCAAGAGTCACATTCTTTAAGCAAACCTTCCCTTGGAACGATGCTGAGAAGCGAGGAAGCCCACATAGGAAGGTTCAAAGAAGTGATCGAGGAAGGAATTGAGGCAGGTTTATTCAAGAAAGCCAACCCAGTCATGCTGGCAAATATGATAAAGATGATGATCGATTGCTGGGTCCTCAAACGATGGGATCTTCGAGGAAAAGTGAGCCTGGAAGAGATGAAACAGGGTATCCTTCAGATGGTTCAGACAGGAATTATGGTAAGAGACAACGTATAAAAATTCGCTGCAAGAGGGGAAGGTGAAGGAAGGGAGGTGAGGTTTAGGTTTTAGGCAACACATTGATGAAGGCATAAAGGGGAAAAAGTTACTACAATAAAAGGAGAACGAAGGAGGTTGATATGATAAGGATCAAGCAGATAAAGCGGATGGCCGTAGCGGTAAAGGATTTGGATGCTGCTATTGAGAACTACAAGAAGCTTTTTGGCATAGTGCCTTTTACTTACGGCATAGCGAAGGACGAAAAATATCACTGGTGTGCATTCGAACTGGGAGATGGGGATTGCACCATGGAATTCCTCTCGCCATGGAATGATCCTGAGGGAAAGTTTTTGATTGCAAAGTTCATCAAAGAACGGGGCGAGGGGCTATATATGGTTACTTTAGAAACTGGGGGAACTGCTGATGAGACTGTGGATGCCATGCGCGGGCTTGGACTGGAGCCAAGTTGGGGCAGCGTGGCCTGGAACAATATAAGGTTGAACGCCTCTGGGGATACAGCCAAGAATTGGCAGGAACACTACATCAATCCCAAAGCGGCAAACGGGGTCTTATTTACTCTCGCTACGATTTCAAGAAAGATAGAGAAGGTTGTAGATGCAGAGCCGGACTACAGAGTGCCGATAGCTGGTAGAAAGAAGAAATAGGGTTTGGAGCCTTTTGGGAGACAGCATTCACAATGTAGTGGTGCCATGATATTGTAAGAAATCTTATCGTGCCAACATTATATATTACGCAAAAGCTCTTCCAGAAGGCCAGGTGAAAGGACGAAGAAGCACCCAAAGGAAGTTTCAAGAGGGTTGTCGAGCAAGAGATTGAGCAAGGGAGGGGGGGGTCGGTCATCCACTCCTGTTGGGCGACATTACTTAACCTCCCAACCGGGGATAGCAGCTTTTTCAAAAGGGTAAACGATACTTTTGAAAAGCCACCGGGAAGAAAGGAGAGGGTATGAGAGACGTAGTCATTGTAGGTGCAACGAGGACACCGATTGGAGATTTTGGGGGATCACTAAGGGATGTTTCTGCACTGTCCTTAGCGATGACGGTTATTGAGTCTTCTGTTCAACGTGCGGGTATTGAAAAGAAGATGGTAAACCAGGTCATTATGGGAAACGTTTTCGAACTTTTGGATCATAACATAGCGCGTCTCGCAGGGGTAAAAAGCGGACTTCCCGTTGAAGCGCCTGCATTTACAATTGGGTCCGCATGTTCATCAGGCATGCAGGCGGTCATCTGTGGATTTCAAGCGATTCGTGATGGAGATGTGGATGTCGTTTTGACGGGAGGGGTTGAAAGCATGAGCAACGCTTACTATGCTCTGGCCACAACGCGTTGGGGCCAACGTCTTCAGCACGGGCAACTGATCGACACCATATGGAGAGTGATGCAGGAGTATCCCATTGGGGCTGGAATGGGATTGACGGCCGAGAATTTGGCAGAAAAGTATGGAGTCTCGAGGGAGGAACAAGATCAGTTTTCGTTTTTGAGTCACCAAAGAGCTTGCAAAGCCATTAAAGAGGGAAGATTTAAAGATGAAATTACGCCCGTAGTCATTCCACAGAAAAAAGGAGAGGCCAAGATCATCGATACAGACGAACACCCAAGACCCGATACGAGCTTAGAGAAATTGGCCAAATTGAGTCCAGCCTTCAAAAAAGGTGGAACGGTGACGGCGGGGAATTCTTCCTCGATCAACGATGCTGCTGCTGCCATCGTCTTAATGGCGAAAGAGAAGGCAAGGGAAGTTGGCCTTAAGCCCTTAGCAAGAATATTGGGTTATGCAATCGTTGGAGTGGACCCATCTTGGATGGGTATCGGGCCAGTCCCTGCAACTAAGAAAGTATTGAATAGGGTGGGTCTCTCCCTTGGCGATATCCAGTTGATCGAAATCAACGAAGCTTTTGCCGCTCAATACTTAAGCTGCGAGAAGGAATTAGGTCTGAATCGAGACATTGTCAACGTGAACGGAAGTGGAATTGCCTTAGGCCACCCAGTAGGAGCAACTGGCTGTCGCTTGGTGGTGACTCTTTATTACGAAATGGCCAAAAGAAATATTAGGTATGGGCTAGCAACCCTTTGCGTTGGAGGGGGGATGGGATTTGCTATTGTGCTTGAGCGAGACGCTTAATCACTCTTCATCATTCTTCAATATAGAACGTGGGTATTTGAGACTTCGTATCGAAATTGCCGGAGTCGACAAGAGGTTACAATTGGCGATCAAGAAATGTTGGAAGTACCCTAAGGGAAGGTGGATCCTCGGAGGTTAGATTTTATGAAGATAAGGGAAAATTTGATGAAGATAGTTGGCTCTGAAAATCTTTTCGATGATCCCAAGACACTCGGGTTTTACGCTAAGGACTATAGCTTGAACTCCCCACGTATGCCTAACTATATGGTTCAGCCAGAAACCGTCGAGCAGATTCAAGAGATCATAAAGCTTGCCAATGGAAGCAGGATACCCGTCGTCCCGTGTAGTTCGGGTGTTCACCTTAATGGGGCTGCTCTCCCTATGGAAGGTGGAATCATGTTGGACTTGCGGAGAATGAATAAGATCTTAAAGATTGACGAACGGAATCGAGCAGTCCGCCTCCAACCCGGTGTTACCTGGAAACAATTGCAAGAGGAGCTCGAGAAGCATGATTTGATGGCCTTAAATCCCTTGTTCCCCCATCCTCTCAAATCAGCGCTTTCCAGTCATTTAGAAAGAGAACCAATGCTCATCCCTAAATTTGAGTATGGTGATCCAATATTGAACGTAGAGGTGATCCTGCCCAATGGTGAACTCTTCAGGAGCGGTTCAGCTTGCGTGGTGGGCTTTCCTGAAAAAAGCGTATCTGACGGCGTTAATCCTCAAGGCCCAGGGATAGACTGGGTTAGACTTTTTCAGGGTGCCCAAGGAACGATGGGCGTGGTTACTTGGGCTATTCTGAAGGCTGAGGTTAAGCCGAAGGTCAATAAAACCTTTTTTATCCCCTTTAATGATGCTGAGAGAGCTGTGGAGCTGATCTATGGGATTCAAAAAAGTATGATAGGTTCAGAATGTCTGTTACTGAATAATCTCAACCTTGCAGCGATTCTTACAGAGAAATGGCCTGAAGACTTCGAATCTATAAAAGAATCATTATCTCCCTGGACAGTCATTTTAGTGTTAGCTGGGGGATGGAGGCGATCCGAGGAAAGGATTGAATATGAAGAGGAAGCCCTTGCTAAATTAGCAGTGGCATTGGCCATTCCTAAACTTCCAACCTCAGTAGATGGGGTACCTGGACTGGAGAAAAAAATACCCGAGGTATTACGGACGGCCTGGCCTGAAGAAAAAACCTATTGGAAATTTGGTTACAAAGGGTCTTGCCAGGATGTCTGTTTTCACACTGTTATGAGCCGGGTGCCAGAGTTCACTGAACTTATTACACAGGTGGCTTTTAGAAACGGTTATCCGATAGACAACATCGGGTTCTATATACAACCCCTGGAGAGGGCGCGGGCTTTCCACTTTGAATGCAACTTTTATTATGTACCAGAGGAGACCAAGGCTGTGCATATGATTCGAGGCTTATTTGTCGAGGCGGCCCAGGCCTTAATAGATCACGGAGCCTTTTTTAGTAGGCCTTACGGCCCAATAGCCAATATGGTTTATGATAGAGCGACAAGCTACACTACAGCATTAAAGAAAGTTAAGAGATGGTTGGACCCCAATAATATCATGGCACCCGGTAAATTATGTTTTTAATCAAGAAGGAGATGAGAGATGGTCTCAAGACTCGAGACACTTCGCCACGATGTCGAAGGTTGTATTAGATGTTCAATGTGTAAATTTGTAGATCCCATTTGGACACAAAGCGCCAGGTTTGCCCGGCAGTGTCCAATCAATACAAGATACAAGTTTAACCTTTATAGTGCCCCAGGGCTCATGCATGCTGCGAAAGCCATCATAGGTAAGCAGCTTGAATTCACTCCAAAGCTTTTAGATGCGCTGTACAAGTGTACCCTCTGCGGGGCATGTGACGTCAGATGTAAACGGAATCTCGATCCAGAAATACTATCAGTCATCGAAGCGCTCAAAGCCAAGGCCGTTGAGGTGGGAGCAGGTCCTACGCATGAGCAAAAGACTGTAATGGATAATATAGAAAAGAGTCATAACCGCTACGGTGCACCGCATAGGAATCGCCTGGATTGGCTTACAGAGGATATCAAACCAGCGGTAAAAGCCGATATATTATATTTTGTGGGTTGCGTTGCCTCTTATGCACATAATGAAATAGCTCGAGCGACCGCAAGAATATTGATGCATACCCACACAGGTTTCATGGTCAGGCAGGATGAAATGTGTTGTGGTTACTTGCTCTTCTCTACAGGGCAGATGGATGCCTTTAGAAAGCAAGCAGATAATAATATGGAGATGCTTAAGAAAAGCGGAGCGAAGACGGTGTTTGTCAGCTGTGCAGAAGGCTATAAGACATGGAAGGTCGACTACCCGAAGATTTTAGGGAAGTCAACCGATGCCATGGATTTTAAAGTGATACATATTGTGGAGTATATAGACAAATTAATAACAGATGGCAATTTAAAGTTTAACAAAAAAATACCGATGAAGGTCACCTATCACGATCCCTGTAATCTTGGTAGGCTCAGTGAGCCCTGGTTGCACTGGGAAGGTACGTACCAGCGCTATGGTATACCGGATCCACCCAAAAATTTTAGGCGAGATGGTCATGCTGGTATTTATGAACCCCCACGGAACATATTGAAAAGCATTCCTGGTCTAGAACTTGTTGAAATGGAGAGATCGAAAGATAACGCGTGGTGCTGCGGAGCCGGGGCAGGAGTTGATCTATCGTTTCCGGAGTTTGCTTCGTGGGCAGCCTCTGAAAGATTGGAAGAGGTAAGAATGACTGGTGGTGAGGCCGTTGTAACTTGCTGTCCAAGCTGTAAGGAGATCCTTCAAAAGACGGCAAGAATGAGAGGCGAAAAAATCAAGGTCTTTGATATTACGGAGATAATAGCTGAGGCTATCTCATAGGATAACCAGGGGGTTTTTATGGGCATTCCAAAAGAAGCTTATGAAGCGCTACAATCTATCGTTGGTCCTGATTGGGTTTCCGATGATCCGGCAATCCGTATAGCCGATACGAAGGGAGGTTATGCCACCGGGGTACTGGATGTGAACGCATTTGTGCCAGCATGCAGCATTCAGCCAGGAAGTGGGGAGGAAGTTCAACAAATAGTCAAAGTAGCCAATAGGTACAAGATTCCCTATATCCCAACCAGCACCTTCTTCACAGCCGTGTGTGCGCCTAGCGTGGAAAACACATTAATGCTGGATCTGAAAAGAATGGACAGATTTGAGATAAATGATAAAGACCAATATGCTATCGTTGAGCCTGGAGTGAGTTTCTCGATGCTCCAAGCCGAGCTACTGAAGCGAGGCCTTTTTACATTTGTTCCTGGCTGCGGTGCCCATGCATCAGTATTAGCCAACCATCTTCATGTTGGTGAAGCCCCAATGAGTTGGAGGATGGGCTTGGGCTATCGCAGGATTCTTGGTACGGAGTGGGTCCTTCCTGATGGTGAGTTATTAAAATTAGGATCGAGATCCTACTTGAAGGAATATTTTTGGGGCGAAGGACCGGGACCGGACCTTAGAGCTTTATTGAGGGGAAACGAAGGGCATGAAGGGGGTTTAGGGACAGTAACCCAAATGGCGGTGAAGCTATTCCCATTTATCCCCGAAAAGATGATACCGCATGGGATCTCACCACGAACCACGTTGAAATTGCCTCAAAATAGAATGAAGTGGTTTAACGTTAGCTTTCCCGATCGAAAAAAGGCTATAGATTTTATGTATGAAATAGGTCGATGCGAAATAGGTTTGATGGTCAGCACTATCCCGCCATTATTTCGATACGTGGCTCGAGGAAGAGGGCAGGGGGTAGCAAAATTCTGGGGAAATTGGAATAAATTTGGAGAGACCGCGAATAAGGACGTGATGGACGTTCGCATTCTGCTTTTTGGTTGGACTTCAGAAAAGCAGCTTGTTTATGAGGAGAAAGTATTGAAAGACATCGTTGATGAATACAGTGGGGTAGCAAATGAGGCACCTCCCCGTGATGAATCGAATTTCATGTCGGCTGATGCAGTCTGCTCTTGGTTCATCGGCGGTAGATTCTTATCCGAGGTCTACTTCGAGTCCTTAGACGCCGGACTACACACCGATGAGGAGGTTCGGGCGATTGCCCGTAAACGTACCCCTCCACTGGCGGACACTTGGGATACTCCGGGGATGTGGTCAGCCTACGAATTTGGACACTTCAGTAAGCAGGAGAGCCTGAACTATGCTGATGAGAGGGAAATCGAGGCTCTTCAGGCTCACGAACAGGATTGCCGAGAAAATGACCTAAGGATTGGTGGCTATGCCATCATGGAAGATACCCGTATGTTTGGAAAAGCTTGGCACAACTATGATCAAAAAATGAGTGAACTTAAGAAGATTTTTGATCCCAATAATCTTTCAAACCCACCCAAGCCCTTAGAACGTCTTCTTTTTTAAAAGAAGGACGTCTAATCAAAGTGAGGATGAAACAGAGGAGAGCATACCTAAGACACCTTAGGGACATAAGCCTGATCTTCGACTGGAAGGTTTTGGAGCAATTAGGATTTGTCTAGGGTTGTTCATTAAATGATAATTATGGAAGGAGGGTTAAAGCATGGGTGCTGCGTTGGATTATAAGAAGGAAGGTAGAATTGCTTTTTTCACGCTGAACCGTCCGGAGGTATACAACGCTTTGAATCTACAGGTGATACAAGAGCTACGAGAGGCGATGTTAGATTTCCGGGAGGATGATGAATCATGGGTCGGGATCGTTACCGGTGCTGGGAGCAAAGCTTTTTGCAGCGGAGCAGATATTAAAGAATGGCTCCCCTTTATCCAGAAGAATCGATTCAGGCCTTGGGCAACTCCAGACACGCCCATACGCGGATTCAATCTTTATAAGCCTCTTATTGCTGCCATTAATGGGGTAGCATTCGGTGGCGGCATGGAATTGGCGCTTGGCTGTGATATCAGAATAGCTTCGGAGAATGCCCGTCTCGGTCAACTCGAGGTTACGGTGGGAATGATTCCTGGGTGGGGGGGAACGCAGAGGTTGCCCCGTCTTGTTCCTTGGAATATAGCAGCGGAGATAATTTTTACGGGAAAGCCCATCGATGCCCATGAAGCCTATCGGATCGGCTTAGTCAATAGGGTTGTCCCACCCGATAAGCTTATGGATGCCGCCAAAGAGATGGCGAACGATATATGTAAGGTAAGTCCAGTCGCTGTCAGGATGGCTAAAGAGGCAATGTCCAGGGGTATCAATATGCCCTTAGAGTACGGTCTGGATATAGAAACGTCTTTGGTGGATCGCGTGACCGCAACACAGGATTTTGATGAGGGGATTAAGGCTTTTCAGGAAAAGAGAAAACCTGTCTTCAAAGGAAAGTAAGTCATCTCTGCGGCATAGAAAGGGTGGTGAACTATGGAAATTAAAAATGTTGGCGTGGTGGGTTGTGGGGTGATGGGCTCTGGTATTAGTCAGGTCTGTGCTCAATCAGGTTATCAGGTAATAGTTGCGGAGATCAATGGAGAGCTACTGAATAAAGGGCTCAAGTCAATTCAAAAAGTGTTAACTATCAACGTAGAGAAGGGGAGGCTATCAGAACAAGATAAAGAGGGTATATTAGGACGCGTCAAAGGGACGACGGATATTAAAGACTTTAGCAACTGTGACTTCGTAATAGAAGCGGTAAACGAAAATATGGGTATGAAGAAGGAAGTATTTTCGAAGTTAGATAAAATCTGCTCAGGGCATACCATTCTATCGACTAATACTTCCGTCCTATCGATCATCGATTTAGCGATGGTAACCACTCGCCCTGAGAGAGCTCTGGGATTACACTTCTTTAACCCTGCGCCGGTTATGAAGCTTTTAGAAATTGTTAAGACAATTGCAACCAGCGAGGAGACCCTTGAAATCAGCAAGGTTTTTGGAAAGTCTCTTGGAAAGACTACTGTCATTGCTCAAGATATTCCAGGATTTATTGTCAATCGCATCATTACGCCTTTTCTGCTGAACGCGATCCGTATGTTGGAGGCTAAGATTGCTACGAGAGAAGACATTGATAATGCCATCAATTTAGGCATGAATCACCCTATGGGACCGCTAAGATTATTAGACCTTATTGGCATCGATACTGTCTTCTTTGCGACCAATGCAATGTATGAAGAATTCAAGGATCCACAATTCGCCCCGCCACCCTTGATGAAGAAGATGGTGACGGCAGGTTGGTTAGGCCGTAAAACCGGAAAAGGGTTCTATGAATATAAGTAAAAGTGGTGTGACTTTAATATTTTTTCTTAACTCCTAGTCAAGGTTACTCTTTGGGCAGAAAGGTTTTGCACGTCATGTAATTTCCTTTTTAAAGATTTGCTAGGAAAAGTCTGTGAAGAATGTTTCGACCTGTGGCATTTTAGGAAGACAGTCCTGGTTCTTCATTTTACCATGGGGAATTTTATTCCTCTTCCCAATTCTTTTTCCTAAGTCTTACCTTTTAAGCATCGTCATCTTTGCAGGAATCTGGGCCATTATGCTCATAGGATTTGACGTCCTGGTAGGTTATTGTGGCCAGCTCTCTTTGGGCCATAATGCATTTTTTGCAATAGGTGCCTATACCACCGGAATTTTGACTGTGAAGTATGGGGTTACCTTTTCTTTGATCCCTTTGATAACGGGAGTCCTTTGCACCTTGATTGTCGCCTGGGTGATTGGCCTTCCCTCCCTTCGTCTGAAAGGCTATTATCTGGCCATTGCTACCCTTGGCTTTGGATTGATCATTAACAATTTTCTTGTAGGCTTCAACGAGTTGACAGGGGGAGCCTCTGGACTTCACAACATTCCACCTTTCGCAATCGCTTCCCTGTTTTCTTTTGACAGTGATTTCAAATTCTACTACTTAGTTTGGGGCATTGCTCTTTTTGTATTTAAAATATCATCGAATTTCGCAGGATCATCTCATGGCCGGGCCCTTCGAGCCATTCGTGAGGATGAAATTTTTGCCAGTACGATGCGTATTCCAGTAACTCGATACAAGATCCAGGCTTTCCTATACAGCGCTGCATGCGCCTCATTAGCAGGAAGCTTATATGCACACTACTCCGGGACGATTACCCCTGCAGGCTTTGGTTTTATGGTCTCCATCCATATGGTGGTCATGCTGTTCTTGGGCGGACGTGGAACGATCTGGGGAGGAGTCGTGGGGGCCCTTTTCTTGAAAATGCTATCTGAAGGTCTCACCTCTTTTGCGGTTGCGGAATACGAGTTGCCCATCTCTGGAATAATCTTTATTCTGGTTCTCTTATTTCTGCCTAAGGGGATATTGGGTGGCTTGAAGGATCTCATCTTCAAATGGCAAAGCAAGGTTTGAACAGGACGATCTTAGTATGACAAACCTTATTGAAGTATCCGGAATTATAAAGAACTTCGGCGGCCTCGCTGCCGTCCATGACGTGAGCTTTAATGCCGAAGAGGGCCAAATCGTATCGATTATTGGGCCAAATGGAGCTGGGAAAACGACTCTTTTTAACCTCATCACCAACGTTTTTCCCCCTACATCAGGGAAAATACTCTTCAGGGGGCGTAACATCGCAGGAATGTCATCCCATAGGATTTTAGCTTTAGGCATTGCCAGAACGTTTCAGAACATTGGGCTCTTCAGAGAGATGACTGCTTTGGAAAATATTATGGTCGGTCTGCATGGGATTTCTTCTTATGGGTTTATCAGCTCGGCCCTCAGACTTCCTTGGATGAAGAGGAACGAGGCGGTCATTCGAGAGCAGGCTCAAAAAGCGATAGAAAGAATTCACCTCGAAGATAAAGCCCATATGCTGGCCGCCAATCTTCCCTACGGAGACCAGAAGCTTCTTGAATTGGGTCGGGCGATCGCCATTGATCCCTTTCTTCTTCTTGTCGATGAACCAGGGGCAGGTCTCAATGAAACGGAAAAAGAAAATCTGATTCAGCTTATCCTTGAAGTTAAAAAACAAGGCATTACTGTCCTTCTGGTAGAACATGACATGGGTATCGTCATGCGAATTTCCAATAAAGTCTTGGTCCTCAATTTCGGGGAAAAGATCGCGGAGGGTAGTCCCGAAGAAATATCCAGAAATCCTGAAGTCATCAAAGCCTATTTAGGAGAAGATCAACTCTATGTTGAAGGTTGAGGAAATCATTGTCCATTACGGTAAAGTCCAGGCTTTAGCCGGGGTGTCTCTGGAGGTTCGAGAAAATGAGATTCATACGATCATCGGGGCCAATGGTGCCGGAAAGACGACCCTTTTGAGGGCCATTTCCGGGGTCATACGATCGTCGAAAGGGCATATCATCTTCGAGGAAAAGGACCTGACCCGGTTGCCGCCCTGGGAGATTGTTAGCTTAGGAATATCGCAGGTGCCTGAAGGGAGAATGATTATCGGACCCCTCTCTGTATTCGACAACCTTTTATTGGGGACTTATAAACGAAAAAGAGTCTCCAAACAAGAAGTGCTAAGGAATTTCGAGGAGATATTCAGCCTCTTCCCGGTCCTGAAGGAGAGAAGGGAACAGAAAGGAAGGAGTTTGAGCGGTGGTGAACAACAGATGTTAGCCATAGGGAGAGCGTTGATGGCAAAGCCCAAGCTACTCCTTTTGGACGAACCTTCCTTGGGACTTGCCCCCCGTGTCGTGGCTGAGGTGTTTCGCGTCATGAGTGGGCTTTCTCAGCAGGGGATCACCCTGCTTCTGGTTGAGCAGAATGCTAAGGCCGCCCTGAATCTGGCGCATCGAGCCAGCGTTCTGGAACTCGGCCATCTCGTGATCGAGGGGGAGGCGAAAGCATTAATGGATGACAGGCGTGTACAGGCAGCTTATTTGGGTAAACATTCCGCCTGAGTAAAAAAGGCACGAATGGATTAAGAAGGGATAGGTTTTGCAAAATCGTGATGAAGGGTAATCCATTCAACCCTGAAAGGAGGTGAGAAGCAAAATTATATTTTGTTTTACAGGAGATATATCTTGAGGCTTGAAGAATGAGAAAGGAAGGAGGAGGAGAATATGAAAAAGATACTTTTCGTTATAGGAATTTTAGGATGGGTATTTATCATGGCTATCGCCGAAGCGGCCGAGCCGATCAAGATTGGAAACACCTATGATCAGACCGGCCCTTTTCTTGATGCTTCCCTTCATGCTAATTATGGGCTGCTTGTCGCTGTTGACGAGATTAATGCTCAAGGAGGCATTAATGGGAGAAAGGTTGAGTTGATTACCATTGACGGCGAAAGCAGCGTAGAAAAAGCTCTTGGAAATGTGAAAAGATTTATCCAGAGGGATAACGTCGATGGGATTATGGGCCCCATGTTTACCGGTCCCAGCATGGCCGCTATGCCTGTGATTAATAAAGAGAAGGTAGTTGCAATGAGCGGATCCGGCGGAAACCCAGTGAATGAATTATTGGTACAAAAACCTGAGGAAAGACAATATCTGTTCTCGCTGAGCATGGGGAACGCTTTTGCGCATGAACACAATATGACTTGGTTGAAAAGGAAGGGCCTTACCAATGTGGCGGTCATTAATCCCACAAACGACTTAGGGGAATCGAGCAATCGATGGTACCAGCGCTTTGCTAAAGAATTGGGAATTAATATTCTTGGCCTGGAAAAATTCGATCCTGCCTCCTTGGATATGACCCCTCAATTGATAAAACTGAAGGCACTGGCCCCTCAAGCCATTGTCACTATGTCCACCGGTGCAGATGCTGCTCGAATGGTGAGAAATTTCCACCAGTTAGGGATGAAAATTCCATTGGTTATCTCCGATGGTAACGTTTCAAAATATTTCATCGACAGCTTAGAAGGAAAGACTGAACATGTTTATGGACCCGGTCCTAAGTCCGTAGCTCCTTTTGAGACCCTGAAAGCCAATGATCCGTTCAGGCCGAAGATGGAGAGTTTTTTAAAAGCCTATGAGAAGAAATTCGGCAAGAAAATCAACTCTTACAATTATGAGGGCATAGGATATGATGGCGCAATGTTGATCTTCGAAGCCATTAAAAAAGCAGGTACCGATGGCGAGAAGAGGCTGAATTATATCGAGAATCTCAAAGGCTACCAGGGTGCTAATATAGTATACAATTTTTCGCCTACCAATCATCGGGGCTATACAGTCGATCAAATCTGTATGTTTAAGATCAAGGACAATGTCTGGCAGTTAGCCGATTGATCGAATCTGTGCCGGGGAGAGAACTGACTAATGGAAGTATACGCTGAGTATCTACAATTCTTTTTTTCAGGGATCACCGTAGGAGCTATCTATGCTCTCATCGGGTTAGGATTTTCTCTCGTCTACAATGTATCAAAGGTCTTAAATTTTGCACAAGGTGAATTTGTAATGCTCGGGGGGATGATGATGATCTTCCTGACGAAGGGACTACACCTTTCTATGCCCCTTGCTTTCCTCGTGTCAGTGCTGAGCGTGGCGATTATTGGCATCCTCATGGAACGTCTGGCGATTCGTCCTGTGCGAGGTGGATCCCCCTTGATCATGATTCTGATCACCATTGGGGGGTCCATCTTTTTTCAAGGGACGGCCGGGGTAATTTTTGGCAGAGAATATCTGAGCTTACCTTCTCTCTTCTTTGAAGGTCAAATCATTCAGTTTTGGGGAGCTGTGCTTGACCCTCAGATCCTGGCCATCATTGTTTTTACGATCATCACCAGCACTGCCTTGAAACTCTTCTTTGATCATACCTTACAAGGAAGAGCCTTTCGCGCTTGTGCTGAAAATTGGACTGCTGCCCATCTGTTGGGAATAAATGTTCAGAGAATGGTCACTTACTCCTTTGCTTTGGCCGGGGCGCTTGGCGCCTTAGGGGGGGTGTTGGTTACGCCTATTTGCTTGATGTCCAATCATGGAGGCGTCATCTTAGGGGTTAAAGGGATTTGTGCCGCCACCATTGGAGGTTTGGATAATATATGGGGAGCATTACTTGGGGGGGTGGTCCTTGGCCTTTCGGAATCCTTTGGCGTTGGTATCGTATCTTCTCAATATAAGGATGCCATTGCTTTTTTCGTTTTACTTATGATCCTATTTCTTAAGCCCGAAGGCCTTTTAGGGGGCAGAAAGTAAACTCCGTTAGAAATTCCAGCGGGGCATTAAACCCGCCGGAATCACTCTGAAATCTAACCCTGCTGCAGAGCAGCGGAGCATTATTTCTAACGGGGTAAAAAGGAACTTTGTCCAGCGACAACCCTGCTTACTATCGGGATGGCGGTTTTTTGCATACTCCTAAAAATCTAATCCCCTCCTTCATGGAAAGATGATGGAGGGAAGAAAGTTCTTCAGGGAGGAAAAAGTATGGTCGTTGGGGATATTGTTAGGAAATATGCCAGGTCTTATCCAAATAAGGAAGCGATCATTTTCGAGGAAGAAAGAATTTCGTGGAAGACGTTAAATGAACGCGTTAATAGGCTGGCAAATGCATTCTCCGGCCTCGGCATAAAGAAGGGCGATAGAATAGCCATCTTGGAATATAATTGTAATCAGTTTGCCGAGACGGTTTTCGCCTGTGCCAAGGCCGGGATCATTTTAGCAACGGTCAACTATCGATTTGTGCCCAAGGAGATCTGTTTTGTTCTGAATAATTCTGGCGCCACTACTCTGGTCATAGGAAAGGATTTTCTTAAGTTTCTTGATGAGATACGCTCTGAAGCAACAAATCTAAGAAATGTTATTGTCATAGGAGAGAAACTAAAGGGCGCATATCATTTTGAGGCATTATTGGCTCAGTATCCCGCTGATGAACCCGCCACGAATGTGGATGAGGAAGATCCTCTCTTGTTGATCTATACCTCCGGGACGACAGGGTTTCCGAAAGGGGTGAAAATTAGTCATAAGAATGTCATCTCCTTTTGTACCAATTACAGCATTGCCTTCAGCATTGTACCCGATGACATCACTCTTACTGTTTCTCCTTTATTCCATATCGGCGCGGAGAGCATGGCCATAGCGCACTGGTATGTCGGGTGCACGAATATTCTTCATCGGGTCTTTGATGTCAAACGGTGGTGCGAAACGGTAGAGAGGGAAAAAGTGACGACTGCCCTGCTTCTGCCTACGATGATTAATATGGTCCTGAATTTTCCAGACGTGCGGAAATACTGTTATGATTCGCTCCGGATGATCACTCATTCGGGAGAGGTGATGCCTGTAGCCAGAACAAAAAGGGGGTTTGAGGTTTTTGATTGCAAAATCACGGAACTCTATGGGTCCACGGAGTGTGCCTCCTCAACCTTTATGGTCAAAGACAAATCGATGTTGAGCAAGTCTGAAAAAGAACTTCAGCGACTCAGTTCCTGTGGTAAGAATTTCTTCAACGCAGAAACTACCATTTTTGACGAAGACGGCCGGGAAGTGCTGGCCGGGGAGGTGGGTGAGATTGCAATCAAAGGGGATTGCGTGACCAAGGAGTACTGGAACCTACCGGAGGAGAACAAACAACGATTCAAGAACGGGTGGCTATATATGCGGGACCTGGGAAGGTTTGATGAAGACGGGTTCATGTACCTCACCGACCGAAAGGATGACATGATTAAGAGCGGAGGGGAGAATATTTATCCCCGGGAAATCGAAGAGGTGCTCAACCTTCATCCTGCCATTGCCAACGCGGCAGTCATTGGCGTTCCCGATGATAAATGGACGCAGGCCGTCAAAGCTCTTGTGATTTTGAAGGAGGGCGCCGAGGTTACCGAGCAGGAGATCATAGGGTTTTGTCGAGGGAAGATCGCCGGTTATAAGGTTCCGAAATCCGTTGATTTCATGGAAAGTTTTCCATCTACTCCAACCGGGAAAGTCCTTAAAAAAGAGTTAAAAAAAATGTACTGGGGGAAGTAAGCAGCGAGAATATCCCGTCCTT
Source organism: uncultured delta proteobacterium (assembly GCA_963826305.1). Taxonomy (GTDB): domain Bacteria; phylum Desulfobacterota; class BSN033; order BSN033; family UBA1163; genus CAWGWZ01. The sequence continues at coordinate 293,908 of CAWGWZ010000027.1, read as the reverse complement.
GGTGCCCTGATAACCATATTCCTGCTTACCGCAGGCAAGCTTCCTATGACGGTGGCTGTGTGTTGTTCTATACTTCCGGTTTGGCTTGGTAACAGTCATTTTCGAAAGGATATTTATTCGACCGCTACGCATTCTTCCGACATCGTTATTTTCTTGATTACGGTGGTAGGGAGTTCGTTCAGATCGTGAAGGAAAAGAAGATGGATCCCTTGGTTGTTTATTGCAAAAAGGCATTAGAGATGGGATTAGATGGAGCGAAGGTTATCGATCCCCGCTCTATCGTCACTGCCGAATGGGTGAGGATGAAATGCCAATTTGGAGCCCCTAACTATGGTATGAGGCATTGTTGTCCTCCCTTTACGCCCAGACCAGAGAAAACCCAGAAGGTGATTGATTCTTATCAGAAGGCCATCTTGCTGCATAAGAAATTAAAAGAAGGGGGGAGAGGAAAGGGCTTAATGGGCTTCAGGGGGTTCAACGCAGCGGTTGTTCGCCTCGAAATTGAAGTTTTTCTTGATGGGTACTACAAGACTTGGAGCATGGGCAGTGGTCCTTGTCGTCTCTGTGAGGCGTGCGATCCAACCCGTCCCTGTAAGCACGGGTATGAAGCAAGGCCTTCCATGGAAGCATGCGGCATTGATGTCTATAAAACGGCAAGGGGCAATGGCTTTGATATTTGGGTCGTACGAACCCGTGACGAGGAGAGAAATATATTCGGAGTTGTCTTGGTGGAGTGAACGTGGGAGAAGATGAGTTTTCATGATCAATGAGAGAGGAGATGCGTTTATGAAAACAAAAGATTTGAGAGATGTATTCATTGTGAGTGCTTGTAGAACTGCAATCGGTGAATTTGGAGGAGGATTTAAAGACATCCGGGCAGATGACCTGTCCGTCGTTGTTGCTCAAGAAGCTGTGAAGCGGGCAGGGATTGATAAAAGCTGGGTAGAAGACATCATCTGGGGAGAGTGCCATCAGCAGCTCGATCAATGCAATACTGCCCGGGTGATGGGGATGAAAGCAGGATTCCCCAAGGATGTGCCAGGGGTCACCATCAACAAGGTCTGTACTTCTGCAATGCAAGCCATCATCTTTGGCGCACAGATGATTCGTTTGGGAGATGCGGAGATCATGTTAGCAGGAGGGGTAGAGTCAATGAGTTCTGCTCCTTATGTCCTCCGGACTGCCCGTTGGGGGCAGAGGCTTCAACATGGGGTTATGTCTGACACGGTATGGGAAGGGTTTACCTGTGCGATTGCCAAAATGATGATGGGACGGACAGCGGAAAACCTTGTTGAAAAATATAATATTTCCCGTCAAGAACAAGATGAGATTGCCCTCAGGAGCCAAAGGAATGCCTGCGAGGCCATTGCCGAAGGAAGGTTTAAGCAGGAGATTGTTCCCGTGTCCCTTCCTCAGAAGAAGGGTCCTCCAAAGATGATTGATACGGATGAACATCCACGTTCCAACCTGACGATGAATGATCTATCTAAACTTCCCCCTATTTTTAAAGAGAATGGGACAATAACAGCTGGAAATGCTTGCGGAATCAATGATGGCGCAGCAGGATTGATTCTCATGTCTGGAAAGAAGGTTAACGAACTTGGAATCAAACCCATGGCTCGTATTGCGGCTTATGCGTCTGTTGGGGTGGAAGCTGAGTTGATGGGCTATGGTCCGGTCCCTGCGACTCAGAAAATTCTTAAAGATACGGGGTTGACATTGGATCGAATAGATTTGATAGAGGTGAATGAGGCCTTTGCTGCCCAATATCTGACGGTTGAAAAACTCCTCGGTTTGCCTCGGGAGAGAACGAATGTGAATGGCAGTGGTGTTGCCTTGGGCCATCCAGTTGGTTGCACGGGGGCCCGGATCGTTGTTACCCTTCTTCATGAGATGACCCGGCGTGATTCAGAACGAGGCCTTGCTACCCTTTGTGGTATGGGGGGAGTGGCTACAGCTCTGCTGATTGAAAGGGGATGAGAGATAGCAATGGAGACGGTTGCAAGAGATTTTTTAAGTCAGATGCGCCTGGACGGTAGGGTTGCTATCGTTACCGGGGCTGGTCGAGGATTGGGAAAGCAAATCGCTTTATCCCTGGCTTCAGTCGGTGCGAATGTGGGTCTTATTGCCCGAACTCGGTCTCAATTGGAAGAGACAGCCCATGAAATTGAAGCACTTGGCCAGCGGGTTTTGGTAATCCCAATTGACATAGCACGGTCTGAAGAAGTGAATCATGCCGTTGAGCAGGTAACCTCCACCCTTGGGCCTGTCGATATTTTAGTCAATAATGCAGGGATAGCTAAAGAAAAACCTCTCCTTGAAATTACTGACGACGATTGGCACCGTGTAATGGGAGTAAACGTTGATGGTGCATTCTTTTTTTGTCGAGCTGTAGGCAGACAGATGGTTGAGAGGAAGAGAGGCAAGATTATTAATATCGGATCAGTTTTAGGAGTAGTGGGCTACCAGAATTTCGCCAGTTATTCGACAAGTAAAGGGGCGTTACTGCAGTTCACTCGTACTCTCGCTCTCGAATGGGCACGATACGGTATCAATGTCAATGCCATCGCTTTCGGATGGTTTGAGACAGAGATGAATGCAAATGCCATGGCGCAAGAGAAGATCAAAGAGGCCCTCATCCGGAGGATTCCGTTCAGGCGATTTGGCCATCCTTTGGAAGTTGGTCATATCGTGGTATTTTTGGCTTCACCGGCAAGTGACTTTATGACCGGTTCCGTTATCGTCATGGATGGAGGGGAGCTTATCAAATAATCACACTAAAAAAGCAATTGAAGTTTCCTTGGACGAGGAATTTCCCCCCGTATTCTCTTACCCATTTCCTTAAATCAGAGGCAAAATGAAAAAAATTCACATTCCGTATTACTATAAATCCATTGATTTCGAAAAATTAGTAAAGGAATATCCTCCTCCAGGGGAGTTCAAAGAGACGGTATACCTATGGTCTAGAGAAAAGATTGAGAAAATGCAGTCGGAAAGATTCAAAAAGATATTTCATTTTGCCTGGACGAACCCCTTCTATCGGAGGAAATGGAAGGAGGCTGGTATAGAACCAAAAGATATAAAAGGAATTGAAGACATCAGAAAACTCCCGGTAGTCACGGTTTTTGACTTTAAAACAGCCATAGATGCTTTTCCTCCTTTTGGGGACCATCAGGGTATTACACCGGAGGGAGCTAAGGAAAAACCGCTTAAACTCCAATCCAGTGGTGGGACAACTGGCAAACCCCGGCCAACTTTTTTTGGGCCCATTGAATGGGAGATTAACGGTATTTCGTCGGCAAGAGCCCTGTTTATTCAGGGGGCAAGGCCAGGAGACGTCATGCAAATTCCGGCCAATGCTTCAATGGCAAACTTCGCTTGGCGTTTTTACTATGCATGTCATGCCTGGCTGGGGGTGGTGCCGATCACATCGGGAAGTGGGATAGTCACTCCGACTCGCCGCCAGATAGAATTAGCACGAGAATGGAGGACAAATCTTTGGGCCTCTTTCCCAGAGTATATGGGTCATATGGGAAAGGTGGCGATAGATGAGTTGAATTTTGATGTAAGAGATTTGAAGACAAAACTTATTCACACCTATTTGGGACCAAACCTGTCTGGCAGGCTTCGAAGAGAGTTGGAGGAAAAATGGGGCTGTGACGTGTTTGATAATTATGGCACCCATGAAATAGGAGTGCCAGCTTTTGAATGTAGAGAGAAAGCGGGGCTGCATTTTCAGGAGGATCTTGGATATGTGGAGGTTGTTGATCCCGATACGAATGAGCCAGTGAATGTAGGCGAACGAGGTGATTTAGTGTATACGAGCTTTTATCGCGAACATCCACCCCTCATACGTTACAATTTGAAAGATCTTATCCGAATTATCCACTCTAATAAAAGGTGTTCATGTGGCAGCTGGCTTCTCCGGATGGACCATTTCTTGGGTCGCAGTGATGATATGGTCAAACTGCGTGGAACGAATGTTTATCCGATGGCATGCCTTGATGCTGTCAGGGCAGATCCCAGGTCAACAGGTGAATGGATTTGTATCGTTGATAGACTCGGTGAAGGACTTGATGCCAAGGATGAGATGATCGTGAAGGTTGAATGTAAAGATGAGAACATGAACATCGAAGATTTCAGGAAAGGGATGGAAGAAAGATTAAAATTGGACCTTGGAGTACGTGTAACGGTTGAGCCAGTTCCTCCCGGCAGTTTATCCCCCCTCACAGGTTATGGGAGCGGTCAAGGGAAGGTAAAACGTCTTAAGGACAATAGACCTAAGGAAAGATAGAATCGTGAGTTGGAGGAGACGATGGTTGACGAAGTCTACAAGGAATTAACAACCCCTCTTTCTCCTTTTAAACCCGTCCCGGATGAAAAGATCTCACCTCAATTGGATATCCTGGGAGACGAATTAGAACAGATCTTATCAAACCTGTCCCAGCAGGGCTTCTCTTTTCTAAGAGTGGTGAAGGAATTGGAACTGCAATCAAAATTGGGATGTTGGTGGCACGGTCGATCATAAAGGCCGTAACACCATGCAAGGCAGCGGACGACACGTATATTAGCGGGATGAAAGATATGATTTCTGCATTCAAGGAAAGTTTAAAATGGATGAAGCAGATCGTGGAAGAACCCAAAATAGGTGGCAAAGGGTTACGGAGCTTATAAGAGAGGCCTATCGCAGTACATTAAAAATTTTTAACACATTAATGTGAAAGAATCCATTTGATGCGATTCAAGTACTAAAGTTTGAACCGTTATTCTGGAACATGGAATCCTTAATGCAGGAATGCAGGAAGCACCTGCCCCTTGAGTATGTGTATCTGTTGAGCCAGTGCTTAGTACCGCAGACAGTCTTTCGCTACCTACAGGCGGAGTGCCTGACCAAAGGGAAGTGAAGCATCTTTTGGAAAAAAGACGTGAGGAAAGATAAATATTTTGACTTTTTCGATAAACTTTCTTAATATGCGTCAAGTAATAAACCTTTCAATTGCCAAAAGAGCTTCCGAAGAAACAGTTGGGTGTGCTGAAAGACCTTTACAGCGGAACCTTTAATTGTGTTGCTATTCAGTTTCCAAAAATAATACAAAGGCCACCTTAGGTGACATGGCATAATGCTCATAAAATATTAAAAAGAACCGCTTGGTAAGGGTTTTGAAACACATCCAACTGCTGATTTATTCCAACGTTAAGGTAAGGTATCCAAATTTCAAAAAGGGTCACAAAGAAAGGATAACTTGAAAAAAATCAATGAAAGAACTTACCGATTCCATCAAGTTGATCCTTAATTCACACGAGTGGTGTTTGACAAAAAAAGGAAGGAGGTGGTAGAGATGGCGTTTAAACATATTCAGACAGAACTGAAGGATGGGGTGGCCACCCTCACATTGAACCGGGCTCCTCTTAATGTCCTCAACATCGAGATGATGGAGGAGATCAATACTTATTTTGAAGGATTGATGAAAGAGAAATCCCTGAAACTCCTCGTCATCCAAGCCATGGGAAAAGCGTTCTCTGCAGGTGTGGATGTGGGAGAACATCTCGGTGATCTGGTTTATAAGATGATTGAGGTTTTTCATAGGATGTTTCGCCTCATGGATGCCCTGAAAGTCCCTTCCATTGCTGTGGTGGGTGGCGCGGCCCTGGGAGGGGGATGTGAATTAGCCCTCTATTGTGATATGGTCATTGCAACAGATAGGGCAAAGTTTGGACAACCTGAAATCCAGGTTGGAGTCTTTCCACCTATCGCTGCTTTAATCTTCCCGAGAATGATGGGAAGGAAGAAAGCCTTGGAGCTGATCCTATCCGGAGAGACGATCAATGCTCAAGAAGGATTGGCATTGGGGTTGGTCAATAGGATAGTCCCTGAGGCTTCTCTCACTCAAGAGGTGAACGCCTTTATTGAGAAGTTCACCAAATTGAGCGGTATCGTTTTAAAAATGGCGAAAGAGGCGACGCTCGCGGGTCTCAATGATGATATGGACAAGGGGCTTAAAACCATCGAGAAGATCTACCTGGATCGTCTGATGAAGACGAACGATGCCATGGAGGGCCTCAAGGCCTTTTTGGAAAAGCGAAAACCAACCTGGAAGGGTGTATAGAATTTTTTCATTACTCCGGCGACAGCGGAGGACCGTCTCTGCAAGGCAACTGTTCCGCGAACCACGGCCCGACAAAAAGTAGACCGGGAGGCTCCCAGGAGCCTCCCGCGCATTCTTTTCTCCCCCGATCATCTTCTTCAAGAACTGAAACCTTGCCCTCCCCCAGTTTTTATGGCCACTCAAACTCTTAGACACATAAGCCCGCTGGGCGAGCCACTCGGAAAGAGTTCACAGGCCGCACCGTTTAGCAGTCGGGCACGGAGACCTCAACGTATCAGGGATGTCCATTGTATCTCTTGGTCAGGTTACCAATACTTTCTGAAACATCGGCCTTATGAAGTCTTGAAGAGGGGGTTGGCCAGGGGGACAGGATAGATCCAATTCGCCCGAATAGCAAGGGAGAAAGAAAAGCTGGGGGCTGGCAAAAAAACTGAAACTCATTGACGGTTTTTCTTCCATTTTGTAGAATTCGGGTAGCTTTAACCAGGCGGATAAATACTCCAATTCAAAGGTGTGAAGAGATGAGACTCAAGGATAAAATAGCAATTGTTACAGGAGCAGGGCAAGGGATTGGCCGAAGCACTGCCGTGAAGATAGCCCGAGAAGGAGCAGATGTCGTCATCGCCGAGATGAATCCTGATACCGGGGACCGAACTAAGAAAGAGGTGGAGGCTCTGGGCAGAAGGGCCCTCTTCTTTCCTGTGGATGTAGCAAATCAAGGACAGGTCCAAAGCATGGCCCATCAAATTTTGAAGGTATGGAAGAGGATCGACATTCTGGTCAACAATGCTGGCTTTGATCGAGGGGCCACTCTTCTGAAAGTGAAAGAAGAGGACTGGGACGCGGTATTGGACGTCCATCTGAAGGGAACCCTGAATTGTATCCAGGCCGTTGCTTCACAGATGATCGAAAACCGTTATGGCAAGATCGTTAATATCTCGTCGATTTATGGTAGAAGTGGGGGGTCGCGGCGATTAGTTACAGCTCTGCGAAAGCAGGAATCATCGGCCTGACGAAGAGTGTAGCCCGGGAACTGGGTCGTTACCAGATCAATGTCAATGTGGTTCTCCCTGGATTGATCTTGACCCCAACCATTGCCAAGATGGCTGAAAAATATCAAAATATGATCATTGGAGATACTCCTCTGGGGCGGATGGGCCAACCTGAGGAAGTTGCCAATGTGGTGGCATTCCTGGCATCCGACGAGGCGAGTTTCATGACGGGAGCTGCGGTGGAGGTTTCCGGCGGTTGGGAGATGTAAGTGTTTGGTGAAAATGCCAAATGCCAAAGTTCAAATGTCAAATCAAATCCAAATGATTTTGAACCTTGAGTATAAGAACCTAAAGATCGGTTTAGGATAGAGGGCAGGTGGAATGACGATGGGTGATGTGGAACAAGAAAGAGAGGGTTGGAGAAATAAGGCCAGAGAGGTGGCCAAAAGGGTTGTCGCACCGCGTGCAGCGGAGATCGACGCCAAGGGTGAATTCCCCTGGGACATTGTTGAGGTATTTGCTCAACACGGGTTTTTGAGTCTTCTCATCCCCAAAGAGTATGGAGGGGGGGAGAGTGACATTACCTCCTTTTGTATGGTGGCAGAAGAGATTGCGAACTACTGCGCTTCCTCCTCTCTCCTCGTGATCGTTCAAGCAGTGGGGACAATGCCTATTGCTCTGGGTGGTACGGCGGAACTGAAGGAAGTCTACCTGACCAGATTGGCGAAAGAGAAGGCCTTGGTCTGTTTTTGTTTGAGCGAACCTGAAGCAGGATCCGATGCAGCTTCGATTCGAACGAAGGCTGTCCTGAAGGGTGACTATTATTTACTGAACGGGAGGAAGTGTTTTATCACGAATGGCGGAGTGTCCGACTTCTATACCGTTTTTGCCGTCACCCAATCAGAAAAGAAGATGGAAGGGATATCAGCCTTTGTCGTAGAAAAAGGAACTCCGGGCCTTTCCGTCGGAAAAACAGAAGAGAAGATGGGAATTCGAGGTTCGAACACGACGGAGGTGATTTTGGAAGATGTCCGGATTCCTTTAAGCCAGCGGATCGGCGTCGAGGGAGGCGGCTGGTGGCTTATGATGAGAACACTGAACCGTTCGAGGCCGGCCATTGGTGCTCAGGCTGTGGGATTGGCGCAGGGGGCTTTAGACTATGTCATCCGATTCGGTCGGGGGAGGGACTGGGCAAGGGAAAAGAATGACACCCTTGGGGTTCAATTGATGTTGGCCGATATGGCCGTGGAGATTGAGGCGGCCCGAGCGCTGGTGTACAAGGCCGTGAGGATGATGGATGAAAAGGTGAAGGGGACCCCGGTTCAGGTGTTCTCCGCCATGTCAAAATACTTCGCCTCGGATGTGGCGATGAAAGTGACAACCGAGGCAGTTCAGATCATGCAGTGGCATGGTCTTGTTCGCAACCACCCTGTTGAGCGGATGATGAGGGATGCCAAGGTCCTCCAGATCTTTGAGGGAACGAATCAAATCCAGAGGATGGTGGTCGCCCATACTCTTTTAAAGGGGAGATAAACCTGAGGTTGCAAATTTCCAATTATCAAATTCCAAATCCCAAATGATAACCCACTGAAAAGGTGACTTTTTCAGCACCCTGCTAATGACCAAAACAGGTATGGTTGATTTTGATTTGCAATTTTGGTCATTCGATTCTTAAAATTTAAATCTAAGAATTTTTTTCTAACATTTGAATAACAATTTTTGTCATGCTGAACTTGCTTCAGCATCTCGTTTTATCCATAGGATTAGATCCTGAAGTCGAAGACCCTGATCCTGAAACGAGTTCGGGATGACATGACTTGTTTCAGGGCAAGGTTCAGGATGACATGGCAGCCCAATTTCAAATACATTTGGTTAGAATTTGCTAACGATTTGGTTACGGCTGCATGGTTCGGTTGCTCATGTATGACGGGTTGAAGCTTACGTTCAGTGAATTTATAATAAATAAGAACCCAAATTGTGATCATTGCGGATCTCATCTCAAGCCATCCCTCTCCCCAGTGGGGGAGAGGGATGGGTGAGGGGATGGGGGAGTACGAAAGGAGTAAGACATGGCGGTCAAGGTACACATTCATGCGACGCATCGGCAATATACCAACGGCTTGGAGGTGGTAGCCGTAGAAGGGAATACAGTAGGTGAGTGTCTGAACCATCTCATCCAACAGTTTCCTGGAATGGAGAAGGCACTGTTTGCCAAAAAAGACAAACTGCTCAACATCGTCGAAGTTTATGTAAATCATGCCAGCGCCCATCCAAATGAACTCGTTAAACCCATTAAGGACGGCGACGAAATGCACCTTGTCATTATGCTCGCCGGTGGTTAACTCGAAAAGGCATCCTCAATTAAAACTTCCTTTCATAATGAAACCAGAGCGCGTCACGAGAACTGACAAATCCGGAGCCCCCTTTGAAATAGCGATCAGTTGCGATGAAGATTTTCTACCTCTTCTGGAGATGTACCGTAACTTCTCCCCGAAACCCGCTTCTCAGGGCCTCCCGCCCGAAGATCCTGAAACCTGTCATAACTGGGTGAAGAAGCTTTTCGAAATAGGTGAGAACCTTCTTGCATGGCGAGGCGAAGGCATCATCGGCCATGCTGCGCTGATTCGCAATCTAAAAGGCAAGTCAGGCGAATTTGTGGTCTTCGTTGATCAGAACCACAGAAATCTTGGGATCGGGACAGAGCTGACGCGGTCCACCTTGGAAAGGTCCAAGCAGCTCGGCTTCGACTCGGTCTGGCTGACAGTCAATGTATCAAACTTCATCGCCATAAAGCTCTACAGGAAGATCGGCTTCGGATATTGTGATATGGATAAGGATGAGAGGGTGATGAGCATCAAATTAGGGTCGGCCGAATCTGTCGATGGAAATATTTCCACCTAAAAGGTCTCCTCTTCCCTTACCCCAAGGTTAGAGAGAGGTGTGGGAGAGGGTCGATTCAATCTCGATTGTTCCCCCATTGCCCCAAAAATTTTCCCATGAAATTGCGAGGTTCTTGCGATGACCCCCTGAAGTGGAGCCCCCAGGGCCGTGACTCCTAATGTTAGCTCTCCCGTCCCGTTACTACCACAAGCCAAAAATGACAATGTCAGGTAATCTCTTGACTAACGACTTGAGCACCTCTTATGTTAACTTATTATTCTGTATATTGCCTCGAAACCAACCTAACCCCACACTGTAAAGCGCAGGTTTTAGGGAGACTTTAAATTCTCATTTCACGACGATCCATAAATTTCTAAAAGGTAAACAAGTAGCGAGATGCAGAAAGATTTCTTGACTCAAGTATATATTCCCTTTTGATAAAATTGACCCAACATCGCCGCCCCCAAGAGGGAGGATTGATCCTGGTACTGGTATTCAAAATCACCCGTCCAACGTTTTTTCACTTCCAAGAAACCACCAATTTTTGCCCCACCTCCTGTGACCATTGCTTTTCCGCTTAATCTTACCAGGCTGGCCACCTCCCTTAGATGATGCCCTTGATAAATCGCGTTGCCCTTGAGCAGGGCAAGAAGCATTTTTTCCCGCGTCGACTCCAGAGTGAGTCCTGAAAAGCTGGCTGTCATTTGCTCCAGACTATACCGACTTCCTTGCAGAAAAGGCACGTAATCGGGGATTTCAGCCTCTAAACGGTCAGCTTCTTTCCTGATAAAGAAATCGTTTAGGACCGAGGGTACATAGTCATTAAAGAACTGATCTTTGGTCATGTCTTGGCAGAAAACAGAATGAAACCATTCCAAAGCAATGCCCCCTGTATTCAGGACAAAAAAAGTCAGCCATCGATTTGGAATGACGTGACAGCGCACGTTGAAATGAGGTGAACTCACGGGTGTGTCCACACACACGGTTACAATCTCACAGGTTCCACAAACGATGTTAATATCCCCAGAGGCGGTTAATCTTCCTGATAACGCAGCCAGTACAGCATCATTCCCACCGCACAGGACATCACAATCGTCTGGTAATCCTAATGTTGCGGCAACCTCGGGTAGAATTTTGCCTGCTTTATGGTAGGATTGCATCAATGGGGGAAGTTTGTCTTCGGGTATCCCGGCTAAGGCAAGGATGTCCTTGTTCCAGGTTAAATCATGACTTGTTGTGTTATAGAGCCCGGTGATGGAGGCTGTCGAAGGATCGATAGCCCATTGACCTGTGAGTCGTTTGACCATATATGTGTTGCAGTGGCCAAACTTCACTGCGGCGTACCAAATTTCTGGTTGGTTTTCCCGTATCCAGAGGATGGAAGAAAGGGAGGAGCCACCCGAAACGGGTAGGTTGCAAGTCTCGCGAAGAAATTTCTCTTCTCCGACTCGTTTCCGTATCTCTTTAGCTTGTTTATGGGAACGGCCGTCGAAAAAAAGGATCGCCGGACCGAGTGCTGTTCCGGCTTCATCCATGGCCACCAACCCAGGAGTGGTGACAGAAAGGGAGATAACGCTAACCGACCGCAGAAAGCTCTTTATTTCAGCACAACAATCTTGAAGAACAATCCACCATTTTTCAGGCTCAATGTCCGCCTTGCCGAAATCGTAAAGATTGGGTTCGTAAAGACGGGAGGTCTCACATTTTTTATCCAAATCCGGGCTGAACACGCCAACCTTGAAGCTTGTTGTCCCAACGTCAATAGATAGAATGTCATTCATCGTTGAAAAAAACCTCTCTCATCGAGTGGTGGGCTCGGTGGATGGCGGGTTTTCGGCACCCCGTAGGGTGGGTGTAAGGGACACTCTCCCCCCTCTTTGACTAACATTCACCGCTCTCTGATGCGAAAGTGACCCTGCTCATCATTATATCGTTCGGTCTTGACTCCTTCGAGAACGGTCAGGCTAACCTCAGCCCGATAAGCCACGACGCTCCCAGGCTCCAAATGCCCAATATAAGTGGTTTTGCTGTCCCAGTCGAATACGCTGATGTGGGCGTGAGCATCACTGCCAATGACCGAGCCCTGAACGCTGGCCAGTTCGATGGCGCCGGTAAAGTTCCAGTACTTATCCGCCGATTGGACCGCAGTGGTTGTAATGGCGTGGAGATGCACTCGCTGCAAGGAACCGATCCCACCCGTGATGGCAGCAGTGTCGATCTGTTCTTTTTTTACAACCTCCTGAATCCCTTCAAGGAGCAGGTCATCTCTGTCAAACATGATCAGGATTATCCGCGGTGTTGTTTTAGATACGAAGTACTGCATGAGTCTCCTCCTTTAGATGGCATTTACCTCTACCCCAACAATTCTCCCCAAACCAGATTAGATCACCTCTAAGCGGATCAGACTCTACGTAGTCAGTTCCGTTTTGCATAAGTATCGATGTGACTCGAACCCTCTTTAGCCACATGCAAAACCACCCAATACGATCATGCCCCATGGACCCCCATCCTTATTGATCGGCTTGATACTTGATCTCACCCCTTGAAACGACTGTCTTGACTCTTTTCAGTGCCCCGATGTCTTTTAGGGGATCCCCTTTTACCCCGATGATGTCGCCGAATTTGCCTGTCTCAATGGTTCCGATGCTCTCTTCAAGTCTACAGACCTTAGCAGCATGGCAAGTGGCGGCCGTTAAGGCCTGGGTAGGTGTGGCCCCAAGATCGACCAGATATTGAATCTCTTCAGCCAGGCCGCCATGCATGCCATCTGTGCCCACAGCGAATTTAATGCCCGCCTTCATAGCAGCTCTCATTCGTTGAGCGACCTCGTCTCGCTGGCGTAAATGGGCATCAATGAGGTGAGTTGGGAGAGTCTGAATCCGAGCATCGGTAAAGAAGACGCTGGGTGTCATCACCAACCATTTATCCGACTTGACGAAGAGGTCAATTTCCCGGTCTGTCAGAAAATAGCCGTGCTCAATGACATCGATGCCGGTTTCTAATGCCCACTCGAAACCAATACCGCCAACACAGTGGGCCGCCACTGGTATTCCGACCCGGTGGGCTTCGTCCACAGCGGTCTGGATCTCCTCTTTAGAGAAGTAGCTGGGAATTCCCTCAGGGCCACGGAGGGTTCCAGTGATGTAAATCTTGATGAGATCCGCTCCGGCTGAAAGGTTTTCCCTCACGGCGGCCTGAATTTCGTCGATGCCACCAAAGGGATATCCTACGAAACCATGGCCATGGAAGGCGCGAATGCCTCTCGTGGCGATGAGAAGGCGGGGGCCTTCGATGCGGCCTTCCACAACTGCCTTTTTGCATTCCACATCAAGAAAGCCTTTGTCACCCATGCACCGGGAGGTCGTGACGCCGGATCGAAGATCAATCTTCATCGTCTCACAGGCGCGGAGGGCCAGGGCGGGAATAGGGTCATCCATTCGATACAGATAATTCTCTAACCTTGGGTCAAGAGAGAGGTGGTTGTGGCAATCGATCAATCCAGGAAGAAGGGTTTGGTCGCTGCAGTCCAACACGTGGACATCCCCTTTTCCTCTGATCTCTTCTTCTTTTCCGACCCCGATGATGCGTTGCCCTTCAATAAGGATTGCACCCTTGTCAATCGGAGGGCCCCCTGTTCCATCAATCACCCATCCTCCTCTCATAAGAATTTTCCCCATACCACCCCCCGTGCTCATTTTCTTTGTCGTCTCCCCGGAGCCTCCGGCTCACAAAGAGATATCTCCACGCCTCCCTTGCGCCTTGCGGTTAGGAGTCTGGATTCGTCCACCTTTCAACGACCTTAATGAGTTCGTGGATATCAGCGTTCTCCATCCCCAAGGAAAGAGCTGCAAGAAAGTATTGGTAGGTTGCAGAGGCTACAATTAAAGGAGTCCGCACAGCTCTGCTGTCATTGATCACCAGCCCAATGTCTTTGCACATCTGGCCGAGCCCCCCAGGCGCAGGGGCATTGTCAAGGATACTGGATGTAATGAGCCTGAACCAATCGCTTCCGCAAATACCACTTCCCACGACCTGGCAGACCAGCCGTAGGTCAAGCCCCCCTTTTCTGGCCAGGGTGATCAGTTCAACGATAGCAGCAGTGGTGGTGGCCACAAGGAGCTGGTTACAGTGCTTGACCGCTTGTCCCAACCCAGGCTTTTCACCCACATAAGTAATTTTCCCCTGCACTTCAAGCACGGGTCGGCATTCTTCCAGAAGCTCTTTAGATGTTGCTGCAATCAGCGTCAACGTTCCTGCTTCCACCCGGGCCGGTCCTCCGGTAACAGGACAATCTACAAAACCCACCTTTTTCTTTGCGCATTGCTCGGCTATCCATTCAAGATTCCCTTTGTCGATGGTGGACATGCAGATGACCCTTGTCTCTTTGTGGCATCCTTCAAGAATGCCATCAGCACCAGCCACCACCTCCATCACTTGCTGGTCGTTCAACACGTAAACAATGATCTTGCCTGACTTTTCAGCCACTTCTCTACTGTTTCTCAGCGCAGTCCCACCCGCAGCTGTAAATTCTTTGATCACCTCAGGCCTCCGGGCATACCCCGCCACTTTGTACCCTTCTTTGATATACTTTTTTGCGGCCATCATTCCCATGCGGCCCAGGCCGATCATTCCTATGGCTTCAGACATCTTTACCTCCTCAAGCTAAATGGAAAAAAGTAATGATACAATGTTTCTTTCCGCATGATCAGAACAAATTACTCTTCCTCAACCCGATTCCCTTCCGAGCAAAAAAGAGGAGGAAATCTTTTTTGCTCTTCATAAGTGGGTCATGCTTTTCAGCAATTTCGCTGCTCGGTCGGGATTGAATATCCCACACAGGCAGGGTTTTGCTAACTCGATGGCTGCCTTCTCGATCGTGATCTTTTCCTTTTTGATATCTTCCACCATTTTTTTAACAAGGTGACCTGAAACCAAACCATGGCCACACATGGTGACAAAGTCAAGGATCTCTGGCGGCCAGATCTTATCTTTATTTCCGTGAATTCCCAGCGCAAACTCAATCAGTGGGGGGGTGACCCCGGCCTTTTTGCAACACTCGAAAACTTCATCGAACAAACCTGAGACCACCACTGAAATCCCAACCTTTTTTTCTTTCAATTCTCTCATGCAGGCAATGAGGCTTTCCTTATCTTTGAAGACGACTTGCCAGCCTACCGTGTGTTTTTCCATGATCTGTTCAGGGGGCATCATGAATTTGTTGGCGACCTTGCAGTCTCCGAAGTTCAGATCCGTATATTTTATCGCTATTTCGGCCATTTGCTTTAAGCGCCCTCCAGCTCCAATGTCGTTAAACCCCTTGGCCACGTGAGTCAACATTGGAAAATCTTCCTTTAAGCTTTCGATGTCTCCTGTGCGATGCAGCGTGTGTGTCATCGGAACTCCCTTAATTCTTATTTGTTCAGAATTCTTCCCAATCCTAAGTTCACCTTTCCATTCGGATAAATTGGAAACCCCATCTGTTTTGCGATCTCAAGGGCCGGGCCCTTCTCCTCTTCCTCCGGAAAAGAAATCAGGTCTACGGAGAATACCGTGTCTACCTTTTCAGAAACATCTTTCAGTGATTGAAGAACTCCTTTAAGCTGGTTGGGTTTCACTTCAAACTCAATAATGGCAGAGAGAACCCTCTCTTCTTTCAGCTCCGGTTTGAGTTTCCCGATTTTCACATCCTCAAACAAAAACGTCACCGGATTTCTCGGTTCAAAAATAATTCCTTTCTCGGCCAGAGCCATAGCGATGGTTTCAAGGTCTTTGAGTCTTGCCCCAATCCCAGGACGACCGACTTCAACTGCCATCCCCCAAGCGCCTCGTTTGAAACGGCCGGTGACCTCATTGGTCTTCATTTCCTCAGTCCCTCTTCCCGGAACTCCAGTTTCCTTATGCTCTACCATCGGGTCGCTGAAGGCCCGGCGTACTACCCTCGGCCATTTCAGCTCCGGCAGGTAGATCGATTGGGGCTTGCAGACATTTGCTCTGAAACAGACTCCACATTCCACACATTCATCTTCGTCGATCCATGATCTCTTTTTCCCGGGCTGGCCCTCCCGCTCAACGACATGAATGGCTCCCACTGGGCAGTAACTCCCACATCGTCCGCATCCAACACATTTTTCGGAATCAATCCGCATGGATTCTTTCCTTCGTTAAATCGTTACCTACTCAAAATTTGGTCTCAAGGGTTCGCGATTCCCAGTTTCCAGACCTACTCATTTGTCAACTCTACTCACACATCTTTTTCCCATTTATCGTTTTCCAATGCTTTCAGTGTGTCAGAGGCTGCTTCTTCTACGTGGCCTTTCATCAATTCCCCAAGCGTTGCCTTGTCCTTTTTCTCAAGGTATTTGATTATCAGTTCATGCTGATCCCATGCCCGTATCCTTGTCTTTCTCATGGACAAAAACCGAAAACGCCTCACCAAACTATTCAATTGACCTACGAGTTTGAGTAATTGTTCACTTCCTGCAGCTCTGTAAATGGTTTCGTGGAACGAAGTGTTAATCTTCCATAATGCGATCAATCCTTCTGGGTCATTCGCTTCGGGTGAGGAGAGTAGTTTTCGGGCTTGCCGGGCCAGTTCTTTAAGTTTAATGATTGTTTCCACCTCAATATTGTCACAGGCCAGTTCTAAGGCATAAACTTCTAATACAGCTCGAATGCCAAATACTTCTTTTACCATTCGCGGGGTAATAACGGTAACCCGAACGCCTCCTTGGGGGACACGCTCTACCAGGCCATCCTGCGCGAGACGCTGGAAGGCTTCCCGAACAGGGGTCCTGCTTGTTTTAAGGTCCTCGGCTATGTTGCTTTCTATGATTCGTTCTCCCAGGGTAATTTTGCCCAGTAAAATGCGTTCTTTAAGGACTTCGTATATCTGATCTGAAATCGACTTGGGAGGTACGATAACAGTTTTTTGTTGAGTAAGAGAGCCTTCCACCTTTGTCTCCTACGGCTGATTTGCCGATCCGAATTCTTTCAGTTAGATACGCATCGTCACCCTGGGATGATCAGATTGGGCAGCCAAAGTGACAGGACCGGCACATAGGTCACGATCAGCAGCGCAATGACCAGTGCGATAACAAAAGGCCAGACCTCCTTTGCGAATTCGACAATCGAGGTTTTGCTCAGGGCGCACACCACATACATGATCGTCCCCACGGGTGGGGTAATCGCACCGATCATGCAGTTGAGGACGAAGAAGATCCCGAAGTGGACCAGATCAACCTTTGCATGCGCCAGGAGTGGAAGGAGCACCGGCACTGACATGATCATGACTGACAGGCTTTCCATAAAGCATCCAATGATGAACATCGCCCCATTGATGATCAATAGAATCTGCCACTGGGCCATTTGAACGTTCTCAAAAATGGCAAGGATTTTCTGGG
Source organism: uncultured delta proteobacterium (assembly GCA_963826305.1). Classification (GTDB taxonomy): domain Bacteria; phylum Desulfobacterota; class BSN033; order BSN033; family UBA1163; genus CAWGWZ01. The sequence goes on along the minus strand of CAWGWZ010000027.1, from coordinate 276,529 downwards.
GAGCTAACTCATAGGTTAGGATCCAACTCATGGGCTGGGCTGCGGACATGATGATCAAAATAGAGGCTGTCGTCATGACCGATTCGATGACAATCTTCGGGATCTGAGTCAGAGTGATCTCCCGATAGATAAAGAATCCGAGGACGAAGGCGTAGGCTGCACCAGCTGCTGCCGCCTCTGTGGGTGTCATGATCCCGGCAATGATGCCTCCTAAGATGATGACCGGCATCCCCAGGGGCGGGATCGCATAGATTGCGGACTGAAGAAGCTCCTTCCATGTAGCCCGCTTTTCGCTCGGATAGTTCCGCTTCCTGGCGATAAAGTAGACGAAGATCATCAGGACGATCCCCATCAGCACCCCTGGCACAGCGCCCCCCAGAAGGAGACGACCGATGGAGACGCCCGCGATCGAGCCGTAGATGACAAAGGGGATACTCGGCGGGATGATCGGGCCGATGGTGCCGGCGGCACCCACAATTGCCGCGGAAAAGGGAACGGTATAGCCAGCCTTTTTCATGGCCGGGATGAGAATCGATCCACTGCCTGCGGCATCAGCCACGCCTGAACCTGACATGCCTGCCATGATCATGTTGGTCACTACCACCACGTGGGCCAGCCCTCCGGTAATATGGCCGACCATCGCTCTGGCAAGCCGGACCAGCCGGTCTGTGATCCCTCCGGTGTTCATGAGGTTCCCCGCAAGAATAAAGAAGGGGACCGCCAGGAGCGGAAAGGTATCTATCCCGCCGATCATGCGCTGAACCATGCCCTGAAGCGGAACATGGGGGCCGAAGGCCATGAATACCGTGGCCGCAATGGCCATGGACCACGCAATGGGGACATTAATGACAAAGAGAGTGAGCATGACAACAAAGAGCCACAGCATCAGGTCACCTCCCTTTCTCCCAAGGCCTCCCTTAGATGGCGCCTGAAATCGCCCAGGCCATAAAGGGCTCCCAGGACTCCGGAGGACGGGACGACCATATAAATGACGTATTGTGGTATCTGCAGGGTGGCCGTAATCTGGGTAGCCGATCGGGTGAGGATCAAGCCATACCAGATGATAATCGCCATCAGGGCAAGCGTCAGCAGGTCGGCTGCGAGGTTCACCCACGGCTGGATGTGGCTGGGTAGGACCTTCACCACAGAGTCGATACCAATATGCCTCTTGTGCTTGGTACAGACCACTGCGCCCAGGAAGACGACCCAGATGAAAGCATACCGCGAGAACTCTTCCGCCCACTGGATGGGGCTATTAAAAAGGTATCGGGCTACCACATTGGCGAAGGTGGCTAAGAACATAAGGACCATGAAGGTACCAGACAGGACCTCTTCAAAGTACTTCACGGAGAACCGGACTATATTCATAAGATGTCAAACTCCACAGGGAAAAAAACAGCGGGGCAGAAGAATGGCCATCTTCCGCCCCTTATGGTTACTGCATTACTTTGCGGCTTCGACAACTTTCTCATAGAATCCCTGGCCGAAGACAGGCTCAAACTGTTTCCAGGCGTCCTTGGTTCGCTCAGCGAACTCGGCCTTGTTGACCGCCGTGATGATCATCCCCTTGTCCCTGAGGTCTTGTGCGTTCTTCTTGTTCATCGCGATCTGCATCTCGCTCTCGAAGTCGCCGGCATCCTCCATGGTCTTCACGAAGATCTGCTGCAGCTCAGGCGAGAGGCTCTGGTAGAACTTTTCATTGATGACCAAGACCAGGTTCATGGCCATGTGACCAGTGAGGGCAACGTATTTTTGCACCTCGTAGAACTTGTGGGAGTAGATGGTGTTGAGTGGATTCTCCTGTCCCTCTACCACACCAAGCTGCAGCGCGGTATACAGTTCTGCCACAGCCATGGGGGTCGTGGCAGCCCCTAAGGCAGCCAGTGCTGCACGCGCCATAGGGGAATCCATGGTCCGAATCTTCAAGCCCTTGACGTCATCTGGCTTTGTCACCTGCTTGGTCTTTGTGGTCAGATGTCTTTCGCCGTACCACCAGCCCATGTCAAGGATGCGGAACCCACTCTCCTTCGCTGCCCGCTCGTTGAGGTCCTTCATGAGGGGACTGCGCGCGACCTTGATCAGCTTGGGTCGCAACTCGTCTTCGGTAATGCCCTGCAAGACATACGGCATGCCGAGCACGCCGATGGGCCCCCACCCCTTGAACTGACCCAGCATACTGGGGCCGGTCAGGGAGATGTGAATGACCCCGTTCTTGACCTGCTCCACCATATCCTTCTCGCTGCCCAACTGGTTCGCTGGGAAGACGTTGACGGTGACGGCACCGCCCGTGCGTTCCTTCATCAGCTCCGCGAACTTGACGCTTCCCTTGTGATACGACATGTCTATGACGCCGGAGTGGCCCAGCTTGATGTCCATCTTGGGAAAGCTCCCCTTGGCCGGTTCCGCAGCATACCCGAAGGTCATTCCAAAGACAACAAGACTACTTATCGCCAAAATAAAGATGCCTTTCCTGCCTCTTCCCAAAAATCCTGTAACCTCTCTTTTCATCTCTCTCCTCCTTTCTAAAAGTATCACCTTTCTCTGAAAGGTGACCGGATTAAAAAAAAGTACTTTTGTTATTGGAGACTCCCCGAAACCCGCTTGCGAAGGACCAGAAAGGTCCTGACCCTTATTATTATCGACCGATTATTGATCAATGAGGGTAAAAACTGCATACTTGTACTCGTGTATGCTTGCATACCAACTCGCCAGAATTTTGTCAAGTGGAAAATCTTCTTTGGCCAAGGAGATTTTCAAGACCGCCGAGGGTAACCCGATAGGCAAAATGCTTGACACCCTCTCCCCTTTTAACTATATTTGGCTTTGGATAATTTATAATAAGCAGGTGATGAAAGTGAGCGGCCTTGAAAAATTGATGAATCAAGTCACTTCTACGCTTGATCGGTTCCGGCTGGACGAAAAGGCTGCATTGGTTGTGGGTGGCAACAAGGGGCTCGGCCAGGCAATGGCATTAGCCCTTGCCGCTGCCGGAGCAAATGTCTGTATTGTTGCTCGAGGCCCTGAGGGTCTTCAAGAGACAGCAGAAGCCATTGGCAAACTGGGACGAAAGGGAGAGTCTATCGCAGCCGATGTCACCCAAGAGGAGCAAGTGGAGAAGATGGTGGGCCGCATGCTCGATTTTTTTGGAAAGATCGATGTCCTGGTGAACAGCCAGGGGACAGCCCATCTTCAACCCATCATAGAGTTTGACACAGACGCTTGGCAAAAAGTGATCGATGTTAATCTCAAATCGGTATTCCTTTGCTGCAAGCATGTCGGAAGGGTGATGCTTCAGCAGGGGAAGGGGAAGATTATTAATATCTCATCGGTTCGAAGTTTTCAGGGCAGGATTGAAGATGCTGCCTATGCGCCCAGTAAAGGAGGGGTCAATCAGCTTACCCGTTCACTATCTATCGAGTGGGGACCCAAGGGAATCAACGTGAATGCCATCGCTCCGGTTTTCACCTTGACCGCAATCAATGAATCTTTTTTGAAAGACCGTGCAAAAAGCGAATGGGTTCTCAGCCGGATTCCAATGAAGCGTTTTGGTCAACTTGACGACCTCTTTGGTCCCATTGTTTTCCTTGCCTCTGAAGCATCCAACTTTGTAAATGGCCATGTGCTTTTAGTGGACGGTGGCTGGATTGCAGGCTGATTCCTCTATCTCCCTATTCCACAACTGATATTTCAAAACCCGACTCTATCACCATCTGATTTTATCAGGAATTTTTCAATGAGTGGAATCCGTCTTTTGGGAGAGAACTTAAAGAACGGAAAAATATCGATTTAAGGTGGTATGGTGGGAGAAAAATGGAAAAACAACATTACGAGGAAGAAAGTGGTAACGACTTATTCCATATCTGCTTACATTGAATTTCTGAAATTTAAATATTAGTATTTTGATTAGACTTCTTGGAACCAACCCCGTTCAAAAAGTGCGTAAGAAATGACAGGCTCAATGCGCAACTACGATCTTTGTCTGGCATGGAATTGGGAATACGACGCTGACTTTGTTAAGCTGCTTGATCTGGGCTGCCAATCACGCGGACGATCATTGTTACAAATTACCCCTGAAAACCTTTTGAGTATGATGCAGCCCATTGCCAACAAAGAAATGACCTTCCAAATTTTCTTTGATCGGGCTTCCGATACAGACGCACGCTTTATTCCAGTCGTCCAATGGGCTTGCAATCATCTCTTTCGTCATATCAACTTTCACGAACTGGCCTGCCGTGCATGGGATAAGGTTGCGATGCATCAAGCTATCAGCGTCAGTATGGACACACCCGTTACCATCATCCTCCCCTCCCATGACGAACAACCCTTGCCCCCGGCGGTTGATTTGGCTTCGATGGGTGGGAGTTTCAGCATCAAACCCGCATACGGGGGCGGTGGAGATGGTGTGATCAACAAGGCCACCAAACTGAGTCAGGTGCTGATGGCTCGGCAAGAGTTTCCCTCTCAGAGATACCTGTTACAGGCCCATATCATTCCAGCCCGCCTGGGTCCCCGAATGGCATGGTTTCGAGTCATCTACTGTGCGGGGATGGTGTATCCGTGTTGGTGGGATAACGATACCCATATTTATACTCGTGTGACTTCTGGTGAAGAGACCTGCTATAACCTTGGTTCATTACGTAGCATCACTTCTTCAATCGCCCGTATCTGCGGGCTTGAATTGTTCTCCACCGAAATTACCATTACTCCGGATGGCCGTTTTGTCATTGTCGATTACGTCAACGATCCGATTGATTTGCGTCTACAATCAAAAACATTCGACGGTGTCCCTGACGATATCGTCGAGGATATTACCGAGCGTTTGGCCGACTTTATCTCGATTCATCATCCTTCCCCGCAAGGCTAAAACCTCATGGATTCCGGGCAAACCGTCTTAACTCAGTTCCATCCTTTGATGACACGATGGTTTCAGGATCGAATCGGTCGGCCTACCGACGTTCAAGAGCGGGCCTGGCCTAAGATCGCTGGGGGAGAACATCTGCTCATCACAGCACCCACTGGAAGTGGAAAGACCTTAACCGCTTTCCTGTGGGCTCTCAATCAGTTGATCACCGGTCAATGGCCGGCCGGGCAGACGAGTGTTCTGTATGTTTCGCCCCTTAGGGCTCTCAACTATGATATTCAGCGTAATCTGTTCAGTCCTCTCGAAGAACTACGGGATCTATGTCAAAGGGCAGGGGAGAATTTTCCTGATATCCGTGTCCTGACGAGGAGCGGGGATACCCCACAGTCCGATCGGCGGCAGATGCTCCGCTACCCGCCGGAAATCCTGATCACCACTCCTGAGAGCCTCAATCTCCTTTTGAGCTCGAAAGGAGGCCGGTCGATTCTGACCAGCCTCTCCACGGTGATCCTCGACGAGATCCATGCGATCTTCGGTACGAAACGGGGTGTCTATCTGATGACGGCGGTGGACCGGCTTGTGCGGCTCTCCGGTGAGTTTCAGCGGATTGCTCTTTCCGCAACGATTCAACCTCTTGGTGTGGTGGCGGAGTTCGTGGGTGGGCTCAGAGTGAGGAATGAGCCCGGAGCGCCACGTTATACGCCTCGACCTGTTGCCATTGTAAGTTCCAATGTCAAAAAAGATTATCACCTTCGCGTCTCCTTCCCACAGGGGAGAACAAGTCCTGAGCGAGAAAGCTCCATCTGGGACCCACTGGTTGACAATCTGAAGAAGATCGTTGCAGAGAACCGATCCACTCTCATTTTTGTGAACAGCAGACGTCTCTGTGAAATGCTTACCCTGAGGATCAACCAGGACGAAGAAGAAGCCATCGCCTATGCCCATCATGGATCTCTCTCCCTGGAGATCCGTACAGAGGTAGAGCGGAGACTCAAGGCTGGGCTACTGAAGGCCATCGTGGCAACCAACTCGCTCGAACTCGGGATCGACATCGGCGCTCTCGACGAGGTGGTCTTGGTCCAGTCCCCCTTCTCGATTTCATCCACCATTCAGCGTGTAGGGCGCTCCGGACATCAGGTGAATCAGATCAGCAGGGGAAGCCTCTTTTCAACCCACCCCAAAGATCTTCTCGAAGCTGCCGTGCTCCCTGCTGCAATCTTGAGCCACGACATCGAGTCTTTCAGGACGGTTCAATCTCCCCTGGACGTCTTGGCACAGGTCATCGTCTCCATGGTCGGAGTTGAAACCTGGGACATTGACCGCCTCTATACAGATTTAAAAACGAGCTATCCCTACCGGAGCCTGAGCCGTGAAGAATTCGACTTGGTCCTCAATATGCTGGCTGGACGGTATGCGGATAGCAGGATCCGGGAACTTAAGCCACTCATCTCGGTTGACCGAATCGACAACACGGTCAGTGCCAGGAGGGGAGCCCTCCAGACCCTCTACCTTTCCGGCGGTGTCATACCGGACCGGGGGTATTTCCACCTTCGCCATCTTCAGACGAATGCGAGGATCGGTGAACTCGACGAGGAATTTGTCTGGGAGGCGGCCGTCGGCGATACATTCAGCCTCGGCACCCAGAACTGGCGGATCGAACGAATCACCCATAATGACGTCTTTGTTCTGTCAGGAAGTCCCAAAGCAGCAGCCGCTCCTTTCTGGAAGGGGGAAGAGAATGGCCGGGACTTTCACTTCTCCAGCCGGATCGGCCAGTTTCTCGAAGAAGCGGATGGTCGTCTCGACGACCCTGATTTTGCAGATTCCCTTGAGGGGAAGAGCTGCATGGATGGGGAGGCAGTCGGCGAACTGCTCACATTCCTGAAGAAGCAGAAGGAGGTGACCGGATGCTCTCTGCCACACCGACACCACCTGGTTGTTGAATTTGTGAGTGCCGGACCGGGAGGAACTCCCCAGGCAGTCATCCACACGCTGTGGGGAGGCCGCGTCAACCGGCCGCTGGCCATGGCTCTGGATGCAGCCTGGGAAAATCAATTCGGCTACCGTCCCGAAATCTATGTCAGCAATGACTCCATTGTCCTTCAATTGCCTCACGAGACATCGGCAGAGGAACTATTGTCTTTGGTTGGCAGCACAGGGGTCGAATCTCTTCTCAGAAAAAGACTGGAAGGCTCTGGCTTCTTCGGTGCCAGGTTTAGGGAGTGCGCGGCGAGGGCTCTCCTTTTGCCCAAAGGGAGGTTCAACCAGCGGATGCCCCTCTGGTTGAGCCGGTTGCGATCGCAGAGACTTTTGGAAGCGGTGATGCGGTATGAGGACTTTCCGATCCTCCTTGAGACGTGGCGAACCTGCATCCAGGACGAGTTTGATCTGGAGAAACTGAAGCAGGTTTTGACGGAACTGGAAGGAGGCTCCATCTCCTGGACAGAAGTTCATACCTCCCAGCCGAGCCCTTTCGCTCAGAGTGATTGGTGGCGTCAGGTGAGCCAGTACATGTATATGGACGACGGCCTGAAGCCGGATAAGAGATCGAGACTGAGGGAGAGTCTGCTCCGGGAAGTGGTTTTTACGCCTGGCCTTCGTCCAACCGTCTCGCGCAGAGTGATTGAGGAGTTTGAAATGAAGAGGAAGCGGCTGAGCCCCGGTTATTCACCCCAGACAGCGAGGGAGCTTCTTGACTGGGTTGTGGAACGGGTAGCCATTCCGAAAGATGGGTGGGAGGATCTGCTTGAGGCGATTCAAAGAGATCACGGAGTCGGTTCGGAAACATTTCTGGACCAAATTGGGGAAAGACTTGTGAGATTCCAGCCTCTGGAGGCTGCTGTTCCACTGGTGGCGGCACATGAGATGCTTGCACAGATCAGAACAATGTATGGCTCTGGAAAGCCGATTCGTATCGAACCACTCAGGATGGCTCCGCTTCCTGCAGAGAGCACGGCCTCGAGGAGCGATCTTGAGGAATTAGAAGAATCAGCGGCATTGCTGGGACAGTGGCTCCAGTTCTATGGGCCTGTGACAGTGGAGTTTATACGGAGAACGCTCGGTATTGAACAAGAGCGCCTGCAGTTGGCTCTGGAAGATTTGATCGATTCCCAGAAGGTTGTCCAGGGAGAGCTCGTGACGGGTGGCGAGCTAAATGAGATTTGCGACAGTGAGAATTTTGAAATTCTGCTCAGACATGCCAGGATTGAGACCGTCCCATCCTTTGAACCATTGGGAATTGAATGGTTGCCTCTCTTCTTAGCAGATTACCAGGGAATCACGAAGGCACAAGAGGGACCACAAGAAGGAATTGACAGGCTTCATACCCGTCTGGGACAACTGGTCTGTTACCTTGCAGAAGCAGAACTCTGGGAATCGGAGATCCTTCCTGCACGGCTCCATCCTTATGATCCCTCATGGCTCGATAGTCTCATGCAGGAAGGAGATCTGTTTTGGCTGGGAAGTGAAGGCCATCATATCACATTCTGCTTTGAATCGGATATTGACCTCCTTCAGGAGGACTCGACCGGGAACATGGAATTGAATTCAAATGGAAAAGATCATTCAACCGTCGAGACTTTACATCCGGAAATAGACTTCCTGAATAGTCTGTTTCGGGATCCTTCGGCCCGTTATGATTTCTTCACGTTGCTTCGGCTGTCGAAAAGCAATGATATAGAGACTGTCAGGCGACTCTGGGGCGAAGTCTGGCAGGGTCGCATAACGAACGACACCTTTATCACACTCCGCTGGGCCATCATGAACCGGTTCGACCTACAGCATATGATGGCAGAGAATGTGAAGAGGACGCGCAATCGGATCAGCCGGCGGCGCCGGCTCAGTCTGGTGGAGAAGAAAGAAAGTCATCCTTTTGTAGGGAATTGGCATTTGATATCAAGGCCTGAACTTTCGGATGATCTGCTCGAAACCGAGGAGAGAAGAAAGGACCGGGTTCGCCTTTTGTTGGACCGGTACGGGATTCTGTTTCGAGAGCTTCTACAGAAGGAGTGGCCGACTCTTCGCTGGTCAGCCATTTTCCGGGCTTTGCGGATCATGGAACTGTCAGGGGAGGTGATCTCCGGCATCTTCTTCCATGGAATCCCCGGGCCCCAGTTCATCTCTCAAAAGGCTTTCCGCAGACTGCAGAAGAACCTGCCGGAAGAAACGATCTACTGGGTCAATGCAGCCGATCCGGTTTCCCTGTGTGGAGTTCAGATTGATTGCCTCCGCGGAGCGCTGCCTTCAAGGGTGCAAAGCACACACCTTGTTTACCGTGGGAAAGATCTAAGAGCCTTTTCGAAGCGCAGCGGAAAGGACCTTGTATTTCTTGTCCCCTACGATGATCCGGATTTACCGAAGTACTTTACCTCCCTGCACCATTTGCTCACACGGAAGTTTCAGCCTTTGAGGAGGATCACGATCGAGACGATCAATGGCGAAAAAGCAACGGAGAGCCCTTACATTCCGGCTTTGCGGACAGCCTTTGATGTCTCCGTCGATCCCAAAGAGGTGGTGATCTTTCGAAAGACAAAGTAATTCTGTTTTCTTTAACCACCCACTCTTCACGATCTTATCTGAACTCTTTCTTCCTTGAAACTTTCACTTCCAAAAAGTTTGAAAAGGATGTATATTACAATCCATATTCCACGACTGATAATCTCGATCCTGAGGGCAGGTAATTTTTTCAATTATTATATTGCTGCAATATAACATTGTTTAAAAAAAAATATACTGCAGAAGTGGAACTATCGGCGCATTTAGGACCCCAAAGGTCTTTTAAAAGGCTCAAACGTCTGGTCGCTTGGAGAAACATTACAGCAACATAAAAAACAGTGTTTCAACTCTCCTGATCTTCAGAAAAATGGAGGTAATATGAGGAATTGGGGAGGTTTTTTACCGAGTAAGGACAGGAGACACCACGCCGAGATTGGTTATTAAACGAGATATTCCCAAGACCGGTTACCCAGCCGAGTGGGAAGATTCAACATATGTCCAAAGATCAAATTAGCCCCCTGAAGAAAAAGTTCCTGGTCCCTCCGGCTTATATGGTGACCCGCGTATACCTTTCTTCCATCAAGCTGAAGGTAGTCAACGAAGATGCTCTGAGAAAGCATCTGGAGAAAGGCAGAAAAGCGATCGGCTGCTTTTGGCACCAACGCTTTTTCGGGGCTCTCGGGTATGCTAAGAGGTTTAGTATCTTTTCCCCATCGGTCATGATCAGCAACAGCCGGGATGGGGAAATAATCGCGCAGGTAGCCCTGCGCTTGGGTTTCCGGCCCATCCGGGGCTCCAGTTCCCGCGGAGGGAAAGAGGCTCTTGCGGCAATCGTTCAGGACCTTACGCAAAATACCTGCGTTGCCCACGCGGTTGATGGGCCCCGGGGTCCGAAGGGGGTGGTGAAGGCAGGCCTGATTCGGATGGCTCAATTATCCCGTGCGGCTATTTTCCCGATTTATATTTCCGTGGACCGGGCTTGGATCACGAACAGCTGGGATCGATTCCTGATTCCCAAACCCTTCAGCCGGATTCTCATCCGCTGGGAAGACCCTATTTTTGTTCCGGAGGAGCTGGATTCAGACGCCTTCGAAAGCATACGCTCAGATATAGAAAACAGGATGACCCGGGGCCACGCTAAAGATGACCTTGGCTGGGGATGGAAAAGGCCTCTATAAAATATTGTACCCTTGATAAAGCCATGCAGGATATTACCCCTCAAACCTCCGCTGCACCCCTTAGCTTTGCGTTATACTCTCTTTCTACCAGAAATGATCAACCCTTAGCCTTGACTGATCCCATACTTTGTAGGTGAAAGTGCGCCACGAAGCTACACAGGAAGATGAGGGCACAGGTCCCTCGGAGCTGGCTTACAGGAGCAGGCTCCAAACCACCCTAAGCTGCTTCCCGCGAAGGCGGGAGGTAGTGAGCGTTAAGGAAAAGATATGGCAAAGGACCATGTCAGGTGAGGTTCAGGGAGGCGAGCGCAAGCGAACCACTGATGAGGTGTCGAAATGAAATTAGACGACGTCAAAACTGGTAGCTTACGGGATACCAGGATAAGTCCAGGGGAGAACCTGTTGACTGCCTGGGTGGCGTCCGGCATAGAGGTGGCGCGAACCTGAATCAGGCTTCTGTGTGGAATCCCGCCGAGGCGGGATCGTTCCGATGCGAAGGGAAAAACTCAAAGCGGAGGACCCGTGAGAGTGAGAGTACCGATGCGGGACACAGGGGCGGACCAACTCGCAGTAGTGTTGAAGTCTCTGTAATGGGGACGGAGCGAAGGGGTTATATTGTCCAGCCTTATTGCTTGGTCAACCAGTAATGGGAGGAGCTTGGTGATAAGGCAAGGTTGCTGGAGACAGCAGCCGGATGATAAGAGCCGGATGACGGGAGACTGTCACGTCCGTTTCTGTGAGGGTTGCGCCTTGAAGCGCATGGAAGACTGTGGTCTGCGATGACCGCCTTGACAAAGCTTAGCCAGCAGTCAAGCACCGAGTCTTGCGTGGTGTGCGGTAACAAACATCGCGAAGCGTAGACAGGGAGGTGATAGGCCGGAATCGAAAGATGAAGAGGACAATTAGCCCCGAAATCGATCGTGTTGTGAAGCAGTCGACCTTATCTCTCTATGGGGAAGACGGAAATGTCATATTCGTTAATTGGCGAGAATATGGGATTGCTTCCGGGGTCGGTACCTACGGCATGTTACCAAAGGATTCCATGTGAACAAGGGAGATCCGGCAAGCTCCCAGAAGGAGCGGGGTAGGGTCAGACAAGCCTACAAAGCGAGGATGGCCTGATGGTTTGTCGGAAGTCGGACTGGCTGATAGTACTCGGAGACAGGGAGAGCCTGTTACATGGGGAAGCGGCCAGCAGGGTTTGAACTCTTCTAAGGAAACATGAGCTTCATTCAAAGGGAGGGTACGAGCCTTAATTCAAAGTAAGGGGAAGCTCAGTCATGGGAACGGGATTAGAAGGGATAGCAGCGAAAGCTCGGAGGGAAACAAAACTCAAGTTCACGTCTTTGTGCCATCACATTACCCGAGAGTTGATTTGGGAGAGTTTGAATAAGATTCCTAAACAATCCGCACCGGGGGTGGATGGTATTAGCGTGGAGGAGGCGAAGAAGACATTCGAGGTATGGATTGAAGAGATGCTTTCGTCGATCCACCGTAAAGCCTACAAGGCCCCACCTGTAAGGCGTGTTTGGATCCCCAAGCCGGGGAAGACCTCCAAGCGACCTTTAGGTGTTCCTTGTGTGGCGGATCGAGCCTTGCAGAGGAGTGGTTCGGTGGTTCTGTCATGTATTTATGAACAGGACTTCTTACCTTGCTCTTTTGGAGGCCGACCGAGACTCAGTGCTCACCATGCCCTATCCACACTCAATGAGATCATTGCGGGCAAGAAGGTCAGTTGGGTACTGGAGGCAGACCTGAAGAACTTCTTCGGTAGTTTAGACCATGGATGGTTACTACGGTTTGTTGAACATCGAGTCGGAGACCCGAGGATAATCAGTTTGATTAAGCGATGGTTAAAAGCGGGCGTTCTGGAAGAGGGCGAGTTGCACTCGGTTGAAACGGGGACTCCTCAAGGGGGTTCCATCAGCGTATTACTGAGCAATATCTACCTCCATTACGTCTTGGACCTTTGGTTTGAAAAGGTGATAAAGCCCCAACTCAAAGGAGAGGCGTATTTGGTAAGGTATATAGATGATTTTGTAGTATGCTTTCAACTTCGGTCGGATGCGATTCGGTTTCAGGATGCGTTGGTGAAGAGACTTGAAAAGTTCTCTTTGGAATTAGAGCCTAAGAAGACTCGTTTGGTGGAGTTTGGGCGCTTTGCCCTTCGTATGGCGAAGGAAGGCGGAAAGAGACTGAAGACGATTTATTTCCTGGGATTTACCCATTTCTGTACGCGCAACCGTAAGGGAAACTTTATGGTGGGGCGTCAGATAGAAAAGTCTCGATTCCGGCGGAGTGTTCAAAGCATTCAGTCACTGATGCGGGAAATTAGGCATTATTCCCTAAGAGAGCAAGTTGAGAAGATCAACCAAGTTTTACGGGGCCACTATGCCTACTATGGAGTAGGGGGAAACTTTAAATCTTTGTTCAAGATTCATCGCTACGCCGAAAGATACTGGCATAAGATGCTTTGTAGCCGGAGCCGAAAGAGCTATATTACCTGGGAAAGATTTCAATTCCTTAAACAGGTGTTTCCGTTACAGCGGCCTAAGCTTTCTGTTCCGTATATGAGGATGAAAGCACTCGCTGTGCTGTGAAACAAATTCTGAAGAGCGTAGTGCGAGAAATCCGCACGCTACGTTCTGTGGGGGTTGGGGCATCCATTTGGTGCCCCTTCTACCCGGCCCTGGGGGCGAAATTCCCCCGGGCTACTCGACTCGTTAGTCAAAGCTTTACCTGACACCGCCTCTCAACTCAAATAGTGGTAAGGCTACATAAAAAAAAGAGCTGGTATTACCAACCCCATATTAAATAATTACCACTGTACCGTTTAAATCCCTCTCTGCCTCCCCTGCCTACCGGCAGGCAGGCTTTAGGAAAGGGAGGTGAAAGACATTCCCCTTTTAGAAAATTGGGGATGAAGGTTTCGTCTTAGTGTTGTTCTGACCCTAAAGCAATAGCCTGTCTTTGGGCGGCAGTGATTTTTTCGGCAGCAGCCCTCTTCTTGGCAATACTCACCCGGTCTGCGTCCACATAGTCCACGGCTTTCATATCACAGAAGCGAACGCACTGCGGATCTCCATCACAGAGATCGCACTTAAAATTCTTTCGATCGATGACGTTAAACCCCATCGCGCCGAAGGGACAAACCGACACACAGGATCGACAGCCGATGCATATATCGTGATTCACCATCACACGGCTGAGTTTCTCATCCCGGGTAATGGCCTTCACGGGGCAAATGATCATACAGGGTGCGTCCTGACACTGCTGACAGGACATGGGAATATAGAGCCCTTCTGACTCCCATTTCATAATCTTTATCCGGCTTCGGGCTGCGTTGGATACACCGTCATGGAAAACCGAGCAGACGAGCTCGCAAAGCCTGCAGCCGGTGCACTTTTCTGGACTGACCGAGAGAACTTTACCCATGGGTTCCATTAGGTTTCTCCTTTCACATCACAAGAGGTGCGAGAGTTCTTTATCCAGGCCAAGCCTCTTCAGCGTTTCTGGCTTCGGAACACCATTCTTATCAAGGCCCTTGTATTCATAGAATTCATCAACCATCTTCTTGAATTTCTCCCGGTCGATCACTCTGCCGACGACATCGGGTGCTCCCCGTCGGGCGGGCTCATCGAAGTAGCGGTGATTGAGCATATCGCCCTTCTTGAGGTCCTCTCTCGTTAACCCTTCGCGGAGGTTAAAGAGGCGCTCGATCATATTACACCGCTCGGCAATGTCCCAGATCTCCCGGGGCGTAAGCTCCAGTCCGGTATTGTAGTAAATGACTTTGGACCAATCTTCAAAATTGGGAAGCGTGGCACCCAAGAAGGTGGTGTGATATTTACAGATGCCCAGGCAATCCACCGCCATATAGCAGTTCTCATGCCAGAAGACCTGCCATGGCTTGCCGATATATTCTGTATGTTCTGAGCTCAACGGTCCATCGTAAGGGACCGGGCTGCTGTAGATCTTTCTCATGACTTCTTGCGGCAAATGGTAAAGGTCAATGGCCGGTCGGCTTCTCAAATGGTCTGAGCCGCGGGAAGCCGTAGCGATATTTAGTGCAAGGGCAGGTGTTGCTCGCTCATCAGAGTGAAGGTTGCTTACCCCTTTTACCTGAATCAGGTAGTCAAAAGAATTCTTTCCGATCTTCTCGGAAGCGAGGATTCCCCCTTCGGCTAAAGTATTCCCCAACCATCCTTTTCTAAAACAAATACGTTTTACCATCTCGAGGAGGGCCTCATCATTTCCAAACCTCAAGTCCAAACCATCGGTTTCTTTACTGGTCAGAATTCCCAATTCGTAGAGTTCCATTGCCCAGGAGATGATGCTTCCGGTTTCGAGGTTATCCATCCCATACTGATCAACCAGATGATTCCCCACCAACAGGGTCTCCAAGCTCTTGCAGTCCGGCTCACCGCAAAAAGCGCCCTGGGACGTATATTCCGGACCCTCGTCATATACTCCCGCATAAGGTCCGGTAGGAATCCTGTATTTGGCACGGCAGTGGACCTGGCAACCAAAACAACCTGCCATATGGTAAGGCCCTATTGTTTCCGCGCAGGCTTCATCAATCGCTTCCGGCTCAATTTCATCGCAATAGAGTTCCTGGTTGTACTGAAAATTTCTGCATCGGACACCTCCCCAGGAATTAGTGGCCCCCCATATAAAGGGGGTACCGAAAGTTCCCTGAGTTTGGTTAACCTTAGCGCTCGTGATCTGATCAATAAAGCGCTTGTTATATTCGAGAGCCTCCTTCGGATGGGCAATTTTTATATCCATGGTGCCGCGGGCTGCAACGGCCTTCAATTTCTTGGAACCCATCACCGCTCCCATTCCGGTTCTTCCGCCGGAATTTTTGATTCCGGTCATGACATTTGCAAATCTTACCAGATTCTCACCGGCCGGACCGATGACCAAGCTCTTAATATCTTCGTCCCCCAGTTCTTCGCGAATCGCCCATTGGGCTTCAGTGGTCGTCTTACCCCAAAGGTTCCGCGCGTCACGGATCTCGATTTTGCCGTTCTGGATCCACAGGTACACTGGCTTTTCTGCCTTGCCCTTGATGACGAGATGATGGAAACCTGCCCAGGCTAACTCCGGAGCAAAGAAACCTCCCATGTTACAGCTCCCCAGCATACCCCCCAGCGGGGATTTCGCCATCACATGGGTCCTGGCAGTTGCTGAAGCCAGGGTTGCGGTTAAAACTCCGCCGCTGACCATGATCGTATTTTCAGGACCAAGGGGGTCACATCCTTTCTGTGTGTGATTATAAAGCAGATAGGCATCCAGCCCTCGGCCTCCCAAAAAATTTTTCCGCACATCGAGCGGAATTGGCTTGATTTCTATTTTGCCTGTGGAGAGATCGATATAAGCTATCTTCCTATTCAGAGCCATCTTACTTTTCCTCCTTCATTTTTCTCTCAAACGCCTCTTCCGCTATTCTTTTGTTTACATCCCATACCGGACCTCTGATGCGGGGAAAACCACTTTTGACCCAAGCCACACGATATTCCATACCACAAACAGGACATTTCACCTGTTTCGCCCCAGGTTGCGGCTCAAGTCTTCCCATGCAGCTGGGGTTATGGCACCTGACCTGGCCATAGGTACGAGTCTTACGCAGAACCTCAGCAGTTGAAAGTCCTTCTTTCTCGTTTCCCATAATACCCCCCTTTCTTGATCCAGGAAAATAATGATAGATGTATTGCGGATCTCTTCACTTAATGACGTGTGTTCACAATAGTGAACTGCTAAAACATGCCAGAAAACCCCAAATCGTTGAAATAGTAAACTACATTAATTTCTTTGTCAAGGATAACTTTATTTCATAATAGGTTGATATCGTTGTAGGATCTTTCTATGTGTCAATTTGACTTAAGCATTGTTAATTATTTTCAACCCGAAGTAATATTTCGTATGAATTGGGTGGATTTTTATGTAATCTAATTCACCTTGCGAGTCGTGTTCACAATAGTGAACTACCAAAAAGAGGTTGGGGATTTGAAAGTTCAAGTATTTGGTCTTAGTCACTCGGCCCCTTTGCCACTCGAATCCTTGAATCCTGTCTTTCAAGGGGGATTCCACCATTCGATCCAGGTTCCGTCCCTGCTGAACGTAATGCCCGTCGTCGATTCGATCTGCCGAACCCAGTCCCCAAGATAGGATGCATGGTGTATGATGAGCGGGGCGCTGTGTTCGGGGAGAATGTCTTCAAAGAACCGGTGGAGAAATATATTTCTGTCCATTTCCTGCAGCGTTTCGCTATCATCCCAAGGGGTAGGGCGAATGAAACCGTGATTCGCTCCCTCATCTCGCCGGTAGAGGAGGTGGTTCTTGAACTGGCTCTTCAGGCGGCGCAGCGTTTCGACACACTTCACGATATCTGCCACGGTGATCCCTTTGCAGAAATATTGAAGCAAGCGATCGCAGAATGATTCAAAGCCGATCGCTGCAAACATGATTTTCACATCCTGTCTTCGTGCAAGGGACAGGATTTCTGCGAGGTCAGAGGCACGAGCATTGATGTCATCGACCCGGCAGACCAGATTGATCTGTGAGAGCTTCATCTCGTGCCTTTCCGTGTCCTCGAGCAGCTTACCGAGGACGCGGATGGGGTATTCGTCTATGAGTTCGAAGGGAATCTTCCTTCCATCGACCTCGGGCAGCCCTGCAATCTGATTAATGAGCCTATCACGCTCTATGGAGCCGTGGTAACCCTTGTCTCGTGAGACATCGCAGAAAATGCATCCCTCGCTCCGAACTTCCAGTTCCGGGATCCCCCTTCCCTGGAGGCTAATCGGCGGCGGCAGGGTTACTCTTTGGAGATTGCCGGAGTACGGGCAACCAATTGCATTCACTACCTGTCCCAGCTGAAGATCGAGCTTCTTGAGGGTGTCCGAGAATGTGTAGATGTTCGACCAGTCGACTTCCAGGAATATGTCCTTTGTCCACGGATATTCGAGGAGCACACTGCTCATCCCCAGATGTTCTGATCTAAGACGATCGATCGGGCCCTGGAAGGCGATATCGACAATCGATTTCAGCCCCTTGAACCGGTGGGGGTGAGAATCAGTGTCGGGCTCACCATAGTAATCCTGCCGGGCTTGGGGTCCTCCCAGAATAGTAATAAAACCCTCCTGTTTTAGGTCTTGGGCCAGCCCGATGAGATCTTTTCTGCCACAGAGGTGCGAGAAGGCTACTGCCTTCATTCCCGACAGCAAAGAATCCTGGTTCTTCGGCCGGGATGTCGCCCCGCATGACCGTTGGATAGATGACGAAAGCTTTTCTGTGGGGCTCCATCTCCCTGAGTAGTATTCATCTATGAAATGAAGCAAGTGTTCCTTTGAGAAGTTCCTCTCGATCCCGACTACGATTGAGGGTATTGAGAGTTTTCGTTCGAAGAACGTTGCTGTCACCTGGGCTCCCAAAATACCGTGTGGCTCGCCTGTATGGTGCGTGAAGATGATCATGTTGTTACCATGTCACATTCGAAGGAGGGCCTCAATGGAGCCCCACGGGTTCATCCGTGAGGCTCCATTCTCAGACAAACGAAGGAACTAACAGGTAGGTAGAAAGCCATTGTCCCATTTGATGGGTTTCCGCCCTTCTAACCGCCTTGGGAAGCTGAGCGATTCCCATACTGTATTTTCCGGAATACAATGTCTTTTGTTGTGGGGTCAGCCCTCCCAGCCAACCTCATTTTTTTCTGGGGGGCATCTGAGGCATCTCAAACTTCTGAGGTGTTTCCGTGATCAGGGTCTTTGCCCCGGTCCCATACCCGAGAAGGACCATTTCAAAATCCTTCGACTGCGACTTAACCATCCCATAAGGTGAAACATCTTTAGCAATCCAAGTATCAACGACCTTTTCTCCGTCCTGATACTGCATGTGTTGGCTCGCGAATGTCCCGGCAGGAACCTTGACTGTCTCTGTTCCTTTATCGATGATCTTTCCCCCCGGTTCCTGGGGTTTGGAGGCCGCACGCTCCATCATCTGTACAGGCATTTCCATAGCAGGTTTATCCCCTGTCTTCACAATGATCCTTTTAACATTCTTCGTCTCGCCCGGGTCTCCAGAAACGAGCAGCTTGGTGATCACCTTCCCCTCCCCCCGTCCTTCCATCACCGTTTCATACCAGTATGCATCCCCCTCTTTTCCGACAATGGCTATCTTCATCTTGGAGGGTGATTCACCCTTTCCCGCCACCTGGTATTCTGACCAGCCGCCCACCGAGGGCTTAAAATCTGAATAAAACCTGGGCCCAATGCTCTTTCCAAACTGGGCGTAAGTTACATGAACATTAGATAAAATGAAAAGGACTGAAACGGCCAGAACCATTTTTCTCATGTCAATCCTCCTTCAAGAATTGATTTGTTAGAATTCAATCGCAGCATCCTTTAATCATTGGTGTACCGATTCTACCCTCGGGCTCTTTGCACACCCTTCATCTCGTCTGCCAACCACTTCATCACGATTTCACCTTTCCATGTTCTCAGCTTTGCTTGATCTTTCACCCCTCTTCCTTTTGTGAAAGTTGGTTTTGATCCTGCTCCTCTCTTTCCCATCGTAAACATAAAGAGAGGGAGGGACATCCCACCCTAATACCAAATGCCGTCTTATGATCGACTGAAAATTCATCAACCCCACCATCCATCCAATTCTCCGGATCGGCAGGCTTTTCGTAAAATAGAGTCGATAAGCCTTTTCAACCCTTCTTGAATGCAAACATCCAAACTTACCGCTCACCAAACCCTTTTCTCTTACAATCCGAAGATGGTAGAGATACTTTCCCCTCTGCCTCTTTCCAATGCCCAATTCTTTTCTGATCGTATGTGAGGAGATAAACTCACAGCGGGGTCGCTTCCCTATCTCGATCAGCTTCTGACATATGGGGCAATTCCCGATTTGATGCCCTTTTGGTTTCGGGGGCCGTTCGATCCCTCGTCTTCTCTGGAAGGCCTGAATTGCCTGCTTGCTGACCCCGTATTTTTCCCCCAATTTCCAAAAGGGGATGTTGGTTTTCTTTAAGTCCCTGGTTAGTTCATCTTCCTTGTCCCGAAGGATTCCATATTGCCCCATATCTGTTGCCCCTCCTCGCCAATTTCTTGAGTTCCTTTTCTCTCCGGAATTTCTCTGACGACTTCCGCATCACCATTACCAACAGAGACAAATAAGGGAAGTCTTCTGGATATACCGAACTACCGACTCCCAATTGAAATTTACACCTTTTAACAGAGCAAGTCAACCGCTCGTTTTCAAGAAGAAGTCGCCGCCACATTTGACAGTGTTTGGGTGGTCAAATCTTAACTTTCTCAGCAAATGGTATTGGAAATTGATCTGAAATTTACCTGCCGGCGGTAGGCAGGGATTTTGAAATTTGACATTTCCCGTGTGCAAAGAGACAGGGGGATTTGATTACCTTACTGAACTCATTAATTCTTTATACTTCAACGCAAATTCCCGCTTCTTGGCCGTGTTCATCTTGTCTGCATCGGTAAAAGAGATGGCCTTGACATCGCAGAAACGAACGCACTGCGGATCTCCGTCACAGTAATCGCACTTCACCGTGACCCGTTCCTGGACATCAAAGAAGGGATGACCAAAAGGACAGGCGATGATGCAGGTTCTACATCCGATGCACAGTTTCTTGTCGATGGTCACCCGGTTATTATTTTCAGGCTCCCTATGGCAAGCCTTGGTCGGGCATACCTCGACGCAATAGGGTTGTTCGCAGTGATTGCAGGCCATGGGAAGATAAAACCCCACATCCTCCCACTTGACCACTTTGACCCGGGAACGGCTTGGATTGCTGGCCCCCGTATGAAATACCGAGCACACCAGCTCGCACAGACGGCATCCGGTGCACTTCTGTTGATCAACGACCAATACCTTTTCGTCCATCAATCTCCTCCTTCCATTCTCAAAACACTTAACGTACAGAGCATAGCCTGCCTGCCGCAGGCAGGCGTAAAGCGAATATTAATATCCATTCTATGATCCCTCCGGGCCGCAAGCCGAATCCTGCATTCCGCAATTCAGTTGCCGGTACTTCTCCCGGACAGGTTACCGGATCTCCTGGGTCTCTTGATTTTTCAGTCTTTCCCTGATGAAGTCTTCCATTTCTCGACCATCGCGTTATATTGGATTTCCATCAACCGATGCATCGGAATCTGATCCTTGATTCCGGCGTGAAGGACGCCCAAACGGAGGAAAAAACCGCCGCAGAGAAGGAGGATCCCGGCAATAAAGATGAATACCACATTTCCAGGGAAGAGCGAGGCGATGGTTTCGAGGACGGTGGGAAAGATGAAGCCCAATAAGACAATTCCACCCCAGAAGATCAGTTTCATCTCGCCGAATAAAAGAAGGTGGACGGAATCCTTTCCTTGTTCCGCGGCCTTATATCTCCGGGAAAGGAAAAGATAAAGAACGATCCCCTCGATGGCCACAAGCATCTGTTCCCCGCGCATTAAGACCTTCAGCGCTCCGGCGTCGTAAGAGAAAAGGCCGGTTCCCAAGGTTGAGAGGATAATCGACATCGATCCGGTGGAAAGGGCCGACACGAGGAAAAGAAGGGGAAGGAGGTTTGTATTCCATAAAGGGATCGATTTCGTTGCCTTTAAGAGAATACCAGTGTAAATAGCGGTTGCAAAGGCAAAGGCAACGGTAATCATCTCTAAGATCCGCCAGAGGGGGGATTCTGTATGGAGCCATTCAAAAGGCAGAACGGATTTTGCAAGGAGAACGAGACCGAAAATAATGAAGATGGAAAGGATGATAAATCCGCGGGCCACCCAGGAGGTTCTGGGGTTCAGGCAGGCGTACATGAACCTCCATTTGATTCCCAGGTCTAAAACAAGAAAGGGAGCGCCAATGGCGACCATGATCGGTCCCCAAAAAATCGGGATCTTTGAAAAGTTCAGGGTGTAGCCGAAAAGGTCGATGGAGGGGATGAAAGGCGGATTCAATTCCACACCCAGCCATTGGATCAGGGTACCGATGACAAAGGAACCAGCTCCCATCCCCGCCAGATAGAGATAAACGGCGATAATCTCCTTCCATTCTTTTTGAGGCCTGAGATACCTCACATTTCTTATCGGATGAATCTGTTCTCTTCCCACACCCATTATCACTTCTTCCCAGGTCAGAGTGCTTATCCCCTTGAACCTTTTTCAGTTCCCCATTCCACCCTGAAATTTCCATTCTTGGGACCGGCGAAAGGAAGGGTTCTTTAGGATGAACAAGTTAAATCCGTGTTAATCATAGCATATCGATCCATTTTGTCAATATTTAAAGAAAAACCCTGCGATGGCACCTTGACAAATGCGAAGAGAATCTGATATCCTTTGAAATGTTCAATATGGTGAACGAATGAAAAAGAGTCGTTATTCTGCGCCATCTGTTAAAAAGGCATTTCAGATCGTTCAAACGATTGCGGATTCTCCTGCTGAACTTGGAGTGAGCGAGCTATCAAAACGTTTGAAGATAGGAAAGAGCACAGTTCATGGAATCACCTCTGCACTTGAGGAATTGGGAGTTTTGGTGAGAGATCCAATCCATAAGAAATATAATATAGGATACACCCTCCTGGAGCTTGGCCGGAAGGCGTATGGAAGGATGGAATTGAGGGACATCGCAAGAATTCCCATGGAAAGGTTGATGGAAAGGGTCGAGGAGACCGTATTTGTTGGAGTGATGAATGGGGATCATGTCACCATCCTTGATGTGGTGGAATCTCATAATGAGATGAAGATCACTTCACCCCCTGGGACGAGGCTCCCTATCCTCGCAGGAGCGATAGGAAAGATCTTCCTTGCCCAACTTGAAGAGAGAAGGGCTAAGGAGATCGTCGAGAAGATGGGACTCAAGAGATATACTTTAAAGTCGGTTGTTGACCCCAAAAAACTTCTCAGGGAGGTGGAAGAGGCGAAGAGGAAGGGTTATGCGATCGACGATGAGGAATATATCCCAGGTGTGAGGGCCATTGCTGGGCCTATCCGTACCGCTTCGCTTCCTCCCGCAGCGATCTGGGTGGTGGGATTTACTTCGAGCCTTAATGATGAAAAGATGGAAAAGGTCATCTTTGAGATTCGGAGGGTTTCTCAGGAAGTTAGTCAGTCGGTGAAGGATCGTTTTCGATAAGGTGGCAGAAGTATCTTACCATTTGGGCGATTATGATCTTTGGTTGGGCGACCGACTATTATGGTACGATCAGCCCTTTCTCCCCTTCTCATTCGCATCCTTTGAGAATTCAATTTGACCTATTCTTCATCCTCCTTTGTAGGCCTGTCCACCAACTTTCATTACCATCCTTAGATTCATAGGCGGATTCTAAATCATTCTTTGGACCCATAACGCATCGTAAGGATGTCTGGCAGGGCATCTTTCTTTACTCCCGGATGACACGTCGGGCTTTGCCCTCAAACCGGGGGAGTTCACCGACCCTGACGATTTCCACATCCGGGGTCACACCGATCCGGAATTTGAAGATCTCTTTGAAAGCCTTCACTGCTTGATTCATTTCCTCTTTGGAGAGGGTAGGGGAGGATGGCTCCACCCGAACCGTTAAATGTCTTCCAGAGCCAATTTGGGGGGCAACAACCTGATATTCATTTGAAAACTCTTTGGTCTCACGAACGAAATTTTCAATGGCCGACGGAAAGATATTGACCCCCCCAAATTGGAACATATCATCTGCCCGACCGATAATCCCTCCATCCAACCGGATGAATGTCCGGCCGCAATCGCATTTCTTGTCATTGATTTTGACGATGTCACCCATTCGCCATCGAATGAGGGGCATCGATTCGCAGCAAAGGTTGGTGAGGATCAATTCACCTGTCTGCCCGGGGGGAAGGGGCTCGTCTGTTTCAGGATCCACCACCTCTGCCAGAAACATCGATTCAACGACATGGGTGCCCTGCTGGGTCACACACTCGAAACCGAAGTTAGAGATTTCCGTGGAGCCGACGTCATCATAGTTCTTGGCTCCCCAGATCGTTTCGATCTGTTTTTTTGTGGACGGGACTTGAGCCCCGGGCTCCCCGGCCGTAATGACGATTCGGACAGCGGTCTTCGAGAGATCCACGCCCATCTTCTCAGCAAACTCTCCGAGGAAGAGGATATAGGTGGGGGTACCACCGACGACGGTTGGTTTCCATTCGAGAATGTTTTTGATACGCACTTCAGAACTCTGTCCTCCACCGGGTATGATGAGAACTCCGGCCTGTTCGAAGGCGGCCTGGATCCCCCACCAGGCCAGATAGAGGCCGTAGTTAAAGGGGATAAACATGCTATCCGCCTTTGTAACTCCATAGCCGTACATGAAATACATAAATTGTTCATAGTAGTTGACGAACCAATCTTTCTTACTCAATAGAGATCGAACGGGGATCCCGGTCGTGCCGGTGGTTTGAAAGACCCGAACGCCTTCCTCCGGAGGGACGCAGAGAAAATCTCCGTAGGGAGGATATTGTTCTTGGCTCTGTCTCAATTCTTCTTTGGTCGTGAAGGGGACTTTTCTAACATCCTCCAAGGTTCTGATATCTTGAGGACGAACTCTCGCCTCATCGAACTTGCGTTTATACATTGGGCTTCGCTCATAGAGATAGGCCACTTGTTTTCTGAAGAGATTGAGCTGGTAGTCGAGCAGTTTATCTCTCGGCATTGTTTCCAACTCGGGTTTATACATGATCACTCTTTCCATAATGCCTCCAAGACTTTCTCGGGAGCGATGCGAAGCTTCGTAAAACGGATGCCGATGGCATCATATACCGGATTGGCAACGGCTGCCTTCTCAATCTCATCGATTCGCAGCAGGGACTTTCCTATGATCTCATATTCTTCCAATATACCCTCCATATTTTCGAATCATTTCTTCTCCTTCCCATGAAGGGCTTCGAGGACCTTTTCCGGAGTGACCGGAAGGCTCTTAAATCTCACGCCAATGGCATCGTAAATGGCGTTGATGATGGCAGGTGCAGGGGCCAACTGGGTTCCCTCGCCCGATTCTTTGGCGCCGAAGGGCCCCTCAGGATCGTTCGTCTCCACCTCCACAGAGGAAATCGCTGGCACTTCCATAGACGTTGGGATGCCATAATCTAAGAAAGAGGGGTTGATCACCTGCCCCTTTTCTGTGATCACATCCTCATAGAGGGCCTGGCCCATTCCTCCTACGACAGACCCTTCCAGCTGCCCCTCCACCAACATGGGATTGATGGCCTTCCCGCAGTCGTGGCTGGCCACCATCTTCAAAACCTTTATCTTTCCGGTATGGGTATCCACCTCCACCTCAGCAGCCTGGGTCATGAAGGAATAAGCAGGAGAAAAATTCCCATCTTCTCGAAGAAGAGTTGTAGGTTCTTTGGCCGGAGCCTGATAGGAACCACGGCCGACGATGGGCATGGGCCGATCCGAATACTGATAGACCCTCACAGCCTCTTCAAGACTCAACCCTCTTTCTGGTCTCCCCTTGACATAGATTCGATGGTCCCTTGCCTCGAAGTCCTCAATGTTAGCCTCCATCTTCTCTGCCACGGCCTCGAAAAGTTTTTCTTTTGCAGCATGGGCAGCTATCTTCGCAGCATTGCCTGCCCTCAGGGTGACGCCGCTGCCAAAGGTTCCGGGATCGAGAGGAGTAATTTCTGTGTCGGCGGCGGTAATTCGGATGTCCTCCAGAGAAACGCCCAGTTCCTCTGCAACAATCTGAGAAATGACCGTCTCAGCTCCCTGGCCAATGTCTGCTGCACCGGTGAGGAGGGTGACGGCGCCGTCCCTTTCGATCTTCACAATGGCACCCGAGGAGATGTGACTCATGTTGCTCACTCCACTCGGGAAGCTGGCCCCGGCCAACCCAACTCCTCTGCCGAATGGAAGTTGTCCCCTTTTTTCTTTCCAGCGGATCCCCTCTGCCGCTTTCAGCAGGGTATCGCTGAATCCGCAGCTCTGAACCAACAATTTTGCAGGATGAGGTTCTCCAGCATGAAAAGCGTTCTTCAGTCGGATTTCCAATGGGTCAATCCCCATCTTTTCGGCAATCCTATCGAGTTGGGCCTCCACCGCAAACCGAACTTGGGGTATCCCATGCCCCCTCATCGCTCCTCCCACAGGTTTGTTCGTGTAGACATGGTAGCCCTCGAAAAGAAGGTTTTCGATTCGGTCGGGAAGCATGATGAAATAACAGGATAAGGTGATCATGAGGGGGGCAGTACTATTATAAGCGCCTCCATCAGCAATCACTTTAAACTGTTGAGCCAAAATGGCCCCATCTTTCTTCATCCCGGTCTTCAGTTGAATATGCATCGGGTGCCGCTGTCTTGTTGAAGTAAAGACCTCTTCGCGCTCGTAAACGAACTTAACCGGCTTCTTCGTTCTCATGGCGAAGAAGGCTGCACAAAAGTCCTTGGCATAGAGGTCAATCTTTTGACCGAATCCCCCTCCCACCTTCGGTTTGATCACTCGAACTTTGCTTTCGGGAATGTCGAGGGTCGTGGCCAGATTCCTTCGAAGAAAGAAAGGGATCTGAGTGGAAGACCAGAGGGTCACCTTCCCGGAATGGTCCACCATGGCCAAGGCAGATTGAGGCTCGATGGGGCAGTGATTTACAGCTTGGGTTTCGAAGGTATCTTCAAAATGAAAGTCCGATTCACGAAAGGCCTTCTCCACATCTCCAAATTCCTTTCGGATGGTAGCGCTCACATTGTTGGGAACCTCATCGTGGAGGATCGGAGCCCCTGGCTTCATCGCTTCTAAAGGGTCGAAGACCGCAGGGAGTTCCTCGTAGTTGACCCGAATCTTTGAGACGGCCTCTTCTGCCGCATCGAGAGAAGTGGCCACCACAGCCGCCACCTCATCCCCGATGTAGCGAACTTTGTCGATGGCCAGGGCATATTCGTCTTTGGCCATAGGAACGATTCCATATTTTTTCTTTGGGATATCTCTTCCGCTGATAGCGCCCTTCACCCCGGTCAATTTCTCTGCTCCGGTGAGATCGACATGAAGGACCCTTGCATGAGCAACAGGGCTTCGCAAGATCTTTCCAAAAAGCATTCCGGGAAGAGCGAGGTCGTCGGTAAATCGTGCCCGTCCGGTTGCCTTGTCCAAGGCATCGAGCATTGGTTCTCTTTTCCCAACCACGTCCAGTTTATCCATGGAAGTCTCCTTTACCCCGTTAGAAATAATGCCCCGCTGGAATTTCTAACGGGGTTTACTCAAATGCGGAATCGGGATTGCGGATTTCGGAATTTCTATTCCGCATTCTGCGTTCCACAATGGATTATCCTTGCCCCGTCGAATCCTAATGCTTTTCAGCGGCCGATAAAATGGCCTCCACGATCTTCACATAACCAGTGCACCGACAGAGGTTCCCGGAAATCGCCTTCTTCGCCTCCCCTTCTGAAGGATGAGGATGTTCATCGAGGAAGGCCTTCGCAGTCAGGATCATTCCAGGTGTACAGAATCCGCACTGGATGGCACCCCTTTCAACGAAGGCCTTTTGAAGAGGATGGAGTTCTCCATCAAAGTTCAGGCCCTCGATGGTAGTGATCCTCTTCCCCTGGACATCGACCGCCAAGGTGAGGCAGGAGAGATAAGGTTTCCCATCGACGAGAACCGTGCATGCCCCACAGGCACCTAAGTCACAACCCCGCTTCGTCCCTGTCAGGCCCAGATCCTCCCTCAATACCTCCAGCAGGGTTTTGTGAACCTCGGTGAGGATTTCAAATTCCTCGCCGTTGACATGAAGTCTTAGGATACGTTTCATAAGGGGCCTCCATCCAATTTGAGTCAAAATGTCAAATAATAAATGTCAAATGATTTAACGTTAAATATTTGAAACTTGAAGTTCATTTGAACTTTGAGCTTTGACATTTGACATTTTTTTCATTCATCATTTGTTCCAATGCTTGCCTTAAAAGGATTCCTGCCATCTTTCGTTTATAGACAGGAGAATGGGTGGAGGTGCGCATGGGGGAGATCTCCTTGACCGCTTGATTTGAAACCTTCTCGATCACCTGATCCTCCAGAGATGCACCCTTCAGCATTTTCTCTGCTTCGAACGTCTCCACCGGTCCGGACCCAACCGCGTTGAAGATGATCTTTGCCCCTTCGATTCGTCCCCTCTCTCCTCTTTCAATATTGAGGGCTAAGGATAAAATTGGGAATTCGAGGGAACCCCTCAGCCTCCATTTTAGATAGAGGGTTTTTCCTGAAGGGAGTGGAACGAGAACTTCCTTTAGAATCTCACCCCTTTTTAGAGAGAGGGGTTTTTTTCCATTCCGGGTGTAGAGCTTTTTAAGAGGAAAGATCCGATCTCCGCTCGGTCCCGAAACTTTGATCTGAGAATCCAAAGTGATCAGCACAGGGGCTATGTCACCGCAATAAGTGGAATGGCATTCGCGAGGCTTTCGCACAACATGACAGATTTCACCTCCAGCTTTGTAACAAAGAGGTCTCACACTCCTCCAGAAGGCCGATTGGTTATAGAACCGACACCGATTCCCCTGACAGAGATTCCCACCTATGGTTCCCATCATCTGATGTGCATAACCACCTACCTCGTTGGCCACCTGGCTGAGGACAGGATATTTCTCCTGAATCACCGGGGAGGTTGCGAGGGTATGGAGGGGGGTCAGCGGGCCAATCTTCAAACCATCCTTTCCATTCGAAATATAGGCCAGTTTCGGAATTGTCTTGAGATTGATGACCTGTTTAGGTTGAATCACCCAGTGTTTCATATTGACCAGAAGGTCTGTCCCTCCTGCAAGGAGGGCCGATCCTTTGGTGTCTGAAGCGAGAGCCTTTGCCGCCTCCTTAAGAGTCCTCGGTTCCAGATACTCGAATTTGGGAAGACGCATCTTTACCTCCTTCAGAGCCAAGGCGAAAGCCTCGGGCTATAAATTCCTGGACTTTAAACGTCAAGTGGCACATGCGATCCCGCTCCGGCAAACATCTGATTAACAAAAAATATCATACCGGCTTAAATCGGGATAGTCAACGGTTTGCTGCAGAAATCGGAGGATCCTGGAAGGTGAGCCTAAATGCCCAGGTAGGCCTTTTTCACGTGGTCGTTGTTGAGGAGGTCGTTGCCTTTGCCTTCCATGGCAATGCGGCCGTTCTCCAGAACGTAGGCATGCGTGGCCACGGCGAGCGTGTGTTTGACGTTCTGTTCCACAAGGAGAATCGTAACGCCTTCAGAGTTAACGCGTTCCACGACTTTGAAGACTTCTCGAACCAGAATTGGGGCTAACCCCAAGGAAGGCTCATCCAACATCAGGAGCTTGGGGCGGGCCATCAGACCCCGGCCCACGGCGACCATCTGCTGCTCACCACCGCTCAGGGTTCCAGCCAATTGATGCCGCCTCTCTCTAAGAGCAGGGAAGATGCTGAAGACCCAATTCAAGGTTTCGTCTCGCCGCTTCTTGGCCTCCGCCATATAAGAGCCCAGCTCCAAGTTTTCCAAAACGCTCATCTCGGAGAATAGCCTTCTGCCCTCAGGAACCTGGGAGATCCCCAACTCCACGACTCGACTCGCGGGGACATGGTCGATACGCTGGCCATTGAATTCAATGCTTCCCGACCGGGGGAGAAGCAGGGCAGAGATGGTATTCAGGGTAGTCGATTTCCCCGCTCCATTTGCTCCAACGAGAGCGGCCAACTCTTTAGATTCCACCTTCAACGAAACGTCCCAGAGGACCTGGACATCGCCATAAGAAACTTGAATCTGATTGAGGCTAAGCATAAGCTTCCCCCAGATAGGCTTCGATGACCGCTTGGTTGTTCGCTACTTCTTGGGGCGTTCCTTCGGTGATGGTTTGGCCGTAGTTGATGGCATGGATGCGGTCGGAGATCGACATGATCACCTTCATGATGTGCTCGACAATGAGAATGGTTATTCCCCGTTCTCGAATCTTCTTGATGAGAACAATAGCTTGATCGAGTTCAGTTGGGTTGAGGCCAGCAGCCGTCTCGTCGAGCAGAATGATTTCGGGACGCGTTGCAAGAGCTCGGGCGATCTCTAACCGTTTTCGATCCCCGATGGTTAGACTCTTCGCCAAATAGTCTTTTCGGTGTATCAAGCCGCAGAATTCCAGAGTCTTTAGCGCTTCTTCCTTGGAGTCATTGAGACTGTTCACTCGGCAGAAGGCCGAGGCCATCACATTCTCCAAAACGGTCATCCGCGAGAGGGGTTTGACCACCTGGAAGGTGCGAGCGATCCCCTTCTTGCAAATCACGTTGGGTTTATGGCCCGTGATGGGCTCACCCTTAAATAAGACCTCCCCAGAGGTAGGGTGGTAAAAGCCATTGATCAGATTAAAGACCGTGGTCTTTCCGGATCCATTTGGACCGATTAAACCGAAGATCTGTCCCTTCTCCACTTTAAAAGAGAGGTTTCTCACCGCTCCGAGGCCACCGAAAAACTTCGTCAGATTTCTCACCTCAAGCATATTTTTTCCTCTTTAGAAGCCTACGAATCTCAATCACTCCGTCAGGAATGAAGACGATGATGAAAATAATCAGGATCCCCAGGATTAGAAGGTTGGCATGGCCGAAGTAAGACCGGAAAACCTCACTGAGGATAACCATGATCACAGCACCGATAGCCGGACCATAGAGGGTCCCAGCGCCTCCGAGCATGACGACGAGGATCATCATAATGGAGACGTCCACTAACGAGAAGACGACGTGAGGGTCGATGAAGGCCATGTAATTCATGTAGAAGGCCCCTGTCAGGCCTGTGAAGAAGGCAGAGATGAGAAGAGAGAAAAGTTTATATTTTGTGGTGTTGATGCCCATCGACTCTGCAGCGTCCTGGTCTTCACGAATGGCCACAAAATAATATCCCCACTTGGAATTGACCACCCGGTAGATGACGTAAAAACTGACCGCTGCCAAGGCCAGGGCCATGTAATAGTAAAAGATCTTGCCAGCGATTGGAACGATCAGGATGCCCACCGACCCATTGGTGAAAGAGATCCAGTTGGTAGCCACCAGTCGAAGGACCTCAGCGAAGGCGAGCATGGCTAAAGCGAAGTAGGCACCCCGGAGCCGAAAACAGATAAGACCCAGGGGGACAGCGAAGACCATGGCCATCATCGGGCCCAAGATCATCCCGTACCATGTCGAGATCTTATAGTGAAAATAGAGAAGTCCCGCAGAGTATGCACCTACGCCATAAAAGGTGGCATGCCCAAATGAAACCTGACCTGTATACCCCCCCAACAAATTCCAACTCTGGCCCAGACAGATCCAGATGAAGACCATGATCATCATATGGAGAATATAAGGGTTTCTCTGGATGAGAGGCACCAGAGCGAGCACGGCCAAGATTAACCAGGGAATGAGGTCTTTGAATTGTCTTTTACTTTCCATCAAGATTCCCCATTAAATACGCGTCAGGCGTTTCAGCCCGCCGGGCAGGAAGAGCAAGACCAAAACGAAAATGATGAACCCGATCGCATCTTTATATCCTGGAGAGATATAGACTGCGCCTAAGGATTCGGCAATGCCTAAAACAAGGCCACCAACAATGGCCCCGATGGTGCTTCCCATCCCACCCAACACGGTAACGATGAAGGCCTTAAGGGTGAAAGGACCACCGACAGCAGGGTAGAGGTAAAAGACCGGAAGGAGGAGTGAGCCGGCCGCACCGGCCAGTGCCGAACCCAAGGCATAAGTGATGACGATCACCCGATCCGTTTTAATCCCCATAAGCATCGCCGCATTTCTGTCCTGGGCGGTGGCACGAATGGCTTTCCCCATATCTGTCTTCATCAAAAAGAGATAGAGGAGGAAGGTAATGCCCAAAGCGATGACAAAGGCAATGGTCAAGGCCATATTGATCGACAGACCCCTGACATACCAGACTGCGCTGGTATATTCCGTTCGCAACGTCCGATAGTCTCCGGTGAACCATAGGAGGGCGATGTTGGTCATGACCATGCCAATAGCAAAAGTAAGAAGGACCTGGGTTTCAGGGAGAAGGGTCGGAACCCGAATCACAGGGTTGATCAGGTATTTCTGGATAAGGAGACCGATCAGGAAAAGCACAGGCATGCAAATGATCAAAGATAGATAAGGGTCTAAACCATAGAGCGTGAAAAGCCAGAAAGTAACATACATGCCCGCCATGAGGAGCTCACCGTGTGCCAAGTTGATGATCCCCATGACCCCCATGATCAAAGACATGCCGATCCCGATCAGACCATAAAGCCCCCCGATGAGAATCCCACTGATCATTGTCTGGAGAAACATTCCATAAGCGGTCATTGGAACCTCATTTTTGTTCGGATTAGATTGGTTTCACAACCATCCTCGGGGCCGGGAATAAGCCCCGAGGTCGCGTTTTCATCAGTACTTTACCGCTTATCTTTCCATTTGGGTTGCGGATAAACGAATTTTGCTAAGGCAGCATCTGGAGGCCAGACGGTCTCGTGCTTTCCGTTGATGACCTGGACGACTAAAGATGGGATCTTATTCTGGTTGGTGAATTTTTTGTAATTGACAAATTTCACCGGACCAAAAATGGTCATCATGTTGGTCTCCGAAAGGGCTTGGATCAAGTCTTCTTTGGAGAGGGATTTTGTCCGTTCCAAGACGTCTCGGCACACATAGGCTGCAGAATAAGCCTCAGCGCCGTGATAGGTCGGAGCCAAATTGTATTTCTTAGAAAACTTATCAAAAAACTCCTTTGCCCCGGGGTACTTTACTTTTTCGCTCCAGAGGACAGCGGTCATCACCCCTTCGCCCAATTTCCCAACACCTTTTGTGTATTCTGGTAAAGCAAAACCGGCGGCCCCTCCACAGAATAATTTGGAGTCGATGTCCAATTCAGCAGACTGCCGGGAGAGAAGAACTGCATCCATAATGTAAGAAACCATAAAAATGACATCGGCCTTGGCTACTTTGACCAGGGTCAAGAGGGGTTTGAAGTCAGGAGCTCCGGCCTCATAGGGTTCAAACATCAGCACCTTGACCTTATTTTCATCGCACCATTCCTTCATTGCCTTGGCGGTACTGGTGCCGAAAAGGGTATTCTCGAACAGGATGACCATGGATGAAGGTTTCACTTGCTTAAGAATGAAGTCTTGAAGACCCGTGCAGTATTCGCTGGCAGGTTGGTTAAGGCGAAAAACATTTTTCCATCCTTGCTGAGTGATCTCATCTGCTGCCCCACTGGGGGAAATAAAGGGCATGCTGTATTGTGCCGTTGTCCCGGCAATGGCAAAGACCTCTGAGCTCGAGTATCCGCCCATGATCATGGGAACCTTATCAAGAGTGATCAGTTTCTCAGTGACCGCTTTGGCTTTATCAGGTTTTCCCTCTTCATCCTCGAATTGAAATTCCAATTTTTTCCCCTTGAAAGTTCCTTTTCTGATTCCTCCCTGGGCAAGGATTTCCTCCAGAGCCAACTTATATCCATCGTGGTGTTGTTCACCAAACTTGGCATGGATACCGGTGATGGCTAAGGGGATTCCAACGACCACTTTATCTTGTGCTTCGGCTATCTGTGGAACTCCCCAAAGAAAAAACGAACCTACAACGAATAACAGAAAAAATTTCCTCTTCATAATATTTTTCTCCTTTCGTCAAAAAATCTTTCTCTGCGAACGCAGGGGTAAAGTCCAATTTTTCACAATGGTTTTACCGTCACTTCATGTAAAAGTCAAGTTAAAAATAAATGGAAAAATCAGGAGCAACGTTCCCAGACCTTATCCTTGTGAAACATTATCTTCGGCTCTGGAAAAGGGAAGGGGATCATTTCATCATGGAGGAAGGTTACCGCAGGTTGACCCTGTCCCTGCCCAGGGGACAAGCCCTAATGCATAAACCGCAAGGTTCATAACAGATCTGGGTCTTCCTGTCCCACTCCATATGGAAGGCACAAGCAGCTTTATTGAATTTTCCCTCCGCATCCCATGCCTGGACTGGGCAGTTCTTCCGGCAGGCTATACACTCTCTGCACAAATTCTTCTTCAAAAGCGGATTGGGTTCTAAATGGGCGGAGGTAATCACCTGATTCCATCGGATCCTCGGACCGAACTGAAGTGTCAGAACGAGGTTGTTCATCCCAAAGACACCTAAACCGGCAGCCACAGCGGCATGCCTGTGAGAAGAGACTCCAAAGAACTTATCCTTCACATAAGGGACAGTGGGCTGAATCGGAACAGCCCAGTATCCCTTTTTTTCTAAGACAAGGGCTATCTCGTAACAGAGAACGGAGTTCAGAGCGTTCAGGTGGGAATACATATGATGATGCCAGGTCATCCTCATCAACGGGTGTTTGCCGAGTTGTTCCATGATGGAGTCCAAAATACGCCTTCCTACAACGATGACGCTTCTCGCCTCCGGGAGAATGTCATTGGGTCGATGTCCTTTCGGAGCTCCTTTAAGACGTTCAACGGGTGCCACACCCACGAGATCAGCTCCACGCTCTTGGGCGAGTTGTTTGATAAAATGAGTCAATGGCTTATCATATTTCATCTTTTCTAAATTTTCCTTGTTAAGCCCTCTGGCTTTATAGGCAATTCTTGCTATCCTTTTCTCCCCATCGAACTGTTAAATACCATTAAATACTAAGATATTCGGATGATTTAGTAAAGGAAGAATGAGGGAGAGGGAGTCAATTCTTCTTGTATTCAGCAAGAAAGGTTTTATAATATTTGAGGATTTATAAACCGCATATGTGGAGGAGAGGATGGATCGTTGGACAAGGATCAGGGAGTTTACAAGAAAGGAGATGGCGGGAGAACAGATTGCTGGAACCGACCACCTCGAGAGGGCTTATGAATGGTGTCAGAAGATTGGAAAAGGGAAAAGTGGAGAAATGGAAATTCTTCTTACGGCTGCCCTTCTCCATGATATTGGAGTGCCCATTGACCGGAAAAAACATTATGAAGCTGCACTCCCAAAGGCTCGGGCCTTTTTGAGTGAACTGGAATTCAGAGAGGATGAGATCAAGAGAATCCTTCATGTCATTGAGACCCACAGCCGCTACGGAGGTCCGGACCCCCGGACCCTTGAGGCAAAGATCCTTCAGGATGTGGATGCCATAGAATATGTAGGGGCCGTGGGGTTGATCCGAGGAATTGTGAGGGCTCTTCGGGAGGGCAGTTTTACTGGAAAGGTTGAGGAGGTTACCGGGTTGATTGAAGATCTGATTAAGAGGGTTGAGGGAAATTTCTACACAGAAGAGGCAAAAGGCATTGTTGAGAAACGGATTGCATTCCTTAAGACATTTTCAGACCGACTGAAGAAGGAGTTGGCAGGGGAAGAATAGACGATGGCTTATACGGATGAACTGAAGCAATTGATCAGACGAGTTGAGGAGACTCGACCTCAGCGCCTATTCAAGAAGAAGGAGGGTTGGGAATTTCCAAGGATGAGCCTTGCCGAGAAGGAGAATCGACTGCAAAAGTTTCACCCTTCCTACAAGGAGGGATCATTACAAGAGTTGAAGGTTGGCCCGAGCAAAGGATACAAGGTCCCGCCAGAGGTCTGCGAAATCCTTGAGGCTTGGGGTCGGATCGATCCCGATCAGATCGATCTTTCGAGAATTGCTTATGAGACCGATGTTCTTATCATTGGTGGGGGAGGGGCAGGGACAGCCGCCGCTCTCTTGGCCCAAGAAAATGGTGCACGCGTGACCATCGCGACGAAACTCAGGCATGGTGACGCAAATACGATGATGGCTGAGGGAGGAATCCAAGTATCCGACCAACCCGGCAAGGATTCTCCCTATTATCATTATCTGGATACGATAGGCGGGGGACACTTCGCGAATGTTCCTGAGTTAGTTTTTACTCTTGTCACCCAAGCTCCTTCTGTCCTTCAATGGTTAGAAAGTTTAGGCGCTATGTTGGACAAGAATCCTGATGGCAGTTACAAAGTGCTTCACCTCGGTGGAACATGCAGGAAGAGGGTGCATGTGGCGGCGGATATCACTGGTGCAGAGATTATGCGGACGATCAGAGATGAGGCTAAGAACAGAAAGGAGATTGGGGTTCTTGAATTCTTGCCCGCTGTCGAGTTGATTCTAAATGAACACGGCCATTGTGGAGGGGCTATTCTCTATAATTTAGAGACTGAAGAATACGTCTTAGTAAAGGCGAAAGCCGTTATTCTGGCAACGGGTGGTTCGGGTCGGCTTCATATTGGTGGCTTTATGACGACGAATCATTATGGAGCCACCGGGGACGGTTTGGTCCTTGGCTACAGAGCGGGGATTGAGGTCTCTTTTCTTCACACCACCCAATATCATCCTACCGGAGCAATCTACCCGGAACAAGCTGAAGGACTTCTTATCTCGGAAAAGTTTAGGGGAGCGGGAGCGCATCTTCTTAATATCGATGGAAATCAATTCGTCTTTGAACGAGAGCCAAGGGATGCCTGTGCGTCTTCGATCATCAAGGAATGTGTCGAGGTTAGGAAGGGAATCGATACCCCTGCGGGTAAAGTGGGCGTTTGGCTCGACACCCCCATGATTGAACTCATCCATGGAGAGGGCACCATAGTAAAGAACTTTGTTGGGAAATATAAAATCTTTAAACGGTATGGAATTAATATTACGAAAGAGCCGATCCTCATTTATCCAACACTTCACTATCAGAATGGAGGTCTGAAATTTTACGCAACGGGAGAGACCGCCATTCCAGGACTCTATGCAGCGGGGGAGGTGACGGGTGGGGTGCAGGGGGAGAACCGACTGGGAGGGAATTCCCTCTTGGATGTCCTCGTCTTTGGGAGAATTGCGGGAAGGAATGCAGCCGTTTATGCAAAAGAGAGAGCCAAAGATGGTCGCCTAACACTGGACCATGTGCAGAAATTCCACATTGAGCTAAAAGGGATGGGGATCGAGGGAAGAAGAATATCGCCGATTCTCCTCCCAGATTACTCGAACCCTTCAGTGAGACAGCGCCAGTTAACGACCACCTATGAAGGGACGATCCGATAAGTAGCAAAGCAATATCAAATTTCAAACTAATTGTCCATGATGGCTTGGTCACCCACGAATGATGAAAATTCAACCCATTTCCCCTCCCCCTTGATGGGGGAGGGTGAGGGTGGGGGTGAACGTAGCGTATTCCCCCTCACCCTGGCCCTCTCCCACCAGGGGAGGGGGGGATAACTGGGATTATTTTCTACCTGATTTTCAAGGGAGAATACCATGGAAATCGCCGAAGAACTTGCTCGATCAAGCAGTGGGTATTCGAGATTTTCAAAAGTGGTTTCCTCTTCTTTTACGAAATCGATAGACCCTCGCCATGCCACTTCCTTTTGAAGGCTCTTTCTTGGAGACCCACCATACTCTCCTCACTGATCAATAGAGCTTAAACTGCAGGTCTTTTCTAGTAAGAAGATCCAATGTCACATAATCCCAATCCATGGGATCCCTGTCTATTTTCCTAATAATTGAATAATATTCAATTTTTTAACCTATTGATTTTTTTAAAAAAATACTTGACAAATTTTTGAGAAATCGGTAAAAATGAACAGAATTCAATTCTCAGATTCTCGCTATGTCCAAGAAACTCATCAAAAAACAATCCATCATTCAGGCAGCCATTGAAATCTTCAGCAAAAATAATTTCCAAAATGCGACCATCGTTGAAATTGCTAAAAAAGCGAACGTTGCCGATGGGACCATTTATCAATACTTCAAGAATAAGGAAGATCTCTTCTTTTCCATTCCGGTTGAGAAAACAAAGGAATTTTGTAAGGAACTTGAATTGCATCTGCAAGGGATCCATGGGGCCT
The DNA here is from genome assembly GCA_963826305.1 of uncultured delta proteobacterium. GTDB lineage: Bacteria > Desulfobacterota > BSN033 > BSN033 > UBA1163 > CAWGWZ01. Next base: position 239,236 of record CAWGWZ010000027.1, on the reverse strand, counting down.
TCAATAAAATCAGAAAATTTATTTGGTATTATCTCTATTTTTTTAAGATGAATCCGGAATATGCAAGGACCCTTATGCTTGAGATGCGGGTAAGTAAAAGTTTCGTCAAAACAAAGTCATATGAAGCTTTTAAGCCATTCACCAACAGAATTTTGGAGATCATTAAAGAGGGGCAGAAGGAAGGTATCATTAGAAAGGATGCGAATATATATATCATTCGACAATTGATTTTAGGCATTTTGGAACATATTGTCACTCGGTGGTTACTCAAAGGCGAAAAATATGATTTAATGGGACATTATTATGAGGTGAGTGATTTGGTCTTTCACGGGATAAGCGATCAAAAGTGACAGAGAGATCAAAGGGATCTTCTGCGGAGGTGGGTTAAATGAGGAATTCAAAATCGAAGTGGATTGCTACCGATTGCACGATTTGCTACCACAGCTGCGGGATGAATGTTCTGGTGGAAGATGGCAGGATCACAAAGGTCGAGGGGCTCAAAGATCATCCTCTCAGTAAGGGTCAACTCTGTCCGAAAGGAGAGAAGGCCATTGAACTGGTCTACCATCCCAACCGTCTTAAGTATCCCTTGAAGAAAGTAAACGGTGAATGGAAGAGGATCACCTGGGACAATGCGCTGACGGAAATTGCTGAGAAGTTGCAGAAGCTGAAAAAGGAATTTGGACCGGATATACTCAGCATCTTCAGTGGTTCCATCGGGGTAGAGAATCTCGAGATCATGGAGATGGCCCAGCGATTCAAAGGGGCCTTTGGGAGTCCCAATTTCATCTCTGTAGAGGGGATCTGTTACCGGATGCGTATCCGGGCCAGACAGATAACCTTTGGAAAATACCCGGTGGAAGAGATGGATACCAAACTCTATATTCTCTGGGGTCATAATCCTGAGCAGTCCGATTTCCCTCTCAACCTGGCGATTCAGGAAAATCTGGCCAAGGGATCGAGATTGGTGGTGATCGACCCTAAGAGAATTCCTTTGGCTAAAAGGGCTGAAATGTACTTACCTATTCGTCCTGGGACAGACGGTGCCCTTGCCCTCGCCTTGATGCATGTCATCATCAAAGAGAATTTGTACGATAAGGATTTCGTAGAAAAATGGACTTACGGATTTGATAGACTCGTCCCTCATGTTGAATCCTACACTCCGGAATGGGCAGAGAAGATTACTTGGGTTCCAGCTTCAGACATCAGGAAACTCGCCAGGCTCTATGCCACCGCTGAAAGTGCCAGTATCCATCAGGGGACGAACACGCAGGATCAGACAGCGAACGGGACACAGAATAGCCGGGCCTTTGCCATCCTTCAAACGATCACGGGTAACATTAATAACCCAGGTGGCTGGGTGATCAGTCCAAGGCTGATATTGACTGGTTTGGGTCTTCCCACGGAAGGAATTCCCATCGGTGCTGAAGACTACTCACTTTTCTATGAGATCTGGGGTAGGAAGAGTCCTTATGGACAGGTGGTCTGTTTTCCGGATAGTGTACCGAATGTGATCAAGGCGCTGATCGTGACCGGAGGGAATCCGGTTGTCAGTATGCCCGATTCGAATGCCTTCAGGGAGGCCATGAAGAGACTCGAGCTTTTGGTGGTCCTCGATTTCTTCATGACGGAGACAGCGGAACTGGCCCATTATGTCCTTCCCGGATGTACCCATCTTGAGAAGAACGGATTGGCATACAGTTACAACGTATGCCATGGTGTCCCCTACCTCATGCTGAGAAAAAAGGCAATCGAACCCTTATATGAGAGCCGGTCAGAGTTCACGTTCTGGAAGGAGTTAGCCAAAAAGATGGGTTTCGGAGAAGTATTCCCTTGGGAAAGCGATGAAGAAGTGGTTGAACTTGAATTGAAATCGACTGGGTTGAGCTACAAAGAGTTGAAAGAAGAAAAGGTCGCAGGGGCTTATTACATGCAAAAGAAGTACGGGATGGAGGGGTATGAGGTGAAAGGTTTTTCGACCCCCTCAAGAAAAATAGAGATCTATTCTGAAACCTTTGAAAAGGCAGGTTTTGACCCTCTCCCCACCTACCGAGAGCCAGACCAGAGCCCTTTGGGCGATCCCAAACTGTTTCAGAGGTTTCCCTTGATTCTTACAACCGGAGCCAGGAGCCTCTATTATACTCATTCCCAACACCGAAACATCCAGGGTCTAAAAGAGAAGAACCCAGAGCCCTATGCAGAGATTCATACAAAAACTGCTGAAAAATTTGGGATCAAAGATGGAGATCCGATCACCGTTGAGTCGAACCGGGGCCACATTAAAGTCAAAGCCCTGGTCACCCAAGAGATCCTGGAGGGAGTGGTGAGTATACCCCATGGGTGGCCCGGGGAGGCGAATGTGAATCTTCTGACAGATGTGCATTGTCGGGAGCCCATCATGGGCTACCCCCAGATGAAGTCTCAACTCTGTTCGATTCGGAAGGCTTAAGATGGGTTTATGGGGAGAGATGCCACTGAATCTAATACAGACGCAATAAATAAATGATGATACGTAGTGCAGCCCTTTATGGGCGTAAATGGGAGGGCACAAGGCCCTACACTGCAAGTTATTCAATGCGTTTACATTAATTTGAATTGAGGGAAGACAAATGAATTCTTCAGAGTTGTTTAGGCTGGAAGGAAAGATTGCACTCGTCACAGGGAGTGCTCAGGGACTGGGAAAAGAGATTGCCTTAAGCCTCGCTCAAAACGGTTGTTCCTTAGTTCTCGCTGACCTCGTCGACCCTGAAGAAACGGCAAAGCAGATCGCGGAGATTGGATCTCGTTCTATTTCTGTGAAAGTGGATATCTCCGATGAAGCGGAAGTCAAGAATATGGTAGAGAAGGCGATCTCTGAATACGAGAAGGTGGACATACTCGTCAATAATGCTGGAATTTCCCAATTGAGCTATACCGCCACAGAGGACCTGCCCAGCGAAGAATGGGATAAGATAATTGCAGTAAATCTGAGAGGAACTTTCCTTTGCTGCAAACACGTTGGCAAACAGATGATCGGAAGTGACGGTGGGAGTATCATCAATATCTCTACGACTGCTGGTGTGACCGGAGTTCCCCGTGCCCCCGCCTACTGCGCTTCGAAAGCAGGGATCATTCTCCTGACAAAAAGCTTGGCCCTCGAATGGGTCAGATATCATATTCGAGTTAATGCCATTGCTCCTCACTATCTCGAAACGGAGTTGACAAAGGGATTGAGGGCTTCGGAAGAGGTTTACGAAGGCCTCGTTAAACAGATACCAATAAGGCGGTTCGCAAAACCAGCAGAAGTAATGGGGGCTGTGATGCTCTTGTCCTCACCTGCGTCAAGCTACATCACCGGTACGGTCATTGTTGTGGATGGAGGATTTCTGGCACAGTAGGTTTCGTAATTCGACAGGGTTAAAAAATTCCTAATTTTAGTCGACTAATTCGCCTGGAGTGGAAGGCAAGATGTTGATTCTTAATAGTGAGCAGAAGGTAAGATTAGCACGCGTGAGAGGCTTCATGGAGGAAGTTATAGCTCCACGGTCTGTCGACATGGATGAGGGTCAGGAGTTTCCTCTGGATTTGAAGGAAAAAATGGCTGACCAAGGACTTTTCCGTTTGATCATTCCGAAATCGTTTGGAGGTATGGAGCTAAACTTGACAGACCTTTGTTTAGTGATCGAGGAAGTCTCAAGAGTTGACGCTTCAATGGGGGTAACCGTTCAAGGGCATGCCACTGCCTTAAGGCCTTTACTTTTAGCAGCGGGTCCGGAATTGAGGGGGGAAATGTTTCCTCTCGTGGTCGAGAAAAAGAAGGTCATTGGGTTCGCAATTACCGAAAGCAATGCAGGTTCGGATTCGAGCGGAATTCAGACCTCTGCGGTCCTGCGAGACAGGAATTACATCCTGAACGGAGGCAAATGTTTCATCACAAGCGGAGGCATTGCGGACTACTATCTCGTCTACGCGGTGACTTCGCCTGAGAAACGGCATACGGGAGTTTCTGCCTTCATTGTGGATGGGGCTTCCAAAGGGTTCAGCATTGGGAAGAAGGAGAGTAAGATGGGGATCCGGGCCTCACCGACGACAGACCTCGTCTTTGAAAATGTGATGGTCCCGATCTCGAAGTTGGTCGGAAGAGAGGGAGAAGGGTTTCTGATTCTGATGAAGACCCTGGAGGCCTCTCGGCCAACCATTGGAGCTCAGGCACTCGGGATTGCGGAGGGAGCCCTTGAATGCGCAACCCAATTCGCCCGGGAGGCGATTCAATCCGGAAAGCTTCTGATCGAACATCAAGGGATTCAGTTTATGCTCGCGGAGATGGCCACTCAGGTGGAGGCCGCCCGGGCCTTACTTTACTGGGTGACGGGGATGTATGATCAGCATGTTCAACCTATTGCGCACTATTCGGCGATGAGTAAGTATTTTGCCTCCGATGTTGCCATGCGAGTGACCACGGATGCCGTGCAGGTGATGGGAGGCCCTGGTTACATGAGACAATACCCGGCAGAACGGATGATGCGAGACGCCAAGGTAACCCAGATCTATGAGGGAACCAATCAGATCCAGCGGTTGGTTATCGCAAGGGCAATCCTGAAATCGGACTACTCAAGCCTTTATCGTGTGGAATGAATGAGAGCATTATGCCGTTTGAACTGAGCGAGGAGCAGCGGGATATTCAGAAGGCGGCCAGGGAGTTTGCGGAAGGGGAATTTCTTTCGGAGGTGGCCCTGGAGCATGACCTGTCTCAAAAGTTCCCTAAGGAGATTTGGAAGAAAGGGTGTCAACTTGGGTTCATCGGGATTCACTTTCCCGAAACATTTGGGGGGCAGGGGTATGGGGTTCTTGAAAACATTCTGATCACAGAACAGTTCTGCCGGAAAGATTCGGGATTGGGTATCGCCCTTTCCTTTTCAGACTTTGGTTCCGAGATAGTTCTTCGATTTGGAAATGACGCACAGAAGAAACGGTTTCTGATTCCGATCACCAAGGGGGAACTCATCCCTTCCGGCACCTTTCCTGAATTGGAAAACGGGAATCTCGGGCTCATCGCCAAAAAGGAGAAAGATTTCTATCTCGTAAACGGAAAGAGAGACTTTTTTGTCAATGGTCTAGAGGCGGATTGGTTCGTTCTCCTCTGTCAAACGGAGTTCGGTGCGAAACAGAACCATGGAGGCTATTCTTTATTGGTTGTAGAGAGAGGAACGGAAGGATTGGAGATTCTTTCCTCTGGAGAGAAGATGGGCATTCATATGACAAGCCTGGCAGAGGTGACCTTCTCAAATGTCCGGGTCCCCTTAGAAAACAGGGTTGGCTCTGAAGGGGAGGGCCTCTACCAGCAAATGAAATTCTTCGAGGAAAACCAGATAGAGGTCTCAGCCCAGGCTGTGGGGATTGGTCAGGGCGCACTGGAACAGGCAGTCGCCTATGCCAAACAGCGGGTTCAGTTTGGCAAGCCCATTATCGAAAACCAAGGGCTCCAATGGATGCTTGCGGAGATGGCGATCACCACGGAGGCGGCACGGGCCTTTCTCTACACGGTGGCCCATCGATTTGATCGGGGGGATGATCAAGTCGGACCGTTGGCGTCAATGGTAAAGGTCTTCGCCTCAGATGTGGCCATGAAAGTTTCCACGGATGCGGTCCAGACTTTAGGTGGCTACGGATATATGGAAGATTATCCGCTGGAAAGGATGATGAGGGATGCCAAGGCAACCCAGATTTATCCGTTGACAAATCAGCTCCAGAGGACAGCGGTGGCAGACTCTTTGAGATCGAAAATTTGAACTCACTGACAGTCCTTAGCACCCGGATTCTGAAATGAATGTATGCATGAGGCTAGTCGTTTTGATACCCCGCATTCTATGATAAAAAGTGGGAAAATTAAGGGCGGGAGATAGAGAATTTTGCTTGTTCCGATCTTTTTCGTATTGACTGGAAGCCATTCTTTGGTGGCCAATTTCTAACGTAGTTGTTTCTTAACAGTTTTATTAAGGGAAAAGTCAGTGATCCAAAAAAAGAAAGGAGAAACGGAATATGAAATGGCATTGAATTATTTGAGAGGGTGATGAAGCGTTACTTACATGAAGATAACCATCAAGACTATTAATAATATGAAATCTTAAAGAGACATTACGGTCAGAGGTAGTGGTTCTTTTAAGAAAAAGGAGAGTCAAGAACAAAACCTTTAATTCTCAGACTTAAAGGAGGGGAAAATGAGAAAGACAGACCTTTTTCGAGCAATCATTGTTCTTATCGTAATTCTATCGGTAGCATGCATAAGTCCCATTGCAAAAGCTGAAGAGAAGGTTGTGAAGATCGGGGTGGTGGGCCCGATGAAATTTATGGCTGGTATGGGTGTTTGGGCTGCATGCCAGATTGCGGCTGAGGAGATCAATGCAGCGGGTGGCATAATGGTAAAGAATGAGAAATATAAGATTGAATTATTCGAGGCAGACTCGAATGAGTATCTGAGTGTTCCCGATGCGGTGAGCGCTGCGGAAAAGCTTATAACTGTTAATAAGGTAAATGCTCTGGTAGGGGCTTTCAGGTCAGAGGCAGCGCTGGCTCAGCAGGAGGTGACGGGAGACAACAAAGTGTTATTCTTAGGTGTGCAAGCTGCTCATCCAAAGCTCTGTGAACGAGTGAAGGAGAATTACGATCGGTATAAGTATTTCTTCAGGTTTGGAGCATTAAATTCAGTGTATTTAGGAGAGGTGGGCTATGCCTATGTTGGTCTTGTTAATAGTGCATTAAAGGAGAAATTACGTATTGAGAAACCCCGTGCAGCGATTCAATACGAAAAAGCAGTCTGGGCAGACCCTATCGTTAAGATAGCTGAAGAAAGACTCCCGAAGCTCGGTTTTGAAGTTGTCAGGACAGGGAGACATTCAGCGACAGCTACGGATCTAACAAGCGAATTGACTGCTATAAAAGCTGCGGGAGCGCACTTAATGTTCACGGGAGGTGCCGGTCCGGCCTCACATACCTTGGCGAAACAGTGGGGCGAACTCCAAATTCCAGCAGCTTTAGTATCTATTTCCACTCCTTCGGGTGAGAAACAACACTGGGAGGCTACAGGAGGAGGGTGTAACTACGAGGTAATGCTTTGCCCAATGGGCCGTGTTAGTGCATCGGCAAAGACAATCCCTTTCTATGATAAATTTGTAAAACGTGCTAACGATTATCCTACTTCCGGTGGACAGATGGCCGCCTATGATGCCGTTTACATATTAAAAGACTCTATCGAACGATCTGGAGCCCTGAATAGCGATGCCATCGTGGCTGCAATGGAAAAGACGGATTATATGGGAGCTTTAGGTAGATTTGCCTTTCATCCTCTTGATCATAAATGGCCTCATGATGTTATTTGGGGATCAAAGAATATTACTTACAGCGGTGGCCAATGGCAGAATGGAAACTTAGAAATTGTATGGCCTGATGGTCGTCCCTTGTGGGGCGATGAAAGCTGGAAGGGTGTAAGATTTAAAGGGACCGTGGATTATAAATTACCACCAGCGGTGTTAAATTACTGGAAAGGAAAGAAATGAGTATATTTTCGTTCCACCGCCCAAAAGATATAAGGTTTTTCGGTAGGGAAATTTGCCAAAGCAAGCAGCGCTTTTGAGAAGAGACGAGCTTGATACGTAATTGTTGCGATTTTTGAGGCGACGTTAAATGGATCCGGCGGGGTGAGGAAATTTTTTCTCATTAACTATTTATATCTGAAAGGAGGGGGGACAATGCGAAAACCATACTTTTTCAAAGCAATCTTTGTTATGACCGTTTTTCTAACTGTAGTATTGGTGAATTCAATTGGAAGGGCCGAAGAGAAGGTTATGAAGATCGGGGTGGTGGCTCCGATGAAATTCTCTCACGGTATCGCAACTTGGACGGGTGCTTCAATTGCGGCTGAAGAGATCAATGCATCAGGTGGTGTGCTAATAGGAGGTGTGAAACATAACATTGAGTTAGTTAAGGCAGATTCCAATGAGTATTTGAGTGTTCCTGATGCGGTCAGTGCTATTGAGAAGCTAATCACGGTTGATAAGGTTAACTTTTTGGTTGGTGGGTTTAGGTCAGAAGCAGTATTTGCAATGCAAGAAGTAATGGCCGAAAACAAAATTATCTTTTTGTGTGCGCAAGCTGCCCATCCAAAGCTCTGTGAACGAGTGAAGGAGAATTACGATAAGTATAAGTACTTCTTCAGGCCCGGAGCACAAAATTCTGTATATCAGAATGACCTTGGATATGCCTATATTGGGCTAGTTAAAGCGGCATTAAAAGAGAAACTCCGAATAGAGAGGCCCAGGGTAGCTGTCCAGTACGAAAAGGCAGTCTGGGCAGACCCCATTGTTGAGGTAGCTCAAGAAAAACTTCCTAAGCTAGGTTGTGAAGTGGTCAGGATTGGAAGACATTCAGCGACAGCAACTGATGTGACAAGTGAATTGGCGGCGATTAAAGCTGCCGGAGCCCATATTATATATTCTGGAGGAGCCGGTCCTGTCGAAGTAACTCTCGCCAAACAGTGGGGAGAGCTTCAAATCCCAGCGGCTCTTGTGTCAATATCCAGTGTCCTACCGGAGAAGAGACATTGGGAGGCAACCGGTGGACGCTGTAACTATCAGGTAGGTCTTTGCCCGGTGGGCCGTGTAGAAATAACGTCCAAAACTATACCTTTTTATGATAAGTTTCTGAAACGTATCAATGATTTTCCAACCACAGGCGGTGGGATCACCACCTACGACGGGATCTTCATACTTAAAGACGCCATTGAGCGAGCTGGTACGCTAAGTAGTGACGCCGTGGTGGCAGCAATGGAAAAAACTGATTACGCGGGGGCTGTGGGACGAATGGCCTTTCATCCTCGGGATCACAAATGGGCTCACGAGGGTATATGGGGTCCGGGATATGTAACCTACATTGGTGCGCAGTGGCAGGATGGAAAGCTCGAGGTTGTCTGGCCCGATGGCCGACCGTTGTGGGGTGATGAAAGTTGGAGAAAGGTGAGATATAGAGGGACTGTGGATTACAAGCTTCCGCCTGCGGTGGTAAGTTACTGGAAGGGTAAAAAGTAAATAAGCTTGGATCCTGGCTTCAAGGACAAGCCTTCCCAAGGAGGGGGGTTTGCCCTTGATCTATACTTTCTAAGCCAGCAATCTATTTATGGCAGAAAAACATTTACTGACGATCCATCGTCAAGTTGCTCGGTTTTATAAATGGCCGTAGGTCGGAGATTATATGACTAAAGGGAACCTCTAATAATTTAAATTTCGAGACTCAGAATTACGTTAAGTTGTAAATCCGAAAAATGTTAAGTAGAAAAACGCAAAATTCAACTTACCCCGCCTGTCAAAAGTACCGTTTTAAGAGTTTTAGGGCGGCTCTATCGGGCATTCTTGCCCATTGGGCGTACACCAGGAGATTAAACCCCCTGCAGCACACAGAATCGATCCAAATTGTAGACCAAATTCCTCAACCCAATCTTCGCCTTCGCCCGGATCAACCCAATCGTTCGGATGATCAGGTTCCCCGCCCGCATCGCCTGCACCCCAAAAACATGTTCCACCCGACTCCGAATCCGGGATCGCGTCCGATTCCCTTTCTTCTCTCGCTCCGTCAACTTCTTATGCTTACACCCCTTCCGCTGAAGATGCTCCCGAAATCGACGCCCCCCCAACGCTTCCAGCTTCTCCTCCGAACGATACGCCGAATCCGCCCACACGTCTCGACTGCTGTTATCTTCATCCAAAAGCAACTCAAAGACCTGACTGTCATGAACCGACGCAGGCGTTACTTCATAGTCTCGAATCAACTTGTGCTCCACATCGATATCAATGTGATTTTTGTATCCATACTGATTCTGACCATTCTTCCGAGTCCATCGGGCATCGGTATCCTTCTGGCGCTTCTTCTGTTCACTCCAACCTTCTGGGGTCTCCCCCGCCTTGATTTGCCGGTTTTCATCCCGGCTATTGCGCTGTCGGGGAGCAGCAACAATACTGGCGTCGATAATTTGGCCTCTTCTGGCAGAAAATCCTTTTTCTTCCAGAAATCCCTCAAATTCCTCAAACAACCGTTTGATCACCCCGACCTCCGTCAACTGCTCCCGGAACAACCAAATGGTCTTCTCATCCGGTACCGCATCTCCCAGGGAGAGGCCCAGAAACCTCATAAAGGACAACCGGTCCCGAATCTGAAATTCAATCTTCTCATCCGAAAGGTTGTACAGCGATTGAAGAACAAGCACCTTGAACATCAGTACGACGTCAAAGGGTTTTCTCCCGGCATTGGATTTGCGCGCTTTGTCCCGTACGGCTTCCAGTTCCGGTCGAAAACGCTCCCAGTCTACCAGTTTCTTGAGTTTCGGCAACGGATCTCCGCCCGCATCCAGTTGCCGAAAACGAATTTGCCAATCCAAAAGTCCGGTCTGCATCATGTCTTATCCCTCTGGGTTGATTTCGATGTCAGACCATAACACACCGGTAGTTATATTGGTAGCAAAAATCGCTAATTTTTAGAGGAACCCTAAAATCTTTCATTTTTGAGTTGTCGATTGTTCAAGTAGGTATCGAGAATATTTTTTTAAGTCGGATCCTCATGTGTCTGAGGCCCAGGATGATGCGGAGAAGGAGCGATGAAAAAATCGTGGCTTCTGTCTTTTATAGTTTTGGGAGTTTTCCTCGGTCTCCTATACATGACCGGTGATAAGGTAGTATACGCAGCGAAACCGATGAAGACATCTCATTCTTGCAAAGGATGTCATGCCGACCTTAACGCTGTCCTGCCCAAGGGGCACCCTGCCGTGACCGGCACGGATATTACTGCATGCACACGCTGTCATATCCCGGATTATTCCGGTAAGGCTGAGCCGAATGGTTATACAGTTCGCCTGCATCGCACCCATGAAGGACCCAAAGCAACGCTCGATTGCCTTGTCTGCCATTATTGGGCTATGGGAAAAAGCTTCGCCGTATTTCAGCAGAAGGCCTCATTTGGGGCACCGACGAAAGAAGATATGGAACTCCTGAAGAAGATATTCGCCTCCTGGGCGCAGTCCCCCTATTTGGATTTTATTCACGCGAAGAAAAATATTGACTGTATGGGATGCCACGGCAAATTACTGCCAAAGGCGGGTGACGCAGTGGAAAACGACCGGTGTCTCCTATGCCATGGTCCGCTGGATAAGCTGCAGCTTAGCACAGCTCCGAAGGATTTCCCTGACCGCGATCCCCATCAGTCGCACCTGGGAGATATCGCCTGTACGGTGTGCCACCATGCCCATAGCGCATCCAGGGTCTACTGCCTGGAATGTCATAAGACCTTCAAGATGAAGATACAGGGGGCTGCGCGATAACAGTACTCAAAATTAAGAGGCTCCTTAAGAGAAATTACTATTCTAATCTGCCAAATGAAATGCGGAGCTGAAGTAAGTAACACGATGGAGAATATGGAAACGCCGAAGCAGTATCTGGTTTTTGCGTTTAGAGCAGTGAACCCCAAAAGGAGACTATGGTAATTGAAAGGAGGTAACTGCAATGTCCGAAAAAAGGCGAGAAAAAGAGCTAACAAGGCGAGGTTTCATGAAAGGTGTTACCATTGGCGCGGGTGCAATGGCGCTGACCGCGGGGAACATGACGGACGCGATAGCAGCAGCTCCCCGTCAGAAATGGGATAAAGAGGCAGATGTGATCGTGATAGGGTTTGGAGGAACGGGGGCTGCAGCAGCAATCGTTGCTCACGATGCCGGAGCCAAGGTGCTCGTTATTGAGAAAACGCCGATCGCAGGCGGAAACACATCGTTGAGCGGCGGAATTGTCTACGCAGCAGCATCAACGCTCCAAAAAGCCGCGGGCATCACGGATTCTCCCGAGGGGATGTATAAGTACTGGATGGCTAACAACGACGATCTATTGAATCCTGAATTGCTACGGATCACATCAGAAGATTCAGCGGATGTGGTGCGGTGGTTGATGAGTTTGGGTGTTGAATTCACACCGGAGCTATATTTCTCGGGATTGGAAGAGCAATATGCATCGGTAACCTCCCCTGTTAAACGGGGACATCTTGTGAAGGGCAGAGGAGGAGCACTTATGAAAGTGCTCGCCCGGGCTGTAGCGGACAGAAAAATCGAGGTGATGTATGAAACACCGGTGGAGAGACTGATTGTCAATCCAGCAGGTGAAGTAATCGGCGTTATGGCGAAAGGAAAGCGGGGAAAGATTTACTTAAAAGCAAAACGTGGCGTGGTGTTGTCCACCGGAGGGTTCGCGCGAAGCAAGAATCTGGTCAAAAGTTACTTTCCCACCCAGATTCGGGCAGTACCGGTCGTCGGCCTCGGCCTGACGGGAGACGGCCTCCTCATGGCTGAAAAGATAGGGGCGCCAATTGTCAACACGGGTACCGTCGAATTACCGCCTGCCCTTCCCGCCCTCGAGATCACACCGGAAGAAAAGGCCTTGATGTTCTCAAGCGCTTACTTCCTTTATAAATATCCTATTATTTTTGTCAATCAGTCTGGGAAGAGGTTTTGTGACGAATCCGGCTATTACCAGGTCGTTTCTCCGCTTGTTCTTAAGCAAAAGGCAGCATTCGTTATCTTCGATGACCCGGTGAAAAAGGCGGCAGGCGCCGGCATGGGATACGGTTTTAGTCAGGATTTAAAAGATGAAATTGAGAAGGGTTACCTGAAGACAGCTCCGGCCATTGCTGAACTGGCAAAAATCATCGGGGTCGATCCCAGCGAACTCGCGGAAACCATGACGAGATTTAACGGATACTCAAAGACCGGTGTGGACACGGAATACGGAAGGAAGAAAGCATTGGGTGTGATAGAGACGCCGCCCTTCTATATAGGCAGGATTACGGCCGCCGTTGTCGAATCCTTTGGAGGTGTCGGGTTTAATACGAGAGCCCAGGTCTTGGATTCTTATGGCGACCCGATTCCAAGATTATACGCAGGTGGAGCAGTAACCGCATGCTTGAGGGCGTATCCTGGAAGTGGTGCTTTTCTCATAAACTGCTTCGTATTCGGGCGGATTGCGGGCAAGAACGCGGCGGGAGAAAAGCCGGTTGGGGGGTAGGAAAGGGTAAAGGCTTTAGGCCTCCCTTCTTTGCAGATATGCCACGTCAGTTCAGCTAAATGTTAAGGAGGATTTACTTTATCAGATCCTGTGGCGGGTAATTACCATGATCGAAATGATTCTTATCAATGGATTGGTATTTGGGGGGGTGTATGCTGTCCTTGCTGTTGGTTTTTCCCTTGTTTTTGGGGTGGCGAAAATTCTGAACATGGCACATACAGCATTTTATATGGTGGCCGCTTATCTCACATTTGTTGCAACAACAATGCTTGGGTTCCCTCTTTTTCTATCGGCTGTCCTCGCCGCCCTTATCTCCGGCATTTCGGGAATAGTCTGTTACCAATTATTGTTTGATCGTGTGAAGGAACATCAAACGGCTGTAATGATCATCTCCGTTGCATTGGCCATTTTTTTCCAGGAAGTGTTACTGCTTATTTTCGCCGGCCACTTTCGTAATATTCCCCCCTTTATCCCCGGATACGTTGAAATCGCAGGGCTAAGAGTTTCGAACCAGCATGTCATCACGATCGGGGTTAGTATTGCGACACTCATCGGTTTATGGATACTACTCTCAAAAAGCTTTTTAGGAAAAGCGATTAGAGCTGTAGCGGATGACAGCGAAATTGCCAATCTTATGGGAATCAATGTAGGTCGCGTTTGCATGATAACAATGGGGATATCGACACTACTCGCTGGGGTTGCTGCCGCAGCAATTGTTCCGATCTTTACATTAGAACCCCATATGTGGGTACACCCGCTTATCATGATTCTTGCCGTTGTTGTTCTTGGTGGGATGGGGAGTATTAAGGGGAGTGTCATTGCAGCGTTTATTCTGGGATTTAGTGAAACTGCAGTGGTTTTTTTAGTTCCTGGAGGGGCGTTTCTGAGAGGTGCTGTCTCACTGAGTATCATGGTAATAGTGCTGATGTTAAGACCTGAGGGTCTTTTTGGAGTTGTTTTTGAAGAGGAGAGGCTTTGAAAGTGATTACTGACTATTTTTTTGGTCCATATCATTGGTTTCGAAGCGAGATACTGGCTATTCCTGGAAGGACGATCGCTCTCGTTTTTGTTATATTTTTATTATGTTTGCCACTCATCACAACCCATCCTCATGTATTACGAATCCTAACCCTTGCGGCCATTTTTTCCATTTATGCTTCGAGCTGGGACCTTTTAGCTGGTTATACTGGCCAAATCAATCTTGGCCAAACCCTATTCTTTGGTGTTTCTGCGTACACAAGCGCACTACTAAACATCCATTTTGGTCTCCCCCCATGTATAACGATTCTTTGTGGAGGAATTGCTGCCGTGATGGCAGGATTGATTGTTGGAATACCAACTTTACGACTCAGGGGGTTTTATCTGAGTCTGGTCACACTCTCCTTTCCTGTCATCCTTATGGGGATTGTGTTTGCATTTTCCGATTTTACCGGGGGAGAATTAGGGCTCTCCGGCATTACTCGACTCTTTGCTTCCCGGACACTTGATTACTATACAACACTTTTCATCATGATAGGCTCCATATTTCTGATGTATAAGTTTACCGATGCTGAAAGCAAATGGGTCAGGATCGGGGTTATTCTTTTTGCCATTCGGGAAGATGAAATAACTGCCCGGACATCCGGAATTAATACGACAAGATATAAACTTCTGGCATGCGGTATGAGTGGGTTCTTTGCCGGGATAGCGGGTGGGCTTTATGCACACTTTTTTAGGGTTGTCGGTCCATCAACCCTCGATCTTTTCTTCTCGTTTCAAGCCATCCTGTGGGCGATATTCGGTGGGATCGGAACGATCTATGGAGCTGTAGCGGGCGTATATATTCTTTATCCAATGGTAGAGTTTATTCGCATCCATCCCATGGGTGAAGCAATACGATTTGTCCTTTTTGCTCTCATTCTGATTTTCACTCTCCTCTTTATGCCCGAAGGGCTCACCACCTGGGTTCGAGACAAAATTGAAGTGAAATGCCCTCGATGTAAATTAGTGAATATAACAATTCGCAGCACTTGTCGCGTATGTCGCGCTCCTTTACATTTGAAAAAATGAGTACAATGAAGGGGAATATTTATGAAAGAAATATCGATCTATGAAAAGAAACCATGGCTTACTTCTTATCTTCCTGAAGTCCCCCCAGAAGTCGATGTCCCTGTGAAGTCAGTAAATAGAGCCTTTGACGAGGCCACAGACAGATGGAAGGATCGAGATGCGATTATATTTTATGGCAATAAAATGACCTATCGAGAGTTGAGGGACAGAGTAGATCGATTCGCCACTGCCTTATCTAACCTGGGGATCAAAAAAGGTGATCGGGTCGCTTTATTATTACTTAATTCTCCGGAATATGTCATATCATTTTATGGTGTACTAAAGGCAGGTGGTATAGTCACTGCAATCAGTCCAGTTTATGTATCTCCTGAGATTAAACATCAGCTGGAAGATAGTGGAGCACAGAGCATTATCTGCCAGGATATTCTTTATGGCGGTTTGAAAAAAACTGGGGTGAAGTTAAAAAATGTCATCTTGACAAGCATTTCAGAATCTTTGCCATCGGTAAAGAAGTTCTTGGGGAAAAGTGTACTTAGAGGAGTCTATGAGAAAATGGCAACCCCCTCTCCTGAGATCTTGAGACAAGAAGGTTTCCATCAGCTTCAGGACCTAATTAAGAAGTATCCTCCAACACCACCCAGTATTGATATTAATCCCAAGGATGATGTGATATCACTTCCCTATACCGGCGGGACAACCGGGCGACCTAAAGGGGTGATGTTAACGCACCATAATGTGATTGCTGATACTGTCATCTTCCAATCTTTCTACCCATTTCTTAAAGAGGGGAAGGAGGTATGGATAGGTTATATGCCTTACTACCATGCGGCCGGCAGCGCGAGAGCTGTACAGAACGGCATTCTTTACGGCTATACTTTGGTGACCATTACAACCCCCGATCTTGACGATATTTTGCACGCAATTTCAAGCTTTAGCCCAAACGCTTTCCTTGGTGCTCCAAGCATGTACGAGCTCCTGAAAGATTATAAGAAGACTGACAGGGTGAACTGGAAAAAACTCAAGATTGTTCTTTCCGGCGCTGATGCCCTTCATGAATCCACGGCAAGAGATTGGGAGACTCGTACAGGTGTGAAAATTCACGACATTTATGGAATGACTGAACTTACTGGCGTGAGTCATGGGTGTCCACCGGGGAAGCCAAGAATTGGATCAATAGGTGTCCCTGCTGTGAATACGCTATCAGCGATACTCGATCCTGATAAAGATGAGTTTGTTCCTGTCGGGGAGATGGGAGAACTGGTTATCTCCGGTCCGCAGCTGACCAAGGGTTACTGGAATAATCCCGAGGCCACCAAAGAGTGTGAAGCCATAATAAATGGCATAAGATGGTGGCGGACAGGTGATCTGGGTATGATGAAGGAAGACGGTTTCTTTTACATTTACGATAGAAAAAGGGATCTCATCAAATATAAAGGTCTTCGAATATACGCACGGGAGGTGGAGGAGGTGTTGAAGACACACCCACAGATTAAAGAAGTGGGAGTCATCGGAGTACCTGATATCAAGGTGGGAGAAAATGTGAAGGCATATGTCGTTTTGGAGACCGATGCTCGGGGCAAGCTGTCCGAGGAGGACATTATGAATTATTGCAAAGAAAAGTTAACGCCCTACAAAATCCCCAAGATTATTGAATTCGTGGGCGAAATTCCAAAGACAGATGTTGGCAAAGTCTCGCGGAGGGAACTAAGGGAACAAGAGGAAATTTGAGATGAGTGCACCATTTTTCCAAGTTGAAAAGCTGACAAAGGATTTCGGAGGGATTAGGGCAGTAGATAATGTTAGCTTCCATGTTGATCAACACGAGATCGTCGGTTTGATCGGGCCAAACGGCGCGGGTAAAACAACGATTATGCGACTGATTACGGGCATATTGAAGCCTACTTTCGGAGAGGTCAGATTTCGGGGAGAAAAAATCACGGGGCAAAAGACTTGGGAGATTGTCAATAAAGGGATCGCATCGACATTTCAAGTAGTGAAACCGTTCCGTCATTTACCAGTTCTTGCAAATGTTATGGTGTCATGTTTGTCTCCGAGGGCAAAGCAGAAGGGGGAATGGGTCAAAGTAGTAGAGCGGAGAGCACAGGACGCATTGGAATTTTGTGGTATTCTCGACCTCGCACGGGAAACAGCCTCAATTTTATCCCATGGCGATCTGAAACGTCTGGAGTTAGCCCGAGCCATTGCTACAGAGCCTGATTTTCTGCTTCTTGATGAGCCCTTTGGTGGGTTAAGTCCTGCTGAGACCACGCTCATAGCAAAATCTCTAAGGAGGCTACATAAAGGCGGCCGTTTTGGGAGACTCCACAGTGAAGGTCCAGCGATGTTAATTGTGGAACACAAGTTGTCCGATTTGATGAAAATCGTCGACCGTGTAATTGTAATCAACTTTGGTCAAGTGCTCACCATTGGCACTCCGGAGGAAGTCGTCCATAATCAAGAGGTGATTAAAGCTTATATTGGGAAAAAGGGGGTGAGCGAATCTGTATCTTGAAGTAAGAGATTTGACCGTTCTCTATGATACCGCAATGGTGTTAAACAATGTAAGTTTACATGTAGATGCCGGGGAATTGGTTGGCCTTGTAGGGCCAAACGGTGCCGGGAAGAGTACATTGCTTCGTGCCATGGCTGGGCTTATAAAATGGGAACAGGATACGCTGAAAGGCACAACCCTTGGGAAAATAACCTTTGAAGGGAGCGTGTTATTCAATGGGGAAGAGATGGTGAAATTGCCTGCTCATGACATAGCTAAAAGGGGACTTATACTTTGTCCAGAACGGGGTAGACCCTTCCGGGAGATGACGGTCTTTGATAACTTACAAATCGGTGCTTTTCTCCATAGAAACAAAAAAGAGATTAAGGAAAATCTGGAGAAAGTTTATCAACTCTTTCCGATTTTGGAAAAAAGAGAAAATCAGACATCAGGGACTTTATCCGGAGGAGAACGGACGATGTTGTCTATTGGCCGAGCATTGATGTCACAGGTAAAGCTGATGTTAATTGATGAGCCCTCTGTTGGACTTGCTCCTATGGTTAAGGAGGATCTATTCGAACGAATAGGAAGTATCCACGGGTTTGGGACGACGATCCTTATGACTGAGCAGGATATTAGCTTTGCTTTTGATTTGGCATCAAGGAACTATGTTTTATCACGTGGAAAAGTGATTGCCGAGGGATCAGCATCAGGACTACTTCAGGATGAACTCATCAGGAAAACCTACTTGGGTCTATAAAATTTATCAGATTGGGAGGAACGAAAATGACAGGGATTATTTCTTATAGTGCCTATGTCCCTCAATATCGAATAAGTCGGAAGACCATTTTGTCAGCTGTAGGGTGGTTAAACCCGAAGGCCCTGCCCGGAGAGAAAGCCGTCGCCAATTATGACGAGGATAGCCTTACAATGGCAGTGACGGCATGCATGGACTGTTTAGAGGAGGCGCAACGGGAGAAGATAGATGGTCTCTACTTTGCCTCTACTACCGCCCCGTATAGAGAGAGAGGGACCGCAGCCATCATTGGCACTGCCCTCGACCTTCCGGTTTCTATCCGGGCAGCTGACTTTGCCAATTCTCTGAAGGCAGGGACGACTGCCCTTCTTTTTTCCTGTGAGGCCGTTGAATCAAGAGGGGCGAGGGATATCTTGGTTTGTGCCTCTGATTGTCGCTTGGGAAAACCAGGAAGTAGTCAGGAGATGGCCTTCGGAGACGGAGCGGCTGCTTTTCTTATTGGCAGTGATAGGGTAATTGCCAGCTTGGTTGGTTTTTACGGCGTTTCGTACGATTTTCCTGACCACTGGAGGACAGCCTACGATAAATTTGACCGAACCTTGGAGGATAGATGGATACGGGAAGAAGGATATACAAAATTTGTCTCGGAAGCTATAGAAGGTCTGCTAAAAAAGTATGAAAGGCAAACAAAAGATTTTGCCAAATTGGTGTACCCATGCCTTAATGTTAAAGATCATAACGCAACAGGGGTGAAGTTGGGATTCAAGCCAGGTCAAATTCAGGAGCCTATACTCGAGACGATAGGCGATAGTGGCGTTACCTCATCTCTGATAATGCTTGTCGCCGCACTTGAAGAGGCAAAGCCCGGTGACGACCTTCTTGTTGTTAGCTATGGAAATGGGAGTGAAGCATTATGGTTTAAAGTGACGGATGACATAGAGAAAAAGAGAGACAGAGGGAGATTGGGAAAATATATTGCTTCAAAGAAAGAACTCACTAACTATGAGAAATACCTTGCCTTTAGAGGTATATTGCCAATAGAGGTTGGAATGCGTGGAGAAGTTGGTCAAACTCAGCTGCCAGTAACCTGGAGGAACCGAAGGGCGATATTAGCCCTTTGCGGGTCTGTCTGCAAACGCTGCGGCACCCCTCAATATCCGCCTCAAAGAGTTTGTGTCAACCCTGATTGCAAAGCTATCGATGAAATGGAAAATTATCTTTTCTCCGATAAAAAAGCCATTCTCTTCAGTTATACTGAAGATAATCTATCTTTTAATATCTCTCCCCCACAAATGTATGGCATGATAGATTTTGTTGGGGGAGGAAGATATATTTTTGATATCACGGACTGTGCCCCTGGGTCCCTTAAGGTGGGCATGCCGATGAAGATGACTTTTCGGCGAAAGTATGCCGATGAAGTCCGGGGAATTTATGGCTATTTTTGGAAAACAATGCCGGTGAAGGAGTGATCCGGAAGGAGGGATTAAAATGCCGACGGGTATAAAAGATAAGGTTGCTATCGTAGGAATGGGCTGCACCAAATTTGGAGAGCTGTGGGATAAGAGTGCTGAGGATTTGATGGTTGATGCCTTTAAAGAGGCTCTCGAAGATGCCAGAATCGAGGCAAAGGATATTCAGGCTGTCTGGCAGGGGAATCAATACACTGAGCTCAATATAGGGCACAGCGCTATACCTTTGTCTAACGCTTTAAAGTTGCCCTTCATTCCGGTGACTCGTGTTGAGAATTTTTGTGCCACCGGTACAGAGGCCTTCAGAGGTGCTTCCTATGCGGTGGCCTCAGGGGCTTGTGATATCGCTCTGGCAATTGGGGTGGAGAAGCTTAAGGATACGGGTTATGGTGGTCTTCCAGATTTTAGCCAATGGGCAATTTATGGAACGTTGCGTAGGGTCATCGACCCAAACCTGACTGCCCCAGGAATGTTTGCCATGATGGCCACCAGTTATTTTTCACGATACAATCTCAAACCCGAGGAAGGTAAACGAATCCTGGCAAAAATTTCTGTAAAAAGTCACCATAATGGGGCCTTAAGCCCAAAAGCACATCTTCATCGAGCGATCAGTTTGGAGGACGTACTGAATGCCCCCATCGTCGCTTGGCCCTTAGGACTTTTTGATTGCTGCGGTGTCAGTGATGGAGCTGCCGCCGCGATTGTGGTACGGGCGGATATGGCAAAGAACTTCAGGCCAGACCCGGTTTATGTGAAAGCACTTCAGATTGCTGCGGATTCCGGGGAAAGCATAATGCATAGAAGTTATGATTATACTCATGTTGAGCCAACTCGTCGTGCCGCCATTAAGGCTTATGAGGAGTCGGGAATAAAGAATCCCCGGGAGGAGATAAGCATGATGGAGGTGCATGACTGTTTCTCTATTACCGAGATGGTGACTTACGAAGACCTGCTCATATCGCCCCGAGGGAAGGCCAGAGAAGATGTAGAATCAGGTTTTTTCGAATTGGATGGGGAGTTCCCTTGTCAGCCAGACGGGGGTCTTAAGTGCTTTGGTCACCCAATTGGTGCCTCAGGGCTTCGGATGCTTTATGAGATGTATAAGCAGCTCCAAGGGAAAGCCGGATCAAGGCAGATAAAGAATCCGAAACTGGGCCTGACTCATAACGTGGGTGGTTGGCCACCTCAATGTGTGGCAGGCATCTGTTTGGTAGGTCTCGAAAAGGTTTAGATTTGGGCAAATGAGAATTTGAATTGGATGGGAAAAGCAGGATGAATTTTTCTCTCGAGGATAAAGTGGCATTAGTCACTGGAGGTAGTCGTGGGATAGGAAGGGCCACTGCCTTAGGATTTGCTAAAGCAGGGGCTGATGTTGTGGTGACGAGCCGAAGGCTTCCTGACTTAGAAAAGGTCGCTGAAGAAATAATGAAAATGGGAAGGAAATCCTTGGCCATTGAGGCTCATATTGGTAGGATGGAAGATATCAGTCATCTGGTAACAAAACTCAGTGAGAAGTTTGGAAGAATTGATATCCTGGTAAATAATGCGGGGACTACTCCTGCTATGACTCCGGCCTTAGATGCCGACGAACGTCTCTGGAATTCAATCATGAATGTCAACTTAAAGGGGCTTTTTTTCCTTAGTCAGGCTGTGGCAAGGGCGATGAAGGAGAAAGGTGGAGGCAAGATCATCAATGTTTCTTCGATGGATGGCTTCAGGCCAGACTACAATATTGGTATATATGCGATCAGCAAGGCGGGTGTTATCATGGCGACAAAGGTTATGGCCAAGGAATGGGCTCAGTATAATATCAGGGTGAATGCTATTGCCCCCGGACATGTCCACACCCGCATGAGCGATTCTTTTTTTACATATGTTCCAGAAATCAAAGAAGAGGTTCTAAAAAAAACGCCATTGAGACGCATCGCTGAACCTGACGAAATCGTGGGTGCTATGATTTATTTAGCATCTGATGCCTCTAGTTTTGTCACGGGAGAAACGCTCGTTGTGGATGGGGGCATTTTACTGACTTAAGCATAACAGCCGGGGTTGGAACAGGAATAACCCAAAGTTTTTGATAATGCGGGGGGTAGAAATTCCATCTATTATCCGAGGGGAAAACAATGTGCTTCTTATAGGGACCTCTAAATTCCATAACAAATTTCAGACCCCGTTTAATCACTTTGTTGTTTAACACTTACTCCGCATTGAGTAAATTATAGGTACTGGCTATTAACCTCTAAATTTATTGAAGGAGGGACCATGAAATTTGAAGACATAAAAAAGATAGCAATCGTAGGCGCGGGCAGTATGGGATCTCAAATCGCAGAACTCCTTTCTCGTTTAGGATCTTATGAAGTCCATATCGTAGACATCAATGACGAATTAGTTAGGAAGGGATTACAGGCCATAGAGGAAAGGCTGGAGCGTTTCTTCGTCTCCAAAGGCAAGCTGACGGCCGGGGAGAAGAGAAGCATTGTAGAGCGAATCAAGGGAAGCATCAGCGTAAAGGAAGCTGTAAGAGATGTTGATTTTGTAATTGAAGCTGTTGTGGAAAATATGGCTATAAAGAAGAATGTTTTCAAGAAATTCGAAGAGAGTGCCCCACGGCAGGCTATTCTGGCCTCCAATACCTCATACCTAAACATATCGGAGATGGCCTCGGAAACGAGGAGGCCAGACAAAGTCGTGGGAATTCACTTCTTTAACCCTGTCGCTATGATGAGGCTGGTTGAAGTGGTAAGAGGAGCTCGTACCTCAGATGAGACGGTTGATGCAGCCTGCTCCCTGGCCCGAAAATTGGGGAAGGATCCTGTGGTCTGCCGGGATACCAGCTATGGATTTTTGGCCAATAGGGCTTATTTATCATTATCGAACGAGGCCGTTCAAATGGTGTGGGAGAGGGTTGCTTCTCCTGAGGAGATAGATAAAGCTCTTAAGCTTGGGTATAACTTACCCATGGGGCCTCTTGAGCTGATGGACTTTACGGGCGGCTGGCCGATATTTGTGGCATCGGAACAAGATGCTATAAGAGAGCTTGGCCCGGAGAAAGGACGCCTCCATCCCCTAATAAGGGCGATGGCTCGTGCCGGTTACATTAAGATATATGAATTTTGGAAGGATGTTTTATCCAGATGGTAGAAGGGGGAGACGGATTTGGAGACGATCATCTACGACAAAAAAGATAATGTGGCTTGGATAACTTTTAATCGACCTGAAGTACTCAATGCTCAGAATGGTGTCTTGCTAAGGGAACTTAATACGGCACTGGAGCAGGCCAAAGAAGACGAAGGAGTGTCCATCATCGTCCTCACGGGGGCGGGCGAGAGGGCTTTCAGTGCTGGCGCTGATATAAGGGAGTTCATTAACTGGTCTGCCATTGACTTTATAAATATGTATAAAGGAACAAAGAGACCTTACGAGTTGTTGAGAGAAATTCCCAAGCCAGTCATAGCTATGGTAAACGGACTTGCTCTCGGGGGCGGGTGCGAGTTGGCTATGGCATGCGATATAATTATAGCCTCCGAAAATGCCCGATTTGGACAGCCAGAAATAAATGTTGGCGTGATACCTGGTGGAGGAGGAACGCAGATGTTGCCAAGGCTCGTAGGGGAGAAAAAGGCTAAAGAAATGATTTTCACGGGTGAACTGATCTCTGCCCAAGAGGCCTTGAGTCTTGGACTGGTTAATCGAATCGTCCCCAGGGAGCACCTTCGGAAAACAGTTGAGGAACTTATCGATAAGCTCAAGAGTAAGAGTCCTGCCATTTTAAAATTAGCTAAGCTTTCAATAAATAAATCCCTTGAGACACCTCTTGCAGTAGGCTTGGCGTCCGAAATAGACTTTTTTGCTATATGTTGCGGGACCGAAGACCAAAAGGAAGGTGCAAAGGCTTTCCTGGAGAAAAGAAAACCGATCTACAAAGGCAGGTAACCCAGAAAAGGGAACGATTTTACAGCTCCAAATCCGAACGAATGATATAGGGGGGAGTAATGAATTTCGAACTTACAAAAGAACAACAGGATGTTATCAAGGCAGCTAAAGAGTTTGCTTTGGGAGAATTCCCAGATCGTGCCCAGGAATTTGACCGCGAGGAAACCTTTGATTTCGATATCTGGAGGAAAGCCTGCGAACTTGGCTTTGTAGGAATAAACATTAAGGAAGAATATGGGGGGGCCGGTCTCGGCATTTTCGAACTTTGTCTGGTAGCGGAGGAATTCTGGGCCGTAGATGCCGGCATAGGGTGCTCTGTTCATACCACCTTCGGTTCTGAGATTTTGGATATGTATGGCACTGAGGAACAAAAAAAGAAGTATCTACCCCCTCTTCCAGTTGGAAAAGCCATCATGGCTACTGCGATAACTGAACCGGATGCAGGATCTGATAGTGCCGCATCTGTTACAACTGCGATAAGGGATGGCAATGAATATGTCATTAACGGTTCAAAAATGTTTATTACCAATGGGAATGTTGCCAACTATCTTCTTGTATTCTGTCTAACTGATCCAGATAACCGGGATAAGCACAAAAGGCATAGTTTCATTATGGTAGAGACAGATAGGAAAGGATACGAGGCTAATAAGCTACATGGAAAACTTGGGATACGGGCCAGTAACACCACAGAGATATCCTTTTCGGATGTCAGGGTTCCAGCTTCCAATTTAGTAGGAGAAGAACATAATGCCTTCAAAGAATTGATGACTTTCTTTGATCTCACTAGAATATTGGTTTCTGCTCAGGCCGTAGGGATGGCCAAAGCTGCCCTTGAGGAGGCCATTAAGTATAGTAAGAAGAGACATCAATTCGGAATGCCGCTGGCATCCTTTCAGGTTACCCAGTTCAAGATTGCCGAGATGGCTACGAGAATACAAGCTGCCCGTAACCTTTATTATGAGGCTGCCTGGATGGTCGATAATGGTAGGATAGACCCAAAACTTGTAGCTATGGCCAAATGGTTCTCGGGAGAGGTAGCAGTAAAATGTGCAGATGAGTCTTTGCAAATTCATGGTGGATACGGGTACTTGGACGAATACAAGATACAGCGTATTTACAGGGATGCTAAGATTGTAGAGATTTACGAGGGAACCAAGGAAATAGAAAAAATGATTATCGCCCGGAGTCTACTCCGTTAGTAGCTGTTTGGCTTGCAGCTTCGCGCTGAATATGGGTATCTCGATGACTATCCAAGGGAACGATTCAATTGGGCAGTGAGGTTACTCGAGATATATGAAGGAACAGAAGAGATCGATAAGATCGTTAATGGTCGACGCCTCGTGAGCCTTGCTAAAAACAACTAAGAAATGGATAAAGAGATTGGAGGTTACCACGAAGAAGTATGATGGCTCTGGATGGATTTAAAATGCTTGATCTCACTCGTCTCCTTCCCGGCGGTTATTGTTCTATGCTCTTGGCGGATCTTGGCATGGAAGTGCTCAAAGTGGAAGACCCCTTCCAAGGAGATTATTTTCGCCAGATGAAACCCCTTCACAAAGAAGAGGGCGCTTATTTTCTCGGCATAAATCGAAACAAGAAATCGATGCATCTGAATTTAAAAACCCCTGAGGGGAAAAAGATCTTTTTCGAACTCGCTCAAAGATTTGATGTGATTTTAGAGGGGTTTAGACCCGGGGTCGTAGAAAGGCTCGGGATAGGCTATCAAGCGATTCGAGGCATCAACAGCAGGGTCATCTACTGCTCCATTTCCGGGTATGGGCAGGATGGTCCCTACCGTGAGAGATCAGGCCACGACATCAACTATATCGCTTTAGCAGGGTTCCTCGCGATCAGCGGTGAGAAGTTCAAACCCCCGGCGATTCCACCTGTTCCCATGGCAGATATTGGCATCGGCGGAACCATGGCAGCTTTTGCAATCCTTGCTGCCCTGATGGCCAGGGAGAAGATGGGAAGAGGTCAGTATATCGATGTCTCCATGACCGATGGAGTGGTCTCATGGCTTTGCATGCACATGGCCAAGTTTTTCTCCGGAGGAGTCCCTCCGAGAAGGGGGGAGTACGAGATGGGCGGGAGCTCCCCTTACTATACTGTTTATGAAACACTCGATTCTCAGTACATCTCCGTCGGTACGCTGGAACCGAAGTTCTGGGCCAATTTCTGCAAAGCTCTTGGAAGAGAAGATTTGGTACCAAAGCAGTTCAGCGAGGGAGAGGAAAAATCCTCATTGTTCGAGGAGATTCAAAGAATCATTAAAACAAAGACCCGGCATGAATGGGAGACCTTTTTCAAGGATATTGACGCCTGCATTGAGCCGGTTCTTGAGATGGAAGAAGTTCTTTCTCATCCACAGTTTGCTCATCGGGGAATCTTTCAGAAGGTCAATCACCCCGTGGAGGGAGAGGTCAAACAGATAGGGTTTCCTTTAAAATTCTCGGAGACGCCGGGCGAAATCAAGACCCCGCCCCCCCTCCCAGGGGAACACACCGTGCCCATATTGCTCTCCCTGGGTTATTCTGGAAGTGAGATCGAGGAGTTCAAAAAGAAGACGGTGATCTGATTCCCAGACGAATGGCTTTCCCATCCGAGGATTTTCATCAAATCGGTGCCGCAGGCCGAAGAACAGAGTTGAAGAAAAAGTCATAGAGGAGAGCACGGGGAAGATTCTATCTTATTGTTGACTTTACCACATCGTTGGGACTGAGCCCCTGGCCATGAATTGCCTTTCCCGCCGCAGCGTCGCCGATGCAAAGTAATTCCAGGAATCGAGCTGGGCCAACCCGCCTTCAGAAGAGACGTGCGGGTGAAATTGGCGTATTGACCGCTCAGAGAGGATTGACTCCTATGACCTCTTCCACCTGAGCCGTGTCCACTCCGGCTCTTTTAACCGCCTCATTCAAAACAAGGGCTCCTAAATCGTAGGCAGGCACTTCCTGCAAAGCTCCCATGCATTTTCCTACCGGGGTCCTCACTTGATTAATAGCGGCCGCTCTCTTCAATGTACTCTCTTTTCTCCCTTTCCATTACTATTCTTCCCCCACTTCTCTGGAATCCTACAAGTATTTTAGAAACTCTTAACTGATACAAACGCATTAAATAAAATGACATCACCCCCACCGCGCTGCCGCCAGAGCGCTATGGCGGGTCGGCGACCTCCCCCTCCCCCCTTGAGGGGGGTGGGGAGGAAACGAATTATTGCGTTGCATTAAGTCATGGCCGATGACTTTCCTGCCAAGCACCCGGTATGACGTATGAGAACGTAAAATTGTTTGTGTAATTTTGATTGACAAAAGAGATCTAATTGGTATAAAAGTATTTTGAAATATACTTTCGCAACGCGAAAGTCTATTTTTGTTGTGTTCCTTTTTAAGGCGCTTTGGAGGAAGGCAAGATTGAATGATACGCAATCAGGGTACGCTTTGATATGATCTTTTATCTTAAAAGGAGGCGAGAATGCTTATCCAAAAAGTATTTATTGTAGGATCTGGATTAATGGGAGGAGGAATTGCCCAAGTCTGTGCTCAGGCTGGAATCCAAGTTTTCATGAACGATATCAACCAGGACATCCTCGCCCGAGCCTTGAAGAATATCTCTTGGTCAGTGGGGAAATTGATTGAAAAGGGCAAGGTGAAAGAGAGCCTGGGAACCATCATGGGCCGTATCCAGACCGTCACGGATTTCACCGCTGTAGGTCAGGTGGCCCTGGTCATTGAAGCTGTGTTTGAGAAGTTGGATTTGAAGCAGGAGATCTTCAAAAAACTGGACGAAATCTGCAGACCGGAGACACTCCTCGCCAGTAATACATCCGCCATTCCGATCACCGACCTCGCAGCGGTAACCAAAAGATCAGGAAAGGTTCTTGGACTCCATTTTTTCAATCCCGTACCGATGATGGAGGTTGTGGAGGTGATTAAAGGGGTCAGAACATCACAAGATGCCATGCAGGCAGGCGTCCATTTTGTCAGGGCCATAGGCAAAGAACCCATCCGTGTGGAAAGTGATGTACCAGGCTTTCTGCTCAATCGCATCAATCTCATAGGCTATGTGGAGGCCATTCGTCTATTGGAACTAGGCATCGGAACAGTCGCAGATATTGACAAGGGCGTCCGGCTCGCTTTCGGCAGGAGAATGGGCCCGTTTGAGACAGGAGATCTCGTGGGGTTGGACGTTTCTTATGGTGCTTTAACTGCCATCTATGAAGAGAGCAAGGATATTCGTTATTACCCTCCCCAGCTGTTGAAGCGTAAGGTCAAGGCTGGTGAACTTGGCCGCAAGACAGGCCGAGGTTGGTATGAGTATCCCCCAGACGGCATACGAAAAGAAAAGTAACTCCCTTGCAATCAGTCATCATCTAAGAAGAAGATAGAGGATCGTAATGTCCTAAATTCACTTTTTGTGTCAAATCGAAGCAATGGGTAAAGGAGGCAAGGCGAGCATGTTCTTTGAACTGAATGACGAACAGAAAGAATTTCGAAAAAGAGTTCGGGAAATTTACGAAAGAGAAGTCAGTCCTCTGGTTGAGGAATATGAGAAAAAGGAGACCTTTCCAGTTCAACTCTTTCGAATCCTGGGCGAAGAACATCTCCTATGTCTGCGATGCCCTGAAGAATATGGCGGTCCTGGCTTAGATAAGATCTCCGAATGTATTTCAATGGAGGAATTGAATCGAATCTGTGTGGGCATCGGTGCCGGCATCATGGTCCAGGGAGGCCTTGCCACCGATCCCATTCTCCATTTTGGGTCTGAAGAGCTAAAGCGGAAATATCTAACGCCTGCCGTTCGAGGGGAGAAGATTGGCGCCTTTGCACTGACGGAGCCGGATGCTGGGTCGGATGCTGCTGGAATTCGGACAACGGCTGTGAAATATGGGGAAGGCTATCGGATCAATGGTTCCAAGATTTATATCACCAATGGGACGATCTGTAACTTCATGACCGTGGCCGCATATACGAACCCTGCAAAGAGGGGCACGGGAACCAATCTCTTTGTTGTAGAAAGTGAGGATCCTGGATTTTCTGTCACCAAAAAGTTGGAAAAATTAGGCAACCATTCCTCGGATACAGCTGAGTTGGCCTTTGATGACTGTTATGTTCCGAGGGAAAGAATGATCGGTGAGCAGGAGGGGGGAGGTCTGGAACAACTCGAGGGAACCCTTAAATCGGGAAGGATTACTTATGGGGCGAGGAGCACCGGAGTAGGACAGGCTGCTTTCGATGCTATCCTCTCATATGTGAAGCGGGCGCAAAGACATGGTGAACCTCTAAAGCGATCTCAAGCGATTCGGTTCATCCTGGCGGAAATGGCCATGTCCGTCGAGGTTATGCGATATATGACCTATCGTGGGGCCTATCTTTTTGACCAGGGCATCGCCACCATGAAAGACGCCTCCGTCGTAAAACTCTTTTGCACCGATTCTCTTCAGAAGATCGTCGAGAAAGCCATGGGTCTTCAAAAGAGCCTTGGGTTGAACATGAAAAATCCTGTTCAGAGATACTTGCGGGATGCGAGATTGTTTAAATTCACAGAGGGGACCTCTGAAATTCAGCATTTAGTGATCGCCAGAGAGTTGGGACTTTAGGAGGAGAGAATGGATTTCGAATTATCGGAAGAGCAGAAGGATATTCAAAAAGCAGCAAAGGATTTCGCCCAGGGGGAGTTCGATCCAGACCTTGCCTTGGAACTGGATGGAAGCGGAACATTTCCAGAATCGATATGGAAGAAGGCGTGTCAGTTAGGGTTTATCGGCATTCATTACCCTGAAGAGTTCGGAGGTCAGGGCTTAGGTTTGTTTGAAAACCTTCTCGTGATTGAAGCTTTTTGTCGAGGCGAATCCGGAATCGGGAGCGCCCTAAGCATGGTCGATCTGGGTTCAGAGGTCATTCTCAGATTCGGCTCCCAGGAACAGAAGAAAAAAATTCTCCCCCCTTAGCAAGGGGGGAAAAAAGGCTGTGCACGGCCTTTGCTGAAGGGGAAGATGGAAGAGACCTCTCCTCGATTTCCACGGTGGCAGAAAAGAAAGGGGAGGGATACATACTTCGGGGGAAAAAACAATTCGTTCTCATGGTCCCCTTGGCAAACACCTTTGTGATTCTGTGCAAAGAATCTGCAGAGGGAGCGTCGACATTCCTTGTGGAGAGAGAAATGAAGGGAATTGAAATCTATCCAATCGAAAAGATGGGGCTGAGGATGATCCCCTATGGAGACCTCCATCTCAAAGAGGTCCCAGTATCTCTCAATCACTGTATTGGAAAGGTTGGCGATGGGATGATCCATATCAACCAATGCTTTCAGGCCACCGGGCTCAGAAACGCTGGCCAGGCCTTAGGCATTGCCCAAGGAGCCTACGATCGTGCGCTGGAATATGCCAAACAGAGGGAACAGTTCGGCAGAAAACTGTCTCAGTTCCAGGTGATTCGGCATAAACTGGCGGATATGGCAGTGAGTATTGAAGCGGCTCGATGGCTTACGTATAAGGCAGCTTTCGATTATGTCCAGGGAATGGATGATTCCGAATCCCTGATCCTGGCCCAACTCGAAGCTGGGAGAGGGTTAATCAGTGTCGTCGATGAGGCCCTGCAGATTTTTGGGGGTTATGGCTACATCGCAGAGACGGCCATTGAGCACTACTTCAGGGATGCCTGGGCCATCGGGGTCGAACTTGGAACCGAAGAAGAGCAGAAGGATCTAATCGCAGAAAGGATATTAGGATCTGGTTCAATAAAGTGATAGATTCTAAACGTGCCAAATCAAATATTGCCTTGAATGATAGGCTCGGTCAGTGTGTACAAGAATAAATTGAGTGAATCATTCCATTAACTTCAAAAGTTATGGGATAATCAGAGAGTGAAGGAAATTGGGCCATGGAAACTTGAGTACTTGAAACAAATATTATTAACGTTATTATAAAAATTATCCAGTGAAAAATCGTATCAAAAAACCGCGTTATTTTGTCCAGGCTTTGGCCAAGGGGTTATCGGTCCTTCAAGCCTTTGCAGAAGCAAATCACCCTCTCACCTCTTCTGAGATCGCTCATGCATTAGGTACAACTAATAGCACATCGACGCGTCTTTGTTACACCCTTACGGAACTGGGATTCATCGAGCGGGACAGGCAGAGACGATATAAGCTTACCCCAAAGGTCCTATCGTTGGGATATTCTTTCGTCTCCGGGGCAGCCTGGCTGAAATTAGCTAAAAACCGCCTGGAGTCCCTTTTTAAAGAGGTTCAAGCAACGATCAATTTGTCGATGTTGGAAGGCTCCGAAATTATCTACATCATTCGAATTAGAAAGAGAAAATATCTGCCTTATGATGTCCGGATAGGCACGAAGCTCCCCGTGTATTGCACAGCGATGGGAAAGGTCCTGATGGCCATGGGTCCTCCGGAGATGGTCCAGCCGATCCTTAAGACATTGGAGTTCAAAGCACTTACCACTCGTACCATTACTCGTTTGGATAAATTCCTCGAGGAATTGGATGAGGTTCGGAAAAAAGGTTATGCCATCGCTGACGAAGAACTCTCAATCGGTGTCCGAGGTATCGGAGCTCCGATTGTGGATAAACATGGCTATGCCGTTGCCGCCATCAACATTACCGTACCGACGACAGAATACAGCCGAAGCCAGATGGAGAAGACCTTGTCCCCCAAGGTCATACAGGTTGCCAATCAGATTTCTGATGCCCTGTTAAAGATGGATGCCCCCTTAGTCACGGGGGATTTATCTTGAGTTGATGGTTGCACTTCGGTGAAAGAATCACGAATCATCGATCAAAGTAGAAAGAGGATAAAGGTGGACAGATACCCTACGAGGGAAATGGTTCATTGTCAGTGAGAAAAAGGATCGAGTCTGCACGCCTGTTGCTCTGTTAAGATTCTCTGAGCTGGCAAAGCAATTCTAAAGCAAGTGGCGCCACGCTCTGAGGAATGTGCTTGATTACCTTCCGTCTCTCTTATTTTTGGGTAAAAAGGTCATCTGTTCCTCCTAAAGCAAGGCGTAAGCCCCTTGGTCATGGCCCGGCGGTCATATCGTGAAGAAATTGCAAAAAAGTATTGACAAAGTCGGATGGGTGGTGTAATAGTACTTTATCCATTTCAAAACTTATTTGCACTATGCGTAATATTTCTACGAAGCATCCTCGCTATTTTATCAACTCTTTGGCCAAGGGCTTGTCTGTCCTTCAAGCCTATGGCCAAACCGGGCACCCTCTCACACTCTCAGAAATCGCCCATGCATTAGGCGCCAATAACACCACGGCCACACGGCTCTGTTACACCTTAAGCGAACTGGGATTCATTAAGAGGGATGGCCAAAGGCGATATCACCTCACCCCAAAGGTTCTTACCCTCGGACATTCCTATATTTCGGGATTGGCTTGGCAGGAAGTCGCCGAATATTACTTGGAGTCTCTTTTTAAGGATGTCCAGGAAACCGTCAATCTATCAATATTGGACGGCTCAGAAATCATTTACCTTTTTCGAATCGTAAAGAGAAAATATCTCCCTTTTGATATTCAGATAGGTACCAAATTCCCTGTTTATTGTACAGCCGCAGGAAAAGCCTTGATGGCCATGGGCGATCCGGGGAAGATCGAACCAATTCTTAACACATTGGAACTGAAACCTCTGACCGTCCGCACGATTACTCGTTTAGATAAATTCCGCGAGGAATTGGAAAGGGTTCGAAGGAAAGGTTACGCAATCAATGACGAGGAACTTGTAATTGGAAACCGGGGGATTGCGGCTCCTATTAGAGACAAGCATGGTTATGCCGTTGCTGCCATCCACTTTGCGGTCCCAGCAATAAATTATAGCCGAGCCCAAATGGAGAAGACCTTAGCCCCTCAGGTCATGAAGACGGCTCAAGAGATTTCAGAGGCCCTCATCAAGATGGAGGCTCCCTTAGTCATGGGAGGTTCTTCTTAGAAAAGTGGGAATCCTGACTACTCAATCTATAACAAAGGAGGTTTAACATGGACAATTGGCTTAAAGGCAAGACAGCCATCATCATTGGAGAACGGGATGGTGTACAAGGCCCATCGATCGCCAAATGTCTTGAGGCGGCGGGTGCAAGTGTCGTTTACGCTGTGACCGAGTGTTTTGTCTGAACGGCCGCAGGGACAATGGACCCGGAAAATCAAGCCCAGATCAAGAAAATCGCTGAGAGCACAGGAGAAGAGAAGAGCTCCGATGACATCATCGTGGTGCTTGGCGCGAGTGACTTGGATGGGGCATTGATCTCGGCCGAAACCGTCACCGATGGTGATCCGAGTTTTTCCGGTCCATTGGCCGGAGTCTCGTTGAGGCTCCCGGTTTACCACATCTTAGAGCCTGAGATGAGAGGTGTGGTCCCAGAAGATGTCTATGAGGAGAACGTTGGCATCTGGGCGTTGGCGATTGAGCCAGAGAAAATTGAGAAGATAGGGAAGGAGTTTAAGGCAATTCGAGAGAAAATTTCTCTTGGAAAAAAGTGAGGAATGGGGTACTTCATAAGAAACGACGGCGACCCCAGAGAGGCTTCCATGAGACTCGAGATCGAATCCATTGATATCAAAGATCTTCAACCCGGTACAAAAACCTATGCAGAGAATCGCATCTTAAGCGTGGACCTGAAGGAATTGGAAAAACTGATTCTTCAGGACAGCAGGATTAAATCGGTAGACATCCATCTGGTTTACCCCGGCGACAGAGTTCGGATTGTAAATCTTTTGGACGTGGTCCAACCCCGGTGCAAGATTGACAAGGTGGAGGCGGACTTTCCGGGTTTCATCGGGAAAATGCAAACCGCTGGAAGTGGGCGTACGAGGTCGTTGCGGGGTGTTGGTGTTCTCGTCTCAAATCCGTGTACGAATCGGAAATATTCAGCTTTTCTTGATATGTCGGGTCTGGTTGCTGAAATGAGCAGGTATGGAGGCATGAGGCATATCAGTATTGCGCCTGATATCGCGGACGGGACGGAAGAGCGCGACTTTGAGGATGCGGTAAAGATTGCCGGATTAAAGGCAGGGGTTTATCTGGCCCGTGGGGCCGAGGGGCATCCTGTGGATGATGTGGAAATTTACGATTTGGATATTCCGAATCTTGATTGCAAATCGAATCTTCCTCGAGTGGCCTACTACTATCAACTCTACAGTCCGCAGCATGACCATCTGGGAATATCAGATCCATGTTTTTATGGCGCCGATGTTCGAAATCTTTGGCCCACGATGATTCATCCCAATGAAGTTCTTGATGGAGGAGTCGTGGGGGCCCATACCATCCGATCTTTGGATACCTATACGATTCAAAACCACGGGGTGGTCAAAGAGTTGTTTCGGCGCCATAATAAAGACCTGATTTTTGTTGGAGTGGTTTGCGGAGTCGCCAATATGGAGCCTGTGACCAGGACGAGGCAGGCGGTGATGGCTTCCAATCTGGTGAGGAATATTCTGGGAGCGGAGGGTGTGGTCTTGACGAAAATTCATGGTGGTTTGCCTCACGTTGACTTAGCCCTGGTTGCGGAGGAATGTGAGAAGCTTGGGGTCAAGACGGCCATCTTCATCCAGCCACTGATCAGTTACGGCACGTTGGCCGACACGTTATTATTTAACGCCGAAGCGGTGAACTTGATCATCACGGTGGGGGCCACGATGGAGAGGATTAAAATTCCTCTCGAGGCGGATCGCTTCCTGGGGGGGACGGCGGAGACAAAGGTCTATTGTCCGGACCCTATCGTTCAGCATGCCGGAGATCCGGTGATCGATGTCGAGCAGTTCTTGATCGCAGGAGTGCACGACCATCTTGGGGGTGCGAAGGTCATCGTCAAAGAGTATTAGCGTCAGCTTCTTAATGGGGGCAGATACCATGAGCGGAGAAAAATTGAAGGTTGTTCATTATCTCAATCAATTCTTTGGCCAAATAGGCGGCGAAGACAAGGCCGATATTGGTTTTAGGGTGAAGACAGGTCCTCTGGGCCCTGGTCTGGCTCTGCAGAAGGTTCTGGGTGAGAAGGCCGAGGTGCTTGCAACGATCATCTGCGGTGACAACTACTTTTCGAGAAATCCGGAGCAGGCGGGAGAAGAAGGATTGAAGCTGATTGAGCCTTATGAGCCCGACCTCCTCTTTGCCGGGCCGGCTTTCGCTGCAGGGAGATATGGTGTTGCCTGCGGTGCGATCTGTAAGGCGGTAGGTGAAAAGCTCGGGATCCCTGTCATCACGGGGATGTATCAAGAAAACCCAGGTGTGGAAATGTACCGAAAGCATGCCTATATCTGCAAGACTGGCAATAGTGCCCGAGATATGGCGGAAAGCATCCGCCACATGACAGAGCTGGCCTTGAGGCTTGTTTCTGAGGAGAGGGGAATGCACCTTGTTTCTCGGGAAAACCTGCCGAAACCTGACGAAAACGGATACTTTCCTCGTATCATCCTGAGAAATGAATATACCGAGAAGACCGCGGCAGAGAGAAGTGTTGATAAACTCCTGGCGAAGCTTCGAGGTCAGCCATTTGAAAGTGAAGTGATTCTTCCAAAATTTGAGAAGGTTGAGCCCCCTGCCCCGATTAAGGACCTCCGTGCCTGTGAAATCGTTCTTGTCAGCGATGGTGGCTTAGTGCCGAAGGGAAATCCCGATGGGCTGAGCGGGAGAGGAAATCTTCGATGGACTACTTATGAGATTGATACGTTCCTTCCTGAGAACTTTAAATCCTCGGATTACGAAATTGCTCATACCGGCTATTTCCCGGTTCAGATCTTAGAAGACCCGAACAGGTTGGTGCCGGTGGATGTGATGCGTGACATGGTGAACGAGGGAAAGATCGGAAGGCTCCATAGGGCCTTCTTCTCCACGTCCGGCAATGCCACGGTTTCACGGCGGTGTGCGGAAATGGGGGACGAGATGGGGGCGGAGATCAAACGGAGGAATATCTCTGCTGTCCTGCTTACTTCGACCTGAGGGTCGAGTACTCGTTGCGGGGCAACGATCGCATCCGGCATTGAAAAAACAGGCATTCCCGTCGTTCAAATCACAGCCGTCCCCAATGTCGCCCAGATGGTCGGCGCCAATCGAATATTACGGGGTCAAAGCATCACCTGCGTCGTGGGAAATTCCGTCCTGACCAAGGAGCAAGAAAAGGCCCTGCGGCGCAAGTATGTCTTAAGGGCTTTGGAGATACTCCGGACAGAGGTAGAGGCACCAACGATCTTCACTCTCGAGGGAACGCAGTAAACATCTCAAGTTCAAATGTCAAATTCCTAAATTTGGATAATGAGGTGCTTTGGATTTTGGCATTTGAAATTGATTTGATCGTTGAACTTTGTCATTTGACATTTCGAATCCTCATGGAGGTTCTTTATGGCAATCGAAGTGAGCGGAGAAACCTTTGAAAAAGAGGTAGTTCAATCAGAAACTCCGGTATTAGTCGATTTTTGGGGCCCTCAGTGCGCCCCCTGTTTGGCATTAATGCCTCATGTGGAAGGATTAGGAGAAAAATATGGAGCGAAATTGAAAATCTCCAAAATCGATGCGTCAAAAAATAGGCGGCTCTGTCTGAACTTGAAAGTTTTCGGGCTCCCCACTTTCCTCTTTTATAAAAATGGAAAAGAAGTGGATCGACTTACTGGAGGAGGCTTGAAGATGGACGATATCGAAGCGTCTATCAAAAAGATAATCGAATAGGCGAAGGAGGTTTTTCAAACATGTCTGTCGTCATGAAGGAAGTGGGTTATGTCATTGTTCATGTGCCCGACTTTGTCCAGTATGGATCAAAGCCCTCTCGGGATCTTTTAGAAGACAATGGCTTATTAAAACAGATTGCGAGCCATCTGAGAACCTATGAGGAAGTGGTCAAATACCCTCCCCATCAGGTATTTATTGGTAACCAGCACCCGGATGAATTGAACGAGATCCCCAAGCCGTGGTATGAACATCCCTCTCAGAATGGAAACAGGAAAGGCCCTTTTGGGGAGATCATGCCAGAAGAGGAGTTCTATGGATGGATGAAAATTGCAGATGATTTTGACCTGCTTTGGTTGGATCCCAAGTTCGTTGAGCAGATGAGAGATAAGTTTGCCTCTCACCCATTCATGAATGACTCTCGTGTCAAAAAAATGGGCAATGGGAAACCCCCTGAGAAAATTAGAGAGGCCATTGACCAGGGAAATGCCCTACCCGTCTATCTTCAAGGTAAGCTTGTAGGTTCTTTGCGGCGTGACCATGACAAAGATGATACGCTGAAAGCAGAAGTCCTGATGGAGAATCTGCTGGCCAAGGCCTCTGGATCTCTGGCCATGCTTCATCTTTTTAAGAGAGCTGGGATCGGCCCAGAAGCTGTTGATTTTGTCCTAGACTGCACGGAGACAGCCATCGGGGATAGGTATAATCGCGGCGGCGGAAGCCTGTCCAAGGCTATGGCTGAAATGTGCGGGTGCGTCAATGCAACGGGCAATGATATCCGGGCATTCTGTTGCGCTCCCAATCACGCTATTATTAATGCTGCGGGTTTGGTGGCCTCTGGCATCTATAATAATGTGGTGGTGGCTGGCGGGGGCTGTTTAGCCAAGGTGGGAATGAAGTTCTCTGCCCATTTGAAGCATCACATGCCGGTCCTGGAGGACATTATCGCTGCCATCGCCTTTTTGATTACGAATGATGATGGGGTCAGCCCCGTGATAAGACTGGATTCAATCGGTAAACACGATGTGGGTGCAGGATCTGCTCAGCAATCGATTATGACCTCCCTCATCGTCAAACCCTTGAACAAACTGGGTATGAAGATGACCGATGTCGACAAATATGCGACCGAGATGCACAACCCTGAGATTACACTTCCTGCAGGGAGTGGAGACACTCCTTCTACCAACTACAGAATCATGGCTTCTCTGGCAGCCCTGAATCAACAGATTGATAAGGCTGACATTGATAAATTTGTGAAGGAGCGAGGCATGCCTGGTTTTGCTCCCACCCAGGGTCATGTGCCCTCTGCCGTACCCTTCCTGGGGCATGCGATAGAGGCGATGAAACAGCGCAAGATGAAAAGGGCGATGTTCGTGGCCAAAGGAAGCCTCTTCTTGGGAAGAATGTCTCAACTGTCCGATGGAATCTCTTTTATCTTAGAAGCCAATTCTGATGCCAAAGAGCTTTAATTTAAGTCAAACCTTTTTATCTTTTGGCATATCGGTTCATTATTGAGATAGAAAATCGGGCAAGGAGAGTCGAGGCTGCTGCTGAATTATTTTGTTACGTAATGAAGCTAAACAACAGTTGCCTGATAAAATTTAGAAGGGGGAAGGCTTATGACAATTAGGATATGGTCGACATCGCCATCATTTGGATATTTCGCCGCTGGGCCCGTTAATTTTTTAAAAAGCCTCGGCTATGAAGTGGACTTTGTTCCACAGGGAAAGAAATTATCCGAAGAAGAGATGATAAGAAGTGTCAAAGATTACGACGCGATCATCGCAGGTATTATGCCGATTAGCGGACCCATCATTAAAGCTGCGCCAAAGCTGAGAATCATTGCCCAGCATGGGGTGGGAGTCAATCACATCGATGTGAAGGCAGCCTCTGAGAAAGGAATAGTGGTTACGAATGCACCCGGGGGCAACAGCGACGCAGTGGCCGACCTGACCATGGGATTGTTCATTTCGCTGGCCAGAAGAATTCCTTATGCTGATCGTTCGGTTAGGAGTGGCCAATGGGCTCCTATTGTTGGAAACCAGGTAAGTGGAAAGGTTTTAGGTATAGTTGGCCTGGGGCAAATAGGCAAGAAAGTGGCCCAGCGCGGGGTGGGCTTTAACATGAAGGTTCTGGCATATGACGTATTTAAAGATTATGAGTTTGCCCAAAAATGGGGCATCCAATATTTGTCCTTAGATGATGTTTTGGCACAGGCGGATTATATTTCCATGCATGTACCCCTCAGTCCGGAGACGAACAAGCTGATCGGGGAGAGGGAACTGAGGCTCATGAAGAAGGATGCCTGTCTGGTCAACGTTGCCCGGGGGACCATCATGGACGAAGAATCCCTTTATCGGGTCCTGAAAGAGGGGAGAATTAAGGGTGCCGCCCTAGATGTTTTCTCCAACGAACCACCCACGGGGAATCCGTTACTTACTTTAGATAATGTGATTATAACTCCTCACATGGGTGGGTACACGATTGAGACGTTGGAGGAGGTGGGTATGATCTGTGCAAAAAATATTGTAGATGTAATGAACGGAAGGCCACCTCAGTTTGTGGTGAATTCAGAGGTGCTCAAGTAATGTCACTTCGTTCGGCGATGTTATCAAAGAAACCCCTGTGAGGTCTAGAGAAGAGATCCCGCTTCCTCCAGTGTGATGTTATTGTGAACGCTCTGTGGTTTAGAACCGGAAGCTTTTCTTTTTGAGAAGGCTAGATGAATAATAATCTCCAAAATTTGTATGCAATGCCTTTTCAAACAACTTTGTAAATTATGGAGAAAGAAATGGATAAATTTTTTAACCCCGAATCGATTGCCGTTGTTGGTGCGAGTACGCGCGGGGGCGGTCTGAACATAATTAATAACCTACTTTACGGATATCCAGGGAAGGTCTTTCCAGTCAATGCCAGATATAAAGAGATTGAAGGGCTTCTTTGCTACTCTTCTGTGGAAGATATTCCCCAGCAGGTTGACATGGCAATCGTCCTGGTGCCTGCCCCAAGCGTTCCTGATGTCATAGAGGCATGCGTTAGAAAAGGTATCACGAGAGTAATGATCGAAAGTGCAGGGTTTGCTGAAATAGGAGAACAAGGGAAGATCTTACAGGACCGTTGTGGTGCAATTGCCAAGAAAGGAAATATTCGGATTTGGGGACCAAACTGTTTTGGTTTGGTGGATATCCCGAATAAGCGTTTTTTTAGTTTTATGAACCCCGCTGTCTATGAGGAGGGGTTAATTCCTGGCCGGGTCTCCCTCGTTTCCCAAAGCGGAATGCTGTCGGCCGCCTTTCTAACAGAGTGTATGAGCCATGGTAAAATGGGAATTGGCAAAGCCTGTTCCATCGGAAACAAGGCTGACTTGGACGAGTGTGACCTTCTTGAATACCTACTCGCAGATCCCGAAACAGATGCCGTAGCTCTCTACCTCGAGTCGATAAACCGAGGGCGATTTTTCACGGAAATCGCGGCCAAATCTACCAAACCCATCGTGCTCTTGAAGTCTGGAAGAAGTGAGGCCGGGGCCAGGGCCGCCATGAGCCATACCGCCAGTCTTTCAGGGAACTCTCGTCTTGCCGACAGCATGCTACAAATGGCGGGAGTGACCCTGGCTTATGATTTTAATCATTTGATGGAGTTGGCAGCTACTTTGGCCATGACGCCGAAATTGTCCCTTCGGTGCCGTACAGCCATTCTGACCTTCAGCGGTGGTGCAGGCGTTGTCGCATGTGATCTATTAGAAAAGTATTCCCTTCCAGTTGCCCAGTTCTCGCAAGAAACGCGTAGGAATCTAAAAGAAATTTTGCCAAAATGGATGCAGGTGGGGAACCCGGTGGACCTCTTCGCAGCGATAGAGCTCCACGGCCGGCTGCCAACCTACAACCGGACGACACAAATAGTCCTTGATGACCCTAACGTAGATGCGATTCTGATCCTCTATATTGCGGGGCGAGAAACCCAATTTATGGATCTCGAGACAATAAGAAAGAAAGCCGACAGTGAAGGAAAGGTAGTGATGTTCTATTTTATCGGGCGTGAGGATGCCGCCGGAATTATTCAAAGGGACACTCAGGCTTTTGGATTTCCTGCCTACAGAGGATTAGCTAGGGCGGTGGAGTGTTTGGCTGCGGCGGCTAGTTTCCAGGGGCGAAAAGCGGCAACGGTCAAATCTGCATATGAGATTCTGCCCAAGGAAGATACAGATCGGTTGGAACTCGATTCATTTTCTGATTCACAGCTCATTTGGGATGAGTATGAAGCCAAGCAGCTATTAAGCAAATGGAATATGCCCGTTGTGGAGGAAAAAATTGTTCAAAGTCTGTCCGACGCCAAACAGTTTGCTCTTGATGTCGGATATCCAGTGGTGCTTAAGGGATTATTGCCCGGCGAAGTACATAAAACGGAAAAAGGCCTGGTCCATCTCGGAATCACCACCCAAGAACAGTTGACTGACGCACATCGAAAGATGCAAAAGAGCGTAGAGAGTAAGGGCCGGATTCTTATTCAACGCCAGGTGGAAGCGGATTACGAACTTATTGTAGGGTTTCTTCGGGATCTGCAGTTTGGGCCGTGTGTGATGTTTGGAGTGGGTGGCATCTTTTCAGAGCTGGAAAAGGACATAGTGTTTGCCCCAGCGCCGTTGAACCGGTCAGTAGCTCTCGAGGTCCTA
Organism: uncultured delta proteobacterium; assembly: GCA_963826305.1. Taxonomy (GTDB): domain Bacteria; phylum Desulfobacterota; class BSN033; order BSN033; family UBA1163; genus CAWGWZ01. Next base: position 198,135 of record CAWGWZ010000027.1, on the reverse strand, counting down.
GGACGTATCCGAGGACAGCGGATCCTCCAGGGGTTTCGGGGGATGCCTCCTATTGAACAAGAGCGCATGGCACAAATAATTGTCAATTTGGGTAATCTCGGCGTAGCTCATCCAAGGATTGAGCAGATAGACCTTAACCCTGTTATTGTCAGGGGAGGTATTCCCTGTGTCGTTGATGCAACGATTATCCTAAAACCGGTAGCTTCATAGTTTGAGCGAGGAAGGATAAGATGCATGGACTGGCAAACAGACTATAAGCGAAAACTCGTTTCTGCAGACGAGGCGGTGAAAGCTGTCAAATCCGGGGATAGGGTAAAATTTGGTTTTCCCAGGCAGCCCACATTGCTGACATCGGCTCTTGCGGCAAGGAAGGATGATCTAAAAAATGCGGATATGTTTATTGAGAACCCGAGGATAGATGACGGTTGGCTCGAGCCTGGCAAGAAAGACATATTCCATTTAACCATGGAATTCTTCATCGGACCTGTCATGAGGAAATGGACAGATGTAAAGTTGGCTGACTATCATCCCGTTACCTTCGCAACCGAATCTAAAATCTTAAATGAGAGAGCAGGAGAGAATAAGGCGATTGATGTCTATTTAGGCGTGGTGTCACCTCCTGATCGACATGGGTTTTGCAGCTTTGGGGAAAATCTGTGGAACAAAAAAACATGTGCTCGCGCGGCCCGCACGGTTATATTCGAGGTGGATAATTCGCTGATCAGAACTTACGGGGATAACTTTATTCATGTATCAGAAGTAGATTATTTTGTAAAACATACACCCCAAACCGTTTCTCAGGAAGAGTTTGACAGGTTAACTGCCGATATGGATCCAAAACGGCGTACACGGCTTCAAGAAATTTTTTCGTATTTCCTTCCGCACCAAAGGGCGGAGCATCTTCCTTACCTGCTAAAGGGCGATGAATCCACTCTGGACACTTATTATACAATCTTCGGTTTGGGAGAGCCTGACCCCCGGCTCAAAGCCATTGCTGAACATATAAAGCCGCTCATAAAGGATGGAGATACCATTCAGCTTGGAATCGCCGGAATCCCATCCTCGTTGACTAGGCTAGGCGTTTTTGACAATAGGGTGGATTTGGGATATCACGGCAAGATGGCAGCCCGTGGCATAGGGAACTTGATAAAGGCCGGAGTAATAAATGGCCAGCACAAGGCCATTCATAGAGGCAAGGCTATCTTCACTTCCCTTGAAGGGTTAGGTCCCGAGGAATTGGAATTTGCGAACGAGAACCCTCTCATCGAACTCTACGATGCAGAATACGTTATCAACATAAGGACTATTTCCCAGAATGCGAATATGGTGAGCATGAACAGTGCCGTCAGTATTGATCTGACTGGCCAAATAGCTTGTGAGGCGACATCCGGTGGTCGAATGATTAACGGTCCCGGCGGACAGATTGAGTCCCATATCGGAGCTCTATTAAGTCAGGCCGGACGAGCAATTACTTTCCTTTATTCTACAGCTCTTGAGGGCAAAATATCCAGCATCGTCCCCCAGTTTGAGAAGGGCACCCCCGTCAGTATACAACGCTACTTTGCTGACTATGTAATTACCGAATATGGGGTTGCTCGACTCCAAGGGAAAACAGCCAGGCAGCGAGCAGAAGAACTTATTGCCATTGCCCATCCAGATTTCCGTTCGGAATTAAGAAAGGAAGCAAAGCGTCTCTTCTACCCATAAGGCCAACCCGACGATTTGAGTAATGGAATGATAAAAGTTAGAACAATTCCTATTTCCCCAGAAAGTAAAACATTTTTGTAAAAGAGCAGATGAAAAGTCTCCAGCGAATTTCTAAGAAAACAAGAAAATTTCTGGAGAATGAAGGAAGATTGATGGCAAACCCGATTTTTTTTGCTTGACAAAAATAATTGTGTGGTGTAAGATTTTTTCGACGAAACACATTTTCGCTATGCGTAATACATTTTCCTCTGATCATCCTTAAACCTTTATCAAACCGAGTTAGGCTCAGAGGCTTCGGATATGGTGCTAAAATTTCCATGAAATCGTCAGTTAAATTACGAGGAGGTGATTGAGCATTATAGTGGAGCGGAATCTTGGGTTCGAACTCGGTGTTTTTTCAGTCTATAGGGATATTGTTAGAGTACCTGGAACCCATGAAGAAAAGCAATGCCCAAATAAAAAAACTTGGCAAAAGACTCGATTGATGATATTGCTGTAGTTGTGGGAATTGCTTGCATTTATGCCTTAAGTAAGGAATCGCTAAGAAGGGAGGTTGCACAAAGATGCTTACGCAAAGACTAATTAAGGGAAACAGACTTAGTGGAAGTGGAATTGGAATAATGATTATATTGATAACAATTTTCTCTATTTCTTTTCCAGCAAGAGGAGAGGAGCCCTATAATTTAGGCGCTATATTTGAGTTTACAGGATACGGGGCGGTATACTCTAAGCACTCATTTCAGGGCGTTGAACTAGCAGTAGAGGAAATTAACGGTCAAGGTGGATTTTTGGGCAAACATCCCATTAAGCTTTTTAGTAGAGACTCACAAACAAAACCGGATATAGGTATAAGGGAGGCAAGAGATCTCATTTTGAGAGAAAAGGTAAAGGCCATTATAGGTACTCAAAGCAGTCATATTGGCCTGGCTGTTGAGGAAGTCTGTTACGAGAATAAAACTCTCCAAATTGCAGCCAATAGCAATTCAGAAGCTTTTACAGTAGCGAACTATAGCCCATATACTTATCACATGGTACCCAATACCTATATGCAAGCAAAGGCCATGGGTGTTTACATTACAAAAATAGCTAAAGAGAAGGGTTGGAAGACTTATGTTACAATAGGTTCAGATTTCGAGTTCTCACACATGACTATAGACATAGTTGTAGAATACCTTAAGAAAGCCCTTCCAGAGTTAAGATTAATTAAGCAATACTGGCCGAAGGTAGGTGAATCAGAATTTTCATCATACATTACGTCAATCATGGTAGATAATCCCGATTTTGTCTATGCTGCTGTTCCAGGCTTGGATGGTTTTGCTTTCATGAGACAGGGCAATAATTATGGGTTCTTCAAGAAATTTAATTTCGCAAGCGCTGCAATATTTTTGACAGAGCTAATGGAAATGAAGGATGAAGTGCCCCGTGGGGTAATGGGAATATTTCGTGCTCCTTTCATGGCGCATCTGGATAACCCCATGATGGCTAATGTGGTTAAGAAATATCGGGCTAAGTACGGTCAGTATCCAGATGATTGGGTGCCACTTCAATACGACGCGGTTTATGCTCTAAAACAAGGGATTGAAAAGGCAGGGAGTATTGATACTGAAAAAGTAAAGAATGCATTGAAGGGCATGACAGTCAATACAACCCGTGGTAAGCTTTACTTCCGTAAAATTGATAACATGCTTAATTGCCCGTCTTATGTCGGTATTGTTGCAGATGATCCGGGATACCCTTTTCCAATCCTCAAGAATATTATGACTGTTACTGGCGAAGAATCATGGCGTCCTGAGTCCGAGATTCCCCTCATAAGAGATAAGGCAGGGTTGGGTAAAAAGAGGAATCCAGAGGATTTGAAGTTTTAACAGAGAACTTAAAAATGACTGCAAGCCAAATAATTGGCCAAATTCTAAGTGGAATATCACGGGGAATGATATTATTTCTGATATCATCGGGACTAACCTTGATCTTCAGCGTGATGAACATTCTTAATTTTGCTCATGCTTCCTTTTGGCTACTAGGGGCTTATTTGACATGGACATTCTGGCAAATACTCTATTCCCCCAACTTTGGGCTCTGGATCAGCATCCCTCTTGCATCCCTGACTATGGCTGCAATCGGTTGGATTATTGAGGTCTGGTTAGTACGTCGTGTATATGAAAGACCACTTACCGAACAACTTCTTCTAACTTACGGCCTCGCACTTGTCATCGGAGATGTAATCAAATTGACTTGGGGTGTAGCGGATCGGATCGTTCCTAAACCAAAAGTGGTCAGTGGTTTAATGAGTATCTTTGGGGCCCCATTTCCTACATATAACCTCATGGTTATTATTCTTGGAGTGTTAGTGGCTTTGGGCCTTTGGTGGTTATTTTACAAAACAATGTTTGGTCGCAAAGTAAGAGCGTCGGTTTTTAGTCGAGAGATGATCAGTGCATTAGGTGTCCCAATCCACAGGATCTATGCAGGAGTTTTCGTCTTAAGCGTTTTTATCGCTGCTTTGGCTGGTGGGATGCAGGCTCCATTATCCTCAATTACATACGGAATGGATTCGACGGTCATTGTAGAATGTTTCTGTGTTATGGTGATCGGAGGATTCGGTAGCCTTATGGGGGCACTTGTGGGCTCTCTTACTGTGGGATTAATTTACGCTTTTGCCATTATGTTTGTGCCAAGGATGGCCCTATTTCTCATTTTCATCGTGACGATCCTAATTCTTATCGTACGTCCCTGGGGGTTATTCGGTACACCCATGAGGGTTTAATGGAAGATAAAGCTCGCACTCTATGGTCGTATTGGTGGCTTAGTTTAATCATTGTTTTATCAATTGTGCCCCCGATGGTATTAGGGAGTTTCTGGATACAGGTTCTTACAGAAATTCTAATTTTGGGGATGTTTGCAATTAGCTTCAATCTCATTTTCGGCTTAATGGGCCAAATCTCTTTTGGTCAAGGGGCCTATTACGCCCTTGGCGCTTATACAACAGCGCTGATGCTCACTAAGACATCAATAGCTTTCCCTCTTTGTATGGTGGCTCCCATCGTAGTATCTGGAATATGTGCCTTGATGTTTGGCTTTTTTATTGTCCGTCTAACGGGAATCTATTTTGCTATACTAAGCTTGGCTTTTGCACAATTGGTGCATTCTGTCATTTTTCAATGGTATGACTTTACCGGAGGCGACAATGGAATTCAGGGAATTTCATCTCCGATATTATTGAAGAATCCATTTTGGAACTATTATTTCACTTTAGTGATAGTATCCGCAGCCCTAATTGTAATGTGGTTCATTACAAAATCCTCTTTTGGATATACAATGCGAGCCATACGAGATAATAGCAATCGGACAGGATTCGTTGGCGTCAATGTTCGACAACATATGCTCATAAATTTTACCATTGCAGGAATGTTTGCTGGGCTAGGAGGCAGCCTTTGGGCTGTATTTAATCATAGCGTTTCTCCTGACCTTGCCAACTGGACACATTCCGGTGTACCTATCTTTATGACGATAATTGGAGGCCCTTCATACTTTTTGGGTCCCCTCGTCGGTTCCATTATATATACGTTGTTATTTGTTTTTGTTACCCCTTTTACGGAATACTGGCCCCTGATCATCGGAACTCTCATTATATTTATAGTACTCTTTTTCTCCGGGGGAATTGTTGGAACTTTAGAATTGAAGATCCGACCAGAATGAATAATGCAAAGAAACAAGTCAGTGCTATTAGCCGAAGATATTAAAATCACCCTCTTGGGCAGAAGTGGAAACACCTTATAAGGAAATGGCTTCGGTTCCCATTCTTGAAGTAAGAGAGTTGACAAAATCCTTCAATGGCTTTGAAGCTATCTCTAATCTCAGTTACAAATTAGATCCTGGGGAACTGTCAGCCATTATTGGCCCTAATGGCGCAGGGAAAACTACTCTTTTCAACCTTGTAACAGGATTTCATAAGGTTGATTCTGGGACAATATTTTTTAAGGGGAAAGATATTACAGGGTTACCTCTCCATGTAATTTCAAGACTTGGCATTGCTCGCGCTTTTCAAGTTAGCAACATTTATCCAACACTTACAACTTATGAGAATGTCCGACAAGCAATTATATCCCAGCAGGGGAAGACACTTAATTTCTATACTCCGGCTAGCCGACTTGCAATTTCGCAAACAGTGGAAATATTAGAATCGTGCGGGGTAGCCGCGCAAGCAAATGTTTTGGCAGGTAGGCTCTCACAAGGTGACAAGAAACGATTAGAATTGGCTATTGCACTTGGCACCAAGCCTGAGCTCTTGTTATTGGACGAGCCCACTGCTGGGATGTCTGGGGAAGAAACAAAAGAAATTATGGAACTCGTCCAGAGGTTGAACCAGGAAAAATACCTAACGATTTTGTTTACAGAACATGATATGTCAGTGGTTTTTGGGTATGCACGGAGGCTCACAGTACTACATCAAGGGACTATAATTGCCGATGGTACTCCCGAAGAAGTGCGGATCAATGAAAAGGCACAGACAGTCTATCTTGGAGGGGAGGTATGATATTAGAGGTGAGTGATGTTCACACCTATTACGGAACGAGTCATATCCTGTTTGGCCTTTCTCTCTCAATTGCCAAAGGCGAAGTCGTTTGCCTCTTAGGACGAAATGGAGCTGGTAAAACGACAACGATACGAAGTATCATGGGTTTGACCCCCCCTCAGTCTGGCAGTGTTAAGTTTTATAGAGAAGAGTTGATGGGCAAGTCCCCATATTATATTGCTCAAAAAGGGATAGGCTTCGTGCCTGATAATCGGCTTATCTTCCCGGATTTAACTGTCAGGGATAACTTAAATATTGGTAAAAAGAAACCGAGGGATTCAAATGTTGAGGAGTGGACTGCAGAAAGGATTTACAACCTTTTCCCTGAACTTGCAAAGTTAGATGGGCGTTTGGGAGGGTACTTAAGTGGTGGGGAGCAACAGATGCTCACAATCGGACGGACACTAATGGGCAACCCAAGTCTACTTCTTATGGATGAGCCTGCAGAAGGGCTTGCACCGCTGGTTGTGAGGAAATTAGGTGATCAAGTGATCGAACTAAAGAAGATGGGTCAAACGATCCTTGTCTCAGAGCAGAATGTTAAATTTGCTTCTCGCGTTTCTGACCGAGCTTATGTGATTAGCAAAGGGATAATTCGTTATCAAGGTGGTATTAAGGAATTGGAAGCCAATGAGGAGGTGAAGAAAAAGTACCTAATGATATAAATTCTTCAGCCCTACCCCCTTTAGAGGAAGGAAATTCTTTGTGTAAGTCGTTCTGGACGGTGTTCTTGGCTGAAGTCTACTGACCCGCCGATAAACATTACGAAAAGCTTAAGAAGACAGCTTAAAGACTTCTTGCCACCGTCAGACGTTTTAGCTTGTTAAAGACAAGTAGAGAAACGAGGATGCACACATGTTGCTCCTATAAATCGCGGAGTTTAATGGGAACCGTCTTCCATATCATGGAAGAGAGTTTGGAGGAAGGAAAAGATGATCAAATTAAATTCTGATGAACAAGCTATGTTAGAAGGGAAAGAAGGCGTGCCCAGACAAAAAGCAATGGAATTATTGGTCAAATATGCAGAAGCTCTTGGCGCCGAGGAATTTATAGACACGAATAACGTGACATTAACTACAGGTACGTTGCCTGACATAGATCTTGTCCAAATGATCGTGCCGAGTATGGATCCCGATGAAATAGCGTCTAAATTTTATCTCGATAGCGATGAAGTCGTCGTTGTCGACAAAGTGAAAACCTTTACAACCACGAATGCGTATTTTAGAGATCAGCAATTCCCCGAGATTCAGCGGGGGGGTAAACTTACCTGTGAAATCGTAAAGAGGATGGAAGATTACTGCAAAAGAATCGGCATCATTATCCTTGATACATGCACGCCATATCAGTCCGGAAATTTTCCTGCAAAGGGCGAGCATTGCGCTTGGACGGAGTCTTCTGCAATTGCTTACTGTAATTCTGTACTGGGGGCCCGGACAAATATCGAGGGACAACATAGCTCTTTCGCCTCTGCAATCACGGGCAAGACACCCCTTTGGGGAATGCACTTGAAGGAGAATCGCCTCGGGAAAATTATCGTTGAAATTGATGTCGACATGGATACGATTCAGGAATGGTACCTCATTGGGTATTACGTAGGCAGTCAGGTTGGATTAGACGTCCCGGTTTACACGAACCTCAAAAGAATTCCAGACATGAATATGTTAATGGCCCTTTGCTCCGCTGGAATTGCGTCAGGAAGTATTGTCATGTTCCATATTGTGGGGGTTACCCCAGAGGCGCCTACCCTTGAAATGGCGATCGGGAAGGAGGGCATTTCAAGAGTGGTAAAATATGGCAAGCAAGAACGGAGAAAAACTTATGAAAAATTGAATCATTCCAAAAAAGAGGATGTTGACGTCGTGGTATTAGGTTGTCCGCATTATACTCTTGAGCGCATGAGTGCTATTGCTCGGATGCTGGAAGGGAAGAAAGTGCACGAAAACACCGCTCTTTATATTACAACCTGTCGTATGGTAAAGGCCCTTGCGGATAGGATGGGATATACGGACGTCATTATGAAGGCGGGTGGATTGGTCCTTGAAGATACTTGCGGTCAAGTCCTTGACCTTGATCCTTCAAAGGTTCTTGCTTCGGATTCTGCTAAGATGGTGCATTACATTCCTGGGGTGACAGGGTTGAAGAACACCTGGTTTGGTACAACAGAGGAATGCATTGAAGCCGGAATTACGGGAAAATGGAAGGGAGCATTGAGATGAGAAAGATAATCCTAAAGGGTAGAAAAGTATACCCTGGTTTAGCGGAAGGCGAAGCTCTCGTAACCAAGGACGCCCTGGGAGGCATGGGCGTCTTTGATCTTAAGAGGGGTGTTGTGATTGAGCTTGGAAACGAACTACTGAACAAAGAAGTTACGGGGAAAATTCTGGTTTTCAAAACGGGGAGAGGCTCCTCGTCCTGGTCGGTGTGGTATCAAGTCTTGCGTTTTACAGGGAAATCACCTAAGGCATTTATCGTCAAAGAATGTAACCCTCAAACTGCTTTAGGGTCGGTAGTTCTCCGTATTCCATCTGTCACTGATCTTGACCAGGATCCAACAGAAGTTATTTCTACTGGAGATTGGGTGAAAGTTGATGCCGATAAAGGTTTAGTGGAGATTACAAAAAAGAATTAGACTATATCCGTCAGAGAAATACGATTACGGTAAGGGTGTGAGTGCGTTTCCAAGTTAATAACTAACCAATTTGGATCAAATCCAAGGAAGAGAGGCTGATTTATGGACGACCTAAAGATAAGAAAAGAAATGTTGGTAGTCGAAGACACCCATAGGGAATTGGATTTGGAGATCAAGCCATCTGCTCGAAAGGTGGCTGCTATAGTGGTCATCCAAAATCCATATGCGGGAAGATTTGTCAAGGATTTATCCCTCCTTATCGACTTTGGAGAAAAATTGGGAGGGATGTTGGCTTAACGGGCGGTAGAAGCTTTAGGCGTTGCCCCGGATCGGGTAAAAGGTTATGGGAAAGCAGCTATCGTGGGTTCCGCAGGAGAGATCGAACATTGTGCAGCCATAATCCATCCCAAGTTTGGAAAGCCCGTCCGTAATGCAGTCAGCGGAGGAAAATCTCCTATCCCGTCGACCAAAAAACGAGGGGGTCCAGGCACTCGAATTGATGTACCAATACTCCATAAGGACGATATTTGGTCTATGCCCTACCTGGATGCCATGGAGGTGAGCGTCGCTGATGCTCCAGGGCCGGACGAAATACTTGTAGCATTAGTTTTAACAAACTCTGCTCGTTGCTTGTCGCGCCTCGGTGGAGAGAATGAAGACGAACTCGCGCGTATAAAAAGGGCTGGTATCTGAGGGAAGAGCAGATTGTAAGGTTGAGGTCCTGAGGGTGCTACTCTCGATTAATGCGTGGTTTGATCTTCTCGCTCCCCATACTATCGCTTTTGACTCCCAAGATGACCTCTATCTGGGCGATCCCTCTTCATTAACCATGGAGGCGTCAATCGGGGATATCCAGCGATAAAAAGGTTTGTCAAGAAGAAGTAGGCTTGAATTGAGAAGCTGAAGGAAGTTGTTCGTCAATTCGTTCTTACATAATTACACGGCATTCCACTCAAATGTGGGAGAGGAGGTTCTCACAAAACGCTTCTATTAGGCGGTATATGGCAGTTGCCCCGGCGTCCTGCACGCCGACACCGCCGTCCTGGCGGTAGCTGGCCCGGCCATACTTGGCCTTCATCTTGATTGTCGCTTCAGCACCTGCCTTGGATGCCTTGACTGCCGCTTCGATAGCTGCCTTAGAGTCAGCGCCTTTAGCCAGCGCCTGCTGGAAGGCCTCCACTGCTGGGACTAGAGAATCAAGCATAGACTTATCACCGACCTCGGCTTTCCCCCTCTTCTTGACGCCGTCAATTGCACCCCAGCCCACGAGCACCAGGTCCTTGACCTCGATTTCCTTTCGCCCTAGGATTGCCTTCCCCGCTTCCATAAAGGCCGAGGCCAGCAAAGTGCCGAAGGTGGATGGGCTCGCCTTGTTAATCTGCATGCCGCATTTCATTAGGAGTTTACCCATGTCCTCCTCGCCCGAATTGGCAAGGTATGCGGCCATGGCCTTGCTACCGATGGAAACGGTGACCCCCATATCGCCATCGCCGACGATGGCATCGAGCTCCCGCAGCTCGTCACTGTGGGCATTCCACCCCATGGCGCTCTCCTTCAGGATAGTAATCAGGGTTGAGGTATTAATTACCTGGCTCACTAACGTCTCCACTGCGGGAGGAATGGTGAGAACGCGGGTGCATCCAGAAGTTTCTTAAATTCATCATTGAGCTTGAGCAGGGAAAATGAGGCGCCGGCCATTTCCATGGAAGTGGCGTATTCCCCAATGAATGCCTTGTAAATTTTTATGCTGTTGGCACCCAGAATATCATGGAATTTATTGTAAAGAATGAACAGCTCCTCAGGCGGAGTCGCTCCCAGACCGTTCACCAGAACCGCAACCTCGTCCCTCGGTTTGAAGGGGAGATCCTTAGTCACCTTATCGGCCATGATGGCGGCCACCTCATCGGCCTTCTTCATCTTGGTCCGCTCGATTCCTGGTTCACCATGAATACCCATACCTAGCTCCATTTCGTCCTCGGCAATGGTGAAGTTCGGCTTGCCCACCGCCGGTATGGTGCATGGGCTCAAGGCCACCCCCATGGTGCATGTTCGTTCGATGACACGATCAACAGTGGCCTTTACCTCATCAAGGCTGGCCATGGTATCGGCCTTGGCACCGGCGATTTTATAGGCAAAGAAAATACCGGCAATTCCACGCCGGCGGTTTTTCTCGGCACGCGGGGCTGAGGCAACATCGTCGGCGGCAATGCTCAACTTGACTGGGATGCCATCGGCGCCAGCCATTTCCGCGGACATTTCAAAGTTTATTTTATCCCCGCTGTAGTTCCCGAACAGGTAGAGCACCCCGGCTCCGCTGTTTACTTCCTTCGTGGCAGCGAGCATGTCATCGGCGCTCGGCGAGGAGAAAACATTACCCACGGAAACTCCATCGAGCAGACCTGGGCCGACATATCCGAGAAAGACCGGGATATGCCCGGAGCCGCCGCCGGTGCAGATTGCAACCTTTCCCTTAACCGGAGCATCACGTCGGACTAAAGCTCGAGAGCTCTCCTTTGCTCTGCGCAGATGGTAGGGATACGCCTTGAGAATGCCACTAATGGTCTCCTCAACCACCTGATAGGGATCGTTAATAAGCTTTTTCATCCTTCAAGTTCCCCCTTTACTTACTGGTTAAAGAACCTGACGCACACCTTGTTTCTCACGCTGTATTTTCATTCGCAATTATGGCGTAAACGCAAACAGCCGGACTTACCCGGCGCTTGCTAGGCGGTTATACCTTCTTCTTGTATTCTTCGCGGAACTCAACGACCAAACCGCCGGGGGTTGTATCAAAATAGCACCAGCGCTCCCCATTGAAGATGGCGGAAACCAGCAGCGGGTGTTTCTGTTCCTGCAACTTAAACACCATCTCATCATAATTCGAGACGCCCAGAGCGATATGATGGATACCCTCACCCTTTTCGGCAATAAACTTTGACCAGATTGATTTGTTATCCAAGGGCTGAAGCAATTCAACTGGGAAGGCCCCGAACTTAATAAATACCAGTCTCACCTTAAATGGCTCGCCAACAAAGAGCTCTTCCTTCTTGGGCTCATAATCGAATACCTCTGGGGTTCCGATGTTCCATATTGAAGAAAGCCATTTGGTGGTCTTCTCGGCGTCCTTGACTGCGACGCCCAGGTGACTAAAATTGGTAAGCTGAACGGTTCCGTCTCCCAACTTCCAGTTCATTTTTCTACCTCCTTTTAATACTTGATGGGAATTCCCTTTATGGTAAATGAAATATAGGACAAACGGAGTTCTATGTCAAGAATAGGAAACAGCTTTTTGGGGGCTGGGGGTTTCTGTAGTTGAGTCGTGGAACGCGGTCAGTGCCTGCACAAGGATATGAAAGGACTATCGAAGCTTAACAGGAGACAAGCGACTGGCTGAGAAGGCGTTTGAGGGCACTAAGGACTGGTTGCGATTGCACGGGACCCCATTTGTTTAGGTTGGATGTGAGGAGTCGGGAGATACACCGATAAAATATTGGTTTGGGGATCTCTGGTCGGAGGGGGCTGAAAAAATTGAGCCCCCAAATTACACGGAGATTTTAAAGGCCCGTCCGTGACCCTGCACGTTTTGCATAGTGGGTTGCCATTGGCATGTTAAGGTCGAAGAGCCCGCTGAGTACGCATTAGAAGGCGCTGGCCCAGAGTATGAAACGCTGGGGATGATAGGTAACTGTTGTCTGATGGATGATCTGAAGGCTTTGGCCAAGATGAATGAATGGTGTAATAGGTATGGGATCGATACAATCTCGACAGGCGCCTTCATTGGTTTCTCGATGGACTGTTATGAAAAAGGAATCTTGAAAGAGAAGGATGCGGATGGAATGGCAATACGTTGGGGCGATAAAGAGGCGATGTTTCAACTCATTCACAAGATTGGCAAGAGAGAGGGATTCGGTGAACGATTCGCAGGCGGAATTGTCCCGGCAGCAAAATTTTTAGGGAAAGAGGCGGTCGAACTTGCAGTCCATGTGAAGGGTTTGGATATGCCTGCTCATGATCCGAGGGCATTTTTCAGCTTGGCTCTCAACTATGCAACAGGTTCGGCAGGGGGACACCATGAGAGAGGAAATCCGCAAGTAGCCTCCTCTGGCTTTCTACTCCCAGAGGCAGGGGTCAAAGCAGTTGTCGATCGATTCAGAATGGATGATTCAGAATTCGTCGCAGCAAAGTACCAGGATTACGGCGTGCTGACCAACTCTTTATGTCATTGCAAGTTTATGCTTTTTGGGGGAATGACATTGACAGACCTCCTGAACACATTGAACTCTGTAACCGGTTGGGATTGGCCCATGAAGGACTTTCTCAAGACCGGTGAACGGATATTTACCCTGCAAAGACTGGTCAACGTTAAATACGGAATCACAAGAAAGGATGATGTCCTACCCAAAAAGATCTTTGAACCGGCTAAGGAAGGTGGGAGAACCGGAAAGATTCCAGCCCCCTTTGAACCCGCCCTCGACCGTTATTACACTTTAAGAGGGTGGGACACAAATGGGATTCCTAAAAAAGAGAAGATGGAAGAACTTGGTCTGCCCTAATCAGGGGAGGGAGTTGAAGATTGTGCAGTGGATTTGTTTTTCGGAGGGTTTTGATTTAGACATCTTCAATTCTTTCGAATTCAAGAAGTAATGAAAAAGCCGCCTCAATCTCAGGTTTGCGCCGAGAAACCATTCTTTCGAGCAGGCATTCTTTCCCAAGATAAGGCAACAATAATCGTTGTCTGAACAAACGAAAAGCATGATATTATCTCGGCGCAGTTGATATAAGAGACTTCCCTGAAATTTAGTCAAGCAAAGTTTGCTTTCGTGCCTCGGGGATTCTTCTGGACAGAGCCTCTTCCAGGTATGGTTGGAGACCTTCGTGGATCCGGAATGAACGAGGCTTTTGGGGCCTCTGTCCTCCTGAGGACCGCTGCACTGGGGGCGTCGATTTCCAACTTCTGACTCCAATCGAACCACTTGCCTCCTTCGCGGGAAGACTAGTATGGTTCATCGGCACTATCCTCTAAAGGCCGCTTCAAAACCAATGGCACAACGGAGGACACTTTAGAAATTTTTTTAGAAATTTTTTGCTTGACAAAAATAATTGGGTGGTGTAAGTTTTCTTTTGAAATAGATTTTCGCTATGCGTAATAAATTTTCCTCAAATTATCCTCAGATTTTTGCCAAACCGATGTTGGCTTCAGAGGCTTGGGTTATGGTGGTAAAATTTCCATGAGAATGTTTCCTTGCTATGCAGTAACCACGGACAAAGTTTGTTAGAGAGAGTTCATGGCAGAAAGGATACAACCCCATCATTAAACTCGTCAGATTTAATCTTTATGGACATTTCATCGATTAATTGGGAGGAGGTGATTTAATACTTGACTGGAGCGTTATTTTGATTTTTGACTCGGGGATTTTCCAGTCTACAGGGGTATTATCATATTTTGAAACTATGAAGAAGGGAAATGTACAATGAGATGGTTATTGTTAAAGGGATTTTTGTGAGATATGCGTCAAGGTCTTGTCACGAGGAGTATCTTTGAGATACCAATCCAAAAATAGTAAATAGGAGGAAAGGATTATGGGAGCGATAACAGAAGGGATAGTGAATTTTATATCGAGAGCTAAGTTTAGCGAGATGCCTGAGGAAACGGTTACGTATGCCAAGAAATTGATATTGAAGGGTTTAGCGGGGATGATCGCGGGGTCGGTGACCCCGGCGGGTAAGATCGTTGCCAATTATGTGAAGAAGCAGGGATGCATTAAGGAGTCGGGTGCCGTTGGGTGTCGGCTTCAGACCAACATGGAGAGTGCGGCACTAATCAATGGGAATACGGGTTATGCGAGCGAGCTTGAGGATGACAGTTTTCCGGAAGGGTGTATGACGTATAATGTAATTCCTTCTGTGTTGGCAGTTGGGGAGGCATTGAGGTCGAACGGGAGGGAGATTATTGAGGCTTTTGCTGTGGGGTATGAGATTCAGGCGAAGTTGGCTTTACATGCTCCTGGGATATTTGTGGTAGGGCATCATACTTCACCTACGACAGGGGTGGTGGGTTCGGCTGTGGGGGTGGCGAAGCTGTTGCAGTTGAGTCCTGATCAGATCAGGAATGCGATGAGCACGGCGGCTACGAATGCGTGTGGGTTGATGCGGCAGACGGGGTATATGTGTCATTTGGTGGAGTGTGGGTTGGCAGCGAAGAATGGGGTGACGACAGCTTTGTGGGCGAAGGAGGGATTTACAGGTGATCCGGAGATACTTGAGGGGTCTCGGGGGTTTATTGATACGTATTCGAAGGGGCAGTATGATTATAAAGGTTTTGTGGAGTCCTTGGGTAACCCCTATCGGATCATGGCGGTTGGGATCAAACAGTATCCGTGTTGTTATTTTACGCAGCGCATCACGGACGGCGTAAGAGACTTACAGGCGAAGTATAAGTTAACTGTTGACGATATCGACGTGATTGAAATTTATACAGCTCCTTACTTCCGCCGTTTGATTCATTATCCGGATCCTGCGAATGGGGAAGAAGCTCGGTTTAGTATTGAGCATATCTTAGCGGCAGTACTTCTGGGTGAGAAGGTTTTTCTTGATTTATTTACGGTTGAGAAAGCGCATGATCCGAAGATCATGGAGACCCGAAAGAAGATCAAGACTATTCCGGATCCGAGTCGAGAGAAGGATGTGACCTTTATGTCTGGAAATGATAAGGTCATTGTGAAGCTCAAAAATGGCAAGCAGCATGAGATTATTTGTAAGGTAGCTAAAGGGGATCCACCGAATTATATGGCTGAGAGTCAGGTCAAAGGGATATTCAAAGACTGCGTGGATTATGCGGGGTTTTTATCGGGCAAGAATTTTGACCGGGTGTGCGATATTGTCTTTAACTTGGAAAAGGTCAATGATATTACAGAATTAATGAACACTGTGACCTTCGATCCTCTTTAGAGATTAAAGAGTTCGGAAAAGAATCAGGGAAGGAGCTGAAGAATTCGGTTGGAGGCACGCGCAGCGCGCCTCCAACGGGAAAATGAGCCGGTACTTCCTGGCTTAACAACGGATCTGATTAGGTTGAAGGCAAGGAAGCCAGTCTGGGTGGCGAGGCGACAAACGCCCGGACAAAATTGATCTTTGTTTCAGCTTCACCTAAATCCTGAGGAGTTCGGGAGGAGAATTTCGAATCCTCTCAAAATCTTCGAAGAAGATTAAGGGGACGGATATGAATGAAAAAGGAAAAGTGGGGATTGCTGTTATTGGTTGTGGTAGAATTGGCAGGACCCACATTGAATCCATCAAAGAATTGAAAGATATTGCGTTCTTGAGTGCAGTGGTGGATGTCGATGCTGACCTTGCTCGACAAACTGCACAAAAGTATGGCACCAAATTTTATACTAGCACTGGAGAGGCATTCAATGATGCTAACATAAACGCTGTTGTGATCTGCCTGCCGAACTACCAACACGCACCTGTAGCAGTTGACGCAATGGAGAAAAATAAACATGTTTTGGTGGAGAAACCGTTCGCTTTATCTCTCAAGGACGCAGAACGTATGGTTGAAATGGCTAGCCAGAAGCATCTTACCATCATGGCCGGGCAGGGTTTTCGTTTCTTCGCAGGACTTCGAGAGGCCCAAAAAAGAATTAAGGCTGAGATTGGTGACCCGTTTAACCTAATATATATATTTGCCCTTCATTTTGACAAGAAAAAAGCACCGCCATGGTGGAGATCTAAAGACACGGTAGGAAACCTGATACTCACCATGTTGGGATCCCATACCATTGATCTGATACTGTGGCTATTCGAGGGCAAGGTTCCTGATAAGATATATGCGCAAGCCGCATCTCATAATCCTGATTTTGATGGTCCAGATGAGGCAACCATTCTTTTTCGATTCAAAGATGGAGCAATGGCAACTAATTATCTTTCACTTAATACCCGTCCACCAAAGGAAGAGTGTTTGGTTGTAGGTCCAAAAGGCACGCTGCATTTCAAGCATGGAGATACTTCCGAAGGGCTGGTTGGGACTGCTTCAATTGAAATCTCCTTTGGAGAAAATGTAATCGCAAGTGATCCTCATAGGTGGAATAACATTAAATCGGAAGACGAGAACTTCGTAGAATCCATTTTAGGGAGAAGCGAGCCGTTAGTGAAACCGGCAGAGACTATTTTGCAGATGAAAGTTATTGAAGCGGCCATAGAATCTATCAAAAAGGGGATTGCGGTTCAAATTTAGGATCAATTGAAGTTACGAAATATCAAGGAGGCTAAGAAATGCTAAAGAAAATAGACCATATTGCTATTTATGTTAAGGATCTTGATTCAGCAATACAGTTTTTCCAGAAGAAGTACGGACTGCTTGCGACTTCGCTGGATACTGTTGGAGAGGCCCGCCTTGCTTTTTTACCGATCGGTGATACCCAAATAGAACTGATCGCATCTACAACGCCTGATGGGGAGATAGCGAAATACATCAAAGAGAGAGGCGAAGGGATGCATCATATTGCTTTTGAGGTGGATAATGTTAAATCGGCACTGGAAAAAGTTAGGTCCGAAGGTGTTAAGTGCGTTGATAAAGAACCTCGGAAAGGAGCCCACGATTCCTCAATCGTCTTCCTCCATCCCGAAAGTAATTACGGGGTTAACATCGAGTTTGTAGAACATAAGCATAAAGGTGGTAAGTAGTCTGAGGAAGGAGTATAGGGATGGCAAGAGTCAAAGTTGGTTTCATCGGTCTTGGGGTGATGGGAAAAGGGATGGCAAAAAACCTGCTGAAGGCAGGGTTTGACATCAACGTATTTGATGTCGTCAAAGAGCCGCGCGAGGAGCTGCAGAAACTGGGTGCAAAGGTCAGTGAGTCAGCAAAGGAGTTAAGTGCTATTAGTAACGTTGTTATTGTTATGGTCCGTGATGACCAACAGACGGAGGAGGTAGTCTACGGGAGGGAAGGGGTATTGGAGGGGTTAAAGAAGGGTACGCTAATCATTATGAGCACCGTCAGCCCTGGTTTTATTCAAAGGCTTGAGACGAAGGTAAAAGAAGGGCTTGATATTCTGGATGCACCGGTAAGTGGTGGCCACATGGGAGCAGACGCAGGTACTTTGAGCATTATGGTAGGTGGAAAAAGAGAGGTGTTTGAAAAATGTCGGGCCGTTTTAGAGGCGATGGGGAAGAATATCTTTTATTGCGGTGGCAGTGGAGCGGGGTTAGGAGCTAAGCTTGCGAATAATATGATTCTTGAAGTAACTATAGCTGCGGTTCTTGAGAGCTTGGCTTTAGGAAGTAAGGCAGGCTTAGATTTAAACGTTCTGTTTGATATATACAAAACGAGCACAGCTGGAAGCTGGACAGTAGACAACTGGGATTTTGTCACCGAGATGAGAACGATCAAACCGGCTACCCTGGCATTGCTCCGTAAAGATGTTGGCTTGGCCTTGGATTTTGCTAAGGAAAAAGGGGTGGCAGTACCCCTGACCAGTTTCTCTCATACATTTGATCTGTCCGAAAAGAAGTAGCATCGTATCTTGCTCATTTTGAGTTGCTATGGATAGCGAGCCCTAAAAGGATATCATGTGCCGAGAAGAGTTGATTCGGTGGAAAGCCACGGGGTTCGGGAAGTAAGGACAATATGGGAGAGGGGAGGTGGTATAAGACGCTAACATTTCTAATGATTTTGCCAACTCCTTCATGTCGATTAATTCAGAGGTTATTGAATTGCGTGATTGAATTGTGAACTGGTGGAAATTTAACATGAGATTTTCACAGTCTTTAGAGCTTCGTCAAAAATACAAACAGGGAGGAGGGAACGTTATGAAACGACAAATACGGTCTAAGCTTATCATGATTGGGATTGTGGCGGTATTTGCATTCGTATCGTCACAAATAGGCGTGGCTGTGAGTGAAGCTGCGGAACCTTATAAGATTGGTGCAGTTCTTCCATTTTCTGGCGTTTATGCTGTATACGGGGAAGAAGCGTTTGCCGCGATGGAGGCAGTGGCGGAACAAATCAATTCCTCAGGAGGGTTATTAGGACGGAAGATAGAACTATTCAAGAGGGATGAAACAACCAACGTCGCTACGGCAGTCCGTGAGGCCAGAGATTTAATTATCAGAGATAAGGTAGAAGCTATAGTCGCAACGTGCACGAGCGCAACGGTACTTGGTGTCATGCAGGTTACTAAAGAGTATAAGGTGATTCAGCTCGATTCTATAGCGAATACCGAAAAAGCGACAACCGAACAAGTCCATCCATATTTCTACCGTACAGTATTAAACACCTATATGGAATCGGTAGCAGCAGCGAAATATTTGGCCAAGCAGGATTTCAAGACCTGGGCGTTTTTTGGAGCGGACTATGAGTGGGGACATAGTACGAATGATATTCTGACAGATTTGATGCCAAAATATAAACCTGGGGTGAAGAAGGTTGGTGAATTTTGGTTTCCATTAAATGAGACGAACTTTTCTTCTTATGTTACTGCAATGTTGGACAAACAGCCTGATGTTGTTGTCGGGATACTGGCCGGTAGTTCCTTTCAGTCATTCATTCGGCAGGCAAATGGTTATCAGTTCTTCAAGAAAGTTAAATGGCTCAGCAATGGATATGAGAGCGAAGTGATGGCTTTAGGGAAGGAGTTTCCTGAAGGCATTAGGTTTTGGGATAGAGCGCCGTTTTACGGCACTCTTGATAGTAATCCGGGCAAAAAGATCCTGAAGGAAGCAATCTTAAAAAGCAAGCTTCACAGGATGCCATCATTAATGGGCGTTTACACATATGACTCAATGACGACTCTAATGGATGCAGTGAAAAAAGCAGGTTCTTTTAATCGAGATGCCATTGCCAAGAATTTGGAGAGCATGAAGTTTAACACACTACGGGGAGAACTTTATTACCGTGACATAGATCACCAGATGAATAGCCCAGAGTTCTTTGCCACGAGCGTTTTTGACGAGAAATTAGGTTACTGCACGGGGAAAGATGTTATATCGATTCCTGGCGACGAGATCTGGCGTCCTGCCGAGGAGATCAAGAAGATTAGGGCCGAGAAAGGAATAGAGTTTATTCCCTGGTCAGCCAAAAAGTAATCGATAGTATCAATACCGAAGTAAGAGAGGGGAGGAAACGATTATGAAATTTAGGAGAAGATTGGAGTTCATAGGCATGATTATTGCCCTCGTAGTAGTGATGGTTTTGCAGTTAGGGATAAGTGCAGGTGAAGCAGCTGAGACTTACAAGGTGGGCATACTTTATCCGCTCTCAGGAGTTTATGCCGTATATGGCGAAGAAAATCTTGCCGCGTGCGAAGCAGTTGCGCAACAAATCAATTCCTCCGGGGGTTTGCTCGGGCGGAAGATAGAGCTGATCAAACGAGATGAGACGAGTAATGTAGCGACTGCGGTCCGGGAAGCAAGAGATCTAATTATAAGGGACAAGGTTGAGGCTATTATGGGCACTCAATCGAGTTCGACAGTGCTGGGTGTGCAGGAGATCACGAAGGAAAACAAAGTGATTCAGATTACGAGTGCAGCGGCGACTGAAAAATCGACGCTTGAGGCGATTCATCCTTATTTTTTTCGTGTGGTCGTGAATACGTATATGGAGGCCGTTGCTATTGCCAAGTATTTGGCGAAGCAGGATTTCAAGACATGGGCATTTTTTGGGGGTGACTACGAGTGGGGGCATAGTACGAACGATATTCTGACAGATTTGATGCCAAAATATAAACCTGGGGTGAAGAAAGTAGGTGAATTTTGGTTCCCTTCGAATGAAACTAACTTTGGGTCTTATGTGACAGCCATGGTGAACAAGCAGCCTGATTATGTGGTGGGGATACTGGCTGGCACTGCTTTTGAGTCCTTTATTCGTCAGGCCCTTGGTTATCAGTTTTTCAAGAAAGTGAAGTGGTTGAGTTATACGGCTGAGAGAGAGGTGATGGCCTTGGGGAAGGAGTATCCCGAAGGGATCCGATTTTTCAATCGGGGTCCCTTTTATGCTATTAGTGATAACGATCCGAGGAAAAAGGTTCTTGAAAGCGCCATTTTAGGGAGTAAGCTGAAGAGCTATCCGTCTTTAATGGGCGTATTTGCGTATGACGCGCTGTGGTGTTTGACGGAGGCGGTGAAGAGAGCGGGCACATTTGATCGGGATGCCGTTGCCAGGGTTTTAGCGACCGGGAAGTTTAATACACTACGGGGAGAACTTTATTTCCGTGATATAGATCATCAGATGAATAGCCCGGAGTTCTTTGCCACGAGCGTTTTTGATAAAAAATTAGGCTTCTGCGTAGGTAAGGATATTGCAAAAATACCAGGGGAAGAGTGCTGGCGTTCTGCCGAGGAGACTAAGAAGATTAGGGCCGAAAAGGGAATAGAGTTTATCCCTTGGTCAGCCAGGAAGTAACCGATAGTATTAGCATGGAAGCAAGAAAGGAGGTAACGATTGTGAGATTTAGAAGGAGGCTGGAGTTTATAGCTATGATCACTGCCCTTGTAGTCGTGCTGGTTTCGCAAATGGGGATCAGTGCTATTGAGGCAGCTGAAACCTATAGGATTGGTGCAGTTCTTTCGTCTTCTGGTGTTTTGGCTGTTTATGGCGAAGAGGCATTTGCCGCCATGGAGGCAGTTGCGGAACGAATCAACTCGTCTGGTGGATTACTTGGTCGAAAGATAGAATTATTTAAGAGGGATGAAACAACCAATGTGGCTACTGCAGTCCGCGAGGCGAGAGATATTATTATGAGGGACAACGTAGAAGCCATGATTGCTACTTGCTCAAGTGCAACGGTGCTCGGTGTCCAACAGATTACTAAAGAATTTAAAGTGATTCAAATTTCCACAATAGCCAATACTGAAAAGGCGACCCTTGAGGGAATCCATCCATACTTCTACCGTACGGTATTAAACACCTATATGGAATCGGTAGCAGCAGCGAAATATTTGGCCACCCAGGATTTCAAGACCTGGGCGTTTTTTGGAGCGGATTATGAGTGGGGGCATAGTACGAACGATATTCTGACAGATTTGATGCCAAAGTATAAACCTGCGGTGAAGAAGGTCGGTGAGTTTTGGTTTCCCTTAAATGAAACTAATTATGCTTCATATATTACTGCAATGTTGAACAAGCAACCTGATATTGTAATCGGGATACTTTCTGGGAGTAACTTTCAATCATTCATTCGTCAGGCCACTGGTTATCAATTCTTCAAGAAAGTCAAATGGCTGAGCAATGGATATGAAAGTGAAGTGATGCCTTTGGGGAGGGAGTTTCCCGAAGGCATTCGGTTTTGGGATAGAGCACCGTTTTATGGTATCCCTGACAGTAATCCAGATAAGAAGATCCTTAGGGAGGCAATTCTGAAAAGTAAACTAAAAAGAATGCCATCATTAATGGGCGTTTATACCTACGACGCCATGTTATGCCTCACGGAGGCTGTGAAAAGGGCGGGTAGCTTTAACAGAGACGCCATTGCTAGGGCCCTGGAAACCGGAAAGTTTAATACATTACGCGGAGAACTCTATTTCCGTGATATTGATCACCAGATGAATAGCCCACAGTTCTTTGCAACGAGCGTATATGATGAAAAACTGGGTTACTGCACAGGTAAGGATATTGTAAAAATCCCTGGCGAAGAGTGCTGGCGTTCTGCCGAGGAGATTAAGAAGATTAGGGCCGAAAAGGGAATAGAGTTTACCCCTTGGTCAGCCAGGAAGTGAAGTCGATCATATTGGCACGCGGGAAAACAGAATTTTAGGAGGCCTATCTCGTGAATAAAAAGTTAGGCCTCCTAAAGTTGCGACATACCCTCCAAATAAGGAGATTACAATGGCTGAATTTATTTTGAACCAATTGTTCAGTGGACTCGTCCGAGGTGTTGTCTATTTCTTAGTCACCTGTGGGCTCACTCTTCTTTTTGGAGTAGTCGGTACGTTAAATATGGCTCATTTCAGTCTGTACATGATAGCCTCTTACATGGTGTGGACCTTTAGCAGTGTTTTGCAAGGGTATGCATTCTCGTACTGGGTGGCCTTTTTTCTCGCTGCCTTGTTCATGTGTGTCCTTGCATGGGTCATTGAATTGCTGGTAATAAAACATCTTTACCACCGCGTGCTTACGGAGCAACTTCTCGTTACATTCGCAATGATATACATGCTGGATGACTTGATTAGAATCACCTGGGGAACTATACCACGTTTTGTTAGCAAGCCAGCTTTTTTGGCGGATATAGTCAACCTTGGGAGCGGGATCAATTTTCCTGCCAGCGGTATTTTTATATTATCTGTTGGTCTGGCTACCGGATTAGGCATATGGTTAATGCTGGTCCGGACGAGAACAGGTCGCATCCTCCGGGCTGCTTTTTCTTTCAAAGATATGATCAGCTGCCTCGGTGTCCCGATCCAAAAAATTTACCAAGGTATGTTCATCTTGAGTGTCTTTTTGGCGTGCATCGCCGGTTCAGCTTGGTCATTGATCGGAGTGGTTGATCTCAGTCAGGGCAGCTCTCTCCTTATCGAAGCATTCTGCGTTATGGTCATTGGGGGAATGGGGAGCTTCGCGGGCACTGCTTTAAGCTCACTTATATGTGGTCTGACATACTCATTCGCTATCGTTTTTGTGCCCAGACTGGCCACACTTATGATCTTTATTTTTGCCGGCATAATCCTGAGCATAAGACCTTGGGGCTTAATGGGAACTAAAGGGAGATTACATTGATGGACAATTATGGGTTATTTCAGAAAGGTGAAAAGTGGAAATGGATTTTTGCTGTACTTTTGGTGCTCTTGCTGGCGCTGATGGGCCAGATTTTGGGAGATTTTTGGATACACACTGCAAACGAGGCTCTGATCATGAGCCTTTATGCCGTCAGCTTTTCGCTTCTCTATGGACAAATCGGGATGTTAAGCTTTGGACAGGGAGCTTACTTCGGAGTCGGTGCTTACGGGTTTGCTTTGGCTATGACACGACTGAGTGCTCCTTTCCTCATATGTATGCTCATCGGTGTCCTGGCAGCTGGATTATGGGCGTGGATTGCAGGTTACTTTTGCGTGCGTCGGGTCGGAATTTACTTCGCAATTATGACGGTAGTGATGGCCCAAGTCACCTTCTATGTTCTCTTCCAATGGTATTCGTTCACCGGTGGAGATAACGGGATCCAGGGGATTTTCGCCCCGGGAATTCTACGCAACCCGCGCAATTTCTTTTACTTCACCTTAGTCGTGGTTTCCGGAGCTTTCTTTGTCTTTCGTTTAATACTCAAATCACCCTTTGGACTATCTTTGAGATGTGTTCGGGAAAACATGGTACGGTCCGAGTCTGTAGGGGTGGAGGTACGTCGTCACATACACAAAGCTTTTATCATATCCGGTCTTTATGCAGGATTGGCTGGCGTTCTTTATGCACCATTCAACGTTAGTATCGTGCCGCAGATGGCGGACTGGAATGCTTCTGGCCAGGCTGTGTTTATGGGAATCTTAGGCGGGGTCTCTTACGTGTTTGGATCGTTGGTGGGATCCGTCATTTGGGTTTTCTTGCATGCATTTGTGACTGGGTTTACCGTGTACTGGTCCTTGGTCATTGGATTCATTATCTTTATGATTATTATCTTCATGCCAGGTGGGTTGATGGGGCTAACCGGGGTGGTAACCCGGCGCACGGTGCAAGGTAAGGAATCGAGATAGAGCATGGTATTCATAGTAAAATCCAGGTGCTGTGAATTTGCGGAAAGAGTGACGTGCTGGAGGAAGCATTATGGATGAGCTCTTACGGACGGAAAACCTAAGCAAGAATTTTGGTGGAATAGCGGCGGCTTCCAGAGTAAACTTGGTTGTGAATCGAGGAGAGATTCACGCTGTCATTGGGCCAAACGGAGCAGGTAAGACTACTTTATTTAACCTGATTACCAATCACATCCAGCCGACAGAGGGACGTGTCTTTTTCAAGGGGCAAGACATCACTTACCTCCCTATTTATGCTATTTGTAGAAAAGGTATTGCAAGATCTTTTCAGCTCATAAATATTTATCCGGAGCTGACCGTCTTTGAGAGTGTACAGATGTCCTTACTATCCCAAAACGGCATGGCCGGAAATCTTTTTCTGAATGCAGGACCTCTATTTGAGGCCGAAACAAAAAGAATTTTGGAAATGGTCAGCT
Organism: uncultured delta proteobacterium; assembly: GCA_963826305.1. Classification (GTDB taxonomy): domain Bacteria; phylum Desulfobacterota; class BSN033; order BSN033; family UBA1163; genus CAWGWZ01. Next base: position 173,081 of record CAWGWZ010000027.1, on the reverse strand, counting down.
TGGATGAACACAGAAACCTACCCGGGAGACTCCTCCCCCATGGGGACAAGAAGCGGCTTGAGTTGGCAATTACCTTAGGCAATAAACCGGAACTTATGTTAATGGATGAGCCTACAGCTGGCATGGCTCCTGAGGAGAGGTGGGTTACAGTTGACCTCATTAAGAAATTGGTTCATGAAGAAGGCATTACTGTGCTTTTTAGCGAGCATGATATGGATGTCGTATTCGATATTGCCGATAACATTTCTGTACTTAACCAGGGGACGATAATTTTCGAAGGATTACCTGAAGAGGTTCAGCGGAACGAGAAAGTGCGGGAATGCTATCTAGGTACCTCATGGTCACTAAGCCATTAAGGAAGTCATAGAAAGTGTAGGAGAGACGAATGCTTTTGGACGTGAAGGAAATTCACACTTATTACGGAACGAGTCATGTGCTTTTTGGGCTGAGTCTAAACATACAAGAAGGGCAGTCAGTGGCCTTACTTGGTAGGAACGGCGCAGGTAAATCAACCACCTTGCGCACTACCATGGGGTTGGTGAAGCCGAGACAGGGGAGAATCATCTTTAAAGGCATAGATATCACAGACCTACCAGTGCATCGTATTTCTCAGGTAGGGATTGGTTACGTACCCGAAGACCGGATGATTTTCCCAAATTTGGCAGTTTGGGAGAATCTGGATTTGGGTATTCATCGTGAGAGAAAAGGACGGTTCACTCTTGAAACAGCCTTCGATCTTTTTCCAAGGTTGAAAGAAAGAAGTAAGCAGCAAGCGGGGATGCTGAGTGGCGGTGAGCAACAGATGCTGGCGATTGCTCGAAGCATGTTGCTCAATCCCGAATTACTGCTATTGGACGAACCCATGGAAGGACTGGGTCCGTTGGTGGTAGAGGAAATTGGCAATCGGCTTAGAGATCTTAAGCAACAGCAGTCTCTCGCCATCTTGCTTTGTGAGCCAAATACGCGTTTTGCAATGAATCTGTGCAACTGGGTCTACCTAATTGAAAAGGGTGCTATAGGGTACCAAGCCTCGATAGAAGAATTTCGTCGAAATGAGGAGATCCAGGAAAGGTATCTATTTGTTCACGGTTCAACCCGTTCTAATAGGCCCTAAGGGCAGAGTTTTACGGGCTCTGCCCGTGGGTATCTACGAGTGGTGTAAAATCAGAATAAACCAGCCAAAAATATCGCCAGATCCATGGCGGGGGACCGGACTAACCACCAGTGGTATGCTCAGAACCGAAGCCTGAAATTCTCTGATGTTTTGGACCGCAATCATTGATTATGTGAGCATTAGAAACTTACCTTTAGGTATGCTTATTGCTTCTCGATGGAGTAAATATGTATAAAGTGAGGGGACTTCAAATGAAAAAAGTTAAAGTTGGGTTTATTGGTCTTGGGGTAATGGGGAGAAGGATGGCAAAAAACCTGTTGGCAGGGTTTGACGTTAATGTATTTGATGTCGTCAAGGAGCCATGTGAGGAACTGCAGAAACTGGGTGCAAAGGTCAGTAGGTCAGCGAAGGAATTAGCGGCAGCCTGCGATGTTGTTATTACCATGGTTCGTGATGACAAACAAACGGAGGAGGTGATATATGGGAAGGAAGGATTATTAGAGGGATTAGAGAAGGGGACGATAATTATAATGAGTACCGTAAGCCCGGGTCTTGTTCGGCGGCTCGCAAAAACTGTAAAGCAGGGAGTGGAAGTATTAGATGCACCTGTGAGTGGCGGTTATATGGGGGCAGAGGCAGGGACATTGAGCATTATGGTCGGCGGTAAAAAAGAAGTGTATCAGGAGTGTCGTATTGTGTTAGAAGCGATGGGTAAAAACATCTTTTACTGTGGGGAGAGTGGAGCTGGATTGGTGGCTAAGCTGGCTAATAATATGATCGTTCAGGTCACTATTGCTGTTATTCTTGAAAGTTTAGCTGTAGGCACGAAGGCAGGCTTAGATACGAGTGTTTTATTTGATGTATACAAAACAAGCTCGGGAGGGAGCTGGCTGGTTGAACACTGGAACTGGGTTACCCAGATGAGGAAGTCGGGCAAAACAGGTGGAACCCTTGCCACGTTGTATAAAGATGTTGATATGGCTTTGGATTTTGCCCGGGAGGAAGGAGTATCATTACCTATCACAAGTTTTTCTCACGCCTTTGATCTATCGTTAAAAGAGTAATCAAATCTGTCGGAAGGGAGGAGAAAAATGGAGAAAAGACTGGGTAAGAAATTATCGCGAAGAACTTTTCTGAAGGGAGCAACAGCAGGCATAGCCCTTCTGGGGCCAGGAATACCTTTTATCACCCGGAGGACCCTGGCTGCAGAGCCGCTCTATGTCGGGGTACTCAGTCCCGTCAGCGGATTCGTTGCGGATCATGGGATGATGGAGCGTTATGGCATGCAGATGGCAGTTGATGAATTCAAGGGGAAAGGGGTTTTGGGTAGGGAAGTTAAGCTGATTATGGAAGATGATGAGAGTGATCCTCAAGCAGCAGCCCGGAAGGCGAGGAGGCTTATCGAAGTTAACAATGTCAAGTATCTGTGCGGGGGGATTTCGAGTGCGGTGGCGACCTCGGTAGGAGAAGTGGCCCAACGATATGGAGCTCTCTTTATGATTACAAACGCGAATTCCGATACACTCACTGGAGTGAAAGCTCATCGATGTACCTTTCGTGTCTGTAATGATATGGCAATGATTGTGAGAACCGTAGGACCCTATCTCATAGAGAAAGTGGGGAAGAGATGGTATTTCTTCACGGCCGATTACGAGTTTGGATGGTCAGGTACTGCATGGGGAAGGAAGGTTCTTGAAAAATATGGGGGCACAGAGGTCGGGGAAGTAAAAGTGCCTCTTAACACTCGTGATTTCAGTGCCTTCCTGCTCAAAGTTCGAGCGGCCAAACCAGATGTCGTCGTTATTACCGTGGGAGGGCTTGATAAGTGCGCATTGATCGAGCAAATATATGAGTTCGGGATTCAGAAAGAAATGACCGTTTGCAGTACTCTTTTGGACTATGAAGATGCATGGGCTGGAGGGCCGGAAAAGAATTTTGGGTTCCACGGAACGGAATTTTACCACGGAATTGATCTCCCTAGTGTCAAGGAATTCTCTACCAGATACAGGAAACGGTGGCCAACTGCCACCATTCCTGTCCCCACGATAAATACTTTCGATGGTTATATGGGGATGCGGGAACTCCTTCGGGCTATTGAGAGGGCAGGAAAGGATGATGTCACCGCAGTAATTAAGGCATTAGAGGGCCATACTGTGACAGACTCTATTAAGCACGATCCCCTTTACATCCGGGAGTGGGATCATCAATTTGTCTGGGCTGCTTATGTGATTCGATCGAAAAAACCAAGTGAGATGAAGGACCGTACAGATTACTTTGAAGTTGTGAAATGGACACCTGGCAAGGATGTGGCGAGGAGTAAAGAGGAGAACCCAGTGAAGCTGGAACCGTATCCAGGTTGATCTTACCGAGGTGGGTAGGGAGGGGAATTTTCCCTCTCTACCCTTGAGGAGAAAACGACGATGGCCGAGTTCTTATCGTTTGCGATGAATGGCCTGGTTCTAGGGCTCATTTTTGCTGTGGTCGCTCTGGGCTTCACCCTCATCGTGGGGATGATGCAGGTCATCAATTTCACCCACGGGGTTCTCTTCGCCTTCGGCGCATACTTTGCGCTCTCTCTCCAGAAATATGTTGGTTTTGGATGGGCCTTGATCTTTGCGCCCATTCTTGTGGGTCTGATAGGCTTGATACTTGAGCGCCTGGTTATCCGTAGAACGTACGGAGGGAACCCTTTGTTCGGGTTGCTCCTAACATTCGGTCTCGCCATGGCCTTGGAGGAGGTAATCCGGATAGTCTGGGGGAAACCAGGGTACTCTGTGGCCGCCCCTAAGTTCTTGGCAGGCTCATTCGACATGGGGTTCATGTTTTACTCCAAATACCGACTCTTCTTAGCATCCCTTGCAATCTTCATCATCTTACTCGTGTGGCTCTTTCTGGAGAAGACAACTTATGGAGCGATCATTAAGGCAGGCGCGAGCGACAGCGAGATGGTAATGGCCCTGGGGAAGAACCTGCCCAGGATAAGGACGTTTGTTTTCACCATTGGCACTATTTTGGCCGGAGTAGCAGGAGTGATCGCAGCCCCAATCTGGAGTGTCCGTCCGTCGATGGGTACAAGCATCCTGATGCCCGCCTTTGTTATCGTCGTTCTGGGCGGTGTAGGGAGTTTCTGGGGAAGCGTCGTCGCCGGTCTGATTGTAGGGATGTCTACGAGTATATCGATCATGTTCTGGGCTCGCATTTCGGATATTATCCCATTTGTGCTCATGGCAGTGATTTTACTGTTCAGGCCCCGAGGGCTGATGGGAGAGAAGAGCGTTCTGGAGGTATAAGATGGTTTCGAGCAACGGATCGGCGAAATGGATTTCTAATCCGATGTGGATCGTTTTTATTGCCTTTGCTTTTTTCCCTTATATCCCCTTTGTTGGAAGGTACATCTCATTGGGAACCGAGGTGCTCATCTGGTCCCTTTTCGCCCTCAGTTTCAACATCCTGTTGGGCTACACAGGCCTTCCCTCCTTCGGCCATGGAGGGTTCTTTGGTATCGGGGCTTACGCTGCCGGCATTACTTTTCTCAGAGTGTATAAAGGGGTATGGATTCCTCTGGCCATGTCAATTTTGATCGGGGGGTTCTTTGCAGCAATGGTTGGGCTACTGGTAGCAAAGAAAAGGGGCATCTATTTCGCCCTGATTACCATTGCAATCAGCCAGGTCTTCTATTTCATTGCCTTCCGGTGGGATCAATTGACAGGAGGGGAAACCGGTCTCTCCGGGGTTGACCGGATGAGCATTGGCCTACCCGGCCTGTTCAGCATCAAATTATCAACCCCGATCCATTACTATTACTTTGTCCTCGCCATCTTCATTCTCTGTACCGTGTTGATCTGGAAGATAGTCCATTCACCATTCGGGAAAGTGCTTCAGTCAATCCGGGAAAACGAGTTAAGGGCCAAGTATCTTGGATACCATACGGCGGCTTATAAGTGGGCGGCCTTTGCGATCTCAGGGCTTTTCGCGGGTCTGGCTGGAGGGCTTTATACCCTTCTCATTAACTCGGCCTTTGCGTTCGTCCTCGACTGGACTCAATCGGGCAATGTGGTGATGATGACCTTGCTCGGAGGGGGGACGGTCAACTTCTTCGGCCCCATTCTCGGGGCAGCAATCTTCATTACCTCTAGGGACCTTCTCAGTGCCTACTGGGAGTCCTGGATGCTCCTCTATGGATTGATCTTTGTCTTTGTGATTCTGTTTATCCCGAGCGGGATCCTAGGGTTCATTGGGGGCAAGAAACAGACGATTTTGCGATAGTTGGGGGTACAATGGCGATCCTGGCGACAGAAGAACTGACAAAGAGCTTTGGCGGGTTGAAGGCGATTGATTCGATCACCCTTGAGATTGAGGTTGGGAAACTGACCTCGGTGATCGGGCCCAATGGGGCGGGCAAGACGACGCTCTTTAACTTGATCACGGGGATGATCAGGCCCGATTCTGGGAGAATCCTTTTTAAGGGGGAGGACATCACGCACTTTCCCATCCACCATATTGTAAGGCGGGGGATTTCCCGTTCTTTTCAAATTCTCAATCTTTTCAATGAGCTGACGCTCTTTGAGAACGTGTGGCTGGGAGTTCAGTCCCAGCAAGGTCACGGTCCGGAAATTCTTTCGAAGGCAGATGGGCTGATTTTGGTGAAGGAGGAGACCCTCCGAATCATTAATGAGATCGGACTCTCGGGTAAAGAGGAGGTGCCGGTGAAGCTCCTCTCCTACGGGGATCGGAGGATTCTGGAGATCACTATCTCCCTTACAGCAAAACCCTCACTTCTCCTTCTCGATGAACCGACAAGCGGTCTCGTGTCTGAAGATCGGAAGCGGTTATCAGAGTTTATGAAGAAGCTTTCTTCCCAACTGACTCTTTTGGTCGTTGAGCACGACATGGACGTGGTGCTTTCGATCTCCGACCATATTGTCGTTATGCACCAGGGGAGAGTGCTGGCTCAAGGGACGCCAAATGAGATGCGGGCGAATGAGAAGGTCCAGGAGGCCTACCTAGGTGGCCAGTACTCTCTAATGTAGGTGGGAGAGCAAGGTATGTTAGCAGTGGAGAAAATTAATACATTCTATGGCGAGGCGCATGTTTTATTCGATGTCTCACTAGAGATTCAGGAAGGAGAAGTGGTTGCTTTGCTGGGCCGGAATGGGGCGGGAAAGACCACCACCATCCGATCCATTATGGGATTGACCCCACCGCGAGCAGGTAGAATTATGTTCAAAGGGGAGAATATCGCAGGCCTTCCCCCGTATGTTGTCGCCAACAGGGGGGTTGGTTTTGTACCGGATAATCGGAGGATCTTCCCGACCCTGACTGTCAGGCGCAACTTAGAGATTGCCAGAAGAGGCAATGGGGGCAGAGACGGATGGACTTTGGAGAGAATTTACGAACATTTCCCAAAACTTAAGGAGATCGAGTCTCGGATGGGAGAGGTATTGAGCGGCGGTGAACAACAGATGCTTACTATCGCCAGAACTCTAATGGGAAATCCAGATTTATTGCTTCTCGATGAACCTACTGAAGGGCTTGCTCCTCTCATGCTGGCGGAAGTAATGAAAATCATCAAAGAGTTGAAGGAGAAGGGGGAAACAATCCTTCTCGTGGAGCAGAATTCTACTCTCGCCCTCTCAGTCTCGCATAGGGCTTACATTCTGGAGAATGGTCGTACTGTCTTTTCCAGCCTTGCCCAAGAACTTATTCAGAATCGGGAACTGAGACAGAAATTTCTCGGAATCTAATTCAATACTCTTATTCAACAAATTTTAGCCAACGGAAAAGGGCTAGAGAACTCCTGGTATTGAAAGTCCATTTAAGTAGCGTGAATATACTGCTTAAAAAGGGATTAGACTTAAGGGAACCTCTAATAATTTAAATTTCGAGACTCAGAATTACGTTAAGTTGTAAATCCGAAAAATGTTAAGTAGAAAAACGCAAAATTCAACTTACCCCGCCTGTCAAAAGTACCGTTTTAAGAGTTTTAGGGCGGCTCTATCGGGCATTCTTGCCCATTGGGCGTACACCAGGAGATTAAACCCCCTGCAGCACACAGAATCGATCCAAATTGTAGACCAAATTCCTCAACCCAATCTTCGCCTTCGCCCGGATCAACCCAATCGTTCGGATGATCAGGTTCCCCGCCCGCATCGCCTGCACCCCAAAAACATGTTCCACCCGACTCCGAATCCGGGATCGCGTCCGATTCCCTTTCTTCTCTCGCTCCGTCAACTTCTTATGCTTACACCCCTTCCGCTGAAGATGCTCCCGAAATCGACGCCCCCCCAACGCTTCCAGCTTCTCCTCCGAACGATACGCCGAATCCGCCCACACGTCTCGACTGCTGTTATCTTCATCCAAAAGCAACTCAAAGACCTGACTGTCATGAACCGACGCAGGCGTTACTTCATAGTCTCGAATCAACTTGTGCTCCACATCGATATCAATGTGATTTTTGTATCCATACTGATTCTGACCATTCTTCCGAGTCCATCGGGCATCGGTATCCTTCTGGCGCTTCTTCTGTTCACTCCAACCTTCTGGGGTCTCCCCCGCCTTGATTTGCCGGTTTTCATCCCGGCTATTGCGCTGTCGGGGAGCAGCAACAATACTGGCGTCGATAATTTGGCCTCTTCTGGCAGAAAATCCTTTTTCTTCCAGAAATCCCTCAAATTCCTCAAACAACCGTTTGATCACCCCGACCTCCGTCAACTGCTCCCGGAACAACCAAATGGTCTTCTCATCCGGTACCGCATCTCCCAGGGAGAGGCCCAGAAACCTCATAAAGGACAACCGGTCCCGAATCTGAAATTCAATCTTCTCATCCGAAAGGTTGTACAGCGATTGAAGAACAAGCACCTTGAACATCAGTACGACGTCAAAGGGTTTTCTCCCGGCATTGGATTTGCGCGCTTTGTCCCGTACGGCTTCCAGTTCCGGTCGAAAACGCTCCCAGTCTACCAGTTTCTTGAGTTTCGGCAACGGATCTCCGCCCGCATCCAGTTGCCGAAAACGAATTTGCCAATCCAAAAGTCCGGTCTGCATCATCTCTTATCCCTCTGGGTTGATTTCGATGTCAGACCATAACACACCGGTAGTTATATTGGTAGCAAAAATCGCTAATTTTTAGAGGAACCCTTAAATTTTATTTTTTGCTTAAAACGTGCAATAAATTTGACACAGACTGTGCGTTCATGGGAGTTCTTATGACTAAATTCAAAGCTGTTTTCAGTCCTTTCCGAATCGGAAATTTGGCCTTGAGTAATCGGATCGTGATGCCTCCCATGGCCACAAACTTTGCAAGCGAGGACGGTTTCGTAAATGAGCGTCATATCGCTTACTATACGAGGCGAGTTAAAGGTGGAGTTGGCTATGTTACTATTGAACACACCGGCGTTTTGATAGAAGGCAAGGCTTTTCCCAATATGGCCCTTATTTGCTCTGATCAACACATTGACAGCTTTAAAAGGTTGGTGGAGGCAATCCATAAAGAAGACGGAAAGGTCGTTGTCCAGATTAACCATGCAGGTCGCCAAACTTCCTCTACTATTACAGGCTCACCCGTTGTTGCCCCATCTGCTATCCCTTGTCCTATCAGTAATGAGATGCCGAAAGAACTCTCTCATGAAGAGATCCAAGAAATCATTGCTGCCTTCAGCCAAGCAGCATGGCGTGTAAGAGAGGCGGGAGCTGACGGTGTAGAAATTCATATGGCCCATGGATATTTAATCAACCAGTTCCTATCTCCCTTTTCAAACAAGCGGACAGATGAATACGGAGGAGATCCTGATCGACGAATGAAGATGCCCGTTGAGGTCCTAAGGGCTGTTAGAAATAAGGTGGGCCGTGATTTTCCAGTTATATGCCGCCTCAGCGCAGATGAGTATGTGGATGGTGGATTGAAGATCGAGGATACAAAGAGGATCGCAAAAGCCTTGGAAAGGAATGGGGCCGATGCCCTCCATATCTCAGCGTGTGTCTTTGCATCGAGGTATTTAATGCCTCCTCCTTATTATGCAGAAGAAGGTATATTCGTACACCTTGCCCAAGGAATCAAATCCACTGTTAGCATTCCTATTATCGCCGTGGGTCGGATCCGCACTCCCGAATTAGCAAACCAGATATTAGAAGAAGACAAAGCCAATCTCATTTCTATGGGAAGGGCTCTGATTGCTGACCCGGACCTACCGATAAAAGCCCTTCAAGAAAGAACTGAGGAAATCATTCCCTGCATCTCTTGTAATCGCTGTACTCAAAGCATCCGAAGGGGTGCCCTTCAGTGTGCCGTTAATCCGGAAACTGGTCGGGAAACATTATTTGTACCTCAAAAGACGGAGCATCCGAAGAGGGTTTGGATTATTGGAGGAGGTCCAGCAGGGATGAAGGCTGCTGAGATCGCGGCTCTGCGTGGCCATGAGGTTACTTTGTATGAGGAGAAGAAAAGGTTGGGCGGTCGATTTCTTCTAGCCGCCATTCCTCCCCGAAAACAGGTTCTCGAAGAATTTATTAGGTATCTCACAAAGCGACTTGAAAAATTACCTGTAAAGATTGTTTTAGGCAAGTCTTTTGATCCTGATTTGTTGATGAATCACAGACCAAATGCAATTATTGTTGCAACGGGTGGCAAGCCATTTTTCCCGGAGATCGATGGAATTCATGAGTATAAAGTCATTTCTGTAGAGGATGCCTTGTCAGGTCATGTTCAACTTGGGAAGAAGATTTTAGTCGTCGGTGGTGGAGGAAATGGAGCTGAGGTGGCGGACTATCTTTCCGAAAGCGACAAGGAGGTTACTCTAATTGAGATGAGAGAAGGGATAGCCCTGGATCTTATCGCCCACTTTCAGTACTTCCTAAATGCCAGGCTAATTGGTAAAGGAGTTCAGATACTTACTTCTACCAAGGTCATACGCTTTGAAAAAATGGGTGTGTTAGTCGAAGATGCCGAAGGAATTAAAAGGCTTGAGGGGTATGACTCTATCTTAATTTCTTTGGGATCAGTACCGAATGACGAACTTACAGAATCGCTAAAGGGGAGGGCATCTGAAATCTATGTGGTAGGTGACGCGTCAAACCCCAGAGAGATGATGGAAGCGGTTTCAGACGGCGAAGAGATCGCCCTCAAATTATAGAAAATGCGAGAAGAAATAATTTCAAAATGGAGCACGGGGCGATAGAAATAAGAAAAAAACAATTTAGGAATAGAGTTTAATGTTATGGAAGAAATCTTGACAGATATTCTCGTGATCGGAAGTGGGCTAGCAGGTACCGTTGCTGCCTTAGAAGCGGAGAGGTACGGTCTACAAGTCGTCCTGGTGGGAAAGTTCAGTATCGGAATGGGGACAAATACCTCTATGGCCGACGGTAACTTCACGGCATCTAACTCTTGCGTCTCAAAAGAAGATCACCTTCGAGCGACTTTAGAAGCTGGAAGAGGGTTGAACCATCCCCCTATGGTAAAAATTCTAGTTGAAAACGGTCCTGATGCAATGGAGAGGCTGAGACAATTTGGAGTCCCAGTAGTTGAAAGAGAGATAGGATATGGGATGGGATACACGATTCATCGATCAGAGGGTTCCTCGCAGTTGACAGGAGTTATTTTAGTAAAGGCTCTCGTGGAAAGATTGAAAGGTAGTTCAATCCGCATGCTGCCGGGATTAGTCATCTTCGATCTGATCCAAGAGGAAGGGGTGGTTCTGGGGGCATTTGGTTTTCTTAGAGATGGTAAACCATGTCTAATCAAGTCGAAAGCTCTTATTTTGGCCGCTGGGGGAGCCGGAGCTATCTACCGAAGAAACGATAATCAAAAAAGCATCCTCGGAGATGGATATACCTTAGCGCTTCGAGCAGGCCTTCCTCTTCTCGATTTAGAATTTGTTCAGTGCTACCCGCTTGTTTTAGCGGAACCCAGACTTTCCACGTTTGTCCTCTTTCCTCCTCACCCGAAGGAGAGTAGATTGTTCAATGAGAAAGGGGAGGATCTTTTAGAGAAATTTGGTATTCACGGAGATTTGAATCAGGTGGTTCTTACTCAAAGGGACCGTCTCTCACTTGCCCTCTATGAATACTCTCAGAAAGGTGGTGTTTATTTTGACCTGACCCATGTGCCACAGGAAATGTGGAAACATTACTCCCTTAGTTTTCTAAAAAAGTCGAAATTCCCTTTTCACGAGCAGCCCTTTCTTATCTCCCCAGCAATCCATTTCTTTATGGGAGGCGTTGAGATTGATGAAAAAGGAAGGACGACTCTTCAGGGACTTTTTGCTGCAGGAGAAGTGGTCTGGGGAATTCATGGCGCTAATAGACTCGGAGGGAATGCTCTGACCGAATGTGCTGTTTTTGGAATTCTTGCAGGCCATTCTGCTGCAGAATATGTTTGCGAGAAGGGAAGTGAGCAAGGTCTCTATAATGTTTTATCGGAGATCTCAAAGAAAAGATGGGAGAGAAAGGCAAGGGAATACTTTAATAGAAAGACGGGGGTTTTTGACAACCCGAGAGATCTTCTTAAGGAGTTACAAGACATAGGCTGGAGATATGCTGGCCCTGCCCGGCAACAAGCTTCTTTGAAAGAGGGGCTGGACCGATTGGCTTCTATAGAGGTAAGAATCGAAAGGGTTTATCCTGCTACGCTGAAAGACCTTTTCAAAAAGAGAGATTTGGAGAATGCAGCTCTTCTCCTTAAATCTATCCTGAAAGGAAGTTTACTTCGAACAGAGAGCAGGGGTTCCTTTTTCCGTAAAGATTTTCCAAAACAGGATGATCAGAATTGGTTAAAAAATACGTGCTACCGTCTGCAAAAAGGAGAACTCCAAATTACACACAGAACGATTTTTGGAAAATGATCCCCAATCATAGTTTACAGAAGTATAACAACACAAAATATGTTTACAATTTAGATTATTGGGATCTCTAAATAGAGATTAAGAAAATTTTGGATAAAAGATAGTTGGGAATTAATCGATGATCTTAATGAGGTGAACACAGTGGGAGCTATGATTGCAGCACGTTTTTATGCTCCAAATCAGCCTTTAAAGTTAGAGCATGTCCCTATCCCTGAAGTAGGACCAGAAGACATTCTGGTAGAGGTTAAGGCTTGCGGAATATGTGGCACTGATGTTCACATCATCAAGGGGAAAAGGGTTGCTGGTAAAACCCCCATTATCCTTGGTCACGAAAGTTCTGGTATCATAGCTTGCGTTGGAGAAGCGATATCAAACTGGAGTGAAGGGGACCGAGTAGTCATTAACTGTGTCACGAGTTGTGGCAATTGCTTTAATTGTCTGAAGGGGCGCGATTCAATCTGTTTAAATCGAATGTTTACAGGCATCCATTTGGATGGTTCCTTTGCAAAATACGTAAAAGTTAAACCCAGAAACTTAATTGCATTGCCAAAAGAGGTCTCTTTTGAGCAAGGAGCTCTGTCAACGGATGCCGTAGCTACTCCATATCATGCCATAAAAACTCGATCTAATCTGCAGGCGGCTGAATCCATCGCCATTTTTGGAGTTGGGGGGTTAGGTATTCATGCCGTTAAACTATCTAAATTAATAGGTGCCGATCCAATTATTGCGGTGGATATTTCTGATATGGCCTTAGAACGAGCGGTGGCAGCGGGGGCGGATGGGGTTATCAATGCCCAGAAAACGGATCCTATTATAGCAATCAGAGAAATGACAGGACAGTCGGGTGTAGATGTGGCTCTCGAATGCGTAGGGCGCAAGCACACCGTTCGTTGGGCAGCAGAATCGGTAGGTCCTGGTGGAAGGGTGGTGGTAGTCGGCCAAGGCCCAGAATCAATTCACTTAATGGATATTACCGAATTTGTTCGGAGAGAAATTACCATAATGGGATCATCGGTCTTTAATATAAAGGAAATTAAAGAAATCTTGAGTCTCATAACTTCGGGCCGATTAGATTTGAGTTTTTCTATTACTAAAACTATTTCTCTTGATGAGATCAATAAGGCCCTCAATGAACTGTCCGAAAAACCTGGGAATTTTATTCGAATTGTAGTAACAAGCTTTTAGGGCTTGTATTGACTTACATTCATCTTGTACTATTAAGGTTGAAAATGTCAGTAAATTTGAGATTATTGAACAGTCGATTCTGGATTTTGATTTGCCGGAATGATCCTCAGTTATAAATACTTGGCTGGCCAATTTGAAGAGGAAAGCGAGAAGGCACTTTTTATCAGGGCTCACCAAAGCTCTTGAAGGCTGGAAAGATTGCTATGTGGTGACAAACCTGTTTTTACCCTTAACTTACGGATAGAGTCAACTATATGAAAAAAAAGGAGGAAGAATTATGAAACCCGGAATAAGCTCTAAGCTCATGGTTGTGATTGCAACGTTTGTATTTATGGTGTTGGAGATGGGAATAGGTGTGGGTGGAGCAGCCGAGACTTACAAAGTTGGTATACTTAATCCATTCTCGGGTGTTTATGCCGTATATGGCGAAGAGGATTTTGCTGCGTGCGAGGCGGTTGCGCAACAAATCAATACCTCTGGGGGCTTACTCGGGCGGAAGATAGAACTGATCAAAAGAGATGAGACGAGTAATGTGGCGACAGCGGTACGGGAAGCAAGAGATCTGATTATAAGGGACAAGGTTGAGGCTATTATTGGCACCACATCGAGTTCGACAGTACTGGGTGTGCAGGAGATCACAAAGGAAAACAAAGTGATTCAGATTACGACTGCAGCGGCGACTGAAAAATCGACGCTTGAGGCGATTCATCCTTATTTTTTTCGTGTGGTAGTGAATACGTATATGGAGGCCGTTGCGATTGCCAAGTATTTAGCAAATCAGGATTTCAAGACCTGGGCATTTTTTGGGGGGGACTACGAGTGGGGGCATAGTACGAACGATATTCTGACAGATTTGATGCCGAAATATAAACCTGGGGTGAAGAAGGTCGGTGAATTTTGGTTTCCTTCAAATGAAACTAACTTTGGGTCTTATGTGACAGCAATGCTGGGCAAGCAGCCTGATTATGTGGTGGGGATACTGGCTGGCAGTGCTTTTGAGTCATTTATTCGTCAGGCCCTTGGTTATCAGTTTTTTAAGAAGGTGAAGTGGTTGAGTTATACGGCTGAGAGAGAGGTGATGGCTTTGGGGAAGGAGTATCCGGAAGGTATTCGATTTTTCAATAGGGGTCCCTTTTATGCCATTAGTGACAAAGATCCGAGGAAAAAGGTTCTTGAAAGCGCAATTTTAGGGAGTAAGCTGAAGAGCTATCCGTCATTGATGGGCGTTTATGCTTATGATGCCATGTTCTGTTTGACGGAGGCAGTGAAGAGGGCGGGTACATTTGATCGGGATGCCATTGCCAGGGCGTTAGCGACCGGGAAGTTTAATACACTACGGGGAGAGCTTTATTTCTGTGATATTGATCATCAGATGAATAGCCCAGAGTTCTTTGCCACGAGCGTTTTTGACGAGAGATTGGGTTTTTGTGTGGGCAAAGAGATTGTAACAATCCCTGGAGAAGAGTGTTGGCGTTCTGCCGAGGAGACTAAGAAGATTAGGGCCGAAAAGGGAATACAGTTTATTCCCTGGTCAGCAAAGAAGTAAAACGGCTAAGTACTGGCGAAACGTCATTGGATTCCTTGCCTCGGGTGATTGTCTTCAAAATAGTTTGATAATAATTAACGAGTTTCGTCGTATATTTTTGAGTGAGGTAAGGTAGTGAAAGAATCCTCTCTTAAACTTGGATTTGCCCTTCCAACGTGTAGATGCATTACACAGGGAGGAGCTTAGATCTGGATATCGGGATTCGAGATGGGATGAAACGACAACAATTTGTAGGTTTAAGCTACTGCACCCTGATATTAGGCAGCATATAATACTACGTCAGAAGGGGATATTAATGAAGAGTGCCGCTGTTATCGCAGAAATTTTGAAGCGAGAAGGGGTTAAGTTCTTGATCGGATACCCAGTCAACCCTATTATTGAGGCTGCCGCGGAGGTCGATATCCGGACCATCATCGTTCGGCAGGAACGTACGGGATTGCATATGGCCGACGCATTTAGCCGCATCTCTTCTGGCCATCACATCGGTGTTTTCACTATGCAGTATGGTCCAGGGTGTGAGAACGCGTTTGGTGGTGTCGCGCAGGCATATGGGGAGTCAGTCCCTATTGTTGTGTTGCCGAGTGGTTATCCACGCCACCTCATCAACATCCCGCCGAACTTTAATTCGTTTATCAACTACCGTCACATTACCAAGTGGATAGAGCAAGTAATCCTACCCTCTGTGGTTCCAGAGGCTATGCGCCGCGCATTTACGCAGGTGAGGAATGGGCGCCCTCGTCCCGTCTTGGTCGAGATACCGAGAGACATCTTAGACGAGGAAATACATGAGCCATTGAACTATACTCCCACCTTCACAACGCGCACAGCGCCGGATCCAGAAGCCGTTACAAGGGTAGCCCGGATATTAGTGGAGGCGAACCGACTGGTCATTTACGCTGGGCAAGGGATTCACTACGCCCAGGCTTGGAAGGAGTTGCGTGAACTCGCTGAGTTATTGGGGGCGCCGGTCGCTACTAGTTTGTCTGGGAAGAGCGCATTCCCAGAGAACCACCAACTTTCGCTTGGCTCTGGTGGTCGCTCCATTCCGAAAACTGTCCACCACTTTCTGCAGAATTCAGATGTCATCTTCGGTATCGGCTGCAGTTTTGCCAGAACTATGTTCGGCGTCTCCGTACCTACTGGCAAGCTTATTATTCATGCCACGATGGATTCTGCTGATCTAAACAAGGACGTCCACGCAGAGCACGCACTTATCGGGGATGCCAAGCTCACTTTAGAAGCATTGATATCAGCGATCAAAGAGATCTTAAGAACTAACAGACGTGACATTACCTCGAAGGTGGCTGAAGAGATTAACACGGTCAAGTCAGAGTGGATGGCACAGTGGATGCCTAAGCTTACATCGAATGAGATACCACTTTCACCCTACCGCGTGCTGTGGGACTTGATGCATACAGTGGACCGGACTAACACGATCATCACACACGATGCGGGTGGACCGCGCGACCAGCTTTCCCCGTTCTGGGAAACGATATCACCGCTGACCTATATTGGTTGGGGTAAAACTACACAACTCGGATACGGCCTTGGACTGGCGATGGGTGCAAAGTTAGCCGAGCCCAACAAACTTTGCATTAATGTCATGGGGGACGCAGCCATAGGGTTTACGGGAATGGACTTCGAAACTGCCGCACGCGAGCGTATCCCAATCCTCACCGTTCTGCTGAATAATTTCTCCATGGCCTGCGAGTTGCCGATAATGCGGGTGTCAACTGAGAAGTATCGTAGCACGGATATATCCGGCAACTATTCCGACATGGTCAGAGCATTCGGTGGGTACGGAGAACGGATTACACAGCCGGTAGAGATTATTCCTGCTATAAAACGCGGTATTTACAAAACAAAGGAAGGAACCCCTGCACTATTGGAGTTCATAACCGCGAAGGAAATCGAGTACTCCATATTCAAGTAGCAAGATGACACGCATTGCCCTGAACAGGTGGTAATCATCTTCTTGATGAAGTTAAAAATAAGAATCCTTCTGACGCCGCAATAGTTTTTCGACTGCAAGGAAGATTAAAATGGAAGAGATTTAGCATGCATCGGTACATAAGCTACTACTTGTGAGGGGCCGGAATGGCTCATCTTAGTAACTGGCATGGGAAAGAGGTAACAAAGATTTTGCTAAGGTGGATGCCCTTGATAACTAATCGAAAATATTACATCTTGACTTTCTGAATTGGCTTATGCAATTTAAAGACAGAGGTATCCTATGGCCTACCCTTATATGATGCGTATTCGCCAACACTTCGAAGCCCCGACACTGCATGATGTGGCTGGAGCAGTAAGGGAAGAGCTTGCCAAATTATCTCTTTCCGCTCGCATAAGGCCAGGGGAATCCGTCGCTATCCCCGTGGGTAGCCGCGGTATCGCCAATATTGCCCTGATTATTAAAACACTAGTCGAAGAACTTAAAACAGTTGGTGCGAAACCCTTTGTGGTTCCTGCAATGGGCAGCCATGGAAGCGGTATAGCTGAGGTACAACGTTCCATCGTTGAGGGTTACGGAGTGACCGAGGCTTATATCGGAGTCCCCATTAAGGCCACGATGGATGTGGTTCAGGTAAGTACTACCGAAGAAGGAATCCCTGTTTTTTTTGATAAATACGCTTTTGAGGCAGATCATGTCGCAGTGGTCGGACGTATCAAACCTCACACAATTTTTACGGGAGAAATTGAAAGTGGTCTCCATAAGATGATGCTCGTAGGTCTGGGTAAACGCCGCGGTGCGACGATTTACCATCAGGCCATAGTCAATTATAGCTTTGATCATATCATCAATTCGGTTAGCAAGATAGTCATAGAGAAATGTGGTATCCTTTTTGCTCTGGCTATTATTGAGAATCAAAGCGATGAAACAGCTCTCATCCGTGCTGTAGCTCCTGAACAATTCTCCGAAGCCGAAAAGGAGTTGCTCATTCTCGCTAAGAAATGGATGCCATGTCTTCCCTTCCAAAGGGTTGATCTTCTGATCGTTGACCAGATTGGAAAGAATATCAGTGGTTCTGGAATGGATAGTAACGTCATTGGACGAAAATATCATGATCATCACGCCGCCGAGAAGGAATTTCCAAAAATTACCTGTATCTACGTTCGTGATTTGACAGAGGAAACCCATGGGAATGCTACTGGCATCGGCAGGGCAGAATTCACACATACTCAACTCGTAAGAAAGACGGATTTCGAATCGACGTATATCAACTCGTTAACAGCCAACCGTCCAACGGTTGCTGCTATACCCGTTCATTATGATACGGACCAGAAAGTTCTGGAGGCCGCCCTTAAGATAATCGGCCTTGTGCAGCCCGAAGACGCAAGAGTTATCCGCATTAGAAACACCCTTGACCTTAAGGAGGTCATGGTTTCTAAAGCATACGAATCCGAGATTAAGAAACGAACCGATCTCAGTATCATCGAGCCAGCGAAGGAAATAGAATTTAGCAAGGATGGTAATCTGTTGCCATTTTGAGGTTAAGCCTGTGTAGAAAGGTAAAGACATAAGGCATTTCCAGATTTACTCACTAAATTTTCTTCCTATCCCTTAACTGACCCGAAACAAATTATCTCTGATGAAAAATGAGGAAATATTAAATTTTGATTGGATAATGATAAGTTCCAGTTTCATAATCCTTGCCTTTGTCTACGCAATTTGGTATTCCTTTCCCATCTTTTTTGTTGCGCTTTTGGAAGAGTTTCACTGGAACCGTTCTACTGTATCAGGTGCCTTCTCACTCTTTGTAATAATTCATAGCATCATCGGTCCTTTTGTGGGGAGTATGGTGGATCGATTCGGGCCCAGAAGAGTCATCATACTAGGATCTTTATTTTTGGGTACGGGGCTTGGACTATGCAGTCTAATCCAGACCTGGTCGCAATTCTATATCTTTTTTGGCATTATTACAGCGATTGGAGTAGCGTCTGCCGGATGGATTCCAAATACCACTCTCATACAACTTTGGTTTAAAGCCAAGAGAGGATTGGCCATGGGGGTCGTATCCTCCGGAATAGGAATTGGAATTTTGGTGTGTGTTCCGTCTTTTCAATTCCTTATCAATCGGGTCGGATGGCGGACAACCTATAACATCGTAGCAATTGTTGTAACTTTCGTTGTCATTTCAATGGCAATTGTATTCTTACGGAAACCTTCACAACTAACCCAATATGATTCCGAAAAAGACGTTCTCTTCTACGGATATTAAGGATCGTTTGGTCGCAAATAGAGAATGGGCGTCAAGAATCTGGACCGTTCGACGCGCCATCACAACAAAACAATTCTGGCTCATTAGTTTCTCTTATCTATTAGTAAGTTTTATGGCTCAAGGTATCCTAACGCACCAAGTTGCCTTTTTCGTTGACCAGGGTTTAAAGACGCTCTTTGCCTCTTACATTGTCGGGATGGTTGGGTTAGTTAGCATAGGGGGCAAAATCTTATGGGGAACATTATCGGATAAGATTGGGAGGGAAGTAACTTACACGCTGGGGATTGTGTGCTCCATATGTGGGATAATTTTTCTTATTATATTCGGTATATCTCCCTCCTCAATTCTACCATATTTTTATGCTCTCTTCTTTGGTATGGGATATGCTGTTCAAGCGGCTCTTCCTCCCCTGATCGTAGCGGATTTTTTTGAGGGAAAGACCTACGGCAGCATCTTTGGTACCCTCATGATATTCCACGGATTAGGAGGCGCCTTCGGAGCGTGGTTCGCCGGATTTCTTTATGATCAAGTGGAAAATTACTTTCCTGCTTTTATCATTATGATTGCGTGCGCCTTTTTTTCTTGCCTTAGCATCTGGTGGGCAGCTCCCAGAAAAATCAGAATTGTGCCGGGGAAAACTTGTAACATCGGTTCTCCTGGATTTTCTTGAGTTGCACCTTGTCTCCGTACGGTGTGGCAGAGGACATATCGATACTGCCCATATCTTACGAAAAGGGATGATTGTTTGAGTAAAAAATTGACTGAAAAGTAGAAGATAAATCTGGGAGGCTCATGATTCTTGTGACAAAGTTAAAGGGAAAGTTGGATCTTGAAATTCATCTTGTCATCGTTTTATATAATTTGGATTATTGGTCTGACCAAAGTTAGGTCAGATTTACGAAAAACTTACATCACTTTCGCATTAAGGAAAAATCGCCCTTGGGCCGTCCGCTACTGCGGGTGACCAATCAAATTCCAGAATATTTTAAGGAGGTTATAAGAGATGGGAAATTTGCGCCTGGAGACCCTCTGCTCTCTGAAAGAGAGCTTGCCTTGAGATTTGGAGTAAGTCGGGCCAGTCTTCGCGAAGCGCTCCGTGCCATGGAGATCGTCTTAACAGGACGAAGCTAAGGCCAATGCCAAGGAGTTTCGTAATGAAGAAAATCTAAAAGGAAGGAAAATTTATGAACGGACAAGACCTAATTCAAGGGGTAATCGATTACTTTCGGAAGGAGCAATGGCGCCGACTACTTAATCTTTTAGAGTACCCACATCCGAAAAATGCACACATTCATGCTCATCTTGATGGTTGTCTTTCCATTGATTCACTCGACGAAGTCTTGACGTCCTATTTTGAGATGTGGGGTTAGCCTCTGATTCGCAGCATGAACCACATGGTAATGGATCGAGACGAGTATGTACTGCACGGAATTGGGCAGAAGAGCAAGCCCAATTGGGACCTCTTCTGCAAATGGAATCCAGATGTGGCTCTGGCACCTGGATTAGGACGCGAAAGCAATTGCAATCTACTTCTTTGGGGGCGCCATTTCATGGAAGAGTGGTATAGTGAGTTTAGCTTCCGTTCGGTGGGATGTGAGGAGGAAAAGGCACTGAGAGGGTACTTCGCGTCCGAACGCTGGGAAAGGGGATTGGAACTGACAAAAAATAGGGAACTTACTACGCATGTTCATATCAACATCCGAACAAGCTTACCTCCACAAGCATTCGAGAAGTTTGGGCGGAAAGATCTCTGTAAGAGGGGATGGCAAGTTGATTGGTCCTATCCCACCGTGTATACAGCTCATGGTGCCCTGAAAAAGGTGCAAACATCAGGCCCCATGGCAGGCTACTTCAACAAAGTGGTTTTTTTCGCCTTAAAACCTGTTGAAGGTCCAGTAGATTTGGCTTGGACCTTTGATCCGGGTGTGATCATTGAAGGTGATCCCACACCCCGGCTAAGGACCGACCTCCCTGGCTACGATGCCTTCCTCAAAAAGGAATTGGAAGACATGCATAAGGCACATTCTTGGGTGATCCTGAAGAAGAAGGAGGTGGAGACGATTTTAGAAGCCCTTCGTCACCGGCATTCGGCGAGGGTTTGGGAATGGCCGGAGTGAAAGCTAATCGAGTCGATATGGTATTGCGCGAACGGTAGCAATATAATTGGTTTGTAAGATATTCCTCAGAACATGAAGGGTCACTGGGCGACAGTATCCCACATATCAAATACATCGCCGGTGACAGGAGCTTTTTTCGCGGACACGTCGATAATATAACATTAAAGTATCCATGAAGACAGGAGAAATTATACGGGTGGATAAGAAAGTTAAGGACGAGGTTTAGGCCCTTTAAAAAGAAGCCTAATGGGGCTAAAATGAAAATGGATGCGATCATGATTAAGGAACATGACAACGTCGCCACCGCTTTGCGAGATATACAGCCAAAAGAAAAGGGCATCATCGGTTTAGGTGATAAGATTAAAGTGATTCAGATTCAAGAGCATATTCCTTATGGACACAAATTGGCAGTAAAAGACATCTCCAAAGGTGAAAACATTATTAAATACGGAGAAATCATCGGGCGAGCGACACAAAATATCGGTTCAGGAACACACGCCCATACCCAAAATATTGAAAGTCTCAGGGGACGGGGTGATTTGGAATCGCAGAGGACGTAGCATGGAATTTAAAGGATACAGAAGAAGCAATGGCAGTGTAGGTACCCGGAATTATGTGGGTATTTTATCCACTGTTGTTTGCGCTAATGAGGTTGCTCGCAGTATTGCGCGGCAGGTTCAGGGAACAGCCTCCTTCATGCATCAACAAGGCTGCTGTCAGACGCCTGTGGACATCAAGCGCGTAAATGATACACTGATTGGTCTGGGCAGAAATCCCAATCTTGATAGTGTTCTCCTGGTGAGTTTAGGTTGTGAAAGCACAGCGGTTGAGGATGTAGCCAAGGCCATATCTGACACAGGCAAACCGGTAGAGAAGATCGTGATTCAGGACATAGGAGGTGCAGCGAGATCAATTGCCGAGGGAGTATTACTGGGCCAGAAGATGGTGCAGGAGGCGTCGAAAATAGAGAAGGTTTCTTGCCAAATTTGTGATCTCATGTTGGGATTGAAATGCGGTAGTTCCGATACAACCTCGGGATTGGCGCCCAATCCGGCATTGGGTATTGCCTCAGATTTAATCGTGGAAGCTGGAGGGACTTGTATACTTGGAGAGGTGACAGAGTTTATTGGTGCGGAACATCTGTTAGCGCAACATGCGAAGGATGCGCAGATTCGGCAGAGATTATTTGATATTGTTAAAAAGATGGAGGACAGGGCAAAATCGGTTGGCACTGATATAAGAGGGGGGCAACCGACCGGGGGAAACATCAAAGGGGGACTGACGACGATTGAGGAAAAATCTCTGGGTGCCATTGCCAAGGCAGGGAGTGCACTTATCCAGGCGGTTTATGAATATGGTGTTGCTCCGCAAGTGAAGGGCCTTGTTGTGATGGATTCTCCCGGAAGAGAACCGGAGATTTTAACAGGTTTAGCATCTGCAGGGTGTAATGTAATCGCTTTCACTACTGGCCGTGGTGCGCCACAAGGATTCCCTTTTGTCCCGGTCATTAAGATTACCGGCAATAGACTAACATGGGACAAAATGCGGGATCATATGGATATAAATGTGAGTTCCATTATGGAAGGTGCAGAAAATTTGCCGAGTGCAGGGAGACGGATATTTCGAGAGATATTAGAAGTGGCTTCCGGAAAGCTGACCAAAGCAGAAATATCAGGGTACACAATGGCCATGGATATTTATGTGGTCGGTCCAGTGATATAGGAAAGGAATTGATGTCATTTGGTAATTGTATGCGAAGACAAGATACGTCGTATCCTAAAGTGATTAAAATCAAGCAAAAATTAGATGAAGTCCGAGTTGAAGATATTGATTCCGTGATCAGATCTGAAATGGGAAAACTACAAATTTCCTCGAAGATAAGGCCGGGATCACAGGTAGCAATCACCGTGGGAAGCAGAGGCATCGGGGATATTGTTACGGTTACAGCTTCTATTGTACGTGAAGTTAAAGCATGTGAAGCGGAGCCATTTATAGTCCCAGCTATGGGTTCTCATGGTGGAGCCACAGCAGCCGGTCAGATAGAAATCTTAAAGGACTATGGCATTACGGAGGGCAGCATTGGTGCGCCTATCGTCTCCTCGATGGATGTTGTGAGGATAGGAGAGACACAAAGCGGGATTCCAGTATTTGTAGACAAGAAAGCCTACGAGGCTGACCACATTATAGTTGTCAACCGAATCAAGCCGCATACGGAGTTTCATGGTGAAATCGAAAGCGGACTGACAAAGATGATGGTTATCGGACTGGGTAAGCATCAGGGGGCTAGTATTGCTCACCAGTTCGCAGTGAAATATGGATACAGTCGGACTTTTGATGAAATCGGCCGGTGCGTGTTGGAAAAAACACCTATTTCGTTAGGCATAGGAATCGTGGAAAATGGATACGGACAGACGGCTCAAATTGCCGCTATTGACACAAAAGATGTTTTTGAGGCGGAGAAAAAACTGCTTGAGGTGGCAACGACTAAAACACCGAAGATCCCTTTCGGCGAGATGGATATTTTGATCGTGGATGAATGTGGGAAAGAAATCAGCGGAACCGGGATGGACACTAAAGTCATCGGACGAATAATGAACATCTATGAGCCAGAAGTAGGTTACCCTAAGATCACAAGGATTATCCTGAGAGACTTATCTAAAAAAACTCATGGCAACGCCATTGGAGTCGGTTTGGCCGATTTTGTGACGAAGAGGGTAGCCGAGAAGATTGATTATAAATCCACCTATATAAACTGCATCACCGCCGTAACTCCGGAAAAGGGGAGGTTGCCCATCGTGTGTGAGAACGACAAAGAAGCCTTGGATTTTGCTATGGCAACGGCTGGTCCTGTAGATTCAGATAATGTGAGGATTGTCTGGATAAAGAATACATCGAGGTTGAGTGAGATGTTCATTTCCCAGGGTCTTTTGAGCGAGGTGAAAGGGAAGGAAAACATGAGTATTGTTGGAAGCATATTAAAGATGGAATTCGATGAATATGACAATTTTGTTGAACTCTGGGAATAGTAAGATCGGGAGAAAGGAGAGTAGAGCGTGTCGGAATTTCGGTTAGCAGGGCAGCGACGTTTTTCAGAATCTCGCTTTTTTTAATTCTCCATAAGTACGTTAGATTGGAGAAAAAAGTCGAAAATGAACCAATAAGGGGATTTATGTTGTAAAGATTCGAGGTTGATGGAAAATGAAATAATGTAAGTGCGACGATGAATAGGATAACAGGTCATGAAATTTGTGGTCCTGTTGATGGTCTGTCGTGGGATTTCTGAGAGTTGAACAACTTGTAGTCAAAAAAGAAAACGAATTTCATTTCGGGGAGGTATGGACATGTCACATTTGGATTTTGACTTGAGTGGGAAAATCGCTATTGTGACTGGCGGAAGCTCAGGAATTGGCTATGAGATCGCCAAGGCTTTGGCCCGGAAAGGGGCTCGAGTCGTCGTTTCAAACCGTAGGAAAGAGGAAGGAGAGAAGGCAGCCAGGACGATCAAGGAGATGGGAGGAGAGGCGGTTTACATTCCCACAGATGTTTCCCAGCAGAAGAGCGTCAAGGAGATGGTCCAGGGGGTATTGGACCAGTTTGGCCGGATTGACATCCTTGTGAACAGTGCAGGTATCATCATTCGGAAGTACGCGCTTGACCTCGAGGAGTCGGAGTGGGATCAGATGATCAATATTAACCTTAAGGGAACTTTTCTCTCGTGTCAAGCCGTTGGTCGAGTTATGGTTGAACAGAAACGAGGGAGAATAATAAATATTTCATCTGGAGCGGAAAAAATCGGCGTGGAGAAGCGAGTCGCCTACTGTGCAAGTAAAGGCGGCGTTTCGCAATTGACAAAGGTCCTCGCAATGGAATGGGCTCAATACGGTGTGAATGTGAACGCAGTGGCCCCTGGCTTCACAAAAACTCCTCTTCTTGCAAACCTCATTGAGCATGATCCTGCATTCGTTTCCATGGTCCAGGGAAGGGTTCCTCTTGGCAGATTAGGCCTTCCAGAAGAGGTAGCCGGTGCGGTTTTGTTCCTAGCATCAGACGTAGGAAGTTATATCACAGGCCAGACCTTTTTCGTAGATGGAGGCTGGACGATATGTTGACGGCTTGGCCTGAAATTTGGTAGGCTATTTCTTTTCTTACCTTAATCATTATCCCCGCTATAGGACGAGGTATCTATAAAACAAAGGAAGGGATGCCTGTTTTACTTGAGTCCATTACTGCAAAGGAAATAAGGCGCTCCCTCTTTAAGTAAATGCACGACACATTGTGAACTGGGTAGGTGATAATTTCATTCTAAATAACACGAAGAGTTCCACGGCCTTGGCCACGGGTGAATGAGAGAATGGCCGTAGGGAATTAGGCAAAGCTTGTGTTTAAAAAGTTCCACAGGCTTGTTCGTGGGTATCTACAGATTTATTGGGGTACCTCTTTACGTTACGTCTTAATAAATCACTTAAAATCATGTTCACTCTGCTCATCTCTAACATAATCTCGAGAAGTAATAACTCTGTTTCCAACAACTCAAATAGGAGCTTACACTGTCAAATCGGAGAGCTGAACGCTTCGCTATGAACCACTTTCAAATAAACCGTTTCCTTGACCCCCTCCTGCAATCTATGGGTCTATCTCGAATCCATTTTGGTTAAATGTTTTTAGAAGCCCAAGACTTGCCCTATGAGGAAGACAGATATGTCGGTAAGCATGGGTTTTCGATTAAAGATCACGGTAATACAACATATATGAAGACCAGATTTGGAGCTGGCGCAAATGCCAGTTTCATAGCAAGGGGTCTTGTAGCCTCCTCTCCGACAGTTTAGCGGAGCGGCAACCTCATGTACTCTTCGGATACCTTCGTCAATATCTCTCACGATCTTATTGATCCCAGCTAGAATCACCACCTTCTTGGGGCCAAAGGACATGGCATCAGTTCTGTTGCCAGTGCCATCTATGTTTACAAGCTCTCCTTTGAGAGTGATTGCATTGGTGCTCGCCAGAAAAAGATCGCACGTCAGCTGCGCTCTTCGAATGCGCATGTCCTCTTCGTTCCCATGAGCGAGGCCACTCCAGTGGTCATAAACAGTCTTACCTTGTTCTTTAAGAAGTTCTAAAATATTCAATTGTCTGAGAGTGATCGAGCCGCCCATCCCAACGGTTTGGGCTGAGGCCGCGATCTCCATAGTCTTCTCTACTGCCCCCTCGCTCGTAGGAAAATATTCAGCGTCGAAGCCTTTTTTCTTCAAAGCCTGTATTACTCTCTGGCTTTGTTTCTCCCGAAACCACTTTGTCTCTAACATTGAATCACTGAAGGGTATGTTCATTTTTACTTTTTCCATAGCGATCTCCTTGTATTTTGAAGCATCTTCGCGCGTCCCCGGAGGGACCTTTCAATAAGTGTTACTCGTTCCCTGATGTCATTTCCCCTAAAGTTTAAACAGCCTGCGGTGCTTGTACCAGCACACGAGACCTATCTGAATGTATAATTCCTAGCATGGTTTCCCTTCAAGAGTCAATCGCCTTTTAGTTGAAATCAGATAGAATACTGCTTCCTATGGATTGTTCCCCGAAAGAGTCTAATTTTTACTTGACAAGGGAGATTTGATGGTGTATGGATAGTCCAGAAAAATGCAAAATATATTTTTGCTATGCGTAATTATTATCATAAAGTCGAATTTTTTTCCAGTCCTTTGTTAAAGGACTATGCAACCGGCAAAAGTGATGTTCTCTTGCGCCAAAGGTCATCACTCCTCGATATTCTATCGTTTAAGGATAAGATTGGAAGGAGGTGAATCACTATTAACCGGAGTGCCTTTTCGAGGCTGAAGATATTTTTGGGATGTTGAGCCGAATTGGCGCTTCCCCGGAGAGCGGGGTGTGATAGTTGGGGGTATTTGTGAGAGGGCCGATCTTGAAATCCATGGGAAAGAGTTAGATGGAAGACGCAAAGTTTGCCGCAGAGGGGAGTTTCTTTTTAGGACGTGTGTTTCAATGCGGCCAGAAAGGCTGTTTTTTTACTTGATACAAATTCAAAAATAGTGAACAGGAGGAAGGGATTATGGGAACGATTACAGAAGGGATAGTGAATTTTATATCGAGGGCTAAGTTTAGCGAGATGCCTGAGGAAACGGTTACGTATGCCAAGAAATTGATATTGAAAGGCATAGCGGGGATGATAGCGGGATTCTGTTACCCCGGCAGGTAAGATCGTTGCCAATTATGTGAAGAAGCAGGGATGCATTAAGGAGTCGGGTGCCGTTGGGTGTCGGTTTCAGACCAACATGGAGAGTGCGGCACTGATCAATGGGAATACGGGTTATGCGAGTGAGCTTGAGGATGACAGCTTTCCGGAAGGGTGTATGACGTATAATGTAATTCCTTCTGTGTTGGCAGTTGGGGAGGCATTGAGGTCGAACGGGAGGGAGATTATTGAGGCTTTTGCTGTGGGGTATGAGATTCAGGCGAAGTTGGCTTTACATGCTCCTGGGATATTTGTGGTAGGGCATCATACTTCACCTACGACAGGGGTGGTGGGTTCGGCTGTGGGGGTGGCGAAGCTGTTGCAGTTGAGTCCTGATCAGATCAGGAATGCGATGAGCACGGCGGCTACGAATGCGTGTGGGTTGATGCGGCAGACGGGGTATATGTGTCATTTGGTGGAGTGTGGGTTGGCAGCGAAGAATGGGGTGACGACAGCTTTGTGGGCGAAGGAGGGATTTACAGGTGATCCGGAGATACTTGAGGGGTCGCGGGGGTTTATTGATACGTATTCGAAGGGGCAGTATGATTATAAAGGTTTTGTGGAGTCCTTGGGTAACCCCTATCGGATCATGGCGGTTGGGATCAAACAGTATCCGTGTTGTTATTTTACGCAGCGCATCACGGACGGCGTAAGAGACTTACAGGCGAAGTATAAGTTAACTATTGACGATATCGACGTGATTGAAATTTATACAGCTCCTTACTTCCGCCGTTTGATTCATTATCCGGATCCTGCGAATGGGGAAGAAGCTCGGTTTAGTATTGAGCATATCTTAGCGGCAGTTCTTCTTGGTGAGAAGGTTTTTCTTGATTTATTTACGGTTGAGAAAGCCCATGATCCGAAGATCACGGAGACCCGAAAGAAGATCAAGACTATTCCGGATCCGAGTCGAGAGAAGGATGTGACCTTTATGTCAGGAAATGATAAGGTCATTGTGAAGCTCAAAAATGGCAAGCAGCATGAGATTATTTGTAAGGTAGCTAAAGGGGATCCACCGAATTATATGGCTGAGAATCAGGTTAAAGCGATATTCAAAGACTGCGTGGATTATGCGGGGTTTTTATCGGGCAAGAATTTTGACAGGGTGTGCGATATTGTCTTTAACTTAGAAAAGGTCAATGATATTACAGAATTAATGAACACGGTGACCTTCGACCCCGTGTAAGATCAGAAATTGAGGAAAGTGAAAAAGAGTCATTTGGAATAGGGAGGAAAACACATGATCAAATTAGGATTCATTGGTGCTGGAAAAGTAGGAACTGGTTTAGCTGCATCCGTGAATGGCAAAGGAGGGTATGAGGTAGTGGCCGTATACGATGTCATTTCAGAGGCCGCAAACGCTTTTGTACAAACAGTCAAAGGCTGCCACATCGCTCGGAGCGGTCAGGAGGTTGCCGATATGGCAGACGTTGTTTTCATAACCGTTATCGATGACCGTATCGCTCCTGTTTGTTCTCAGATAAAGTGGCGGAGAGGGCAGAGCGTTCTCCACGTTAGTGGCGCAAATTCGAGTGAGCTCTTAGAATCGGCAAAAAAACAAGGTGCCCATGTTGGTGTTTTTCACCCTGGGTTTATATTTGCCACCGCAGAACTAGCGGTTAAGAACCTATTGGAGAAAACATTCGACATAGAAGCTGAGGAGCCTTTGCTTAGCACGCTCAAGGATATTGCGGCAACTCTCAGAGGTCAGTGTGTGGAGGTAGGACCAAATGAGAGGCCAGTTTTTCATGTCGCCGATGAGCTTGCATCGATGTACGTAATACTTCTGCTGATGATAGGGACCGAGCTAATGAAAGCTATAAACATCCCCAAGGATAAAGCAATACAGGCATTGTTTCCCATGCTACAGGCGACCACTAACCAGATCGAGGCTATTGGCATAGGTAAACATTTTGTTGGACCGGTTGCGCGCTGTGATCTTGGAACGATTAGAAAACACGTCGATGGTTTAAGAAAATTCGCTCCCGGTATCGTCTCTCTATATCGAGAACTTGCTCTTCAGAGCATTCCGTTCGTTCTAAGGCAGGGCCTGATTAACGAACAGCAAGCGGAGGAGGTAAGAAATTTATTAAACAGTGTAAGGTGAAAAACCATCTTTAGTTTAGAATTGACATGTGCAATACAACCAATATTATTGCACGGAAAGCATGTTCGTTTATATCCACAGGAATTCTTGGAAAATAAAAGAAGGAAGGGAGGTGATATAATTCCTACTTAATTTCTTCAAGGCGAGTGTGGATGTTATACAATTAATTCAACAAGGAGGAGAAAAATGAAAAAGAATCTTTGCGCATTCTTAATACTCTTAGTCATGGGAATTTCTTTAGCTACTCTGAACGGCGTAGCAAAAGCGGTGGCAGCCGAAGCAGAGATGATCCCTATAGCCACTATACTCGGCTTGTCCGGGGCATCAGCGGCGTATGGGCTTACTGGTGTACACGGGGTAGAAATGGCCGTAGAAGAAATCAATGGCGGCGGTGGTTTCAGCGTTGGTGGGAAAACTTATAAGTTTGATCTCTTCACGGCTGACAATAAGTATACGGTGGATGGTGGAAGAGCCGCAGCTGAGAAATTTTTATATCAAAAAAAAGGGAAATTTATTGCTATGTGTAACAGTTCAGGGGCAGTTCTTGGCCTGCAGGAGATTACTGAGCCAGCCAAAGTTTTAATATTTCATACGGTTGTAACACCTCAAGCCGTATCACCCCAAAAACTGTACTCATTTAGAATTATGCTTTTTGGCTACGAGAACTCTACCCCTCTATTGACTAAACTGAAGGAATTATACCCTAAAGCGAAAACGATCGCTTTCGTTGCTCCCAACGCTGCACATGGACGAGGAGTGGTCGATACAGACAAGAAAGTGAGCAAAGGCTTCGGCTGGGAGGTATTGGGAGAAGAGTATTACGAAATGGAGACTGCAGACTTTTTATCTGTTGCAACAAAGATAAGAGCCATGCGGCCTGACATCGTTGGTCTCGGATGTCCTGGTGCTTCTGCTGCAGCTTTGATATTGAAATCCCTATACGAGGTTGGTTGGAGGGGAATTAAATATGATATAACAGGAGAACATGGTAATGATATAGCAAAAGCAGCAGGGAAGGAGGCTTCCGAGGGGTATTTGATGGGACTGGACTGGGACACTTCCGGCCGATATGCTACACCCGAGTTAAAAAAAGTTGCCGCGAAATTCTTGACAAAATACCGAGAGCCGATGACCTACCAGGCTGCTTGCGGTTATTGTGGTGTTTACACGATGATGGAAGCTATGAACAAGGCAAATAGTATTGATTCCACAGCGGTCAGAGATGCTTTGGTCGGTATGAAATGGGATAGCGTTTTTGGCCCCACCCACATAGGGGGTGAAAAAAGTTATGGGGTAAAGCGAGTTTTTGCTTATCCAGCGATTGTTAGCCAGATACAGAATGGCAAGTCTGTTGATATAGCACAGATTCCCAACGAATCTCCTTGAAGGCAGCAGTGCATTATCAATTTTACTTGTTATGCGTCTGGTTTAATAGGTTCTATTGGGAGTGAGCTGATGGCTTGCTGAAGCCTTTCCGGCTTCAGCAAGCACAACTTTTTTGAATCTTTTCAGGAGAGAAGAAAGGCTGAAAGTATGGATTCCGGATTATTCTTACAAATTTTCATTAATGGATTGTTGATCGGGACTGTTTATGGATTAGTTGCGCTGGGGCTAACCTTAGTCCTTTCCATCTTGGACTCCATTAACTTTGCTCACGGTGAGATGTTCATGCTGGGCGGAATACTCATCTATTTTTTGTTCGCTGTATGCGGCATCGGTTGGCTTCATCTGCCACCGTTGCCAACATATTTTTTAACCCTACTTATTACTATGATTGTGGTGGGCCTTTTCGGGATGCTTATTGAAACTACCTTGCTACATCCGTTCATCGGTAAGCATTTACCTGGTCTTATCCTTACTTTGGGAATTGGGCTGATTTTACAGACGCTTGGCTTGATGGTTTTGGGGACTACGGACAAGAAAGTTCCTACCCCTTTCCCAGGCATCGTATCTGGGTTAGGAGCATCCATGGCTTTAGATAGGCTAATCGTAGCTATTATTGCAGTCATTATGATTGCCCTCTTATGGTATTTCATTAAAGCCACAAAGACAGGGCAAGCCATGCGCGCCATTTCCCAGGACAGGGAAGCAGCGATGTTACAAGGAATAAACATGAGAAGGATTTGTGCTGTAGGCCTTGGGTTGAGTTGCGCGTTGGCAGGGGGAGCCGGGACACTCATTGCACCAACCAGCGTTGTAAATTCCGGTGTCGGTGAGCCTTGGCTAATGAAGTCCTTCATCATCATCATCGTAGGTGGAATGGGAAGCATACCCGGCTCTCTCCTTGCAGGGATCATTCTTGGCTTTATAGAAAGCTTCGGATCTTTCTTTTTTAGCATTCCCACGGCCACAGTGATTAGCTTTGGTTTAGTTATTATCATGCTACTATTAAGACCAAGGGGGCTACTCGGTCATGGATAAGGATAATAAGATATCCCGTAATTCAATTGCTTGTGTGATTTTGATTATCCTGCTCTTTTTGGTCCCTATTTTTACCAGTAACCCATATTACCTATACACTGCTTACAGGATATTTGTCTTTATCATCATGGCTGTCGCCCTTCGGGCGACTATGTCCACAGGACAGGTAAGCTTTGCCCACGCTGCCTTTATGGCAATCGGGGCTTACAGTTCTGCCCTACTGGTAATGAAATTGGGTTTATCATTCTGGCTCTCTTTACCCTTGGCTGGAGTTATAGCAATCATGATTGCCCTTCTGATTGGTCTGCCCACATTGAGGCTAAAGGGAGTTTATTTCTTCTTGGTCACATTTGCATTTGGTAATGTAATATTGCTGATAATTGCCAATTGGTGGATAGATGTATTTGGTGGAACAACGGGATTGCTCAACATACCTGTCCCAAAGCCCATTGCTATTCCTGGAATTCCAAGGATAGATTTTGACTCCATGGGTTCTTTTTACTACCTGGGCTTAATATTGGCGTTTATAACAGTCATTTTTGCCGCCCGATTAGACAAAACCAGGTATGGCAAGGTTTTCAAAGCCATTCGCCAACGAGACAATCTGGCCGAGTCGCTGGGAGTAAACATATTTAAATACAAGATGCTTGCTTGGATTATAGCCTGCTTCTTTGCCGCGATAGCCGGAGGCGCTTATGCTCATATGCACAAGGTTATAACCCCCGGCGATTTTACCACTAAGGTATCGATATATTGTGTTATCTATGTGTTGGTAGGAGGCGAGCATAGTATTGTCGGTCCAATCATTGGTACTGTCCTTCTGGTCCTTGTAGACGAGTTTATAAGAGGTTACGGATCCATTGAGCCAATGGCCTATGGTATTGCCTTAGTATTGGTGATGGTTTTTATGCCTAATGGCATATTAGGGATAGTCCAGCGCATCAATTTGTGGCTGACAAGCTTTAGGCTGAAGAAGACAGAATTAGTTAAGGAGATAAAATAAAATGGCTTTCCTTGAACTGAAGAGTCTAACAAAGGATTTTGGTGGTCTGACAGCGGTGAACAATCTTGACCTTGAGCTTCTTCGTGGGGAGATTACGGGATTAATAGGGCCTAATGGAGCGGGAAAAACCACGGTGTTCAACCTCGTAACTGGTTTCCTACAACCTACCAGAGGAAAGGTGGTATATAAAGGGAAGGACGTAACAAGTCTCAAGCCGAACGAGTTGGTGGAGAGAGGAATAACCCGGACATTTCAATTAACGACTCTATTCGGCGATATGACTGTCGCTGACAACCTATATATAGCTTTTCATCTTCAGGCAAAATCTTCTTTTTGGGGCTCGGTAATTAGTTCTCCAAACACGAGAAGGAAGGAAAACGAAATACAGGAAAAGATAAAGTCAATAATGGAGTTCATGGGAATTAGTGAGTTGGGGGGGGAGATGGCAAGGAACCTACCACACGGGCATCAACGAATGCTGGGCATCGGCATGGCCATCGCTACTAACCCTGAAATGTTGTTGCTCGACGAACCAGTGTCAGGAATGAATCAGGAAGAGATCAATAATGCGATAAAACTGATTAGAAGAATCCGGGATGGGGGTGTAACTATATTGTTGGTGGAACATAGCATGCGGACAGTCATGGAACTGTGTGATCGTATTGCTGTGTTAAACTTCGGGGGGAAAATTGCTGAGGGTTCACCTAAGGAGATAAGCCTAAATGAAGAAGTTATCAGAGCATACCTCGGATCCGAACAGGCTGCTTAGTCTGAAAGTTGTGACAGTAAATTATGAGCGAGTTACCGCGGTAAAGGATGTTTCTCTTGAGGTATCAGATGGGATGATCGTTGCACTTATTGGTTCAAATGGAGCAGGGAAGAGCACTATACTTAGAACAATATCGGGATTAAAAATCCCGACCTCAGGGACGATATGGTTTGAGGATGAGAGGATAGATGGTAGGCAAACTCAAGAGATTGTCAAATTAGGGATAGCTCATGTTCCTGAAGGCAAGAGGCTTTTTCCAGAAATGACAGTGGTTGAAAACCTGATGATAGGTGCCTATTTGCGTAGCGATAAAAGGGAGGTCAGCGAGGACTTAGAAACAATTTTTAAGCACTTTCCTATATTGAAGGAAAGGCGGAACCAGAGGGGTGGAAGCCTGAGTGGAGGTGAACAGCAAATGGTTGCTATGGGACGCGGCTTAATGTCAAGGCCCAAGCTACTTTTACTGGACGAACCATCTCTCGGCTTATCACCTATCATGGTAGAAGAGATTGGCAGTATTATCAAAGAAATAAGTGGAAGAGGAATCACCATCATTTTAGTGGAACAGAATGCCCGTCTTGCCCTTAGACTTTCAGACAAAGGATATGTATTGGAGACGGGAAGGATTGTTCTTGAAGGCAAGACGGAAGATCTGCGGCGAGATGAACGAGTGAAGAAGGCTTATCTGGGAATGTGAGTACTGTGTCGCTGCCAAAGCCACTCGATCTGCCTCTTTATGAATATCTCATGTGAGTTTCCGGTACGATCAGAATTATGTCAATAAGTTACCATGAGTCAATTCATTGAGGGGAAAAACAGGCTCTTATGGATTTCCTGGTTTATTATAGGGAATAGTTTTTGAGAAGTTATTTTCAATTGAAAAAGGATCTTACTTATTTCACATTTGAGTATTGGGAGATTGGAGTTGCTCTTTGATATCTATTAAGACTAGATCATTTATGGGCACATAGTTGCATTTCGAGTCATTATTGAGTAAATAGCTATCTTCATTTTTCAATAATTCGTAAAAGGAGGCAAAAGCGAGAATGCAAGGAGAAAGCCAAAACATGGGGCAAAAGGAACTAAGGGAGAGGGTATTGGAAACAGATCTTTGTACGGGTTGCGGAGCTTGCGTTGGTCTTTGTCCATATCAAGTCTCCTACAAAGATAAAACAGCCATTCTGCATCCATGCGATATCAAGACTGGCAGATGTTATGCTTTTTGCCCAAGGACCCCTACGGATCTTGAGGCCCTGCGGAAGAGTTTGTTTAATGAAGCCGAATTAACACCAGAGATAGGCGCTGTTAAAGGGTTTTATATCACCAGAGCAGTTGACAAAAAAGTGCGCAAAAATGTGCAACATGGGGGCACCGTTACGACTCTAATCAAAATAGCTCTTAAAGAGGGTATTATCGATACAGCTATCGTTGCTGAGGGACAGAAGAATTTATTGCCTCAAAGTATTTCTGTTAGCGATTTATCTGACGTGAAGAAGGGGGGGAAAAGTAAGTTTATTGTTTCCCCGATAGTTGCTGAATTCAATAGGATTGCAAAAAGCAAATCCCAAAAAATAGGAGTCGTGGCGACACCATGTCAAGCCCTTGCCTTTGCCAAGATGCGCCTTAAGTCGGCCGCACTGAATGATCGAAATATTGAGAAACTGAAGCTTGTCATCGGTTTATTCTGTGGGTGGGCTCTTTCGTGGCGTGAAATCTCGGAGTTACTTCGGAGAAAGGCTGATTTGGATAATATCGTCGGGATGGATATTCCCCCCAGTAAATACCATACGTTAGAAGTGTATACGAAAAATGGTACAATAGAAATTTCACTCGATGAGGTTAATCTTTGCGTAAGGGAAGCATGTCGCACCTGTTTCGATATGACGGCTGAATTCAGTGATATTTCTGTAGGCTCTGCGCGGCTCCCAGAAGGTTGGGAAGTGGCAAGGAATTGGAATCAGGTCATTGTTCGTACAGATTTAGGAAGACAGCTCATAGAGCTTGCCAAATCCAAAAATCTTCTGGAATTCAAGGAGATACCTAAAGATAATCTTAAAAAATTGAAAGAGGCTTCAATGAGTAAGAAGAGAATCGCTGTTAAGAATCTAACGGATAAGAGTCGCGATGCCAAGAATCTTATCTATCTCGACTGTAACGATCCGGTGTTGCGTGCGGTGTCATCATAAAATACATATCGCTGGATCACCCATATGGACAATAGGTTAACATGGAATTTGCGGAAACAACTGATCGAGAGGATAAAAAGGGAAAATTGCGGAGGTTAAGATGTCAAAATTGGCAGATCAACATGAGGGAGTTCAACATTTAGTTATGGGGAATGATGCCATTGCCCGCGGCGCGCTCGAAGCAGGGGTAAGTGTTGTCACGGGATATCCAGGCACGCCTTCTTCGGAAATTATTGAGGAGCTTTCTAAAGTAGCAAAGGAGAGGAACCTGTATGTGGAATGGTCAGTCAATGAAAAAGTGGCGATGGAGGTCGCTGCGGCGGCTTCGTTTGCCAATCTTAGATCGATGTGTGTTATGAAACAAAATGGGGTGAATGTTGCCTCTGATTTCCTGTTGCATCTTGCTGGGTCAGGAACGAGGGGAGGTATGGTTGTCGTTGCCTGTGATGATCCAGGGGCTTTGTCCAGTGTCAACGAGGGCGAGTCACGCCATTTTGCTAGGATGCTCGAAATCCCTCTCCTTGAACCCGGAGATTTTCAAGAGGCTAAAGATATAACGAAATGGGCGTTTGAGGTTTCGGAAGAGATCAAAAACGTGGTCTTAGTGCGAAGTGTGACGCGGGTATCACATGCCAGCGGAAATGTCAAATTTGGCAGACTTCCAGACTTACAAAGGCGCGCTAAATTCAAGTACGATGGTCTTGCTCTTGATTCTATTGAAGGTCCGGTGCTCAGCACACCGGTAGGCCACAAACATAAATTGCAGCAAGAGAAAATTAAGAGGGTTATTGAAATCTTTGAAGAGAGTCCTTTTAATACCTATCGGGGACCCGAGAAACCAGAGTTGCTCATCATTACGAGTAGTGCCTGTTATCTTTATGCCAGAGAGGCCATTAGCCTTTTGGGGATAGAAGATAGGGTGGGTTTGCTGAAGTTAGGGACTACCTGGCCATTGCCACCCAAATTAATCAAAAGATATCTATCTACAACAGATAAGATCATGATCATAGAGGAAGTCCTGCCATTTCTGGAAGAGCATGTCAAGATCTTGGTTGCAGAACAAGCAGAGAAAATTGGGATAAAGACTTTTTATGGGAAAAATGACGGTAGCATACCCACGGTGGGAGAACTGAACCCTGATATTGTCGCATCCGCTCTAAGCAAGATTTTGGGAATCAATTATGTTGCTATGCCCCCGGAGTATGAAAAAAAATTCAAGATGCCTACCTTTCCCGAGGTGCCCAATAGAGATAGAACCTTCTGCCCGGGGTGCCCTCACAGAGCATCCTACTGGAGTATCAATAATGCTCTTCAAAGGGACAATCGCAAAGGTTTTGTTTGTGGGGATATTGGATGTTATGCCATGGGACGCTTTCCATGTGGTTATAACACCATTAAAGTTTTGCATGCCATGGGATCTGGCGCAGGGGTTGCCAGCGGTTTTGGAAAGCTTGAACGATTTGGTATGGATCAACCGGTAGTAGCCGTTTGTGGGGATTCTACTTTTTTTCATGCGGTAATCCCGGCACTGGTCAATGCGGTACATCATAATTCGAATTTTACACTTGTTGTTCTTGATAATAGTGGAACAGCAATGACAGGATTTCAACCCCATCCTGGGTTAATGGTCGATGCCATGGGACAGGAGGTTCCCAGCGTTGATATTGCTAAGATATGCGAGGCCATTGGTGCACATGTAGAAATAAAGGATCCTTTTGATTTAGAGGATACCCTGAAAACGCTCAATCGCCTTATCGAGGAAGAAAAGGGGGTAAAAGTATTAATCCTGCAGCAGATATGTGCGTTAAGTCCCGAAAAGAGGAAGACCAAAAAAAGGTTTGAGATGCGAGTTGATGAAGTAAAATGTCTTGGTGAAGATTGTGGTTGTAATCGTCTATGTACCCGAATATTTCAGTGTCCTGGTCTTGTTTGGAATAAAGAGAAGAAGAAGGCCATGTTTGACGAGGTAATTTGTGTGGGTTGTGGCGTTTGTTCATTCATTTGTCCAGCAGAGGCCATAAAGAGGGAGGAGGCAGCATAAGACATGGGAAAGATAGAATTATCCAAAGATCCTTACAATATCATTATTACCGGCGTTGGTGGCCAGGGAAATGTAATGGCTTCTCGGGTATTATCGAATATGTTGGTTCGCAAGGGTTACTATGTCACGATAGGGGAGACTTTTGGTGCATCCCAAAGAGGGGGTTCGGTAATGAGTCACATTAGAGTCTCAGCGAAATCCGTATGGAGTCCTCAGATACCCAAGGGCAGAGCGGATATTATTGCAGCTCTTGAACCGATTGAGGCGCTCAGAGTTCTAATGAGCTATGGCAATAAAGAAGTCAAGGTATTGACCAATACTCGTCCCATCTATCCATTGGGCGTGATTGCGGGGGAATTTAATTATCCTTCCTTAGAAGAGATTAAGGTGTCGGTGAAGGAATTATCATCGGAGGCTTGGTTTGTCGATGCAACAGGTGAAGCGGTGAAACTCGGTAATCCCATTTTGAGTAATATCATCATGGTGGGCGCAGTGTGTGGGGTGGATTCACTTCCCGTAGACCGGAAAGATTTTAAAGAGGTGATCTCAAAAATTCTATCGGAGGACAAGCTGGATATTAATCTCAAAGCCTTCGATACCGGTATCAGGATGTTGAGGCAATAGTCGGTAGGGACAAAACCATAATGGAAGAAAGCCTGAGGATCTTTTCGACCATATCGTCTCGCTTATCGATCTTTACATAAGATTCATGCGAACATCATCAAAACTCTATATCTTCCCAGAAGCTAAAAGATTGGTTTTAGAAAAAATGGTCGAACGTCACTTCCACTCAAGACATGGCATCCTGTCAAGTTCCTAACAGAAAAGGCCGTTTCTTTAAAGGAGTTAAGGAATATGGTCTCAAATTACATTCAAAACCAC
This sequence comes from uncultured delta proteobacterium, assembly GCA_963826305.1. GTDB lineage: Bacteria > Desulfobacterota > BSN033 > BSN033 > UBA1163 > CAWGWZ01. The sequence continues at coordinate 134,408 of CAWGWZ010000027.1, read as the reverse complement.
GAACAGTTGCTGGGACATGGATGTTATCAAGCGCGCAAGGTAGGTCTTGAATGTTTAAATGCTGCCATCGCAGCAGCAGATACTTTTAAGGGGACCCAGGATCTGGTTCGTTTGAAAGGAAACATGCTCTATGTGGGAGACCGAGAATTTGATCTTTCTAAGGTAGGCCATATATATGTCGTCGGCGCTGGTAAGGGAAGTTTTCCCATCGCATTGGCTCTTGATAAGATCTTGGGCAAAAGGATCACAAGAGGAATCGTATTAGTAAAAGAGGCTGGGAAGGAAAAGCTAAAATATATCCACATAAGAGAGGCTGGCCACCCAGTGCCCGATCAGAGAAGCCTTCAAGGAGGTTACGAGATTAAGGAGATTACTTCCTTGGCTCAGAAAGGGGATTTGGTTTTTGCATGCCTGACAGGAGGATGTTCTGCTCTGATGGTTCTACCTGTCGAAGGAATTACTCTTGAAGATAAGATCAAAGTGAACCAACTATTGCTTAAAACAGGTGCACCCATTAGCGAACTAAATGCCGTCAGAAAACATCTTTCTTTGGTCAAAGGGGGTGGTTTGGGAAAGATGGTTCATCCTGCCACTTTAATTACTTTAACCCAGGAAACAGCACCAGAGTTTCTCCCTTGGCCAGATCCATCTCTCCCAGATCCCTCTACCTTTTCCGATGCAATACAGGTTCTTAAGAATTATGATATTTGGGACCAAATACCCGAAGCCGTTCAGAACCACCTGATTCGTGGGCTGAAAGACCCGAATCTGGAAACACCAAAGAGTTTTGAAGGCATAGAGGCATACATGTACGATACAGCGAACCCCCGTACTGCTTGTATGGCTGCCGTAGAGCATGCGAAGAGACTTGGTTATAACGCAGCTATTCTTTCCACAAAAATCGAAGGGGAGTCTAAGGAGGTTGGGACTGTATTAGCAGGAATAGCCAAAGAGATGCAGCTCTATGGTCGCCCGTTTGAGCCCCCTTGTATTTTGGCCAGTGCAGGCGAAACCACTGTAACCATTCAAGGTGTTGCCGGAGAAGGTGGGCCTAATCAGGAATTGGTATTGGGCTTTGCTAGGAGCATTGGAGGATATGAAGGAATTGCTGTGGTATCCATCGACTCTGAGGGAACAGATGGTCCGACCCAAATTGCTGGGGGGATTGCAGACGGTACAACTGTTCTGCGAGCTAAAACCCTGGGTATTGATCTATTTGAAGTGATTAAGCAACACGATTCATCAAAAGCACTCAGAGCTCTCGGGGACGCGGTTATAACAGGGCCTACGGGGACCAATGTTGTGAACCTTCGGGTGGTGGTTGTTGAGAAAAGGAAGATAGGCTAATGAAAAAAGTCACCATTGAAGCAATACAAGCCCGCGAGATTATTAACGGTAGGGGAATTCCAGCGGTTGAAGTGGAAGTAATAACTAATAACAATTTATGTGGTCTTGCTTCCTCTCCGAGTGGAGCCTCTACCTCTGCTCACGAGGCCGTAGACATTCGGGATGGTGGCCAAAGATTCATGGGGAAGGGCGTCCAAAAGGCCGTCCAAAATATTAGGGAGCACATAGCTCCCCGTATTATAGGGGTGGATGTCACCGATCAGCAAGGCATAGATCATTCCCTGATAGAGCTGGATGGTACTCCAAATAAATCCAACTTAGGTGGGAATGCTCTTACCGCGGTATCATTGGCCGTGGCAAAGGCAGCAGCTCTATCATTAAAAGTTCCACTGTATAAATACTTAGGCGGCGCTAAAGATTTCAGACTTCCCGTGTTATGTCCCAACATGCTATCAGGATCCAGAACCGCTGGAAATCAGTTAGATTTTGAAGACTACTTAATTGTTCCTTTTGGTTTTAATGAAATGAGAGAGGCAATCCGTGCTGGTGTGGAAGTCTTTCATACCTTACATCAAATGCTTGTAAACAAGTTCGGCCCTATTCCACAAGTTACAGCTTTGGCTCCTCCACTCAGATCAACAATCGAAGCGTTGGATATTATTCAAACTGCTATTAGAGATGCTGGATACGAAGGAAAGGTTGGTTTAGGTATTGATGCGGCATCGGGGCTTTTTTATAACGATCGGAAAGGCACTTATAAGCTCAAGCAAGGAGATTTAACCAAAGATGATCTGATCGCCTACTATGAGGATCTTACCAGAACTTACCCTATCATCTTCTTGGAGGATGGGCTCCATGAAGATGATTTTGAGGGGTTTGCTGAGCTGACCCAAAAGCTCAACTGCCTGGTCGTAGGCGATGATCTTTTTGCAACAAACAGAGAACGCATTCTCAGAGGGATAAAGCATCATGCTGGAAACGCAGTTTTGTTCAAGGTAAATCAAGCAGGTACTGTTTCCGAAGCCCTTAAGGCAGCCGAAATCGCCCATAATAATAATTATACGATTATATCCTCTGTCCGTTCTGGGGAAACCGATGATTCAGGGCAAGCCGACCTCGCCGTGGCTGTGGGGGCCAAACTGATGAAGGTTGGTGCCCCAATTCGGGGTGAAATGGTAACAAAGTATAATCGTCTTCTTAGAGTTGAAGAAGAACTCGGGGAATACGCAGATTTTTGGGGGAAATATTTTTGAAAGAATAGGTTTTTCGTTGTCGATTCAATAAGTTATGGTGAAAAGTTGATACGAATTTGGTTTTTTCAGAGAGAAGCTGTCGCCTCCATATTGCTCTCGCTGGGTTATTCTGAAAGTGAGATTGAGGAGTTCAAGAAGAAGAAAGTGATCTAATACCAACGCAATAAATATCTTGTAGTGTGGGGCCTTGTGCCCTCCACCTTATGCCCATGAAGCCTGCCTGCGCGTAGCCGCTTCGGCGAAGGCAGGGGCGACGCTACGGACACTCATCTGTTGCGTCTCCATGATACACTGAACGGGAGGATAGCTACCCGAAAAGGATTCTATTTTACCGTTGACTTTACCACATCGTTGGAACTGAACCCTTGGCCTTGAACGACCTTTCCTACCGCAGCATCCACCCCAAAGAGTTCCGTGATCTTTATTGCCCCCTTCAACTGGCCTGTGGTCCATCCCAGAGATAAGTTGGTCGTTGGGTGGATGATCTCTTTCCCAGGTTCAAAGATCTCCAACACATCCCCGGTTCGAAGACCGGATAGCTTGCCTGCATTGATATATAATTGATCGCCTTCGGCCTTGGCGATAGTGGTTGTCCAATCGAGGAAATCGAGTTGACGAAGGAGCCCTTCTAAAATGTCATCCAGACCGATGTCAATCGCTTTGAGGACCGCTTTGCTCCGACTGTATTCCCCTGTTTCTTTTGTGCCAAAGATGGGACTTCTTCCAATGAAGGATTTCAACAAGTTTCCAGTGGAGGCATCGATGAGACGGATCTCCACCTTTGCTGTGGCAAAAGCAACTTCCTCTTCCGAACTATCGGACGCTTTCGAGGAGAGGAGGCTTACATCTGTGACCGTTCCCAGGGCGAATGCTTGGATTCCCAAGGATTGGTGGGCGCGCCTCATCGCCGAGGATTCCGTGAAATCTTGAGATGTGAAACCCTGCTTTTTTAACATCTCCGAGACGACCGTCTCGTCAACCGTCACCACGCGCTGAGTTGCCTCCAATTTATCGGATAGTTTCTTCGCCACTGCCTCTCCGATCTTCTCATCCTTATAGGTCGTCTTGTTTTCAAAATCCAAAATGACCATTTTTTTCTTAAATCCTCCCAACTGCAAGAGGGGGAGGGAGGGGCTGTAAAAGGGCCTGGTTGGGAGAGAGGCCACCTTGGTCTCGGTCTCTTTCTCTCGGATGATGGGTTGGGCGGATGGCTTCTTAGAAGGGGGATTCTCTGACTTTGGAGGATTCACACCTTTGACCTGTTCCATCCCTTCGATGGTGACGGTCTTTCCTGGGGGAAGCTTATCAGGCTTCTCCTCCTTTTTCTTTCCAATCAATGGCAGGTTGCTACACGAGGTGAGCAAAAAAATAAGGGACGTCAAAATAACGAGCAGGCTTAAGAGTTTTTTTCCATTTTGAATCATTGCTATTTCCTTCTTCAATAGGGTTGTAATTTATATTAGCAGTTCTTGTCAGGATGTCAAATGCCGCTCCCCCTTCACCAAAGGATAAAAGAGGGATTAAGGACTTGTTCTTTCTATGAACGAAAAGAATATTGCTATATTACCTCGGAAAAGTCAAGGCAAATCATTCTTTTGACCTCCCCATTTTCTATGAGAGAGAGGGCAGAGGACGAGGCCCTGCACGCGTAGGATTCGTGATGGGTCCTGGAGGTTATTCAGTGCTGGATAGAATGCGAGGCAAAGCCCTGAGAGATGAGGGCAAAAAAAAGGGCGACCCGGAGGTCGCCCTTTGCTACACTTCGGTTAGAAGTTGTAGACAAGGTTTGTGCAGAGCTGCCAAGGAAGATGAGGTTTCACGTTATCCCCACTAGCAGTTTCGAAGAATTTGAATCCACCCGCAGGAATGAGGGCTCCCAATCCAACGGAGAATTTGAGGTTTTTGTAGATCTGGAGTTCGGTGATCAGATCGCCTTCCCAGCCAATGCTCTTATGATTCGCCAGGTCAGCTCCGTCTCTGGAAGTACCGAAGGTGTCTCCATGCTTGGTGGTGTCACCAATGTAGAGACCCTGGAGGGTCACTTTAAACCACGGTGTGGCTTTGTAACTGCCGTAGAGTTTGGCCATCCAGGTTCCACCGACCGGGCCTCTGCTCACTTGTTGGTAATTGAGAGTGTCGGCAATACCGGTATCACCTCTGGTGATCCAGCTGCTGTAGAAGACCACTGACTCGCCGAAGATCGGGGCTGCTTCTGAACCAGGAGGAGTGACAAAGGATTTGACCTTCGATGTTAAGTTGGCTGATCCTGGATTAGCAACTGCGGTTCCAGGGAGACCACTGGCGGAGGTCTTGTTTGCATCTGCTCCTGAAGCATAATATGCCACGGCTCCGAGGTTGAACTTCTCCCATGGAAAGTCAACTTTACCATAGACCACCCAGCCGTTGTAATCGACCTTTAAGTCATCAAAAACTCGGCTCTTCACCTTTCCATTGTCATAGATGAAGTCAAAGTTGACATTGACAGGCCCTGCTTTCCCATCCGCGTAAAATCCCAACCACCAGAAATCAGCTGACAGAGTTCCTGCTATTGCAGCAGAACCTGCATTGGTGACAGGAACACCAGCGATATTGGCAGTGGTACTCACGAAGAACGGATAGGTGTTCATGTTGTAATAGAGCCAGTAGGCACCCAGAGTGAATCCTGAAACATTGGCATTGGCATGGACGCCATAGATATCATTACCCTGGTCAGCCCAAAGCTTGCCCTGGGTTGCCTTGAACCAGAACGGCTCAATGTTCACAGGGTCAATCTTGATGCCGCCCTTAATCCCCATGCCGTCGTTGTAGAGAAAGAGGTTGGGCCGGATGGAGATGGGTTGCCCACCAACCCTGACCTGCATAGGTAACGGGATTCCGATGTAGGGCAGAGCCACGTCGAAATAGATGTTCTTGATCTCAAGAGCGGCCCGGTCCATCGACCAGTAACCGTAGGAGTTTCTATCCGAAATATTGTTGATGGCGCCAGGTTTGGCATCACCCCAACCAGCGCCGGTCGAACCATTGGAACCAGAGTCTGCCTCAAAGTAGATGGTTCCGCTCAACTCTTTTCCCATGACGGCATCGAATTTGAGCCTGGCGCGGCTTTCCATGTAGTGGGCTGTCCTGTTCCACGCATCTCCCTGTGGCCCATAGGTTGCCGAATAAGGGTTGATTATCCCAGCCGCAGGGCTACCGCCTGTTACACCTCTCCACAAAAGGGATTGTGCATCGATGAACCCCGATGCCCTGAAATCCAATTTTGTCTCTTGACCATAGACGGCTGCGCCAAAGGCCAAGATTAGAAGCAGAACTGAACTTAGGACAATAAACTTTTTCATCTCTTTTCCTCCTCAAGTTTTTTGTGTTGGTGATTGGTGTTGGTGAAGCGTAATCAAAAAGCGATTTCCACTAACACTGTTCACGCGCACTGACCAATAAAAAACCGATTCACCTCCTTCTTGAATGGTTGCAACAGTCCTTCGTTGCAAAATTCCCTCCTTCATCACCTCCTTTCTTCTGCTAAGATTGTGAAAAAAGAATACAATAAAATTAATTTTTTTTAATTCTATACCACCCCTGAGAAAACTTGTCAAGTATTTTTTTTAACCGGATAATAGACCATTATAAGTTCGCTCTCCGATGGGGAAAATGAGGCCAAATTTTCGTTCCGCGGACAAGAGGGCCACGCGACACGGTCACGCCTGCGTGCCGAAACACCTACCTGCGCGAAGCCGCTCCGACGAGGGCAAGCACTTCGGCGTGCAGGCACGGACACGTTATTTAAAAAGCTTGAAGAAAAGGATGCTGCTCCTATATTTTTTGTCGGAGAGGAATCCTGAGATTCCTGAAGAACCTTCTTCTGGAACCACCACGGCAAGCACCAGTTCCTCCCCCCCCTCTCTCCCAACCGCTTTTATTTGATAATCAGCGATGTAGCCTTTGATCTCTCTTGACTTCCAGTTCGTTATTAAGCCTCCTTCTTCCCAGATCAGATCGTAGATCTCTGCCTTGGAGTAACTCCTCGTCCTTTCGAAAATTCCGGAGAGATCATTTTTGTTGACAATGACTTCTGGGATTCCATCCCCAGTGAGATCCTTAACCAGAATCCTGCCAGGAATATAAACCCTCCAGGGCGGCGCATCCTGGGGACGGAAAGGCTCTGGCTTTTTCTTTTTTGTTTCATAGAAGTTGTTGGTTCCCCCGAAACTCTCGCCGCTCGTCCACACGGCCTTCCCGTCCTCTGCGACGACCGTCAATCGGTTATTTTTGTCAAGGAAGATGAGATCGTTTTTCCCCATTCCGCGAATATCGGCCACGGTCACCCCGAATAGTTTCGTCCCTCCTGGAAACGGCATTTTAGGCCCCTTTTCAAACGATTTCTTTTTCCAGACGAATCGGTAAATCGGACCGACAAATTCGCCCTCGGATCCCATCCCTTGGCCCATCAGAACGGGCCCATCCTTAGGGTGATCTAATACCCGAAAATACCAACCCGCCTTCTCAGTGATCTTTCTGAATTTTCCCTCTTCGTATTCCAAGATGAAGGACCGAAGGTTGTCTTCCATGACGGAGGTGACGATGATCTCGGCGTGTCCGTCTCGATTCAGATCGGCGACATCAAGGGTTAAGAAGTTGTTTTGATCCCCTGCCTCAATCTTCTGAAAAAGATTGAGTTTTTCTCCATCGTACTTGAAAACGTAGAGGTTATGGTCATCCATGACCACCACTTCGTTCTCTCCATCTCCATCCACATCGCCGATATCAAGGCCCTTGATTCCGAAGTTGAAAGACTGGCTTCTTTTATAGTCCAGATCCTCAGCGCCAATCCTGCCTGCCCCCCTCTCTGCTGCTGGGCGATGGAAGGGAATTTGCGTTCGGCAGGCCGGCCGGCCATGGCACGGCGACCCAGGATTTTATATCCGATGTCTTGTGCGAAATCCCCAATTTTCACCATTACATCATCGATGCCTTTATGTTGTGTATAGACCCCCAGGGGAGGTTTCCCCTCGGTGATGCTGATCAGCCGGGCATCCAGGCTGATATAGTCACCGACCTTGGTAATACTTCCGAGGACGATGTAATCGGCTCCCACTTTCTGCCCGATCTTTGCTGCCACGGCTTCATCGATACGCATTGGCCTCTCTTCGTAGAGGGCTCGCTCAACAGCGGATCTTTCGACGACCTCGATCCTGCCTTCCACAGTGACACGGGACGAAAGGATGTCATAGATACCCTCTCGCAAATAATCGAGATTCTCCTGACTGTGAATCATAAAAGGAAGGATGGCCACTTTATAAACCTTGCCGGAGTCTCTGGTTTGGGTGATCGAAGGAGATGGAATGCTGAGCATAAGACTGATAAATAAAAATAGCAATAACCCTTTAAATTTCATCGGAGTTCCTTTCGTTGGTGATAAGATTGTATCCTTGCAGTAGAGGACCGTAAGAATTTTAAATATAATGATTTATTTGAGGGGATTTGTCAAATAAGATTTTTGGAGCAATCGCGGACCCCGTCCTCAACTCCATAGGGCGCCGGGCTCATCATGAAACTCACATGGTTCTTGGCGCGGCGAAGGACAGTTTACCCCGTTAGAAAGCCCTGCCATTTATGGCGGGGATGTCGAAAGAGAATGTACATCCATTATCGAGGACGGGGTTAAAGCCCCGCCTTTTCTAACGGGGCTTACTGTTCCTTAACCGGTTCGAAGGCGTAAAACACGCGGTTGTTCAGGATGGTGTTCCTCCCTACCTGGATGGGAACAGGGTCTACCGGGAAGACATGGAGCTTTACTTCTTCGCCCTCTTTCAGTTGGCCCACCTTACAATTTACGATTCGGGTGAATAGAGTCAGTTTTCCCCCCAAGTCGATGAGAGCATGGATCAAAGGGGTTTCGAATCCAAGCGGAACGCCGACTTCCTCTTCGGTGACCACCTTCACCGTCGCTCGGGTGGGTAAATCGACCCATTCCAAATTTTCAGAGAGGCAATTTGCACAAACCACCCTCGGTGGAAAAAGCTGATGGCCACAATCCTTGCATCGCGTGGTGGTGAACCTCCCCTCTTTCAAGAATTCATAGAATGGATAAATTCGATTGAACTCCTTGGCCTCTTGAGGATAGAGGTCCATGGTTGCGATATATCTGCCTTCCAATATCTTCAGACCTGACATCTCCTTCCCTCCTATTTCGCCCTGAACCTCACATGGTTCAGGATGTCTCCATTTGCTTATTTATGGCTGACGGCCATAGATGAGGACAGTGTGGGCAGCGATGAAACCACTCAGGTTATGGGTGAGCCCAATTTCAGCCCCCTCCACTTGCTTGACCGCCCTCCTCTGAAGCTGTTTCATAATCTCAATCGCCTGCCGGATTCCCGTTCCTCCAAAAGGGTGACCGCAGCTGAGAAGTCCGCCGTCCGTATTGATGGGGACCTGCCCGCCGAAATCGGACTTACCCTCCTGGATAAAGAGGCCCCCTTCACCCTTTTCACAGAATCCCAAATCTTCGTATTCGATGATCTCGGAAATGGTGAAGCAGTCATGGGTCTGCGCAACATCGATATCCTGGGGCCCAACCTTTGCAGCCCCATAGGCCTTCTTACCTGCAATCTTGAGTGCTTCCCAAGTTGTCCAGTTAGGCATGTTGGCAGAATTATTATTGAGGGAGGCTTGACCTGTTCCCTTGATATAAACGAGCGGTTTGTCGGTCAGGTACTTCGCTTTCTCTTCACAGGCAAGTATCACAGCAGAGCTTCCGTCTGTGATGGGGCAACAATCAAAGAGGGTCAACGGAGGAACGATGGGTTTTGCCGCCATTGCCGTCTCGAGGGTAATCGGTTCCCTAAATTGGCCTTTCGGATTGTTAAGCCCGTTTCGTCGATTTTTGACCGAGACGAGAGCTAATTGTTCTTTCTTCGTTCCATATTGCTTCATATGTTGTTTGGCCACCATAGCAAAGGCAGGCGGAGGAAGGCCTAATCCCTGAGCTCCGTCCCAATCGTGATCCACAGAGGCTAATTCACTGTAAAAAACCTCCCATTTCTCAGGAAGATAAAGTTTTTCGCCGCCGGCTACCATAACGACATCTGCAACTCCGGCCCGGATGAGGCCGTAAGCAAGAATGATGCCGGAACTTCCACTGGCGCAGAGAAGCTCCACCCGTGCGCAGATCGATGTGGGTTTGATCCCAAGGTATTCTGCCACCAAAGGTGCCAGGTGGGTCTGAAAGGCACAGCGCTCCGTGTAAGCGGAGGCAACGATGAGACCATCGATGTCTTTGTTGGTGACGGCCTTGTTATCCTCGAAGCAAGCCTTACCTGCTTCTTGGAACATATCTCTCAATGAAGCCTCTCGAACACCCCATTGGCTCATACCGCCGGCAATGATACATACGTTTCGCATCGTTTACCTCCTCATGATGAATTAAGATGAATTAAATTGTTTAATTCTTTCGTATTAATACTTATACCCTCCTCCACCCGTTTTTCTGCCCCGTTTTCCAGCTCGAATCATGGACCCCAGGAGGGTCGGGACATAGATTAATATAACATCATTTCGATGTCAATTCTTTTTTGGCTGGAACGTCCTAAAAGAGATTTCTGAAAAAGTCCAGAAATCTCTGATTAAGAGAGCGCGCAGTATTTTTTCAGAGCGCTCTAAAAAAAATCTTGACAAGTAAAGGGGGGTTCAGGTTAAATTTCATCATATTTTGGAGGTGGATGGCGTGATAAAAGACCAGTCCAAAGGAAGAGCAAGAAAGGGAGGTATTTATGGCAACACCTGTTACAGTGCCCATGGTGGGAAAGATCGTATCCGTTTCGGTAAAGGTTGGAGATCGAGTGGAGGAGAATGACCAGGTTGCGGTATTGGAGGCAATGAAGATGGAGATGCCTGTGGTTGCCCCGGTGAGTGGAGTGGTGAAGGAGGTATGCGTATCAGCAGGTCAAGAGGTGGAGGCAGAGATGCCCATTGCCATGATTGAATAACGGTTTGTGGTGATGGCGATTCGTTAGGGAATAGACAGAGAGCCTGTGACCAGCAAGTGCTCCACAAGCCCTGTCCGGTATGCAGGCAGTTTCACTTTGCCATTGAAAGGTTAAATTTTATGTACCGGGATAATCCTGTTGCTGTCATTGTTCCAGCATATAATGAAGAAAAACTGATTGGGAAGGTTCTTAAGACGATCCCCCCCTTTGTTGACCACATCGTTGTGGTGGATGATGGCAGTCTTGATCAGACAGGAGCGGTCGTCAAGGCCCACCAGAAGGAAGACCCGCGGATCATTTATATCAGGCATACGAGAAATGAAGGGGTGGGCGGGGCAATTGTCACGGGATACAAATGGGTCCGGGACAATGAGGTGCGCATCGGCGTGGTGATGGCGGGTGATGCGCAGATGGATCCAAGAGACCTCCCCAAATTGTTGGACCCCGTCGTCGATGGGGAAGTGGACTATTCCAAGGGGAATCGCCTCTTCACCGGAAAGGCCTGGAGAGTCATCCCTAAAACCCGTTATCTTGGGAATGCCATTCTTTCGTTTCTAACAAAGATTGCATCGGGGTACTGGCATGTTGCTGATTCCCAGTCCGGTTATGGAGCGGTGACTCTGGAAGTGCTAAAAACGATTGATTTAGATGGCATCTACAGACGGTATGGAATGCCAAATGACTTTTTGGTGAGATTGAATGTCTATCATTTCAGGGTGAGGGATGTGTCGGTAAACCCCATTTACGGGATCGGGGAACGTTCTGGTATCAAGATCTACAGAGTGATGTTTACGCTTTCCTTCTTGCTTTTGAAACTCTTCTTATGGAGGCTGAAAGAAAAATATGTTATTCGCGACTTCCATCCATTGGTCCTTTTTTACCTGATGGGTTTCGTCCTCACGCCCCTTGGGATTTTTTTCGGCTGTTATCTTTTGATTTTTAGGCTCCTGGTTGGGCCTGTGGAAGCGACCAGCGCCCTGTTCGCTGCATTCTTCACGATATCGGGGCTTCAATCTCTATTGTTCGCCATGTGGTTTGATATGGAATATAATAAGGAGCTGAAGTAGCCTTCAGCCCGAATACCAAATGTCGAAGTCCCTGCCTACCGGCAGGCAGGCAAATGACAAAAAGTTTATGATTTGTCATTTGGACTTCATTTGAACTTTGGAATTTGACATTTGACGTTGGTTGATATGAATCTCTGCATCATTACCTCTTCCTTTCCGTCCAATCCCCATGACGTCGTTCAGGCCCCTTTCCTCATCGATTTTATTGAAGGGCTGATAAAAAAGGAACATCAGGTCTTTGTCTTTACGCAGGACCGCGAGGGAGAGAAGAAGGAATTTTTAAAGGGTGTAAGGGTCAACTGGTTCCCGTGGTTGAAATCGAAGAGACCCCTTGTTCAGCTGAATCCTCTCAACCCTTTGGACTGCCTCCGTATTTGGAATCTATTGCAGAGCGGAAAGAAGGCACTGGTTCCCTTTGTAAGAGAGAACAGAATCGATGCATGCCTCGGAGTCTGGGTTCTTCCCAGTGGTTATTTTGCGAATGATGTTTACCAGCGGACCGGAATTCCGTATTCCGTTTGGGCGCTCGGCTCAGATATCTACCGATATGGAAGAATCCCTTTCCTCTATCCGATGATGAAGAGGATTATTCATGAAGCCAAGGGTGTTTTTGCCGATGGATTCGATCTCTCAATGAGAGTGGAAAAACGGTTTGAGAAAAAGTGTTTTTTTTTAGCCACCACACGAACAATTTCCTCTTCCCCCCTTCTGGCAAGGGGGGGACGGGAGGGGTTAGCAAATAAACCCTATCATTTCCTGTTTGTGGGAAGGGTAGAGAAGGTGAAGGGGATCGACCTCCTTCTTCAATCTATGGCATTATTGAACGAAGAAGGATTGAATGTCCATCTCACCATTGTTGGGAGGGGAAGATTGGAGCAGTGGGGAAAGAATTTTGTCAGAAAGAATGGGATGGGAGAAAGGGTTGAATGGAAGGGCAATGTTTCGGATGAGGAACTGGCTTCATTGTATGTATCCTCTGATTGTGTGGTGATTCCTTCCCGGTCCGAGTCGATCCCTCTGGTGTTTTCGGAAGCATTAAAGTTTGACAGAGAATTGATTGTTGCCGATGTAGGCGATATGGGGAGGCTGGGTCGCCAATATGGGGTGGCGTGGGTCATTCCTGCTGAAGATCCAATGGCTTTGAGGGCAGCCATGAAGAAAAGAGCCGAATCTCAGAAAAATGATGAAACACGCGAGGGCAAAGGGAAGAAGGAGGAATTGAAGCGGTTATTTGATATTGAGACCAGCGTGGAGAGATTCCTGCAAGATTATTTGTGATTCAAATCCCCCCCTGAAGCTGCGAAATTATTCGACGCAGCAGACCGGACAGGGGGTATCTCCAAAATTGTAGAATGCGGACATTGAGAATTAGGGGTTATGAGTCCTTTTAAGCTGTCTATCTCACATCATGTTTTGGTTCTTATCATGAAGCGTGAAAAAGGTAGCCGCTCTACAATTTTTTCGACACCCCCCTATCCGGTTTGTGAGCCTTGGGGTTTCTTTGTACCTTCCCTTTGCTAAAGGGGGGCTGGGGGGATTATACAATGGAGATTTTATGGTGGAAAAGATGAAGGCAATTATATTGGCTGGGGGAAAGGGAACAAGGCTTGCCCCTTATACCACTGTTTTCCCCAAGCCTTTGATGCCTGTTGACGGGATGCCCATCCTTGAAGTGATCGTCAAACAGTTGGCTCATTTTGGGATAAAAGAGTTGATCCTGAGCGTAAGTCAAGAATCAGAACCTCTCCTCTCTGCCTATTTCGCGAATGGAAAGCGATATGGAGTAGACGTTTGCTATTCTAAAGAGCGGAAGCCCCTTGGAACAGCTGGACCACTTTCCATCATTCCGAATCTTCCGGAGACCTTCCTGGTGATGAATGGAGACATTCTTACGACCCTCGATTATCAAAAATTGATTCGGTATCATCGGAAGCAAAAGGGAATTGTTACCATTGCCATGAATCAGAAGAGGGTCCGCCTGGAATTGGGAGTAATGGAATTCAACCGCGCGCATCGTCTAATTCGTTATATCGAAAAACCAACCCTTTCCTATTCTGTGAGCATGGGAATCTATATCTTTGAAAGACGGGTGTTGGAATGGATTCCTTCTAAGAGATATTTCGATTTTCCTGAATTGATTCAGAAACTCATCCGGCAAAGGGAAAAGGTGGTTTGTTACCCTTCCAATGATTTTTGGCTGGATGTTGGTAGACATGAGGATTATGAGGAGGCACAGAAAAAGTTTCAAGAGATGAGGAAGAAGTTGTTGTATGAATAACAAATGTCAAATGTGAAAGTTCAAAGGAATGGCATTTATTTGAGATTTGGATTTTGGTATTTGAGCTTAATTTCTTAGGAGTGTCTATGACTAGAATTTTGGTGACTGGAGCAGGAGGGTTTATCGGAAGCCATCTGGCCGAGGAATTGGTGAGGCAGGGTGAAGACGTCAGGGCCTTTGTCCGATATAACTCGAGGGATGAAAGAGGTCTCTTGGACGATCTGCCGAAAGAGATTTTAGATCAAATTGAAATGATCCCGGGCGATCTGAAGGACCCAGATGGTGTCCAAAAGGCGATGAAGGGGTGTCATAAAGTCTTTCACCTGGGCGCTCTCATCGCTATCCCTTACTCCTATGTCCACCCGTTCGATTTCATTCAAACCAATGTCGTGGGGACTGCCAACCTTCTCAATGCCTGTCGTCAAAGTGAGACTCTTGAAAGGGTCGTCCACACCTCCACGAGTGAAGTTTACGGGACAGCCGAGTATATACCCATCGATGAAAAACATCCTCTTCATGCCCAGTCGCCCTATGCCGCCAGTAAAATCGGGGCGGATAAATTGGCAGAAAGCTACTTTCTTTCCTTCCATCTACCCATCGCTACGATTCGGCCGTTTAATACGTTTGGACCCCGGCAATCCCTCCGGGCCATCATTCCGACGATCATCTCCCAGGCTGTGCAAGATAAGAAAATTCGGTTAGGAAATACCAAGCCTCGAAGGGATTTCCTTTTTGTGAGGGATGCGGTTCGAGGCTTCATTGAGTTGGGGAAGTGCGACGAGGCAGTTGGGAGAGTCGTTAACATTGGAACCGGAAGAGACATCTCCATTGAAGAGTTGGTCAAGGAGATCTTTGATCAGATCGGAAAGGAGGGAGAGATTGAGGTAGAGGATCGGAGAATTCGACCGGAGAAGAGCGAAGTGATGCGACTTCTTTGCGATACGCGACTGGCCCAGAAACTGTTTGGATGGGCACCCCGATATACCCTTGAAAATGGTTTAAGAGAGACGATCGAGTGGTATCGGAGAAATTTATCACGATTCAAAGTTGGGAGCTATCCGTTATGAAATGGCGATATCCCCTTTCCGATATTGATCTTGGGAGAGAAGAGGAGCGAGAGGTTCTCAAGGTTCTGCGTTCGAGGTGGCTTTCCACCGGGCCCATCACGGAAAAATTTGAGAGGGCCTTTTCGGATTATCTTGGGGCAGGATATGCCATCGCTGTTTCGAATGGGACGGCTGCGCTCCATTTGGCTTTAGCATCTCTCGATCTGAAAGAAGGAGATGAAGTCATCCTCCCTTCGCTCACCTTTGTGGCGACTGCCAATGCTATTCTTTATGTCGGGGCAAGACCCATCTTTGCGGATATCGCAGGAACTCATGACCTGAATATCTCACCTCAGGAAATTGAAAAAAGGCTTACCAAAAGAACGAAGGCCATCCTTGTGATGCATTACGGAGGATATCCCTGTGATATGGAATCGATCATGGGGATCGCGAAAAGGCATAGGATTCACGTGGTCGAAGACGCAGCCCATGCCCCCGGAGCAGAATATCGGGGGAAAAAGTGTGGAACGATCGGGGAGCTCGGTTGTTTCAGTTTCTTTTCCAACAAAAATTTAGTGACCGGCGAAGGAGGGATGGTGGTGACCCGGAATCGGGAAGGGGCAGAGAGGATCCGTAGGATGAGGTCCCATGGGATGGAGACACTTTCGTGGGACAAGTATCATGGTCACCTCTCTTCCTATGACATAGGGAAACTGGGTTATAACTATCGAACCACAGAGATCCAATCCGCTCTCGGTTTGGTTCAATTAAGAAAGTTGGGGAAGAACAACAAGAGGAGGGAAAAACTGGCCCAGGTTTATCGAAATGAACTTGAAGGAGTCGAAAGAATTTCGATTCCTTTTTCCCAGGTTAAAGGTGATCCTTCTTATCACCTATTTCCCATCTTGGTTTCTTCTGGACAAGATACCCCATCTTCCATTTCAAGAGATAGGCTGATGGATGAGCTGAGGAATTTCCGGATCCAAACAAGTATTCACTATCCTCCTGTCCATCTTTTTTCTCTTTATCAGAAGGAATTTGGGTATAAGCGAGGAATGCTTCCAAAAACGGAAGAAGTGAGTAGAAGAGAGATCACTCTTCCTCTTCATCCACGCATGGGTGTGAGAGATGTGAAGTGGATTGCGAAAAGGGTAAAAGAGATCATAAGAGGCTGACCAGATGGAACGTTGGAACAATGGAAGGATGGAATATTGGGTTTAACAACAAGATGGAAAACGATTTTAACCTGACCCATTATTCCACTATTCCAATATTCCATTATTCCCGAGGTCGGTCATGGAACTGAAGGTTTTTGAATCCCCTGAAAGGGAGTGGGATGAATTTGCCTCTCGATATACCGATTTAATCTTTTACCAATCGGTCTGGAGCGAGGTGCTCAGAAGGGGGCTGGGAGGACACCCCCTTTATTTTTATTCGAGAGAAGGAGGAGAGATCGTTGCCGGATTACCAGGAATATTACTCAATTTTAGGATCTTTAAAATTTTATATGCCTCCATTCCCTATGGCAACTTGATCGGTGAGAAGTCATATTATCCACTGTTTATGGAGCTCTTAGAGAAGGAGTTTCGAAAGAGAGGGATCGATCAAGTGAGGATTACCCAATCCCCTTTTTTACAATCCTCCCCGCCTCATTCCTTCAATTCGGTCTCGGCAAAGTGCAGTCTATTGGATTTGAGAGGGTTTGAAAAAGATAGGATTTTGGAGCGTCATAAAAAATATGTTCGCAGAGATATTAGAAAGGCTCAAAGGAGCGGGGTTACGATTCGTTCTGGGACTTCGAGAGAAGATGCCAAAATATTCTACACCCTCTATTTGGCCTCCATGGAACGAAACAGGGCGGTTGCCAAGTATCCATTCCACTGGTTTGAAACGGTTTACGAAGAGATGGCAGAGAAGGGTTTAAGTACTTTCCTTCTTGCTCAGTTGAACCAAGTTGCTATTGCTGGAGCGGTTCTCATCCACTCCACAACGACCACACATTATTTGCATAATGGTTCCCAAAATGAATTCTTAAAATTCTGTCCCAATGAGCTGTTGGTCCATTCTGCTATAGAAGGGGCCATTGAGAAAAGGAATTCATATTTTGATTTTATGGGTTCGGATCCGGCGGACCTTCCCTTAATCAAATTCAAGGAGAAGTGGGGAAGTCAGTCTCTGGATATCCATACCTATGTGAAGGATTATCACCCCATTCGATGCCAGATTTGGGAATGGGGCAAGAGATTTGGGAATTCGAAAATGGGCGATTGGCTGTTGAAGATCATTCGATCTTCTCAATCCTAAAGGATCGAGTTACGAAAACTTGTAGCTCAAGGCTTTAGCCTTGATTCATTCAGGCATATTCATCGGGGGGGACATCTTGATTGAGAGAGTGGATTGGGGAAAGCGAGCTGAAAAGGGGTTTTTGGCCTCGGGAATCGATCCCGCAGACCGAAGAGGACATAAAAATTATTATATCGATCTTCTTCAGAAGATGGCACTGGAAGAGGTTCTGAAATTAAAAGGGGATGAATGGGTGCTCGACTTTGGATGCGGGAGTGGGAGGATTGCCTACTGGATTGCCCCGAGGGTGAAGAAAGTGGTGGGTTTAGAGGGGACGATCGAAATGATCCAATTGGCGGAAAGAAATCGTAAGGCACAGAATGTGGAGTTTATACTTTATGACGGAATCCATTTCCCAGTTCTTCCATTCCCGTTCGATCTCATCCTATCTGTAGGGGTCTTACAATACATGGAGGGTGAGACATTGAGGAAGACAGTTTCTGCATTGGTTCAATCTTTAAAAAACGGAGGGAGTTTGTATCTGATTGAACAGGCTTCGGACAATCCACGAAGGAATCGGCCGAGGGTGGAGGAGTATCTCGATTCCTTTAAAGAATCGAAACTGGAGTGTCTCCGGTATTACCCCATCCGAAGGGCAAGGTGGTGGGTTCTCTATCTCATCCGGTATGGAATCATCCCGAAGGGATGGTTCCATCGAATCGGTCTTTGGGAATTGAAAAAATGCAGAAAAGGAGGGGGGGAAATTTCATCTTATAAAGACTACCTGTTTTTATTAAGAAAAATATGACTCAAAAAAGAGGGTATCAACTTCACTTATCCCGAGGGGATTATGTTTTAAAAGACATTCAGGGACGGACCCAAAAATTCAAGAAGATTTTGACTGTTCTTCAGGATTTTCATCCGGGGACCCAATCCTTAAATTGCCTCGATATAGGGTGCTCGAGCGGAATTATCACTTCCCTTCTCGCAGAGCACTTTTCGATGGCGATCGGGATTGATATCGATCAAGAGGCCGTTCAGTATGCGGAAGGTCATTCCTCTTCTCCGCGTGTTCAATTTTTGATCGGTGACTCCATGGCCCTTCCGTTCCGGGACAACTCAATGGATGTGATCGTGTGTAATCATATCTATGAGCATATGCCCCAAGCCGATCAAATGATGGATGAGGTCTATCGTGTTTTAAAGGAGGATGGGTTCTGCTATTTTTCGGCAGGGAACAAATATATGATCATGGAAGGGCACTATCACCTCCCCTTTCTCTCCTGGCTTCCCAAATCCTTTGCCCATCTCTACTTAAACTTCGCTGGGAAAGGGGAGTTTTATTATGAACAACACCTTTCTCTTCGGGGGCTGAAGCAACTGGTCAGAAAGTTTCAAATTCACGATTACACACTTTCCATTATTCGCAACCCCAAAAATTTCTTTGCAACGGACCTCATCGATCCCAAATCATTTTTGGACAAATGGATTCATGTTTTTGCACCTTATTTATATCCGTGGATTCCAACCTATATATGGGTGCTGACGAAGAGGTGATGGAACGATTCAATTATAAACGGGCAGCGAGATGGATCATCATCGTCGCCATTTTTGCTTTTTTGGGAAAGATGTTATGGGACAATTGGAGCCAGGTGAAAGAGGCACCTTTTAATCTCAAATCTTTTCCTTTGATCTTGTCCACGCTCATCTACATATTCAGTTATTTTATTCAAATTTTGGCATGGTATCTCATCACCTCTAAACTCGGCATCGCTCTTTCTTTTCTGGAGACGTCAAAGAGTTGGTTCTATTCACAATTTGGTAAATATTTACCGGGGAAAGTGTGGCTTCTCCTTGGCCGTTTCTATTTCTACGAGTCGAAGGGGAAATCGAGAAGAGGAATCTCGATCGCCCTTTATCTTGAAACGGTTACTGTCATTATGGCAGCCGGACTTATCTTTGTGGTTGCTCTCATTCTTTCTAAAGAAGGGCTATTTTATTCTGGAAAACAAATCTGGTGGCTGATCCTTCTATTCGTCTCAGCATTCATTTTCCTTCACCCTCGGGTTCTTCAGAAAATATTGAGTTGGCTCCTCATCCAATTTAAGAGAGAACCGATCTCTCTCTCCATTTCATATCCTGACGTTCTTTGGATATTATTTGTTTGTATCATGGCATGGGTGGTCGGGGGGGTCGGTTTTTACCTCTTCGTTGATTCTATATTCCCTGTCTCACCCCATCAGATTTTATTTTTGACAGGAGCATTGGCCTTTTCCAGCATATTGGGTTTGATCGCCATTTTTGCCCCCAGCGGGTTAGGGGTGAGAGAAGGGGTTTTAGTCTATCTCCTCTCATTGGTGATGCCGGAGTCGGTGGCCGTGATCATTTCCATCCTCACCCGTATCTGGATGACCCTCATTGAAATCGGACTAGCGGGGATGATATATTTATTAGGTCAATTCCAAAAAAGGCTTCGCGAGAAGGAATGAAGAGGTCCAAACCCAAAAAGATCCCTAAACCTGAGAAGAAAAAGACAATTCCTTTCGGAAAACGGAGGAGATGGCAATCCTTTCCATTTCGTCATCTCGTCGCTGTCGGGCTGATTGTCGGCGTTGCATTGGTGGCTTACTCCAATACGTTCCATGTTCCCTTCCTTTTTGATGATCGGCCCAATATCACCCAAAATCCCAATATTCAGATCAAGGTTTTTACCTGGAGTCGATTGGAACAACTGGTCGAAAATACGTATCAAGAAACAATTCGAGTTTTCTCTTATTTTACTTTGGCACTCAATTACTATTTTGGAGAGTTCAATGTTTTTGGCTATCATCTGGTGAACTTAATCATTCATGTCGCCTCCGGAGTCTTCCTATATTGGTTCCTCATCCTGACATTCCGTCTCCCCTTTTTGAAAGAAAAATATGGTTCTATTTCTTATAAAGTTGCGCTCTTTACGAGTTTAATCTTTATCTCCCATCCCATTCAGACACAGTCGGTCACCTATATCGTCCAAAGGATGGCCAGTATGGCGGGGATGTTTTACCTCCTCTCTATGGTGCTCTATATTAAAGGAAGATTGTCTTTTGGGAAAACCCGTTTTTTTTACTTTGGAGGGCTGGTATTGACTTACTTATTGGGTTTTTTTTCAAAGGAAAACGTGGCAATCCTTCCATTGTTTATAGCCCTCTATGAGTTCTATTTTTTCCAAAATTTTGACCTGTCCCCGAAAGGCAAGAATATCCTTCTTGCCCTCGCGGGGGGTCTCCTCATCCTCGTTGTCCTCGTGTTTATCATCTGGGGTAGGCGGTATATCAATCTCACCATAGAAGGATATCAATACCGCACTTTCACGATGTCGGAGAGAGTCCTGACCCAGTTTCGAATCGTCCTCTACTACTTGACTCTACTCATTTACCCGCATCCATCCCGTCTCAATCTGGATTACGATTTTCCCATATCCAAAACGATCCTCGATCCCCCCGCTACTCTCATTTCTATCTTCATCATTGCCGCGCTCATCGGATACAGTATTTGGACGGCGAAGAAGCGACCCATGATCTCCTTCTGTATCTTATGGTATTTTGGAAACTTAGTTATTGAATCGTCGATCTTCCCCTTGGAAATGGTGTATGAACACAGACTTTATCTCCCGATGGTGGGCCCGTCTATTCTTTTCAGCCTATTCATGGTGAGGGGGATAGAGAAATTGAAATCCAAGGTTTTATTCAAAGAAGCCGTGATGGAATCTCATGAATGATGGCCGAACCCCGTTAGAAATTCCAGCGGGGCATTAAACCGCGCCGGAATCATTGTAAAATCTTACCCCGCAGCAGGGCTGCGGGGCATTATTTCTAACGGGGTAATGAGATCGGAAGAGTGACAGCCCACTGATTGCCATGGGTTGAGTTTCATATGAAAAGGGTGGAGAGTGAAGCAATCGATTGGTCAATCTTTTTTCTCATCATACTTTTCCTTTCGACAGGAGCTTATCAGCGGAATTCTATTTGGAATAATGAAATGGAGTTATGGAAGGATTGTGTTAAAAAATCGCCTCGAAAAGAGAGGGCCCATCACAATTTAGGATTTGTTTATTACGAGCTGGGGCAATGGGATGATGCGGAGAGGGAATTTGAGGAATCCCTGAAGTTAAATCCGCATTATGCCCTATCGATGTATAACTTAGGCCTGGTCTTTTACAGAAAAGGATTACTCGACAAAGCCATTGATCATTATAAGAAAGCGATCCGGTTAAACTCAGAATTCCCATATTCCTTTTACAACCTCGGAATCGCCTATTATCAAAAGGGCCTTCATAGACAGGCGATTGAGGCCTATCATCAATTTTTAAAAGCCAAACCTGATTATGAAAATGCTCACAATAGTCTCGGCCTTGCCTATAAAGGATTAAAGCGGAGGGACAAAGCGATCCAGTCGTTTCAAGAAGAACTGGGATATCATCCGGAGAATGCTTACGCCCATGTCTATTTAGGGGATATTTATAGAGAGATGAGGGAATTTCCAAAGGCCATTTCGCATTTTAAGAAGGCGCTGAACGATCCAAATTTATCAGATGCTGAAAGGATTAGGAAGGCGATCTCATCTATGGAGACAGTCCAAAAAAGATAGGGGAAAAAGATCGATGGTTGCACCGAAAGTGATAAAAGGACGAAAAACATATCTCATCGAGATTGTCGTATTTGTGTTAGTGATCTTTCTCCTCTCAGCCGGGTCCTATCGGAGGAATAAGCTCTGGAATAATGAAATCGACCTCTGGACCGATTGTGTGAAAAAGTCTCCCCATAAAGCACGAGCCTATGTCAATCTTGGTCTTGCATACTTTGAATCGGGACGATATGATGAAGCCATTGATATCACCCAGAGGGCCGTCCAAATCGATCCAAATTCTGCCTCTGCTTACTATAATCTCAGCCTCTCCTTCCAAAAAATGGGGGATATGAATAAAGCGATTGCTATGGGGAAGAAGTCGCTGGAGATCGATCCCACTTTGAATATGGCCAACTACTCTCTCGGGGCAATCTATTTTGAAAATGGCCAATACGAAGAATCGGCAGCGGCATACCGTAGGTTCCTTAAAGTGTTTCCTTACTTCCCAGAGGCCCACAATCTTTTAGCTATCGTCTATGCTGCCCAAAAAGAATTTGATAAAGCCATTGCAGAATTTGAATGGGAGATTCGAGTCAATCCCTATCATGCGCTGGCCCATCTGAATTTAGGGCAGATCTACTGGTATGAATTTCAGAACAGACAGAAGGCTATCTATCATTTGAAGGTCGCCCTGATGTTAGACCCTCTTCTCCCAAATCGGGAGGAAATCCGAAGGTTGGTGCGTCTATTGGAGGGGCTCACATAATGGCCTTTTTAGGTTTCTCGCCAAATTGTCAGACCACGGCCATGGGCATTATGCCACATAACGATATAGAAAGGGCTCTGGAGGCGGCCCTGTCTTTGGACATCCCTTTCTGGCCCCAACTCCCTAAGGTCAGTTACTTCGAAGATATGTATGTCCAGGCCTTGGAGAACTTTCCTGGAGTGAGAATAGATGTGGTAAACCAGAAGGTCCTTTTTGACCTCCCCCGTTTCTACGAGGAACTTCCCTCCTATTTCGAAAGGGCGGATGATCCTCGGACCTTTGAATTGACGAGGGAGTATTCACTGGTCTACCATCGATTCTTAGAAAAAGATCTTTCCCATTATCCTGCCATCCGTGGGCAGGTGATCAGCCCGATTAGCTTGGGGTTGAAAATAGTGGATCAGGATCAAAAGTCGATCATTTACCATGACGAAGTAAGAGAAGTCTTGTTCGATTTTATTCAGAAGAAAGTGAATCGGCAATACGAGGATTTGAAGGAGAAGAACCCCAATGCATTCGTCTGGATGGATGACCCAGGACTGGGGCTGATCTTCACCGCCTTTTCAGGGTATAATGAGGTTCAGGCAAAAAGCGATTTGGACCAATTTTTAGAGGGAGTGGAAGGATTGAAGGGGGTTCACCTTTGTGCCAGACCGGACTGGGATTTTCTCCTCAGATCGAAACTGGATATCCTCTCGTTTGATTCCTTCAATTGTGGAGTGGTGATCATCCACTACCCATCCTTAAGAGAATTTCTCGACAGAGGAGGGATTATTTCCTGGGGGATTGTCCCCACTTACACAGAGATTTTGGAACAAGAGACCGTTGATTCCCTGAAGGAACGGTTGGAAACCTTTTGGGAGGACCTCTCCGGGAAGGGGGTCGATCAGGAGAGGTTACTCCGTCAGTCTCTATTGGCCCCTGCAACCTGTAATCTGATGAATCCGGATAAAGAGAAGACCGTCGAGAAGGCTTTTGAAGTCCTAAGGGAATTGTCGAGAAGGATTCGAGAAAAATACGGACTTACCATGAAAGATGAACGATGAACCATGAACAATGAGTCATCAATCTCTGTTCGTTGTCCAGCGTTTAACGTTCATCGTACAATAACGGAGATGAGGTTATCGATGAAACGAATTGGTATTATCACGAAACAGAATAAACCAGAGGCGGTCCCCATTGTCGGAGATTTGATCGAGTGGCTTCGGTCTAAGAAGATTGAAGTCTACATTGAGGAAGGGATGGAAAATCTTTTGACTCCTCGGCTCTCAGGGACAAATTTATGTTTTGTGGAGAGGAAGGAAATTCCTTCCCATGCGGAGATGATCATCGTCCTCGGGGGAGATGGGACGCTTCTCAGTGTTGCCCGCCTGGTGGGAGATCACGACGTCCCTATTCTTGGAGTCAATTTAGGAGGGCTGGGTTTTTTAACCGAGATTACTCTCGAAGAATTATATCGTGTCCTGGAAAGAGTGGTCCAAGGAGATTTTGTCACGAATGAGAGGGTTGTCCTCAATGCGGCCGTGATTCGAAGAGGGGAGAGGTTAGCGGAATTCGTTGTCCTGAACGATGCCGTGATCAACAAGGGCGCTTTAGCACGGATTATTGACCTCGAGACGACGATCAACGGTGAGCACTTAACTACCTTTAAATCCGATGGCCTCATCATTTCAACGCCCACTGGCTTAACGGCCTACAACCTTTCCGCAGGAGGGCCCGTTGTTTATCCATCTCTCCATTGCATCATCATTACGCCCATCTGCCCTCATACGTTGACCAATCGTCCGATCGTGATTCCGGATGATGTGGAGATTCGGGCTTTTCTCAAGACGAAACAACAAGAGGTCATCCTTACATTGGATGGTCAACAAGGGTTCTCTTTGGAATTTGAGGATGTCGTACAGGTGAGAAAGGCGGAGGGCCGGATTCTTCTGATCAAATCACCCTACCGACACTATTTTGAGGTATTGAGAGAAAAGTTAAAGTGGGGCGGAAGATAAAAGTGAAGAGTTAAGGGTTCCTCTAAAAATTAGCGATTTTTGCTACCAATATAACTACCGGTGTGTTATGGTCTGACATCGAAATCAACCCAGAGGGATAAGAGATGATGCAGACCGGACTTTTGGATTGGCAAATTCGTTTTCGGCAACTGGATGCGGGCGGAGATCCGTTGCCGAAACTCAAGAAACTGGTAGACTGGGAGCGTTTTCGACCGGAACTGGAAGCCGTACGGGACAAAGCGCGCAAATCCAATGCCGGGAGAAAACCCTTTGACGTTGTACTGATGTTCAAGGTGCTTGTTCTTCAATCGCTGTACAACCTTTCGGATGAGAAGATTGAATTTCAGATTCGGGACCGGTTGTCCTTTATGAGGTTTCTGGGCCTCTCCCTGGGAGATGCGGTACCGGATGAGAAGACCATTTGGTTGTTCCGGGAGCAGTTGACGGAGGTCGGGGTGATCAAACGGTTGTTTGAGGAATTTGAGGGATTTCTGGAAGAAAAAGGATTTTCTGCCAGAAGAGGCCAAATTATCGACGCCAGTATTGTTGCTGCTCCCCGACAGCGCAATAGCCGGGATGAAAACCGGCAAATCAAGGCGGGGGAGACCCCAGAAGGTTGGAGTGAACAGAAGAAGCGCCAGAAGGATACCGATGCCCGATGGACTCGGAAGAATGGTCAGAATCAGTATGGATACAAAAATCACATTGATATCGATGTGGAGCACAAGTTGATTCGAGACTATGAAGTAACGCCTGCGTCGGTTCATGACAGTCAGGTCTTTGAGTTGCTTTTGGATGAAGATAACAGCAGTCGAGACGTGTGGGCGGATTCGGCGTATCGTTCGGAGGAGAAGCTGGAAGCGTTGGGGGGGCGTCGATTTCGGGAGCATCTTCAGCGGAAGGGGTGTAAGCATAAGAAGTTGACGGAGCGAGAGAAGAAAGGGAATCGGACGCGATCCCGGATTCGGAGTCGGGTGGAACATGTTTTTGGGGTGCAGGCGATGCGGGCGGGGAACCTGATCATCCGAACGATTGGGTTGATCCGGGCGAAGGCGAAGATTGGGTTGAGGAATTTGGTCTACAATTTGGATCGATTCTGTGTGCTGCAGGGGGTTTAATCTCCTGGTGTACGCCCAATGGGCAAGAATGCCCGATAGAGCCGCCCTAAAACTCTTAAAACGGTACTTTTGACAGGCGGGGTAAGTTGAATTTTGCGTTTTTCTACTTAACATTTTTCGGATTTACAACTTAACGTAATTCTGAGTCTCGAAATTTAAATTATTAGAGGTTCCCTTAAGAATTTAGAATTGGGAATTGAGAGAAAAGATGAAAGATAATAAAAGAGACATTAAAGAAAGGAGTTTTGAGTTTGCTGTAAAAATTATCGATTTTATCCAAAGTTTGCCAAAAAATAATGCGGGTTATAAGATTGGAGGTCAACTCTTAGAAGCTGGGACTTCTATCGGGGCTAATGTTGAGGAAGCAACGGGAGGGTTTAGTAAAAAGGACTTTACCTATAAAATGGGAGTGGCATTAAAAGAGGCAAGAGAATCAAATGACTGGTTGAGATTGATAAAAGTCTCTGAGTTGGCGACAGGTGATGAGTTAAATTATCTTTTAAGAGAATCAGAGGAACTTAGAAAAATATTGACTTCCATAGTTAAGACATCTAAAGGGAATAAATAAGTTGAGAATTAAGAGTTGAAAGTTGAGAATTAAGAGTTGAGAGTTGAGAATTTAGAATTAAGAATGGTTTTTTATAATCGATCATTTCTTAACTTTTAACTTTTAACTCATAACTCTTAATTCATAATTCACAACTTTTTAACTTTTAATTCATAATTCATAACTCATAACTCATAGCTGTCAGTGATGTTGCTCGAACTCCGTATCAGGAATTTTGCGATTATCGAAGCGTTGGACCTCATCTTCTCAAAGGGCCTCAATGTCCTCACCGGTGAGACGGGAACGGGCAAGTCCATCATCCTCAATGCGGTCCACCTCCTCTTGGGGGATAGGACCACAGAGGAATTGGTTCGAAGCTCGGAAGAAGAGGCGAGTGTGGAGGCCCTCTTCGACATCTCCGGGAATCGGGGGCTCAGGGAGAAGGTGAAAGAAAAGGGGTCGAAGCGATACGAGGTTGGAGAGGAGGATTCACTCTTGGTCAGACGCGTCATCTCCCGATCCGGAAGAGGAAGGGCATTCATCAACGGGAATCTGGCCACCCTTGGGATGCTGTCAGAAATCGGCGAAGAGCTTCTCAGCATCTATGGACAACATGAGCATCAATCTCTCCAGCGGGCCGAAACCCACATCGATATTCTGGATGAATTCGGGGGGCTCTTCGGGCTTCGGGATGAATTTCAAAAACATTTCCAAGAATTTGTCTCCCTATCCGAAGAGATCGATCGGATCCGAGAGGAGAAGGAAGGAAAGGCGAAGGAGCGTGACCTCATGGCCTTCCAGTCAAGGGAGGTTGAGACTTCTGGGATTCAAATCGGGGAAGAGGAAGCGCTGAAGGAAGAGCGGGGTATTGTCACTTATGCGAAGAAGTTGATGGATTTCGCGAATACATCGCGAGAGATGCTCTATGAAGATGAAGGTTCGGCGATTGAAAGGATTCAAGGGGTTCTCCACCAGGGGAAGGAGGTGGCGAGCATTGATTCGTCCCTTTCCCAACCATTGAAAACCCTGGAAACGACTTTGATCCAGTTAGAAGAAGTAGCCCTCACTCTGAGGGATTATTCCAGGCGAATCGAAATCAACCCGATGCGGCTGGAGGAGATCGAGAATCGGTTAGAAGAAATCGACCGGCTGAAGAGAAAATATGGTCCGACCGTCGAGGAGGTTCTTCGCTTCAAAGAAAGGATCGATGAGGCATTGAAATCATTCACCTCGGATGAGGAGAAACTTTCTCAATGGGAGGGTCTCTTGGGTCCCCTCCGCGAGGAAGTGTTGACTCTCGCCAAGAAACTGTCAAGAGAGAGAAGAGGTGTCGCTTCCGAATTAAAGAGATCTGTAGAAAAGGAATTGGGATCTCTGGGGATGAAGAGAACGACGTTCGAAGTCCATGTGGGGGATCTACCTCTTTCTCTAAAGGGGATGGATCGTGTGGAGTTTCTCATCTCTCCAAATGTTGGAGAAGAGGTAAAGCCGCTGGCGAAAATTGCCTCCGGAGGTGAACTTTCGCGTATTATGTTGGCCATGAAGAGGATTTTGGCAAAGGTCGGTGGAAGAGAGGTTCTGATCTTTGATGAGGTGGATGCCGGGATTGGAGGAGCCATTGCGGAGGTGGTCGGAAACAAATTGAAAGAACTTTCAAAACATCATCAAGTCATTTGTGTGACGCACCTCCCTCAGATCGCCTGCTTTGCCGATCAGCATTACAGCGTAAAGAAAGAAGTGAGAGGGGGACGGACCGTTACGGTGGTGGATCGGTTGGAGAAGGGAGCAATTGTGGATGAGATTGCCAGGATGCTGGGAGGGGTAAAGGTTACTGAGAAGACCCGGGCCCATGCCAAGGAGATGGTTGAGAATGCCAAGAAATCATAAAAATCCCTCCTTTCCCCCCTTTTCTAAAGGGGCTTGGGGGATTAGAAAGAAGAATGAGATGATCCGGAAAGCCAAGCTTAAAGACGTAAAGGAAATTCAGCGATTAATTAAGCTCTATTCTTCTCGTGGAGACATGCTCCCCCGGTCCCTCAGCGAACTCTATGACCATCTCCGAGATTTCTTCGTTTCGATCCGAAATCGCGAAGTTGTGGGCATCTGTGCTCTCCACATCTGTTGGGATGATCTGGCGGAGATTCGATCCCTGGCTGTACAAGAAGAAGCTCGGAACAAAGGGATGGGTGCAAAATTGGTGAAGGCCTGCTTAGAGGAGTCCAAGAGTTTAGGGGCCAAGAGGGTTTTCGCCCTAACCTATCAACCCGAATTTTTTGAAAGGGTGGGTTTCAAGAGAGTGGATAAGACGGTGCTCCCCCATAAAATCTGGACCGACTGCCTGAAATGTGTCAAATTCCCGGACTGCGACGAAGTGGCCGTCGTAAAAGAGTTAGATTAACTTATCTTAGATTGTGGAATGCAGATGGTTTGATCTTAGATTTCGGGAAGGAAAAGCAGGTTGTATGTCATTTCCTTTTCTCTATTCTTGTCCGAAGTTCGTCAAGAGATAAAAGGTTTCCTGGGGAAGATCCGTACGTTTTCAGCCTTCTGTCCAACTCTTCCATGTGGCTCTGAGGGACAGGCACAGCAGATTCATCCGAAGCGACGCTATCCCACAGATCCTCAACCAACAGGATCTTTTCCGGTGTGCTTAATTTGGTGATTTCAGCAATATCGCTTATGGGTACTGTTTGTCTCCTTCCCTTTTAAGGAATAACATTGTTGGCTTGGTTTAACTATGGCTCTAACGAACTTGCCCATAAGCTGCGCATGTGTGCCGCCGTGCTTCAGCTTAATGGCCTTATTACGCGAATCTTCAATTATGTATCCTGAGGCTTGGGCATCGCAAAAACCTCCAGCCCCTCGTAGAAGACCATTCTTATCACTTCCATGGACGCGCCCGCTTGTTCACGGGCGAGAAACTCATAATAGAAAACCTCTGGATTCGCGCCTTTGGTTTGAACCTTCGCGGACTTTAGCAAAGAGGACATATATGCGAGAGGCTGAACAACCTCGGGAACCTGAAGATCCCCTTCACGGAAAGCCGCCGTCGCTGTATAAACCTTCTTTCCCCAGGGCTTCTTCATTTCGTGGAAGAACAAACCGCGCGCAATCTTTTCCATTACATCGTCAAATCGCTTCCGATCTACTTGGAATGTCATACTTGGGCTGTCGTTTAGCGATACCCGCCGAGGAGTCTGGTAGACCATTTTCACCAACGCCGGTTTCTTCACCAACCCTCGCATCCCTTTCGTCTTAAAGAGTTCGGCCGCCCATTTGTTATTTTCGAAGTGGGAGAGCGCTATGTAGAAGGAGTATTCGTCATCCAAAGAGAGCGCCTGATTGTGCTCGTCGCAGGATGGCACGGTAATTAGGTTCTTGCGAAAGTCTGGAGAACCTGGAGGCAGATCCTTCACCGCAGGGAAGAAGCACCTTGGAGGAACATGCTTGACACCGATAGCGGACTTACCGCAGAAGTAGCAACTATCCATGACCTCTTTCTGCGAATATCGTTGTTGACTTATTCGCCATCTTGCCAACTACCAACACAGAACCCAGGTTCGCCTAACGAGTCTATCGGAAAAGTCAAATTTGGTCATTTAAAATGGGGACACATCCCATTTGCCTTGGATGGTAGACATTTTTTTTGCAATTAACAAAAAATGTCCGCCGGTGCAACACACTTCCAATTGTTATTGTTCATGCTACCTATTCATGAGCTAAAAAAGGGGGTAAAATTGGGTGACACTTTTGGTTGATGTGGACCTTGATATATCCCTTAGATCGAAGCCAAGACTCCAGCGCAATCCTCCAGGCCGATTCTCTGACAGCCTGTCCGGATTGCTTCATTGCCGATGAAATCCTTTCCACCCTTTCCATCACCCAATCATAAATTTCCCTCCTTTTCCGCTTCGCAAAAACCGGTTTATCGGTGGATGCAAAAAACACCTGACAGGATGTCTTCCCATTTAGGCAAGGCCGAGTCCGATGGTTCAGATCATTGACCGCAGCTTCCGCATACGCTGTTACATGGTTCTGACAGTCAGGCGAACCCAACGCAAGCTTCTCTCTCAAGCAACTCTTTACCTCCCGCTGCGACTCCTCGATCGCCCCATTATACGGCGCGTAATACCCAGGATTGTTTAAGGGCAGAACAAATGATTCAGCTAATACATCGTTGATGGCGCTATGGTTCATATTCCCTTCGTTATCCCGTTTCAACACCAGAGGGGCACCATAGTGATCAAACTTCTCGCTCAGATACCCGGCTACCTCTTCTCCTACCGGATAGCCTCCGGCCATCGGCAAAAACTTGTACCGCGAGCCCAGATCCTGCGTGTTGTGCAAATAGATTTTACCAGCCATGCCCAGGTCATATTCCGTGAAGTCCATGGCCCACACCACCCCCGGCATCAGCCATTCGATCCGCCGCATCTGCTCTCGCCGATCCGCCTCCAGGTCCTGCCGTACCCGTTCCAGCATCTGTCCCAGCTCTCGCCGTGACAGACTGAAACGGTACCGTCGGTATAAGTCTGTTGTTCCCGCGCTTCGCTTCACTCCATGATCTAATAATCGAATCTCCGTGTCAAGAACCGATGGATCAAAGGGCTCCACCTTCTTCGGACCCGGACGCTTGATTAAAACAACGCTCTCCTGAATCCTGCAGCGCCATCGGTTAAAACTTGCCAATGGGAGCTGAAGCGTCTTGCAGATCACCGCATAAGGCATCCCCGTTCGTTCCTTCATACTTTCTATGATCTCCATAACCCTTCTGATCGCCTCTTGCCGATCTATCGGTTTTTTTTAGCGCCGCTACCGCGAAACCCCTCATAGGCCGCCAGCAGCTCTTTGACCTCGATGGTCTTCTCAGCCAGATCCAGCTTCTTCTCCAACTCTCGGACCCGCTCCCGAAGCGTCTCCTTCTCTTCGTCCACAGGTGCAGGCGGCCTCCCCGCAGGATGATTCTCCAACGCCAGGGCCATGGCTTTTAGCGACTTCTCCTCCCACTCGTAATACGTCTTGCGCGACACCCCCAACAGCTTCGCCCCCTCCTTTGCAGTTAACACTCCACTGCGCACCTGGAGAATCACCATCGCCCGCTCTCGCGCAAGCTTTTTGTTCTGCTCCATCAAACCCCTCTTGTGCCGCCTTTCCTCCATACGGAATCTCCTTGAGGATCGTCAGATCTTCTTCTCTGCTACCATCTCCCGCAACTCCCCTGATTTGGCTACCGGGCTCCCCTGTAGTCGGGCCAAACGCCGTTCCAACCCCTTGATCGCCCCTCCCTTGGTCTTGCGCTCCAACAATACCGCAAGACGCGGGTTCAACGCCACCCCTCTCTCCATTGGGACCCGAGACTGCAGCGCCAAGAGCATCCCCTCCATCGCCCGGTCCTGCCATTGGTTCAATAAGCTCCACGCGACTCCCAACTCCCGGCAAACCTCCCCCGGCTTGCGTCTCTCTGTCCATACCGACAACACCGCCCGGCACTTCTCCTCCGCCGTATGCCCCGAAACCTTCCGCCCTTTCTTCTCTTCCATCCCCAGCCTCTCCACCTTCGGCTTCTCTCCTTTTTCCATCTCTCTCCTCCCTTTCGTTTTCTTTGGCGGTCACTTCGTAGACCATCTCCTGCTTTCCTCCGCCTTCCTCATCATCGACCATCAAACGCAATTTTCCCTTCTCCGCCCGTAAGACCACCGACTGCCCCTCCATCCGACCCACCATGTAAAAGGGCTCCCGCGGTTTGCCCCGCAACGCCATCTCCAACACATTGTCTGCAATCCCTTGCTCCATCGTCTTTCGCAACTCCGCCTGGATCTCAAAATACCGATCCGCAGGACATAACCCCCCAATCCCCTGGTGAGGCCGCTTGTGGTTGTAATACTGCACCCACTGCCGAATCCTCTCTCTCGCTTCCTCAAAACTCCCAAACTGCGCCCGTACCAAAAACTCCTCATAGATCGTCTTCCAAAACCGCTCAATCTTCCCCAACGTCATCGGATGGTGCGCCTGCGATTTAATGTGTCTGACCCGGTCCTTTCCCAACTCCCGCTCAAACCGGGTCGATCCCCGCCAGTTCGTATATTGCCGCCCACGGTCCGTCAGCATCTCCTTCGGGACCCCATACTCCCCAACCGCCCGACGATACACCTCCAGTACCTGCTCCGCCGTCTGACTCCGGTATAGCTCCAATCCCACCATATGCCGCGAGTAATCGTCAATAAACCCAATCAAATAGGCATACCGGCCCCCCAGACGAAACGTAAAGATGTCCGACTGCCACAATTGATTCGGTGTCGACCGCTCAAAAAACCGAGGCCGGGTGATGTTGTGCTGGCGTTTCTTTTTGGAGGGAACAATCAACGATTCTGCCCGCAGCGTCCGCCGCACCGTCTCCGGGCTGGCGCTGAGGAAGAACGCACGCTTTAATAGATGGGAAATCCGCTTGACACCAAAGAAGGGCTCTCGCTTCTTGATCTCGACGATCTTCTCGCGTACTGGTCCGGGAAGCCTCCGTCGACTCCCCGCCGGGACAACCCCATTCCGTAACCCCGCTTCTCCCCGTTCCTCATACGCCTTCGCCCAACGTCGAATGACATCTTTACTGGCTCCCACTTCCTTCGACAACAAAGAAATTGGAATCCCTTCTTCCAATCGCAACTTCACACAACGAAGCTTGAACTCCAACCCATACCGCTTCCCATACCGACTCTCTTTCCCTTTACTCTTCTTCTTAACTTCTTCTACATCTTCCATGGGTTCACTCCTTTCTCCCTCTCAGGAGTGTCACCCATTTTACCCTTCTCCTTTATCTCATGATCTGGTAGTTAGCGCAGTGCCTCTTTCAGTAGCGATCGCAAACAATGTCTTCATTCGCACCAACACAATGTTTCTTATGTTGCTTCTATTGTCTTCTCAAAAAATAAGTCTATGCATGTCTATTTTGTGTTTCAAGATAACCCGGTCACAGGCATATTCTTTGAGAAAATATGATCTTTATCACGTTATGTTGCATCGATATAATTCAGAAAGGAATTAGAATTACTCAGCTTAACTTTGGGACTGCTCCCATCGGTCAGTTTATGGGTTCAATATACACCTTTTCTTGATTTTTTGGAAGGGGGGTGAAGTTCAAAGGGAAATTGGCACCTTGGTATCATCTATTAGGCGGAGCCATCACTACTTTTCTCCTCCTACGAGGATTCGCAATACCTTTTGGTTGACTTTTGAAGATCTTGATGTTATGAAATGGGAGTTTTTTCTTTTGATTCATTAGGTTATAAAGACAGTGATGAAGGTCCTTACATCGTCCGGAAGGCCAACGGTTGCAGAGATCGATCTTGAGTCTCTTGAGTTCAATTATCGGCGACTTCAAAAAAGACTCCCTGAAGGGGTGAAACTCCTGGCTGTTGTCAAGGCCGATGCCTATGGACACGGGGCCATTCCAGTTTCGCTTAAATTGGAGAAATTAGGGGTGGAGTACTTAGGCGTTGCAATTCCCGAGGAAGGAGTGGATTTGAGAAAAGGGGGTGTGAAAGCGCCCATTCTCATCCTGGGAGGAATTTTTGGCCGGGATGTGGATCAGATTCTTCGTTTTCACCTCACCCCCGTTGTCTTTCGAAAAGATTCCCTGCAAGCCCTATCGAAAGAGGCGGAGAGGCGAAGGAGGAAGGTGAGGGTCCACTTAAAGGTGGATACCGGAATGGGAAGACTGGGTGTCCCGTTCAACCTCTGGCCCGATTTTTTAAGAGAGGTCAAACGATCTTCCAAAATTGAAACAGAAGGCATCCTTTCACACTTCTCCATGACGAATGAGGAAGGGGGGAACTTCACCCAGCATCAATGGAGGGCATTTGAAGAGGCGGTCGCAATGGCAAGGGGGATGGGAATTTCCTTTAAATATCTTCATATGGCCAGCAGTGCCACCCTGATGAGATTCCCCCCCTGTTCAGGAAATTTGGTTCGACCCGGGATCATGCTTTATGGTTCGTATCCTTCTCCCACATTTCAAGGTCTCATCTCGCTCAAACCTGTCATGACCCTGAAGACCCGCATCCATTTTCTGAAGCATGTTTCACCGGGTACAAAGATCAGTTATGGAGGAACATTTGTGACCAAGAGGGAGAGCCTGATCGCTACCCTTCCGATTGGTTACGGGGATGGATACAGCCTCCACTTGTCGAATCAAGGAGAGGTGCTGATCCGGGGGAAAAGAGCACCTGTCGTGGGAAGGGTATGTATGGATTTCACCATCGTTGATGTGACCGATATTCCCAAGGTTTCGATCGGAGACGAGGTGATATTAATTGGAAGGCAGGGCAAGGAGCGAATTACCGCCGAGGAGATCGCTGCGAAGGTCAACTCGATCTCGTATGAAGTGTTGTGTTCGATTGGGAAGAGGGTGCCGAGAATATATAAAGGATAAGAGACGGTGAGCGCTTCGGGTTTCTGACGTCCGAAAGCTTTAGCGACGGAGCGGAAGAGAGGGGCTTGCGAATAGAAAATAGGGAAAGCGATTTTAAGTCCATTGAGAAGGAGTTTGCGAATGGGCAACAAGAAGATCGGGATATTGGGGACCGGTTCGTTTCTTCCGGAGAGAATCCTTTCCAATTTTGATCTGGAGAAGGTCTTGAATACGAATGACGAATGGATCTACAAAAGAACCGGGATCAAAGAACGAAGAATTGCCGCCCCGAATGTGAACGCCTCGGACCTTGCTAAAGAAGCCTCATTGCGGGCAATGGAAATGGCAGGGATATCCGAAAAGGATTTGGACCTCATCATCTTGGCCACCATTACTCCTGACACTTGCTGTCCTTCAGGTGCCAATTGGTTAGAGGCGAAATTAGGTGCCCCAAGGGCAGTCTCCTTTGATGTGGTAGCAGCTTGTTGTGGTTTTATCTTTGGTCTCTCTGTTGCTGAACAATATCTTAAAGCCGGAACTTTTAAAAACGCATTGGTCGTTGCTTCAGAGATCATGAGCCGCTGTCAGGATTGGACAGACAGGGAAAATTGCATCCTCTGGGGAGATGGGGCAGGTGCTGTCGTGCTTCAGTCGTTTGATGGTTCTGTGGAGAATCAATCCCTACTCGGTCAGAAGAGGGAAATGAGCGAAATCCTTTCTATCCATATCCACACAGATGGAGCAAACGGCGAGAACCTCCTGATGCCAGGAGGTGGGTCGAAGACCACCCCCATCTCTTATGAAAGCGTCGATAGGAAACTTCATACACTGAAGATGATCAAAGCCAATGAATCCGTTCGTGTGGCAGTGAAGAGATTTTCAGAGGCCGCTGAAGAAGCGGCCTCCTTCAATGGCATCCATCTCTCTGATGCGAAATGGATCATTCCCCATCAGGCCAATCTCCGTATCCTTCAACTAATGGCCAAACGACTCGAAATCCCTACTGAAAAAGTTTATCTCACCATTGAGAAATTCGGGAATATCTCTTCTGCAACCATTCCGATTGCTTTGGATGAAGCGGTTCGAAATGGGTCGATTGAAAAAGGGGATCTGATCATCCTTACAGGATTCGGAGGAGGTCTCACCTGGGGGAGCAGCCTCATCCGATGGTAATGATCATCACGAAGAAACGGTTAGATCCTTATGACCGTTTAGGACGTTTTGATCGTTTGGCGAAATCAACGATCTAAACGGACTCGACAATTCAAAGCATTTCTCTTTTAGATCCGATAGGCGGGACATTCTTGTCCCGCCAAGACGGAGTTAGAAAACCCGGTCTATCGAGATGAAAAAAGAAACTCTTTTCAAAAGGCTAAATTGATGCCAAAATCCAAATTTCAAGTTTGATCTTTGACGTCTAACATTGGCCCGCCTATTTTGGATTGGAATAGGTCTCGTTATGGATGACGGAAAAGAAATAATCGACCAGGCCCTGAGGATTCTGCGGAGGAAGCCCATCGATGGGTATGAGATTTATCTTCATCAAGCCTCCCATTTTGAAGTTGAGTCCAAGGACGGTAAGGTGGATACGCTCCATGCCTCCGAATCCTCGGGGATGGCTTTTCGTATTTTAAACCGTCAACGTATGGGTTTTTCTTACATCACCTCTTCGCTTCCACCCTTGTCAACTCAGGAGGACTTTTCAAGCGGGCTGGATCGAATCATCGAGGATGCGATCTCCAGTGCTGAGGCTACTTCCTCAGATCCATGTTTTGATTTCGCCACCCCTCTCGAAGATCTTCCCTCCCCTCCACCCATTTTCGATGAAACATTGGAAAGGGTTTCGGAGAAGACGAAGATTGAAAAGGCAAAGTTATTAGAGGAGACGGCCCGATCTGTTGACCCAGGAAGAATTAAGAAAGTGAGGAAGGCTTCATACCAGGAGGTCCTTTCTCGGGCGACACTGATCAATTCCAATGGGTTACAGTTTTCCTTTGCCTCCACCCTCGCATCGGTCAGCGTGACGGCAATCGCCGAGGAAGCGGGGGCA
Organism: uncultured delta proteobacterium; assembly: GCA_963826305.1. Taxonomy (GTDB): domain Bacteria; phylum Desulfobacterota; class BSN033; order BSN033; family UBA1163; genus CAWGWZ01. The sequence goes on along the minus strand of CAWGWZ010000027.1, from coordinate 97,659 downwards.
TCAGAAGTGGGATGGGATTTCGACTACAGCCATTTTTTCAATGACCTGGATGTGGAGAAGGTTGGACGGACGGCTGGCAGGAAGGCATTGGAGAGATTAGGTGGAGGGAGGATTCCTTCCGGGGTTTACCCGGTTCTCCTTCGCAATCATGTGGCCTCAGAATTCTTATCCCTTCTAACCCATTCCTTTTTGGCCGATCAGGTCCAGAAAGGGAAATCGCCTCTGAAGGGAAAAAAAGGGGAACGGTTATTTTCCTCCCTCCTTTCCCTTGTGGATGATGGGCTTCTCATGAAGGGGATTTCCACCTCTCCCATTGATGGAGAGGGAATGCCGAGCCAGCGGACCCCTCTCGTCCTCCAGGGGGAGGTGTCCAGTTATTTGTATGATAGATTTTGGGCCAATCGGGAAAGGCTTTCCTCCCCAAACTCTCAGGCGGAGTCCACAGGAAACAGCCGACGCCCCGGCATCAAATCTCCCCCCGGCATTGGGATTTCGAACTTCTTCATTGAACCAAGGGAACTCCCGGTCTCTGCACTCATGGAAGGCCTTCATCAGGGAGTGGTGGTGGAGGAAGTGATGGGTCTTCATACGGTAGACCCTATCTCGGGAGATTTTTCTTTGGGCTGCTCAGGGGGTTGGGTTGATCGAGGAGAGAAAATTCATCCGGTGAAATCTGTCGCCGTGGCAGGAAACCTTTTTGAACTCTTTCGGAAGGTGACAGGAGTAGGGGAGGACCTCAGATTTTTCGGAAACGTTGGGTCCCCGAGTCTGTTGGTGGAAGGGCTAATAATTAGTGGAAATTGAAAGGAAATTCGGTTCTTAAGGGTTCTTAAAAAAAGACTTGACAGAAGAACCCCAAATTTGGTATTTAAGACAAATGTCGGTGGGGTATCGACACGGGTCGTATCGAATGAAACAAGGGGGTTGTTTTGGATAAGGAATATATCAATATCCTTGTCTTTGGCCATAAGACTTCAAAGACCCGGCACCTGAGAATCCGCAGGAAGACATTTAAGGTTGTCCTCTACCTCTTCGGGTTTGCGCTGCTTTCAACCACATTTTTCTTCTGTGACTATATCCAGGTCAAGAAAAAAGTCTTTGAACTGAATCGGTTGCGTCAGGAGACGCAGACTCAGAAATCTCAGCTTCATTTTTTCTCGTCAAAGATTGAGGATCTGGAAAAACAGCTTTCTATATTGAAAGATTTCGACAAAAAGATTCGAATCATCGCAAATCTCGAAAGAGGGCAGGAGTCGACCCCCTTCATGGGAATGGGTGGACCGTCGCCGTCCGATATCAGGGAAAAGATGAAGGCTGAGAAGGATGACAAGGGGCTCATTCAGCAGATGAAGATGGATGTCGAGCGTCTTCAATCAGAGGCCATATCGAGGGAAGAGAGCCTTTCCGAGCTTGAAAAACTTTTGGAGACAAAGAAGGAGATGTTGACCCATACTCCTTCCATATGGCCTATACTGGGGTGGGTGACATCGGGTTTTGGTTTTCGAACTAACCCCTTTACAGGACTGACGCAAATGCACGAGGGCATCGATATTTCAAACAAGGTGGGAACCGTGGTGACTGCGCCGGCCGACGGGATCATTTCAGATATCGGGAGTGATTTGGCCCATGGGAGGATCTTAGTGATTTCTCACGGGTTCGGGATGACTTCCCGCTTTGGCCACCTCAATAAGGCCTTGGTCAGCGTCGGGCAGAAAATAAAGCGAGGGGATAAGATCGCGGAAGTAGGGATGACGGGAAAGACCACGGGTCCCCATCTTCATTATGAGGTGAGGCTTAACGGGATCCCTGTCAACCCGATGAGATTTATATTGAATTAATTGTAATCTGCATTGAGTATTTTCCGATAACCAACCAAATTCCGCATTCCAAACAAACCCCAATTAATAAGAAGAGCATAAAATTGTTTGCATTCACCGCGGAGTCGCAGAGGACGCAGAGAAAAGCTATTTTGTTTGTCGGGAGATACCGACAAACAAAAACCTCCCAGCTTCGCCGGAGAGATTTCTCGCCGAAGGCCAGAGGCTTATAGAGAATCGGCATCTCCCGATTCTCTATAAGGAATATCTTGCTCAGTGACCTCTGCGTCTCTAATGAGTCCTGTTCTTGCAGGACGAATGGGCGGTGAAAATCCAATTCTAAAATGTAAACTATTTCATGCTCCTGGTAATAATTTGCCGAGACGTAGAGAGCAAGCCCGATGAGGATCCCTTCATCGGGCTTTTTTCTCAGTTGAAAGCATTTCTTATACGTTATATAATTTTTGTAGTTTGGCCCTCAGCCTTCCCCTCGAAGGGGAGGGAAAGCGGGCGGGGAGAAAACTTTCATGATTGGATCATTGATTAAAAAGATTGTGGGGAGTAAAAACGAAAGGGAGTTAAAAAGGATTCAACCCCTTATCGAGCGGATCAACCAGGTCGAGGCGAAGGTCAGTCCTTTGAATGATGATCAACTTCGGGCAAAGACTTTTGAGTTCAAAGAACGGATTGAACGAGGGGAGTCGCTGGATGAGATCCTTCCCGAGGCCTTTGCCGTGGTCAGGGAGGCGGCAAAGAGAACTCTCGGAGAACGTCACTTCGATGTCCAGTTGATCGGTGGCATTGTACTTCACGAAGGCAAGATCGCCGAGATGGCAACCGGTGAAGGGAAGACCCTGGTCTCCACCCTGCCCGCCTATTTGAATGCCCTTGAAGGAAAGGGGGTCCATATCGTTACGGTAAATGACTATCTGGCAAAAAGAGACAGTGAATGGATGGGTGCGATTTACCGATTTCTGGGCCTTTCTGTAGGGGTGATCGTTCACGAGTTAAATGACAAGGAACGCAAGGAGGCTTATGGTTGTGATATCACCTATGGGACGAATAATGAATTCGGATTCGATTATCTCCGGGACAACATGAAATTTGGCATTGAAGATTACGTTCAGAGGGAACTGAACTATGCCATTGTCGACGAAGTGGATAGCATCCTGATCGATGAGGCGAGGACCCCTCTGATCATCTCAGGTCCTGCTGAGGAATCGACGGATAAATATTATAAGATCAACCGCGTCATTCCCTCTCTTAAAGAGGGAAAGGATTATCAACTGGAGGAGAAGAGCCATACGGCCTTTCTGACCGAGGAGGGAGTGGCTCATGTGGAGAAATTAATCCATGTGGAGAACCTCTATGATCCGAGGAACATCGAGACTCTCCATCATGTCAATCAGGCTTTAAAGGCTCATACGCTTTTCAAAAGGGATGTTGATTATGTGGTCAAAGAGGGTCAGGTCGTGATCGTCGATGAATTCACCGGAAGGCTGATGCCAGGCAGGAGATGGAGCGATGGGCTCCATCAGGCAGCGGAAGCCAAGGAGAATGTTCGGATCGAAAACGAGAACCAGACCTTGGCCACGATCACCTTTCAAAATTATTTTAGAATGTTCAAAAAATTGGCCGGGATGACCGGGACCGCAGATACCGAGGCGGCAGAATTCCGTAAGACTTATAATCTGGATGTGGTCGTCATCCCCACGAATATGCCTTTGATTCGTACCAACTACCCCGATGTGATTTACAAGACAGAGGAGGAAAAGTTTCGTGCTGCCGTTCGGGAGATTGAGGAACTCCATCGGGAAGGTCGTCCGGTTTTGGTGGGCACCATCTCCATCGAGAAGTCTGAAAGATTGAGTGGCATGCTGAAAAAAAGAGGGATTCCACACAACGTCCTAAACGCCAAACATCATGAGAGGGAGGCCGAAATCATTGCCCAGGCAGGAAGGGTGGGGGCAGTGACCCTCTCCACCAATATGGCTGGAAGAGGGACAGATATCCTACTGGGGGGCAATGCTAAATTTTTGGCGAAAACCATGGTGGATGAAGAACCGGATGCAGAGACGGCCCAAAGGGCCCTTGAGAAGGCCTTGGCCACTGTACAAAAAGAGAAGGAAAAAGTCATCCAGGTAGGAGGCCTCCACGTATTGGGGACGGAACGGCATGAAGCCCGGCGAATTGACAATCAGTTAAGGGGAAGATCTGGAAGACAGGGAGATCCTGGTTCCTCTCGATTCTACCTCTCTCTCGAAGATGATCTTTTGAGGATTTTTGGCTCGGAGAGAATTTCCGGGATCATGGGTCGATTGGGTATGGAGGAAGACCAACCCATCGAACATCGGCTCGTCACGAAGGCGATCGAGAACGCTCAGAGGAGGGTGGAAGCACATAATTTTGAGATCCGGAAGCACCTCTTGGAATACGATAACGTCATGAATCAACAGAGGGAGGTGATCTATACTCAGCGGAGAGACGTACTGGCCGGTGGAGATCTCAAAGAGTCTGTATTGGAGATGGTGGAGGAAGAGGCCGAGGGGATCGTTGATCTGTATACCGATGAGAAAGAACATCCAGAAGAGTGGGATCTGAAAGGGCTACAGGATGCCATCTATCAACAATTCTCTTTCCGATGGAAAACCCCTTCTGTAGAGGAAGATGGTTTGAATCGAAATCGGTTGAAAGAACTTGTTCTCCAGGGGGCAAAGGAGATCTACCAGAAGAGGGAGGAGGAATTTGGAGAGGCGACGCTTCGATATCTGGAGAAGGTGATCATGCTTCAGGCGATCGATTACCACTGGAAAGACCATCTCCTTGCCATCGATCAGTTGAAGGAGGGTATCGGATTAAGAGGGTATGGTCAGAAGGACCCAAAAATTGAATACCAGAAAGAGGCCTACCAGATGTTCGTTGAGATGATGGATAGAATTAAGAGGGATACGGTCGAAAAACTCTTCGCTATTCAGATCGCCAAGGAGCAGGAGGCCAGGGAGGTGAAGGTCGAACGGAAGCAAACCTTCATCCTGAGCCGAGGGGAGGGAGCGCAGACAGGGGGCGGAGAGACAGAAGATGGAAAGGGCGTAACGGTTCGCCGAGACGGGAAGAAGGTCGGACGCAATGATCCCTGTCCATGTGGGAGTGGAAAAAAGTATAAAAAATGCTGTTTGTTAAAGGAATCGCAGGCAAGGGCATAGATCATTGTGGAACTCGGATTGCAAAATGCGGAATATGCTGCATCGATAATGGAGTTAATAAAAGGGCCAAACGTGAGGATGGCGGATGAAGGCACTCGATTTTAAGGTTTCCGGTTTTTTCTTTTCAGGAATTTCGGCAGGGATCAAGAAGGATGGGAAAAGAGACCTGGGTTTGATCTATTCGGAAGTTCCCGCTCAGGTCGCTGGGCTCTTCACGACCAATGCGGTGAAGGCAGCACCGGTGCTCTTGGATATGGAGCGGGTCAAGAGAGGCCTCTGCCAGGCAGTCATTGTCAACAGTGGGAATGCAAATGCTTGTACGGGAAGCCACGGGCTGAAAGATGCCAGAAGGATTTCGTCATCGGTTGCAAAGGGTTTGGGAATTGATGGGATGCTGGTCTTCCCATCCTCCACTGGCGTTATTGGGATTCCCTTTCCGGTGAAGAAGATCGAGGCAGAGATCCCCAAATTGATCGAAAATCTTTCTCCAGAGGGTTGGATGAAAACCGTTGAAGCCATCATGACCACGGATACCATCCCAAAGGTTGAAGTAGCCACGTGTCGGATCAAGGGGCAACAGGTGAAACTCTGCGGGATGGTTAAAGGCGCAGGAATGATTTGTCCTAATATGGCAACCATGCTTTCTTTCCTTGTCACTGATGCGAATGTGAAAACCCCACTCCTTCAACGGATGTTGGAGAGGGCCGCCGAAAACTCTTACAATCGAATCACTGTCGATGGCGAGACGAGTACCAACGATATGGTATTACTCTTAGCTAATGGAAAGGCGGGCCATTCCTCTTTGAATCGCATGGACCGAGATGGAGAAGTCTTCCAGTCAATGCTTTCAGAAGTTTGCCAGAATCTGGCCAAGAGCTTGGTGAGGGATGGCGAGGGGGCAACCAAATTGATAGAAGTCCTGATCGAGGGAGCACCAAACAGGGAGGACGCCAAACGGGCAGCCTATGCGATTGCCCATTCCCCCCTGGTGAAAACTGCTTTTTTTGGAGAGGATGCCAACTGGGGAAGAATCCTTTGCGCCTTAGGTCATTCCGGCGCCCAAATCAACCCAAATCGAATCGATGTCTTCTTTGATAAAGTTCCTATTGTAAAGAACGGTTTGGGGACAGGCTCTCGATTAGAGGCGAAGGCCGGACAGATCCTTAAAAATAAATCCTTCAAAGTGACCGTTGACCTTCATCAAGGGAAGGGCGAATTTTCGGTCTTCACGACAGATCTCTCCATCGATTATGTAAAGATCAACGCGTCCTACCGCTCCTAACTTTTTACCCCGTTAGAAAGCCCCGGCATTTATGCCGGGGATGTTATAAATAGAAAGCATCAGCTCCTTGTAAAGGCTGGGTCAAAGCCCCGCCTTTCTAACGGGGTTTACTTCCCCTTACCTTTGATGGAGGAAATGTGAGTTCACCTTAAGATAGTCGTTGAGAAAATCGGATTTAGCTCGCAAACTTTAATAATCGTGCGACGAGAGAACGGACTCGGTATCTCAGTATCTGTCCTCTCATTTTCACGATAGCAGGAGTAGGAGGGACCTGTTTTGGACAGGCCTTCACGCAATTGAAGACCGTTTTACAACCCCATACGCCACTCTGGTCATCCACAACCTCCAGGATCTCTTCGTTCCTTCTGTCCCTGGGATCAATGAAGAAGCGGTAAGCCTTAGACAGCATCGCAGGCCCCAAAAATTGGGAATCCATTTCAAAACCGGGGCAGACTCCGAAGCAAATTCCACAGAGGATGCAGTTGATGTAAGGATCGATCTCCTTCCGTTTCTCTTCATCCATAATGTATTCCAAGGATGAGGTCATAGGCTTTCCATGGAGATAAGGTTTCACTTTGCGATAGTGTTCGAAGAAGATGGACATGTCGACAATGAGGTCTCGGATCACCTGGAAGAAGGGGAGAGGCTCGATGAGAGTAGATTTCCCCAATAGATCTTCGACATGGGTCCGGCAGGCCAAGACGACTTGGCCATTGACCTTCATGGCGCATGAGCCGCAGACAGCCCCCCGGCACGAATACCGGAACGAGAGAGTCCCATCTATCTCATCTTGAATCTGCAGCAATGCCTCTAAGAGATTCATTCCTTCCCTCGGCTCCACGTTGAAGGTTTCAATCCATCGGGGAGGTTTTCTCTCGGCGTTGAATCGTTTAATCTTCAATGTTAACAGACGAGAATCCATAGGTTACCTTAAAAAGAAAAGTTCAAATTCCAAATTTCAAATGTCAAATCAAATCCAGAGTTCAAATATTAAAATTTTTGATTTTGAACTTTGACATTCATTTGACATTTGGGTTTTGACATTTGGATTTATGTATTAATGCAAACGCAATAAATCATTTGTAGTGGAGGGCTTTATGCCCGTCGTTTTTACGCCCATAAAGCCTGCCTGCGCGCAGTCCCGCCTTGCGGGACGAAGGCAGGGGCTACGCTACGTAAAAAAATCATGCGTTTGTATTAGTATGTCCTCTCTTTCGGAGGATATGAGCTGATGGTCACATCTTTATACACGAGTCTCGGTCCCTCCGATGTTTTAAAGGCGAGGGTATGGCGAAGCCAATGCTCATCATCCCTTTCGGGGTAGTCCAGCCGGAAATGGGACCCGCGACTTTCCTTCCGAGCCAAAGCCCCTTCAACCATCACCTCCGCAAGATCGAGCATCCCTTCCAATTCCAGATATTGAACAAGTTCATAATTGAAGGAAAGGGCTTTCTGTTTGAGTCCAACTCTTTTCAGTCTTTCCTTCAATTCCTTGACCCGCTCCTTTGCAGTAAGGAGGTCTGCTTCCTTCCGAAAGATTCCCACATGGGAAGTCATCAAGGCTTTCATCTCATCCCTTAATCGAAACCAGCGTTCCTCTCGTTCTCCTTCAAAAAGTTTCTGAAGCCAAGATTGAAACGCGGCCCATCGATCTCGGAAGGCTGTGTCATTTAAAGGCTGCTTTTCCTTTCCGCCCTTTTGAGCAGCTTTTCTGCCCGCCCTTGCGCCAAAGACCAATGTTTCTAAGAGAGAATTTCCTCCCAAGCGATTGGCGCCGTGGACACTCACACAGGCACACTCCCCAGCGGCATAGAGTCCAGGCAGGGATGTTTCCCCATCCATGTTTGTGGCGATTCCTCCCATTGAATAGTGCTGGGCCGGTTGAATGGGGATGGGTTCTGAGATAGGGTCGATACCTGCAAAGTCGATGGCGATCTGCCGGATACCAGGAAGTCGGTCCAGAATCTTCTCTTTTCCTAAGTGTCGGAGATCAAGATGGACATATCCCCCTTCAAAAGCACGGCCCTGGTCGATCTCTGTCTGAATGCCTCTTGCAACAATATCCCGGGGGCCAAGCTCCATGAGATGAGGAGCATAGCGTTCCATAAAGCGTTCGCCCTTCGCATTGAAGAGATATCCTCCCTCTCCCCTGGCTGCTTCCGTAATCAGGATGTTTGTTCCGTAAAGGCTTGTGGGATGAAACTGGACAAATTCCATGTCCTGGAGGGGCACGCCAGCTTGATAGGCCAAATAGCAGCCGCTTCCCGTGTTAATCACTGCATTGGTCGACCGGAGATAGATTCGGCCATAACCTCCTGTGGCGATCAAAACAGCCTCAGCTTGAATCGGGACGATCCTCCCCTCGAAGAGGTCGAGAGCCAGAAGACCAATGCACCTTCCATCCTCCACGACGAGAGAGAGGGCATACCACTCTTCATAGACAGGAATCTGAAGGCCCGTCACCTGCTCGTAAAGAGAATGGAGGAGGTTGTGACCGGTTCGATCGGCAGCATAACAGGCCCGGGGAAATCCCGCTCCTCCAAAAGGCCTCTGAGAAATCTTTCCATCCTCGGTTCGAGAAAAAAGGGTTCCCCAGTGCTCCATTTCAATCACCCGTTCGATCCCCTCTTGACACATCACTTCCACCACATCTTGGTCAGCCAGATAGTCACTTCCTTTGATGGTGTCAAAGGCATGGTTTTCCCAAGTATCTTTCACAGGGGCTGGCGCATTTCCTAAGGCTGCATTGATCCCGCCCTGAGCAGCCACAGAGTGAGACCGGAGGGGATGGACCTTGGAGAGGATTGCCATATCACGGCCAGCATTTCTTGCCTCGATGGTTGCCCTCAAACCCGCGAGTCCTCCGCCGACGACCAGAATGTCATGAGAAAGGAGTTGCATAGAAGTGATGGGTCAAGGCTGAAGCCTTGATTTACATCCCCATAACCCTGTAACTCAACCCTTTAGGTTGATATTGCCTTCAGAAAAAATAGAAATAGGAGAAAGTGAATGCCAGGATACTTATTAGTGTAAAGCCCCAGAACATAAATCTTTCTTGTTTCAATCCCAAATCGATCAGAAAGAGTCGAAGTCCGTAAAGCGCATGGAAGATGAAACCAAACAGAAGGAGGAAATCGAGAGGTCGGTTTTGATGGAGTTGTGCAAGCCAGGAGCCTCCGTGAATTCTGCCGATCAAGGCAAAACCGGAGAGGACTTTTAATCCTACCAGAATGATAAGCAATGGACCGCTGAATCGAATAAAGTAGTAAGGAAACATGTTTTTCTCAATTGCGGAATGCAGAGTGCAGAATTCGGAATTGAAAATAATGAAACCCCTCTGCAATCCGAAATCCGCATTCCGAATTTCTATAAGCCGAGGGTCGCTTTTTGGCGGAGGGGTTTCAACAAAAAGTCAAGGGCGTCGAGGATGTTTGATACCACCACATCTGCTTTCTTCAACACTTCTGAAGAAGTTCCTTCCTTACTGATCACACAGATGCCAAGGCCAGCCTCCTCGATCATCGGTGCATCGTCCACCCCGTTTCCAATCGCAACAGTCCTGTTCGGCCCCAATTGTCGCAAGAGATTCAGCTTCCCCTGAGATGCTTCCCCCTCTGCTAAATGGATCACTTCTGCCCTGACTTTCCTCAACGTCTCCACCACCAGCTCTTTATCTCCTTTCAACAGGATGTAGATCTTTGTTCGTTTGGAGAGGAGGTTGATCTTATCCTTGGCCTTTGGATGAACCTGGCGGTCTGAGGCAAGACTCCCTTCAAAATCTAAAAGGATGAAATCGATCCCCAAGGGCTCTTGCCCGGGTCGCTGGATGAAGATCATTTTTCTTCTCCAAATCCCCCCAACCCCCCTTTACTAAAGGGGGGCAAGTGAGGATTGTTACTAAAGGGGGACGAGGGGGGATTTTTGCTAAAGGGTGGGGCTGAGGGGTTATTATATAGACAACGTTGTCGCATCACTTCATAAAGGACCATTCCACCGGATACTGCGGCGTTAAAAGATGAAAGGGGTCCTTTCATCGGAATTGAAAAGAGTCGATCGCATTTCTTCTTTACCAGAGGTCTGATGCCTTTGCCCTCCGCACCGATGACGATGGCCAAATCGATGTTAAGATCGAGGTGGTAGATCGAATCCCTTGCTTCCCCGGCCGCACCGTAGACCCAGATTCCTTCTTTTTTCAGCGCATCGATCGTTGTGGCAATATTGACCACCTGAGCAATCGACAGATGAGCAGTCGCTCCTGCGGAGGCCTTGACCACTGCCGGGGTGATCCCGGCTGCCCTGTCTTTTGGGATAATCATTCCATGAGCTCCGGACCCCAGGGCGGTGCGGATCAGGGATCCAAAATTTTGCGGATCCTGAATGCCATCAAGGATGAGGAGAAGGGCCTTTGTTCCATCCTTCTTCCAATGAGAAATAATCTCTCCAATGCTGACATAGGGAGTTTCCTTGATAATGCCAATAATGCTCTGGTGGACCCCACCCTTTGCCATTTTTTCGAGGGTTTCCTTATTTGTAAACGTCACAGGGATCTGTTTTTTAAATGCCAGATCAAGGATTGCCTGAAGAGAGGGATGAGACTTCTGGCCGCCAATAAGGATCTTTTCGAATTGGACAGAGGTTGATTCTAAAGCTTCTTGGACTGGGTGAATCCCATAGATAATTTGAGCCATATCCCCTCACCCTCCCCTCTCCCCATCGGGGAGAGGGATGGGGTGAGGGGGTTGAATTATGAGATATCCTCAACAATTTTTTGGGCCGCTTCGATGGGGTCTTTCGCCTCCTTGATGGGTCGGCCGATGACGAGATAACTGGCTCCTGCAGTGATGGCTTCTTTTGGAGACAGGGTTCTCTTTTGGTCATCCTTTTTGTTAGAAGGAAGACGGATGCCAGGGGTCACGATCAGAAATTTTTCACCGCATCGTTGACGGATGATACCGATTTCCTGAGGAGAGGCAACCACTCCGTCCATCCCTGCTTTCATTGAGAGAGAGGCGAGACGCCCCACCTCTTCTAAAAGAGGTCCTTGAACGCCAACCTCTTTCAGCGTCTCCTCGTCCATGCTGGTGAGAATCGTGACAGCCAGGATGAGGGGTTTGGGGATGCCGAGACTTTTGGCCGCGGTTCTGGAGGCCTCCACAGTCTTTTTCATCATCTCAAAACCTCCCAAAGCGTGAAGGTTGAACATGGTCACATTTAGTTTGGTGGCTTCCTCTCCCGCCTTTGCAACCGTGTTAGGAATATCGTGGAATTTCAAATCAAGAAAAGCCTTTTGGCCCTTCTGCCGAATCATATCGACCACCTTAGGTCCGGCGTGAGTGAAGAGTTGTTTTCCCACCTTGAATATTCCCACGTGGTCCTTAAGGAGGTTCACCCAATGTTGGGCCTCTGCGAAGTGTTCCACATCAAGAGCGAAAATAATCTTATCTTTGGGGTTGCTCATGGGAGATCACCCATCAAAAAGTCTCTGTAGATGAGATGAGATATCATATAAAGATTGGGAGTAAGCTGTCAATGGATAATTTTTTTGGGCCAGGAATGTCCTGCCTATTCATTTCAGGCCCCCTTTACAGCGATATTGTCCTTTGTTATAAGAAAATAGAAGGTTTGGGTTTTAACGGGGAGAAGATCAAGATGGAAGAAAATGAGATAAGAGAAGAGAGCCGGAAGGTCCGTTTCCTCCGATTACTGGTGGATTTTTCCATCTTGTCGATCCAGCAGAACGACCTTTCGCTGGAAGAGGCGGTGAGGCTGGTGGAGGATGTAAAACGCGTCGCCTGCAACTTTTTCCCTGGGAAGGAACAGACATTCGAATTGATCTACCGGCCGCGGTTTCAAAGGGTGATTGAAGAAAGATTCTGCTCCCCGGTTACGACACAGTCTCCTCAGGGGAGAGGGGAAGCGTGAGGGGTCATCTCGTGATCAATCATCTCCCTAACTTTTGATACTGCCTCCTCTTTCTTAATTAGAAAGACCTCTCCTGTTTTCCGCTTCTTTATTTCCACCAATCCTTTCTTTAAATTCTTCTCACCTAACGTCAATCTCATTGGGATCCCGATGAGATCGGCATCTTTGAATTTCACTCCAGGGGTTTCCTCTCGATCGTCCAATAAGACTTCCACTTTTTTCTCGATGAGTTCTTGATAAACTCGCTCTGCCGTCTTTCTTAGAAGATCGATCTTGATGTTCACTGGGAGGATGAGGACTTGGAAAGGGGCAATGGGCATGGGGAAAATGATTCCATTTTCGTCGTAAGACTGTTCGATCGCTGCGGCGACGGTCCTTCCAACACCGATTCCATAACATCCCATGACAATTTCCTTTTCTTTACCCTGGTCGTCCAAATAAGTGGCTCCCATCGCTTTACTGTATTTGCTTCCGAGTTTAAAGGTATGACCGACTTCGATGCCCCTATCCATCCTTGTCTCCCCGCCGCAAAGAGGACAACGGTCTCCGGGAGAGAATTTTCGGATGTCCGCAAACCGGTCTACATTAAAATCTCGGTCCGTGTTCACATGAATGAGATGGGTGTCCTTTTCATTGGCACCGGTGACAAAGTTAACCATTTCCCGGATGTCCAGATCGGCTATCATCGGGATAGAAAGGCCCACCGGACCAGCAAACCCTTTTGGGGCATGGGTGATCACTTCGACCGTCTCCTCTCCAGCCAGTTGAAGATTCTCTGTTCCCCAAATGGCTTTCAACTTTCTTTCACTGATCTCATGGTCTCCCCTGACCAGTGCGGCGATACAGCCCTTCTCGGTTTCGAAAATAAGGGTTTTTACCAAATCCTGGGGCGAAATGTGAAGGAATTGCGCGACCTCTTCTACCGTTCGTTTTTCTGGTGTGAAGACCTTTTGGAGAGGTTCTGAAGGGGCTTCGACAGGCTTCGATAATTTTTGTGATCTCCTGGACTCTGCTTTTTCGATATTGACAGCGTAGGAGCAACGGGTGCAACTGACAATGGTTTCTTCTCCCGTTTCGGCGAGAACCATAAACTCATGTGAGAAGGTTCCTCCGATCAACCCTGTTTCTGCCTCGACCGCCCTGAATCTTAATCCACATCGCGTGAAGATACGGGTATAAGCCTCGATCATTTTTTGATAACTTTCGTCCACTCCCTTCTCGTCGACATCAAAACTATAAGCGTCCTTCATGATGAATTCACGGGCCCGCATCACGCCAAAGCGGGGCCGGATCTCATCCCTGAATTTGGTCTGTATCTGGTAGAGATTAAGCGGCATCTGGCGATACGATCGGATCTCTTTCCTGGCGAGGTCAGTGATGACCTCCTCATGAGTGGGGCCCAAACAGCAGTCCCGATTATGGCGATCCCTGAACCTCACCAGTTCCTTTCCGTACTCCTCCCAACGATGGCTTTCCTGCCAGAGTTCGGCAGGCTGGACAAAAGGAAGCAACACCTCGATTGCGCCGGCCCGGTTCATCTCTTCCCGTATGATCTCTTCCACCTTTCGAATTGATCTCAGGCCAAAGGGGAGGTATGAATAGATACCGGATGTCAGTTTTCGGATCATCCCTGCCCGAAACATCAGTTGATGACTGGGAACTTCTGCTTCGGAAGGGATCTCCTTCAGGGTAGGAAGCAAATATTGGGAATATCGCATTTTCATTCCTCCTCATTCAGTTTGAGCTGCCCCCGTGCCTTCTCGCTCCCCTGCCTGACGGGTCCTCCGCCGATGGCTTCTGCCCGCAGGTCGGCGGGGAGGCTCTCCGGCTAATTCAATTTCCTCTCCCTTGATGATGGAGAAGGGGTGGGGTGATGTCGCTTGATTTTTATTCCCCGGTGGTGTAAAAAAATGTGTTTATGAGACGAATTGCTCCCTTTCTTGGATTGACCATTCTCTTTCTTTTCGGTTTGATCCTTTTGACCCTTATTTTCCGAGGGCAAATCCCCCGCTGGCATTCCTTGCTCTTTCGTTACATCCTCTGGTCAGGCCTTGCTTTTGCTTTGAAACTATCCTCCGACCGAAATGTGATGGGGAGGACGGGGGGCTTTTTGCACGATTTTTCTCCCCTCCTTTTTATCATCCTGATTTATGAATCCCTTGGCGATTTAATCCAGTACCTCCGTCCTGATATCGACCCATCTCTGATCCGGATTGATTTTTTCCTGTTTGGAGTTCATCCAACCATCTGGATGCAGCAGTGGATTGTCCCCTGGTTCACGGACATCATGTCCTTTGCCTACGTCAGTTACTATTTCTCTCCGGTCATCCTCATCCTGACCCTTTATCTGAAGAATCGAAGGCCGGGTTTGAATGAATCGATATTTGCACTGACCTTTGGCTACTACGTTTCGTTTGTAGGCTATATTCTCTTCCCGGCCGTAGGGCCTCGATACGCGATGGCTCACCTCTATTCCGTACCACTGGAGGGGAGTCTCGTTACCGATCTGGTCAGAGATGTATTGAATGCCATCGAACATAACAAACGGGATTGTATGCCCAGTGGCCACACCCAGATCGCCCTTATGGTCTTATTCTTGGCATATCGTTATGAAAGGTTTCTCTACTATATCTTTCTCCCCCTCGTTTGCGGCCTCATCCTTTCGACGGTCTACCTCAGATATCACTACGTCATCGATCTCTTCATCGGGGCTGCCTTTGCGATAGGATGCATTCTCATCGGCCCTCGGCTCTATGAATGGTGGAACCTTCGAATAAAGGATTGAGGAATCGAGGGATTTTGGAATTAAGCAATTTGAAATTCCTCAATTCACAATTCCTCCATTCCCTCGTTTCTCAGAGGGGCATTTCATAAATCCGGTAGGTCTTGTACCGCATTCCTCCCATCGCCTCGATCCCGCGTTGCATGAGAACATTATTCTCGAGAATCCAAGAGCATTCTGCTTGATGATAACCCTTTTTGATTCCCCTTTTGAAAGTCTCGAAATAGAGGAGGCCCTCCACCCCTTTCTTTTGAAAAGCCTGTTTTATTCCCAGAAGCATCACGCGAAGTATCTTGATCTTCTTTGAATAATAGAGGAATTTGAGGATTCCCAAAAGACCCAGTTTGCCATTCAGATGTTTAAGAACCACGTTATAATCGGGCAGGGAGACCGAAAATCCAATGGGCTCTTTCTCTCGGTAAGCGAAAAGGACTAAATCGGGGATGACTAATGGCTTTAGGTTTTTTGCCAAATCGTCAATCTCCTCCTCGGTCAGCGGTACAAATCCCCAGTTCTTACTCCAGGCTTGATTGTAAATCTCCTTGACGATCCTTAACTCCTCGTCAAAATGGCGGAGGTTAAGGGGGCGGACTTGAAGTTGGGGCTCCCGTTTCCTCAATTTTTCAGCGAAACGGGTCAGGCGGTCGTGAAAGAAAGGAGAATCTTCCACAAAATAGGCGTAGAGATCCATTGCCTTCTTCAATCCAAACCCTTCCAGCAGGGAAGGGTAGTAAGGGGGGTTGTACGGCATCATCAGGCAAGGGGAGGTATCGAATCCCTCAATCAACAGACCACATTCGTCGTTGGTGGAGGGGTTCATCGGTCCGATCATCTTTTCCATTCCGTGTTCCTTTAGCCACTCTCGCACCCTTGCAAGAAGAGCCTCCGCAACCTCCGCATCGGTGACCGATTCAAAAAATCCGAAGAATCCAACCTTCTCCTGGTGACAGTCAATGTAGTGATGGTCAATGATGCCTGCGATCCTTCCGGCAATCTGTCCTTCTTTATGTGCAAGGAAGAGGATCATCTCCGAATGGGAACGGAAGGGATGGTTGGGGCTAAATCTTAGGAGCTGATCCTTGATGAGAGGGGGAACCCAGTGCCGATCTCCCTTATAAATTTTCCAGGGGAATCGGATGAAGGTCATGAGATCCTGTTTATTCCTCACCTCCTCAACGTAGAGCTCCTGTCTTGTCATCCCATCGGTTTCCGTCAGATCAATCCCAGTTGCTTCCCCACCTTTTCGAACGCGCTCAGGACCTTGTCCAACTGTTCCTCGGTATGGGTGGCCATATAACTTGTCCTGAGCAGTTCTCTTCCAGGAGGCACGGCAGGGCTGACCACCGCATTGACAAAGACGCCATTTTCGAAGAGGAGTTTGCACATCTCGTAGACTTTTATACTGTCCTTGATGATGATCGGTATGATCGGGCTCTCACTGGTCCCTGTATCGAAACCGAGGGCCTTGTAACCGTTAAGCATTTTGTGGGTATTCTTCCAGAGTTGGATTCTTAATTGTGGGACTTCCTCAATGATGTCCAAGGCTGTACTGACCGAGGCCACTAAGGAGGGCGGGAGGCTGGCGCTGAAGATCATCGAACGTCCGATGTGTTTGACAAAATTGATCACCTCACTCGAACCGGCGACGAACCCTCCGATGGCGGCGAGGGATTTGCTGTAAGTGCCCATGATGAGATCAACCTGGTCCTCTAAGGCAAAGTGTTCGGCAGTTCCCCTCCCCCCTTCTCCGAGAACACCCACTGCATGGGCATCATCCACCATCACCCTGGCACCATAGGACTTGGCCAATTTGACGATGGACGGGAGATCAGCGATATCCCCCTCCATGCTGAAAATGCCATCCACAATGATCAATTTTCCTTTGCCTTTGGTCCCTTCGAGGGCCCGTTCCAAATCCTTCATATCATTGTGGCGAAATTTTTTAACCTTTCCGAAAGAGAGACGGCAACCATCGATGATGCTGGCATGATCATATTTGTCAATGATGGCCACATCATTTCGGCCGAGAAGGGCGGAGATGGTTCCTAAGTTGGTCTGATAGCCGGTGGCGAAAACGAGGGCCGCTTCCTTTCGAAAGAATCGAGCCAATTTCTTTTCCAGTTCTTCGTGGATTTCCAGATTCCCATTGAGAAATCGTGAACCGGCACAGCCAGAGCCGAACTCCTGGATGGCCTTGATGGCTGCTTCCTTTACCCTGGGGTGGTTGGTGAGTCCAAGATAGTTGTTGGAACCGACCATAATCAATCGCTTTCCATTGACGATCACCTCGGAATCCTGGGGCGATTCGAGCTTTCTGAAAAAGAAATAGCGACCCGTTGCTCTTAGGTCTTGGATTTGTTCCAAGATTCTGGCACACTTTTCAAAGACATCCATTGGTCCACCTCATTTTCTGTTATAACCAGTTTTCTTTTTTGTACCATTCGAAGGTTAACCTGGCTCCTTGCGACAGTCGGATCCGGGGTTCAAAACCCAGGCGGCTTTTGGCCTTTGCGATGTCACAGACCCAATTCTTTTGGATCATTTCCTCCACCTTGCCTTTACTGAGGAGGGGAGGTCTCCCGGAGAATTTAGAGAGACATTCTGAAAAGGAAGCAATTCCGGATATCATCCATTCCGGGAGGGGCACGCAAAAGGCGGTTACCCCCATCGCCTGTGCAAAGGCATCTCCAATCTCTTCCAAACGATAATCTTCGCCATCTGAGAGGAAAAATATTTCGCCACTGGATTCCTGAGCTTCGGAAGCCAAGAGGATTGCCTGGATAACGTCTTGGACATAACACAGGCTGACATGTTGATCCTGACCGGAAAGGCAAGGCTTAATCCTTTTCGAGAGGAGCCTGAAGAACACATAGATATCTCTATCCCGTGGTCCATAGACGGCAGAAGGCCGGAGGACGAGGAGGG
Source organism: uncultured delta proteobacterium (assembly GCA_963826305.1). Classification (GTDB taxonomy): domain Bacteria; phylum Desulfobacterota; class BSN033; order BSN033; family UBA1163; genus CAWGWZ01. The sequence continues at coordinate 79,728 of CAWGWZ010000027.1, read as the reverse complement.
GAAGTTGCTGACAATGGGCCAGGGCGAACTCTTCTCCCATCCTTTTGCTCTGGCCGTAGGGGGAGACCGGTTCGCACTGATCAGACTCCGTTTTCTTTCCCCCGTTTCGACACGGACCGGCTGCAGCTTGGCTCGAGAGATAGATGAATTTTTGGAGATGAGTATTCGTTTCAAGACAAGCATGGATGAGGTTCTCGGTTCCGAATGCATTAATCTCAAAATAGGTTTTTTCTTCCATGGCCTTTGTCACACCGGCCAGATGAAACACCTGATCCACACCCTTCACGGCCTCTCTCAAAGAAGTCTCATTCTGACAATCACCACGAACCACCTCGATGGGGAGGTTCCTCAGCCACTTCAAATCGCTCGTTTCCCGAATGAGGCAACGAACTTGGTCTCGTCTTTGCAGGAGACTTTCCACCAGATGGCTCCCGATAAATCCTGTAGCTCCTGTTACCAAAGCTTTCAATACCCTCTTCACCCATCCAAATTTTCAAGATTTTATCCATTTTCGTGGAATTGTCAAGGAGAATTCTAATTCCATAATCCGTAATCAAATTGTTTGACAAAAAACAAAAACACCTCCTTAGGATAGCATTAGCACGACCAGAAAGAGCGGTTGACCCCTCAACCTGCTTTTCACCCAGGAGGTGCAAGATGAACATATCACAAGGTCTTCTTCCTTTCCACCTAATTCAGGATACATCTAAAGTCCTCGTTACGTCCTTCGGTGGTCTTCCCTTGGTGATGGAGACATTTCGGGCCTTGGGACTTCCTCAATCGATTCAGAAACATCTTCCCATGCTTCAGCGGGAAGGGAAGTATCGAGAAACAGATTATGTGGAGTCTTTCATCTTGGTTTTTGCTGCGGGGGGAGAGTGTGTCGATGATTTTGAGAGGTTGAGACAAGATGAAGGATTGAAGAAGCTGGGGCTTCGGGTTCCTTCTCCGGAGTCGGTTCGCTGGTTTCTGAATGCCTTTCATGAAGATGAGCCTCTCCAGGGTCGGCTTCCCCATGAAGCCCTTATTCCTGAAGAGACGGCATTGCTGCAAGGATTGAGGGCTGTTCTGGAAGATCTGATTGGGAAGGCGGTCCGGGAGAGCAGGTCCTTGAAGGCCACGATCGATTTGGATGCGACCGTGGTTGAAAGCCATAAACGGGAAGCCTATTGGACTTATCTTGGAGAGAAGGGTTATCAGCCGGTGATTGCTTATTGGGCAGAGGAGGATCTCATCGTCGCGGATCAATTTCGAGATGGCAATGTGCCTGCGGGAATGGATTTGCTTCCAGTTCTCCAGGAGGCGATTTCGGCTTTGCCTCCGACGGTTCGTCTGGTCCGAGTGCGTTCGGATGCGGCGGCCTATCGTCATGATCTGCTCAATTGGTGTCGCAAAGAGGTGGCGGGAAGACCTCGGATCGAGTTTGCAATCAGTGCGGAAGTCACCGAGGAGTTGAGAGCGGCCATCCAGGCCCTTCCCGATGGAGATTGGAAGCCTCTGAGAAAACTCACCGATCAAGGCTGGGTCATTGGGCGCAAGGAGTGGGCGGAGGTTGAGTTTGTCCCGAGCAAACCTTCTCGAAAGAAACAGATGGAGCCGGATCGATATCTGGCGATTCGTATTCGACCCACCCAAGGAGAACTCTTCGGAGATGGCACCTCCTATCACTATTTCGCGGTGGTAACCAACATGTGGCGCTGGAATGGGGAAAAACTGCTGCAGTGGCAGAGAGAACGTTGTGGGACTGTAGAGAAAGCTCACGATGTCCTTAAAAATGACCTGGCGGGTGGCGTGTTGCCCGCAAAACGCTTCTTCGCCAATGCCACCTGGTGGAGGCTCAATGTGCTCACCTACAATGTCCTCTCGGTGATGAAGAGGAAAGCCCTGCCTTCTTCCTGGTGGCCTGCTCGCCTCAAAACGCTTAGATATCATCTCCTCGGTATCGCTGCAAGAATCATTGAGCATGGGCGAAGACTCTTCCTTAAGATCGCAAACCATCATCCCAGTTTCCCTCTTTACAAAGAAGCCAGAGAAAAGTTACTCCTCTTCTCTTCGGCCTGAAACGTCTTTGCCTCCCCAATCCCTCTAATCCAATAGAGTCGACTACAGTCGAATGGATAAGTGTTCTCAAGGATCCAAAAAGACAGCTCTGTAACCTGCCTCTGTTGAACTCACCACAATATCTCCATCCTCTCCCAACCTGATTACACCTCAAATATCCTCCCCCCATTGAATCCTTCTTCCCAATCAAAATACTTGATTACGGATTATGGTAATTCGAACTGCAAAGAGTGAGCCATCTAAGGGAAACTTTTCGGGGCCTCCGAAGCAGGTCCAATGAGTTGGATGTCCGTGATGCGGTGGAGCAATGATTGGTTAGGTCCTGATCTTCCCAGACTGAGATCGGAAACCGCCACTCTCCCGATTTTTTCAAGTTTAGGGCCAAACCATCCTCCTCTCTGAATCCCCCAAATGTTGTGGATGGCATAGTATTTCCCCTTATCCTCACCCAGATAAAGCATGATGTGGCCCGGCAACCGGAGGAGGGTGGCCAAGGGGAGCGCCCGCTCCAAGATTTTCTGTTTTTCCTTGATTGTCTTCCCCCCTACCTCTCCCGTAGGTATTCCTATCCTTGCCTGCAGTTTAGAATTTCGAGGCATGAGAATGCCGAAAGTGGCGAAGAGGTCTAAGATGAAGCGCGAACAGTCCCTGGCTCCGAACATCTCACCCCAACCGTAGGGTTGGTGAAGCATTTTAAAGGCCTGACGTGCAAGATTTTCCTGCGTATAGGGGAGGAAACCAAGATGGACATCCTCATCACCGGGGATGTATCCTTTTCGGAAGGACAACTGACCATCACTTTCCCTAAATGGAATCTTGACAATGTAGTATTGATTCGTCTCCCCGGCTTGTGCAGGTTTTCCCCGAACCGTACTGGCCCTGTACGATGACGGCATAGACCTTGTGTCCGGCAAATTGAGAACGGGAAAGGAGGTCCCCATCTGGGCAAGAAAAACCGGCTGTTGAAACAAGGGGTCCCCGAACGCTTTGACAAAGCTTCCCGTGATGACTAATCGATCTTTTGCTTCTTCGTAATCAACTGCTTCACTTCTTTCCTTGGCGGTCGCCAGATCAATGGTTCTCACCCATCCCCGAATGAAACGGGTCTGTACATAGGCCCAAAGCCTATCGTTACTAAAATAATAGATCCCAATCAGAGACCCCGGGGAGATGGAGGAGTGTTGGAATCGATCGAATTCATAATTGTTTGGGGTGTCCATGGAAAGTTCGTCTGTTGGGAAGACACGAATATCCGTACGTCTCACGATTAAGGCGAAAAACATCTGGTTTCTGTTTCCTATTGATTCGCGGTTCAGATTGTTTTTCAAGTCACTCCAAAAGTGGTCTCCAAGAGGAACTCTGTTTCGACCATATCGAACCTCAGAGGTCCTTCCGAAACCTTCCCAATCCTCATCCAGAAGAGATAGAATCTCGTCCTTTGTCCACTCCTCCTTCAGATCTTTCACGCGGCAAAGGAAAAGATCTTCCCTTTTCAGATTGTCTTCGTTCATCTTTTGAATCTCTTCGGATGTTAATAACAGACGGCTTGGAGTGCGGATCTTTTTGATCCAGAATTCAGGCTCCTCCATCTTCGGAGAGACATTGGGAAGAAGTTGCGAAGCGGTAAGGATCCGAGGAGGAAAACCCAAAGTGAGGGCAAAGGTGAGGATGACCATTAAGATCATTACGGGACAGATCGATCGCCTTAGAAGAGTCATAGGAGCCTGTCACTTATGGACGTTTTTCTGATATGGATGCGCGAAAGATGGATATGTCACGAATAACCGAGTTTGCATAGCCTGTGAACATATGAACAAATTTCTCTTGACAAAAAAAATAATATGCCTTATATTAATAAATTAAGCAATAGGTCGCAATGGGCGTAATACCAAAGCGAGTTGCCAAAATTGGTAACTCTTTTTTTTGTGCTGATTTATATAACAATAAATCGCCATCATTTCAATTACTTTTAAAAAAGAAAAATTCAATAGAGAAAGGGGGTAGAGGGCTATGGTTTGTAAAACTATCAAAGTGGGAACAGAATGTATCTTCATGAAGAAGAACGGCTGTTCCTACAACGGTGGGAGATGCTATCCCATCGTGGAATCCTGCAAAGGGTGTGATCGAGTGGCGGCATACGAAGCAGGTCCTTATTGTAAGACCTATTGTGAGCCCGTCCTTAAATGGGCAAAAGGACCCTGTAACTTCGCCACCCACGTCAAAAAGGAAGTTAAGGAAGATAACTTCAAATTAAACCCTTTGAAGGCTTCAAAGCGAAACGTCAGCCAGAGGGCTTGATCCAATCCTTTCGGTTGAAAGACAGCCCTTCTCCCAACTGCGGTCCACCATTAGACAAGTTGGGAGAAGGGCTTTGTTGTTTGTGCCTGTGGAGGTTAAGGGTTCCCCAACAGATAAGGCTCGCGGCGGCACCGGTCGTAAAAACGATAATGTGAACCCCAAACCCCGTGGTGATCGCTTCCACTTTGGAGAGCCCAACTAAAAGGAACCCAGCTGTCCATCCTGCTTCCAAGATTCCCCAATTCCCAAGCCCGCTGATCGGAAGGGCATTGGCCACAATTGCGACCGTAGAGCCAAAAATCACTTTCGAGAAGGTGAGAGAAACTCCAAACCCCTTCATCAATGCATAGAACATCCAGAAGGCCGTCATCCACGTGACTAAACTCGTCACGGTGACCGGAAGGTAGGTCCGTCTGGCCTTGATGGCATAGAAGTCCTCTGCGATTTCGTTCATTTTTCTCTGGGTCCACTGAAAAGGTTTGTTCTTCTTTCCTCCAATTCGGTGAGATATCTTTCCCAAGGCATTTGAGAAAAACTTCAATAGGTCGCTCATGTAAAAGAACGCAAAGAAAGTGAGTCCGAACAGCAAGGCGACGAGCAAGATGACGACGAACACATTGATTTTAAAAAGGCTCTGAAACCCTATGGAACCGAGAAGGAAGATGACTAAGATGGTGAAGAGATCGTACACCCGGGAGGCGATTAACGAGGCGAATCCTTCTGTCATGTTCATCCCGCAAAGTCTATTCAGGAAGTACGGATAGGAAAGTTCTCCGAGCTTAGAAGGCAGAACCATCAGCGAAAAATTGTAGAAGACCGAGATGCGAAAGAGATCTGGAACAGGGATCTTCTTTGAGTGAATGAGCCACTTGAATCGAAGGGCTCGAAAGAAGATTGTAAGCAGATAACCCAGAGCCCCCAAGAGGGTCCAGAGAGGGTCAGCATTTTTTAAAAGAGTGGAAAGGTCTTTCAGTGAAATCTGACTAAAAAGGAGAAGGAGGATTCCAATGGTAATCAAAACGGAAAGCAAAAGTCGTTTCAATGATGGACCTCCGAGATATTCAAAGACTCTATTTTTGTCGTCAAGGATCTGCTGGGGTGATATAATTGAAGATTGACGACCATTTTAAAACATGATAAAAGAAGAAGCAACGTTCCATTCGAGCCGGCGTAGCTCAGCGGTAGAGCAACTGATTCGTAATCGAAAACCGGTCCTTAACGATTTCAGTAAGTTAGCGAAAGCATTCATGGTCAGTGTAATGATAATTGACGTAAAAGACACTATTTTAATAATCAAAGGTGGGAAAAAGGTGGGAAGACAAGGGTCCCCATAGCGATTCGAACGCGATAAGTCGGGTAATCCTCACCCGGTTTGGGGACCTTAACTTTGAGGGCTGCAGGAGGAAGCAGCAATGAAAGTAGAAAGTCCTGATGAGGCCTTTGAAGAAACAAGAAGGAAATGTTTTCTCACAGCGAAGCTCATGGTGTTGGTAGGTCATTTGAAATACCACAAAGACCCGGTCGGAATGTTGAGAGACCTGGACCATACCTGCTTCGCTGAACCATTCAGGGATTACTGTCTCAATGTCATTCCATTCAAGGAAGCGCAGCGCCAGCTAAACGAAATCCGTCTCAGCGTCATATCACAAGCAAGCATAGCCTTTCACGATGACATTCTGAGGGTCAAACACAGGAAGAAAACCGGACGAGATTTTGATTCAGACCTTGCGGACGTGAAGGGATCGGATAAGAAAATAGCCCAAGAGTCAGCTATCAATTTGGTGAAGTCGTTTAAATCTTCCTATTCGAAGAATCCGGTTAGAGATGTCGTATTAAAAGCCGCAACTGATGGTGACGAAAACTTTTGGAACGCTATAGCAGACGTCAAGGTCGGAGATAGAACCGATGCCAAAAGAAACCTTAAATTGATCGAGTTTGTCACTTTCAACAGAGAATTCTTGAATGATCCCGAATTGAGCGAAGCAGAGGTTTTGAGGTTAGCCCGGAAACAGGGGGCGCTCCCGGATATGGTAACGGAAGAAAGTTTTTGTAGATACCTCAGAAACCAAGGAATTCGCATGAAATCGAAAACTCAAATCAGGAAGGAAAAATTTGAAGTGCTTGTCTCACCTTCAGTAGAAAAAAAGCTGGAATCCAAAAAGAATAAATTCGCCACCTATTTATTTGGAAATTTTACCCTGGAGCAAGTTTCCCAAGAAATCCAAAAGATCAAACAATCTCTTTTTCCCAAAGCCAACCTTTCGTAATTCCTAAACAGTTTGTGGACGCAGAGAGACCTTTCATAAATCCTTTGACGGCACGAGTCTGCTTCTGTATCGTGCTCTTGGAGGATATAAAATGCCTACCAAGAAAACCGATTTGGAATTAGTGAAGGAAAGACGGCGATTAGGGGCCTTTCTTGCCTCTTTAACTTTTGAAGAAATCGAAGGGATTAAAAAGGTTCTTCTTTCCTCTCTTATTGAACAAGAGAAGAGGAAAGAAGTTTTTAAGAGGGAGCAAGGCCAGTGAGCGATGAAATCCTTTCTCCGGCTGAAGTCTCGAAGTGGTTAAAAACATCGAAACCGTGGCCTTACCAGATGGCCCACAGGGGACTTCTGCCTTTTTATAAGATGGGATCGACTGAGAAGAAGAAACTGATTCGTTTTCGTAAGAGTGATATCGAGGAATTTCTTGAGTCATCGAGAGTGGAGAGAAAGAAATGAAGGCAAGGAATAGAATCACAGCACTCTTTGAATTCTCCCAGACCGCACGCCTGAAAGGCGTTTTCTTGAATGCTGAGAATGAAGAGGACCAGGTCGTTTTGGAGAAGGCCCTCTCCCATCTTTTGAAGCCTGAGAAGCTGAGATTTGTAAGATGGTTGTTTACGATGGTGACAAGTGGAAAATAAAGATACTCTCGAATGCGAAAAAGTACTCCTGGGCCATTTGATCCGGTTTCCCGAGCGCGCTGTGGAGATCATGGAAGGCCTTGAGGCAGAGGATTTTTCATCTTCTAAGCATGCAGCGATCTTCCGAGTTGCCATGGACTACTTAGGAGAGGGATTCGATCTTTTAAAATTATCAAATGCCCTAAAGGGTCAAGGTTGGGAGGTAAGCCGGGCAGACTTGCTCGGATTCGTGCAATGGGCTTTTGACGGAATGGACCTATCCATGTACAAACGAGAGATCAAAGTCGAATCCCAGAAAAGAAACCTTGCTAATTACCTGAATATCACTCTTGACGAAATTAAAAAGCCTGGATCAGACCTCCCATCTATCCATGATGATCTCCAAAAGAAGTTGTTAAACCTTCAGGCCGGGATCACCACGGAGAAGATTCTAAAACAGCCGATAGACTTCCGGGAAGAAATTCTCAATCCTAAGAATTCGAGGGCCATGTTGACCGGCTTGCAGAGGTTCGATGAACTCCTTGGAGGGCTTAGGCCAGGTGAATTGACTGACCTCACCGGAGATACTGGATCAGGAAAAACCACCTTTGCAGCATTTCTGGCCTATGCGCTGGCTCAGAAAGATCATCCCGGTTTGATTGCCAGTTTTGAAATGAAACCTCCTGCAATTCAAAGAAAATGGATCCAAAAGACGATGGGGCGGCCATTCCAAGAATTAAATCGATCCGAGAAGGAACAGGCTCTTGATTTCATCGAAACCCTGCCTCTTCATTTCGTCGATATCTACGGGCAGATTGGCTTGAGGGAATTGAAAGGCGCGATTTTTAGGGCTCACAAGCAGTTCGGAATCGACCTTGTAATTTTGGATCATCTTCACTTCTTTCTGAAGTATTCGGCAGACCATGAACGTCAAGCTATCGATACCGCATTGATAGAGATGAAAACTTGGGCCATGACTCTCGGGATCCATATTCTTTTGATCGTCCATCCAACCAAATTGGAAACCGAAAACAGGCCGGTAAGGATGAATGACCTTAAAGGATCATCCGGCCTGAAGCAAATTCCAGACAACATTCTTTCGCTATGGCGGCCCAGAGGTGATGATGATCTCAGGAAACCTCAAAGCGAGGTCATTCTCAATATTCTAAAATGCCGCGCCGATGAAGGGGATGAAGGTAAAGTCATTTTGACCTTCGATAAGCGGTCACAGTCTTATGAAGATTCGGGACCCGGTCTCGCGAGGCCGATTGAGGGAAGGAGGAGCCCTGAACCCTCCTTCCCGAGTTCCCGATCCTTTTCAGGGAAGGATTTAGCAAGTGGATACGATAGTTGAAGAAAAAAAGGGTGCGAGTCCACAGATTGAAGATGGTTATCTCAAGATCGCTCATGAGATTGCAGAAGCGTTTTCAAAAGTCAGAATCAGCGGTAACGAATGGCGAATCCTTTGGGTGATTCTACGTAAAACTTACGGTTGGAATAAGAAAATGGATCATATCTCAACTACTCAATTTGAAAAGGAAACTGGCCTAAAGAGAAGGCATGTTTCGAGAGCAGTTTCAAGTCTTATAAAAAGGCGTATCGTCACCAATAATGGTGACAGTTTTATCGGAACTTATGGATTACAAAAGGATTATTCAAGATGGAAAACCGTCACCAAAAACGGTGACAAGAGAAAATCATCACCAATAATGGTGACGAAACTGTCACCAATAATGGTGAACACAAAAACATATAAAGCATTAAACATTGGTCGGTCATCCAAAAAGAAGGATGCCGACCCAAGGGTAAAGGATTTTCTAAACTTCTGGGGAGAAACCTTTGAGAGAGAGACAGGACAACCTTATGTGTTTACTTATGGGAAAGAAGGAATGCTTATCAACGATCTTCTCAAGGTCCATTCCTTTGAGACATTGCAGGAGACAACGAGGATCTTCTTTCGAGATGAGCAGGCAAGGCGGCGGGGTCTTACCATTGGGATCTTCCGGCAAGAGGTGAACAGGCTTCTAAGTCTGAGGGGCCTTGACCCATTAGAGCAGGCGAAGAGGGAACTCAAAGAGGATAGAAGATGAAACCTACATTCTTCTACCACTGCAAAGTTTAGAAGGTGATCAAGATTGGTAAGAGGTATCAATGCCTGGTTTGTAGAACATTCTTTACCCGGTCGGCAATCGAGATGAGACAGGGCAAACGATGAAGGCAGAGAAGCATGTCAAACGCGAATTTTATGATCGGTTTTGTCGGGATAGAGAGATCAAGAAATTCTATCAATCTGCCGCATGGCGAAAGGTGAAGGAGATGAAGTTGGCGCGTGATCCTTGCTGTCAAGCGTGTGAACAGGCAGAGCGCACGGTCAAAGCTGATATGGTTCATCACTTACTCAAACTCACGACCCCTGAAGGATGGGAACACAGACTTGACATGACGTTTCTATTGAGCATGTGTCATCCATGCCATAATCAGGTGGAAAGCGAGATGGAAAAGGATGCTAATAAACAGTGACGGGAAAGCCTTGATAGATGAGGGATGGTGGGTATGGGGGATAAATCATTCAGAGTCCTTTCTGGCTCAACCTCGGTGGCTGCCACGTAGAGTTTTTGACAAAACTACTTGAAGGATAAAATGACAAAACCACGTCCTAAATCATCGAGGAAAAGACACCCTGGAGGCCGTCCACGGATCACCGGGAATCTTCGGAAATCTCTTCGGGTCCGTGAGAGAAACGTCACAGCCCCCGAGAAGATTTTGAAGGATGCCCGGAGGCTTTACTTCCCGGCCAAGAAACCGAGAGAGAGTGACGGTACTTATAGAGTCAGGAAGTTTGAATATTTCTGTGACCATTACGTGACCCATATTCATGGGAAGTTTGCAGGTAAACCCGTAAAGTTGATGAAGTGGCAGACGGAAATCATCTCCAAACTTTTGGGCTCAGTTGACCGGAAGGGGCAGAGAAAATATCGGCGTCTCTTTATTCACATCGCCCGCAAGAATGGCAAGACATTTTTGGCTTGCCTACTCATCGTCTATTGGCTTGCAGAGGAATCTTTCTTTGATCCTTCCGCTGAAGTCGTGAGTTGTGCCGTAACGAGAGAGCAATCAATCAGGGTGATCTTTAACACTTGCAGACGGATGATCGAAATCTCTCCCAAACTATCGAAGCTGATTCTTGTCCGGCGTCAACCTCCGATTCTCACGAATGTGCTCACAAACAGTACTTACGAGCCATTAGCCAGCGATGCAAAACCACAACTTGGGAAAAACCTTTCTCTCTGCGTCTTTGATGAGACCCACGGGCAGCCGAACAGCGAACTTTGGGACGCTATGAGTACAAGCCAATCAATGAGGGAAGAGCCGGTGTTTGTTAGCATTAGCACGGCAGGCGATTCAAGATCCTCATTTTATTTTCAAGTCTACGAGAAAATGAAACAGATTTCAGCGGACCCTTCACTTGACCCTCAGACATTGGTAAAAATCTTCGAAGTCCCTGAAGAGTTTGATTGGAAAGATCCTGCCAATTTCATTTTAGCAAATCCCGCTTTGGGATCAGCCACGGAGCAAGGTTTCAGAAACAGAAAAGAAATGGAAGATGGCTTGCGAAAAGCCCTTCTGGAAGAGGGGGAAGGGGCCTTCAGGCAATTTACCCTAAATCAATTTAGCAAATTTGGAGCGAACACCCTCGTTCCATTGGATAAATTTGATCAATGCAAAGACGCGATAGACTACGCTTCGCTGCCCGGTCGGGTCTGTTATTGCGGGATCGATCTATCCGCTACGACAGACCTGACAGCCCTCACCCTTCTATTTGAACCCTTGGACCCCACTGAAAAATGGGATCTGCTTTTCTGGGTATGGCTCGCGGGTGAATCCTTGGCCGATAGTAATAGTTTAGTCCTTTTGGAACTTTTTTAATCACGCGCCCACAATTTTGTTGACTTGTGGGCTTTTTTGTGATTTAATAATATGAGTATAAATACTCATATAAGGAGGGGATTTAAATGAGCCGAACAGACATCCTGAAGAAGCGCCAGGCCCGGCTGAGGGAGGACATTGCGTCCATGCTGGATAGTTTTCTTATCGGGACGGTCGCAAAGTCCCCTTCCATGACCGGCCATAGCCTGACGACGAAGGTGGAGGGAAAGACCGTAACGCTCTATGTCCGAAAGGACATTGTCCCGAAGGCTTTGGAGATGGGCAGGCGGTACAACAGACTCTGGACATTGATCCAAGCGCTCTCGAAAGTCAACTGGGAGATCCTGAACCTGGAGAACAGCTAGGCGTGCCGCGCTACCCCTATCCGCCTCATGATTTTGAATGCTTATACAGGCACAGCTGCCCCTATCTGGGCGGATTATCCACCCGGTGGGTCCTGGGGGAGTACCGACGGGCCGCCGATGTGTACCAGGAACATCTGCGGATCATCGATGGCTTTGATGGCGACTTAAAAATCAGGGATGAGCGGATACGCGTTCTGGAACGGGAGAATGCGGAACTGAAGGCGAAGCTTCAAGCATTGCATCAACGGCAATTTAGGCCGAATAAGAAGAAACACGCGGAGACTGGGGGAGAGGGGGCCTCATCGCGCAACGAAGGGAAAAAGAAGAAACGCGGGGCGCCGCTGGGACATCCGGGATGGGTGCGGCCCAAGCCGGACCATATTGACCGGACCGTCCACGTGCCCGCTCCCACGATCTGCCCCCATTGCCAATCGGACGAGTTGAGGCCGATGGAGGAAAGGACGGAGCACTTTCAGGAGGATATCCTCATCCGGCCTCGGACCACGGTTACCCGCTATCTGCATGGGCAGGCGTTTTGCACACGGTGCCATCATCCGGTGGTTCAGGCAGGCGAGGACGAGCTTTTGAACACCCCCATCGGGCCAGTCGCAAAATCCGTGGCGCTGTACTTACGCTATCGGATAGGAATCCCCTATAGAAAAACAGCGGAGTTGTTCCGGGAGCTCTTCGGCCTGAACTTTGTTCCTGCCTCAGCCCTTCTGTTCGATCGCAAAGCGGCGGCACGGGGAAGGCCGATCTATGAGGATTTGCGAGACAAGATCAGGGCCTCCGACGTGGTCCATGCCGATGAAACCTCATGGCGCAGTGACGGCGTGGGGCATTTTGTATGGTTCGCAGGCAATGAAAACCTCGCCTTCTTTCATATCGACCGGCATCGCTCTGCAGGGTGGCAAAAACCATCTTCGGAGAAAACTTTGGCGGTACCCTGGTGCGCGACCGCTATGCGGCCTATAACGGTATCGGAGTGGACTGGCAGATCTGTATCGCCCATATCCTCACAAGGGCCAAGGAAATCAGCGGGGAACATGCGCTCCTGCCCCAGACCCAGAAGGACACTGCTACGGGCCCCTTCTGCGATCGCCTCATGGATCTATGCTCACGACTCTGCGACGCGGGGCAGAAGCTCACATCCGGCGATATCCCCTGGAAAACAGCGCCCAAGATAGAAAAACGCTTCCTCAAGGAACTCAACAAGATCAGCAAACAGAGGCTTCGTTTCAAACCCGCCGAGACCCTCCGGGCCTATCTCGTAGGACCCGAGCAGAAATTTCTCTTTACCTTCCTCCGGCGCCCCGGCGTACCACCCACCAACAATCACGCAGAACAGTCTCTTAGACCTCTGGTGATCTTCCGCAAGATCTGCTTCGGAACGAGATCGGAAAGCGGACTGAAAACCCACAGCATCCTTCCCAGTCTGGTGCAAACCGCCAGAAGACAGGGCGTTCATCCAAGGGAATTCCTGCAGACCCTCTTCACTGCAGATACGGCAACGGCTCAAGCTGCGCTGTATAATAATTCAAGTTGATGTCTCAATGGCCGGCAGGAAAGATAGGGACTAAACTATTACGGCCGATATATGCCGACGCGATAAAGTCCCTTATGATCGATGGATCAAGAATGGGAATATCATTTTTGAGGGGAAACCCGTTATCGATATTTCATCGGTAAAATCGAAGCTGTTAGAACTCGCCACAAGATTCAAAATCAAGTGGATTGGCTATGACCCGCACCTGGCTGACGATTTAAAGTCGTGGACGGAATGGGAGATGGTCCCTGTTCCGCAGCAGACGAACTTTTTAAGTCCGCCCACAAAAAGAATTAAGGAAAAGATCATACGAAGGCAGTTACGTCATGGTGGGGATCCTCTTCTTAGGGCGATGGTCGAGGCCGCCAGGCTTGACACGGATGCCAATGGAAACATTCGGTTGAATAAGGCGAAGTCAACCAGTCGAATCGATGCGCTCGCGGCTTTGGTCAATGCGGAGTTTATTGCAGCGAGGCACTCTGAGCCAGAGGTGTCCATTTACGAAGGTAAAAGTTCCAAGGAAATATTTGAGAGAATGGCTTATTGAGGGCCAGAAAAGGAGGCAAATAATGAAAGAACAGGAGAGAAAAGAACTGGAAAGAATGGAGAAGTTGGCTGGTGAGATTGAGCGGAACCCCTTGACTAAAAAGTTTCGAGAGGAGGAGGCCGCCGCTATCCTGGCAAAAAGGACGGAAGCCGCCGGGAAAATCGGAGCGTTACGGAAAGAACAAGCCGAAGTCATCCTGCGATTGCAAGCGGAGCTGGCGGGGAAAGAAGCGAAGTATCTGAAGGCGAAGGCGGACCAGGACGCCGCCCTGGCTGAATTTCGAACGGCAAAAGCCGAGCTGTCGGGTGAAGCCTTTCAATTCGACAATGTTATCCGTCAGCAGGAAGCGGTCCTGGCCGAAACCGCGGATCCTGCAATTGACGCCGCAATCGAATTTTTCAGGGGAAAATTGGACTGGCTTCGGTCTAAGGGGCGGATTTCATCGCGCGGTATGACTGTCGAGAACAATTTAATTGCCGATACCAAAACCTTAACGACTGAGACCAACAAGAACGCTGTCCTGGGGGCGCTGGCATACTGTCAAACTGCGATTAAGTTACTGGAAGCGTTGAAGCTGTCGCCAGAATTTCATATCGAAGGAATACAGGAATTAAAGGACGGAATCCCTTCGATTGAGGTTTATGTGGAAGTCAGCGGAGAGAAGCCGTTTTGGCCAAGGGACATAAATCCGAGGGATCTTCTCAAATCGGATAGTCAGATGGATTGGGAGTTGGGGAAACTGAATCAGAAATTTAAGAAACTTATGGGGAGAATCTAAGACCCACGCTCATGGAGGCAGACCCATGAGCGACGCGGTCGGGGCCAGGGAAGGTGCTCCTTCCCTTCCCGGGCCTTCATGAGGATTTAAAAAATGGGAAAGGACAACGGTAAGAGAAAGCTGAAACATCCTAAGAAGATCAGAACGCGATCGGATGCAGAGATCAGAGAAACCGTGGTCGCTTATAAGAACCTCTTCAAAGTTGACCCTTTTCTTACGAACATGATGCTTTTGTGCTCTGAACTTTCTGAGTACATACCTATACCGATGAATGATGAAGAGAGGATGACGACGTTTATCAAGGAAAACCAGGATGGCCTGGTTTTCCAGTTTGTTCGGAGATTTAAGAGTGTAGACGAATATGCAATTCCGGAGTCGCTTTATCCGGCGGGCAAATGTAATGAGAGACTTCTATTTTGAGGGGAGTTATGAGATGAGCGAGCGATGATATGGCTCGAATGGTCAATTGGAATACCGCAGAATTTCAGGCTCAATGTGTGAATGTTGGCATGGATCGACTCGAGGAAGGCGCGAAACTTATCCGAGACGACGCCAAGCGGATCTTACAAAGCAAAATAAAGGGGCCGCCGGTCACTCGCCACGGGCAAAAGGAAGCATGGATGGAACGTGATCCTGGGGCACTTGTAGCGACGATTCGGGTTGTCAGAAAGAGGGGAGATCCAACACGCAACGTGCGTATCTATGCAGGAAATTATAAAGCGTGGTGGGCATTGCAAACAGAATATGGGCGGGGCGGATGGAAGGGTGGAGCAAAACCATTTCTTCGCCCAGCCATGGCCAAGGCACCATCAACAATTAAAGGTGTCCTTGAAGGTGGACACGGGGAGACAAGATAATGGCACGAGGAAAACCAGTGGGTACATGTTTCGCGGAGATTGATTTGGATTCAACTAAGCTGGAACAGGCTCTAAAAAAAACACATGACACCCTCATATCTGGTTCTATCAAAGTTGAGGATGCATATAAAAGTCTTGGAATAAAATCTGACCAAGTTTACAACATGATGCGGGCCAATGCCACAGCTGCCGTTGGTTTCATTAAAAACAAGACTCTATCTTCAAACGAAGAAATAGCCCGCGCACAGAAAGCCGCTGCTGATAAGATTAAGTCTATCAACGAACAGCAATATGGCGCACAGACTTCCCTCATCGATTCTCTTAAACAGAATTGGATGGCGCTTTCTGCGGTTGCTGTTACGGCGTATATGTCCATTACGAGGGCATTTTCGGAGGGTAGAGGGATTGCTTCTGCAGCAATGGAGATAGGGAAGATGGCTCAGATCTCCGGCCTTTCAACGGATCAATTCCAGAAGTTCGCTTACGCAGCGAAGATGAGTGATGTCGAAAGTGAATCCTTGGCAGTCGGTATGAAGCGCCTTGCGAAAAATATGGAAGAGAGTTCGCAGGGGACAGGCGATGCGAAGAAATGGTTTGATGTTATGGGCATCTCTGTCAAGGATTTAAACGCCGGTGGTCTGAAACCACTCGATCAAATGATGGGAGAACTGAGCGATAAGTTTATTGGCTGGGAGGACGGGACCCGTAAGATTGCTATTGCGACCGCATTATTCGGAAGATCCGGGGAGGCATTAATCCCAATGCTGAATAAAGGGAAGTCCGGCCTTACTGAATTTTATTCGGAGGCCGAACGACTCGGTATCGTTCTGTCCCCGGATATCGTGAGGAAGGGGCAAGAAGCTGAAGATTCTTTTAAACGGTTTGAGGCACAACTGAAGAGTTTTAAACTTTCTCTCTCTCCTGTGGTATCGGAGTTTGCAAAGTACCTCGGGATCCTCACAGACGTTATCGCGAAAGGGAAAGAGTTGGCGTTTCCACCTACTCCTAAAGGTCCGGCATATACATTGACGGGTCAGGAGAAGAACCTCTTTTCTTTATGGGGGATTGATGTAACCAGAGGAGCAGGAGTAAAACGCACTCCTGAACTATGGGAGTTATTTGGCAGCGCAAGCATGGCGGAGAAGGCCAAATTAGCACTGCCTCCTGAACTTCCTAAAGAGTATCCCATTAGCAAGGCGGGCGAGGATTTATGGAAATCCTTCAAAGAGGGTGAGGGTATCATCAAGATCATCCGGGGAGATGTAGTGGAGATGGTCCCGGTCATCAAGGATTACGAATCTTGGTGGGACAAGACGAATATGGACCTTGAAAAAATTCAACTCCAACTCAAGATGGTGAGTGATGCGAGTGCGAAATGGGGAGCAGAAGAACCCCTTGGCTTGAAACCTGGTGAGATGATGCTTGAGGGAACAATATATGATGTCAAATTTTGGGAACGAATCACAAAAGAAATAGCGGATCTCCAACTCCAACAAAAGATGACAACTATGCCGGGGACTACCGGATGGGGAGGAGAGGAACCTATCGGACTCAAGCCCGGTGAAATGATGATGGGAGGGACAAAGTATAGTATTAAAGAGTACGAAAACCAAATGAAAACGACCGAGCGGTTTTGGGACGATATCACTCACCACATGGGGGACTCCTTCTCTAACAACTTCATCGACCTCGTCAATGGGGGATTTAAAGACATGGAAGGGTTCGTGAAACGATTTGGCATGGATGCTTTATCGATCATGGAGAAGTTGATCATGAACGCCATGATATTTGGGAACATCATGGGAGAGAAGAACGCAGAAGGAGGCTATGGGGGTATTATTGGTTGGCTTGGAGGATTATTCAAAGGAGGAGGAGGTGGCGGCGGCTACACACCTTTCACCGAGACGGAGACTCCCTGGGGTTTTTTCATGGCTCAGCATGGCTTCGAAGGCATGGTCGATCGACCTACTGCCTTTCTTGCCGGAGAGCGTGGCCGCGAATATGTCAATATCACCCCTGAATCCAAGATGGGCAAAGGGGGCGGTCAGACTGTCGTAAATTATTATAATTCGTCAACCAACACCAACATAAATCGGGTCGATGCGGTCGATGCATATTCATTCGAACAGCATTTCGGTCCGTCTGTTCTGAAAGTGCTCCAAAAGAATAAAAGACTGAGAGGGATAATGAGTCAATGATGATCCATCAAAGGAGGGAATAAACCATGAAAACATTTTTAAGAAAGATCTTTCGTAAAAAACCTGTATCGATTTCTCTTGATAAAAACTTTCCGACTCTCTATCGGTCAAAAAAAGACTTCTTTCTCCATGAACCCATCAGCGCGATAATCGGGGGGATTGGCGCTTGGCTTTCGACTGGCATCGTCACCCTCGTCCCGGCGTCGATTGTTGGTGGTGCCGGGATTACGGTGAGTGCTTGGGGTTTGGTGAGCATGGTACTGATTGGTGGTACAACTATCTACTCAATGGCGGCGGGGAATAAAGCCAAGAGCCCCACGGCTTTGAACACACATGGATTACAAATAAATATGGGGGTGACCTATGTCTTTTATCGTGGGGGTTTTACTACCTAAGCAAGTCGGACTGGCAGTTGATCGTGTCTGTCTGATGCCCGGAGGGAAAATCGAATATCCCAAAAAGATTCTCGAAATCAATCCCTGGACCTTTCTGTCCATAGCGGGCACCACTGATACGGGCAATGAGATTTTTTCTCTAATCAGTGAAGCCTTTGGTCAGAGGCCCGTTCATCTTCCGAGTTTAGAACTGTTGCGGGGGACGTTTCAAAGTAGAATTCGGAGAATACTTGAATCACCGGGGGAATTTGATTCTTCAGTCCCCTTGAGTGCTGTCAATTGCAATTGTGCCCTGGCTGGAGTTGATTCAGATGGCCGTCCATATCTCTCCAATCTCAATATGCTTCGATTCGCAGATGGCCGTCTTGATCGGTTTCGTTTCAGGATCTTCCAAAATCCGGGGGAGAGTTTCATTATTGATCCCTGGCTCAAAAAAGAAACGAAGGATGGCATTTTATCTGAGATCCATAGTTTCTTAGATAGCCATATTAACTCCCCGGTCCCCATGCAACGCGAAGCCTTGAGTGAAACTTTCAAGGGCATTATCCGGAGAGTCTCCTCAGAGACCTGTTTTGTCTCGCCCCTCTTTGATATGGTTTTTGTGGATGGGGGAGGTGCTGAAGAAAGAATGGTAAAAGCTGGCTGGAAATCCAGCATACGATCCTTTAGTTTGCACTTCCGGTATTTGGTGGAATCCTATGGGACCAAGAGGGCCTGACAATACCGTTTTTACCATGTGATTCTCGCTCTGGATAGAGAAAGGCAGGGATTAAAGGTAATGGTAAGGGCAAGGACAAGGGGGAAGGGGGAAAAGCCCGTTTAAACGTATCCTAAAGAGGGGTTTTAGGATACTGTGGGCAGAAAAAAGGCTGAAAAGCAATGTCCTCAGCCGGTGGGGTAAAGGGGGAATATCTGACCGAGAACACCACAATCCAGCCTCACAAAGGAGGCCCTCATGAAGAGGCTCTCTAATTATGATCCATGGCCTCAATGGTGTCAAGCAAGGAGGAATCCATGAAGGATTATTTCACGGTGAACGAGCTGGCCGATCACTTCAATGTCAATCCGAAAACCATATACCGGAGACTTTGGGCCAAGGGGATACCGGCCTATAAGGTCGGAAGATCTTGGAGGATCGCAAGGAAAGATATTATTTGGCTCAAGAGGTAAGATATTTTAAATGCTTATCGGGTTATTATGCGTGGGGTTTATCATATCTTTAATTTTATTCTCTTTTGGAGGTCTCGAAATGAAATATACATCATTCATTGAATGGATTTCAGTTGACGAAGAACCCCCTCCTCTGGGAACCCCCGTATTATTAGCAACACCAGGGGTAGTACACTGTGGATACGCCCACAAAACCACTCCTGACGGGGAGATAGTATATGCTGATTGTGGTCGGTGGTTAATGTACGATGTTCGGTTTTGGTCATTATTGCCACCAATGCCAAAAACCAATTAAGGTGCATTTGGATCATCAGATGTAAGTTCAATGTCCAGCACGATGGGAGGAATACCATTTATTTTATATCGGCCTTTTTCAATGCGCTGGACATGATTTCCATCAGACGTTTTGAGATATGGAATACCTGGCAAACTAACGAAGCCGGATGATGATTGGGATTCAGCAAAATCGGCGAATGCATAAATATGATACGTTTTACCAGTTGAATCTTTTGCGATGAATGAACCAATTTGTTTAATCATATGTCTCCTTTTCTGCATAACAAAGGATATTTACTGATTGGAAGTTTACCAAGAAGTTAGAGAAATCACAATAAAATTTTTTCTAAACTCTTGTCCAATGGAGTCCAAAGAAAGTGCTTGACTTCTCTGAAGGATTGTGTATTATTGAGTCACTAAGACTTCAACGGGTTGGCCCGGCCTTACGGGTTTTTTTATTGGTGGACTTGCCCGAGATTCCTTTAGTCGTGAGGCTGAAGGCGGCTTCGTTGAAGGCCGTAGTAAATCTCGGGCTTTTTTATTTCCAATGAAAGGAGATCAGGATGAAGGGAATTGAAAAAAGTCTGATAGCAGAAATAAACAAGTTGCATGGGGAGATATTAAAGTCCTTTAGTACGGCATTAGAGAAGGCAATCAGGATTGGTGAACTCTTGACAAAGCAAAAAGAGGATTTGAAGCACGGGGAGTTTACGGCATGGGTTAATAACAATCTTCCTTTTACAGACAGGACGGCAAGGAATTACATGAGGGTTTACGGAGAAAGGGATAGGCTCAAAACGGAAACAGTTTCCGATTTGAGTTCCGCATATCAGTTACTAATTGAAGATAAATCGCAAAGCAAACAGATTGTAGAAATTCTTTTTTGCGGTAATTGTGACAAGTTGGTGAGGCTGGAAGATGCTGCTGATGAGTGTCCTCCACTTTATGAATGTTCGAATGAAAATTGTGGAACTACCTTCGTTGGCACGGAAGGGCGTAATTGTCCAGAGTGCAATCGACCTTTCTCAAGGAAGTTGGCTGACCACGCTTGTGAGGATTGTGAAGATGAGATGGAAGAGACTACTGCCTTCGAGTGTGGCAATGATGGTTGTTCTCAGCATGGGCTTCATCTTACTGAAGAAGAAGCCAAGGGATGCAAGGTTGAAAAGACCCGAACCATCCTTGACCATCCGACCGATGAAGTCAAAAAAGAAGTGATGTCTGGAGAACCCTCCAAGGAAGTGAACGATAACCAAGAGACAGCAACACAGGACCAGTTAAGCGAAAGACAGAAAAAAATATCCAGAATATTTAACTCACAAAGATTTTCGGAATTAAATAAATGGTGGGAAATGGCAACCAAGGACGAAAGGAAACAATTTCTACGGATGAGAATTTCAAGTGCGAAAGATAAATTGAATAGATACCGATGCTTGAACAAAAGTCGATTCTCCGAGAGTGAAAAAGAATATTATGCAACGGATATAGACGAAAGGACCGTAGATATTATTTTGAAGTTTGGTGTTTATTATAATGAAGCCCCAAAGTTTAGGCATAGAAAGGAAAACCAATGAAAGGAGGTGAGAAAGATGGAAAGAAAATATCAGCATTGTCCAGATTGCAGAGTCAGAATGAAGAGAACGGGGAAGAAGGAACTTATTGTTTCTCCTACCATCGTTAGGGGAAAATTCTATGAGAGGGAGTACAAATGCCCTAATTGTGGGCGTGTATTGACTCACAATGAACTTAAAAACTTTATTTTCTAATTAACCGGCCACAGGTGAAGGGAGATAATCAGGATGGGTAAAGGCAGCACTAAGAAGAGGGAAAACGAAAACCGGAAACTTTATGATCTTGTTAACCGGAGGATGAAAGAGATCCACAGGGAACTGCTTTATCTTTGTGTTGGTCGGGATAATGACATGCTCAACCAGGGGACGGCCAATGTTATTTGTGGATTGAGAAAGAATCTTTGGCATTTGGAAAGCATCTTATCCGATCTTCTTATTGAAGAGGAAAAACCGGGGGCAATTTTGAAGGAGAAAGGGGAATTCCCGGACCTTATTCATCTTCATTAACAGGCCGATGGCTAAAGGAGGACAACTATGGATATCGAGAAGATTATTACATCTTGCAAATCAGTCTTACAGGCATTTGACGGACTCATAGACGAGGGAGAATTTGAGTCGAGTAGGTACCCGAACAAAATGAATCATACGTTCTGGAATGATCTTTCAGGATTTAACGAACTGACGAAGAGGATGAAGGATGAAACCTTTAGCAAATGGATCGATGTTATGAAGAAGCATGCAGCTCTTGCCTTTGCCACTGGATATGCCCTCGGTCAGATGTTTGATTTGGTCGATAAAGATATCCTTGATGATCTCAGTACCGTCAAAAAGGCAATAAGAGAAAAGGCCCTTCTTCCCTATCTACCGCGGGAGAGAAAATCGGCATAGACGAAAGGAGGAAAGAAAAGATGAAGAAGGAAAAACAAAAGATTGACCTCTTCAAGGCTTGTTGGGTCGATCAAATCCAAGAGGCCATTTGGGAGGCAAAAAATGTATTCAACAAGGTCTTAAAAGGCACCCATGACGAAGATGAAGTGAGAGAGAGGCGAAGAGAGCTAATAAGAGCGGACAAGATAATAGATCAGGTGTGGGATGCCTTGAAAGAGATGACGAAGGAGAAAGATGCATGTCTCAACGAATTTAACCGTTGGAAGCGCGATAAGTCTATCCAGGCGCTCTACTTAATGGAGAAGAAGCTGGAAAAGGAATATCTGCCCATGTTCGAAGTCTTGGTGAAAGGGAAGAAGATCGTCGATAAATTCCCGAGGCCGTCAGCTTGATCGAAGGAGAGGAGGTGAGGAAGAGTGAAGAAGATTCTTATGTTGGCTACGGTGTTAGGGTTGTTAGTGAGTGGATGTTCCAATGTAAGTTGGCATGGAAAATTCCAAAATGGTTATTTTGATAAGGATGGTAAGCGGGCGGGTTATTCTGGAGAAATGATCTGCTTAAAACAAGCTAAAAAGGAGACCGGTAATTCTTGGCTTCGATATTGTGAGAATGACCCAAAGTGTACTGAATTAATGGAAACCTGTATGAAAGAAAAATACACAGAGGCCAAGGCGTTTGAGACTACCAAAGACCGAATGGAGATTTACCGGAAGGCTTATGAAGAGGGCTGGATCAAACCCGGAATGACACGATTAGAAGTGATTAACCTTCTTGGTGCTCCACAAATTATTACCGTTCAGATGATACCTCCAAGAAAGATTTGGATGTATTGCAGAAGTGCAGCCAAAACAGCTTTAATTGGATATAACTGGGTTTTTAAGATAAGTTGGGTTGGTGATGGCGTGGAATATAGAGTTGAATCTGCTGAAAGAGTATTCAAAATGTAACTAAGATGAAAACCATGAGACTGAGCCGACTCCATGGGAAGGAAAATTTAAGAAGGACAAAAGAGAAACCAAATAGAAAGGGGTGATTGAATGGCAATTAGGAAAAAGACGAAGCACAAGGGGATTTATAAGGTCGGTTCAAATTATTACGTCAGTTACCGTGATGGGAGCCAAAGGATATCGAAGAATGGAGAACCTTATTTTGTGAAGCATGAGAAGAGGATAGGCTCGCGCTTGGAGGATGCCTTGAAGTTTAGAGTAGAGATGCAAGAAAAGGTGAAGGGCGGAAAATATTCCATCGTTGAGAAAATGGAGAAGATGACCTTTAGAAACCTCATGGAGGTCTATAAAGAAAAAGGCGAAAGAAAGGTCTATATCTTGAATTTTGAGAAGCAATATATGGATCATTTCCGGGATAGAAAACTTTCTTCAATCTCACGGTCAGACCTCTTTGACTTCAAAGATAAGATGAAGGCGACGCCAAAACAGAGGGGAGGCCTGGAGGTAAAGGATTCAACCGTCAATCGCGCCATGGCCGGTCTCAGAAGACTTTTCAATTTTGGGATCGCTATGCAATGCCTCAAAGAAAGTCCCTTTCCTGTGGATCCTAAAAGTGGCCTTTACTTTTCAGAGAAGAAAGGATTGAGAAATTTCTTTAGTGAGAAGCAGTTGACACAAATCATTGGGAGCTCTCCGGATTGGTTGAGACCGATGATCTTGACGGCTTACCTTACCGGAATGAGGACAGGGGAATTCTTGAGGCTTCGATGGGACCATATCGATTTTGAAACGGGGATTATTTATCTTCCGTCTTCCAAAACCCTGAAAGACAAGACCGGCCTGGGGCAAAAGATCGTAATGCAGAAAGAGTTAATTGACCTCTTTCGGGGTCTTCCTAAGCGGTCAGAATGGGTCTTTACAAGATGGGACGGGATACCATATAATCATTGGGACGTCTATAAGCCATTCAAGGCAATCCTAAAGTCTTTAGGGATCGATGGGGGAAAATATTCCTTGAAAGAACTTCGTCATACCACAGGATCTTTGATGAACTTGAGGGGGGGCTCTCCAATGGCAATCAAAGATCAGTTGCGCCATGCAAGCATCAAGACCACAGAGGATTTCTATATTGGGTCTGACATGGAATATCAGAGAGCGCAAGCCGAAAAGTTAGTCTTCAATGATCTGCCTCTTTCGTAGTGGTGGGAAAATGGTGGGAAAATCGGAGAGGTCATTTTGCAACTTATTGAAATAAAACGAATGCCGGCGTAGCTCAGCGGTAGAGCAACTGATTCGTAATCAGTAGGTCGAGGGTTCAAATCCCCCCGCCGGCTCCATAAAGATTTCAGGCACTTGCGATAGGTGGGACTTCTTGAAGTGTACCAAAAACAGCTTCCTTTTTAACGGTTTTTTCACTATTAACTTCTGAATCCTTCAATAACTCTCTGAAATGGCCATTGCTCAACTTCTCGATCTGAGCCTTCTGGTAGTCAGAATCATATCCGATGTAGTAATCAGTCGTGACCCTAATGTCAGAATGTCTCAATTGATCTTTGATCGCATTTGGAGGCACACCCTTCAAGTAAAGGTTGGTTCCTGTGGAGTGCCGGAGGGTATGAAAGTTCCATCCCTTCCCATCTTTTCCGATAACTTTTAGAGCTTCTTTGAAGGGTTTGTAGTAATGCCAATCCTGCAGAGAGCTACCATCAGCCTGGCAAAAAACGAGATCGGATCGCCTTGGAAGATCTTTGAAGAGGCCGATCAGCTCATCCTGTATCTCCACCTCTTGAGGCTCCCCGGCCTTCGTCTTCTCGAGGAAGATCACCCCCTCATCCAGGTTAACGTTTTTCCATTTCAGATGTAGGATCTCACCGGCCCTCATTCCCGTGAGGTATGCAGTAATGACAATGGGCCTCAACCAATCGGGACAAGCCTCCACAATCTTCGTAACCTCATCCTCGGTGAAATGGTTTCGCTTTCCCCTGTTACTCTTTTCGCTGGAGAACAGACCGCTTTTAGGATCTCTCGGGAAAGGGCTTTCATCAAGATATTCCTTGGACATCGCGAAATGAAAGAGGCGCCGCAAACCGGCCAGGGCCCGGTTAACGGTGCTTTCTGAAACCGGTCTCCCTCCTCTTTGTTTAGGGGCTGACTTGACCTTATCCCTGAATTCAAAAAGATCTGACCGTGTGATGGTTGAAAGTTTTAGACCTCCGAAATGTTTTAGATAGACTGGTTCAAACTGAAGGACATAATCCTTGCCATCTCCTTCCCTCCTGTAAAGATCCAGGAGCTGATCGAAGGTCGTCTTCTCCATTCGGTCCTCAATTTGGTATTTTCCCCGTCTGTCTCTTTTCTTCATCCTGGTCTTCTCTTCCACGGCCTGAAGAAGCTTGGGACCGACTACCTTCCGATGGCGCTTTCCATTGGCATAAAAGTCGATGTAGTAATTTTTCCCGATCTGATAGATTCCCGGATATTTCGTCTTAATCACCTTCATGCATCGTCGTCCTTTCTCCGCCTTGACCTTGGCGGCTTGGATTTCTCGGGGTTCACCTCCTTTCGTTTGGGCCTAAATACAACTTCATAATCGAGATAGTCAAGAAGTTTTTCGATGCGATTCCATTTTGGGTTCGCACCATCCTGGAGGGACCTATAAAGACTCTGCCAGGCAATACCCAGGTCCTTGGCTATCCGATAAAGAGAAATCTTCTTCTTCTTGATAATCTCCCTGATTACATGCTCGATCATGATTGGATCTCCTGTTCCCGCACAAGACCATTCTAAGGAGTAAAATCGATGTTTCTCAGCAAATAATTGATCATTTTGATTTTGACCTCCTTCCCTTGGATTTAACAGCTCGCGGGCTTTCTTCCGGGATAAAAGGGATGCCCGCCTGTAAACACATTTTGCGGATGGCTCCAACAACAGAGTCAATGCCGCGCTCCTGGTGCTCTTGTCCGATAATAAACCGGACCTTCCTTGGCTTTTTAGTCTTGTTTTTCGTTCTCATCTGCTTGATCCTTCACTTCCATCAGATATCTTTCATTGACATTGTATGTTTCATTAATAACATATATCCATATTCTTGTCAAGCTTTTTTCTTACAAGGAAAGTTTTTCTTTTCACAAGGTCTTATTGATAGGGAATCCGTAAGGGGTCTATTCTTTGGTCGGCCTCACGAGAGCATTAAAGGTGACTTCTTATGAAAGACCGCCTCTTCAAGTTTTTGGATCCGCTCGTGGACAATCATCAAAGATCCGTTTAAATTATTTAGGCCTTCATTCTATTATCCCCCCGGGGATTGTCCGAAGATCGCTCCGAGGGCCTGCACATCATGTGCAGGTGAAGCGGTAGGATGCCCCTGGCTTTGAGATCTCCCCCCGGGCATCCCATTCGCGGAGTGCCCTTCTCTTGTAAAACAGGCTACCTTGAATAAGGTATGGCCATGTTTGAGGATGACCACTGGGGATATCGCGCTCCTCTCCAAAACTACCAAAGCTGGGCACTGGGAATTGCCAGTCCGCCTGTAATCCTTTGGTTGGGTTAAATGGGCGAGTTTTTTAAAAGTCTGAAGCAATTTGTTCGGCAGGGATTATCCTGGAACTCAATACTTTGATTTCATCTTCTGAGTATCGATCGCCTTTTATTTCCTCAATCATTTTGATCATCGGAAGGATCTCTTCGTTTTTGGAAATGATTATGTACTTGATATCAGGAGGTTCAAAGGAAATTCGTGATTGTGTCTGAATTTCGCTGGTGGCATCTGCAAGAGTTGTAGTATTATTGTATCCCTTCTCGGTCAAAAGGTATCGGGATAAAGGTTCGCGCAATTGTGGGACAAAACGCCATTCCCTTTCATCATAGAAACGGACATTTGGGAACGTTTGGTCACCCCTACGAAGAGGTCCCTCGTAAAGTTTGAGGAAGCATAAAATGCGTAATAACGATTGATGGTGTTCAGCAAGTTCTTTAGATAAATCTATCTCTTGCATAGTGAGGTATGGACCTTGCACGTTAGAGAGTTTCTTGATGGCCCACGCATAACAATGGTTGAAGCTCGCAGTTAAGGGTGAGTCTTTGTATGTATACAGAACAGGGGTTACTCCATTTCTCTGCCCCCAGGATTTGCTGAGGCCGATTCCATAAGAGCCGTAATACTGCATGTGGCCTAGAGTCTGGGAGAGAGGTATGTCACAAAAAGAGACCATGGGGATCGCAAGTTTGATGCCGGTCCGTTCTACCCAAGGTAGGTCTTCGAGAGAGAGATGAGGGCGGAACTCGTCTTCCAAGATACCGCGTACGTGGTCGATGTTACAAGTGAAGTGGAAAAGGGTGTCCGAGCTGATTGTGACGTGTACATTTGAAGGGTAAATTTCGTTCATGGGTGTACTTCAAAATGATTCGATGGGGTCTTTGGTAGAAGTATTGTATTATTTAATATTACTCTTTGGAAAAAATGTCAATCAAAAAGAAGTGGTAAGTAAAACAGTGCATTGGGAGTTGAGGTCACGGCAGTAATGGCTAGATGTGGGATGCCCCCGTTTAGGTGACACGGGGGCCTAGAAATACATATTTTACTGTCTAGTTTTGAGTTTCGATTGGCAATTTCACCAAATCTGCATTGTAGGATAACTGTAAAGGACAAGGATTATGGGTTGAAATGTGCACAGTGCAGAAGTAGTAATGGGGTATACATGTGAGTCATATCTGAACAGGTGCATACCCCATTAAGGTTGGGTTCTTTTTCTTCGACTATTTAACAGCCGCCAGAGTCTCTCTCAATTGCAGTGCCCTCTCAAGTTCAGCCATCCTCTCACAAAGTACGGAGATGGTCTTCTGTTGATCCCGAACGATCTTCTCCTGCTCTTGGGCAGTCTTCTGCTGCTCTTGCACTACCTTCGTCAGTACCGCCACGATGTCCATCGGACTTAACCCCTTCCGGTCCTTCGTCGCTACCAACTCTGGCACATCCTCGGCAACAAAACCCACGTGCCTCTCACTCCTATCCGCCTTGTAAGCAAACTTCACTGGATTCAATTCCTTTAATGTGCCAAAGGCCTCCTCCGTGCTAAGGCTTTCGATATCGTCCTTGTACTCCCTGCTGGAGGCATCCGTCCATACTCCTCCCTGCATATTCAGCTTTTTTAAAGAACTGGATCTGAACCGCCTACCCATCCACAATCCTCAGGAGGACGTTCTCTTCCTTCAGTTCCTCGACTCTGCTCTGTGGGACGTTACGGAGACTCTCTCCCCTGAGACGGGCTTTCCCTGCTTCCATAAAATCCCTGAGCCAGGAATAATACAGCACAGGGGAGATGCCTTCCCTCTTGCAAAGATCGAAAACAGAAATCTCATTGTGTAATCCCTCCAATACGACCCTGATTTTGTCTTCGCCTGAGGATGGGACACGGATAGATGGTTGAATTAGTTTAGATAATTCCATTCGATCATCCGCCCTTCCTCCTACAATTAGAATGCACATGAGGACAGTCCCTAATAAAAGAATAGCCATCGAGCCAGCAATCCAAAGCATATACCCCCTCCCTTCTATGGAATTTCGCCACGCCTTTGTATTAAATCTCCCAGCCGGATTCCCGAAGATCGAAAAAACATAGACCCACCAAGAACTCAACTCCCAAATAATTTGCCGATATAAATAGCACCACAATGTGGTACTCTAATATTAAGCTCAGTGAGATGCTTTTTCAAGAGAACAGTAAGCTTGTGAAAATTATTTCTTGAAGTGCGGTCCGTCACGCTACTTAAGAGAAGGGAACAGAGTCCTTTGCATCCAGCCACACTGTGGTATGATAAGAGATAAATGAAAAGGAGGTTTCAAAATGGGAAAAAAGGAGTTTTCAACGGCTCGTCAGTATCTTGGAAAAACGCAAAGCCAGATGGCACAGGTATTGGGTGTTTCTCTTAAGGCCATACAAAGCTTTGAACAGGGGTGGAGGAATATCCCAGTCCATATTGAACGTCAGGTCCTTTTTCTTTTAGCCTCTAAAAAGTCACCCCCTGGGGGGGAAGGGCCCTGTTGGGTGATACGAAAGTGTCCGAAGGAGACTAGGCACAATTGTCCTGCATGGGAGCTTCAAGCAGGGAATCTTTGCTGGTTTATTAATGGGACGATTTGCCAGGGCCGTACGCAAGAAAGCTGGCAAAAGAAGATGAAAATATGCCGACAATGTAAGGTATTCCAAACCATGGTGCCCCCTTTAAAGACGGGCCTTAGGCTCTAAATATCTTTGCCTCCTTGTTTGCCCTATTAACGAGGAGTTCATCCAAAGAAGTCTACTCTTTAATTATTATAGGGTCAAGAAATGGCGAGCTGCCGTAGATATTCCTTTGGCTGTATCCGCCGTTCTCTGTTTCGTGCCCGTTAGGTTCGTTATTGGACTTTTCCATCCACTGCCACTTCAGTAAAGCCGAAAATGACCCTGCTTTTTCGTCTTAGGAAATTGTTGATTATCAGTCCAGTTGTAATCCTCATGCTGATGTCGAAATCCACTTTTGAGGATTTCAGGAAGGAACATTGCATTGATGACCCCTTCGATGCCTACAAATTAGGCAGACAGACTGGCCCAGTCGAATGGGGGCATATCCCCAGCAATGAAGAGTCAATTTTTTTCGCGATTCTAACCCACTTCAGTCCTGCCTTTTTTCTATCTAATGCGTGAAACAAATAATATTTTTTCGCAATGAGCATTTTTTTGTTGACATTATTTGGAAAGTATATATACTTATAAATATGCCACGTCATCTGATGACCAATGAACGGGGAATGATAGCTCTGGAGCGCCTCAGAAAGATAAAGCCCTTTGTCCAAGCCTCCCTGAGTATTACAAAAAAACGGTGCGGCAATCCTCGATGTCGGTGTGCTCAAGAAGGTCCCCTTCATGAAGTGGCTCTTCTTACGTGGAAGGAGGAGAAACGCACCCGTACCTTGTATATCCCAATACAACTTCGTCAGGAGGTTGAGAGATGGGTCCAAGAAGGGAAGCTTCTCAAGCGCCTCGTGGCAGAGGTGTCCCAGGCTCAGAGGGAGTTTTTGAGCAGCAAGAAAAAGAGCAGGAAGAGCAAAAAGGGTTGATCCGTGCTTTGACGGGCACCGTGCACCATTTCTTTGGTGGTTTTTCCCCCTCTATTCGCCCATCTCACAGACCCCCGAGATCCTCAGAAGATCCTTTACCCCCTCGCGAGTCTTGCCTTCGCCGGTGTCACGATGTTCCTGTTTCAGCTCAAAGCGAGGCGACAGATTGGGTTGTTGCTCCGCAACGGTTCCTCGGTCATCAAATTCCAAGCCCTCTTTGGAGTGAAGTCTTTTCCTCATGGCGATACCCTGGAAGCGACCTTTTCAAATCTGGAGACCGACCAGATTCAGATGGTCGTGACCGGAATGACCGAAACCCTCATTCGCAAGAAGGTCCTCTACAGCTACCGTTTATTGGGAATCTACTTCATCGTGGCCATCGATGGAACGGGCACGATCAGCTTCAGCCACCGTCACTGTCCCCATTGTCTCACGCGTACCCGCAATGGAAAGACCCTTTACTACCATCCCGTCTTGGAAGCCAAACTCCTGACTTCCAATGGCTTCGCCTTCTCTCTGATGACCGAGTTTATCGAGAACCCCGGAGACAAGGCGACCAAACAGGATTGTGAACTCAAGGCCTTCTACCGACTGGCGGAGCGACTCAAGACCCGGTTTCCACGGCTGCCCATCCTTTTATCGATGGACGGTCTCTTCGCAGGGGGACCGACCTTTGATCTATGCCAGTCTTACGGCTGGAAGTTCATGATCGTTCTCAAGGACGACGATTTGCCTTCCGTGAACGAGGAGTTCGATGCATTGTCCAAATTACAACCCGAGAACCGATTGGCTTGGCGCACGGGGAAGGAGGCCCAAGTCAAACAGGTCTTCCGCTGGGTCGACGATATCGCCTATGTCGATTCCCTAAAGAAGGAGCACACGTTATCCGCGATCGAGTGCTTGGAGACCAAACCCGACAAGGAGGGACAGAAGAAAACGACGAAGTTCAAGTGGGTCACCAACTGCCATGTCTCGTGCAAAAATATCACGACCTTATCCAATGACGGAGGGAGGATGCGATGGAAAATTGAAAACGAGGGATTCAACGTACAAAAAAAGGGAGGATATGAACTGGAGCATGCTTACACCAATAATCCTAACTCAGCCAAGGTCTTTTACCTCCTCTTGCAGATCGCTCATCTGCTCGCACAACTTCTCTACAAAGCTAAACTTCTTAAAAGAGATTTCCCTGGTGGGTTCGGCTCGGCAAAAAACCTGGCGTTCCGATTGCTGGAAGCTTGGCGAAATGCCCGCATGGCTCAAGCAGACATCACGGCGGCGCTTCAAAAACGATTTCAAATTCGGTTTGATTCTTCTTGATCCACTCGGTGCTCCAGTCCTACCCTCCCTGACAACCTAAACTTCTATTACGGTCCCATTCCATGGATCGCCGGTCCCTTGTTCCCTTCTCCCTGGCTCTCCTCATCCCAACAACCTCTTGCCCGGATACTCCCTCTCCTACCACCCCCTGACTCTTCATTGTTGGCATATCCCAATCGCTGAAGATTTCAGTTGAAAATTGTGATATTATGTTTGCTGTTTTACCTTCTCCAAAGGAGTTCCATTCTGACCGGCATATTGACTTCATACCGTAATCGAGATGCCTATCCCTAGAAATATTAGGATTCGTACATGGGAGGACAGGGGCATCTAGTGCGTCACACATGGAGATGAGGGCATAAAGGAGACTTGGTCGTAGATGGCAGTTTCCCAAAAAGGAATCCAAAAGAAGAGCAACCAGGTCAATCGTGACAGAGAGATGCAAACAATACTAGCCCCGGTGAAGGTTCCACTTACTACTCTTTACTCAAAGATAACCCCGGAAGCCGAGGATTCTGTTAGAAACCTTCGCTGTTATGATCGATGCTCGGTATATGTACAGAGATCACTCAGGACTTAAAAATTGACATTCGTTTTGATCTTCGATAGATTGGATCAGTAATTTGAAGAACCTGAGAAAAATTCATGACGGAGGAAAAATTCACAGAGAGGAGGGAAAGGCCATGTCAAACGAGATGAACCGAAGGGAGTTTTTGAAGGTAACGGCAGCCACTGGAGCGGTCATGACAGCGGGAGGATCCGTTTCATCTTTTGCCCAAGAGGTCCAGCCAATTCAGTTTCCAAAGCCGCAGATGGATGGAGGGAGACCCTTAATGCAAGTACTAAGGAACCGGAAGTCAGTGCGCGAATTCAGCGACGAGAAGCTGCCCCTGCCGGTGCTTTCAAATCTGCTCTGGGCGGCCTTCGGCGTAACCCGGCCTGACGGAAGGCGCACGGCCCCATCAGCCAGGAACTGGCAGGAGACGGATATCTATGTGGCATCTGCTGACGGTCTTTACCTATACGGTGCCAAGGCGCACATGCTGATGCCCATTCTGAGGGACGACATCCGGGCTATGACTGGTACACAGCCTTATGTGAAGGATGCGCCCGTAAACCTGGTCTATGTCGCCGATTATGCTAAGGCGGGAAAATCGTCGATGGAAGAGAAGGACTTGTGGTCCGCCTGTGATACGGGCTTCATCGCACAGAATGTCTACCTGTATTGCACTTCTGAAGGGCTATCCACTGTGGTGCGGGGGCTCATCGATAACCCCGCCCTGGCAAGAGTGATGAAACTCCGACCGGATCAGAAAATCATTCTCGCCCACTCGATAGGATATCCTAAGAAATGAGGAAAAGATGACAGGGGACGGCATTGCACTTTTAGCTAAAGTTCAAAAGTGCATGCCCTTCAAACCGGGAGCTTTGATTTTTTGGACATCAATGAGATTGTCCTCGCACCAGAAAGGAATCTCAGAAAGGATGCATTTCAAAAAGGGGGGACATAGGTTCTAAAACAACTTGACAAATGGGGAGAAGGATATAGTGTGAAATTCATTTGCTTCCTATTTGACGATGGGAGGGGTCAATTTGAGGACGGTCCAAACTCTTCTTGGACACAAAGACTTGAGGATGACAATGAGGTATTCCCACCTTTCCCCGGAACACTTAACGGAGGCAGTCTCTACCTTGGACAAAGGTCTCAGCAAGGGCCTTCATAACCAGGAAGTTTGGATAGGCAACAGTGGTCCTTCCAAGATTTGAGGATAACACCTACCTTAGAATCAATTTGTGTAAAGAATGACAATAACCATTAGAAAGTAAGTATAACAGAGAGAACATTGGTCTCGGTTATTTTGCGGAAATTTTATGTCGTCTATTAGACACATAAACGACAAGATGACGCAATTGGATAAATCTTGAGTGTAGAAATTAAGGGTCTAGCTAAGGAATAGAAAATAGAAATGTCGCCTTTTCACGTAAAAGGTGACAAACATTGAAAAGTTTATGACCTTTGCTAAGCAAGGCTGGATCGCTGCTTCGGTATTTGTTTAAGCTCATGCAGAATATCGCCTTCCAGAAATTCTGCGTTCATTATCCCTCCTCTCGAATTTTCCAAGTAATCCCTTAACGGTAACTGTTTTCAGAACTGAACAGATATTTGATGTTGTACCTTTTTATCAGGATTCAAATAGGCATCCGTACTGAAATAGAAGATAACGATAATTTGGTCCTTTGTTGGAACAATTCAATTTGTTATTTTAGAATATCTTACCCACTGAGTACCCGAAACTAATAGGGCACGGATCTCAATGGAATAATCAAATCAGGTATATGAGATCCTGTCTCTATTGTTAGCAAATGTTAATTAAGAAATTTCCTTCCTCCCATGCATACAGGGGGAAAGGGAAAAAAACGAAGTTTATGAAATAGAATGCGGCCAAATGAGAAAGCCCGATAAAGAAAATCTTCATCGGGCTTTCTCCTCCTTAGTTTAGTAACCCAATTAGTTAAAGATATATCGCATGGGGTTGACCGGGATACCATTAAGCTTTACTTCGTAATGGAGATGGGGACCCGTCGTTTTCCCACTCATTCCAACCTCAGCAATCTTTTCCCCTCGTTTCACCTTCTGGCCAACTTTCACTAAAATTTTATTGAGGTGGCCATAATAAGAAGTCATCCCAAATCCATGAGAGACTCTTAAGAGCCTTCCAGAAGCCAAATCATTTCCGCTGTCGGAAATGATCCCATCGGCTGGAGCAACCACGGTCGTTCCTACACAATTCGAAATATCGATGCCTTCGTGCATCTGTGTTAACCCCGTAAATGGGTCCGTGCGGAAACCGAACCCTGAAGTGACCCAACCCATGACTGGCCAGATGGATGGGGTGTGGGCTAACATCTCCTTTTTGTTCTGTAGAAGGTTTTCGAGTTCGGAAAGACTCTCTTCTCGAGAGATGGCCTCTGATTGGAGACGCTCGATATCAGTCCTCATCTGTTGAAGCAACCTTTTTTCATCTCTATCACTTTTCAATTTTTCTCGAATATCAGAGGGCGATGGTCCACCTAAACCCGCAATCGACATGGTCTCCTGTCCCTTCTCAAGATTGGCAATAATCCGAATCTTTTTATCGAAATCTTTTAATTTGGAGAGTTGTTTCTCCAGGTCTTCAATTCGAGCTGAGAAAAATCGAATCTGGGATTTTTGGGTCTCTGTCTCCTGGCGTAATCGGTCCAGTTCAAAGGCCTTCTTCTTGAGCTGGATATAATCACAA
This sequence comes from uncultured delta proteobacterium, assembly GCA_963826305.1. Lineage (GTDB taxonomy): Bacteria > Desulfobacterota > BSN033 > BSN033 > UBA1163 > CAWGWZ01. The sequence continues at coordinate 45,320 of CAWGWZ010000027.1, read as the reverse complement.
AAGAAAAAAGTGGTCGAAAGGAAAGCAAAGATAAAGAGGTAAAATACGATCTTAAAAGTTTTCCTGTGTATCCTAAGGTGCAGGGTCTTAGAATTCTTATGACCAAAGATGAGAATATCAAAATATTCTTTATCCAAGGTAACCCCCTTGCTCTACCTGAATAAGAGTCTTATCAGTTAAGAAAGGATAGAGATTTTTTCACTTCTTGCAATTCCATATAAAAAGAGTTGAAAATATTAAATGTAAGTTAAGGTTAGTCTCTTTCTAAAAATAAGTAAAAAATGCAAATGCAATGCCATTTCTTAACATCGCATACTACTTCTTAATTCCCTATAAATTAAATATGTTATGAATATAGTGAAAAATTGTTGACACCATCGAATGGACAAAAACGGCATTTTTTGACACTTCTTCACAATTTTGTAACATTTCTGTGAAATTCTTAATCAAAGACTTCGATAGCGATAGAGAGGGAATGCGATAAGTAGGCTAAGGATACAAACAATAAAAGCAGAAGCCTTTTTAGCTCTGCTTTTGTTAACAGGTAAATTTTATTTTATAGATTTTTCTATTGAGTTTAAGGAAAAGAGAGTTAACTTTTTCACTCATGTTCACTCTAAGATAGCTCTGGAAGGTTACAATTACTATTAGAAATGTGCATAATTACTACGGAGGCCCCATTTAACTAAAATTGTAGGTAAAATTGTCACTCGATTTACAAATTTGTCTAAATTTATGGATATGCAGTCAAACAACAAATTTTATAATCCTTTTTAGATACAGTCAGTTATAGATTTAGAACACATGGCATGGGATTTGCTAAATCGAATAAAGGAGATATTTGTCTTTCCCAAAAGAAAAGCTGAAATTACCAAGAAAGAATGCGTTCCAGCCAGCGATTGATTAAAGCATCATATAGCCATTACTAGGGTTGGGGAGAGTTACCATGAAAACAAAAGAGGGAGATATATTCAAAAGCGTTTTAGGCGGGACGGAATATACAATTAAGAAGATTGTGAATAGAATGGTTGTCCTTTAATCTTAAAATCAAGATCATCCTATCAGAAAAAGGATGATCTTGAAGCGTTAAGCGGGACTTTATGAGTGTCTCCTCCCGCTACATTATCCATTGCATCAACTCAAAGAAAGGCAACCTCCGGTGAATGGATTTTTAAGAGAAAGGTTACATGTCCCGACAGAGAATTTCTTAATAAAAATATCCACAGGGCGTATAGTAGGGAAAGCACAAAGTCTCTCAAGGTGAGAGGTGAAAAGTATTTTATCAAGAAAACCTTTTATATTATTAGCGACAAAAGCAAGGGGGCTAAATCTAGCAAAAGCAGCATTTTATAACTTTGACACTTCCATCTACAAAGTATGAGGATCAATCTACATTTGGTGTTGTTGATTTCCAATTGAAAGGGGGTGATAACGGACAGAATTCAGCTGTTGGGTGCGCGGGGCATATATCCTCTTGAGTAAAGCTCAAGAGGAAAGAATCGATCCTGGTCGACCTAATTTGCCGGCCAAGGTTTACACTCCCGATAAAAATTAAGTCGCTGTTGAGCCTCTGCATTGTTGGCCAATGCGGGAGATTCCAAGGCTTTCTCTTGCCACTTTACTGCATTGTCAAAGTCACCGACTCTCGCATAAGCTGCCGCAAGAGTGTCTAAGTATCTTGGCTTCTTCCAATCCGACAGCTCACATGCTTTAAGTGCAAGTTCTATAGCTTTTTTCCCGTTACGAAAACTAGGTGCGATAGCCGTTGCAAAAAGCCATGCAAGCCTATTGTAAGCGACGGCATCCTCTGAGTTTATTTCAATTGCCTTAGTGTAATTTGAGATCGCCCGATCATGTTCTCCCTTTCTTTTATACGCAAGCCCTCGATCCGTATAGGCCAAAGCATACCTCGATTTGCTCTCAATTGCCTTGGTGTAATCTGAGATTGCCCGATCATGTTCTCCCTTTCCGCTGTCGGAAATGATCCCATCGGCTGGAGCAACCACGGTCGTTCCTACACAATTCGAAATATCGATGCCTTCGTGCATCTGTGTTAACCCCGTAAATGGGTCCGTGCGGAAACCGAACCCTGAAGTGACCCAACCCATGACTGGCCAGATGGATGGGGTGTGGGCTAACATCTCCTTTTTGTTCTGTAGAAGGTTTTCGAGTTCGGAAAGACTCTCTTCTCGAGAGATGGCCTCTGATTGGAGACGCTCGATATCAGTCCTCATCTGTTGAAGCAACCTTTTTTCATCTCTATCACTTTTCAATTTTTCTCGAATATCAGAGGGCGATGGTCCACCTAAACCCGCAATCGACATGGTCTCCTGTCCCTTCTCAAGATTGGCAATAATCCGAATCTTTTTATCGAAATCTTTTAATTTGGAGAGTTGTTTCTCCAGGTCTTCAATTCGAGCTGAGAAAAATCGAATCTGGGATTTTTGGGTCTCTGTCTCCTGGCGTAATCGGTCCAGTTCAAAGGCCTTCTTCTTGAGCTGGATATAATCACAAAAGAAAAAAGTGGTCGAAAGGAAAGCAAAGATAAAGAGGTAAAATACGATCTTAAAAGTTTTCCTGTGTATCCTAAGGTGCAGGGTCTTAGAATTCTTATGACCAAAGATAAGAATATCAAAATATTCTTTATCCAAAACGATCTCCTTGTTTCACCTTGATACGAATTATATCGGTTCCTCAATAAAACAAAATTTTAAATACCAAACTTAGAATTTATCTGTCAAGAATTTTTCTTGGAGAGTATCTATTTCCATATGTCATGTTGTATTACATAGTCATATCATAAAATCACTCTTTCAGGAAGAAGTCAAGGAGGCAGCAGCTCGTTATGTTAGGAGTACTTCTGGTTCCGTAAAGGTGAGGATTTCTTGCCAATTCTGTTCCAACATACGAAGAGGGGCAGGTGCCGGTATAGCCTTGAAATGGGACCTTTTTGAAAAGTGGAGTGTTTCGCCCTCTACTTATTGCTTGCATCACAGGCCTTGACTTGAGATATTTCTGAGAAGTGACAACTGTCAACAGAATTATGCACAAGGGAGGCAGAGCCATTCCCGGCCCTGTCTCTCAAGCAGCCATTTTCATCCAGGAAAATCTCTTTCACCCTTCTTTTGAAAAATCGGGATAAAGTCTTTTTGCACAGTCCGGGCAGAAACCGTGACTAAATTGCGCCTCGGTACGCCCTCCAATGTAACCCTCTATTTCCTTCCAATTGCCGTCCTCATCTCGGATCTTTTTGCAAGAAGCACAAATTGGCAATATTCCATATAGAGATTTTCTCTTTGCAAGAGAATCCTCAAGCTCGCGTATCTGTTTCTCCCATCCCTTCTCTCTCTTCTTATATTGAGTGGTATCATTCATGGTGACCACGGCAAAACTGACCTCCGTTTTCCCTTCCGTTTTAGCCGAGACTGGTCGGACCTGAATGCTAAGATGGCGCTTTAGAACTCTGTCTGCAAATTCCCATCTAACGCAATGGCCCTCAGCCAGCTTTCCACATGCTTGGGACAAGTAGGTCTCAAAGGTACAAGTCGGTCCAGGGCAGCTCGGATGAAGAAGGTCGTGAATTTTACGTCCTCTGACGTCTATGACGGAGCATAGACTCCATTTTTCTACCGTTCGATTTGCACGGATGATTCGACTCTCACTATCCAGTAGGAAGACAAGGGCTGAAAGCGAATCTGCTGCGGCCTCCCATTCCTTCTTTATCCTCTCGATTTGCCGTAAGGAGTCCTTGAGAGATGTCTCGGCCTGCTTATGGGATAAGAGGCTGAGAATGGCCTCGCCTGCACCTTTGAGCAGGCCAATCTCCTCTTCGGCCCATGCTTTCTCTGCCCCAACTGATTCCAGCCCCATCAGCCCGGCGCAGACCCCTCCCAAACTTAATGGAATTAGGAGAAGAGACTGGATACCTAAGGCCCGGAGGATCTCCCTTTCCGCTGACGCCTCAGGCGGAAGGTCAGACACACAGGGAATGTTGATACTCTCGAATCTCAAGAATTCATCCCACTTCCATGTGAAGACATCCAAAAGCAATTTCCCCATGTCCTTGATCTGTGGCTCAATGCCTTCAGCACACCACTCATAAGCGTTTCCCTTCAGTTTGCCTTCCTCGGAAAGTGCAGCGAGGTAGGTTCGATTTGCCTGATTAAATTCCCCTACGGTTTTAAGAAAAAAGCCCATTCCCCGCTCAACTTCATCAGGTGGAAGGTCGATGAATCGGGGTAATAGGGTAACTATATGCTTACCAAAATCAACCTGGCTCCGATTTCTAGCTCCAAGGCCCTTGAGATCCTTCCTCGATTCATCTTTGTCAACATGGTTGACGCATTGGTCGGATTTCAACTTTTGAGCCTCCTCTGCACAATTGGAAAGATTCAATTCCATTCCGCTTTGCTTCTTATCGTTGATGATGGATCCAAAGACCCGTAGATTATAGAATGCAAGACCGGAATCTTGATCTGCCCAAAGAGCTCAGCTAAACTAAGGAAACAGCACAATGGTGGAGCAATGCGCAAGTTCGGCATTGACGAATACACCAACCCACTCGGAACCGTCATCGAGTTTGAAGCGTACCCCCATACACCTCCCCATAGACGGGTTGAAGTGCCGTTCGATCACAGTGCCCTCACCGATGAAGATTTAAGTCGTTTCCACTATTTCCTTTAAACCTTAGTCCTACGAGTCATTGAAAAGGGTTAGATCTGATTCAACGATAGATACGCAGAGGGCATTATCATGGTCAACTATAGAAATACCCCTTAATAAGGGATTCAAATACCGTACCAAACCTGTCTTGTATTGTAATGCATTGTAATTATATGAGCTTTTTCGATATTAAAGAAGTCCGAAGCAAGTCAAAATTGGAAAACATTTCTACAATAGTTCCAATTCATTTCCCTAAGGATAGAATTTCATTGCCCATTGATCCATTAGTCAGATTGAAAAATATTCGACAGGATAGCTCTGGATTAGCTTGTCCCTTTCCACTTGAAATTAAGCATGTTCGATAACTATGTCCGGTCGGTGATAATAGGAAGTAACCCTCATTTTTTCGAAATCTGGCCAATCAAAACAACAACTTACCGCGTCGAGTAGCCCTGGGGGTGAGATTCCTCCGGTCTACCCGGCAGATTATGACAACTATCGCGGTCATACAATACCTTCTTCCGTCATATACCTCCTTTTAAAAAATCCGAGGGTTGGGCTGTTCGGCCACCGACCTAAATTAGGAAAGAGAATGTTAATAAAATGTTGACATACCTAAGTAGGTGGATGTTGGGGAGGGGGTGGGATTTTTGGGGAAAAGTTCTTTCTTGTCAAGACATATTAACTGATAACAAATGGTGTAAAAGGTTCTTCACCCATCTTTTTTGGTGGCTCTATTGTGGATTATCGGTGGAAATGTTGCATTGGTGAGAGGAAGCCGAAAATCACAGTTACAGGAATGCCTGGGTGGTCTTTAAATCCTGGTGCCGGAGAATCACTTTGGAGACTATCTCCAATGGTACTCCGTTCCGACTCGCATAGGTGGCCGAATACCTCCGGAGGTCATGGGGAGTGAGAACAACATTTAATCTCCCTCCCAAGTTCTTGATCAAGGCCCTGGCCGTGGAGTAGCAAATCGGAAAAATACGGTCCCCGGGGGTGAGATTCTCCTGTTGGATATAGTCATGGAGTCGCTTAGCAATCTGTTCCGGCATGAAAGCCACTTCCGTTTCCTTCCCGGACTTGGGTTCTTTCAGAACCAGCTTCCGGTCCACAGCATCTGAAACCTTGATTTTCAACGCTTCTCCGATTCTAAGTCCGCAGCGGGCCTGAAGCTCTAAAATCAACCGGTCACGAAGTGTCTGGGTATTGTAGATCAGCTCTTCCACAATCTCCCTGTCCAAGATTCTTCGGGCCACCTGCTTTGGGGTTTTGAAGGCTTTGGACAGAAGGGGTGCATCACAGGGGTTCTTCATATTCAAATTGCACTTGTCGATGAGAAAGTTGAAGAAGGCCTTGAGTTGGGCATATCGGAGACGCCTTGTAGATCTGGAATGATTCCCTGTCAATGTCTCCAAGAATTGGAATATCTCATCCGATCCAATGGAATCGAAGGACCGTTCCCCAAACTGGGCTTCAAATCTCTGGAGAAGGGATTGGTAGCTTTGGATAGTTCTTGTTCTCACGTTAGACCGTTGGTGATAACCGAATAAGGTGATGGCTTCTTTTAAGGTCATGGGAATTCCTCCTTTCGTGTCGTGGGGTATGTCCAGTCCCATTTTAGATGATTTCAAGTCGTAATGAACGGATGGAACCAGAAAATAGGAGGATTCCCACAATGGAGAAGGTGCCCTACAGAAACGTAAAGGGACAGAGATTAACGATAAGGAAGCCTAAACGGAGATGGCCCTTTTTATAGAGGGATTAAAGAGGACAGATAAAGGGAACCACCATGAAGGTCGCACGCAAAAAGCCTGCAATCCCTCAATAATTGCACCTACGAATCTTTAATCCATGATAACTTTGGAAAACAATGATTATGGGAAGAAATATGCACAAAAAAGGCAGAGTCATTTCTGACGAGCCGATCGCTTAAAGTGTTGAAGAAATTTAAAAAGGCCTTGAACCACAAAGGCTTCTGGCCTTTTCTTTTAAGAAGAAATGTTTGAAAGCTGAGTGACAGTGGTCTTGCCGATTAATCAGCGGCTATCAACAGTTCCCGGCATTTTCTATGCAAAGGTGAGTCTATTTTCAACACGTTAAACGATCGGCTCGTCATTTCTGACCCTGCCTTTACTTTTATAATAATTACTGGTGGTTTACTTTTTAGGCTTCTTCCTAATTCCTGTAAACCATGACAGGAAGATTCTGGGATTCAAATAATATTAGGCGTAGTCTATTCTGAGTAATCCTTTTTCTAAAGCATATTGGATTACCTTAGATATATCATTCGCATTCGTCTTCCTTAAAATATTCGATTCATATTGCTGAATGATTCTTTCACTCATATGGAGGAGTCCTGCAATTTCGTTGTCGTTGTAACCCACTGCAATTAGTTTTAGTATCTCTTGTTCTCGGTGGGTGAAAAGCTGGAGATTGTCTTTTGTTTTTTGTAATAGCTTTACCATACCCAAAAACAAAGTGATTGAAATTAGAAATAATGAAAACTTTTTCATATCTTACCCCTCCACAGTTACTGATGTTCGTTTACCTCCCAATGGTCAACCATCATCTTTCAAGAATACCTTTATTGTTTGCTTCATTCGGGAAGGTCTTTGACCGAATGTCCTTTTGAGCTGAATTCATTATAATGAAGGGCAAAACTCGTACCAAACGGCGTCAATTCCTCCGTTCGTTTCAATTGCTGACAACAGGAGATATTTCTTGACAATTCAAGAGAACTTATCCTTACATCCCTGATTTAGGATTTACTATTATCAGACCCAATAGCGGAAGGATTTTAATCAAAAGTCCCGAATTACTTCCACTTTCGATACGAAAGCGTTTCCTAATTCTTTCCTGATTTTAGATTGAAACCTGCACTATCAAGGGAGACAGTTAGAATCAAAACTTCAGGAAGAGGTCCTCTTTTCTCCAAATCCTGCCGGTCACAAGGCCAATTTGACGCTTTCACCAATCTTCACTTTAAAAACACTTTCGAAGTTAACTATTACTGGCTGAAATGGTGAAAAATGAAGGGATAAAAGAACAAGTAATTCATGGTTAACATTTTAAAAAACATAGGTAAAGTATTAGGTCTTGGATCAGTCTCCCCAATTGCCCAAGAGAAATATTTTAGATGGATTTTCTACATAATCGGAATATTCTTTTACGGCCTTTTTTAATAGGTCTTTAAGATTACTTCCCCTCTCTTTCCTCCTTCTCTCAATAACTGTCCCAAGATAAACCATCGAACGGGTAAGATTATCTCTATGATAGACTTTAAATTCGACGGGCTTCTTTCCCGACGATAAAAGTTCAGTTTCCATTTTTTCAAAAATGGGGAGGAAACCATTGATCCCCTCTTTCTCAGGATATAAATGTTCCCATTGCTCCAACCTTTCCACGAGGCATCCTTTTCCCATTAGCTCTGAAACGCAAAAATGAATTCCTTGATGCTGCAGGGAGAAACCACATGCTTTTGCACCAATTAAGCAGTTGGATATCCTCTGGTTTGCCACCAGCGTAAGAAGGCTCCCTCTACTCATCCTCTTCAATTCACTTCTTCCTTCCAGAATATCCATAGAGACCTCAAAGTAAAAAGCCCACATTAAAGGAGAAGGCAAAAGTTGTGCCAATGAATATACATTGTAAGATATTGATATTATAACTATTATTTTTTTAAACATCTTGCGGTGTGAAAATGTTTTGTACACCTTCTAACATTTTTGGCCATAAGCCTCGTGAAGCGAAATGATTTTTACTATATCCAATTTTGCGAATTGAGGAGATGCTCTTGATTTGCACTTGAAAGATTGTATTCAGGGACAAAATTTGAAGCCAACAATTACAGGAAAGAATGTTGCATAAGCAACCCCTCGATGCCTAAACATTTAGCAGCCCACCCGGCTCAACGATATTGGAACATACCCCAAAGACCGATGATTCCTATTGATAATTCATAGAGGTTGAGATTCTATCTGCCGTGTAAGAGGGCATCCGAAAAGGTGTTCCCCAAGAACTTCAGCCGTAATCAACAAAACTACCACGAAAATCGAAGGACCCGGATACTTGGGAGAGAAACCTCCTACACCTCAAGAGGCAATCCTGGAGGTGAAGAACGCTGTCCGTAAGTGTTTGTTCCAGTAGCGAATTTAAGAGTACGACTAAACCGGAGGGTCAAGGTTCAGGGCAACGAGAACCCTCTGCCCGGTCAATATTGCACCTACTACTCCTCACTCCGAGATAGGTCTGGTAGTTAACGATTACCAAAACAAATATGCAGAAAAAAAAGCGTAGTAAAGTAACTGCTACAATGAAAATTTAGGAATGTATCTTTATTCAGCCACTAAATGAAAATGTAGATAGGTAACATCCTGAAAACCTGGGCCATTCGTTGACAAGCGATAATTCAACAACCCCTCTTTCTCTATAATGCTCCTCGCAACAAAATAAACATCAAGCAAATATGGGGCATCGGCTTCAGAAACTTCCCCAATATTCTTGATATCTTTCTTAGGAACGATGACGTAATGTACCCGTTCCGAGGGATGTGGGTGTCTAATAACGACTGTTTTGTCAGTTTCAAAAGCTACCGAAGGAACAAACTTAGGAAATTTTTGAATTCCAACAGAGGCAACCAAGCCAAGAAGATCTTCCTGAGTCAAACAATTCTGGCAACGATTTATTGACAAAAACGATCTGGGTTGTGATTGAGAAAACAAATAGCCACCGATCACAATTCCAACGCATATTGAAACCAAAACCAATAGAATGATCCTAAAAGTTTTCATGGCTCGTTTCACCTTAAAAGTTGAGTTATAAAAACATTATATTCTTTTTCTAACATCATTCCCAATATTCTAAAAATAAAAAAAGCAGAGCCAATTCTGACCCTGCCTTTGATCTTTGATTACTGAAAATAGATTTACCTTCTAAACTTCCTCCAGAGTTCTGAAACAGGGGTTAGACCCCGAGATTGATTCTGTGCTTCATCTATTTCTACCTGAGTGAACAAGATATCTTTGACTTCTGTATTATTAACTATAGCTTTTTTCCCAAAATTTATGATTGATTCCTGAGTAATTCTTTGTGAATTTTTTCTCCTCTCTGGTAGTATCGAAATAAAATGATTTTCTCCTTTTTCATCACGCCAGTAAAATTCATAGGCTACCATTTTCCCCCTCTTTTTTTCCTCTTTCTTGATCAACCCCCACCCACCACAGGTCTTGCAAATATCGACGCCTTTTCCATCGTCGAATGACTTGCCAGACCCCTTACAGCTGGGGCAAAAGGTTATGCCATATTTCTCTGGATTAAACATTCCCCTTCTCACGGAGGGTTCGACTTTATCAGGAGAATCTCATTTGTTAAAAAAATATCGCAACATCTTATCAAAGGGGCAGATTTTGTCAATATGGAAAATCAGGTTGTGAAAATAATCTCATCCTCTGTCAAATGGAGTCAAATGATGTCAATTTAAGGATAAAGATTTATTGATTTCCATTAAAAATGTTAGATTGAAGAGGAAAAATTGAAAAACAACATTACAGGAAGCAATCCTCGGACGGAAACCCTCGAATGTCCCCAGAATAGAAAGTCGATAGGTCCAAAAGTTAATGGAACATACCCCAAAGACTGATGATTTCTACTGTTAATTCATGGGATTATATTGCTTATCTTCCATGGAGAACATCCATCCAACGAATGGCCTCAGATTCCGTTACCCTCCCCAAATATGCCTGGGTGGTCTTTAGATCCTGGTGCCGGAGGATTACCTTAGAGACCATCTCCAACGGCACCCCATTCCGACTCGCATAGGTAGCTGAATACCTTCGAAGGTCATGGGGAGTAAGAACAACCTTCAATCCCTCCCCCATCTTCTTGATCAATGCCCTGGCAGTGGAGTAGCAAATTGGAAAGATCCTGTCATCAGGGGAAAGATTCTCCTGCTGGATATAATCATGCAACCGTTTGGCGATCTGTTCCGGCATAAAGGTCACCTCCGATTCTTTTCCTGACTTGGGTTCTTTTAGAATCAGCCTCCGGTCCACAGCATCCGAAACCTTGATCTTCAACGTTTCTCCGATTCTTAGTCCGCAGCGGGCCTGAAGCTCTAAAATCAACCTGTCACGGAGTGTCTGCGTATTGTAGATCAATTCTTCCACAATCTCCCTGTCCAGAATTCTTCGGGCTACCTGCTTAGGGGTCTTAAAGGCTTTGGACAGTAGGGGAGTATCGCAGGGATTTTTCATGTTCAAATTGCACTTGTCTATGAGGAAGTTGAACAAGGCCTTCAATTGGGCATATCGGAGACGCCTTGTGGATCTGGAATAATTCCCCGTGAATGTCTCCAAGAATTGGAATATCTCATCGGATCCAATAGAATCGAAGGAACGTTCCCCAAACTGGACTTCAAATCTTTGGAGTAGGGGTTGGTAGCTTCGGACAGTCCTGGCTCTCAGATTGGAGCGTTGATGATAACCGAATAAAGTGATGGCTTCTTTTAGGGTCATGGTAATGCCTCCTTTCGTATCTTGGGGTATGTCCGGTCCCATTTTAGATGATTTCAAGTCCTAATGGACGAATGGAACCAGAAAATAGGAGGAATCTTAGAACGGAGAATTTGATCCGAAGAAACGCCGCAGGACAGACATCGGGGGTAAGGAACCCTAAACGGAGATGGCTGTTTTTATAGAGGGATTAAAGAGGATAGATAAAAAGGGGCACCAAAGAGGTCGGACGCAAAATGCCTTCAATCCCTCAATAATTGCACCTACTAATGGTCACTCTTAGTTAGCTTTTAAAGGTAAGAATTACGGATAGAAATATGCATAAAAAAACAGGGCCAAATGAACGGCCCTGCCTTTATATTAAGGAAAAGTAGGCAGGGCCAACAGAATGACCCTGCCTCAATCGTGGTGTTTTCAATCTATAGAAAGTCCTTCAACAGTTCAATGGCCTGTAGGATAAGAGGATAGACCTGCCCTTGAGCTTCGCAAGTGATTAACCAATCGTATTCCCTTTTTGTTTTTGGGAATCCTTTGTCCGGCGTCCCAACCTCAGCACAACCATCCATCTTCGGCAGAATCCAATACTGCAATGTTGCTAGCGCTATCCGATACTGCCCTTTATCAACCATTTTGATTACATAAGTAATCTTCCCCGTAAGATCCTTCCTCATCGACTTGCCCTTGAATAACCATACCCGTTTGTCAAACCCATTAATTCTGGCGATTGTTTGTCTCAACAAGCGGATAACCGAATCCTCTGAAGAAACTGCGACGATCGTGACGTTGTCCGGTTCGCTGTTCAATAAGCCATCATTAACGGTGAGACTCACAACATAATCTCCTGGCAGATGCGGAACAAAACTGGGGTTAACCGATGTCGAGTTGTTCAGTTTGGTCAAACTCCCTGGTGGACTGGAAACGAGACTCCAGTTGAAGGTGAGAGGATCGTTATTGGCATCGGTGCTACCGCCTCCGTCCAGAACGACTATGTCTCCGACTTCGGCAGATTGATCCCCTCCAGCATCTGCCACTGGCTTCACATTCGTAAAACTGATTTTCACTGAATCCGGAGGGCTTGAAGCTCCGAATACATCGGTTACGATCAAGCTGATCTCATAATCCCCATGAACATCGGCTATAAATGTAGGATTCGAAGAACTTGGGTCGGACAGGGTTGCTAAGCTTCCAGGCGGCTTAGAGACCCAACTCCATGAATAGGTAATAGTATCTCCGTCAAAGTCAGAGCTTCCCGTTCCATCTAATTGGACCGTCGACCCTATTAGGGTTACAGTTTGATCACCGCCGGCATCAGCAACAGGAGCGGTGTTGGTTGTGCTCACAATAACCTGATCGGAACTAGTCAAGCTATAGGACAACAAGCAATGGTAATCAGTGACAGTTAGTTGGAAAACGTACTCCCCGATAAGATCAGGCACAAACCAGGGTTTCGTCGTATCCGATGCATACAGAATGATTTGGCTGTCTTCGGGGTGTGAGACAATTTCCCATTTATATGTTAGTGAGTCCCCGTCAGGGTCATAACTTCCGGTTCCATCTAGAACAACCGGAATTGCGTGTGTTACCGTCTGGTCCGGCCCTGCATTTGCAACCGGGGCCGTGTTGGGCGAGCAGACGGGTTGAATAGCCCAGTTTTTCATTGGAAGACTAACGACTACTAGGGACCCGACCAGCAAGATAAGGAAAATTTTTCTCATGTTTGACTCCTTTGCTGTTTAAATTAAGAAAACCAAATTATTATTCGACTGGTTCCCTCGAGAGGAAACTAAACCAGCAAAATTCATACCAAGTTTTCATTACAATCATAAGTCACCATAATTATTCTATATTTACCTCAAACCTTCATGTATTTGATAAAGGGCCAAGTGTAAGATTTTACGAAATTACGAAATTAGAACCACGGTCATATTCACATAACAAGTTGGCTTCACATAAGGAAACAACATTTTTCAAAAGTTGTAAAGTTTTTTTACAGAACAATTAGTTTTTCAATGATTTTTATTCTTTGAATGCTTTTAGAAGATAACAATTTGAAATCTGGAATATCAAAATAATTTTGGGTTTTGAGGAGTACAGCTTGCTATATTGTAGTTGAGTATTGAGTGGAACGAGGAGTAAGGATATCCTCCTTTTCTGTGGCTGTTTATTCCGGCCATAAAGAAGGAGGAGACTACAATGAGAGGGCTAAGGGCAAAAAGGGTAAAGATGGTGAAGGAGGGCACACTGATCGCGACGGTAGACATAGGCATAACAAGCAACACAGGGTATTGCACTACCTTGGACGGAAGAGACACCAAGTCCTTCAGGTTCGACAACACGAGGGAAGGATTCGAGAAATTTTGGTGTATGACCGTGGTCAGTAAGAAAAGGTTTGGATGTGATGAGGTACTCGTTGGCTATGAATCTACGGGCCCTTATGCCGAACCCCTCATCCATTATCTTGCGAATAAACAGATCCAAATCGTCCAGGTAAACCCCATGCACACAAAGAAGATGAAAGAAGTCAATGATAACTCTCCGTTGAAGACGGATGACAAGGATCCCCCGGGTGATCGCGGATATCATCCGGCTCGGACGCGCCTTGACCATTGTCGTTCCCGAGGGTGATGCTGCCTATCTGCGGAGGCTGAACCACGCGCGGGAACACCACGTGGGGGAGCAGACAGCGTTTCTCAATCAGCTCCAGCAGCTCGTCTTCCTTATCTTCCCTGAGTTCAAAACCGTGTTCAAGGATATGAAGGGTAAGACGGCTCAGTACATCCTGAAGAGATATACTACTCCTGAGAGGATAGGTACCTTATGCAAGGAAGCTCTTGGTGAAGAAATGCGGAAACGAAGCATGGGCAAATTCGGTATCAAGGAGGCAGAGTCTCTCATCGGCCTTGCGCGGGAGACGGTAGGCATCAAAGAGGGCCTTGACGGCATTTTGATGGACATCAGGCATATCCTCATCCAGCTTGAAGCCGAGGTGCGGTTTATTTCAGAGATAGAGGCCGAGATGGGAACAACTCTTGAACGGATACCGTGTAGCCTCAGATTGTTGTCGATCAAAGGCTTTGGCACCGTCTCGGTGGCAGGTCTGATCGGCGAGGTGGGGGATTTCTCAAAGTTCAGCATCCAGTCTGAGATCATGAAGCTTGCGGGGCTTGACCTCTACGAGATCAGCTCGGGGAAAAGAAAAGGGCAGAGAAGGATCTCCAAGAGGGGCAGAAGCCTTCTTAGGAAAATCCTGTTCTATGCAGCTATCCAAATGATCAGAAGGAACGGAATCATGTATGACTATTATGCAAGACTGACCGGCAGGGGCATGGAGAGGATGAGGGCGCTGATCGCCGTATCAAGGAAGCTCTTACGGATCATCCACGCCATCGTGCGGGATAACAGGGACTATGTGCGACAATACCAAGCCCCCGAAAGGATGGTGATAAAAGAGGCTGCATAAGGTATGATCGTACAGGCGGGGAGATCATCGTTTTCTTCCATTGAGGCGCTTAAGCGACCTCCCAGTACAGAATACATGACTCCCCGGCAACATCCTAACCCCAATTGAGCAAGGTAAAAGCGTCCCTCAGACGGTTTTCTAATGACAAGGGTTGGGTAGGATGTGACAGAGCGACGGGGAACCCGCCTGGCAGGGTTAAACCTTTAGTGCCTTAAAAGATAAAAAACACTTGACAGGAATAAACAAGGAAGTACTCACCACACCATTTGACAGTGTCTGAAAGCTTAAATTCTGACTTTCACACTCAACTGCCTTTCTCTCTGCGCATAATCTCTCATCTCTTTTTGGCTTTTCTAATTCTTTTGGGGATTTCCAATCCATGATTGAGTTCAATACCTTATCTGTATCGCTGATGACCTTCAGGCATCCCTGCCATGGGGTTAAGTTGGCACTCTTGGCGTATCCTTCTATATACCGGTAACTATTTCCGAGATACTTAGAGGTCTTTCCAACGATTTTACAGAGCGTAGCGGCTGCGAGCTCGGCAACGATTTCCTGCTCCCAGTCCTGGCCTTTTTTGAGTTCGCCAAGGATTCTTTGGTGGGCTGCATAAGCCAATTCGTGGAAAAATACGGATTCCTCTTTTGAGGCGAGAGCGATCTCTCTTTTATCTTGGGAGAAGTAACCGGAAAAGTGGTAGTTGCCTGGGACCGCTTTTACAGATATACCCCACTCTTGGGCTACTTCCATTAGCGGAAGTTCGGGTAGCTCTATCTTTTGGTAATCGAGGGGTTCGCCTTCGGTATCCTCTACTTTGAAGACAGGGACAGCGAGGAAGCCAGCGAGGATAGGCTTTGTTTCCTCTTCGTCATCGCTCACCTTCTTTTCGAATCGAGGAGCAAGGATCGTAAAGCTTTTCGCTCCACGTTTGACGTATCGTCCCACTTCCTTCCATTGCCTGAAGCCTCTGGCATCACTGGTTCCAGAAATAAACATGAGTGTCCGGTTAAGCAACGACCATCTCGAAGCGGGTATATTTGGAATGGGAAACATGGAATAAGCGATTGCTTCGGGGATGTCTCCTTCCTTAAACCTTTGGACTATGCTCTCAAGGGCTTGCCTTACTTTTGCGTTCATCATATATGACCTCCGTCCCAGTGCGTGGCAATCATTGGCTTGCCGTTTATTGATATCAAGGCTCTTGTTCCGATTTTTACCACCTCTTACTCCCATACCCAGATGTTCAAGCCCTTTGTTTCAACCCGTTTGCAGTATTCAATGAGCATATGCAGTCGGGTTATTGTTTGCCTTTGCGATAGGCTATAAAGGGCGGCTCAAAAATGTGACGGGATGAGGGGCGGTTGAAAACTGTGACACCCTCGATTACCTTCCTCCGGGATAGTGACTCAGATTTACTGTCCCGAGGGAGGAGAGAGGAGTGTACACAGGGATGGAATGGTGGACAAGGATACGACTGGAGGTATTGAGAGGAGAGCGGAAGAAACGAGAGATACTCTGGGAAGAAGGGATTCATTGGGAGACGTTAAAGAAGGTATTGAAGTATTCCGAGCCTCCTGGCTATCGTCTGAAGGAGCCTCGTCCTAAGCCAAAGATTGGCTCCTACCTTGAGCGGATCGCTCAAATCATCGAGAAAGACAAGTCTCTACCGAAGAAACAACGCCATACCGCGAAGCGGATCTACGAACGGATCCGGGAGATGGGCTACGGGGGGAAATACACCCAGGTGAAGACAGCGGTGAGGGAGCTGATGCGGGTGAAGCAAGAGGTGTTCATGCCGCTGATCCACCGGGTGGGAGAGTCGCAAGTTGATTTTGGTTATGCGCTGGCGATGGTTGCGGGGGTGTTGAGGAAGGTGGGTTTTTTCGTGATGGTGCTGCCGTACTCGGATGCCTTTTTTATAATGGTCTTTGAGCGTGAATGTACCGAGAGCTACTGGGAGGGTCATGTTAGGGCCTTTGAGTGCTTTGGGGGTGTTCCCACCCGGATCAGCTACGATAATAGCAAGGTTTTGGTGTCCAAGATCATTGGTCCTCGTGATCGGACGTTGACAGATGGTTTTTTGAAGTTGCAGAGTCACTATCTGTTCCGGGAGCACTTTTGCCGGGTGGGTCGTGCCAACGAGAAGGGCGTGGTTGAAGGCGTTGTCAAATTCGCCCGGTTAAACTTCTTCGTTCCCGTGCCCCGGGTTCGTGATCTGGACGAACTCAATTGGAAACTGGCCGAGATGTGTCGGGAGGGCCTGAAGCGGCGTCTTCGGGGAAAGACGGGGACAAAAGCGGAGATGCTCAAGGAGGATCAGGCTGCATTTTTACCCCTCCCTGTCGTTGCCTTTGATGCGTGCAGGAAACAACCCACTCGGGCCAATTCCTTGTCCCTGGTCCGTTTCGATGATAATGACTACTCCGTGCCGGTCTCTTATGCCCACTATGAAATCCTGGTCAAAGGCTACGTAGACCGGGTCATTTTATGTCACCAGGATAGGGTGGTGGCAGAACACATGAGATCCTGGGGCAAGGAGGGGATCTTCTTCGACTACCGCCACTATTTGCCCCTCCTAGAACGAAAACCAAATTCCGTGGATCATGCCCGGCCCCTGATAGATTTGAACCTGCCCGAGTGCTTTGATACTCTTCGTCGTCGTCTCCAGGGGGAGGAGGAAAAAGAAGGAGAGGGGCTCCGGGAGTTTATCCGGATCTTACGGCTCTTGGAGGACTACCCCATGGCCAGGCTCCGGGAGGCAGTTGAGAAGGCCCTCCTTATTCACGCTCACAGCCGGGATGCGGTCTTGCAGTATCTGGTCCCTCACTTCTCGTGGCAAAACACGACTTTCCTGCTCGATGGTCGCAAACACCTCCGCCTGGTCAAGGTAGCTAAACAGGATCTCTCTGCTTATCGGAACCTGCTGGTCCAGGGAGGTGCGCGATGACGGAAAAGGATAAATCAACGGTTCTGCTGGAGCATTACTTGAAGAAACTGAAGCTCCCCACCATGCTCAGAGAATACACAGCGGTTGCCACCGTCTGTCAAAAAGATCGATCCGATTTCCCGATCTATCTGCTGCGTCTGGCGGAGAGGGAGTTGTTGGACCGGGAGAAACGGGCTGCTGAAAGACGCATCAAAGATGCCAATTTCCCCGTGATCAAAACCATCGACACCTATGACTTCAGCGCCCAGCCCTCGATCAATGAACCATTGATTCGAGAGCTGTTGAGAGGAGAGTATCTGGATAAAAGAGAAAACGTGTTGCTCATCGGGAACCCCGGAACCGGTAAAACGCATCTGGTTTGTGCCTTGGCGTTTTCAGCTTGTGCCCAGGGCAGAAACGTTCGCTTCTATACAGCCACCGACCTGGTTACTCAGCTTGTGGAATGTCGTGAGGAAAAAAGACTTCAGCGAGTGCACAAACAACTCCAGAGACTCCATCTCCTAGTCATCGATGAACTCGGATACATTCCCTTCTCCAAGGCCGGGGCCGAATTACTCTTTGAGGTCATCAGCCGGGCCTATGAGCATCATAGCCTCATGGTGACCACCAACTTAGCCTTCGAGGAATGGACCGAGATGTTTGGCTCCGAGAGGCTCACCGGTGCACTGCTTGACCGGCTTACCCACCGATGCCACATCCTGGAAGCTAACGGAGAAAGCTATCGACTCAGACAGGCCAGAAAGAGATCTAACTCAAGACCATCAACACGGCAGGACCCAAACCAGGAATCAACCAAAACATGAAAGGGTAAATGACTTGACAAGTAACTGAAATTCAGATATTTATAAACCAGGTGTCACAGTTTTCCTCCGACACCTGCCTCACTTTTACTCCGCCCTTCAGAGACGGTAGAGAGTTTTCTAAGGAAAGAAAGTACTCGATTGGAGCTCCACAAGAGCCGCTAACGATAGAGCAATTCAAAACTCTATTCATAAAGTTTACAAAAGGAGTATTGCCAGCTAAGAAGGCGGAATGGACTGCAGATGCACTGGCTAATTTGGAAAACCTTGACACTAAAGATATGCAAAAGCTCACGAAAACGCTGGTATACGGACCCCAGGATTAGAGAATAAGTATTGCACTAGGAAGAAACCGAATTAGAAATTGAGAAAAGGTAGCCAATTGGTCTTATTGAGGCGAGCAGCTTGCCAGACACAGTCTTCAGGAATATTTTTAGCGTGTTTCATAAGTCAATAAACGCAATAGTTCTACTCTCCGAACTGGTATCATTCAGGCATCGTTCGCTTTTCTTCTGTAAGGGTTGGAGGGGAGTTGCTGCCTTCCTATGCAAATGACTCCAGCAAGAGAGTAATATTGAGAGGAGGTTAGCACTATGGGCACAAGACAGAGCAGGATGACTGTGGGGGAACGGTGGAAAGCTATAATTAACAGGAAGCCAGTGGATCGAGTTCCTTTCTTTGTTATGGGAATCAATATTTTCTGTTGTAAGAATGTTGGATACACAGTCGAAGATACATACAATAATGTGCAAAGGGCTTTTGATGCACAGGTGAAAAGCGCGGAACAATACGGTTACTACCCTTTTACCTATCCCGGTACCTGTGCTGCCTTTTGGACATGGGGTTTTGGGGGCGAGATTAAATGGCCAAAATCGGAATATGAGATGGCGCCATCGTCGGTTCGATATCCCGTCCAATCGGAAGAGGATGTCAAAAGTTTAAAGATACCAAGTGTTAGAGAAGGATTTACTGCTCTCCAGTGGAATATGGATTTCTGCAAGCTTCAGGAAGCGTTTCCGGGTATGCCAATCGTGCCCGCCCTGCCAGCTCCCATCACCTTAGCAGGAAGTTTAGTTGGGGCGGAAACTTTGTGCAAGTGGATGATGAAAAAACCTGAATTGGTACATCAACTTGCACGAACTGCCGCTAATCATCTGGAGGAGGTAGCAGAATACTGGGCGAATACTTTTGACCGAGATCGCATTGTTTTTTATTTGTATGCACCTAATGAATCCAATCAACTCATCTCTCCCAAGCAATTCGAAAAGTTTGCCTTTCCCTATCAAAAGGAGGTACATGAGAAAGTGTTGGCAACAGGCATAAGGCATATTTATGTACATATATGTGGTGACCAAAACTTGAACTTACCATATTGGGAACAAATACCTATGGGCGACCCCGGTATTCTCAGCTTCGGTCACGAGGTGGATCTGGAAAGGGCCGCAGAGTGTTTCCCCAACGATATTATTACTGGAAATATCCATTCACCGACACTTCAGATAGGGACCGGGGAAGAGGTTTATGAGCTTTGCAGGGGATGTATCGAAAAGGGGAAAAAAGCTAAAGGAGGTTTCATGTTGGCGTCAGGCTGCTGTGTGCCGCCTGCAACACCTTCATACAATTACTATATAATGCAAAAAGCCCTCAATGACTTCGGCTGGTATGATTGAGTTCGGGGGAAAAGACTTTCTAACGGTCTAAGAGATTAGGTGGAATCGCTAGGTGGAAGGATGTGGCTATAATTCATTTTGAATTGAAAAACATATAGGAACTACTAAGGGACTGCGGCCTCTCGTGGCTAGGCTAATTGCCAGTGCATTAATTTCATTAAGCTTTTTTAGGTTATTATCAATTAATTAGCAGAGTCGATAGTGAAGTATTCCTTTGAAAGAAAGGAATACTAAGTAATAAACACACAATTATAAATTATTCTAAAAGCGAATTGTCTAACAGATTGAGAATTAATCCATTCCATTTGGACTGGAAGGAGGCCTACGAATTTGTAATGATTTAGGATTAGATACGATTTCAACAGGATGTTTGATCGCTTTTGGTCAGGAATGCTTTGAAAAAGGTCTGATTCCCAAAGAATTTGTAGGCTTTGATGATTTTGGTTTTGAGAATAATGATGCGGCAGTAGAGATGATTAAGAGGATAGCCCATCGAAAGGGAGAATTTGCGAGGTTATTGGGAGAGGGAGTGAAGATTGCCTCCGAAAGAATAGGGAGAGGGTCGGAAGAGTTTGCAATCCATGTGAAAGGTCTTAACCCCGGGATGTATGATCCGCGTGGGGCGGTGGGGATGGGGCTTGTATATGCGATTTCAAATCGCGGGGCGTGTCATCATACACATGGTGCTACGTTTAAGAAAGAGGTGAGTGAAAATACGCGTTTTGATTCTGCAAATAAAGGGAAGATGGTGAAGGATATGGCACAATATCGGATATTGGTGGACACGTTGACCTTTTGTGGTCATCTGACGGGTCACATGGGGTGGAAGATTTCTCCGGTTTTGCAGGCAATTACAGGTAAATCATTTAGTAATGAGGAGCTAAAAATTATTTCGGATAGGATCAATACCGTGGAGAGACTTTTTCTGGTAAGAGAGGGAGTCACTCGAAAAGAAGACAACCTACCTTTACGTTTTCACAAAGATCCCCTTCCAGAGGGAATGGCAGAAGGTCATATGGTAAGTCGGGAGGATTTGGAAAAGATGTTGGATGAATACTATTCCGTTTGCGGGTGGGATGAAAATGGTATTCCCACAAAGGAGACTTTGGAAAAACTCGACCTTAATCAATGAAAAAGGTAATCAGAAAGGAGAGGTTATATGGAGAAGCAGTACAAAATAAAGCCGCTTGTTGTATCCAAATATAATCTGAGAAGAGGGGACATGACGAATCGTCTTTTCTATGGGGAGACGTATTGGGCACCCATTGTGACATGGTTTATCGAGGGGGCGGACCAAAACATCCTGATTGATACGTCAATGTCAGCCGAAGACACGAAGAAATATACAGAGACGAAAGCGGAGGACTTAATTTCTTTTGAGGATGCTTTAGCATCTGTGGGGCGTAAGCCTGAGGATATTGATTTGATCATCCAGACTCATCTTCACTTTGATCATTGTGGCAATACGGCGAAGTGTAAGAACGCGAGGGTGATTGTGCAGAAAGCGGAGCTGGACTTTGCCCTAGCGCCTCATCCTGTGTTTGCGTTTGGGTACGATAAGAATTTGATAAAGGACTGTAAGATTCTCCAAATTGAAGGGGATCAAGAGATCCTTCCGGGGATAGAAGTGATCTTTGTGCCTGGGCATACCGTTGGGACCCAGGCGGTTTCGATTCAGACGGCGAAGGGGAAGGCGATCATCAGTGGATTTTGTTCATGTCACGAGACCTTTTATCCTCCAACACCGAAGTTGCAGAGGGGTAGGGATCAGTCATGGGGAGTGGTAGCCCCAGGGATCTTTGTGGATGCGCTCAAGGCCTACGATGCCGTTGTAAAGATAAAAGGGCTGGCGGATATTCTTTTGCCGATGCATGATGTGGCGGTATTTGATATGAAAGTGATTCCTTGAGAGGAGGGGGTATCGAAAAAATCAAAGATTTAGGAGGTGGCAAAGATGTTTGACGTAGAAAAGATGTTTTTAGGGGTATATAGGTTTCATTGTCCCAAGAGAATCATCTTTGGGAACGGTGCGGTGAATCAGTATGGGGGGGAGGTCAAACGGCTAAACGGGAAGTATCCTCTGATCATTACGGATAAGGGGATCATCGGTGCGGGATTGACTGAGAAATTGAAGGCCTCTTTGGAGAAGGAGAAGATTCAATATGAGATTTACGATGGGTGTCTTCCGGATGCTCCCATACGGACAGTTAAAGAGGCTCTGGAGATTGTCAAGAAGAACAAGCACGATCTGATCATTGGTTTTGGGGGCGGAAGTTCCATCGATACGGCGAAAGTGGTTTCGATGATGGCGACGGCGGAGAAGGATCTCATGCACTGTTTTGGAAATGAAACAGTGGAGAAGGCTGGACTGCCGAAGATCTTTACGCCCACGACGGCAGGCACGGGGAGTGAAGTAAGCGTCGGTTACGTCTGCCTTGATGAGCAGACGGGAGATAAGAGAACGGGATATACCCCATTTGCCTTTGCGGATGTGGCGGTTGTGGATCCGACGTTGACGATGACGATGCCGCCGAAGCTGACCGCGGAAACTGGAATTGACGCCTTATCCCATGCGTTGGAGTGTTATGTGACAGCGAAATCGAATCCCTTTTCTGAGATGTTTGCTTATAAAGGGATTCAGACCATCTGTAAGTACATTCGCAAAGCCTATGCGAAGGGGCAGGACGATCTTGAAGCGAGATATTTTATGTGCTTAGGGGTGCATCTGGGGACACTGGGTGTTCGGAGCAGTGGTGTTGGGGCGTGCCATGGGGTGTCTTATCCCCCTGCCGTGAAGTATCACCTTTCTCACGGCGCTTCGATTGGGGTCATGTTGCCGTATGTGATGGAGTACAATTTGATTGGCAATCTTGACAAATATGCTAACGTCGCCCAAGCGATGGGAGAGAGGATTGAAGGGTTGTCGGTATTCGATGCAGCCTATCGGTCCGTTGAAGCGATGAAGAGACTCCTTCAGGATGTCTCCATACCTTTACGATTGAGAGAAGTAGGAGGGAAGAAGGAGGATTTTCAGACCTTTTCGGAGACGGTAATCAAACTCTATAAACATCACATCAATAACAACCCACGTGATATGCAATTGGAGGATGTGAGAAAAGTTTATGAAAATGCGTGGTAAACATCACTCTCCAATCCTGATTGAAGGGAGGCCCTGTTCTTATAGGCAAGGTATTCACACGGTTCTTTCCAGGAAATCCAAGAAAGGAGGTACTTGTGATGGAATCAATATTAATGATTAAGAGGAAATCAACCATGATTTTATTATCCGTAATTTTTCTGATTGTGATGGGCTCTTTTGGGGTGAGGGCTGCGGACAAGGAGATTTTGATTGCAGCGATAGAGCCTCTCTCTGGGGAATCTGCCCTCACAGGTCAGAACAACTCCCGAGGCTACCAGATGGCTTTGAATGAGATTAATGCCGCTGGGGGAATCAAGTCGATGGGAGGCGCAAAGCTTAAACTGATCATTTCTGATCATCAAGGAAAGCCCGACGTGGGGATCGCAGAAACTGAAAGATTGATCCAACAGGGAGCTATTATAGTAATGGGTGCCTGGAGTAGCTCGGTGGCTTATACATCGACCCAGATTGCAGAGCAACTCAAAACCCCGTTCTTAATTGTTAATTCGGCTGCCGATTCATTAACAGAACGTGGTTTCAAGTATGTTTTTAAGACGGCGGTAAAGGCTTCAAAGACGTTGAAGGTGAGGACCGAGTTTGTGGAATGGGTCAACAGGACCGAGAAATACAGCAAACACAAAGCAAAGCGGGTAGCTGTCGTAGCCCAGGATAGCAAATATGGCATTGAAACTGCAGAGGGTGATAAGAAGTTTGCCGAACAGGCAGGATTAGAGGTGGTGGCCTATATCATCTATCCGGTCGTAGCAAGAGACCTATCTGTGGAAGTCAGGAAACTGATAGCTGCCAAGCCGGATGTGGTGATGTGGACGCCGTATGAATCGGATGCGATTATGATGACCCGGCTTTTTGCGGAAGAGAAATTCGCTCCTAACTGGATCATTGGCTACGCCTACATGCAAAACCCAAAGTATATTGAACAACTCGGAAAGCTTACGGAGTATCTCTGCACGCTGACGCCCTGGAATCCAGACATCAAACTCCCCGGTGCAAAAGAGCTCAATGAAAAGTACAAGAAGCTCTATAGCGAAGAGATGGACGGAAGCATCACGTACACTTATTCCGGGGTCTATGTGGTGAGAGATGTCTTGGAGAGGGCTGCTTCAACCGATAAAGAGAAGATCAGGAAGGCTCTTGCCGAAACGAACCTCAAGCCCGGCGAAAAAGGGATCGTGTGGCCCTATGGCGTCAAGTTTAATCCCAATGGAGAAAATGAATTCGCGACGATATGCATTACGCAGATCTTGGCTGGGCGGAAGCAGACCATTTGGCCTCGGGAATACGCTCCGATTGAGCCCGTATGGCCGATACCCAAATGGGAGGACAGAAAATAGTGGAAATGGTTTGATAAGTGCAGTCCAAAGAGAATCATATTGGGAGACTATTCTGTCAATCAATATGGGATCGAAGTCAGAAGATTGAAGGCGAGGTAATACCTCATCGTTACCGAACATAAGATTTAATTGCCCGCAGACTTTCATTCTGAGGAGGATCTATTGTCTAGAGAAATCTCAGCGGTCTTAGAGGAACCGGGGAAATTAATGATTAAGGAATTTGAAATACCGGAGATTGATGCTGATGGTATTCTAATTAAGGTGGAGATCGCTGGTATTTGCGGTACTGACGTAAAGATGTATAAGGGGGAGTTTCCTAAAGGATATTTTGGGCCTCATCAAGACGATCTGACCTGCCCTCCGAAAACCGGTCCAGGGGATGATTTAGAGTAGGACTGGAAATGAGTATGGGGAGGTAGGGATGAAGAAGAAGGGGTTTACTGCAGAGTAAATCATCGGGAAGCTGAGAGAGGCGTTTCAGGGGAAGAAGAGAAGTTGGTGGCTCGAATGATCGCCTTGGCCACTCAATATGGCCGGTATGGGTATCGGAGGATTACGGCTCTGCTCAGGGCAGAGGGGTGGCGAGTGAACCATAAGCGGGTGGAGAGGATCTGGAGGCAGGAAGGGTTAAAGGTACCCGAGAAACAATCTAAGAGGGGGAGGTTATGGCTCAATGAGGGTTCCTGCATCCGGCTGAGGCCCGAGAGGAAAAACCATGTCTGGAGTTATGATCTAATGGCAGCAAGGACCCAAGACGGGAGGGCTTTTCGGATTCTAGCCATCCTGGATGAATATACGAGAGAATGTTTAAGCATCACGGTGGCTCGGAGGATTACGTCTCAAGAGGTGATTGAGCAGCTGGCGGAGCTGTTTATTCAGAGGGGTATTCCGGAGCATATTCGATCGGACAATGGGCCGGAGTTTACGGCCAGAGCGATTCGGCAGTGGCTAAGGGATCTTGGAGTGAAGACCCTGTACATTGAGCCTGGGAGTCCGTGGGAGAATGGATACATTGAATCGTTCAACGGGAAGTTAAGGGACGAGCTTCTCAACGTGGAACTCTTCACCACGCTCTTTGAGGCTCAGGTACTAATCGAAAACTGGAGGAAGGACTATAATCAGATCAGACCTCACAGCGCGTTGGGTTACCGACCCCCTGCACCTGAGACTATTATGCCAGGCTATGGTTCAACAAGTCTAACTCTGAATGTGGTACAATGATTGGGGGCTGGTCAGGCAAGTTTGGAAGTACGGGGATAATGTTAATACGGATGTTATCTTTCCGGGGAAATATCTCCATACGGTTTCAACACGAGAGGGTTTGGCAAAACGTGCCATGGAGGATTTGGACCCAGAATTTGCGAGAAATGTGCGACAAGGGGACGTTGTTGTAGGGGGGAAAAACTTTGGGTCTGGAAGTTCACGAGAACAAGCGGTGACTTGTTTGAAATACGCAGGGGTGAAGGCAATTATTGTTAAATCCGTTGGGAGAATCTATTTTAGAAATGCCATTGTGCACGGAGTACCTCTTTTCCAGAGTAAAGAGGCGGTTGATCATCTTAGCCCTGGAGAAGAAGTGACGATTGATCTTCAGCAGGCGAAATTGACTTGTAAGGCCGGTACGTTTGATCTTCCCCGTCTGTCTGAAGGGGTTATGGAAATTGTAAAGGATGGGGGCCTTGTCCCCCATTTGAGAAAAACCTTGGGGATAGAAGAGACGAAAACAGATAGTCCGACCCCGGAATGGAGGAGCTAAAATGAAAGCCAGAAAGGATGTTGCCCACGATTTGGCTAACTATATCGTTCGAACTAAGTTTGATGATATCCCTTGCGAAGTGGTAGAAATGGCAAAAAGATTTATTTTGGACTCTCTCGGAGTTGCTGCTGCCGGATCAACAGCCCCTGGGAGCAAGAAAATTCTCGAACTTATTGAGGCCTGGGGGGGACGAGAAGAGAGTACCGTCTTTATATTTGGGAAAAAGGTTCCAGCTCCCCAGGCAGCCTTCATAAACAGCATTTTAATCCACTCCAGAGATTTTGATGATACCCATGATGTGGCTGTTGTCCATGCCAATGCACCCGTCCTTCCGAGTGCGCTTGCTGTTGCTGAACAGAAACATCATGTAACAGGTAAGGAGTTCATTACAGCGGTCATTGTGGGGATCGATTTGGCTTGCAGGTTAGGGCTTGCGCTGAAATTCTACAAGGGATGGCACTATTCTGCCATTTGCGGTGGCTTTGGAGCGGCGGCAACAGCAAGTAAAATACTCGAATTGAATGAGTCCTTGACCTCTGAAGCATTGGGTATTGTCTACAGCCAAATCGCAGGAAATGTTCAGTGTGTCCGTGATGGTTCTCTGACAAAGCGGATGCAACCAGCTTTTGCAGCCAAAGCGGGCGTCCTTTCGGCGTATCTGTCGAGTATCGGCATCACCGGAACAAAAAATACGTTTCAGGGGCCGTACGGCTTTTTTCGATTATATGATGGTGATAGCAGTACCAGTCAATACGAATGGAGACATCGAGAGTCCGGTCAGTATGGTCCTCAGGAGCTATTGGCCGAACTGGGAAAGAGATTCGAAGTAACGAATCTAAGCATGAAACCTTATCCGTCCTGCCGGGCGACTCATCCTGCTATCGAGGGGGTACTAGACATCTGCAGAGAGGAAAAGATCGAGGCTGAAGAAGTAAAACGGGTCACGATCCTTGTATCGGAAAGGACCAATGACAAGGTAGGAAGGCCCTTTGAGATAGACGAGGGACTTTTACAGGTAAAGGCACAATTTAGCATCCCATATACCGTTGCCGTTGCCATTTATAAAGGTGATGTTTTTATCGGGGATTTTGAAGAAGAAAATATACGTAACGAAAAGGTTCTGGATTTGGCAAGGAAAGTAACGGTAGTCATCGATAAAAGGTTCACTGAGATCGTCCCCTTAAATATCGATATCGAGACGAACAGTGGTCGTCGTTACGTCAAGGAAATGTGTAGCATGAGGGGAAGCCCAGAAAACCCTTTAACTGAAGAACAAAGGATCGAAAAAGTCAAGAAATGTTTTCAATTTTCGGCAACGCCTTTTTCAAATGAGAAAATTGAAAGAATGATTCAAGCGGTGAATCATCTGGAAGATTTCTCCAATATTGAGGAGTTCACAAGACTCTTATAAGAAGCCTTAGTGCTCTGCTGTGAAATCACATTTATTAAGACAGCCAGAAAACACCGTTCTGTGAATGGGGATGAATGGCCGTCTGGAATTAGAACTTGAGAGTTGCCGAATTTCCGTGAGGCGGTAAAGCCCCGCGCTGTGGGCGGGGATATAGGTCTCACAGGGCAACTTATTCTACCGCTGCCTATGCTCCTGGGAGGTGGTGAAAAAATAGGACCTGAAACCGGAGTGGTTACCGTTAAGGAATCTCTATAGGTCAGAACGGCGTCATCTCCCTACGAGGGAAGAAGAAGCTGTTTAGCCTCACCCAAAAACTTAAGCAAGGTGCCATGAGCCTGGCGAGAGAGAAAATACATCCTCGATCGCAAAGATGAAATGATCATCACAGGTGGCTTTAACGTCTATCCACGGGAGGTGGAGGACGCGATAGTCAGCCATCCTGCTATCGCAGAAGTTGGAGTTGTTGGAATCTCGGATGAGAGATGGGGGGAAGCAGTAAAGGCCTTTGTCGTGCCCAAGCAGGGGGCAAGGGTTAATGAAAAGGAAATTATTGAACATTGTGCAAAATATTTGACTTCCTATAAAAAACCCAAATCCGTGGAATTTGTCGAAGGTCTGCCAAAAAATCCCACCGGAAAAATTTTAAGGAGAAAATTGAGAGAAATGAAATAATGAACGAGGGGCTCTGATGCTCTGGTTTTGAAATAATGTTTTTTACTCAGATAGGAAAAGAGGGGGAATGGCTAAGGGTTGGAAAGGCATGATCGTGTTATAAGCTTGATCTGGATAGGAGTTGATATACTCGAAAACTGGTCGGGGAAGGGTTTAAGGTTGTAAATAGCGTAAAATATGTTGGTGGTGGTGGCATTGCTTAATCGACACTGACAAAATCGGAGGTGTTATGTTTGAGTTGACTCAGTGGCGGTAGCATTAGCAGAGATCATGCAAAACGTAAACAGAGGAGGGTGAATTGAATCTTAAAGAGAAAGTTGTGTTAATTACAGGAGCTGCCGGCGGGATAGGAATGAGCATTGCAGAAAAGTTCGCCAAAATGTCTACCCAATTAGTTCTAACCGACCTTTTCCCATTGGAGGATATTCTTGCCAAGATCAGGAAATTTGGGAGTAAGGGGATAGGGATCAAGGGGAATCTAACCTTAGAAGAAGATGTGGATCCCATCGTGAAAACAGCTATTGACGCTTTTGGTCGAATTGACATCCTGGTGAATAATGCAGGTGGAAGTTTTGCGCAAGGTGGGAAACCCCCTGCCAAGTTACTGGAAGATCTGACGATAGCAGAGTGGGATTTCGTATTGAACAACAACTTGAAGAGCGTATTTTTGCTCACACGAGCCGTCGTTCCTCATATGAAGAAGCGGCAATATGGCAGGATCATCAATATGAGCTCAATGGTAGGGCGAGTGGGGGTTCCATATAGCACCATTCCTTACAGCGCCGCCAAAGCAGGAATAATAGGATTTACACGGATTCTTGCTTATCAATTAGGCCCTATGGGCATCACGGTTAATGCAGTGGCCCCCGGAAATATCTTAAGTGGTCCTCGATTGGAAAAAGTTTGGGAGGAGAGGAAAAAGGCAGGGATAGGAGACCGGATCATCGATTCGATCGGTTTGAAAAGGTTGGGAAAACCGGAAGAAGTGGCTGACGCGGTTGTTTTTCTGGCTTCTGACGGAGCCTCCTATATTACTGGATCGACGATCAACGTCTTAGGTGGGGCCTATATGCTCTAAAGAAAGCAGTTACAAAATTGAATGGGAAATGACATTTTTTATAGTTTCTTCGGGCTCTTATATTTTTACAAGACAGATGGATAATCGACTTATTTTCGACAGGCCACTAAAAATGATGGACCCTCAAAATATTACCATAATATGCTTAAAAAGGGGGACCAATGAACGAGGGAAGAATTTTAGTGAGGGTGAGGATTTAAGCGAGAAAGGTGGTTATTGCACTCTTGACAGACAATGGAAGAAAGGACATTATGAAAGAAAAGATCGGTAAAGGGAGGTGATCCATGGAAAGGAAGGAGAAGTTATGAGGGGCAAAGAATCTCAAGAGGCGAAGAACCTGATCGAGAGGATGACTAAGGAGCGCGGTTTCGCAAGACCATGGCGTAGCCTTCTCGC
Source organism: uncultured delta proteobacterium (assembly GCA_963826305.1). Lineage (GTDB taxonomy): Bacteria > Desulfobacterota > BSN033 > BSN033 > UBA1163 > CAWGWZ01. The sequence continues at coordinate 15,465 of CAWGWZ010000027.1, read as the reverse complement.
TGCACGCGATCCTGAATACATGGAGCTTTACCACAAAACAGCGGTGCATGCCATCCAGGGGAGGAACGCTTTACCTCGCAAGTTCAAGGAGATAATACTCGTCTGCTTGGATGCGGTGACATGTTACGAAGAAGGGTTTAGAATTCACGTGCGCAATGCGTTAGAAGCTGGAGCAACTGAAGATGAGATACTGGAAGCTCTGGAAGTTTCCAGTTTAATAGGAATTCACTGCGTTGCTGCCTTTCTACCAGCGCTTGTTGAAGAAGGAGAGAGGTACGAAGGGAAGCAACAGAAAAAGGGATGATCTTATGGAAAAGGGAAGAAAAATGGGTTTGGTTTGTTTGTTTCTGCTCCTGGTTCTAGGAATTTCTTTAAACCTTGGCTTGGCCTCATCTACAAAAGGGGAAAGAGGGTACTTCAGAGATCGCGTATGACATAACTCCGATGGCGGAGGTCACCAAAGTTTCCTACTTCATCAAACAGCTTGAAGGACAAACCAGGTTGGATCGCTGTTCGGCGCTTTATTGTGATTGGTGGTGGTAAAAAGGTGAGCACAAATATTTTAGTCTCCACGGTTTTCTTAACTACTCGTCGTTTCGCAATAGTTGTGGGGAATCAGGCTCCGTATTTTGCCCGACGTATGTATCCTTAGCGAAAGAATAGATTCTTATGACAACCTCAAATATTTGAAAATGTTGAAAAGGAGATCTTAAGAATGACTCAGTTTCACTTATTATTTAGCCAGTTAACTATTAAAGGTATTCTATTTAGGAATCGGATCGTTATGCCGGCAATGAATACCAATTTCGCGGAACCTGATGGGTCTGTTAGTGAGCGATTTACAAAATATTATGTTGAGCGAGGGAAGGGCGGGGCTGGCTTGCTCATCATCTCCCCTGCTGCTATCGATCCAGCGGCGAGAAGGAGGTTTGGAGGGCTGCTTCTTCATGAGGACGGTTTTATTCCCAAACTGAGGAAGTTTACCGACGAACTTCACGCCACAGGAGCGAAAGTGCTTCTGCAACTTAAGGCAACCTCTAATAATTTGAATTTTGAAGATTAAAAATTCGTTGGGTCGAATTTAGCGAAAATGCTAAGTACCAAAACCTTCCATTCATCTTATAAAACCTATCTGAAGTCCCTTTTTGATCGCTTTTTAGCGATCCTACTGGATCACTTTACCCAGTGGGCCTATCCAGGGCAATCATGCCCCAGCCAACACGCAGTATCGATCCAAGTTGTAAGCCAAATTCCTCAACCCCACCTTTGACCTTCACCCTGACCAGACCAATGGCCCGTATGATCAGCCTCCCCGCCCGCTTCGCCTGCACCCCAAAGATATGTTCCACACGACTCCGAATTCGGGAACGCGTTCGATTCCCCTGGACCTCTCGATCCGTCAGTTTCTTGTGCTTGCATCCCTTGCGCTGAAGATGCTGCCGATACTTTCGTTGCTTCAACTCTCTCAGCTTCTCCTCCGAACGGTACGCCGAGTCCGCCCACACATCCCGACTGCTGTTATCTTCATCCAAAAGGCTCTCAAACACTTGACTGTCATGGACCGACGCAGGCGTCACTTCATAACTGCGAATCAGTTTATGCTTCACATCCACATCGATATGATTCTTATAACCGTAGTAATTCTGACCATTCTTCTTGGTCCAACGGGCATCCGTATCCTTCTGCCGCTTCTTCTGCTCACTCCAACCTTCTGGAACCTCCCCTTGCTTGATCCTCTTATTTTCTTCCCGACTGTTCCTCTGCTTCGGTACAGCAACGATACTGGCGTCTACAATCTGCCCTTTCCGGGCCGAGAAACCTTGTTCGCAAAGATACGCCTCAAATTGGTCAAAAGCTTTTTCAATCACCCCAGCTTCGGTCAACTGCTCTCGAAACAACCAAATGGTCTTGGCGTCCGGAACGTCATCTCCCAAAGACAAATCCAAGAATCGCATAAACGAGAGACGATCCCGAATCTGAAACTCTGTTTGCTCGTCCGAAAGATTGTACAACGATTGAAGAATCAGGGCCTTGAACATCAACACGACATCAAAGGGTTTTCGACCCGCATTGGATTTGCGCTCTTTGTCTCGCACCACTTCCAGGAGAGGACGAAACAGTTTCCAGTCCACCATTGTCTGAATCTTGGGGAGCGGATCGCCGCCATTGTCCAGTTGCTTAAAACGTATTTGCCAATCCAACAAACCGGTCTGCATCATTTCTTTCCCCTCTGTGTTGTTTTTGATAACCATAACACACCGGTTGTTAAATTGGTAGAGTGTTGATAGTAAATTTCATTAATTTTTAGAGGAACCCTTAACTTTTACAAACCAATCAGTTCCCATGTTACTTACCTCCGGTCATGGTGACCTCTTACGGTAAAGGAAGAGGTCACGATTGGGATAGGCACTTTATCCTAAACATGGGAGGTGGGTGCATCCATCCATGTAGAATACCTCTCCCAAATCCTCTTACACTCAAGGATGGACTGGCTCAGTTTCGTAATCTTCAGCCTGAGTTTAGCCCTTTTTCTCTAAGGATTAGATGGCCTGGACGCATTAGGTAAGTATCTTCCTGCAGCGCCAACAAACTGCCTGGCGGGTAAAAACATCCCTTCTGCTTAAGAAGCGTCTGCACAAAATGCAAATAGGCCTTAAAATGTTTCGAGTCGTGCCTACTTGGACAGACTGGATGGCATCCTTAATTTCAACTGTGCAAAATGTTCTCATTCTTATACACCTCCATCAAACTTTTTCTTGATTGGTTTGATGGGGGGAGTGTTCCCAAAACTCTCCAGGCAGAAAGAATTTGGGTTGGTGCACAACAGATACCTTTAAATACTCCACCAAATTCCTGAGCCAACGGGACAAATAGAGCCTCAAACCTTGAATGACTCTGCCGTCCCAGGGAGCTTAGGCTCCCAACTTTCTCAACTTTTTCCCCTCTACGAATGGCCAAGTTACAGCCGTTCCGAAGTAAACCCATCCATACTTTTCTAATCGGATACTCGATCCAGTATCCAGGTCTGCAAAAACTTTTTATTGAATTTCCGTTACGGATGGAGTAAATAAAAAGAAATTTTGAGACCGGGGGGAGTTTAAGGAGAAGATGAAATACGAAAAACATACAATTCGAGTCACCAAGGGCCAAGATTTCATAATGATCGATTTGCTGAGTCCAGATGGCAAAACCACAACATCCACCGAAGTCCTCGGAGGGGTTGTTCTGAGCAAAGGACAATATAAAGAGTTAAAGAAATTTGTGGAGGATAATCCCGGTTTTGCGGAAGATCTGAAAGAGTGAATGGCTTTCTGGCCGCGTTCTCTTACCCATAATAACCTTTTCATTTCTGAAATCTTCTCATGCCGATCTGAATTTTGATAGAGCAAACATCTTTTCGGTGGCTCTCCACCTTTGGCTTGGGTCCATCGACAGAATGAAATTATTTTCATAATTTCATTTAAGGATTGACAATAAATATCTTTCTGGTATCAATGAGTTCTATAAAGAGGCCGGTTTACTCAAGAACCATATTTTTTTCGATATCGGCCTTTGCTGTTTTGCCAGATGGCATTATCTGCTTATCTGAAAAGACTTTGACTTAGAAGGTATCATTAATGAATTGCAGTCGCTGCGGTGGAGTAATGAATTACGAAAGATTCTACGGTGCCAATGAGTATTTTTGCGGGTGGAGATGTATTTCTTGTGGAGAGGTTGTTGACGAAGTGATTTTAGAGAATCGGTAATGGCTTAGAAAGGGAGTTGTGCCTGACAACAAAAAAGACAGAGCGGCCTTCCAAAGAAGGCGAAGGAACTCATCGCTATTGGGGTAGCTCACGGGACTGGACAACCTGCAAAATTAGAAATCGAAATCTCTAATGCAGGGAGCAGAAGTGGATTTTATTAGAGTAATGCCAGGGTGAGATTTATCCTAATACCTCAATACGTGTTTTAAGGATTTCGTGCTTTGGATTTAGAACTTATTGTCACATCAAATTTTCCAATGGGAGGAAGGAGGATGTTTCAATGAAATTGGTGGAGTCCTTCTGCAAGAAAGCAATAGAGATGGGGATCGAGGGAGTAAAGATTATCGACCCTGATTCCATTGTCACCGCCGAGTGGGTGAGGATGAAATGCCAATATGGATGCCCTGGTTTTGGGGAAAGCCTTTGCTGTCCTCCTCACACGCCTACTCCTGACATGACTCGTAAGGTGATTGACTCCTACCAGAAGGCTATCCTTCTGCACCAAAGATTGCGAAAAGGAGAAAAGAGGGGTGAAAAGGCAAACACTTTCAGGGAAGCCGTCGTTTGCCTCGAAATCAAGATGTTTCTCGATGGGTATTACAAGGCATGGAGTATGGTATGGGATGCGGTCCTTGTGATCTTTGCAAGGAATGTAACCTGTCAGGCCCATGCAGACACGGATCTAAGGCGAGGCCTTCGATGGAGGGATGTGGCATTGATGTCTTTAAGACGGCAAGGGATAATGGGCTTACCATTGAAGTTGTGCGGGCACGCGATCAGGAACGAAATATCTTCGGGTTGATTTTAGTGGAATAAGGACCTATTCCGGCATGCGAAATAATGCATAAGGCAAACTTTAGCTGGGAGTACACGATAGAATCCGTAAAAAAGGGTAAAAGCCCCGAATCCCCAAAGACCTAAATTCCTTGTTCTAAGGCCCTCCATATTAAAGGCCTAATAAAACTTTATGGCCCAGCGGGAAAAGACGTTTAAAAAGCCGTTCTATAGGGTTTATAAACGCATTTTGGAGAGATATATTAGATCAAAATGCGATCTTTTAAGACTCACTCCCATACTTTCCCAGGTCAGAGACCCAATGTTTAGAAAAATATAGAGGTAACCATCCTCCTGATTTTCATTGACACCCTTTAACTAATCTAATAGATTGGAATAAAAAATAAGCTTTTTGGAGGTGAAAAATGGCTTCAAAAAAAGTTCTGGTGCTTTACTATAGCGGGAGTGGGAACACCAAGAAGATGGCAAAAGCGATAGCCGAGGCTATAAGATCAGGTGCTTTAAATGTCACGGTAGAAGATGCAGGGAAATTTGATATTTCTCTTCTCCCAAAATATGACGGTATCGTTCTTGGCTCACCCACCTATTTTTCCAACGTGGCATGGCAGGTAAAGAAGGTAATTGATGAATCAATCGTTCATTACGATGGCGGTAAATTGAAGGGAAAAGTGGCAGGTATCTTCACGTCTGCCGGAACAAGCAGAGATGGGAAGGATTGTCTGAAGATGCTTGAGGTCGCATTGGGATTTCACCACGGGATGAAGGTGGTTGAGGGCATCCTGCGGGTGGATGGCGAAAGTGATAAAGAAGTCGAAAAGAGATGCCAGGAATACGGGAAGAAGCTTTTAAAAGAGATTGAAAGATGAAACAAGGAGAAGGGAGACATGGAAAAAGGTGGGATACAGACAATGAGGTTAATGGATTTGGCAGATTACCAAGAAGGTTCTGTTGTAAGTCGAACGATCATTGACAAAAAGACAGGGACAGTAACCTTTTTCGCTTTTGATGAAGGACAGGGGCTGAGCGAACATACAGCACCATTTGATGCCCTGGTCTATCTTCTTGACGGTGAAGCAGAAGTTGTTATTTCGGGCAAACCCTTTCGCTTGAAGGGGGGTGAAATGGTGATAATGCCAGCCAATGATCCACACGCATTGAAAGCGATAACGAGATTCAAAATGATTCTGACAATGATACGATCTTGATATACGGACGGATTTGAGCCGCCAACATTTGGCAAATCAGTTTGCAGGGTTCAAATCCCTGGACCGCCACCAATCATTTCAACAAGTTAGCTCCGAAATCACGTGGTGCAAATGTGGTGCAGGCAAAGAAGCCGTGCCTTCCCGAATCAAATCCTCCGAAGACACCGATCTCACAAAAAGTCCTAAGAACCAATGTAAAAGGTAATTCTTATTCATCTGACCTTTGCCATGCCCCTCTTTTCCGCACTCATCAGGTTTGTATTCTTTCCCTATTCCGGGGCCAGCGACCTTCATTCGATCCCACTTTCCGGTTGTGGATCATCCGTTGACTTCTTCCTGTAACCGCCCGCAAGTCATTTTTTCCTAATGATGCAGATTTCAACCGATAATAGATAAATTTGATTAGGTTTATATGATGCCTTAATTCAATCGAATTCTTGGGTTGACAAATTCAATATATTTTGCTGTAAATATAGGAAGCCGGCCTGATCTACAAAGCCTAATCTTTTTTTTAACCTTTCAAAGGAGAAAATAAGATGAGCGGGAAAATAATCTTCCTTTGCGGCAGTCCTCGGGGAAAAAAGAGTGCCAGCTTGTACACCGCCAAGTATTTAGTAAGGTTTCTTGACCATGATTATGAGTTTGTGGACGTGGCCAAAGCAAACCTATCTATGGATCCTAACGAAGCCGAGCCAGCTTTCTTAAAGATTGTGGAAAAGATGCAAAGAGCCGACGCTGTTCTTTGGACTTTTGGCGCCTGGGCTCTGTTCATGCCGGTGAAAATGCAGTACCTCCTTGATAAGCTATTTGCACAGAATTATGGTTTTAAAAGCAAGATCGCGGCATCTGTGATGACATCAACGCATGTCTACGACGATTCTATTCTCGACCGGGTCCGATTTGTGAGTGAACAGTTGGGCTTTGGTTATATTGGAGATGTATCGGCTGAAGGTAATCCTTTTTTTGGCTATATAGATGAGGACGCTACAGAAGATAGTTGTCGTGTGCTGGCTGGGCAACTCAATCGCGCCCTGAAGGATGGATATGTACCTGCAAAACGATATATGGCTGTGGAGCGGAAGTACCTCTCTCCCATTTACCGTGGCGAGGGGTTCATTCTGAATGGTCCTCCAACACCAAAGACCGGGGATAAGACAATCTTGGTAATTACTGGTCACCGACTCACCGAAGACCCAGCCAATGCCTCCATAACGGAGTCCATCAAACACTATTCTAAGAACAGTATTGATATCTTGGAGCTTCAGGATCACAACGTTGGGCCTTGCATAGGGTGTTACCTCTGTGACTTGCGGGTGGAAGGTGTCTGTGTTGTCAAGGACGAATATGAAGCGATCAAACAGCGCCTCCATAAGGTGGACGGTATCGTCTTTATCGGAACTTGTGCTTCTGGAGCAGTAGACGTTCATCTGAAAGCCCTTCTCGAACGTTGCTGGGGAATCTACCATCGCCCTACACTGAAGGGCAAATATGGTTTTGTGGTGGCCACTGGCGGCGGGCCACTGGAGGCAGATGTCGCCTGGTATTTGCTACAGCTCATGAACATTACCGGAACCCGTTGTATTGCAACACTCACTCAGAGTGCATCAGATGCCTCGCTCTTTGCTGCCACCTTACGTCAGACAGTTAAAGACCTCGACCGTGCTCTTGATGAAAAATGGAAGATTGCCGATCGGTTTGGCATACGTGGTACAATCTTGACCTTCCGCGATCTGGTAGCGACAGCTGGAATGAGTATACGGGCAGATTATAAATTTTATAAAGAACACAAGATGTTTGACTACCCATCCCCTGGCGGTGTAAATGCGTTCATGCGATTGCTCTTCAAGAGCAAGGCCTTGGAGCAGAAACTAATATCGCTGAGACAGATGCAACTTACAAAGTTACGCAAGAGACGCTTGGAAGAGTATTTACATCGCGGTGGCGAACTGGGGATGGGAAAAGAGATCTCGAGCTGATACTTAAACCCGTAAGAATAAACCAATTATATTATCTTTTCAGTTTTGCATATTTCCATCGATAATCATTAACTTTCAGTATTATCCCGGGCTGTAGACTTGTAGGTGGAAGCGTTGAGCGGGCATCGGGACCGGCAGCTTTTGAGAAAAGAGAGGAGTATTTCCTGAAAGAGAGTTCCTTCCATCATCCTTCAGAATAGAAGATTTCAATCCAAAATCAATAAAAAGAGAGGAAATTGTTAAGAAAGTTTACAACTTTAGAAGATTGCAAATTCCTTTATTAGTTTATGCTGGTTAGGGAACCAAGCATAAAATTCTTGTCGGGAAACTGTACACTTTGGCCTTTTTTAGAAATATTGAGGTTTGAGGAAAACAACATAATTACGGGAACTTATGATGATGTGAAAACTTGGTATGGGAAATGCTTGAATTATATAAATGAGGAGTTTCCTGATTAATAAAAACCTGTCTTTCTATTACTGGCTCAAAAAGAGAATTGGCAAGAGAGGGGCTTTCTGGGTGGCAAAAAATATTGAGAAGTGTATCCTTATCTTTGGGAGAGAAGAGATGGAGAATAGAAATTGGTAGCTTATGCATTTTATATGTTTAAAGACATAGAGAAAATCCACTTCATTGTGTTACTACCAGAGAGAAGGAAGAATCCAAAAAGAATTACCCAGGAATCAATCTTAAATTATATGAGAACAAATTTAGGTAACGAGGCAGATGTCGATAATCTCTTTTTCATTGAGCTAACATTTGATGAAAGAATAGATGAAATTCTTCGGCCTGAACCATCTATCAGATTGGGTCAGGCCGAAGCGTAAAAAAATGAGTCGCTATTCAATTGTCAAAGAGCAAGGGCAGGGTCAGAAATGACTCTGCCTTTTTTGTTTATTACACCTCAAATCTTCAATCATTGTTGTTCTGCAGACCTAATGACTTGTAGGTGTTATTCGCATCCCATATCTCCTCTCTTCCTTCCTTGTACTCGTGATTTTCTAAAATCCTCCTTCCATACAACCTTTTAAATGGTAATCGATAATTCTTGTTGAAGTTTTCATTCAAAATTAGTAGAATTTTATCAAACCATAGGGTTTTAAATCAACCTCCCAACTAATCTTTGGGGGACCCCATGACCACACAAGAAGTTAAACGTAAACTCACGGCCATCCTCAGTGCAGATGTGAAGGGTTATAGCCGTCTTATGGGCGAGGATGAGAGAGGGACAGTCCGTACCCTGAATGCGTATAAGGAACTAATGGCTGGTCTCATTCAGCATCACCATGGCCGGGTAGTGGATACCCCAGGAGATAACGTGCTTGCTGAGTTTGCCAGCGTGGTGGATGCAGTGGAGTGTGGTGTTGAGATCCAGAAAGAACTCAAAACCAGAAACGGTGAGTTACCTGAAAACCGGAGGATGGAGTTCAGGATTGGTGTTAATCTTGGAGATGTAATCGAGGAGGGAGATAAAATCTATGGTGATGGAGTCAATATTGCGGCCCGGATGGAGAGCTTATCAGAGGCAGGAGGTCTGTACATCTCAGGGTCAGCTTTTGACTTCGTGGGAAAGAAGTTACCGTTGGGCTATGAGTATTTAGGTCTGTACACGGTCAAGAATATTGAGAAACCGGTACGGGTGTATCGAGTTTTGATGGAGCCTGAGGCAGCTGGCAAGGTGATCGGCGAGAAAAAGGTTAAACCAAGCCAATGGCAGAGAGCAGCTTTAATTGTGGGGACATTTCTGATCGTGATCGTTGCTGTTGTAACAGTCTATCACTTTTATTTCCGTCCCTCTCCTTCTAAGACAGAGGTAGCCTCCAAGGAGAAAATGGCCTTCCCCTTGCCCAACGTGCCTTCTATTGCTGTGTTGCCCTTTGTAAATATGAGCGAGGATCCAAAGCAGGAATTTCTCTGCGACGGGATGACCGAGGAAATCATTACTGCCCTTACCAAGGTACCAAGGCTGGTTGTGATCGCCCGAAATTCGACCTTCACTTACAAGGGAAAGCCGGTGAAGGTCAAGCAGGTAAGCGAAGAGCTGGGTGTCCGGTATGTGCTGGAGGGGAGTGTTCAAAGGTCGGGCGACCGCGTTCGGATCACAGCCCAGTTGATCGACGCTCTCACGGGGAATCACCTTTGGGCAGAGGGTTATGATCGTGAGCTGAAAGACATATTTGCCCTGCAAGATGAGATCACCATAAAGGTCTTGGAGTCCACTAAAGTGAAGTTGACAGAGGGTGGACAAGTCGGGAGGGCTGAAAAATATTTCAAAGGGAAGCAAGGTCTCGATTGCTATTTGAAGTTAACGGAAGCGAATGGTTACTATAACCGTTGGAATATCGAGGATAACAACTTGGCCCGGCGGATGATAGAGGAGGCTATTGCTATGTGTCCAGAGAATCCAATGGGTTATTATCACCTTGGTTGGGTCTACCATCACGATTATATGCTGGGCAACACGAAGTCCCCTCGGGAGACTATTGAGAAAAGTATGGAACTGGCCAAAAAAGCCCTTGCCATGGATGATTCCATAGCCGAGGCCCACATTTTATTGTCTATGCTCTATATCCGTAAAAAGGAGTATGACAAGGCGATTGCTGAAGGCGAACGGGCTGTGGCCCTCAACCCCGGTGGGACGTCTGTCCTTCTCAATTATGCCCGTAGTCTAACCGTAGCAGGCAGGCCAGAGGAAGGAATTCCGTTATTCCAAAAAGCAATCCGACTCAACCCCTTTGGTCCACCCACCTTATATAGGGAATTCGGCCATGCCCTCAGGTATGCGGGCCGGTTTGAGGAGGCGGCTTCGGCATATAAGAAAGCAATTCAGCTTGCGCCTGATAACATTTATCCCCATATTTTTTTGGCGGCTACTTACATTCAGATGCGCCGAGAAAAGGAGGCCCGCGCTGAAGCTGCCGAAGTCCTCAGAATAGATCCGAAGTTCTCAGTGGATTACTTAGCAAAGGTACTTTCATATAAGGATCAATCAGTAAATGATAGGACTGTTGATGCCCTGCGCAAGGCAGGGTTGAAGTGAGGAGGTGAGGTCTTATGAGGTAGCGCAGCCATACTAAGCCACCAACTAAGAACATCGCATTTACAGATAGTTAAAACTAAATCTTGCTCTCCGTTGGAAAAGGGGAAACTTCTATGAAAAAGGCATGCGAAACAAAAAAACTCGGCGCGTATTTAGCAACACTCTGCATACTTCTGTTCATAGCCGTGAGCCCAGCTTGGGCACAACAAGGTCAGAAGATCACAAGCAACCGCGTAAAGGCCACTTCTGAAAGCAGGGAAGCCCGCCATAGGTGCAGCTATGGTGCTACCCAGTCCTCCTGCTGCAGAGATACTTGCCCAGGCAGGTTTCGACTGGCTGATGATAGACTTGGAGCATGCAGCGCTCAACCTGGAAACCGCGCATCGAATGATTCAGGCCACGAAGGGCACCGAGACCGTGCCGATCGTCCGGGTTCCATGGAATCTCCACTGGCTGGCAAAGCCTGTGTTGGACATGGGGGCAATGGGTGTGATCATGCCGCAGGTCAGCTCCAAACAGGAGGCTATGGATGCCGTGCAGGCTCTCCGCTATCCACCCGAAGGTGTGAGAGGGTTGTTTCCGGGATTTGCGGCGCTTCGATGGGGGCTGTCGGTCCCCGAATACTTGAAGATAGCAAACAATGAGATCATGGTGATCTTGCTAATTGAGCACATCGAAGCGGTGAACCACATTGACGAGATTCTAACCGTGCCGGGAATTGACCTGATTTTCGTCGGCCCCGGTGATCTGTCGGCCTCAATGGGGCTGTTGGGACAGGCGACGCACACTGGTGTGGAAGAAGCGGTCCAAAAGGTGCTTGCCGCGACAAAGAAAGCAAAGATCCCAGCAGGTATCCCCGCACTCACCCCTGACGACGCGAGCAGGAGAATACAGCAAGGTTTCCAGTTTATCATGGTCGGGACCGATATGGGTTTCCTCACCTCTGGGGCGAAGGGTATACTTGAGCAGATTAAGAGGTAAGCGTAGCACTACATCCCATGATTATTGGGGATAGCCCGCCTAACAATGCCCTCAAGAGGGACGCGGCAAAAGACCGCTACGTCCCTTAGCTTTTGCGTTATACTCTCTTTCCTAACGGAAATCCTCAATCCGTGATTTGATCTCATCCGCTCTCTTTGTAGGTGTTATTCTCAACCCTGTGAGCCGCACTTGCCTTGCCTCTATCCTTATGATTACCCCCAACCTTGAAATTTTAAAGTTTGATGAATAAATTATCGGGTAAAAGGAGGTTAAATCTTTATGAAATGCAACTGTTGTGGAGGACCGATGACTCATGAAAAGTTCTATGGTCGGACAGAAGAATATTTCGGATGGAGATGTATTATTTGTGGAGAGATCATTGACGAAGTTATTCTGGAGAACCGATTCAGAAAGAAAGCTTAACCTGTTATACTTTTTCTCCACAAATCATAAGCTTTCTTTTCTACCACTTCTCTTCATGTTGCTGAACATTGGCAGATGCGTTATGATATCAATGAGAAGTTCGAATGAAATTTTATCAAAAGGTTTAAATGATAGGCCGTGTAACCAAGAAATGGATCGCTTTTTTCACCTTCTTTGTTTCCATCCTCGTTCCCTTTGCCACCTATGGACAAGAAGTCACCTTGCCCCCCGTTAATTTAGGTGGAACAAGTTTTTTAGATGGTGTTGCCGGCCCTGGTTTTCTCCTCGAAGAGACCATTGAATATTATCATGCCAATCGGTTTACAGACTCGAGGGGAGGGAAAATACCTGGGGATAATTCAGTAGAAAGCTGGCTTTCCTTAACCCATGTGGCTTATTTAACGAAATGGAAGATTCTCGGAGGATACTATGGTGTTGAGGCCTTGTTACCTGCTGTGAGAGCGGATCTTGATACAGATTTGGGTGTCCGTGGTCATAAAGCGGGACTGGGTGATTTGATTTTAAGCCCTTTTATTACTCCAATGGGTCGACCATAAAATTTTCAATATGCCCTATTTCCATCGAATCAATTTTCCCTTCATCCTTCCTACCGGAAGGTATGATAAGGATTCTGCGGTCAATATCGGCAGTCATCTATACAGCTTCAATCCTTACTATGCATTCACCCTCTTCATCACGCCGAAATTGGAAACGAGTTGGAGACTGCACTATCTGTGGAACTCAAAAAATCACAACCCACCTCAATCCTTTCGTGCTGACAGCATTCAACCCGGACAGGTTTTTCATTTGAATTACGCATTGTCTTACGAAATCTTAGATGGGCTGAGAGCGGGCATTGCCGGTTATTACCTGAATCAAATCACTGCTGATAAGGTGGAGGATCATAAAAGGGACCTTTCGAAAGAAAAGGTTTTTGCCATCGGTCCAGGACTGATGTTCTCGAAGAAAGGATTTTTTGTCTATTTGAATGCTTTCTATGAAACGGGTGCTGAAAACAGACCCGAAGGCATGAAAATCTCACTTCGTTTTTCCAAGGTATTCTAAAACCCCTGTTTTGGCCATATTCCCATTTTACCTTTCAGTCCTCATCTTCGGGGGTTGCCATATTTTGATTTTGGGCAAAGGGGTCGTCCAGACCCATACCTTCTTTAGGTAGATGACTCAGGAAGTCACTTCGTCACACTTTTTCTTCCCAGGTCATAAGCTTTCTTTTTAGCCACCTCATTATTGGCAATCTCCCCTTTTGCCGCGGCTGAAGCCTGCACCACTTCCAACAATTTTAGTCCGCTAAATTGGCAGGTGTTCTTGAAACTGTGGACAATGGGGTCAGCGGTCGAGACATTTGGGTCCCCGCAGACCGTGATCAGCCCGATCTTCTTCCCCTTCATCTTTGGACGATAGGCTTTATGCAGTCGCCACTCCGCATCAAAAAAAGCGCACCAACGGTCCAAATAGGCTTTCATCTGGGATGTCATGGCCCAGAAATAGACTGGCACGCTGTGGATAACGACATCTGCCTCCAGGATCTTTTTGTGGATCTCCAGCATGTCGTCTTTGATAGCGCAGACTCCTGTTTCATTACATTTTTCGCAGTCCAGGCATCCGGAGATCTTCTTCTTGGACAGGACGATCTTCTCCACTTCTGCTCCTGCATCCTTGGCCCCGGCCAGGGCTTGTTCTAAAAGGATATCACTGTTCCCTCCTACTCGGGACTTCCCAGAATTCCTAAGACTTTCATTTTTCTCCTCCTTCCAATAGATGAGAGTCTTTCAAACTTTAAGCCTTTTTAAAAGATTTGGCAACAAAGGAATTCAATCACAGATCATTTTTAATTTGATAAATCCATATTTGAAGGATAAAATTTTTAAAGGACCGTTAGGAATCTTAGGAGGTGGAAAAGTGCAGAAAATATTGGCCATCTATGGAAGTCCGAGACGCAAGGGGAATACCGCTGTTCTTCTCGATCATGCAATTCAGGGGGCTTTGGAAGCAGGGGCACAGGTTGAAAAAATTTTTCTTCAAGATTTAGAAATGTCCCCTTGTCTTGAAATATACGGGTGTAAAGAATTAGGTCGGTGCGTGATTCAGGATGATTTCCAAAAGGTGCATGACCAGCTTCTTTCGTGTCAGGGTTTAATGCTTGCGTCTCCCATCTTTTTTTATACCGTGAGTGCCCACACCAAGATTCTGATGGACCGCTGCCAATCCCTCTGGGTGAAAAAGTATTGGATTGATAAAGTCCCTTATGGCCAATGGGAACCAAAGCGAAAAGGCCTTTTCATTTCTGTGGGAGCCACCAAAGGGAAAAAGCTATTTGACGGGACCCTTCTCACGGTTAAATATTTTTTTGATGTTCTGGATATGGAGCTTTGGAAAACGCTCTTGTACAGAGGCCTTGACTTTGAAGGGGATGTCATAAAACATTCGGAACATCTTCAGGAAGCCTATGAAGCAGGAAGAGACCTCGCTTTGGCACTCCGTGTTTGAAGGTTGACACACCTCTATTCAGCGTTATATATTTTTTGATAGCTCCAAAATGAATGCATATGAATGAATTAAGAGAGGAGGAAAAGTTATGGAATTGAAAGGAAGCCAGACAGAGAAGAATCTTTTAGCCGCTTTTGCCGGCGAATCCCAAGCCAGAAATCGCTACACCTATTTTGCCAGCGCAGCCAGAAAAGAGGGCTATGAGCAGATTTCCGCCATCTTTCTGGAAACAGCCGAGAATGAGAAAGAGCATGCCAAGCTCTTTTTCAGTCTGCTCAAGGGAGGAGAAGTAGAAATCGTTGCCGCTTACCCTGCTGGAATCATTGGGAATACCGCTGACAATTTGAAAGCAGCCGCAGCCGGAGAAAATCTTGAATGGACAAGCCTCTACCAGAATTTCGCTGACGTAGCCCAAAAGGAAGGATTTACAGAGGTCTATGAGACTTTCACTCAAGTCGCCAAGGTGGAAAAGTTTCACGAGGCCCGGTATCTGGATCTATTGAAAAATGTGAAGGAAGGAAAGGTGTTTAAAAAAGATTCTTCTGTGAAGTGGCACTGCCGAAATTGTGGTTATGTCTTTGAAGGGAAGGAAGTTCCGGATAAATGTCCGGTCTGCAAGCATCCCCAAGCTCACTTCGAAGTTCTGGCAGAGAATTATTGATGACCTATACTTGGCAGGGGGAGCCCTTCTCAGGGACCTCCCTTTCTCCTTAGGACAACACCAGCAACTCTAAATTTAAATAGGGACACATCGCTTTTTCTCCTTCCTTAAAGAATAAATGGAATGTGTC